>CAKOON010000001.1 GCA_934098565.1 uncultured Bacilli bacterium
AAAGAGATGCAAAACACCAAAGATAAGACAGGCCGTGACATAAATGATATTAAGCAAGCAGAAATAGTAAGAATAACAAAAATAAATGATGAGTATGAATTTGAATATTTTGACAATAGAGAAAAAGCTAAAGAAATATATGGTGAAAATGTAGACACAATAGGAATAGGATCAGTTATTAATCACTTTAAAAGAGGAAAACTTAGCAGTAGCGGAAAAGATTTAACTGTAGAACAGATAGAAGGGTTAAGAAATATTGGCTTAATGGTTGTACTTGAAAATGAAAGAGACCCTATAACGGAGCCCAAAAGTTTTGATGACTACCTCTTGCTTTTAAAAGAGATGCAAAACACCAAAGATAAGACAGGCCGTGACATAAATGATATTAAGCAAGCAGAAATAGTAAGAATAACCAAAATAAATGATGAGTATGAGTTTGAGTATTTTGCTAATAAAGAAGAAGCAAAAAATAAATATGGTGAAGATGTAGAAACAATTGGACTTGGTAAAAAAATTAATAACTTAAGAAATGGCAAATATTCTATTAGTACATACTTAACCATAGACCAAATGCAAACCTTATTAGATATAGGATTTAAATTTAATAAAGGAATAGAAGATAAAATATATAAACAAGAAATATGTATTAAACATAATATTGACTTAAAAATAAATGATAAAATAATTGAAAGAATATCAAAGATAGAATTAATAAGTAAGATTAACTATTTAGAAGCAAATGGCTTAAAACTAGTAGATAATGCTGGTAAACTAATAGATATATTTAGTATGAGTAGTATTGATATCCAAGATAAATATGGTATATCTTTAGAGACTATAATAGATACTTATGAAAAAGGAGAAACGAGAAAATGATATTTGATAAATACTTAAATGATACTTATTTAGATATCTTATATAGTAATTATAATTTAGATTATTTAAAGTCGATAGATGAGAATAACTTTATTGAAATATATAACTTACTTAAAAGTAAAGGCTTCTATTTTATAGAAGATATTATAATTAATTATATAGAGATATTTGAATTAGATAAGAATACCTTAGATAAAGTATTAACTTATCTTAAGACTAAGGCTGGTCCAGATTACATAAAAAAAATCGGTAAGAATATGACTATCTTAGATAAGTTAATAGATACCTGTCTAAATATAGAACTCAAAGAAGAAGACATCTATTAATATAAGTGATTCAGATATCCAAAAGAGCGAGGAAATAAAAAATTGCTAATTACCCTTGCTTTTTTTCTTTATTTATAAGATAATTAAGAAGTATAGATAGTAAGGAGTCGCATATGGAATATACTACAGACTGGATTTTAAAATCCCCCATCGAGGATATACAAGATTATTTAAAAAATGCTACTATCATTGACTTAATTGCGGTAATTGAAAATGTTAAAAAGAGAACTAAATTAGATTATCTTTCCATGTCTAGAGTTAAAGATATTGATGCTACAATAAACTTAGAAAAAGCTACTTTAGATAATATTGATAAAAGGATTGGTTTTGCAAAAACGACAGGTGCTCCTAGTTCGGATATTGCTTCTTTATCAAAGGACTCAGCAGATACTAATAGTAAAATTGATGACTATAATAGTGAAAGAGAGAAAATTATTCAAGCTTTTAACGATAAAAAACAAGCCGTCTTAACTTTAGCCTTTAAAATGATTGGCGAAGCTTCGGTTTCAAAGTTAGAAGATTATCGTAATCATTTAATCAGTTACTTAAAAGATCGTATTGCTTCTATTGAAACTAATAAAGAAAACAGGGAAATTACAACGGATACTTTGTTAAAGGAAAGAAGTTTTACTAAGGAAGATTTAACGGTTAAAGCTATTACCAGAGAAATCAAAGAGATTGAAAGCGCTGTTTTAGATAAAGCGTTAGTTTTGAATGAAGAAGTAATTAGCAAAATTAAGTCTTTAAGACTAAAAAAAGACTCTTTAGAACATGAAACTTTCACTTATATTTGTACTGAAAAATTAAAAACTTCTTTAAGAGGTATTAGTAATGACATTACTAAGTTGCAAATGGAACTTTATAAGATAATGCACTTAGATACTAATGAATTAAGAAATTTTATTCTTAAATGTTATACGGAGACTAAGGAAGAAATAAAACTGGCTAATTATTGCCGAATTTATCGTTCTTATTTTGAAAATATTAGTAAGGTAGCGCTACCTTTAAAGAAGACTTATCGCCAGTTTTTAGAGTCTTATGCAACTAATTTAAATTCTTTAGAAAATCCTAGTCTTGATGATAAGAGTCTTTTAGATATTGAAGAGTCATTAAGAGAAAATCAAGAATACATGAAAACTCTAGAAAGTTATAAGAATAGAGAAATCAATAAGAGTGAAGCTGAAAAGTATTTGTATACTTCGGTTCGAAGTAATGGTTTGCTTGACTTACCTTTTTCTAAAGATAAATGGTTATCTTATTTTGGAAAGTATTTTGAACCCCTTCTTAATTCTTTAGATAAGATTAGTCTTAAGAACAATAAATATATTACTTTGATTAATATTTCTCTAAAAAGTAAAGAAGTAACTAAAGAAATAAGTGATTATGAAGAAGATTTAAAATATTTATTAAATGAACTTTATCGTAAAGTTTTATCCATTTATCTGAAAGTAAATTGTTTTATTAATGTTAGTGTTTATGATTATCTAGATAGTGAGTCTTTAAATAACCATATGATGGCAGAACAAGATAATATTGATAAAGAAATGAACGTTGTTAATACAAATATTACTTCTTTAATGACTAAGAAAAATCAAATTATGAAGCAAATAAATACTATTTATACTACGATTGACACGGATATTAAAGGAACTTTAAATAGTATTTTAAGTGGTACTTATAAAGAAGAAGTTAAAGAGGAAGAACCTCATCACTTCTTTAGTACTATGGACTATTTTGAAGTACCAGAAGAGATAGAAAAAACCTTGACAGCAGAAGATGGTGATTCTTCTGAGTCTAGTGATAATGAGTCTGATGGCTTTAATGGTAATGATATTTTTGGCAAAAATAGTGGTAGCTCTTTAGAAGAAGAAAGAGTAAAATCTAGGAAAGCTAAAGTATCGCCAGAAAGTAGTGAAATTTTTAATCCAGATGATATTTTTGGAGTTAAAGAAGAAGGTACTCTTAAAACTTCATCAGATGTTATTTCTTTTGACGAAGATGATAATGGGATAACAAGAGCTGATAAGAAAGCTTTTGCTGATTTGTTAGGGCCAACTAAGCAAGAAGAAACCCCTAAGTATTTAGAAAGTATTAAAGAAATACCTAAAGAAAAGGAGTCAGAAAAGAGATTGGAACCTAAAAGAGGTACCAAAGTTATTAAAGTAGAGCCGGTTGTTAGTAAGGAAAAAGAAGAAGTTAAGAAGAAAGAGTTAAAAAAGGAAGTATTACCGGAAAAGTCTGATGCAGCCGAAATTAAGGAAAGAATTGAGAAAAAAGACCAAGTAAAGAAGGAAACTATCTTTAATCCGGCGACTGCTAATGAAGTGACGGCTGAATATAATGACTCTAATGCTCCAATTGATTTAAATGCTTTCCTAAATGGGTCTTTAAAGGAAGGACAGACTCCTGTTTCTAGTGCGTCAACGGCTACAGATTCACCTTTAAGTTCTAACGATAATTTGGATTTAATGAATTTTTTAAGTCAAATTGAAAATAATGATTCTAAAGGGGCTTAAGAGTTAGAATTTGTTTTGAAAGTTCAAAAAGAATGGTTTTATTGATTATATTGAAAATAATATATAATTATATATATAGTTGTTTTGGCTAATTTAGTAGTTTATTAGGTAACAAGATATTGGCTAGTAAGAAAAATTTTGATAATCTGTTTAAAAGGGTAGCAAAAGACTGCCTTTTTTGATATAATTTTTTAGCAAAGGAAGTGGATTCTTATGTTACCGGATATGCAAGAGGCAAAGATTAGAACAAGAAAAGAAGCTGATGTTATTTATTTAGATGCTGAAGAAAAAAGCAATTTATATGTAGGAAAGAAATATTTTTTAAGAACTTATGGGTGTCAGATGAATGTTCATGATAGCGAGGAGATTAAGGCTATTTTAGAAAATTTAGGATATACAGAGACAGATGAGTTAGAAGATAGTGATATAGTTGTTTTGAATACTTGTGCGATTAGAGAAAATGCACATGATAAAGTTTTTGGCTATTTAGGCCGCTGTAAACATCTTAAAGCAACTACAAATAAAGATTTAATAGTTTGTATTGGCGGGTGTATGGCACAAGAAGAAGTGGTTGTTAATGAGTTAAAGACAAAGCATCCTTATGTTGATATTATTTTTGGCACGCATAATATTCATGAACTTTCAACGATGATTAAAGATGTAAAAAATCAAAGACAGGATATCAAGGTTTATTCAATTGAAGGTAATGTTTATGAAAATATCGATTATAAAAGAGATTCTAAAATTACGGCTTGGGTAAATATTATGTATGGTTGTGATAAATTCTGCACTTATTGTATTGTGCCATATACGAGAGGAAAACAAAGAAGTAGAAGAGCTTGTGAAATCGTTAGAGAAGTTAAAAAATTAGTAGAATCTGGGTATCAAGAGGTAACTCTTTTAGGCCAAAATGTTAATGCTTATGGTAAAGATTTGGAAGGAGAAATGAGTTTTGCTGGTTTATTAGCCGAAGTTGCTAAAACAAATATTCCAAGAGTCCGCTTTGTTACGTCACACCCATGGGATTTTACTGATGAGATGATTAAAGTTATTGCTGAGTATCCGAATATTATGCCTTATATTCATTTGCCTTTACAATCTGGTTCTTCTAAAATTTTAAAATTAATGGGAAGAAGATACACTAAAGAAGAGTATTTAGAGCTTTTTGATAAAATGAAGAAAGAAATTCCAGGTGTTGCTATTTCAACTGATATTATTGTAGGTTTTCCTGGTGAAACAGAAAGTGATTTTGAAGAGACTTTAGAAGTCGTTAATCATTGTAAGTATGATGGAGCTTATACATTTATTTTCTCACCAAGAGTGGGAACGCCTGCGGCTAAGATGCCTGATGTGACTCCTTTAAAAGAAAAGGAAGACCGTTTGCATCGTTTAAATGAATTAGTTAATCAGTATTCTTTAGAGAATAATCAAAAGCTTTTAAATAAGACTGTTCCGGTTTTAATTCAAGGAATAAGTGAAAAAGGGACTGATAAAGTGTATGGTTATACTGATACAATGAAATTAGTAAATGTTGTTGGTTCTAAAGATTTAATTGGAAAAATAGTTAATGTTATGATAACAGACGCCAAGAGTTTCAGTTTAGATGGAATTGTAAAGTAGTTAGAAATAATTACTTTTTTTTCTTTTCATTAAGATAAATATAATATATAATTAAGATGGTGATAATAATGGAACGAAGAGAGAAGGGTTTTACATTGGTGGAACTATTGGCAGTTATTGTTATTTTGGCTATTTTAGCCTTGATTGCGATTCCAAATGTTTCGTCGTTAGTAAGAAAAAGTAAAACTAATATGTTTTGTAAAAAGGTTGAGAGTATTGAAGCAGCCGCTAAAAATTATGCGCAGGATAATTTAAGCAATTTAGCAACTTCTGAAAAGACTACGGTGGCTAATAGAATTCCTCTTAGTTTTTTAGTTGAAAAAGGTTATTTAAATAAAGATAGTAAAGATTGTATAGTTGGCACAAATTGCGTTTTAGATGAGAGAAGCAATACCTACCTGGACAATAATTATGTTGAGATATATTCAGAGAATAATAGGTTATATGGAAGATATTTATATTCTAGGGAAGATGCTACTAATAATATTTGCCATAAAAAAGATAGTACTAGTTATAGTGTAAGTGAATATGGTACTTATAATCAAAGTGCAAATACGAAAACAAATGAGTATTCTCGTTTTGACGTTAATTCTCCTATTAACTCAGCCAATACAACTTCTAATTTGCCTTTTTATTTTGATTTGTATGTTGATGGCGTAAAAATTAGTAGTGGGGTTAGTGATTATTGCTCGGGTGGTGTTTGCAGTGGCAGAGGTATTAAAAAAGGTTCAGTTTATGAAATCAAAAATATTCGCTCCCGCTCTGATATGCCGGGATTTACTTGCCAAGAGTATGGATATGCTAAAAATAGTTATGCTCTAAGTGGCGTATTAATTGATGATAGTGTATCCGTTGATGTAGTATGCCTTAATCCTAAAATGCCAAATGAGTAGGTTTTTATGAATAGAAAAGGTTTTACTTTAGTTGAGCTATTAGCAGTTATCGTTTTAATGGCTATTTTAATTACGGTGGCAGTCCCTTCGATAACTAAAATTGGTAAAAGTTTAAAAACAGAGTCATTTTGTAGTAAGGTTAAGGTTATTGAGGCTGCAGCATTGGAATATGCTGATGATTATTTTATTGGTAAAGAAAATGCTGGTAGCAATATGGTTAGTTTAGATAATGTTTCTTTAGTGGATTTAGTTAATATGGGGTATTTAAAAAGTGATGTTTCTATTGGAACGGATAGTAATGGACATAACACAACTTGCCAACTTTATGACGCTAATTCTATTTGTATAATGGATCCAAGAGATTCTTCGTCAATGGATTATGAAACGGTTAGAATTTGGAGTTCTAATAATAAACTTTATGCTACTTACCGTTATAAAGATACTGATATTGATGGTAATTCAAATACTAGTGGCGTTTGTGGAAATAATATGCAATATGCTAGAAAAATCAGCGATACAGGAACAAATCAGAGTACATTTAGTAATGACATGAGTTTTTTTAATCGAAATGTTGAAGCCATAAAAGTTAAGGAAAATAATGTTTATAGTTGGTCTAATTATTATTCTTATCGAACAACGAGACCTGATGATATTCCCGGTAATTATTATGTTAAAGAAGTTACAGTCAGTTATGGACTTAGTAATAATAAAACTGCCATGGAACTAAGTAGCGATGATTTCTTTAGTGGGGTCTTTACAAATGGTACACAAAGAGTAATCGATGTGTCTAATTATTATTTAAGTAATGTTGATATTAGCTTTCGGGTTGCTTTAAATTCACCGACAAGAGTTACCAACACTTATGCTAAAGTTAGTAAGATACAAGTTAAATGGCAGAAAGTATCTTGATATTAATTGAAAAAAGAAAAATCTTATGATATGATAAAATGACTTTTTAGAGGGGATGATAGATATGCAGACAGTATGTTTAATAGGAAGACCAAATGTTGGTAAGTCAACACTTTTTAATCGTTTGATTGGGGAAGCTAAGTCAATAATAATGGATACACCAGGTATTACTCGCGACCGTATTTATGGAGATGTTACTTATAAAGAAAAGAAGTTTTTACTTATTGATACGGGGGGAATTGATTTAGGCCAAGGGGATTTTAATAAGGATATTAAAATGCAAGCAGAATTAGCAATTGACGAATCAGATTGCATTGTGTTTGTTGTTGATGGGCGCTATGAACTTAATCAGAATGATTATGAAATTAGAAATATGTTGATTAAATCTGGTAAGAGAGTTATTGTAGCCGTTAATAAGTTAGATAATCCTAAGTTAGAACAGGAATTAATTTATAATTTCTATGAGTTAGGTTTTCCAATTGTTTTACCGATTAGTGGGACTCATAATTTAGGAATTGATGAGCTTTTAGATGAGATAACCAAGGATATGGCTGATGATATATCTCCCGTCAATGATAATCTTAAATTCTGTATAATTGGACGCCCTAATGTTGGAAAAAGTAGTTTGATTAATGCTTTACTAGGGACCAAACGAGCAATTGTTTCTAATGTTAGTGGTACGACAAGAGATGCGGTAGATACTGATTTTCGTTATAATGGCGAAAAAATAACCGTAATTGATACCGCTGGAATGCGTAAAAAAGGCAAAATTTATGAGAATATTGAAAAATATTCGATGATTAGAAGTCTTAAAGCTATTGAACGAAGTGATGTTTGTTGTGTCGTTATTAATGCGGAAGAAGGTATAATTGAGCATGATAAGCATATAGTTAGTTATGCAATTAATGCTGGCAAAGCGGTTGTCTTGGTTGTTAATAAGTGGGATACAATTAAGAATTTTGATACAGCTCTCAAAGAATGGAAATTAAAGATTAAGAATGAATTTCAATTTATCCCTTATGTTAAAACAGTCTTCTTAAGTGCAAGGACGAAAAAAAGAGTTTCTATGTTAATGCCTGCAATTATTGAAGCATATAATAATTCGATTAAAGAAATACCTACTAATGTTTTAAATGATGTTATAACTGAGGCTTACAATCTTCATGAAGCACCTTCTTATAAAGGTAAAAGATTAAAGATATATTTTACCCATCAAACAGGAAGTAAGCCGCCTAAGATAACTTTTGCGGTTAATAATAAAGGATTAGTTCATTTTAGTTATGAGCGTTATTTAGAAAACAAGATTAGAGAGGCTTTTGATTTTACGGGGACACCAATTATTTTACAGTTTAAAAATCGTAGTGAGGAGTAGAATGTGTTTATATGAAAAATAGTGATAATGTTATTTGGGGAATTTTATTAGTTATTATAGGGGTTATATTTGGTCTAAATGCTGTTGGCTTGACAACCATTAATGTGTTTTTTGAAGGTTGGTGGACTCTATTCTTAATTATTCCTGCTGTTATTGGTCTTATTAAAGAGCAAGATAAAACAGGAAGTTTAATAATGCTTACCATCGGTGTTGTGTTGTTACTGGCTGTTAGAGACGTTATTGATTTTGAAATTGTTTGGAAATTATTACTTCCATGTGTTTTAGTTATTTGGGGTGGTTCTTTAGTATTTAAAGGCTTTACTGGTAAAGATATTAAGGATAAAATTAAAGAGATTAAAGTAAATAAAGAAGATATTTTGCATGCTGATGCTATATTTAGTGGCGAGAAAAGGCAAATTGAAGAATCCTTTAGCGGCGCTGAAATTAATGCTATTTTTGGTTCGTTAGATTTAAGCTTAACTAAGGTTAATTTGAAAAATGACGTGGTGATAAGTGCTAGTAGTATTTTTGGAGGTATTAACTTATATTTACCAGAGAATGTTAATGTAGTTATTAATTCAACTAATATTTTTGGTGGTGTTGAGAATAAATGTGTTAAAAAGGCTTCGGCAAAGATAACTGTTTATATTAGTGCGACTTGTTTATTTGGTGGAGTTTCGATAAAATGAGTAAGCTTGTTAGTTTAGCTAAGGTATTTGGTATTGCCTTAGCAACTTTTATTATATTTATGATTATTTCCTCTTTATTGTTTGTAGCTAATATTTTTCACTCTAATAAAGATGAAAGTGATTTAACGAGACATGAAGTAATAAAAGAAAGTATTATGGCCTTGGATTTAGATTTTGCTAATGTTAATTTGTATATTGAGACAGGTGATGATTTTACTGTCAATACTAATATCCGTAATTTAGAAATAAAGGAATCTGAACATAAGTTAAAAATGAGTACCAGTGGCTTTTCCTTTGGTAAATCAAATAATAGAACAATAAATATTACCGTCCCAAAGGATTGGAGTTTAGAACAAGTAAAGATTGATACTGCTTTAGGCAAGGTTTCTATCAAGGATATTACGGCAAGAGAGTGGGATTTATCTTTAGGAATGGCAAAAACAATTCTTGATAATATTTCTTCTTTGAATAAAGCTACCATTGAAAATGGAGCCGGCTATTTCGAAGCTAATAATTGTACTTTTAACAATTTAGATTTTCAAAACGGCTTAGGTTCAGCTAAGTTGGCAGTGTCTTTAAATGGTCTAACTACTTTTGACAATGGACTTGGCAGTGTTGAAACACGTATTTTAGATAGTAAAGATAATTATACCATCGATATTAATAATAGCATGGGAGCCGTTAATGTTTTAGATGAAGCTGTTAGTAACGGTCAACTTGGTCAGGGAAGTAAAAGAATGAGTATAGACAACGGTATGGGCACTGTTGATATTAAATTTATAAATTAAAAAATGGCATGGGTATGGTATAATCTAGAAGAAGTAGTAGTTATTAGGAGTTTTTGGAAAGACATGATTAATTTGGAAGGACGATGGCTGTGCCAATATATTATTTAGAAGTAAATATAATTTGTATTCTTATTTTACTAATGATTATGGAAAAAGTCCGTGATGAAAATAAAACTTCAAAGACTTATAATATTTACCTAAAACTGTTGATTTCGATAACTTTATTCTTAGTTTGTGATTTATTAGCGGGTGTCTTTATAGAGACTATGTTTTTAGTAAGTAAGTTTATTCTGTTACTAAGTAATTCTCTTTATTTCTTATTTGGCGTTTTAAACGTATATTATTTTAATGAATATTTAGGAGTTAGAACTGAATTTATTCAGGATAGTAAGGGCAAATTGTTTAGAGTTTGGCCAGTTTTAATAGTAATTATTATGCTGATAGTTAATTTATTTGTTAAGAATATTTTCTTTATAGATGAATTTAATTTGTATCATCAGGGAAAGATGTTATTTTTATATTATGTGATTTCTTATTCCTATTTTATAGATATTATAGTTAATTTCGTCACGACTTGGAAAAAAGGAAAACGTAGTCAACAAGAATTAAAAAAACTAGTTATTTTGGCATTACTTCCTCTAATTGCTTTAATTGTTCAAATTTTTAATCATAGAACAACATTGATTGGCGTTGGTTTTACAATATCAGTATTGATGATTTTTCTAGATGGTGTAAAAAACAATTCGACAATCGATGAGTTAACAGGAATTAATAACAGAAGAGCTTTTAATATTTCAGCTAATAAATTGTTTTCTGATAACAATAATGTCATGTTCTTAATGTTGGCGGACGTTAATGACTTCAAAAAGATTAACGATGAATATGGTCATTTAATGGGCGATAGAGCTTTAGTTGATATTGCTTTTATGCTTAAGATGGCAATCAAAGAGACAAAGAAAAATTATTTTTTAGCTCGTTTTGGTGGTGATGAATTTATTATTGCTGGTAAATATGATAATGAAGATACTATTAAAGAATTAATAGATAGTATTAAGAAAGAAGAAGGTTTAATAAACAATAGTAATAAATCATATAAAATAACTATGAGTATTGGTTATGCTATAAAAAATAACTCCCATCTTAGTGTTGATGATTTAATTAGTGAGGCTGATGCGGCAATGTATGCTAATAAAAAAGAAATAAAGAAGAAAAATAAAAAAGTTGCTTAATTATTCTAGAAAATAAAAGCAGCTTTTTATTTGAGACTTTTTCCACAAACTGTATTTAAAGAAATATTAAATTCTTTACAGAATTTATATAAATTAGCTGTTGATATACAAACTAGACCTTTTTCATAACGAATAATAGCAGTCTTTTAACTTTTAGAAGAGTGACAATGGCTATGCCAGAATAACTCTAATTAGTGCTGAAAGTTAATATTGTTAATTAACAAAATGTTATTAATGATGGTAATTTCTAATAATATATAGTATATTTAAAGTGTATTTGGTGAGGATTTATGAAAAATAAAAAATTAATTAATAGTTTTAAATATGCATTTAAGGGGATTGGCTCTGCTGTTGGTGGCGAAAGAAATATGAAAATTCATTTTGCAATGATGATGTTTGTTATTTTAGCGGGAATATTTTTTAATATTGCTATTTGGGAATGGATTACATGTTTTATCTTATTTGGTTTAGTTATTGGCATGGAATGTATTAATACTGCGATTGAAATTGTTGTTGATATGGTAAGTCCTAAGTATAATGAAGCTGCTGGGCGAGCTAAAGATATTGCGGCTGGTGGAGTGTTGGCTTGTGCTATCGGGGCTGCAGTTGCAGGATTATTTATCTTTCTACCTAAGTTATTTGAACTTATAATTATACTTGTAATATCCTAAATATTAGTGTACTCTATATACTTAAGACATAATACGTTTATAGAAATTTTTCATTACTATATATATAAAGAAAACAGAACTTAGTTGATTTTAAGTTCTGTTAAGTATTTTATTTTCTAAAATAGCGATAGGTTTATAAAAGATATAAGATAAGATTATTAAGGCCGTAACACCTGTTAAGACTAAGTCTAAATTGAAGACCTGGGTTCCATAAATAATTAAATAACCAATTCCTTCTTTGCTTACTAGAAATTCTCCCATAATAACGCCTATAAATGATAAGGATAGTCCTAACTTAATGGCTGAGATAATACTAGACAAACTACTAGGAATAATCAAGTAATAAAGAGTTTGCCATTTACTTGCTTTAAAACTTTTAAAGAGTAGTAAATGGTTTTTATTAACACTTAGCATACCTGTATAAATAGTAACTAAACTGACGATGAGATTAATAAGTAACGCCATGATGATAACTGATTTAATATTAGCACCACACCAAATTAAGATTAAAGGACCGATGGCTACTTTAGGTAGAGAGTTTAACATGGTAATAAAAGGGTCTAAAACACGGTAGATGGGTTTTACTAAGTAAAATATGGTAGCTAATAGAAGACTAATGATAAATCCGAGGCCAAAAGAGATTAGAACTTCTTTGGTAGTAGTGAATAGATGATTAAAGAAGTTATGATTACTAATGAGACTGATTAAAGTCTTGATGATTTTACTAGGACTAGAGAAGATAAAACTATTAATGATATTATATTTACTTAGGAGTTCCCAAGTACTTAAAAAACTAATGATAACTAGAATTTGAATAATTAATATTAAGAGATTATTTCTTTTGATTTTTTTTAAATAGGCTTGTTGTTTAGGAGACATATTCCTCTAACTCCTTCCAGATAATATCAAAGTATTCGTTAAACTTAGGGTCTTTACGGTTAAGGATTGGGTTCTTAGGATTATCTAGTTTGATATCATAAATTTTTTTTATGATGGCTGGTCTTTTAGATAAGACAATCACTTTGTTAGCAGTAGCAATGGCTTCGCCGATATCATGAGTTACAATAATAGCAGTTTTTCCTTCGGATTTAATAATGTTATAGACGTCGTTACTTACTTCTAAGCGAGTTTGGTAGTCAAGGGCACTAAAGGGTTCATCAAGAAGGAGGATATCAGGGTTAGTAGCAAGTGTTCTTATAAGAGCAAGTCTTTGTTTCATGCCACCGGATAAACTACTAGGATATTTATCTTTAAATTCATCGAGATTATATTTGTGAATAAGTTTTTTTACAAAGTCAATATTCTCTTTAGTCAGAGTATGGGTTAGTTTAAGACCTAGAATAGCGTTATCCCAAATAGTTAGATAAGGCAAGAGACAATCCGTTTGGAGCATATAACCTATTTTTTTTTGATGGGTATCAATTAGACCTTCGTAGTCTTTATCGAGTTTGGTTAGAATTGATAGAATAGTGGATTTTCCACAACCTGAGGGACCAATGATAGCGATAAAGTCTTTTTCTTCAATGCTAAAAGAAATGTCTTGTAAAGCTAGAACTTCACCTTTTAGAGTATGATATTCTTTTTTGAGATTTTTAATTTCTAAAACTTTAGTCATTTTGTATCCTATGAATTAATTAATTTTTGAGAATAATAAAGATAGTATCTTAAAACTAATTAGTCATTATTAACCAAAGTATTAAAGTCTATCTTTTTTTCTATAAGGTTATTGTCTAACATGACTTGTTCTAGGTTTTGATAAGCTATTTCTTTGATATGGGTATCAGTATACCAACAATCATAATCTTTATATCTTTTAATCATTGTTGTTAAGTTATTAAGACTTTCATCTTTAAATTGATTATGGATAGCCTCGGCTACAATTTCAGGGTTGTTATTTTTAACAAATTCTAAACCTTTATTTAAGGCATTTCTGAATTTAATGATAATATCTTTATTATTTTCTAGATAACTTTTTCTAGCATAGTAAGTAGTATATGGCATTTCGCCAGAATATGCGCCGATACTAGCAACGACATAACCAAAATTTTCTTTTTCTAACTTGGTTGCAGTTGGTTCAAAAAGATTAACATAATCACCCATACCACCAATGAAGGAACCTGATAAGGCTGCAAATTCAACGGAGTAGTTAAGGCTAATTTTACTACTATCAATATTCATTTTTTTAAGGGCATTTAGGAAGTTTAAGGCTGGCATTCCCCCTTGACGTCCTACCAAAATCTCTTTACCATATAACTTTTCTAAATTAAAATTATCGTTTTTAGAACGGCTTAAAATAAATTGACCATCTCTTTTCGTAAGACCAGCAAAGTTAACTAAGTAGTCAGCCTCACCACCATTATAGACATAGACCGTACTTTCTAAACCAGCAAAACCGATATTAACGTCATTAGATAAGACGGCCGCCGCTACTTTATCAGCACCTGGTGTTAAGATAAGTTCAATGTCTAAACCTTCATCTTTAAAATAATTATTTTCTATAGCTACATACCAAGGGGCATAGAAAACTGAGTGGGTAACTTCGGCAACTTTCACCTTCGTTAAAGACTTATCTTCATCTTTCTTATTGTGAACACTAAGCAAGCTAATCATTAAAATTAATACTAAACAAATGATAATACTAAATATTTTTTTCATAATTCTCTCCTTATAGATAGTGTATGATGGTTTTTAAAAAGTGGTACGAGGAATATTGAAGGTTAAACATAGATTTACTTCTCTAAGTAAAATGATTAATGAAAGAGCTCATGAACTTATTAATATTATTGAAAATGCTAATCAAACAAATATTTAGTTTTAAAAAGTTTTTCCAGTTGATTGGAAAAACTTTTTAAAATGAGATTTTTTTCCAATTAATCCCAAAAATTTTCTAATTTCATAATAAAAATCATTATTTATGTCAAATGAAGCAAGCTAGTTTTTACGACTTTTTCCTTTCCAAATACTAATTTTTTTGGTACACTATTCTTATAGTAGAGGAATTATATATGATAGAATTAGTAAATGTTACAAAGACTTATAAAGCTAAGAAGACTAAGGCTACTTTAGGACTAGATAATGTTAGTTTTAAAATACCTAGTACGGGGTTATATTTTATTACCGGGGAGAGTGGTTCCGGAAAATCAACTTTACTTAATGTCTTAGGAGGTCTTGATAAGATTGATAGTGGTCATATTAAAGTTGATAATATCGAAGTATCTAGTTTATCTAAAAAAGACTTAGTAAAATATCGTAATACTTGTGTTGGTTTTATCTTTCAAGACTATAATTTATTCTTAGAATATAATGTTTATGACAATGTTAAATTAGCTTTAGAACTTAGTAATCAGAGTAATTTAAATAAAGTTGATGAAGTCTTAAAAGCGGTTGGACTAGAAGAGCTAAAACTACGGAAAATTAATGAGCTTTCCGGTGGTCAAAGACAAAGAGTAGCCATTGCAAGAGCTCTAGTTAAGAACCCCGATATTATTCTAGCTGATGAACCAACCGGAAATTTGGACTCGGCAACTTCAAGACAGATTATGCTACTTTTAAAAGCTATTAGTACCAAGAAATGTGTGATTGTTGTTACTCATGATAAGGCTATAGCTAATGAGTTTGGTAGTGGCTTAATTACTATGCAAGATGGGAAAGTCATTAATGATACAATAGTTATGTTAAAGAATGATACCAAAGATATTAATTTACGTAGTGCGGATTTTAAGAGTAAGTATGCCTTGAAATTTACTTTAAACAATATTAAGATGAAACCGTTGAAGTTTGTTTTGACCACGATATTGACAGCTTTTTCTCTAGTGTGTGTTTGTCTTATGTTTACTTTTGTTTTCTTTAATAAATATGCTTTTTCTTTGGAAAAACTAACGAATGAGAATGTGACGAAAGTGGCTTTGGAAAGGTCTTATTGTAGGCTGGATTATGGAACTTTCTTGGACTGTGAACCCTTATATTATGAAGAGACTGATGAAAATCTTAAATTAGGTAGTCCAGCCTACATGGTTTATGAACTTGATTTATCTTTAGGAAGTAAAGAACCTAGTGTGGTAGAAATACCTGATAAAGAAGCCTTTTCGATAGTAGAAATAAAAGATGATAAGTTATTAAATCTACTCTTAGGACGTCTTCCTTTAACTGATAATGAGATTGTAATAGATAAAAATATTGCTTATACTATTCTTAACCAAGGAATTTATAATACCGATAACAAGCTCATTAAACCAGAAAACTTTCAAGATATTTTAGGACTTAATATTAATCTAGGAGAATATCCTGTTACAATTGTTGGTATTAATGAATTTAATAGCGATGATAAGTTTACAGAATATCGCCAAGGAAAGAAGGTTACTAAGTATTTAGATACTTATTTTAGTGCTTTTACAGAAGATAGTAACATCTATGTGAAAGGTTTTCTTGATAATAAAGAATTAAATTATACGGAAGATGAATTACTCTCAAAAATTATTTTTATGTTAAGAGATAGAAAAGATTCTTTTGGTATCGGTGGTCCTGTCTATAATGATAGATTAACTTATTATGATAATCAGGAGTATTATGATACAAATTTTAACTTGATTACAAAACCTTTAGCAGCTGATGAGATGGTTATTAATGTCAGTGATTTTTTGAATTTTAATACTTCTATAAAAGGGTCAATGACTAAACAGTTTAATGAATATCAACAAAACAATATGAATTTATCTTATAAAGAAGCAGTATATAATTTTGTTAAAATTAAGTTTTTAGAATATAAAGATGATTTATTTATTAGAACTTATAATAGTGTTTCTGCTCATAAAAAATTAGATAACTATAAGAATATGAAGATTGTAGGAATATCTTTTGATGATAATTCTTATGTCAGTAAAGATTTATACCAAGATTATGATCATGATAAGAAGATTATTGAAAAGGTCTATATGAATTATGAGACAAAAGAAGAGTTAAAGAATATTTTAACTAAGTATAGTTATGTTTCTAATCTTAAAGATACAGGAATTTCTTATGGTCTTGCTAGTGATTTAGGGACTGCTATTAGTACGGTTATAATGTTTTATGAACATTTACATACTTATTTAGTGATTATTGCTTTAGTATTTGTCTTATTTGCTAGTCTTTTAATCTTTAATTTTATTAGTGTTACTATTAGTTATGCTAAGAAAAATATTGGCATTTTAAAAAGTTTAGGGGCAAAAAATAAAGATATTTATAAGATATTTACTTATGAGTCTTTAATTATAGCTGGTGTATCATTTGTTTTAGCTATACCTTTATGGAATTTAACTTGTAATTTAGCTAATAAATTGATTTTTGAAGATATTTTGTATGTTGGGGGAATTGAGATAAATATGATAGCGCCTTTGGCAACACTGTTACTAAGTGTAGTCTTATCGACTGTTATTAGTATTATGTGTTCAAATAAGATTAATGATATGCAGCCGATGGATGCTATATTGAATAAATAAAATTCAGGAGATTTAATTTTCTGAATTTTCTTTACTTTAGAAAGATAATTAATAAAAGAAGGTGGTTTAATGTTAGGATATAAGTTTGAAGTTGAAGAGAACTGTAATAATTTTTTGAATGTTTTGTTAAGTAATATTGATTTAAATGAATATTATGTTTTAGTAAAAGAAGATGAAACTTTACCTAGAGATATTATTTCTTTAGATTGTAATAGCTTGTTTGCAAAGAGTATTTATAAATATCAAGATTTTTATTATGAGCTAAAGAATAGAAAGTATTACCCTATCTTTATGCGATTAGATTTTAGTAAGACACCAACTGATGAAGGAGAAAGACAGTCTCCTTTAGAATGTCTTCAAAGTAATATAGACTTAATAATTTTAGTGACTGATAGTATTTATGGAGAGGTATATTGTAAAGATAAGAAGCTTTTAGCTAGAATTTTCTTGAATTTAAAGAATTCGAAGACTTTTAAGAAAATAGAGGGCGCTGATATTAGGAAAAGAAAAACGGTTTCTAGTTATACGGATTAAAAATGGTTGTTTGTGGTTATAATTAAAATTTCGCAAAAGTCTGGATAAATGATTGACTTAATCTGATTATCGTGTTATATTTGAATTATGTTGATTGAAGAAATCTGTAATAATAGACTTTAACGATATTTTATGTTATATTATCATTGCCTAAGCATTTATATTATTTAAATAAGTAATATTATGTTATAGGTAAAAAAGCTAGTGATTCCAACTATTAAGAGGAACATAAAAAAGCGGCGATTCCGGCCATAACAGGAACTCAAAAAAGCGGCGATTCCGGCCATAACAGTGAACTAGAAAAAGAAACTAGAGAGCACACTCTAGTTTTATTATACTTATTGTATTGGAAAGAAGTTGTTGCTGAAATATGAAAAAATCTTTATCTTTAGTGAGAATAGATACTGAATATTGTAATTATTTGAGAAAATATGATGAAAAAGTTCCATATAATTACAATGAAAAACAATTGAGACCCTTTGTTGGCGTTTTATTTGAAGTAAATGATTGCATGTATTTTGCCCCATTATCTTCTCCAAAACCTAAACATTTAAAATTAAAAAACAAATTAGATTTTTTAAAAATAGATAGTGGTAAATTAGGAGCGATTAATTTTAATAATATGTTACCCGTTAGTGCTGCTAATGTTGTTATGTTAGATTTGAATAAAGAGTGTTTAACAGAAACGGAAGAAAAATATACTAAACTACTTCAAGAACAAATATACTGGCTTAATCGTAATAGCAAAAAAATCTTAGGGCGAGCTAAGAAATTATATGATAGATACTTATCTGGAAAATTAGATGAAAAAATAGCAAAAAGGTGTTGTAATTTTAAACTTTTAGAAGAAAAATGCCAAGAGTATAAAGAGTTACTTTCTACCAAGGATAAATAATTAAATATAAGATGATACAAATTAGTTTTAGTGATTATTTTTGCAATAATTTTTGTTTAATTCAAAACTATTTGCTGGAGATGATATAAAAAAGTCTGGAAAATGGTTGCTGATAAGACATTACTATAGTATGATTGTATTAAATGAGAGAAATCTCATATAATAATGTTGAAATAAAAATGTTTCAATGGAGTTCCTGCCTTTAGTGGGAATTAAGAAAAGTTGGAATACCTTTGCCAAAGTAGGGAGCTAAAAAAGTTGGAATATCCTTGCCAAAGTAGGAAATTAAAAAAGTTGGAATACCTTTGCCAAAGTAAGGGATTAAAAAAATTGCTAGGATTGCCTAGTTTTTTTGAAAAGGAGTCAAGTCAAGTAAATTTGTTTGGCTCCTTTTATTTGCAAAAATTCTTTAAATCTATCAGAGAATGTGATACTCTTACCTAAGAGGTACTCCTATGAAAATATTAAAATATACCAAGAAAAATAATAATAAATATGATATTACTTTAGAAGACGGACATACTATATCTTTGTATACTGATTTAATTTTAAAATACGATTTATTAATTAAAAAAGAAATAGATATGAAAATCATGAAAGCTGTTGAGGAAGATAACCAGAAACTAGATATTTACTATAAGACTTTGAAATATTTAAGAAATATGAAGTGTACTAAAGACGTTAAAAATTATTTAAAAGATTATGATTCTTCTATAAGAAATTATGTTATAGAAAGACTAAAGAAAGAAAAATACTTAGATGATAATAATTATATAAAAGCTTATATTAATACAAAGATTATTTTAAGTAGTGATGGTTATTATAAAATTTATAATTATCTTAAGAATAAAGATTTAGATATAGATGTTATTAAGACGGAGTTAGATTTAATTGAAGATGACATTTGGTTAGAGAAGATAAAGAAAATAGTAAATTCTAAATTAAAGAGTAATTCTAAGAATAGTAAGAATATGTTAATTACAAAGATAAAGAATTACTTAAAGACGTTAGGATACCAGGATTATCTTATTAATCAGGTATTATTAAGTGTTAAGATAGATAATTCTAAAGAAGAGGATAATCTAAAGAGGGAATATATTAAGCTATATAATAAATATAAGAATAAATATGATTTAAAGAAACTTAATTATGTTTTAATAGGAAAACTTTATCAAAAAGGGTATGATTTAGAGAAAATTAAAAAAGTAGTAGAAGTAGCTGATTTATGATAAGATAGATTTATAATAAGGAGTATATACAATGGATAGGAAACTAAGTATTGATGAATTTAATAACTATAAAGCAAGATTAGAAAAGATTATTAGTGCTTTTTCGGAACAAATGAATAATTTGTCTAGGGAAGAAAAGTTAAAACTGCAAAATAAATGCATTGATGAGTATGTTAAATTGGAAGAAGAATTGTTTTCTTATGATTTAAGAGATATTCCTTTTGAACTTTTTGAAAACATGACATTGATGGCCAGAGATGGGGAAGTTTTAGATTTATCGAAGAGTCAGGCTAATATTGATTTTAACTATGTTAGAGTGTTTAATGCCATCAATTTTAAGGGGTGTCAGATTAAGAACTTGATAAAATCTGGTCAGTTAGTAAATCCTAAGTATTTAGATAGGGCGTTAGTGGAAGCAAATAAAGAATATTTTTTGAGTGATAGTTTTCCTGATGATTTTAAAGATAAATGGTATCGTGATAATGTTAGCCTTGCTGATATTAGCAAATTACCTGATGGGTTAGTTGAGGAATTACCTAAATATAAAGAATTCTTAAGTCTATTATATAAGGATGCTAACTGTATTAAGGCTTTGGGCTTAAAGATGGTTGTTAATTTATATAGGTATTCACCAAGTGATTATGAGGACGTGAGAAAATTAGTAAATCTTCTAAAGGGGAGTAATGTGATAAGGAAATTTGATGCAACTATTACAAGTCCAGAAGATTTAATTAAGAATGTTTATCAGGTAATGCGGGAAGAATTGTTACATCCTAGTAATATGTATATGCCAATATATTTGAGTCTTTCCCATGAAGATAATAAGACTTTTCCCGCCAAGTTTCCAGAAAAGTTTGTCCAAGCTAATGAGGATATTTTTAAGACAAAAGATGAGATGTCCGAAGATTTAAAAACTAGATACTTTGAAAGAAAGTTAACTTTTGATGACATTATTGAAAATTATGATTTATTTAAGAATTTACCTTTGAATAGTTTTTGCAGTCAAAATACTGTTATTAAAAAGTTAAATGATTTGTTTGGGGATTATGCTTTTCAGAAGATTTATGAAACTTATCCCGAGGCTATAAAATATGTGGCCTTTAATGGTTTTAATGTTAATTTGAATTTGATAAAGACTAAAGATCCTATCGCTGGCTTTAAAGAAGCGGTAGCGATATATTTACAATTACACGGCTTAACAAATGAGAGTGAAGTTCCCAAATGGGCTAAGCCTATGTTTTTAAGAATAGTTTCTAAGTATGAAACGATTGATGATTTAAAAACTCATGATGATAAGACATGTCTTTTAGATTATTACGAGAGGAATCTTATCAATAAAGTTGGAATTGCTAATATTTTAAGATTTGATGAAGAGACAAAAATATTAAGTTATAAAGATAATTCTTTTGAATTTTTAGAAACTTGGTCTTATTATATAAAAGATTGGTTTAAAGGAAGTATTAGTCCTGATGTTAGTTATCCCGAGTTTAGAGGGTTTATGGCAGCATGTTTAAATGCTATGCGTAAGCAAAATTATTTTACTGATTATCAAGATTATCGTTTTATTGAGGGGACTTTCAGAAATGATTTTCGGGATATTTTTATTAGTGAAGAAGCTCCCGAAGAGCTTATAGATGCTTTTTATCGGAATAAAATTACCCCAAGATTTATTAGGCTTCATAAAAATTATTTGCCGTATTTGGAAGATGAAAATCTAGAAAATGTTATTGATTTTAATTACAATGTTAGAAGTCTTAATGATGAGTCTTTTATAAAGTATTATACGGAGTCTTTTGGAAAGGTAGCTTTGTTAGAATTACTTGCTACTTATGGAGAACTTATCGATAAAAATATTGCTTATATTGTAATAAGACCGGATATGGATAAAAAAACAGCTGATAGACAGATAATGAATATTGTTTATTATGTTATTTTGACGGGAAAAGGCTATGAAAATTATAAATTCTTAGAAAAAGCCGAGTCTTTTGTTAATCAGCATCCAGAACTTTTCCTATTACCAGATGAATTAAAGGACGCACAGTTATATTCTATGAGCCAAGAAAACATACGTAAATGGTTTTATGATGGTATATTAAGTTATAATGATATCTTCTTAAATCCTCAGATTGTTTCTGTTTTAAAACATAAAAACTTATATGTTGCTTTTCGAAAAAATTCTTATAATTATAGTGGTAAAGCAGAAGCACAAATTTATTTAGATAAATTGGGAACGGAAAAATTCTTAAAACTATGCACGACCTATGGGAAGTTTTTAACTTCCACAATTGGGCTTCTTCGGGAAGAAAATATAATTTCTTATGAATCTTTATGCCTGACTTTAGAACAAATAATAGTAAAAAGAGTTAAGCAGGATGGCTTTAAATTTGAAGAAGAAGAGGCTCCATTGTTTTTGAAAGAACAATATCCGGAGTTATTCTTAAGTTCGGAAGCCCCAGAACGCTTGAAAGACTATTTCTATAAAGGCTTAAATTTCAGCTTATTATCTACTTATGCCAAGGATTGGCTTTCCTTTTTAAAGGGAAAAGATGTATTAAGTTCTTTAATCAGAGGCGGAGATTACCCAACAGAAAGCTTAATTGAATATTTTCATAATTTTGGTGATGAGAAAGCTTTAGAACTTGGAGCTAAGAAAAGTGAAACGGTTAATCAGATGTTAGCAGCTCGTCAAGTTTTGCTAATGAAGACTTGGTATGATAAAACCGGGCAAACCTTTATTCCTGATTATGTTGTTATGCAAGCTTTTCCGGAAAATCAAATTGATAAATTTTTAGCTTCTAGGTTAAAGTGGGCTAATTTTATGCGGATTAAAGAGTTTGCTAAATCTAACGAAAGTAGAGACGCTATGTTAAAGTTAGCTTATACTTTTGGAGTCTTTGATAATGACCAAAGTGGGATGAAAAGGTGTTATGACTTATTAACAAAGTTACCAACAAAGATAAACCATGATATGGGTTATATTTTGGAGAGATTAGATAATATTTTGAATGGTAAAGTTTATGCTGATGATTTTTTTAGAAGAGGTGAGGTTGTTTCTCTTTACAAAGCCATGATTGATGAGAATTTGGATTTTCCCAAAGACGCTGTTTTTAGAAGCCTATATCGCAAAAGTGAGGATGGTTCTTATATTTTAACAATTGATCAACAAAAGTATCCTAAGAGTACGGCTATTTTCAGAGAAACTTTAGGAAAATTTAGAGAGTTGCCAATTTTGAATGGCGATTTAGCTCATCAACTATTTGGAGGTTTTGCCCTTATTTACAATAAAGATTTCTATAAATTCTTACTAAATAATTTAGATACTATTGTTAAAGATACAGAAAATTCTAAGCATTTAGCTGGTGTAGAGCGTCAGTTTGCCGAGATTGAAATTGTTAATAGTAATCGCCATTTAACTTGGGATTTAGCGGTAAAATTTGTTAAAGAAAATAATTATCAAGAAGTAGAAATTGGCAATGAAGAGATGGCCGAAATCGCCGCATTAGCGGGTTACAGTCAAAAAGATTTTAATATTTTACAAGAAATTTATGATTATGGTAAACAAAGAACGGTTAGTAGTGTGCCAAGAATTACAGGTGATACTTCTAAGTATCATTATGAAATATTAAGACTTGATGATCCTTTAGCACTGGCCATTGGGACTTTGACTGATTGTTGTCAGGAAATTAATAATGCAGCCGAAGTTTGCATGGCTCATTCAATGACGAGCCAAGACGGTCGAGTATTTGTAATTAAAGATCACGTTGGTAACATTGTGGCCCAGTCATGGGTATGGCGTAATGGCAGGGTTTTATGTTTTGATAATATTGAAATTCCTGATAAAGCTTTTGAAAGAGCCGACCTGCCAAGAGAAGATTTTGCTAATGAAGTATATGCTATTTATAAACAGGCAGCGCAAGAATTAATTGAACAAGATAGAGAAGTTTATAATAAACTTTTGAGTAGTGGTCAAATTACGAAGCAAGAATATGATGACTTAGTTTTAGCTAAAGTATCAGTTGGTCTTGGCTATAATGATATTGCCGAGTCTTTAAAGACTAATGCTTCTTTAGATAAAGGTAATATCGCAAGACCACGTCCTTATGAAGCACCAGTTTCTTTAATGAGAGGTCTTTATACGAATGATTCCACAACTCAGTATATTTTAGAAGGTAGTGAGTCACATGAACCTTTAAATAATTATGATACTTTGCCTGTTCATCATGATAAATTTATTATTTATGATGAGTCTAATTTTATGAAGAAAGATTTATTTCATCTTCAAAGATTAGAAGTACTTACTAGACAGCGGGATTTTAAGACTATTTTAGAACCATATGAAGAGACCGATATAATGGTGTCTTTAGCTAATCATTATGGGCTAAGTCCAAAGACTACGAGAATTGTTTATAATACTAATATAGCTTTAATTTATGATTATGATGATACTACTATACATTTAGGGGATATTCTTTTTAATAGAAGTGTTGGTTTAAATAGAGAAAAAGATATTACGGCTGCTATTTGTTTGCAAGTTCATTATGCCTTAGAACAAATTAAAGGGGATAAGAAAATTGATACTTCAAAATTAGATGATGAACAATTAGAGATATATAAGGCTAGTAAGGATGTAAAGGAGATGGAGACTCATCATGGTAGATAATAAGGAAACAATAAGTAACATAGTTAATCGAGCTATTTTAGTTAATAAAACTGTTCTTGGAAAAAGCGTTATAAAAAAAGTTATCAAGGATATTGAGACTAGTATTCAAATTAACTGGGAACGTTTAGTTTTAGCAAGTAAAATTGATAATAAAAATCATAACGGTTTTGTAGTTGAAAAACAAGTTGTTAAGAACATTTTTACTGGTATTAGCAAAGAAGAAATATATTACGGTAAAGTTATAGAGTCTAAGAAAGATACTAATAAAGTTTATGGCCTTGAATACTTGGATTGCGGTAATGTTTTTATCTTTAATAAAGGTAATTTCTATGTTGTATTAGAGCTGTTACTTAGAAATTTTATTGTTGGCAATACTTCGATTGTGATTAGTAATGGCTATATGTATGGGGTTAATAGCTTACTTATTGGGATAATTAAAGAAGTCTTAAAGCAAAATGATTTAGATGAAGATTTTGTTAATTTGTTTATTACTGAGGATATTGAAAATGTTTTAGATGAGTATATTAATGTTGATTTAAATATTGTAATTGGGTCAAGGGATGAGCAAAGACGAGTTATTGATGGTTCTAAGGTAGCGGTTTTGGCGAGTGGTTATCTTAGTTATGATTTATATATTGATGATTTTGTAGATAAAGATTTTCTTGTTAAGATAATTAACGCGGGCCTAGATATTAATATTTATCTTAATGAAAAATTAAAAGTAAGGCTACCGGGAGCCCTTGTTGTTGATGGCGTAAAAGAAGCTATAGCAACGATTAATTATAATGGTAGTCGTTATAGTAGTACTATTTTTACTAAGGATACTTCTAAAGCGGCTAGTTTTATAAATAAGGTGAAATCAAAAGTAGTTACTGTTAATACGAGCCCCGCCATACAGAGTGTTTTAGATATTAGTGAAAAGGATTTAGCTTTAGAGAAGACAATTATATATCCTAGGAAAAAGAATAAATAGATGATTTTAAAATAATAGTAAAAAAAATATCAAGATTTGATTTTCTTGATATTTTTTAGTTTTAGTTTTGGTTACTTGATGAACTAGAGTTTTTACTTTCTTGAATTTTTAATAAAGAGTTTTGAATATAGTTAGTATAATTCTTGCTTAAGTCATCATCAATGATATCCATACCATATTCTTTACGAACTTCTTGCATTGATTTAATGTAAGCTTCTTGGTTTTTACTTAAGTAAGTACTTACTAGGGCATCTACAATTTTATCACGAACAGATTCTAAATCAGCTTTTTCTTTAGTTTCTGTGCGATATACTAAGTGATATCCTAATCCAGTTTCTACAATAGTAGTTGAGTATTCACCATCTTTAAGTTTGTAAGCTTCAGTTACTAAGTTATCATAACTTGAACCTAAAGTATCAGTATTAATGTACCCTAAATCACCACCATTGTTTTTTGATGAATCATCATTTGAATATTCTTTAGCAAGTTCTGCAAATACTTCACTAATCTTACTTTGATCAGCTGCTTTTAACTTATCTAAAGCTTCTTGAGCTTTAGCTTTAGCTTCGTCTTTAGCTTTAGTCTTATCATCATCAGAAGCGTTGCTTGCATAGTTTACACTAAATAATATATGGGATACTTTGATATCAGGTTTGATTTCATCTTTGTAATATTTCTTGATTTCTTTTTCTGAAATATTGTTTTTGGCATAGTCTTCAGCCGCTTTACTTTGAAGATTATTTAGATAAACATAATCTTGGTATTCTTCTAAAGTTTGGTAACCTGTATAGGTTTGGATAGTGCTAAGTAGTTTATCACCATAATTGTTTTTCAATTGTGTCATTACTGACTCCGCATTTTTCTTTGCTTCATCAACGTAATCACTATATTTCTTTTCAAGAACTAATTTATCAATCATATTTAGGATAACTTCGGTACCATATTTTTCCTTCATTTGTGTATAAAAATCATTGATACTAATTTTTACGTCATCATTGAATGATACAATAGCTTGTTCGCCATTTTCCAAGGTTGGGATGGTTTTGGTGCCACAACCACTAAGCAAAGTTATACTAGCAAGACTTAATACTGCTAATTTTTCTACTTTTTTCTTCATTTTTTCTATCTCCTTCTAGGACATTATAGCATATTTACTGGTTTTGATACTAGAAATTCCTTAATTTTCATAATAATTTCGGTTAATTAAGGAATTCTAGGACTCTTTTGTTTACGGAAAGAAAAATAACTTAGAAATACTTTAGATATATTTAGTATTTATCTATTTACGTATAGTAATAAATGTATTAAAATAATACTTTCTGATGGGAGGATATTTATGGATTATTTAACTCATAGCGAAGGAATAATGACTATGGAAGAAAAGATTGAAGATATAAAAAAATTAGAAGAAGATAGTGAAGATGCCTTTAACGTTTTAGCAGAAAGCTATATGAATGATGATGATGTTTTGACTTATTTAAAAGAAATTAGTGAATATCCCTTGTTATCAATTGAGGAAGAACAAGCCTTGGTTTCGAGAATTGCTTTAGGAGATAAAGAAGCTGAAGAATTACTTGTTAAGAGTAATTTGAGATTAGTAGTTAAATTAGCTAAAAGCTATTTGAACCATGGCTTGTCAATTCTAGATTTAATTCAAGAGGGAAATACGGGTTTATTGATAGCGGCTTGTCGGTACGAACTTGGTTATGGAACGAAGTTTTCAAGCTATGCGGCTTTTTGGATTAAAGAAGCTATGATAAAAGGGATAGCTGATAAAGGAAGAAATATTAGGATTCCTAATCATCAATATGAACTAGTGGTTTCTTTTAAAAAAGCTTATCGAAAATTAGAATTTACATTAAAAAGAAATCCAACTTTAGAAGAAATTGCTCACTATATGAATTTGTCTTTAGAAGAAGTAAAAGTTGCTTGTGAGTTACAGAAAGATACTATTAGTATTAATGAACTTTTAGGTGATGATAATGACCAAGAGCGAGAAAATTTTTTGGCTTCAGATATGGATAGACCGGAAGAAATCCTTGAACAAAAGGAATTATCTAGAGACTTAGAGACTTTTCTTAAAACTAATTTGTCACCAAGGGAGTTAGAAGTAATTACTTTAAGATTTGGTCTTCTAGGGACAGAGGTCTTGACATTAGAAGAAATTGCTTCTAGGTATAATATGACTAGAGAGGGAGTACGAAAACTTGTTAAAAGAACTTTAATTAAGTTAAAGAATATTGTCAATATTAATGATTTTGTGTGTTATATGGATAATCCAGATAAATGTTTAGAAAGTATTAAAGATTTTCAAGAGGAATATGCAGTGGCCAAAAAAGAAAGAAGATTAAAAAAGAAGTATACCTTTTAATTTAGTGGGTATACTTCTTTTTTTAGTTATTTTTCATAGAGTTAAAAACTCTATGAATACGTATTTACGGTACTTATTTTTATCTTATAAGGTCATTTTATCATATATTTAGGCTGTTTTAAAGGGTAAATTTTGCTTTTTTGTAGTCAAAAATATAGTCAGTAATATTTAACGCAATCATAGGTGTAACCTTACTTTGCAAGATATTGTTGTAGTCAAAATATATAACTTATTCTAGTCAAAAATTGTAGTCAAATGGCTCTTCAGGCTAGTATTCACCGGGTGTTTTCATAGAGTTTTTAACACTATGAATAAGGAAGTTCGGGGATTGGTGTTTAAAAGTGAATTTTAAAGATAATATTGGGTATTTATTTTTTTAATTTGTTAATAATAAGATTATGAGGTTTTTATGAACGGTATGATAAAAAAGAATAAAAAATTGGGGCTTTTGATAACTATTTTGACGTTACTTTTAATGATGATTAGTGCTTCTTATGCTTATTGGCGACTTTTAAAGATAGATGAAAAAACGAATGTTACAACAACGGGTTGTTTTAAAATGGAACTTATTAACCAAGCTAATGAAATTAACTTGGCTAGTGCTTATCCAATAACAGATGAAGAAGGTTTAAAACTAAAACCATTTAGTTTCACAATTCATAATAAGTGTACAATATTTGCCCATTATTATGTAACTTTGGAGGCTTTAGAAGGGACAACTCTAGATAGTAAGTGGGTTGCTGTTAAGGTAAATAGTGACGCTATTACAACATTAGATAAATTTAAAACTACTACAACGAAGTTAGATGGTAGTGTTAATTCCCATATTCTTGCTGAGGGGTATTTAGGGGCTGATGACTCTGTTGATTACAGTGTATCTTTCTGGATGGATGAAGATGCAACAATTAATGATGATGTTATGAATAAAGTCTTTAAATCTAAAATAGTTATTAATTCAGAACCAGGTAATTATGACCCTACAAGTGCTGGTTATAATACGTTACATGATGCTATCTTAGCTAATGAATATCAAACTACACCTACTATTGCTAAGACTAAGATAGCTTCTAAGCAAGCCGTAGATGTAACCAATACAGCCCCAATTATTAAGTGGGTAGAGAAGACAGGCTCAACTTCTACAAGGCAGGTTATAAAACCAACAACTGACGCCATAAGTTCAGTATCCGAATTAAGTGGTCTAAATGCAAATGAACAATACATGTATGTGTGTACAACAAAGGCTTTTAATGCCGATACTGCTCAATATAGCCTGGGTGGTTGTTCGCTAAAAGACCCAACAACCTTAGATTATTCGGGAGACACTAAGTATTATTATTCAACTGAATATATGGCGTATAATCAGACTAGTAAAAAATTATACGTAGCAAGAAATATAGGTGATATCACGGTTTATCAAATTACTGGTGCGACGAAATCAACTAGTACTCAAACAATAAATAACATAACTTATGCAACTAATGTTTATAATTTATCTTGTGTAACATTAACAGAAATGGAACTAGAAACCGATAAATCTGATAAAGGTTTGTATCAAGGGACGGATGATTATGGTACCACTTATTATTACCGTGGCAATGTTAAGAATAATAATGTTTACTTTGCTGGTTACTATTGGCAAATAGTTAGAATCAATGGTGATGGTTCGATAAGATTAATTTATAATGGTACAGAAAAGAATGCCACTGGTGTAAAGCAATCAATCAATAATCGAACATATCAATTTAATAGTAAATATAATGACCCTGCCTATGTTGGCTATATGTACGGTGACCCGGATGCGACTACATTTGCCGAAGTTCATGCTAATACCAATGACTCGACTATCAAAGCTGCTGTTGATAATTGGTATAAAACAAATATTGCTGATAAGGGATATAGCAAGTATATTTCAACTGCTGTGGGCTTCTGTGGCGACCGTAGTTTCTATACCAACAATGGTGGTAGTGGCGGCGATGGCGTTCAAACCGATAAAAATACATTCTTTGGTGCCTACGGTAGATATCAAGCTAACACTGCCCGATTTACTTGTCCGGAGCCAGCAAGAGATTTATATACTACTACAGATTCTAGTATAGGAAATAAGGCTTTAACTTATCCGGCTGGTTTAATTACTTATGATGAAATGGTCTTTGCTGGTATGGATAATAGACATATTAATAAGTTATCGTGGATTTATTCCACGCAGCATACTTGGACAATGTCTCCGTCGTATTTCGATGCGGCTAGCGGCTATGCTCACGAGTGGATGGAGAACTCAGCCGGTTCTCTTACTGTTTGGTGGCGTGTTCATCTTGCTCTTGGTGCCCGCCCAGTTATAAATCTGAAAGCCGATGTAGAAATATCCGGGGGAATGGGGACTAATAATGACCCATTTGTGGTGAAAACTAATTAAATTCTGGGGCCAGATTATTCATTCTCTTATCTAAATGGCCCCAGTTACTTTTATGAATATAAAGGAGTAATCTCATGAAAAATAAAAATATATTATTTATAAGTGTGTCTTTAGTATTAATAGTATTGTTAGGAATAGGAGTATCTTATTCTATGTGGAATATGACTACTAGTCAAGATACTGCAAATACGGTCTATACTAAGTGCTTTGATGTTTCTATAACAAGTCAAAAGAATAGTATAGCCTTAGAAAATGCTTATCCAATAACGGATGAACAAGGTAAAAAGTTAACGGCATTTAGTTTTACTATAACTAATACTTGTGATATTTTTGCTAGTTATACTGTTAATTTAGAAAGTTTAAAAGGAACTACATTAAATAGTAATTTTCTAAAAGTTATGTTAAATAATGAAGAATTAAAGTTATTAAGTTCTTATGAAACTACAGATATAGTAAATGCTGGGAGTATTGAAAGTCATATCTTAGCCAAAGGTTCTTTAGGCAGTGGTGACTCAGAAGATTATACTTTAAGATTATGGATAGATTATGATACTACTTTAGAAGATTTAGATAATGAGATTAAAACATTTAAATCTAAAATAGTTGTAAAGGCTCAACCTAGTACTTGGAATCCGCTTAAAGAAGGGTATACAACTTTACATGATGCGATCCTAGCTAATGAATATCAAACTACACCTGCTATTGCTAAGACCAAGATAGCTTCTAAGCAAGCCGTAGATGTAACCAATACGGCTCCAATTATTAAGTGGGTAGAGAAGATAGGCTCAACAACAACTGTAAGTTCTACTAAACCAGCTAGCACAGCCATTAAAAGTGATGATCAAACTAGTGATTTAACGGAAGATGATACTAAAATAGCCTTATTTACAACCAAAACGTTTAATAGTGAAACCGCTAGATATTCATTATCTAATCCCGTTTTTGTTGATCCTACAACTATAGATTTTAGTGGTGATACCAAATATTATTTTCAAACAGAGTCTATAGCATATAATCAAATGACAGGAAAACTATATACTGGTCGTGGCCGCGGTGGTATAACAATATATCAAGTAACCGGAGCTACAAAGACAACCGGAACAACAACGTGGAATAATGTTACTTATGATAGTATAACTTACCAATTATCCGCGGTTACTTTAACCGAAACGGAACTGGAAGCCGACAAATCCGATAAAGGTTTATATCAAGGGGCTGATGATTATGGTACCACTTATTATTATCGTGGTAATGTTAAGAATAATAATGTTTACTTTGCTGGTTACTACTGGCAGATAGTCAGAATCAATGGTGATGGTTCGATAAGATTAATTTATAATGGTACAGAAAAGAATGCAACTGGAGTAAAGCAATCGATAAACAATCGAACATATCAATTTAATAGTAAATATAATGACCCTGCTTATGTTGGTTACATGTATGGAAAACCTGATGCAACAACGTTTGCTGAAGTTCATGCGAATACCAATGACTCGACCATCAAAGCGGCGGTTGATAGTTGGTACAAAACTAATATTGCTGATAAAGGATATAGCCAATATATTTCAACTGCCGTGGGGTTCTGTGGCGATCGTAGTTTCTATACCAACAATGGTGGTAGCGGTGGCGATGGTGTTCAAACGGATAAAGATACAAGTTTTGGTGCGTTTGGTAGATATCAAGCTAACACTGCTCAATTTACTTGTCCGGAGCCAGCAAGAGATTTATATACTACGGCAGATTCCGGTGTCGGCAATAAAGCCTTAACTTATCCCGTTGGTTTAATAACTTATGATGAAATTGTATTCGCGGGTATGGATAATAGACACATTAATAAGTTATCGTGGATTTATTCAACGCAGCATACCTGGACAATGTCTCCGTCGCGTTTCTCTGCGTCTTATGGCTATGCTAGTGGGTGGATTGAGAACTCCGCCGGATATCTCAATCATTGGGGGTACGCCTCTAACTGGAATGGTGCCCGCCCAGTTATAAATCTGAAAGCTTATGTAGAAATATCTGGAGGAACAGGAACAGCAAATGAACCTTTTATAGTGGAAACTAATTAGTTAATTAAGAAAAATATCATACACAAAAATTAAACCTTACCATAAGATATAATGAGACTTATAAAAGGAGGGAAATTTATGAATAACGGATGTGGATATAACACCATGGGACCTGCTATTATCTTAGTTTTATTTATATTATTAATTATCATAGTTGGGGCATTTATTTAAGGTGATTTTATGGAAAAGTGTGTGAAAAAGGATAACTGTCCTAATAAAACTAATCAAAACTACTTATTTATAATAGTACTTTATATTTTACTTGCTATTATATTATCTAGTTTCATCTTTTATTAAAAGGGTAAATCCCTTTTTTTCTAATGCTTTTTTTAAGTTTTTATATTATAATGGAAGTACATAAGGAGAATAAGACGTATTATGGCAAAGAAGAAAAAACGTAAAAATAGTGATGATAAAAAATTAGGATATAGCGTAGAGTTAACAGGACTCATTGTTGTTTTGATGGGAATTATTGGCTTTGGTTTTGGCATAGTTGGCGCAATTATTAAAAAATTTGCTATCTTTTTAGTGGGAGAGTTTTGGTTTGCTTTGTTAATTCTTTTGATTGTAGTAGGTTTCTTAATGTTATTTCGTCGTCATTTGCCAGATTTTAAGTCGGCTAAGTTTATTGGGATTTTTATTATCTTAGGAGTGGTTTTAGTTTTAGCTCATGCAACTTTTATTAAAAATAATCAGACTTTTATGGCTGTTTTAAATGCCACTAAAGATAATTATATGGGACGAGTTGCTAGTATTAATGGCACAGGACCCATTTTAGCGAGTGGAGATGCTTCAATTAGTGTTGGTGGGGGCATTGTTGGGGCAATACTTTCCGGAGGATTAGTCCAGTTCTTTGGTTATGCAGGAACGATGATAGTAATTGCTATTTGTAGTATTTTTGGTATTATTTTATTCTTTGATATTAATCTAGCAGAACTATTTACGAAAGTTAAAGACGGAATTACCAATACTTTCTTTGAAAGTGAAGATGACGATGAGGAGGAGGAAAGTGGGACTAATGAAGAAATTCCAATTACCAAAGCTACTCCTACACCAGAATCTGATAATAAAGTAGTAATTACTAGTGTTGAAGAATTAAAACATAATCCGGTAACGGAACAACCACGAGAGATTCCCGTTACAACCGGTGAGACGATGAGTGCGACTGAACCAGTTGAAGATAAGTTAGTGTTTGTTAATGATAATTATCGTCTTCCCGATATTAATAAGATTTTAGATCCTATTAAAAAGGATAATAAGACTAATTCAACAGAATTTATTCGTAGTAATAAAAATATCTTGGAACGAGTTTTAAAAGAGTTTGGAATTGATGGTAAGGTTGTAGAAATTCATATGGGGCCAGCAGTTACTCAGTATGAGGTTCATATTCCTGCAGGGACTAAGTTAAGCCGAATTGTTTCTTTAGATAAAGAGATAGCTTTAGGAATGGCAGCTAAATCGGTTAAAATAGAAGCTCCAATTCCGGGCAAGAATACAGTCGGTATTGAAATACCTAATCCAGTTATTTCTTCGGTACAAATTAAAGAAGTTATGGCTAATATCCCTCCTAATCAGTTAAAAGCAAAGATTTTGGTTTCTTTAGGAAAAGATATCATGGGACGGGTTCAGACTGCTGATATTTCGAAAATGCCTCACTTATTGGTAGCAGGTTCGACTGGCTCTGGTAAGTCAGTATGTATTAATTCTTTTATTGCAAGTATCTTAATGCGTTATCGTCCAGATGAAGTAAAACTAATGATGGTTGACCCTAAAAAAGTTGAGCTTTCTAATTATAATGGTGTTCCTCATTTATTATGTCCTGTTGTTACTGATCCTAAAAAGGCTTCTTTAGCTTTACAAAGGATAGTTCAAGAAATGGAACACCGTTACGACTTATTTGAAGAAAATGGCGTTAAGAATATTTCAGGATATAATGAAATGATTGATAAATTCAATGAAGATAATCCAGACTGTAAGAAGAAAAAAATGACTTACATAGTGGTTATTATTGATGAGTTAGCTGATTTAATGATGGTGGCTTCGAAAGAGGTTGAAGATTCAATCATGCGTATTACCCAGATGGCTCGTGCCGCTGGTATTCATTTAATTGTTGCTACTCAAAGACCATCGACTGACGTTATTACCGGGGTTGTTAAAGCTAATATCCCATCTCGTATTTCTTTTGCTGTTTCTAGTCAGATTGATTCCCGTACAATTTTAGATTGTTCTGGTGCGGAAAAGTTACTCGGTAAAGGTGATATGTTATATCTGCCAATGGGAGAAAATGCGCCAATTCGTATTCAAGGTTGTTTTATTTCTGATGATGAAATTAGAAGATTGATTGAGTATGTTTGTTCTCAACAACAAGCAAGCTATGATAATAGCATTACAGCGCCCAAAGAAGATGAGCATAATCCGGTTTCAGGGGAGAAAGAAGATTATGAAGACCCACTCTATAATGAAATAGTAGAATTTGCTATTAATACAGGAAAAATTTCGGCGTCTTTATTACAAAGAAGATTTAGACTAGGATATAATCGTGCGGCTCGTTGTATAGATTTACTTGAAGAACGAGGAATTATAGGACCCGCTAACGGCTCTAAACCACGAGAAGTTTTAGTAAAATTGGAATCTAAGACTCCTCAAGATTAATTTTCTTTAAAATTACCATTACTAATATGATTATTATTTAGAATTTTATAAAGGATTGTTTTCATAAGAAGATAATCTTTTTTTGTATAGGAGTTGTAATCGGTCAACTTAGCTTTACAAGAAGCATAAATATGAATTTTATTTCTTAAATATTTTAATTTATATAGTAATTTTATATCTATTTTAGAAAGATTAAGGGGATTATCTTTGATAATGATTTTTAATAGGTAATTAATATTAGTATAGCGATTAATTGGACGGTAAGATTTAATGGCTAAATAGAATAGAGCTTCAATAATGGAGATAGAATTTATTATGTAATCCTTAATAAGAAGTTTAGTAATTACTAGGGAATTATGTTCTTTTTGAATTTTAAAACTTAAGTATTCTGTATATTGATAAGTATAAGAAATATTACTGATGATAGGATAGTTATTTTTAATGTTAAAGTTGGTTCTAATTATATCAATGTTGGTTAGTTTCATAGGGTCCCTTTCTTAGGTGGTATTATAATATAAAAAACTAGAAAATAATAGGTTAATTAATGTATTTATAGTGTGTTTTATCTGGAATATATATTGAAGTTAATTAGATACATTTGGCTGTTAGGTGTTTTATCCTCAGTCCATATTTTATTAAAAATACGGATGGAAGTGGTCCATATGAAAGAAATTTCCTGTGGAGTATGTTATCGTACTTGTAATAGTATTGGTCTTACTAGACGATAATATTATAACTATAAAAAAGTAGTAATATTTTTATATATTAATCTTTTTGAAAAACACCTACGCATCTTGCGATGAATAGGTGTTTCTCTTTACTATTAATGGACTGAGAAACATCTAACGTACCAAGCCAAATGTATCTCTTTTTATTTAAGAACAATCAAGTTCTTTCAACAGTAGTATACCATAGATATTTTTATTTGCCAGTTTTTTGTCTGGTAAATTTCATATGCTTCTAATAATAGTTTATGTATTTTTCATTTGAATATGTGTTTATAATCCTTCAAGAAAATTAAATTTATTAAAGAATGTTTAGTTATTGGGAATTGATACTGACTACTTTTACTTGTAAAAAGTATTGACTAGGACTTTCTTTCTATGATAAGATATTCTTGCTTCAGGGGAAACTCTGTAGAAAATCCGCTTATTTATATACTAAATAAAGATTTTAAGTGATTATGTTATAGAAAGGAATTAGACGTATGGCAAATTTAATTGATAAAATTAATGCAAAACAAGTAAGAAAAGATATTCCTGAATTTCGTGTTGGTGATACTGTAAGAGTAAACGTATGGGTTACTGAAGGTAAAAAGAGACGTATCCAAGCTTTTGAAGGTTTAGTTATTGCTAAAAAAGGTGGTTCTGTATCTGAAACTTTCTCAGTAAGAAAAAAGAGTTATGGTGTTGGTGTAACTCGTGTATTCCCAGTAAATGCTCCTACTATTGATTCAATCGAAGTAATTAAGAAGGGCTATGTAAGAAGAGCTAAATTAAACTTCTTAAAGGAATTAAGAAAAGAATACAAAGTAAAAGAAAGAAATTAATCTTAAAAGTGCTAGAAATAGTGCTTTTTTTCTTTACTTAAAATGCTTTGAAGAATACAATGGTATTAAGGGAGAGCTTATGAATTTTAATGTTGATAGTGAAATTAAAAGACTGGAGAGGGAAATATTTCGTTTAGATAAAGAAAGAAGTCAGATAAAGAAGGATATTTGGTTTCATAATGCTGAAAAAAGAAGTTTAGAGCAAGCAACTGATATTGCTAGTAAAAGGCGTTTTTTACAAATTTCAAAAGAATTATATATTCTAAATAGTAATTATGATTTGAAAACGGAGGAGATAGTAAGACGAAGAAAAATGATAAATAATTTAAAAGAAGAAAAAAATAGAAGTCATCAAGGTATGAAAAGACTTAGGACTAGAGAACGTCATTACCAAGAAAACATGGCTTTAGTTGGCGAATTTGAGTGAAAATGAGACTTTTTAAAGAAAATTAAAAGCTTTTACTTGCAAATTGATAAAAATATGCTATAATCTTAGTTGTTATTAAAAAGGAAAGCAATTTGTATCCACAAATTCACCTGATTCTTTTTGAGAATAGGTTCAAGGCCAAGAGGAAAAAATACTTTTTAGGTTAGAGGTGGATACTAGGTATCTGCCTTTTTAAATATAATAATAGTGGAGGTGTGTTTATATAGCAAAAGATAAGAATGAAATGCCTGTTAATGATAAGATTAGGGTTTCGGAAATGATGGTTATTGGTCCAAATGGAGAACAGTTAGGAATTAAAAAGCGTAATGATGCACTTACGTTAGCGTCGTATGCAGGGCTTGATTTAGTATTACTAAATGCAAATGGTACTCCAGCGGTTGCTAAGATTATGGACTACAACAAGTATCGTTATGAAAAACAAAAGAAGTTAAAAGAACAACAAAAAAGACAAAGAGAAAATAATAAAGAGTTAAAGGAATATCAATTATCAGTTACAATTGATATTGGAGACTTTAATACTCGTAAAAAGAATGCTTATGATTATCTAGTTAAAGGTCATAAAATTAAGGCGTCTATTAGATTTAAAGGTCGTCAAATGGCTCATACAGAATTAGGAGCCGAGGTACTTGAAAGATTCGCAAAAGAACTTGAGGAAGTAGCTGTTATTGAAGAAAAGCCAAGATTAGAGGGCAGAAACATGTATATGCTATTGGCACCAAAAACAAAGTAGTAAGGAAGGAATGTTATTATGGCAAAGTGCAAACAAAAAACTCATAAAGCAACAAGCAAAGTTTTAAACGTTAAGAAAAATGGTACTGTTACATATAAAAAGAGTAATGGTAATCATAAAACAGCAAAGGATTCAGCCAAAGCTGTTAGACAAAGAAGAAATAAGGGAGTATTAAATGATACTTTCGCAAATAAATTAAAGGATAGAATCTAGTAAGGTGGTGTAGAAGATGACAAGAGTTAAAGGTGGAAGTGTTTCCAAAACAAGAAGAAGAAAAGTATTAAAAGAAGCTAAAGGCTACTTTGGTTCTAAACACAGATTATATAAAACTGCTCAAGAACAAGTATTCCATAGTGGTAATTATGCTTTCCGTGATAGAAAACAAAATAAGAGAAACTTTAGAAAATTATGGATTACAAGAATTAATGCTGCTTGCCGTATGAATGATATTTCTTATTCAAAATTCATTAATGGTCTAGCAAAAGCCAATGTTGAAGTAAATCGTAAGATGCTTGCTGAACTTGCTATTAATGATGAAGTAGCATTTACTAATTTAGTAAATATTGCAAAAGAAGCTTTAGCAGGTAAGGAATATAAGCCAGCTGCTGTTAAAACTGAAAAAAAGGTAGAAGTTAAAGAAGAAGCTCCTAAAAAGGCAGCTGCAAAGAAAACTACTACAAAAAAAGTTGAAGCTAAAGAAGAAAAACAAGCTAAAAAGACTACTGCTAAGAAATCAACAACTGCTAAAAAAACAACTAAGAAAGAAGCTTAGTTTAGATAAAGTGTCATTTATTGATACTTTTTCTTTTGCTCTTTAACTTTTTATGTTATAATTTCTTTATGATATGGAGAGTGTTTACAGATGAATAATGAGAATAATAATGGGGTAATTGATTTTGATGATTCTGTTTTTTTGAATAATAGCAGTAATGAAAATTTAAATACAACAACAAAGACAGTTAATAATAACCAAGCGCTTGATGCAAGTACATTAAATGTTGATGATGTTTTTGGAACTTGGAATAGTGATGAGGTAGCTGTTCAAAAAGAGGTAACACCAATTAGTAATGATTATAACAACAGTGATATCGCTGGCGGTGAGGTTTTTAGTGATTCTGTAAGTGATGATAATTCTGCTGATAGTTCTAGTGATGTTGGGAGTCCTTTAAATATTTTTGAGGCTAATGTTTCTAGTGATAATGTTTCTAATGATATGGATAATACCTTTAGTCCTTTTAAGCAAGAAGTTCCTGATGTTACATCTACTTTTGATGCTAATGCTGGTAGTTTTGAAGAATCTAATCAACAAATTAACATGGTTAATCAAACTATAAATGAAGTTCCTACTTCGAAGATTGAACCTAATTCTTTACTAGAAGTTTCTTCTGACGTCGTTAATAATTCGGTAATGAGTGATAACTTTAATAATGTTAGTAATATTAATCAAGAAGTTAACTCTAGTACAAGTGTCAATAATATTAATCAAGAAAGAAATTCTGAGACTGTAACGCCTGTAACGCCTAGTTTGCAAGAAGTTTTAAGTACACCTAGTAACCAGATAGAATTTAATAATAGTGATTCAAATAATGAAAATGGCTTACAAAATAATTCTATTGTTAATGGAAATCAGGTTGATAATAATAATTTAAATACCGTTTCTTCAGATATTTCTAATTCTTCTGAAAATAAGGTGCCAGCTAATCAAGATGGGAATGCTGTTAGTTTAGATGATTCTGTTAGTATAGGTACTGTTAATAATCCGGATATGTCTACTACTAATAAAAAGACACCAGAAGCACCAGAAGATAAAAAAAATCGTAAGAAAATGACAACACCAATCGTAATGCTAATTTTAATTCTTGTGGTTTCAGTTAGTGTAATAATCATTAAAAGAGATACGTTAATGGACTTATTTAGAATTTTAATAAATAAGTAGATAGCAAATAAAAATATATTTAGATAAGTTTTAAATGTCATTGTGAATTTTATAAATAAAGACTAAAGTTTAAGAGCTTAGTCTTTTTAAGTCCTTATCTTGCATTTAAAAATAATCTTTAGTATAATTAATTTGGAAAACGATAGAGGTAAGTATGCGAAAGATAATGGCTTCCTTGGATATAGGATATAGTAGTATTAAGTTTGTTGTTAGTGAATCAAGTAGACATAATATTTATGTTTTATGTAGTAGTATTACTCCAAATGATGCTTATAATCCAAAGACAGGGGTTAATTTAGATATTTTAGAATCTTTACTGAAGAAAATACTAAGTGATGCCGAAGGTAAACTGGGGATAAAAATATCCGCAACTTTGCTTACTATACCTACTAGTAGTGCTTCTTTTACTACTAATAGTGCGAGAATAAATATTACTAATGAAGATGGGGTAATTACTTATAAAGATATCGCCAAAGTAGTTAATTTATCGGGAAAGAATGTTATTCAGGAGAATATGGAGTTAGTTAATATTACGCCTTTATATTTTATTTTAGATAATGGAGAGAAGACTTTAGAACCGATTAATACTTTTAGTAAGACTTTAGAAGTTAAGAGTATTATTACTTCTTCTTTAAAGAGTGATGTTATTAAGTATTTAGAAGTTTTAGAACATTTAGGAGTTAGTGTTGTTGATATTAGTTATGATTGTGTGGGACAGTATTTTGCTTCTTTAGATGAAGATATGGATAAGACTAATGGTATTGTTATTGACATAGGTTATTTAAGTACTAGAATATCTTTATTTAATAAGGGAGTATTAGTTAATACTAGTGAGATTAAAGTTGGAGGACTTAATATTCTTAAAGATATTAGTTATGTTTATAAGGTGTCTTTAAGTACAGCTAAAAGTCTTTATAATACTTTGGGATGTGCTAATAAAAAGAATACTAGTAATTTAGAAAAGATGGAAGTAAAGCTTGAAAATGGAGATAAGGTTTTAATTAATCAATATAATTTAGCTCTAGTAATAGAATCGCGGGTAATAGAGATACTTAATATGGCTAAAAAGCAAATTAACATCTTAACAAAAAGACAAATAAGTTATATAATATGTACAGGTGGAATAGCAAATCTTAGGGATTTCGACCTGGATGTATGTGATGTCTTTGGGAAGAATGCAAAAATAAGTCATATGAGTACTATTGGGATAAGAGATAATAGGTATGCTAGTAGTTATGGCTTAATTAAGTGGTATGATTATAATGCTAGACTTAAAAATTACGATTATTCCATATTAAGTTTAGAAGAGCAAGAAGCATTTAGTAGAGAAGAAAAAGAAACGAAGAACAGTAGTAATAGTATTATTGGTAAGGTCTTTGATTATTTCTTTCTAGATTGAGGAGAGTGTTTATGTACGAGATGAAAATGGATCAAATTGCAAAGATTAAAGTAATAGGTGTTGGTGGTGGCGGTTGTAATGCCGTTAATAGAATGATTGAATCAGGAGTACAAGGTGTTGAGTTTATCGTTGCTAATACTGATTTACAAGTTTTAAATGTTAGTAAAGCGGAGACTAAATTACAAATTGGTAAGAGTATTACGAATGGTCTTGGAGCCGGGGCTAATCCTGATGTTGGTAGAGAGGCTGCCTTAGAAAGTAAAAAAGAGATTGAAGAAGCCTTAAGCGGTGCGGATATGGTCTTTGTTACTTGTGGTATGGGTGGTGGTACTGGTACGGGTGCAGCGCCTATTGTTGCCGAAATTGCTCAAGAATTAGGAGCTTTGACTGTTGGCATTGTTACCAAACCTTTCCGTTTTGAAGGCAAGAAGAGAATGGACCATGCCGAGATTGGGATTGAAGAGTTGAGACATCATGTGGATACAATTATTGTTATTCCCAATGACCGATTAAGAGATATTATTGATAGAACAACACCGATGATGGAAGCATTCAAAGAAGTTGATAATGTTTTAAGAAGAGGAGTTCAATCTATTTCCGATTTAATTGCCGTTTCTGGTTTGGTAAACTTAGATTTTGCCGATGTTAAGACGATTATGTCCAAACGTGGTAATGCTATTATCGGTATTGGTATTGGTGTTGGGGAAAATAGAGCAGTAGAAGCGGCTAAACAAGCCGTATCTAGTCCACTTTTAGAAACAACTATTGATGGAGCTACTGATGCGATTATCAATATTACTGGTGGTAATTCCCTAACGCTATTTGAAGCTGAAGATGCGGCTGAGGTAGTTAGAAATGCTGCTAATACCGATATTAATACGATCTTTGGGGCAGTTATTAATGAAAACTTAAATGATGAAGTAATTGTAACTGTTATTGCTACTGGTTTTGATGATAATAATTCTTTAGATGATGGCGATGTTGGTACTGGTTATACCGAAATGGATTCTTATAATAATAAAGATGAAGATGAGGATGATGGGGATGTTGATATTCCTCCGTTCTTAAGAAGTCGAGATAGATATTAAGTTTTAGAAGTAAAAAGGGTGGGATTTATGAAAGTAATACACGTTTTAATACTTCTTTTTTTATGGATAGTAACTTCATATTTTGCCATTAAAAACATTGAAGAATATTATCATATGCAAAAGAAAGTAAAGAAGCAAAATGAAAGAATAGGGGTTATCTGTATTGTTCTTTGTTGTTTATTATTTAGAAGTGTAATTTCTACTTATATTGTTTATGTTTTAATGTTAAATGCTTTATTTTATGTAATTCATAAATTATTTAAGAATAAGTATTTGGATAAGAGTTTTTATTTGACGTTTATAATTCCTATAATTATTGTTGTTTTAGGATATATTAATGTTAGTAATATTCATCTTACTAAGTATGATTTAAGTAGTAAGGATATATCTAAAGATATAAGGATGGCTTATGTTAGTGATGTTCATTTATCAACTTTAGATAAGAAGAAGTTAGATAATTTAGTTAAGATGGTAAATGATAATGATTATGATATCTTTGTTATTGATGGGGACTTAATAGATGAGTTTAGTAAAGATAAAAAGATAGAAGAAGTTATTACTGCGTTAGGTAGTATTAAGACGAAGTATGGACTTTATTATGTTGAAGGTAATCATGATTTACTTAATAATAAGTATCGCAGTTATTTAGTTAGTAATAATTTTATTGTTTTAGAAGATAATAAGATTTTAATTGATGATAATTATTATCTGGTAGGAAGAAGAGATAAAAAAGATAAGTTAAGAAGTGATTTAAATAGTTTAACTTATAATTTGGATAAACCAGTTATTCTTTTAGACCATCAACCTAATATTGAGAAGAATATGGACCCCAGGGTAATTATTCAGTTATCGGGACATACGCATGCGGGCCAGATATGGCCTTTAGGATATTTCTTAAAATATGGTTATTATCAGGATAAAAGGTTAATTGTGTCTTCAGGTTTTGGGGTTTGGCATAATAAAGTAAGAACTAGTAAGTATAGTGAAATCGTAGAAATTAATATTCATAAGGAATAAATATAGTAATAAAGACAGTAAGTGTTTACCTGCTCTTTTAAGGAGTTAGATAAGCTTACTGTTTTTTTGTATATTTTTAAAGATAGTTGGTGTTCTATTCATATACCAAGACTTTTTTCATAGAGTTGCAAACTCTATGAAAGCGAAAATACGTTGGTATTTTTAATCTATAAGATAATTTTATCATAGAAAACAGGCTTTTTAAAGCCTAAATTGAGTAGAAAAAAATGCTTTTTGTAGTCAAATTTTTAGTCAAAGAAATGTCTTTAAGTTCTAGGTGGATACTGGAATTGAAGACTGTTAATATGACTTAAATTTCAAACCTATTGTAGTCAAAATTATAGTCAAAATGGCTCTTCAAGCAAGTATTCACCGTGTATTTTCATAGAGTTTGCAACTCTATGAAAAGCGTCAAGAAATGTAAAGCACGTGAAATTTTTAATATTGGTTAATCTATAAGCATCAGCTATTTATAGATGAGAAAGGATTTCTGAAATATATGAAAAAATTTAATAAGGATAAGTATTTAAAACAATTAAAGTTTAAGAGAGCATGGCGTAAGTATGAAAGATGTTTTTACATTGGTGTTCCTTGTTTAATGATTGTTATCTTAGGAATATATTTTACTTATTCAAAGTTTAGTAGTTCTAAAGAAGAGGAGGTTGTAAGAACAACAGTTGGGGAATTTATTCATGGTGATGTGGTAATTGGCGCTTATATAGACGGTGAGTATTCTAAAACTATTCCTGGTAAGAATGATGGTTATGTTGTTAAAAATGTAGTTTGTGATAATGGCGCTGTTGGTGAATGGGACAATGATAAATGGGGTTTACTTACTACTAATATAACCAAAAGAAGCAAATGTAATGTTTATTTTAAAAAGTATACTAATGCAGAATTTATTGCATTGACAGCTTCTAATGACTCTGCAAATTTCGCAAGTGATGACCCGGATAGTAATATTAGGTATATTGGTGCTAATCCAAATAATTATGTATATTTTAACTGTAATGATTATAGTAATCAATCAGATAGTACTTGCGAAAAATGGAGAATAATCGGTGTATTTAATAATATAACTAAGAGTGATGGCACAAAAGAAAATCTAGTTAAAATCATAAAAGATGAAAGTATAGGCAATATTGCTTGGGATAGTAATAATGTCAATGATTGGAGTACCGCGACATTACAACAAAACTTGAATAGTGGGACGTATTATACAACGACATTAAAAAATGATGCAACAAGAAATGGAATAGAAAATGTAGTATGGAATTTAGGCGGAACAGATGCCTATAATACTTCAACGGCAAGTATGTTTTATACAGCAGAAAGAGGCACAACGGTATATAGTGGCAGACCAACAACATGGACAGGTAAAATCGGTTTAATGTATCCAAGTGATTATGGATATGCAACGTCAGGTGGCTCCACTACAAATCGTTCAACATGTTTATCAACTGTGTTATATAATTGGAAAAACACTGATGTTTCTGATTGCAAAGATAATAATTATTTATATAAATCTTCTTATGTACAATGGCTTTTAAATACTTCTGGAGTTAATATATCTAATATATTTAATATTGATATTAAAGGTAAAGTTGGCACTACTGCTGTTTTTCCTAATACTCATGGTAATTTTAATCTTAATTATGAAGAAATGCTAACACCCGCTAGTACCACTGTTAATGTGCGTCCAGCCCTTTATTTAAAATCAGATATCTCAGTAAAATCAGGCAATGGTACATCATCAACACCTTATCAATTAAATCTTTAATGATTTATCATGCTTTATTAATTTAAAACTAATAGAAGAGAAACTATTAGTTTTTTGATGTCATATGCTTGCTAAAACTTATAAAATATAATAAAATAGTTTATGCGAAAGAGTGGGGAATGAGAATGGCAACTAGAAAGAAAAAAACGACTAAGAAGACTAGTAGTTCTAATACTAATAGTAAGACAAAAAAGAATGTTAAGAATACCAAAAAAGATATAAAAAAAACAGTAGAGAAGAAGACAACACAAAAGAAAAGTACAACTAAAAAGACTAATACAACTCCAAAGACTACTGCTAAAGTATCTAAGGAAATAGAACTACCAAAGACAAAAGTACAAGCTAAAATAGAGGAAGAAACTAAAGAGTTAGAATTACAAAAACTTTTAAATGAGTCTCGGAAGACAGAGACTAAGAAACCTAAGAAAAAGAGCCATGCTAAGAATATAGCTAAATCTAAGAGTAGTGATTTTTATAAGAAGTTAAAGAAACTACAGAGAAGGATTAAAATCTATGGACTGGGTAGTGTTTTAAAGAAGAAGTATATTATTGCGGGAGTTAGTATTTTTTTAATACTTATTATGGGGATTATTGTTGTTAACCATGTAAAGCCTAAGGATATGAGTATTAATTTAGATAAAGTATCAGCAGAGATAGATGGACTTAAGACTTTAAGGTATGATATTAATAATACTTTAGATATTATAAGTGATAGTAAATCTTATGACTTAGATAAGAATAATAAAGTTAATTTAAATGAATATTATGAGTATGATTTTACGGAGTTTAACTTAAAGAGAAGTTGGTTGGATGAATTTAGAATTTATTATAATGAGAAATCTAAACAACTATTTATGGTTTTTAAACCTAGTAGTGATAGTTCTAATAACGTAACTGCCGCTATTGAGAAGTTTTTAAAGACTAAGAAGATTAAAGCTACTAAAGAAGATTATGATGGCTATATCTTTTATATTAATAGTAATGATAATACAAGAGTAATTAGTAAAATTAAACAAAGTCAGGTAAAGGTTTTTGATATTCTGCAAGATTTAAATAAAGATGAAATTAAAGAAGTCTATGGGATTGATAGTAGTTTATATAAAGATTATAAAGTAAAGACGGCTTGGATTGTGAAAGCTAATGTTACTGAGTATTTAATGTTTTTACCAAAGAATAATAATAGCGCTAAAGAGATAGAAAAGTTAATGAATGAGTATTATGCTAAAAAGGAAGGCAATTGGGAGAAAGACCAAGATAATTTAAATCTTTTAAAGAATAGGTATACCGGAGTTTATAACGGCTATTTAGTTTATATTGTCTCTAAAGATAATGATTTAGTTTTACAGTTGATTAAGAAGTAGTATATAGAACTACTTTTTTTTCTTGTTAAAGATATTCTATAAGATAAAGATAATATTTTCTTAAAGTGAACGAAAAGACTTGACAGATTGAAATTTCGTGCTATACTAGGTCTTCATAAAGAAGGGGATTAGTGGCTTTAGGCCATATATCTAGGGAGGATATTATGTATTTAGAAGAGTTAAAAAAATTAATTAACATGGTTACAGCTTGCTTAAGAGTCGATGTTAACAAGTTAATGGACCAAGAAATTTTTGAAAGTTTAGAAGAAAGTATTTTAATGCGTTTAGAAAAGTATTCTAATTATTTGAAACGTGTTCAAAATGAAAACGAAGCTGTTTTAGAAGGCATAGGGTGTTTTAGGGATATATATTATGGAATTAATGAATATTTAGCTAAAAGAGCTTTTAGACCATTAGCAGATTCCCAAGAATATAGAGAATTTTTTGGAAATATTGCAAAGATTAAGAAAGATATAGATTTTGATGATAGAAAACAACTTCAAGAAATAGATACTTATTTAGAACAATTATTAAATTTATTAATTGCTAATCGTTATGCTTTATATAATTTTGAAGTGGATAATCATAAAATTGTTAGTAGTAACTTAGTTTTTGAAGATGATTGTTTTATTCCAATGAACTTTAATTATGCTTTTAGTTTCTCAAAACGTCCATCAGAAGGACGAATAAGATATGGTCGTCCAATTAAGGTGGAATATCAGTTAGATAGTATCGCCAGGAAAGTTTTAAAAAATAATGTTCATAGTGGTGATGTAATTAACCAATATAGCAATGGTGGTTTTGATAAACTTTGTCCAGATGATATTAAAGATATGGCTGGTTGTCGTAGAATGGCTTAATTATGGATAAGAGTAAATTTTATAAAGTTTTAGGGCTTCCTAATAATGCTAGTAAAGAAGCTGTTTCTAAAATGTATAAACTTCTAATGGAAAATTATAGACCTTTAATTCAAGCTGGAAAGTTAGATGTTTCGGTTTTAACAGAGCTTAATATGGCATATATGTGTCTTATGGCAGATAATACAGCTGATATTACAAGAAATATGCTTGATAAATTTTTCAGAAATAATAATTTTGTTGAAAATATATTTGATTTAAAATATTTGATTGGAATTTTAATTACTACTGATACTTTCTATACTTTTAGTGGCACTATAGTGAATATTTTAGGAGATTATGTTATTAAGATAAATGCGCTGCTTAAAAAAATAATGGATATTCAAGAACCGGAAAAGTTAGCCGCTCAATTAAAAGCGTATGATGAAATAGAAAAAAGTTTAATAAAAGAATTTTCCTTCGGTAGTAATAATTTAGGAAAATATTATTTATATTGTATGGATTATATGCCTTATGGAGTTTTGGATTTAGAAGAATTTTCTAAATTTAATAGTTGTTTAATGACTTGTACTAGTTCTACTGAGATTATAGCTTTTCTTAAATCTAATCTTGATTTTATAATACACTTAAATAATGCCAGTGAAAAAATGAAGAACAGCTATGCTAAATCGGTTTTGGTAGAGTCAGATTTAAATATTTCAGAGAAAAATCTTTTGGCTAGTAATGTTTCTAGAAGAGTATCTGATGAGGTTATTAAAAATAAATTTTCATTGGATGAATTAACTAACTTTTATCTAGGGGGTAAGGTAGAAGATATTAGAAAACAAGCTGCTAATAGTTTAGGCCTAGCTCATAAATTAAATAAAAAAGCTTAGGAATTGTTAAAAGATAAAGAATTGGACTTTAATAGTCCTTTTTTTGTTCTTTTTACGAAAACATGGTTGCTTAAAATGCCAATATTTTTTTCATTGTAAAATACTAGCAAATCGTATATAATTAAGTTAAGGTAAAAAGAGGTTAGCGATATGAATAATAATAATTTGAATACCCAAAATAACAGTAGTAATCAAGTTAATAATACTACTTCTTTAAATAATAATTTAAATAATCAAGTACCAGGGATTAACTCTAGTAATGGAGTTTTAAATAACCAAGGGGGAAGTTTAAATCAAAATGTAAATGTTGGTAATTCAATTCCTGGAAAAATATTTAATACTACTACGGGAAATGCAGAAAGTTCGGTAACTAATAGTATTCAAGGTAATGCTAATCTAGTGAAAAATAATAGTAATCAAATTACTAATGATGATAATACTTTGAAAATTGAAGAAACCTCAACGATAAGAAGTCAAAAAGGAACGGTTGCTATAGCTAGTCTTACTAATGAAGGGGTTAATATTTTAACTGATAAGTTACCCGAAGCGATAGATATTAGTATAAAAGCTAAGAAAATAGTGGAAAAGAACGGCAAAAAAGTTAGAATTATGACGAAAAGAGAATTAATTACTAACATTGTTTTAAGCGTCATTTTTGTTATTGCTATTTGTGCTGGTGGTTATGGTGTTTATTATTATTTCTTTGGTCATAATCCGAGAAACTTTGAAACTAAAAATATCAAGGTTGAGTATGGGAGTACCATTCCCGAGTCAGTATTAAATTATATTAATTTGACGGATATTAGTGAACCTGATTATACTTTGGATTTATCTGCTGTTAAAGAGGAAATTGGTACTTATACGTATAAAGTTAGTTATGGTAATACGGTTAAAACGGGGACGATAACTATTGAAGATACCAAGGCTCCAGAGATTACTTTCAAGGATAATTTAGAATTTGCAGAAGGCTCAAACATAACCAAAGATATGTTGGTTAAGGAATGTAGTGATTTATCTGATTGTAATTATGAACTTACGAGTTCGGTAGTTACTAATAACGTGGGGGAGATTGAAGCAAGTATTACGGCTACTGATAACTTTGGTAATACAAAAGATTATCCTATTACCATTAAGATTTATGAAAAATTAGTAGAGATGATTTGCCATAAAAATGATTTAGACCAAGAGAAAATGGTTATTAATGTTAGTGAGTATGATGCTTATTTTAAAAGGGATAAAACTCTTAAAAACGGTAAGTATCGTGAGATAGTAACAATTCCTAGTACTGATAATTATAACGCCTTAAAAGATTCTTATCTAAATAACGGCTATAAATTAGATGATAAAAATAAACAAGCTACTAAAGAAAGTGATATTGATAATATTTCTAATTTAACTAATCAAGATGAAATTAAAACGCATTTAGAAAGTAATGGCTATATTTGTCGAATTGTAGAATAATAAGTAATACTAGATACATTGGTGTCTGGTATTATTTTCTTTTTCTTGATAATAGTGATTGTTTAAAGAGATAATTTATGATAGAGTAGTAGTACTTGCGGGAGGATTTATGATTGACTTAGAAAATTTTAGAAATATTGGTCTTGAAGATACAGATTTATTAGAAAAATCATTTTTACATAATAAATTCTTTAAAGATAATGGGATTGTTACTTTAAGAGATTTATTAGTTAAAGAAAGAGATGGGAAGATTATTTATACTTTAAATCCTCAAATTAATAAGATGGTAATGGCTTTTATTAATTTATGTAAACTTAAGTATTTAGGAATTCCTGTTGATATGGGGATTGACCCTTGGGGGAGACATCATTATACTTTTTGGACTGATGAAAGGAATATCAAGAGAATAACTTATTTAGGGTTTGATATTAAAAAAGTTATAGAAATTGCCTTAGAAGTTTTTGCGAGTAGAGATGTGTGTTCTATAGAGGAAAATAGTTCCTTTAAAGAGGATAATTTTATTAGTTTAGCGGAAATTTTAATGAATGATGATGTTTTAGCAAGCTTTGGTAATCTTAATATAAGTGATGAGGAGATGAATAGAATTAGTTTAGTATTTTATTATTTAAAAGATACTTTAGATAATGTTGATATTTTAGAATGTCGAGATATCTCTTTACTTAAAGCTAAAAGAAGAGAACTTTTAGAGGCCGAGAAAGAATTAGGACTTAAAAGAAGGTTGATAGCAAGGAGAATTAAAAATTTAACTGATGGGGCTAGTATCTAGTCTTTTTCTTTGATATCATAGTAATACAGCTTGGAAGTGGGAGTATGGAAGTAAAAGATATTAAGAATCCGAAGTTTTTAAAAGACTTAGATTATAATGAATTAGAAAGTTTAAGTAAGGATATTAGAACTTTTTTGATAGAGAATGTCAGTAAGACAGGGGGACATTTATCTTCTAATTTAGGAGTAGTAGAGCTTACAATGGCTTTACATAGAAACTTTAATTTACCAAAGGATAAAATTATTTTTGATGTTGGTCATCAAGCTTATGTCCATAAGATTTTAACAGGACGGGCTAAAGAATTTATAACATTAAGACAATTCAATGGGTTATCAGGTTTTCAAAAAAGAGAAGAATCAAAATATGATAATTATGAAGCTGGACACTCTTCAACTAGCTTGTCAGCAGCTTTAGGATTTGCTTTAGCTAGAGATAAAAAAAGGGAAAAGAATCATGTGGTGGCGGTAATTGGTGATGGTTCGATTGGTAATGGTTTATCTTATGAAGCTTTAAATCATATCGGAGATACAAATACTAGATTAATTGTTATTCTTAATGATAATGAAATGAGTATATCAAAAAATGTTGGGGCTTTGCATAATACTTTAGATAAGATTAGAAGTACTAGTAAATATCATAAGACTATGCAAGATACCAAAAGTGTTTTAAATAAAAGTGTTTTCTTAGGAAAATATTTATATAAGGGAGTTAAGTATTTAAAAGAGTCTTTTAAGAAGATATATATGAAAGAGGGATACTTATTTGAAGAATTGGGACTTAATTATTATGGGCCAATTAATGGGCATGATTTCAAGGAGTTAGATAAGTATTTAGAAATGGCCAAAAATGAGACGCAACCGGTTTTGTTACATGTTATTACGAAGAAGGGAAAAGGCTATAGATACGCTGAAGAAGATAAGGTTGGCCTTTGGCATGGAGTTGGTCCTTTTGATATCGAGACAGGAAAATTTAAAGCTAAGAATGATGGTAAGATTTCTTGGAGTGATATTATTACTAAACATTTAATTAATTTAGCCAAAAAAGATAAGAAGATTATGGTTATAACGCCAGCCATGGCTAATGGTAGTAAGTTAAATCATTTTAAAGAACTTTATCCAGAACGTTTTATTGATGTTGGCATTGCCGAAGAACATGCTTTAGTATTAGCCAATGCTATATCTTTAGAAGGAGAGAAACCTTTTGTTTCGATTTATTCGACATTTTTGCAAAGAGGTTATGATGAAATTGCTCAAGATATTGCCAGAATGCAAGGTCATGTTGTTATTGGCATTGACCGAGCCGGAATAGTTGGTGAGGATGGGGAAACTCATCAAGGTATTTATGATATTGCTCTTTTAAATAATATTCCTAACCTGGTTATTATGGCTCCTTCGGATGAGGCGATGGCGGGTGATATGTTATATACGGCTTTTAAAGTTAAAGGACCAGTGGCAATTCGGTATTCTAAAGATAGAATAGAAGAACAAGAGTCCCTTTATCATTCATTAGAACTTGGTAAGTGGGAAGTTAGTGGTTATCCAGAAAAAGTTATAAACGATGGTTATATAATTAGTTATGGAGACTTTTATAATCGGGCTTTAGAGATAAGAGATGAGTTAAAGAAAAAAAATATTTATCTAAAAGTAGTAAATGCTATGTTTATTAAACCAATGGACTATGTGGTTTTAAAAGAAATTGTTAAACAGAAGAAGCCGGTTTTTGTTTATGAAGAAGTAACTAGCATTGGTTCTTTAGGCAGCGAAATTGCTAAGTATTTGTTGGAGTGCGAGTTTAAGAGTGTTTTTTATGACTATGCTATTAAAGATGAATTTATAAAACAAGGTAAAAAAGAAGAAGTAATTAAGTTTTTAAAATTAGATAATGGTAGTATAATAAAAGACATAGAAAAGAGATTAAATAATGCAAATAGAAGTAAAAACAGTTAAATTATGTGTAATGGTGCCAAAAGATTATACTGAGGTAGTTAGAAGTGCTATGGGAAAATATGAATGTGGTATTCAAGGAAATTATGGGGAATGTATGAATATTACGGAGTGTCATTGTACTTTTAGACCTAATGATAAAGCTAATCCTTTTAAAGGGAGTAAAGGCGTTTTAGAACATTCTTTGGAAGATAAAATAGAAGTAACTTGTGATATAGATAAAGTTAAAGGTTTGATTGAGGTTATAAAGAAGGTTCATCCTTATGAAGAAGTAGGAATAGATATTTATCCTCTTATTGATATAGATTATTTTAAGTAAAAGCATATATTATATTAGAGGAATATTTATGGGAACACTAGTTAAATTTTATAGTTTGGAAGAACAGAAAATACTAAGACAAATTGAAGATGACATTAAAATAAAAAAGATGTTATATCAACAAATGGAGAGTTTAAGGGATTATACGATTTTAGATGCTATTGAAGATATTGATATAGAAATAGATGAATTATTATCAGTTTTAGAAAGTAAAGAAAATATTGGCAATGTTGGTAAAAGTAATTCTTTAAATAGAAGATTACTAGTAGTAAGTAGGTCTTAAAAAGATTAATAAAGGAAGTATATTCATTTTATGAATAAAATTTCATAGAATGGATATACTTCCTTTTTAGGTGAATTTTCATAGAGTATATAACTCTATGAATACGTTTTTTCGGTATCTATTTTTAACTTATAAGCTTATTTTATCATATATTTAGTGGGTTTTAAAGATTAAATTAAGGCTTTTTATGGTCAAATTTCTAGTCAAAAAAACAGCTCACAATCCCTGTATTTATAAGGCTTTGCGGCCTTTTTGAATTGTTGAATTTCAGCATTGATTGTAGTCAACTATTGTAGTCAAATTGCCCCTCAAGCCAGTATTCACCACATGTTTTCATAGAGTTATATACACTATGAATGGGAAAATATGGGTATTTGTCATTTTGGGTTCAGGTTAGGGACGATACTTAGTATTTATTTTTATGTTTTGTTAATAATAAGATTATGAGGTAATTTATGAAAAATGTTTCTGGAAATAGAAAAGTAAGTAGAATAATAGGCGCTATAAGTTTAATATGTTTAATTAGTATTGGTATATCTTTTGGTTATTATTTGTTATCTAAAAAACAAGATAACAATAATATTGCTGGGTCTAAATGTTTTAAGTTAGAATTATCTAATGCAAAGAATGAAATTAATCTAACTAATATGTATCCCATAAGTGATGAAGAAGGAAGAAAACTAACTCCTTATAGTTTTACAATTACTAATACTTGTGATATGTTAGCAGGATATACTGTTAATATAGAAATGTTAGCAGGTACGACTTTAAATAGTAAATACTTAGATTTAATGGTTAATAACGAAGAAATAAAGTTACTTTCTAAATATGAAGAAACAAAAACGGTTATTGATGGCAGTACGGAGTCTAGAGTTATAGCCAAGGGGACTTTAGGTTATAATGATTCTGCTGATTATACAGTTAGATTTTGGATGGATAAAGACGTTGAAGATATTGATTCTATGAATAAGTATTTTGCATCAAAAATAGTAGTAGTGGCAACCCCAAGTACTTGGAATTCAACCGGTGCTGGTTATAATACGTTACATGATGCCATCTTAGCTAATGAATATCAAAGTACTCCTGAAGATGCTATAAAAAGAATAGAAGCCAAGGAGTCACCGGATTTAAGTAATACAGCTCCGATTATTAAGTGGGTAGAGAAGATTGGCGAAAGTTCAACACGTAAGGTTATAAAACCAACTCTAGAAGCGATAAATTCAGTACCAGAATTAAGCAATTTAAGTCAAGATGAACAATATATGTATGTTTGTACTGGCAAAACTTTTAATAGTGAAACCGCAAGGTATACCTTAAGCGACTGTTCACTGAAAGACCCAACGACTTTAGATTATTCCGGGGATACTAAATATTATTATTCAATTGAAAGCATGGAATATAATGAGTCTAATAAAAAGTTATACGTTGCAAGAAACACTGGTAACATTAATGTTTATCAAATTACGGGTGCGACTAAGTCAACAAGTACTCAAACAACCAACGGAATAACTTATGTATCTAGTGTTTATAATTTATCTTGTGTAACTTTAGCCGAAACGGAACTGGAAAATGATAAATCTGATAAGGGGTTATATCAAGGTACTGATGATTATGGTACAACTTATTATTATCGTGGTAATGTTAAAAATAATAATGTTTACTTTGCCGGTTACTACTGGCAAATAATAAGAATCAATGGCGATGGTTCGATTAGATTAATCTATAATGGTACAGAAAATAATGCCACTGGTGTAAATCAGTCAATAAATAGTAAGACGTACCAATTTAATAGTAAATATAATGACCCTGCTTATATTGGTTACATGTATGGTGACCCCGATGCAACAACATTTGCTGAAGTTCATGCTAATAACAATGACTCAACCATTAAAACAGCTGTTGATGGTTGGTATAAAACGAATATCGTCGATAATGGATATAGTCAATATATTTCAGCTGCTGTTGGCTTCTGTGGCGACCGTAGTTTACACAGCAGTAGCGGTGGCGATGGCATAACCAATACAATTGATACTACATTTGGTTCTTATGCTAGATATCAAATTAGTGCAGCCCAATTTACTTGCCCGGATCCATCAAGAGATTTATATACTACGGCAGACTCAAGTGTTGGAAATAAAGCCTTAACTTATCCGGTTGGTTTAATAACTTACGATGAAATGGTATTCGCAGGCATGGATAATAAACACATTAATAAGCTATCATGGATTTATTCAACTGGGCATACCTGGACAATGTCTCCATCGTATTTCGATGCTGCTCACAGCTATGCTTATGAGTGGTTTGAACACCCCGATGGTTATCTTGGCCTTTGGTGGAGTGTTGCTAACAGCCATAGTGCCCGCCCCGTTATAAATTTGAAAGCCGATACAAGAATATCCGGGGGAACAGGAACAGCAAATGACCCGTTTATTGTAGAAACTAATTAAGTTATGGGGCCGTATTACTCATTCTCTTAATCTTTGGCCCCATAACTTGTATTTTAAAGTCATATGAAAAGTATGGCTTTTTAATATTCATTTAATCCTTATAATTTATTATTAGTCTTAAAAAAATTTTAAGAAATGAAGAAAAGATAAAAGAAGATAATATTAATCATAATACTTATAGTGTCTTTAGGAGGTATCATAGAAACTGCAATACTTGCTAAGAAGGAAGCTAGTAGTAAGAAAATAACTTCTGATAGACAAATAGAAAATATAGAACCACCTATAATGAATAATAAAGACTTTAATAGTAAGCATGGTTTAAAAACTAAATATATCTTGTTAATAACGGGATTTAGTATTGTATTTTCTTTGGACTTATTATATTTAATAATGAGTAAGAATGTTAAATAGAGATAAATTAATTATTGTTAAGTTTTGTGGCCCCAAAAAGTTTTAAAACCATCATAATTAGTAGTAAAAACTTAGAAGATGGTACTTATTCTTTGTATTATGGTTCTGATACCAAAGATGATTATGGGATTATAACTAACAATAGTACTAGGGATAATCAAATTAGTGCTGATGATGTGACTGAATTTATCGTAAGTAAGATTGTTAATTATTTTTAATAATCATAATATTAAGAGAAGAAGAAATTCGGGATAGGACTTATAGAAAAATTAGTAAGGCTGTTTGGTTTTACTTTTTTTAGTCTTGACAGTTGAATATATATTCAATTATAATCGGATTATGTCAGTTGAATATAAATTCAACTAAAAAGGATAGGACTATGGAAAATATAAATGTATGTGACTGTAATATTATTCATGAAGAGGCGGTGAAGGTGGCTTTAAAGAATAAGCCCCAACGAGACGAGTTAGAAAGATTATCCGAATTATTTAAAATCCTAGGAGACTTAACGAGAACGGAGATATTATGGGTCTTAGATAAAAATGAAATGTGTGTTTGTGATATAGCTAATGTCTTAAATATGACAAAATCATCAATTTCTCATCAACTAGCTATTTTACGAAGTGCGGGGATTGTCAAATTTAGAAGAGAAGGTAAAGAAGTGTATTACCGGTTGGATGATTTTCATATAACTAAGTTATACGAAATAGGGATTGAACATATTGAGCATAAATTAAAGGGAGAAGACTAATGAAGAAATATAAATATAATATTAATAACTTAGATTGTGCTAATTGTGCGAGAGAAATCGAAGAGATGCTAAATGACAATGATAACTTTAATAATGTGGTTGTTAACTTTAGTACTTGTAAGATTTCTTATGAATCGGATAAGGATTATACTTTAGAAGAGTTAAATACATTAATTAAGAGTGTGGAACCGGAAGCTTATATAACTTTAAATGAAAAAGAAAAGGAAGATAATGATACAAAAGAGTATCATTTAAGTATTTTAATAATGGCTTTAGTAATAGGGCTTTTAGGGTATTTTTTGTCACTTCCTAATTTTCTAAAAGTTATTTTATATATTATTTCTTATGGGTTACTTCTTTATAAGACAACATTAAATGCGGTTAAACTATTAAAGAAAGGGAACGGGATTAATGAAAATCTACTTATTACCGTTTCTTGCCTAGGAGCTTTAATGATTGGAGAAGTCTTAGAAGGAATGATGGTTATTGCTCTATATACGATTGGAAAGATATTAGAAGAGAAGGCTATTAATAACTCAAGAAAATCTATTAAAGATTTATTAGATATTAAAGAACCTTTTGCCAATCTTTTGGAAAATAAGAAGATAATTAGAGTTCCTGTTGAAGAGGTTAAAATTGGGGACATATTAGTTGTTAAAAAGGGCGATAAAGTTCCTGTAGATGGGGTTATTATTAAAGGAAATAGTGACTTAGATACTTCAGCTTTGACAGGAGAGAGTGATTTAGTAAGAGTTAATACTAATGATGAAGTTTTATCAGGAAGTATTAATATGGGGGATGTTTTAAGAATTAAAGCTACTAGTATTTTTTCTAATTCAACGGTCGCTAAGATTTTAGAGTTACTGGAGGGTGCTACAGATAAGAAGACCAAAACGGAGAATATGGTAACTAAATTTAGTAGAGTTTATACTCCTATTATTATTGGATTAGCCATTCTTATTACAATTATGTTGCCTTTAGTTTTTAAAGTTCCTTTTAAGATTAGTATTTATCGAGCTTTAACTTTTTTAGTTATTTCTTGTCCTTGTGCGATTGCAATATCTGTGCCTTTATCTTATTTTACCGGAATTGGGGTTGCTAGTAAGAAAGGTATTTTAGTTAAGGGGAGTAATTATTTAGATAATTTAAGTAATACGACTAGGATAATATTTGATAAGACGGGGACGTTAACAAATGGAACTTTTACGGTTGAGAAAATAGAAGTTTTAGAGGGTAAATATACAAAAGAAGAGGTAATAGATATCTTAACTAAGGGAGAATCTTTATCTAATCATCCGATCGCTAAGTCAATTTTAAAACTTAAGAAAGAAAAAATAGATAACAGTGATGTTAAAAACTTTCAAGAAATAGAGGGTAATGGCATTAGTTTTACTTTAAATAAAAAAAGAATCTTAATAGGTAATAGCAAGTTATGCAGTTGTGATGTTGATACTGATCTACATTTGAATATTAATGGTAAACATGTAGCCTCAGTTATTATTAATGATGGTATTAAGGAAAATGCTAAAGAAACAATTACGATTTTAAAGGCTAATAATATTAAGACTTATATGTTTACGGGGGATAAAAAGGCGGTGGCTTTAAATATTGGGAAGAAGCTCGGCCTTGATGAAATTAAATATGAAATGTTACCACAAGATAAATTTAAAGCTTTTGAGGCTATAACAAATAAGAATGACGTAACAATCTTTGTTGGGGACGGAATTAATGATGCTCCAGTTTTAAAAAGAGCAGATATTGGAATTTCTATGGGTGGCGTTGGTAGTGATTCAGCTATCGAAGCTAGCGATATCGTTTTAATGAGTGATGAATTATCAAAAATTCCTTTGGCAATTAGGATTTCTAAGTATACGAAGAAAATTATTAAAGAAAATTTGCTTTTTGCGATGATGACCAAAGTTATTATTTTATTACTTAGTGTTTTAGGTTTTGCTAATATGTGGTTAGCTGTCTTTGCTGATACCGGGGTTACGTTACTAACAATTTTAAATACTTTAAGAATAATGAAAAGATTTAAGGAAGAGAATTAATAATGAATTTACGGAAACTAGATTTAGAAGAATTTTTTCAGAAAGGTAATGGTGGTTATACGGCGTATGAATCGGCTTATCCTGAAGGCTTAGGAGCATCTATTTTAATAACGCCTAAGAAAATGATAGAGGTCTATAACAAGCCAGCCTTGGATAAAACCAAAACTTTGGTGCCAGGTCTTGGCAGTCATGGCGATACGTTAGAAATAATTTTGGCTGCTATATTTAATTTGGAATTACAAGGTAGCTATTTAAAAAATCAAAGAATTTTGAATGATGCTATCGAGGGCGGAGTTTTTAATTATATTTTTGTGAGATTGGTTAATCAAATCGATAATCCTTATATAACAGTGGAATGTCCGTGTTGTATAAATAGCAAAGAATATGATTGTTTAAAGAATTTAAATGACAGGATAAAGGCTTTAAGTTTTAGAATTATACCAATGGTTACCATATATAATTATGATCCTACAAAGGGAGATTTCGTATCTAGGGATAAGAAAGAACTTTATAGTGGTATTTCTTTAGATGAGGCTTTAGCTTATTTTGCAGATAAGTATGTCCCTAGTGATGAATATTTTATTAAGACAGCTAAGTATCCAGAAAGAGATTTTATCTATTTAGAAGAGGAACAAGAAGAAAAAAGAAGTTTATAAAAAGAGGAAAAATTTAAGGTGATTTCCTTTTTTTGTTGCTAAGAATAGTGTGATGTAGTAGAATACTAGTCTAACATGAGATTTAGAAAAATATGATTACTTTGGTGGACGATGGCTTATTTGCGTGAAAATTTGTTGAACTGCTGTAATTAAATAGAAGTTAAGAAAGACGTGGATTTATGGAAAACGAAGAAATAATAAAGAAACACTTTTCCTTGATTGAAAAACTCAAAAGAGATTATTTTTTCCTAAATTTGAGTAGCAAAGAATATATGGATATCATTGATAAAGCTATTAAGATTAGTAAAGAAGAATTAGGTGATCAAGAAGGTTATCTTTTATATGGATATTTAAAAGAAAATTTAGAGATATTATTTGGACAAGAGACTGTAGTGGAGCTTAGAAACAATACTTTTGAAGTTTTAAATCGTTATTTTAAATCTTTAGAAATTGATATTTCTAGTTATGAAGTTTTTAAGAGTAGTTTAAATAAGTTTTTTGACTTTTTAAGTAAGTATAATGTTAAACTTAATAGTAATGAGGTTGATAGTTTACTAAAAAATAATTCACAGGTCTATCTTTTAGCAAAAGGAATTTTTAAATACTTAAAGGAAATTAAGTTAACTAGTTTGGGAAAAGATATTAATTTGAATACAATGTTATTATCTTATTACTTAGTAGATGAAAATTCATTAAAACTTGAGGATGCTGCTAGTCAAGATACTTACTCTAGAGAAGAAGTAAGAAAGGTGTTTGCTTGGTTAATATATGACTTTAAGAAGAAATTTGCTTTCTTAGAGATAAAGGATATAGATAGTTTAGTCGATAAGGCTATTGATGAAAGTCTTAAGACAGCTAAGGAAAAAGATGATTTTAATAATATTTTAAGACAGCATTTAGAAGAAAACTTTCTTGGACTTAGTAGAGGAGTTTTCGAAGAAAAACTTAATGATACTTTAGAAAAATATTTTAATTCTTTGGAGATAGATATTTCAAACTTTGCTTCTTTTAGTAAGATATTAAGGAATGTTTTATATTTCTTAAATAAAAATAATGTAGATTTAAGATTGTCAGATATAGATTTGCTAGTAAAAAACACTGATAACTTAAGGTTATTAGGTAGTGGGCTTTATAAATATTTAGAACGAATAAAGAAGAGTACTATCTATAATGATTTTAATCTTAAAGCTTTATTAGGAACATATTATTTCGTTTATAAAGAAACTAAGGGATTAGCGTGTACAAGAGAGAAAAATCTTTATGAACTTTATGAAAAATATAGTAAAGATGAAGTAGATAAAGCTCTTATGCTGCTATCAGTTGAAGAGATTAAACTTATAAGAGATAGATATAATGCTGATGGTAGTTACTTAGAAAATGGTAGTACTTCCAAAGAAATAGATAAGCTTTTAAAGAAGGTAATTCCCGAGTATTTAGAAAAAATTGTAAAACAAGAAAAAGAAGAAGTTATATATTGTTTATTTTCGGGTATTGATAAATCCTTAGTTGATATAGCTCTTAAAAGATTACCACTTACTTATCAAAAGAAAATTGTGAATTTAAAAAATATGTACTATCATCAAAGTGATGAGGCGATTTTTGATAATAAAGAATTTAAAGACGATATTTATCCCTATTTACTAAATATTCTTAGTAAACTATCAGTTAATTCATTAGATGCTTCCGAAGATTATAAAAGTCTAAAAGAAATATTTGAAGGGTATTCAGAGGCTCAGATAAAAAAAGTTATTTCTTATTTGCCGAAAGAAGAAAGAGACATTTTGAATTTAAAATACAATCGAACTACTTTAGAAGTTAGAAATGGTTTTAGTGGTTTAAATGAAGAATATGCTAGAAGTTTAGATGAATTAATTAATAAGAAGATGTTGATGCTTTTGCAAAAAGAAATGGCTCGTAAACCGCTTATAGAAAAAATAAATGCGTATCCAAAAGAAGAAATAAAAAAGGTAGTAGAGGAATTATCAAAAGAAAATAAAGAGTTATTTTATTTAAGATATGACGAGTATTTAAATCCTAGAAATGATTATGAGACTTTAAATCATAAGACTAAAAGTAAAATATCGAATCTCTTAGGTAAGATTGTTGTTAAATTAAATAGGGGTGACGAAAGTAAGTCTGGTGGTCAAGCTAAAAATTTCTATCATAGATTAGGAATGTATTCAAAAGAAGAGGTTGATAAGGCTATGAATTATTTGACCTTTAAAGATAAGATGCTTTATCATACATATTATGATAAAAATGGTGATGCTTTAGCAAGTTTTTTTACATGTGATAGAAATACTAAAATTAGAGTTAATGCCTTAGTCACGAAAGTTACGTATTTTATTAATAAAAAAGTTCATGAAAATAATGCTGAAGAGGGCGAACAACGGCCTTTAATGACTTTGTATCAATTTTTAAGCGATTATTCTAAGGAAGAGATTGCTATAGCCATTGATATGTTGTCAGCAGAAGAACAAGCTATTTTGGCTTTGCGTTTTGATGAATCAGGAAACTCGAGAGAGAGCTATCGAACTTTAGATATTAAAATTAAAAGAAAAATTGATAATTTACTTATTAAGATTAAAAAAATGATAAATAATAAGTCTGAGTTGCATACCGGCCGAAAAGTAAAGAACTTATATAGTCGTTTTGAAGGGTATTCTAAAGAAGAAGTTGATTTAATAATAAAGGCATTGTCTTTGAAAGAACAGCAGATTTTAGTACGTGCCTATGATCAAGATGGTAATCCAACAAGTGCATTTTTTGATATGGATAATAAAGATAAACAATATATTTCAAACTTACTTTTAAAAATAAAAAGATATTTAAGATTGGGAAGTACTTTGAACTTAGGTGGTAATTGTAATGTTAAAAATTTCTATAATCGTTTTAAAGTTTTTTCCAAAGAAGAAATTGATATGAGAATAAAATATTTACCACTAAAAGATCAGCTGTTTTTAGCTAGTGTTTATGACAAGGATGGCAATCCTAAGGGTGAATTTTATGAACTTGATAGACAAGGAAAACAACATATTACTAATTTAATTTTGAAGATAAAGGGATATTTGAAACCTAGATATGCTTTAGATGCTCCTTACGGAAGAAAAAGGAAAAATTTTTATGACCGCTTTAATGGCTTTTCAAAGGAAGAAATTGATATTAAGGTGAAGGAGCTTTCTTTAGAAGAACAACAATTTATAGCGGGTATTTATGGCTCAACTGGTAAGATGACTGTTAATGCTTTAAGTAAAAACAGCGAACGAAGAATAAATTATCTTATCGTTAAAATAAAAAATAAATTGGAAAAGCAGGAAGATATCCAAAAAAACCAGACAATAACTGAGAGGATGACGAATGTAGATAATTTCTATGAAAATTTCAAAGCCTATGATAGAAGGTATGTTAATGAAGTTAAAAGAAGTTTGTCAATATCGTATCAAGAATTACTTAACTATGTGTATGATGAGAAAGGAAATCTAAAAATTTCTAAGTTAAAATTAACAGATACAACGAAAAGGGCTATTGCCTTTATTATTGAAAGTATTAATGATACTTTAATAAATTCCTGGAAGAATGAATATAATAAAAAACTAGTTTATTTTATCAAGACTAATAGAATTTTAAATGAAGTTAATGATGCTTTAAATAATGATTTTGTTATGATTATTATTATGAAATATGGCCATTTAGCTAAATCATATTCTGATGAAGAGATAGCTAAGATGACTAATTATAGCCTAGAAGAAGTTGAAAAGTTAATTCAGTTATTTCTTAAAGTATATCAAAGTCCTAAGATTGGTTTTGATAATAACTTAACTAGTACTTTTGATGGAGAGACAGAAGTTCATGAAGAAGAGAAAGCATTAATAAAAGCTTTAAAATAGGGAAATCTTGTATTAAAAAAATAATTAGAAAATATAAAGGAAAATAGTTTGTTTAAAGGGGTTAAACTTTAAAACAAGCTAGAAAAAATATTCACAAGCGAAGACATAAAAACATAAATGGGAGAGAAAGTTATTTGAAAATTCTTTTCTTTTAATTGCTAATAGTTTTAAAATGCGGTAAAATACTAACGATTAACGGGGGACTGGTTATGATGTATGTTAATGTTTATAAATATTTTTCCCAATATACTAAAGAAGAAGTGAAGTTAGCTATAAATAGTTTAAGAACTAAGTATCAGAATGTTTTAAATAAGTTTTACGATATTAATGGTAACTTTTTAACCAATGTTTTAATGACAAGAACGGAGCATGTAATTCTTGAATATATAATTATTGTTTTACTTCCTAAAACGTTGGATTTATTTAAAGAAGTTAATATGATTTCTATTTATGAGTTATGTTCTTCTTATGATAAAGATACAGTTAATGAAGTAATATCTTTATTGAGTTTCCAAGAACGTGCGAACGTCTTAAAGAGAGAGAAGTTTATTAAAGATGGGGATAATGATTATTCTTTTCAGGAAAATATTTACTTCTTTCAACAAATTTTACCTTTTTTAAAGGCTAAATTACAAGTTAGAAATATTAAGGAGAAAGTAAAGCCTATTAGAAGAAATAGGGGTAAAAGTTTGTATGATATATTAGAGGAGTATTCAAGAATAGAAATTGAAGAAGTTCTTAAATATTTAAGTACAGATGAAAAGGAACTCTTAAGTCTACGTTACGATGATAATTTTGAGTATCGAAGTGAAGCTTCGTTTTTAGAAGAAAATCTTAAGAAGAGAATTGATACATTAGTACATAATAAGATTAAGAAAAGTCTTAAAGAAAAAAGAATAATAAATATGCATAATAGTAATTTATACTTAGTATTAGGAAGATATCCCAAAGAGGCGGTTAGCAGTGCCATTAGAAGTTTATCATCAAGTGAGAGGGAATTATTATATTCTAAATATGATAGTAATTTAAATGTTTATTTGCAATTAAAAGAAGCTTCCGTATGGCAAAATCAAAGAGATTACTTAATAAAAGTAAAGATACCAAGAATTATTGATAATGAAGCTTTTAGTGTAGATGTTTTAAGAAATTTAGATAGTATTTATGAAAATCATAGTAAAGATGATATTATAGATGCTATTAAGAAGTTGCCAATTAAAAAAAGAAGTCTAGTAGTAGCATATTATAATGATTTGAAGTTAAAGAACAGTTTTATTGATGAAGAAGATAAAAATAAGTTAGTAGAAATTATTTATGATGATTTACAAAGAATTTTAGGCCGTTTTTATGTTAAAGATAGTGATAATTTATATATTAAGTTAAATGCTTATTCAGAAGAGGATATTAATTATATAATTAGTTTATTATCTAAAGAAGAACAAGATTTATTAAAGTTAAGGTATGATGATGAGCTTAACCTTAGAAAAAGTTCTAAGTGTTTAGACAAAGGAACTACAAAGATTATAAATAAGATAGTTTCTAAGATAATTAGAAATCTTAAGAAAAAAGAAGGTTCTTTAAATGATAATGATTCTTTATTTGGAAGATTTGGCGATTATACTAAAGAAGAAGTATTATTAGTTATAGATAATTTATCTTTAGAAGAAAAAGCAACTTTAAAGAAGTTTTATGGGAAAGATTTTAAAAAGAGAATAGAAGCAGTTACGGTTACAGAACATGAGATGTGGCAGTATCGTAATCTTATGCACCGAAAGATACCAAGATATCTTAGCAATAAGAAAAAATTTTTGGAAAATCTTAATTTAACAAGAGTGTTTAGAAATTATACGAAGACACTTCTTAAGCATAGCATTGAATGTTTAAGTCAAGATGAAAAAAATTTACTAACTTTAAGATATGATGATAATTATAGTTTTAAGATGAGCTTTCTTTATCTTGATGAAAAGACAAAAGATGAAGTCTTTAAGGTCATTGAGAAGGTTAGGGATAATTTAGAGTATTTAAGCAATCGGAATAATTTTGAAAATGATTTGTTTTATAAATATAGTTATTACAAAAAAGAAGACATATTTAGGGCAATAAAAAGTTTAAATGCCCAAGAATTAGAGTGGTTTTTCTTAAGATATGATGAAGAGTTTATGACTAGGAAAGATTTTGATTTGTTGGATATAAAGATTAAACATCAGATTTATAGTTTTTTTGTGATACTTTTAAGAAAAGGTTAGAAAGACTAAAGAATAATAATGAGTTTCAAGAAGAGAGGATTAAGATAGTTAATTATGTCTTAAGTAATAAGTATTTAAAAGAGTTAAATACAGTCTTAGACAATAATGTGGTTATGATTCTTTTGATGATGAGTGGTTATGCTAATGGTATTAAGTATTCTAGTATAGAGATAAGTAAGTACTTGGATATGGATATAGCTTTGATAGATGGTGTTATTAACTTATATAATGCTAGTTTAGGAAATAAATTAAGTTTAAAGAAAAGTTAAAAGGATCTGAGTGGAAATGAATAATTTCTACTTGGCTTCTTTTTTCTTTGAAAAAGGTATTTTTTTAGCTTTTAAAATGATTCATGAATGAAAATTAAATCAAAAAAAGTCTGGCTTAAAGATTAAAATGGAAACTTTTAAAAAAGTAAAAAAATTTCTTGATATTGTATTTTAGGTGTGATATCTTGTTGATGAAAGAGAGTATGTTTATATGGATAAAGAAAAAAAGAAGATAATATTAATTGTTATGGGGGTTATTTTGGTAAGTGTTGGAGTTGGTTTTGGGACTGCTATCATTGCGAAGCAAAATGCTAATAAAGAAATGACAAATTTACGTAATATTTTAAATGACTCTTTGGAAATAAGGGCTATTGTTAATGAAGATAAGACGGTAGAGTTAGTTTCTTGGGATGGAAAAGATGAAATATCTAAAGTTGAAGTTTGGGTATTTTCTAATCCTGTTTATTTAGGTGAAGTTAATGTAGTGGAAAAAGATAATAAATATTATTTAGAAGGGCTAAATGATATTTTAAAAGATAAAAGTTTAGAACTAGGTAGTCATCGTCTTTTGGTTATGCGAGATGGTAAGGCTCTTGGATATATTAAGATTGAGATTACTGAGGATAAGTCTTTAAAGGTTACGGCAACTAGTGAGCTTGTTAATGATAATGCAGGAAATGTTGGTGCTGACGAGAATGTAGGCGAAGAAGAAAATAATACTACCGATAAGAGTAGCGAAGCAACTACTGATACCAAAAAAGAACCAGAAAAAACAAATAATAATAAGAAACCTAATAGTACAGAAAACAAACAAGAGGAAGTAAAGCAGCCAACAGTTTCTGCTCCGGAAGAACCAAAACCAGAAGAACCAAAACCAGAAGAAACAAAGTGTACACCAAAGAAATTTAAAAATAAGTATACGTATTTTTATGAAGATAAAGATACTTGTGTGAAAAATGGTGACCACGAAGAAGCTTGGGATTACTTTAAGGCTAATGGAATATCAGCTTATACTTATGGTTGCGAAGAAATCAAAGATGAGTGCGGTAATACATATTACGGTGTTTATTATGGTAATATGGAAGGCGAAAAGTATTATTACTAAAATTGTTTGCTAAATTAGGGATTATAATGAAAAATTTTGTGGTTAAATTAAAAAATATTAATAAGGATAACAGATATTTACTAATTGCTATCCTAATATTTATCTTGTGCTTTTTAAATAATTGGTACTGGGATATTACTACAGAGTATTTATTTTCTTATAGGCTTTTAATACCGATAGGAATAATTTTTCTTGTTTTTAATATATTCTTAGTTTTAACTATAATTGATTTAATTAAGACAAAGAAGAAAAGTAGTATTGTGGCTTTGAGTATTTATATAATAATTCCGATATTTAGTATTTTCTTTCCCTTTCGAGAGTGCAGAGTTTATTTAGAAATGATACTTTATAAAAAGCAAAGAGAAGAAGTAATAACTAAGGTTAAGAATAAAGAGTATATTTTTGATGAGTATGGAAATATTGAACTGCCTAAAAATATAAAGAAAATATCTACTAGTGGAGAGATTACTGTTTATGAGAATGATGAAGGTGGCGTTTTAATTTGCTTTTGGATTATGCGAGGCGTTTTATCTGGTTCAGTCCAGTTAATGTATTCTAGCAGTGATGAGTCTTTAATATATAAAAACGAGACTGGCCATAAAATTACATATGTAGAAAAATTAAAGAATAATTGGTATTGGGTAGAAACAGAATATTAAAGTTGACTAGATTTAAATTATGAAAAAGAAATGGTTTAAATAAAGGAAGTAGAAATTAGCATGTGTAAAGTAAAATAAACGATTTTTATATGGGAGGACTTTAGACTATTAGTTTTCTTATGGTGTAGAAGTGACGATAACGCCTAGAAATTATACCTTTAAATTTAGAAATGAAAATTTTTTGCTTGTACATTAAGCTCTTATTGACATGACTTATGTTGTCTTTCATGTCGGTGGCCAAAGGCGTGGCAGTCTTCAATTTTTTAAAAGAAGTTTATAAAGATTAGGAAAAAGAAAGATTTGGTGAAATAAGATGAAAAGAAGTGCTGGTGTCATTTTATGGAAAAAAGAAGGGCCCCAATATTATGTTTTGCTAACTCATTTTGGGGGCCCTTATTGGGATAAAAAAGATAAAGGAGCTTGGTCTATTCAAAAAGGAATAAGTGAACCGGGAGAAAAGGTCCTTGTGACAGCGAAAAGAGAAGTTGGTGAAGAAACAAATTTGCTTTTAGATAAACCGATTAATTACTTAGCAAGTAAAAAAGTATCTAATAATAAATTAGTTATTATGTTTGAAAGCTATTTTGATGGGGATATTTCTAATTTTAAAAGTAATACTTTTGAGTTAGAATGGCCAATTAAATCAGGAAAAATACAGAATTATCCAGAAATGGACAAAATTAAATGGTTTACTTTAGAAGAAGCTTTGGAATATATCAATTCAAGTCAGGTATTCTTTATAACAAGATTAGCTGAGAAAATAACTTCGATGAAGGGGAATAATTAAAAAAATTAGGACTGATATAATAAAATTTTTAAGATAGTTTGTAATACTTAAAAATGAGTATAATGAAGAAGGAAGTTTAAAATTAGGAAGATTAATAAATAAAAAAGAATTTACAAAAGAGAAAGCTTATTGATTAAGAACTTTTAATGAGGCTTATGCTAGTGGTTTTAGTAGAAATAATTATTTGAACCCCTTAACTAATCTAAAGGAATGTCCATCATTCTTAGCCTCTCTAACTTTGCTTGTTGCCGAGTCTAATCCGAAAGAAAAAAAGTTTTAATTGATTTAGTTATGAATTTTCTAAATTAAAAAAAGTAGTATAAGATAATAGAAAAGAATTAAAAGGAGTGTATTAAATGTATTTAGAGAAAATTAATGGACCAGAAGATGTCAAAAAATTAAAAGTAGAGGAATTACAGCCTTTAGCCGATGAAGTAAGAGCGGCAGTTATCAATCGAGTTAGTAAGATTGGTGGTCATAAAGGACCTAATTTAGGCGTGGTTGAAATGACGGTGGCGCTTCACTACGTCTTTAATTCGCCAGAAGATAAAATTGTTTTTGATGTTTCTCATCAATGTTATCCCCATAAAATTTTAACTGGACGTAAAGAAGCTTATCTTGATGATGATAAATTTTATGAAGTAACTGGTTATACTAATCCTTTGGAGAGTAAACATGATTTATTTAAAGTTGGCCATACTTCGACTAGTGTTTCTCTAGCTTTAGGACTAGCCGTAGCTAGGGACTTAAAGAAGACTAAAGAAAATATTATAGCTGTAATCGGGGATGGTTCTTTATCTGGGGGTGAAGCCTTAGAAGCCTTAGATTATGCGGGGGAATATCTTAATAACTTGATTATTATTGTTAATGATAATGACCAAAGTATTGCGGAAAATCATGGTGGTCTTTATAAGAATTTAAGAGAACTTAGAATGATGAATGGTGTTTCTAATAGCAATTTCTTTAAGTCTTTGGGACTAGAATATCATTATTTAGATGATGGTCATGATATAGGAAAGTTAGTAGAATTATTTAATTCGGTGAAAGGTATTAATCACCCTGTCGTTTTACATATTCATACCATTAAGGGAAAAGGTTTAAAGTATGCTGAAGACAATAGGGAAGCTTGGCATACTGGTGGCCCTTTTAACGTTTTGGATGGAACTTTACTTAATCAGGTGCCTTCAGACAACACAGTTTTTAATAGTTTAAAAGAACTATTAGACACCAATCCCAAAGCAGTAGTTTTGAGTGCGGCAACTCCTAGTAGTATTGGATTTGTTAAAGACGTTAGAGAGAAGTATGTTAAAAGAGGGCGATTTATTGATGTGGGAATTGCTGAAGAAAATGCGGTTGGCATGATTAGTGGTATTGCTAAAAATGGAGGAACTCCAGTTTTTGGAACTTTTGCTCCTTTTTTGCAAAGAGTATATGATCAAGTTAGTCATGATTTATGTTTGAATGATAATCCAGCGACTATTTTGGTTATTAAACCAGGGGTTTATGGTATGAATAGTGATACGCATATTGCCATGTGTGATATTCAAGAATTTAGTCATATTCCTAATTTTACTTATTTGGCGCCAGCAACTGTCTTAGAATATAAAAAGTCTTTAGAGTTTGCTACTACAAAAAGTCATCATCCCGTTGGTATTAGAGTCCCGTCTTTCTGGTGTGAAGTTGAAAATGATGAAGTTGAAAATATTTTAAAGAATAGAGTTGTTAATAATGGCGAAAAAGTTGCTATAATTGCCGTAGGGCCTATGTTAAAGATGGCCTTAGCAGTGAGAAAAAATTTAAGAGAAGAGTTGAATAAAGATATAACAGTTATAAATGCTTTAAATGTTAGTGATTTGGATTATGATACTTTAGATAGCTTAAAGCAAGACCATCAAGTAATTATGACTTTGGAAGATGGGGAGTTGCAAGGAGGATATGGCGTTAATGTCGCTAGTTATTTTGCTAATAGTGATATTAAAGTCCTTAATTATGGGATAACTAAAAAGTTCCATACTGACTTTAAGGCCGAAGAGTTATTGACAGCTTGTGGAATGTCAATTCCTAAGTTAGTTAATGATGTTAAGAATTACTTATAAGTAGAAAAATATTGATAAGTAGTTCTTTTTTTTTTAATTTTCAAATTAAAAAAGACCTCGAAATGGTCTTTAAAGAGTAATTTCTTGTAATTTAAGAAGTTCAATGATAGCACTACTCCTACTAGTAACCCCTAGTTTTTGAATGACATTAGAAATATGATTGCGAACTGTTTTTTCACTAATTCTTAAAATACTAGCTATTTCTTTAGTCGTTTTAGTTTCTAGTAAAAGAATAAATATTTCTTTTTCTCTTTTTGTTAATAAACTCATATATATCACCTTAATAGTATTCTATGAGTATTTATTAATTAGTAAACTCTTATTGAAATTTTACGGTTATATATTTTTTGGTAGCAAACATACTTTGGACTTCTTTAATAATGGTGTTAGCTATCATTTTGTCATGCTTGGTACTAGAAATAACTATATTTATTTGGTCTTTATTAATTTTAACGAAGGAGTCATAAGAAAATTTCTCTTTTAATTTGGATTCAATATTTTCTTCTAAGCCTTTATTTTCATTGAGAGTCATTAGCTCTTCATAAGCGTTATTTTTCTCCATGACGGTTTTTTCTTTATCAGTAATAGTATTTTGAAGATTAGTTAGCTCTGCTAGAAGTTCTTCATCAGCGGCGACTCTTAAAGCGACTAAAGAAGTTTCTTCGGTAACGGTGGATACAGTTTCTTTAGTATTATCTTGATTATTATAGTTGGTATATTCTTCTAAGATATTGGAAGGCATACTGATATAATAAATACTTAAGACTAAGATAATACTAAATAGAGTGATAAACCATAAATTTTGTTTGTTCATATTAACCTCACTTTAGTATAAATTTATGATTTAGAGAATGATTATATACTAGAAAAGAAAAAAACTTGAGTAGAAAACTCAAGCAATAAACTAATTGGTAGTCTGTATGGAATTCGAATCCATGTATGTTGCCTTGAGAGGGCAATGTGTTAAGCCACTTCACCAACAGACCATGTGTCATCAACTACTTAATAATATCATAAAGAAGGGGCTTTAGCAAGATAAAAATTTTATTAAATTACCGTGAAGGGTAATCTATTTTAGCAAATTATTTCTACTATTTTTGGAATTTCTAAAATTTTAATTTGTTTTTTAGAGTTTGATGGTTTTGAGTATTAATAGGCTTTGAGAGAAAAAAAATCATGGTGGTTCTAATTTTAACAGAGATGGTTAAAATTCCTAGACAAAAGTGTCTAAAAATATTTTCTAGTTTGCTTTCTTTTTTTTGTTCAATAAATTTACTTTTTTTCTTTGAATTCAACGGTTTTACCTTCAATTTGAATATTATAATTTGAAAAATCATCAATTAATTTTCCATAGTAATTATGAGCTTGATAAATCCTACTTTTGGCGGGGTGAAGCATGTCGAAAGCAATGTTAGTGTTATCTTTGATGTCATTTATATTTTTAGTTGCACCTAAATAAAGATAAATAAAATATTTATTATTGATAGGAAAGACTTCTATAAAGTAGTCTTCGCCTTGGTAATCAAAATAAGTATATCTATACTTGGTATCATCACGTTGCCAGTAATTATTAACTAACCTGTCAACTGCTACGTAATCGTTAAAAATATAAATAATTCCATCTTCATTTTCATTGGGTGCTTGATAATAAAGAGTATTGGCTTTACATTCTTTTGTATAATAAACACATTTGTCGAGGCTATCTGGAAAATGGCGGAAATTAGCTATTAATGGTTCGAAGGAAAGGCTTAATAAAATGATAAAAGGGTAAGTTGCGCGCATTATTTTTCGCTTGCGTCCACTTAAAAATTTATCAGAATAATATTTCTCCAGGGCAGCTATAAAAATGATAGCAAAAAAGATATCAAAAAGTTGAAGGGTACTTATTGATATTTCTAAGTCAGGAATAACTTTAGCACAAGTTAGACGTCCTATCCAATAGATTAGGCAGTAGATAATAAAAAATATAGCATAATTCTTTTTCATTTTAAGGTTCATTTCTTTCTTACAAACTGGAAGTTTACTTTTAGGTTCCACATAATCATGAAAACTTTATTTATTTTATTTCTAACTATTTTTAACCATGATTTTTTATAGCGTCTTTAGAATGTGGCTCACATTATTATTCGTTAGTTTTTTCGCTTGACCAGAATAATTTAATTATATAGAGATTTTAAAATTAATGCAAGAAAATTGATTTTGAGGCAAGAAAAAAGTACCACTGAGTAGTACTTTATAGCCAAACATTATAAGTAATCATTAACATAGCTAGAATTAAACCGACAATCCAAAACATTTTAACAATATCTGTTTCAGCCCAACCTAGTTTTTCAAAGTGATGGTGAAGGGGAGCCATCTTGAAGATTTTACAATGAAATTTTCTGATGGCAATAATTTGAATGAGACTGGATAGGGTTTCAATTACAAAGACGCCCCCAACAACGGCTAGGGAAAGTTCATGTCTAGTTAAAATGGCAATAGCGGCTAAAGAACCACCTAAGGCTAGAGAACCAGTATCTCCCATGAAGACTTTGGCTGGATAAGTATTAAAAACGAGAAATCCTAAAATGGCGCCAATTAAGACGAAGCAGAAAATAGCAATTTCCTGATATCCAGCCAGCCAAGTGGTATTCCATGCAATAAGACCATAAGCTAAGAAAGCAATGGCTGATAAACCACCGGCTAGTCCATCTAACCCATCGGTAATATTAACTGCATTAGAAGAACCAACTAGTAAGAAGAGGATAAATAAACCATAAGTCCAGCCCATATAAATATATAAGTTAATAGCAGATATTCTAATTTCAGGAACCCCGCCATTACGAATAAAAATATAGAAGAAGACTAGGGCGATAATGGTTTGCATAAGAAGTTTAAACATGATACTTAAACCTTTATTATTTTTAAAGACAATCTTCATTAAATCATCAGCAAGTCCTAAAAGAGAATAACTGATAAAGACAAATAAGACAATCATTAAGTTAGAAGTCATCTCAATACTGCCCCGGAACCATAAAAGTAATAAACTAATAATAGTAGGAATAATAAAGATTAAACCCCCAATAGTTGGAGTACCATTCTTTTTTAAATGTCTTTCACCAAGAGTAAGACTTACATTTTGACCGAAGTGTAATCTTCTTAATAAAGGAATTAAAATAACTCCAGTTATTATTGATAAAACAAAGCCTAGCATTAAAGCCATTGCTGCTTTTGCTAATATTAACATATTTTCACATCCTTGAAATTATTATACTATATATATTTTTTTCAACACAAGTTATAATTATAATTTATTTACATATTAAATGTCAATCACCGAGCATTAATTTAACTGTTGCGCCATCGGCAATGTAGTAGTCTGGTTCGGGAGATTGGTAAATTATTTTGTCCCCGGTATTAGAATATTCAATTTTATAATTTTTTAAAATGCTGTTAGCTTCTTTTATAGTTTTACCGACAACATTAGGAAGTATACTATATTTAGTGTCTAGCCAAGTATAAGTTTTAGGAATGGTATCTTTACTTTTAGAAACGTTATTTTGGGCGATATAGGAGTTGAAGATAGCTTTAGCAATAGGAGCAGCGACAACGCCACCGTATTGAGTTACGCCTTTAGGATTATCTACGGCTACGTATAAAACAATATCTGGGTCATTAGCGGGAAGAAAGCCAATAAAAGATAGGATATAGTTGCCGACCATGTAGCGACCATTATTTACTTTTTGAGCGGTTCCAGTTTTGCCACCGATACGATAGTTTTCAATATAAGCGTTACGGCCAGAACCATGCGCAACGACATTTTCTAGGGCAAAACGTACTAAAGAAGAGGTTTCTTCAGAAATAACTTGTCTTATTTTAGTTGGCTTTATTTCTAAAGCGTTTTCTTTAGTTTTAGCATTTTCTATCTTTTTAACGATATATGGTTGATACAAGGTTCCTCCATTAATGACGGCTGAAACACTTCTTACTTGTTGGATGGGGGTAACTGAAACACCTTGGCCGAAGGCTGTAGTAGCTAGTTCGACGTTGCCAACTTTATCTAAATTAAAGAGAATACCCTTTGCTTCACCAGTTAAATCAATACCGGTTTTCTCTCCAAAGCCTAGATTATGAATGTATTCAAAAAGTTTTTCTTTACCAAGACGAAACCCTAAGTTGACAAAGCCAGGGTTGCAGGAGTTTTCAACGACATTTAAGAAAGTTTGAGCCCCATGACCACCGGCTTTCCAACAGTGAATAGTCGCTCCATCAACGTTAATACTACCAGAGTCATAGAAAGTATCGGTAAAAAGATTAACAACACCTTCGTTAATTGCAGCGGCTAGGGTCGTGATTTTCATGGTCGAACCGGGTTCATAAGTCATCCAAATCGGTAAGTTTCGACTTAAAACTTCTTGAGTATAAGTTTGATAGTCGTTAGGATTGTAACTAGGTCGACTAGCCATCGCTAAGATTTCTCCGGTTTTGGGGTTCATAGCAATTGCCAAAGCATGTTCAGGATTATATTTATCAACAGCATTATCAAGTTCTCTTTCGATGGCCTGTTGTAAATCGAGGTCAATAGTCAAGTAGATATTATTACCACTAGTTGGTTCAATATATTCTTCAGCTTTTTCAAGACGATTGCCTTTGGCGTCACTATAGTACTTGATGGAGCCACTAGTACCGGTTAATTCTTTATCATATTTTAGTTCGAGACCAGATAATCCTTGGGAGTCAATACCGACATAACCTAAAACATGACTTAGAAGTTCATTATAGGGATAATATCTTTTAGCTTCTTTCAGTAAGTAGACACCATCATAGTTATAACTATTGATTTTATCGGCAATTTCAAAAGATAATTGTCTTCCTTCGGGATGCACTCTTTCAATGGAAGTTTTCTTGGAGACATGTTTATACATTTCTTCATAAGAAGTATTTAAAATTTCACTTAAAGTTCTAGCGACAGTTTCTTTATCCTTGATTTGATTGGGTACTAAGTATAGAGAAGTTGTAGTAATATTACTAGCAAGGACTTTGCCGTTTCGATCGAGGATAAGACCTCTATCGGCGGTAATTGGTAAATTTCTTTGCCATAAATCATTAGCAAGACTATTTAACTTTTGATATTGAAAGACTTGAATATAAAAAACTTTTAAGATAACGGCTACTAAAAGAAGCGTTATAAATAGAACCACTAAACGTATACGAAAATGCTTGTCTTGATAGAACATTAAATCACCCTAATTAATCATATTAAAATAAAAAAAGAAAATGCTTGGAAGTAGGATGATACTTTGTTTAAAAAATATTTAGCAGTTGCTTTCTTTTTAGAAATATAAGTTATAATGGAGATGCTATTAGAAAATAAATATAGATTGACTTATAGCTAAAAAGATGATAGAGTAAATTCGAATTTTGGGGGTTATCTATGCAACTTATTAGTATAATAATACCAGTTTATAATGATAAAAGTAATTTGAAGAGGTGCTTGGACTCTGCCTTAAATCAAAAATATCCGGATACGGAGATAATTATAGTTAGCGATGGCGCACCGCCAGATATCTATGAAATCTTAAATGATTATTCTGAACGGTATACTTCAATTATCAAGTTAATAAGTAGACCACACCTGGGAGTATTGCAAGCTAGACTTACAGGGTTAGAGGCAGCTTCAGGAGAATATGTGATTTTTTTAGATAGTGATGACTACATTAATCGGATTTATTTATATGAACTTATGTATGTTAAGAGATATTCGGATTGTGATATTGTGCTAGCGAAGACTAACTATGTTAAAAATGAATTGGTTACTTCGGCTAGTCGGGTTTATCCAAGGGAGTTTCGAATTAGTGAAGATAAAAAGACATTGCTTTCAATTGATAGTAGTGTTAATGGTAAGCTTTTTCAAAAAGATAGTCTTAAATTACCTGATTATCGTTTACAAGCTAATGAGGCCTTGCCTTATTTGTATTATTATTTAGTTTCGGTTGATAAAATTAGTTTTAGTAACTTTAGTAAATACTATGTATCGAGTGGAAAAAATACGGTTTCTAAAAACTATTTAGATGGTAATTTGTTATTTATAGATAATGTGATTAGACCGTTAGAAATTATGTATAATCTTTATAAGGGGGAAAAATTGCTTAGTAAATATCAAGAAGAAGTAGAGGCTATCTTTATAAAAAATATTTTCTTGGAAATTGATAGAGTTAAAAGAGTAGTTAAGGACAGGGAAAAGCAACCCCAGTTAATAAATGTTTTAATTAAGTACTTAAATTATCATTTTCCAAAATGGCGCGAAAATAAATATTTAAAAAGAGGTTTTGTTGATTTTAACAGTGATATTTTTGTCAAATTAAATATGGTAGCCTTAGGAACAAGGAGAATTAAAACAACGGGAAATTTAGATAGCAATGAGGCTACGAGAGGTTTTAAGAGAATTCTCAAAAATTAAGTTAATAATTATTGGGGTGGCGGAGATTAGTTTTATGTTAAAAGTATGCAATTAGTGAGGAAGATATGGAAAAAGTAAGTATAATAATACCGGTTTATAATCGGGCTAGACAGGTCCAAACGGCAATTAATGCAGCTTTAAAACAAACTTATAAGAATGTTGAAATTATAGTTGTGGACGATGGTTCAACAGATGATACCCTTTCAGTTTTAACAGAATATGCTAGAAAGTATTCTAATATTAAATTAGTTAGCCAGAAAAATCAAGGTGTTGTTAAAGCTAGACAGGCTGGCTTAAAAATTGCTACTGGAGAATTTGTTATCTTTTTAGATAGCGATGACATTATCAATGCGTGTTATGTTGAAGAATTGTTAAAAGCACAAAAAACTAATAATGCTACTATAACTTTGGCAAGACGAGCCCAAATTATGAACGACATAGTAACCATAAGATATCAAGGGTGGCCAGTTAATTTTAATGTTAACCAAAATCCTAAATATTTACCAACAATTTGGGTAGGACTTACATGTAAAATGTTTAAGAAAAGCGAGTTATTTATTCCTGATTATGGTTTGATTGCAAATGAAGATTTAGCTTTTATTTATTATTTTCTAGCAAAAACAGAAGAGATTGCATGTAGTAATAAATCTTTGTATACAACTGGTATTTCAGTTAATAGTTTAGCTCGTGATTTTATCTATGGTGATTTAAATTATATTGAAAATACGATTAGACCTTTAGATATTGAGTATCAATTGTTTATGGAAAATGGCCTCTTTGATAAGTATTATAGTGAATTAGAGGCTATATTTATTAAGAATATTGTTGAGCGGGTGGTAAATATTAAGTTGATGAAGATTCCTGTAGATAAGAAAAAAGTATTAATTGGGATTTTAACTGATTATTTAACTAATAATTTTTCGAATTGGCGAAATAATAAGTATTTTAAGAAATTTTTCTTTGGATTTTCGTATGATACTATTTTTTATGGGGTGCTGTCTTCAGGGAGTATGCAATGTAGTGAAATACCTATTAATTTGAATGGCTTGAGCACCATAGAGGCATTTAAAATGGTTTTAAAAACAGAAGAAGTTTCTAATGATAAAAATTTAGAGGCAGTAAAAATCTTTAATAGAATATTAAAGAAGAAGTGATGATTTATGAACAATTATAGAAAAGGAAAAGAGAGGTTTAGACCAAACAAATTGGGAAGTCTTTATTTAAGAAAAAATATTGATAAGGAAGATACTACTATTTATATTGGTGGTCAGATGGAACACCGTTTCCATATTTTAGAACAAACTGGTTTTACTGGTGACGTTGGTCATAATATGTTTGATGGTTCTTGGTTTTATGATTATCCTTTATCAGGAAATAAAAGGACTTATAGTACTGAGAATTTTGCTAAAAATCTAACTATTTGTTTAGATGAAGCTAAGTTGGAAAATGTCACTTTAATTACGGAAAGTGCTGGTGGGTTAATTGGAGCTTATGCTAGTAAATCACCAAGAATTCAAAAAGTCATTGCTATTCATCCACCAGTTTTAGGAACGCCGTTAGCAGATGGTAGACTTTTAGAAAATCAAAAATTAAATTATACGACTGAAGAGAAAATGTTGATTTTTATTATTAGACATATTGTCAATCGTGATTATGGTTTTGAAAGAGACAATTTAAATGGTCTTGTTTTAAGTAAAGCTGATTTAGATAAGTTAATTGTGTTATCTTCAAAGTTGAACAGAGAAACTGAAAAAAATCAAATGCTAGTTATGCTTTATGATTTGATTATCAAGACTACGGGTTTAAAAACTGATGGTGTGGTAGTTTATGACCCTAAAAAATTAGCTCAACTTGGCATAAAGTATTTAGAAAATGAACCAGAGTTAAATCATATAGATGCAAATAGTAGAGAATATTTAGCTGATGTTTACAAAAGAAGAAGAGTAATTAAATAAAATAGAAAGTTTTAGATAGGTAGGAATTTGTTTATGAATAATAGAATTAAAGAAAAATTAATGAGTGCTCGTGTTTGTTGTCCTGGATTTAGTAATGATATGTATGCTTTAACAGACCGAGTAGCGTGTGTTGTTGAAAATGATGCAAAACCTTTTGATTTGGTTAGTTTTTTGGTATTGCTCGAAAGTCTTTTATATGATAGTAAACAATATAACATTTTAGACCAAGTTGAACTGTTTCCTCAAGTTGTTGATATGATAACTGATGAAAATTATAGCCGAGAATTTAGAACATATTTTAGGACAATCTTTGGTAAAGAACCACAAAGTATGAGAAAATCAAAAAGCTCAACAAACGAATATCCAGAATATGTAATGGTCGCTGTTAATTGGTGGGCTAATATACTTAGCTCTGATAACAATATTTTTCCTGGAGTTAATAATACAAGCTTGCTTGCACTCATGAATAATTTATCAAAAAAAGATAATGCTAAAGATATGACTTTATTTAAAGAGGCTCTAGCTGAGGCCATCATGAATAAAATGAGTACTAGTGATATTTGTCGGCTTGAAGTTGATTATTCGCCTTGTAAAATTTTAAGAGAGGCTGGCGATAAAGTAGGTCTTAGTGAATTTAGTTATCCATTTAAGACTTTTATGGCAATAAGAGTAGATGAAGTTGTTGTAACTAGAAATGGAAAGCAAGAGATTTTATATCAAATAAAAAAGCAAGAAGAAAAAGGACAGACAAGAATTTTAAAGCCTAAAGAAAAGCAAGATTAAGTTGAAAGAGTAGATTGATTCTATGTTTTTTTAAAAAAAATTTAGAGATTAGGTTTATTTTATTAATCTGTATTTGCCTTAGATAATTGTTTATTTAGAATCGAAAATCTTGAGCTGATACAATTATGGCTAAAAGTCCCAACTCTAAGAAGTTATTAGTAATGCTTTCCGTTCAAAATTAGGCTGGCTATTTTGGCTAATTGTTTTGCTTTATGTTACTAATGTTATGTAATTACTAAGAAAAATCAGCCGAAAAATAGTAAAGCCACTTTAAGTATAGATTAGTTCTATACTTTTTTTGGGAGTTTTAGTATAATTAAAACAGAGGATATGTTATGAAAAGTAAAATCTTAATTATCTATGCGTCTTATGGTAATGGTCATAAAGCGATAGGTAAATATATTGAAAAGTATTTCTTAGAGCAAAATAATAATTTAGAAATTAAATGTGTTGATTTAATGGATTATGCTATGCCTTTAATCGGAAAGATTTCCCAAAAAGTTAATTCTTTCTTTATGTTGAAAACTCCTTTAATACATGATTTGTTTTATAAGAGTAGTAATACTGTGGTAGGTGGGTATTTAGCAGATTATATTTCAACAACTTTGTTTAAAAATAAAAAAATGCGTAAAGTTTTAGCTGATTTTAATCCGGATTTAACAATTGCTACTCATTTTTTTGGCAGTAGTTTAATTAGTCATTATAATAAAACAGGACTTATTAATTCAAAACTTGTTACGGTTGTTACTGATTATGAATCATGTGAATTGTGGTTGAACGATTATAAATGCGATGATTACCTGATTGTTGGTGATAAGAGTGAAGTGCCTTACTTAGTGAAAAGGGGGATTGATAAGCAAAAAATAAAACCTTTAGGTATTCCAATTGCTCCTTATATAGCACAAAATTTTAAGAAAGAAAACCTTTTAAGAACTTTAAATATTAAAGGAGATAAGCTGATTTGTACTTTCTTTGGGGGCGGTGGTAACGGTTCAACAGCGTCTATCCCTTATATTAAGAGACTTATGAAGAATAATTTGCCTTTGGATATAATTTTTATTGCTGGCAATAATAAGAAAAGTAAAGAAATAGTAGATGATTATGTTAAAGAATATGGTATAAAAAACGTTCATACTTTAGGGTTTGTTACTAATGTACCGGAACTTTTACAAGTTAGTGATTTTGTTATATCAAAGCCAGGTGGCGCTCAATCAACGGAATGTTTATATTTTCATAAACCAATCATGATGATTAAAGCTAGCGGCGGTCAAGAAATAGCTAATTATAAATTTTTTACGAAAAATGGTTATGGCCTTCGTTTTCGAACTTCTTTTGGTCTTGTTAACGGAGTAAGGAGGATTATTAATGATCCTAGTATTTTAAAAATTATGCGAGATAATATGGCTCAGGGAGATAACCATGATGCGATGGCTAAACTTTATAATCTTTGTGATGGTTTAATAAAAAAAGAGTAAGAAGAGGATAAAATGGATGATACTAAAAAATGTTTAAATATGCTTAAAGTCCTAAGCTTGGATATGATTGATGCTTGTAAAAGCGGTTATCCAGGAATTAGTTTAGGGGCGAGCAGTATAATATATACTTTATTTACTAAAGAATTAAATATTATGCCAAGTAATCCAAAGTGGTTAAATCGTGACCGTTTAGTTTTAAGTGCGTCGCACGCAGCGGGGCTGGTTTACGCTAATATGTATATGGCTGGTTATAATTTGACTTTAGATGATTTGAAAAAATTTGGCCAGTTTGATAGTAAAACTCCTTTACTTAGTAATATGCTAAAGACAGAGGGAATAGATTTTACGACAGGTCCCGCTGGTTATGGCTTTAGCGGTGCTGTGGGGATGGCCATGGGGGAAAAGTATTATCAAAACTTGCTAAGTAAGTATGTTAAAAATCAAAAGTTAATTAATCACTATATATATTGTTTGGTTAGTGATGGTGATATTGAGTCTGGTCTTTTAATGGAGGCGGCTTCTTTGGCTGGTCTTTATAATTTAGGAAATTTGATAGTCTTATATGACTCAAACGAAATGACAATGGATAATACTTTGGCTAAGTCGAGTGTTGATGATATTTTAAAGAAGTTTTCAGCAATGGGGTGGCAGACTGATTATGTAGCGGAAGGAAGTTCAATTGATAAAATTAGTAAAGCTATCAAAAGAGCTAAGCGTGTTTTGAATAAGCCAAGTTTTATTGAAATTAAAACGGTAATAGGTAAGGATTCTTTTAACCAAAACAATAATATTGTTCATGATCATGCTTTAACTAAAGATGATTTAGAAAATGTTAAGAGAAAATATGGTATGAGTATTGAAAAGTTTGCCGTAGATGACAAACTTTTAGATAAATATAGAAAAAATTTATTGGCTAGAGTTAGCAAATCATATAAGTTATGGAACGAATACCATGAGGCGATGGCGAAGTATCCGAATGATGAAATAAAAAAATTGGTAAGCTTTGCTGATAATCAGGATATTGGCTATAATTTAAATGCTGAGACGTTTAAAATTCAAAATTCTTATCAAGAAGAAATGACGGAGTCTAACAGTAAAATAATGAATATAATTGCTGATAAAATGCCTTATTTATTAGGTGGCGCTAGCGATATGGCTAGTAGTTGTCGCGTTAATTTGAATAAAGAGGCCTATTTTACTTCAAAAAATTATTTAGGAAGAAATATTTCTTTTGGCCTTAGAGAAGGAGCCATGGCTAGTATTTTAAGTGGAATGGCTACCTATGGATTTAGGCCTTTTGGGGCGACTTATTTAAGATACGCCTATGAAGAGTTGGAAAGTATCAAAATGAATGCATTGATGAATTTGCCGGTTATCTATATTTTTACTCATGATGGGTTTAATGAAGCTAGAAATGGTGAGGTTGTATCGAGTTTTGAAGTTATAAATATGTTAAGAAGTATTCCTGGTAATTATGTTTATCGTCCTAGTGACATTAATGAAATAATTGGTTGCTGGAGTAATATTTTAAAGACGAGAAAGCCATCTTCTTTAATTTTGAGTAATGAAATAACCCATATTTTAAAAGGAACTGAGGCTAGTAATGTAGCTAAAGGAGCTTATGTAATTAGGGAGTCAAAAAGTAATCAAGGTACTATTCTTAGTAGTGGATTTGATGTTACACTTTCTTTAGTGGTGGCGGAGGAGCTGGTAAACGATGGTATTGATTTAAGAGTTGTTTCGGTGCCATGTAAGAATATCTTTGATGAAATGAGTAAGGAGGATAAGGACAAGTTGTTAGTTGGCAAAGTTATTGTAATTGAGGCAGCTGGCAGAGATATTTGGTGCCGTTATACGAATTATGAAAATATTATTGGGCTTGATGAAGTCATGCCTAGTGGGAGTAGTGCTGATTCTAGTAAGTCTTTGGGGTTTGATAAAGAAAGTATTAAAAATAAAATTAAAGAATTATTAAAGAAATAAAAAATATGTAAGTGGTATTATCCTAAGAGATAGTATTTGCTTACATTTTTTTAGGGTTTGGAACTTTTGAAAAAATCACGGATATCAATTTCTAAAGCATCAGCTAAGCGCCCTAGAATATTAATACTAAAACCACGTTGCATTTTTTCACTTTCGATTTTAGCTAGGTAATTCATGGAAATGCCAGCTTTATCGGCTAGCTGTTGCTGAGTTAATCCTTTCTTTTCTCGCTCTTTTTTTATATTGATTCTTATTAAGTTAAAGTAGTAGTTATCATTATGAGCCATATTATCACATCCTAAATATAGTATGGACAAATTATCCATAAAAATATATGGACAAAAAGTCCATAAAGTGATAATATTAAAAAGGATAGAAGGTGTTTATGATGAAAAAGATAGGGATGATGTTAATATTATGCTGTCTGCTAGCAATTGGAATAGGAGCCTTTAAGGTTGGAAGTTCAAGTGGGGTATTGCAGGCTACTTATATTAATGGGGAGTTAGTAAGTAATATTCCTAAAAAGGGAGAAGTGGTATTTTCTAAGGCTGTCTGTGATAATAATGCTACTGATTATTATTGGGATACTGATAATTGGGGGTTGTTTATTAGTAATCTTTCTAAAAAAACAAAATGTAATTTATATTTTGTTAAGTATGATGCTCAAACTATTTTTAATTTTGATTATACTGGCTCTGAACAAACCTTTGTTGCTCCAGTATCGGGAACTTATAGATTGGAAACATGGGGAGCCCAAGGTGGTAGTTATAATAATTATACTGGCGGATATGGGGCGTATTCAATTGGAAATGTTTCGTTAAAAGCAAATAGTAAAATTTATTTAAATGTTGGTGGAGTAGGTTTAACTAATTTGGGGCTAAATACAATATCAGCTGGCGGATATAATGGCGGTGGAACTGGCAAATCATCTAATAATAATAAAAATTCATTTGGTTCGGGTGGTGGCGGTGCCACTCACGTTGCGCTAAAATCAGGGCTACTTTCTTCCTTTGCTAATAACAAAAGCAGTTTATTTATTGTTTCCGGTGGCGGAGGAGGAGTTTATGTTGATTTAGCAGCATATCCTAATTATTCTTTATTAACTTCTGGTCATGCCGGTGGTTATATTGGTAATCAGGGAACTTCTCAATATACAAGGGTTGATGCCGTCTTTGCTGCTACTGGTGGTACTCAGATAGATGGTAATTCTTTTGGCCAAGGAGCTAGTTGCAAAGGTGGAAATTGTGAACAACCTGGCGGAGGAGGAGGTTATTATGGGGGCAAAAATAATAGTTATTGTGCCGGTGGCGGTTCCAGTTATATAGGCAATCCATTACTGAAAAACAAAGCTATGTACTGTTATAATTGTGAAGAGTCAAATGAAGAAAGTATTAAAACAATTTCAACAACGTGCAGCGAAGAAACACCAGTGCAAAATTGTGCTAAAAAAGGAAATGGCTATGCTAGAATAACTTTAGTAAGTATAGATGAGTAAAGTATGAAATTAAGTACTATTCAAAAGCTATGTAGAGATACATAGTTTTTTGGAATAAGTTACTCTATATAAATAATGAAAAAATTCTAAAGACTTATTATATTCTATGGATATAGATTATATAATTAGTTGATAAATTTTACAAGAAAAATGCTTTATTTCATAGAAAATGTTAAGGAACTGTGATATATTGATATCGAGGTTCATTATGATAAAAAGTGTTTATGAAAAGTATAAAGAAATAATTAACTACTTAATATTTGGGGTCTTAACAACGCTAATAAGTTTAATAGTTTATTATGGACTTACTTATACGATTATTAATCCAAATAATGCGATAATGCTTCAGATAGCTAACATAATTTCTTGGATTGCGGGAGTGTTATTTGCCTACTTTACTAATCGAAAGTATGTTTTTGCATCTAAAAATGAGAATAAGTTAAAGGAATTTAGTGCTTTCGTTGGCGCTAGAGTTACTACTTTATTTTTGGATATGGCCATTATGGGAATAGGAGTAACTGTTTTGCATGGTAACGATAAGATTATGAAACTTATTAGTCAAGTACTAGTAATTATTGGTAATTATGTATTAAGTAAAGTGTTTGTGTTTAGAAAGAAGGAATCAAAATGAAAATTTTAGTAACAGGTTGTTGTGGATATATTGGAAGTCATACTTGTGTGGAACTTCTTAAAGCCGGGTATGAGGTAGTAGGTTTAGATAATTTTTCTAATAGTAAAAAAGATGTTTTAGACCGAATTTTTATGCTTACTAATGAAGAAATTACTTTTTATGAAGGTGATATGCAAAACATTGATATTTTAAGAAGAATTTTTAGTGAGAATAAGATTAGTAGTGTCATTGATTTTGCCGCTTATAAAGCTGTTGGCGAATCAGTTAGCAAACCAGTTGAATATTATATGAATAACGTTTCTTCAGTTTTGAATTTACTTAAGGCTATGAAAGAATATGATATCAAACGATTAGTATTTTCATCATCAGCCACAGTTTATGGTGACCCAGATGTTGTACCAATTACAGAAGAATGTAAGACTGGTGGAACGACTAATCCTTATGGAACAAGTAAGTTGTTTGTTGAGCAAATTCTTAAAGATACCTATAATGCCGATAAGACGAATGATTTTTGCATTTTAAGATATTTTAATCCCATCGGTGCTCATGATAGTGGGCTTTTAGGTGAAAATCCAAATGGGATACCGGCTAATTTAATGCCTTATATTTGTCGGGTAGCTAGTAAAAAGTTAGACCATTTAAGCATTTATGGTAATGACTATAATACACCTGATGGTACGGGGGTTAGAGATTATATTCATGTTATGGATTTAGCTCGTGGCCATGTTTTAGCTTTAAAGAAGCTAGAAAAAGAACAAGCTGGCTTATTTATTTACAATTTAGGTATGGGTAAAGGGGTTAGTGTTTTAGAAATGGTGGAAACTTTTAAAAAAGTTAATAAAGTTGACGTTCCTTATAAAATTGCTCCACGTAGACCAGGAGATATTGCAACATGTTATAGCGACCCGACGAAAGCCCAAAAAGAACTAGGCTTTACATGTGAAAAAACACTAGAAGATATGGTTCAAAGTGCTTGGAACTATGAAAGAAAAAATATATAAAAAGAAAGAATAAAGGGTAATTATGGATAATAAAAAAATCGGATTGGCAGTGGAGAGTAGAATTCACTTTTTGGGATTGAATATTGATAAGTTTGCAGAAAGTTTGTGGATGAATCCTAAAGAATTTAAAAATTATTTAAAAGGTAAAAAAGATTTTTCTTTAGAACTAATAAGTCTAATTGCTCTAAATTTAGAGACGACACCAGAGGCGTTAATGTTTAGCAAAGATAATAAACTTCTTTATCGCAGCTACTTAGAGAATAAGGCGCATAGACGTAAACTTCACAAATTAGGAGACATAGCTGGTATTATTGGAGGTATTCTTATTTGCATATGTTTGTGCATTATGGACGTTACTTTAGCTTTTAACAATGTGACTCAAACGGCTTGGCTTATTATTTTTTCAATCATCATTATTATGTTTTTAATTATTGATATTGTTAATATAGTCCAAAGTAAATTCTAGGTATTAAAAGAAAGTGAGAAGTTATGGAAAAAAAATTAATTTCAATAGTAGTCCCTTGTTATAACGAGGAAGAAGCTATTCCTTTATACTATGAGGCTATGGTTGAACAGATGAAGAAAATGGCTTACGTTGATTTTGAAATCATCTTTGTAAATGATGGCTCTAAAGACAAAAGTTTAGAGATAATGCGTGATTTAGCAAAGAAAGATAAAAGAATTAGGTATGTTTCGTTTTCCAGAAATTTTGGCAAAGAAGCGGGCATGTTTGCGGGATTAGAGGCCGCTAAAGGGGACTTTGTAACGACTATGGACGTTGACTTGCAAGATCCACCAAAGTTATTGGAAGAAATGTATAATGGGATAACTAAGGAAGGATATGATTGTGTTGCGACGAAATCAACTTCCCGTAATGGTTATTCACCCTTAAGAAAACTGTTTACAAAGTGGTTTTATGATATTATTGGGCATATTTCGAAAACGGAAATGGTGGCTGGGGCTAGAGATTATCGCTTAATGACCCGTCAAATGGTTGATGCTATTCTTTCTTTAAAGGAATATAATCGTTATTCTAAAGGCTTATTTTCTTTTGTTGGTTTTGAGACAAAATGGATTGAGTTTGAAAATCAAGAACGAAGTGCAGGGACGACAAAATGGAATTTTTGGAAATTATTTTCTTATGCTGTTGATGGAATAGTAGGCTTTTCAACCGAACCTCTTTTATTTGCTGCCTTTATTGGTTTAGCTTTTTGTCTTATTGCCTTCATTATGATTATTGTTATTATTGTAAGAACTATCATCTGGTCTGATCCGGTTGCCGGTTGGCCTAGTCTTGCCTGTATTATCTTCTTTGTTGGTGGCATTAATTTATTTTGTACGGGTATTATTGGTGAGTATTTAGCTAAAACTTATCTCGAAACGAAGAATCGTCCAATTTATATTGTTAAAGAGACAGAAGAATCAGGAAGGGATAAGTAATTATGGGAGTTATTGTTTGTATCTTACTAGGTCTTTTTATGGCTTTAGAACCCATAACTGATAATGATTATTTTTGGCATATTGTGGTTGGTAAATGGATAAATAATAATGGAATCATTCCTAACCATGAGTTGTTTTCTTGGGCTAGCGGTAAGGCTTGGGTAGCTCATGAATGGTTAAATGAACTTATTATGTATAAAGCAGGCCATGTAGGTTGCCTTCTTATTATGTTGGGAATTTTCCTAATTCTTTATCTATTAATGGCTAAAATGCTGAAATTAGAATGGAAAAGACTATTGGATTTCAGATTGTGTTATTTTCTTTTGATGACGGTGTTTTTTAAGGTTACGGGACCCCGTCCTTACATTGTTAGCTTGGTTTTCTTAGCTTACTTAGTATATGTTTTATTTAGTTATTTAGATGATAAAAAATGGGCTCAAAAGCTAATATATACTTTACCAATTTTACAAATTTTATGGGTTAATTTCCATGGCGGTTCGAGTAGTTTAATTTATTTATTTATTATTGGCGTTTTTATGTGTGATATTTTTGTTAAGATTTTTAAGTTTAAGCCGAATAGATGGAATACGTTTAAATTAGATAAAAAACAAATAGAAACTTTAGGTATCGTTTTAGTTTTAACGATTCTAGCTTCCTGCTTAAATCCTTTTGGACCTAAAATGCTTTTATATCCTTTTACTAATATGTTAGATGATTCGATGACTAGTTATATTTTAGAATGGAATAGTCCAAGTTTCCACGGTTTCTTAGGACTTTATATCTTTATTATGATAGCGTTCCCTTTATTTAATCTAATCTTGCAGAAAAAGGATATGAAAATGTATGAAATAGGTTTTCAATTAATGTTTTTCTTTATGGCTTTAAAAAGCCAAAGATTTATTGGCATGTATGGTATTTATTCTTGTTGGAATGTTGGTAAATATTTCTTCGTTACGGATGACATTTATACTTACTTAAAAAAACCATTTAAAAAATTAGAAAAACCAATTTATTATTTAACTTGTTTGGTCTTAGTACTAGGAACTATCTTTGCTGGATATAAACAAATAAATAGTTTTAATAATACTGGAGTTATTGATAATGATGGTTTCTATAGTGATGAAGCAATCGAAAAAATAGTAGAATTAAAACCAGAACGATTATATAATGACTATTCACAAGGTGGGTACTTACTATATAAATTGGATAGTATGAATGCCCTAGATAAAGTTAAAATATTTAGTTATGGTCTAGGAGACGTATTCAGTAAAGATTTACTTCCTGATACTGTTAATCTCCAAGATTTATATGAAAATCCAAAGGAAATATTAGATAAGTATAATTTTGATTATTTGTTAACTACGGTTAATCATACACTTCATTATTATTTAGAAGCTAGTAGTGATTATGAACTTATTTATAATGATGATATGTGTTATATTTTTAAGAAAATGGAGGCTTAAAAAGAGCTTCTTTTTCTAATTAAAAGACTTGAATAACATAGTAGTCTGTGTTAGGATATTTTAAGTATTAGAAACGGGGTAGAGAGCATGGAAAAATTAAATGTTTATATTAATAAAAAAGCAGAAGAGAGAGTCCTAAAAAATCATCCTTGGGTCTTTGCAAGTGACCTTACCAAGACTGATGAAGGCATTAAAAATGGCGATATCGTTGCTGTAAGAAATAGTAAAGATAAATTTCTAGGGAGTGCCTTTTATAATAATAATTCTAAAATTGTTTTGAGATTTATTAGCAGGAATGCAAATGACGATTTTTCTTATGAGTTTTTTAAGCGAAGAATTGAGTATGCTTTAGAATATCGAATAAAAGTTATGCCTGATGATTTAAATGCTTTTCGACTTATATATGGTGAAGCCGATTTTTTACCTGGTTTGACAGTTGATAAATTTAATGATTGCTTAGTTGCCCAAATTTTATCTTTAGGAATTGACATTCGAAAAGATATGATTTTAAAGGCTTTGTACGAAGTTGCCATTAAGCATTTTAAAATTAGAGGAATTTACTTGCGTTGCGATGTTAATTTAAGAGAAAAAGAAGGTTTGGAAGAATATGTTGGGTGGTATCGTGGGGTTCCCGTTTTAAGTGAAGATACAACTACTACTATTTATGAAAATGGCTTACAATACATAGTTGATTTTAAGGAAGGTCAAAAAACAGGATTTTTTTTGGACCAAAAATATAATAGATTACTAGTGCGTAATTTGGCTAAAGATATGAATGTTTTAGATTGTTGTACCCATACTGGTTCTTTTGCCATGAATGCTGCTTTAGGCGGAGCCAAAGAAGTTACCGCTTTAGATATTTCTGCTAAGGCTTTAGAAGACGCTAAGACGAATTTTAGTTTAAATAATTTAAATATTATGACTAAAGAAGCTGATCTTTTTGATTATTTAAGAGAGTTAGTAGATAGTAAAAGCAAAAAATATGATTTGATTATTTTAGATCCGCCAGCTTTTACGAAATCCAGAAGTACGATTAAGAATGCTTTAAAAGGCTATCAAGAGATTAATTATTTAGCAATGAAAGCTTTACCTAGGGGTGGTTATTTAGTAACAGCTTCTTGTTCTCACTATGCTAGTGAAGAAGATTTTACCAGGGCTATTTTTGACGCTTCTTTGAAGGCTTCTGTAAGTTTGCGAGTAGTTAAAAAAGCTTATGCTGCTCCTGACCATCCAGAGTTATTGGGGGTTTCAGAAACTAAATATTTGAAATTTTTTATATTCCAAGTAGTCTAAGAGGAAGTTTATGATTAATGCAGAAGAAATAAGAAAGAAGTATGGAGATTATCTTTTTTACCGTGCTAGTGCCATTCCTGAGTGGTATATTAATCGAACCTGTATTGAGATTGACTCCTTAAAAATAAAAAAAGTTAAATTTGATATTGATATTTTTTATAGTGGTAATTATAAGGTTCAAATAAAAATGACGGCGGCTGGTAAAATTCTTGCTAGTCAATGTGACTGTGATGATTATAAAAAAGCTAAAATTTGTCCACATATCTTGGCTTGCCTTATTAAGAAACAAAATGATTTTTTTACACCAGAAGAGATTTCTCTTCAAAAATCTCAAAATATTTTAGAAAGTTTTGTCGGGCAAGAACAGCAAACTAGTCTTCGTGAAGAGTTAGGCTTAGAAATAGAGATTGAATATAGTCAAGGCAATTTTATTTTATGTTTGAAAGTTGGTAATGGGACAAAGTATGTTATCAAGACAAAAGATAAATTTAATGTTTTTAGGACTTGCTATCTTGGAGATGGTGAGCTAGTACTGGGGAAAAAATTGACGTATAGTAGTGATAAGTACTATTTTAAAGAGGAAGATACTAAGATTTTAGAATATTTATTTAACTATTCTCGGGTAGTTATTAATAATTATGATGTTTTAGATGAACCTTTAAGGCTAAATAATAGAGAATTTAGTGAGTTATTGCGTTTATTAGAAGTTAAGAATTTTACTTTAGAAGGAACAACGATTAAAAAGATTGACAAAGGATTACCGACTGATTATGAGTTAGAGTTTATAAATGAAGAGTATCATTTTTTTGTTAAAAACTATAATCAATATACAGTAGTGGATAATGATGCTAGATACATCATTTATAATAATAAATTGTATCTTCTTAACCTACAAGATAGTAAGATAATTTCTAAATTTATTGATGGTGACATTTCTGAAATTATTTTTACACCTGAGAACTTAGACCTATTCAAGAAAGGTTTATTAAAAAAGACCATCAATAATATCATTGTTAGTGATAATGTTAGAGAAATCAAAATCATCAAAGAAAAGAAGATTAGTTTGTATTTTGATTTACAAGGGGATAGTGTTGTTGCTAGAATAAAGCTAAAGTACGGAAATGAAGAATTTGACTATTTTGATAGTGTTGATAATCTGATAAGAGACAATGACTTTGAAAACAAAGTCGTTTTAGACTTAGTGGCTTATGGCTTTGTAATTAATAAAAAAAGCTTTGAAATAATGGATGCTGATAGCACTTATAATTTTCTGGATAACGGTTTAGAGTATTTTACGAATAATTATACTATTTTTACAACACAGAAGATTAAGAAGTTAAATATTTATAAAAATGTGAAAGTAAAGTCTAATTTCTCGATAGGTAAGGATAATATTTTAACATATGATTTTAATATTGAAAATGTTAATCAAGATGAAATTAATTCTCTTTTAAGGGCAATTAAAGGTAAAAAAAAGTATTATCGTTTAAAAAGCGGCGATGTTTTATCACTTTTACAGAGTAGAGAGTTAGATGATTTTGAAAGACTTACAGAAGATTTAAATATTGATGGTAATACTTTAAAACAAAAGAAAATAATTATTCCAAAATATAGAGCTTTCTTCATTGATAGTTTAAGGAGCAATCGCTATCAAGAAATCAAGACTAATAATACTTTTGATGAATTTATTAATAATTTTAAGACATATAAAAATATTGATTTAGAATTTAGCGAGGACGAAAATGAATTACTTCGTGGTTATCAAAAGGATGGGGTTAAATGGTTATATACTCTTTATAAATGTGACTTAGGAGGGATCTTAGCCGATGAAATGGGTCTTGGTAAGACCTTACAAGCTATTATCTTTTTAAGAAAAGTAATTGAGTTAAAGAAAAATGCAAAGATTTTGATTGTTTCTCCAACTTCTTTAGTATATAACTGGGAGAATGAATTTGCAAAGTTTGCTCCGGAGCTTAAGTATATTGTGATGGCTGATAATAAGAAAAAACGTCAAGATATCATGCAGAAATTTGCAGAGTATAATATTTTTATTACAACTTATGGTTTAGTGAGAAATGATAATGATTATTATGAAGATAAAGATTTCGAAGTCTGTATTATTGATGAAGCTCAAGCGATTAAAAATTATCAAACCGGTATGACAAGAGAAATTAAAAAGATTAAGGCTCGCACTAAGATTGCTATGACAGGAACACCACTTGAAAATTCAGTTTTAGAGTTATGGAGCCTCTTTGACTTTATTATGCCTGGTTATTTGAATTCAATTACACGTTTTAAAGATGCTTATGGAATAAAGGATGTTGATAGTGACTCTTTAAAAAAATTGGATACTCTAAATTATCAGATAAAACCGTTTATTTTAAGAAGAAAGAAAAATGAAGTTTCGCAGGAATTGCCAGACAAGATTGAGCAAATTGAATATTTAGATATGTCAGAACCAGAAAAATCTTTATATCAAAGTTTAGTCTTGGAGACTAAAAGAAAAATCAATGAAGCAGTGACGACAGAAGGATTTGGTAAGGCTCGTTTTAAAATAGTAACCCTTTTAACGAGATTAAGGCAACTTTGTGTTTCTCCTAAACTTTTAGATAGTGACTATAATGGAGAATCGGTAAAGATTAAAAGACTTTTAGGTATTGTAAAAGAACTAATTAAAGAAAATCATAAAATTTTAATATTTAGTTCGTTTAAGAGTGCTGTTTACCTAGTTAAAGAAGCATTGGACCGGGAAAATATCTCTAATTATGTTATTGACGGGTCTATTAAAGGGCAAGAACGAGTAAGGTTAGTTGAAGCTTTTAACAAGGATAAGACCAGTTGTTTCTTGATAACTTTAAAATCCGGAGGGACTGGATTAAATCTTACCAGTGCTGATGTAGTAATTCATTTAGATGTTTGGTGGAACCCACAAGTCGAAAATCAAGCGACTGACAGAGCTCACCGGATTGGGCAAACAAAGAAAGTCACAGTGTTAAAATTAATTAATAAAGGGACAATTGAAGAAAAAATTATTGAACTTCAAGAAAAGAAAAAAGTCTTAAGCGATAATTTGATTGAAGGTAAAGATATTGTTACTTTGAATAGTTTGAGTGAAGAAGAATTAGTTAATCTTTTAAGAATTAGTTATGAAAGTGATAAAGAAAATGAAAAATAGTAGTCCTCGAAACTAGGAATATTATGGATGATGGTTTCTTTTATGAAAACTTTTTCTTGACATAAAGTAAACATTGTGCTAGAGTAGTACCCGTTTGAAAGAAATTTCTAACAGGGGGGAATAAAAATGGAAAATTTAAAAGTAAAAGAATTAGAAAGGGAGCCAGAAACTTTAGCCAAAATAACGCTTGATTATACTAAGAAAGTCCAAGCTATACGTAGTAAATATTTAGAAGAGTCTATTTCTTGTGTAGTTCCAGGTACTGAAGCCATTTTGGCAAATATAATGTATAAAGATATTATGGATGATAGATATACTTATCTACTTAGAGAAACTGCTAGATGTATTAAGGCTTTAAGTAGTAATGAAAAGATTGAGGTTGTATATCAATCATTACCAGCTTCTTTATTACCACAAAGAGCTAAAATAATTGATTTATTAGTAAATTTTTGCGCTCGTGGATCTGACTTAAAGAAATATGCTGATATTAAAGCTCAAGAAGAAGCTGAAAAATCTTTAGAAGCAAAGATAAATGCCAATATTATTGAATTTAAAAGAAAATAATTAAACAATTAAAGCTGTTTATGAATAGGAAGTCGCTGGACTTCTTTTTTCGTTGGGGGTACTAAGTGTGATTGTAAATAACAGGATAATGTTTCTTTTTCTTGTTCATAAGAGGTTAGAATGTTATAATACTTAGTGTATCAAGAGAAAAGGAAAGTTTTATGAATGGTAAGAATTTAATGAAAAGAGTTATGGCCTATATTATTGATTACACCGTAGTTATGTTGCTAATTATGTTAATTACAAATACTAAATACTTAAATCCAAATTATGATGATGCTTTAGAAAAAGGCAATCAATTAAGCAATCTTAGTACAAGTTATTTATTAACAACTAATACTTTGCCATATTATTTTCAAGATAAAAAGATAAGTGAAGAAGAATATAATAATTTAATTAAAGATAATGAGTATTTTGGGTATTTAATTGTTGATGCTTATAGTGATAAAGAAATTACGGAAGATGAGTACAACTATATAGTTAAAACAGCTAAAGAGGCTTATAGAGTTGAGTCTAAAGATATTTATTATGCTGCAATAAAAGCTAATTGGTATACTTATTTAATCTATACAATTGTTTATTTTGGCTATTTTGTTATTTTTAATATGATAACAAAAGGAATAAGTTTGGGAAAACGTTTGACTGGCTTAAAAATAGTCTCATCAAAAGGTAAAAAGGTTAATTGTTGGGCTTATTTAGGGAGAAGCTTAGTTGCTTATGGTTACTTTATTTATCCATTAGAAATTTTATTGCCTTTTATAGTACCCAAAGAATATTTAGGCGATATTAGCAGTTATCTTTCTTTAGGTGTTAATATTCTACAAATGGCTGTTATGGTAAGCGTACTTTATAATGCTTCAGGTCGTGGCCTTCACGATTATGTAGCGGGTACTAAGGTAGTAGGTATTAATGAGGACATTTTGGACGCTAATGTTTTAGAAACTAAAATCGGGGTGGCAAAAGATAAAAGTTTGGTATTAAAGAATAAAGAAGAACAGGAACTTTCTATTGATGAGGTTAAAGAGTCTTTAGATAATAAGGAAAAACGAACTAAAAAGATAACTATTTTTACTGATGAGAAGTCCTTAAAAACTAAGAAATATAATAAGGAAGTTGAAAAAAAGAAAGCTGGTTCAACAGAAAAATAGTAAAGTTAGTGGCCTTTCTAGCTATTCTAGGAAATCGTGCTTTAGAATAGTATAGTAAAGAGAAAAAAGGATAGAAAGTATGAAAAATTTAGGAAAAAGTTTTAAAAGTTTATTATTGATAGTAGGAGTAATCTTACTATGTGGTTGTAGTACAATAAGTACTGATATGCAAATTGGTAAAGATAAAAGTGCTCAGTTAACGTATTTAATTACATTGGATAAAGAGTATTTAGGGAATAAAACCTTTAATGAATTATTTAGTAGTAAGAATATTAATTATCTAAAAAATAATGGGTATACAGTTACTGATTATGAAGATGATAATAATTTTGGGTATGTAGTAAAGGCTAGTATTAAAGATATAGATACTGTTAGTCAAAGTAATAATATTAAAATTAATCTTTATGACTTATTGTATAGTGATATTCAAAATGAATTATATATATTTAGTAGAGAAGAAAATCTATTAAAGAATAAATATACGGCAGATTATTATGTTAATTTGACAGATGCTATTACTAATAATAGCAATATTTTAGGTAGTCTTGTTAATCCACCAGCTGTTAGTTATACATTTAAATTGGAGCTTCCGGAAAAATCATTAAGTAATAATGCTACAGAGGTAAGTGCGGATGGCAAGACTTTGACTTGGAATTTTAGCAATATAATGACAGGGACTAATAATATTAATTTTAGCTTTGAGTTGTATAACAAGCAAGTTGTTTATGTTCTTTATGGCATTATTGGTCTAGTTATTTTGATTATTTTAAGTATGATTATAAGAACCTTTACTTGGATTGGCGATACATTGAAAAAAATCAAGAAAAGTAGATATGTTCGGGCTCAGAAAAAAATGGAAAAGAATTCATAGGTGACTATGAGCTTTTTTTAAAATTCATGAAAAGATGGAATTTAGGGTAAACTAAAGAAGGGGAAAGGGGATTGATTAGATAAGATGAGAAAGACAATTATTATTTAAAAGATTATAGTTTTAAAGAATGATAGATTTAGTAAATTAAAAGTTAGAAAGATATATCTAAATTCGATAAAAATTATTTGGAAATTTAATAGATTATCTTTAAATATTTGTTGAATTATAAAATAGTTATTCAAAAAAGGAGGGCTTATGGAAAGACATATTATGTGTATTGATTTAAAAAGTTTTTTTGCATCTTGTGAATGTGTTGAAAGACATATTAATCCTTTTACGACCCCTTTAGTAGTGGCTAATCCTAATCAAGGCAAGGGGGCGATTACTCTAGCTATTACCCCATATTTAAAGGCTAAAGGAATTAAATCCCGAATTAGACTTTATGAAATACCACCTTGGATAAAGTATGAGATTGTTTCTCCACGAATGAGTCTTTATATTAAAAAAAGTAAGGAAGTTGTTAACATTTATTTAAACTTTGTTAGTGAAGAAGATTTACATATTTATTCTGTTGATGAGTGTTTCTTAGACGTTACGCATTATCTTAAAATGTATGGTATGTCGGATAGAGAATTGGCGAAAACTATTTTAAATACCATAACTAAAAAAACTGGCCTTACGGCTAACTGTGGGATAGGACCAAATATGCTTTTAGCAAAGGTGGCAATGGATACAGAAGCAAAAAAGTATAAAGATGGGATAGCCAAATGGACTTATGATGACATCCCAACTAAATTGTGGCCGATTACGCCTTTATCCAAAATGTGGTCAATTGGCAGCCGAATGGAAGTGCGGCTTAACGCCATGGGATTATATCGGATTGGGGATATTGCACGATACGATAAGACGATTTTGAAGAGAAAATTCGGAGTAATTGGTGAAGAGTTGTGGTGTCATGCCAATGGGATAGATGACTCTGTTATTAGCGATTTTAAAATGCCCCCAAAGAATTCCAGTTATTCAAATAGTCAAGTGTTATTTAAAGATTATAATGGCAATAATATTATGATTATTATTCGAGAAACGATTGAAGTGGTTTGCCGAAGATTACGAAAAAACAAAAAACAAGCTAGTATAATTGGCTTAGGTATTGGGTATAGTATAGAAGTCGGTGGTGGTTTTTACCATAGTGTAAGGGTAAATCCAACTTATGATGAGAATGAATTTTTCTTTGTTTGTACTAATATTTTTGATAAATTCTATAATGATATGCCTATCAGAAAAGTTAGTATAGTCGCTGGTAATTTAATTGATGATGCTTCTATTCAGCTCAATTTGTTTAGCAATGTTGAGACTATGGAAGATAATAAAAAATTAAATGAAACGGTTGATAAAATTAAAGAAAAATATGGTAATAATAGTATTATCAAAGCTTCTAATCTGTTAAGTGATTCAACTGCCATCGATAGAAATGGTAAAATAGGTGGTCACAGTGCATAATAGGTCGCAAATCAAGTGGAAGGCTTTTGAGTCTTTGTATAAAACTAATGAAGTAAAAAAAGATTTAGTTACGAAGCAAAATTATCAAAAAATGCCGGATTTGTCGATGGACCAATATATGGAAATGGAAGAACAATTACGTTCAGCATACAGTAGAGGGGTTATTGTTCTTCTAACCTATTACCGTTATCCTAAGTTTTATCAAATAATGGATACAATTAAGAGGTTAGATATTTCTTTGAAAAAAATATATTTAGGAAGTGGCAAAGTTTTGGATATGCGTCAAATTGTTAAAATAGAATTAAAGTAGAGTTAAGTAGAATGTCGGGAGACAAAATTTTGGCTATTTTTAGTGAAAGGTAAGATACTTTGATTAAAATTAAAAAAAAAACTAGAAATTTGTGATTTTTTTCTTGCAAAAAGAAAAGCTCTATGGTAAGATTAATTTGTTGTTGATGACTGGGGGATTAGCTCAGCTGGCTAGAGCACCTGCCCTGCACGCAGGGGGTCAAGGGTTCGAATCCCTTATCCTCCACCAGTTAGATTATTAAAGTTCTGTAAAAGGAACTTTTTTTTGTGCCTTGATATATTTTTACGAAAAAAGCATTGATGGTTTTAATTATTTCCCCTCATGCACAATATAGCCTAATATTAAAGAAAAGGTTAAACATTTTTTAATAAAAGTCAACTTGTTTTTACTACTTAATTTGTTTTTGTGATTTAGATAAACAAACGACATTTTTGAATTTTAAGTTATATGGTATTAACTTGTCTAATTTTTGGCATAATTTTAGAAAAAGACCTTGGCAAAATAACTTTAAAGTGGTTATATATATTCTATAAGACATAATAAGTTTATAGAAATTTTCATTATTTATATAGGAAATAAATTCAATAACTTAATTTATTGGCCATTTTACTTATTGGCTATCTAAGGCTTCTATTTTAGGAAAGAATTAGGGGGAGAATAAGTAAAAAAAGTGGCATTTTATTTACAAAATCAAATAATCATAGTATATTAATGGTGGTTTAGAAATTGAAATGTTTAGGATTTATTAAATGCTTTTTAGCAAATTTAGGTAATTTTATTAGATTTTGATTTTTTTAGTTTTAGTTAGATAGGAATACATTATGAGAGAGCAAACTAAGGATTTTTATACAGTAGCCGAGATAATTACGGGGTTAAGAAGTGATTATGCTGTTTTAAGAGCAAATTTGTTAGAATTACAAAAATTATTAGTGGTGACAGCAGATAAAAAGGTTTCTACCAGTTTATATTTTGATTCCATGGTAGATTGTCAACATCCAAATTTACGAGGGGTGTTTGCCAAAATTCAAAAATCATCTAAACTTGATGAGGTGTGGCAAAAGTATTTAACGAGATATTTTTATCATGATATGCTAAAAGAGACTGCTTTATATCATTTAAAAGAAATAAATGGCAGATTAATATTCATAGATGAAACGGAAGGCTTTGTAAGGCATGACCATATAGAAAAGATTGGGTTTAGTGACTTTTCTGCGGCTAGTCAAGCTTATAGTAATTTAAGGAAAGTTCCTTTTTATGAGATACCAAGTGTCAGAGTTATCTTAAATGTATATCAATCTTTATTAATTGATGGGTCTTTTATTTACTTTGATAATGAAGATAGTAGAAATGGGGCTATTGATATTATTTATGATGCTTTAACAGATGAGATTAAAGTTAATTCTAGCACTAAATGTTATCCTTATTTTTTAGAACGCCTTTTAGAAACGGAAGTATATAAGGGGCAAATTCCTGAAAAGCTTAGGACTTTAATTGATAATAGTGGCGAGAAACAAAGTAAGATAGCTGTGGAGGATAGAATTAAATATCGAAAAGAAAATTTTACGTTTGGTCGTGATTATCAAAAAAGGCTAGCTCTAGTGAAAAAAAATAATTAAAAGAGAAGGTGAAAAATTTAATGACGAAAGTAGGGATAATTGGTGGCGGTGCCTCGGGAATGATGAGCGCTATTATATTAGCTAGAATGGGCATTGATGTCACAATTATTGAAAAAAATAGTGCTTTAGGCAAAAAAATTTTGATGACCGGCAATGGTCGCTGTAATTATTTCAATGATGAGATAACTATTGATAAGTATTATACAAACGATTATGCTTTTTTAAAAAAAATTGTTAATGAAAATAATGTTTTTAAAGCCAAAGAATTTCTAAAAAGTATTGGCTTAGTACCAAGAATAAAAAATGGCTATTATTATCCTATGAGTAATACAGCTTCGGCGGTATTGAATGCCTTTTTAGTTGAAATAGAAAAAAGAAATATAAAAGTGCTGCTAGATAGTGAAGTAAATGAGATTAAGGAAACCCAGGGCAAGTATTATGTTATTGTAAATGGCAAAAAACTGATTTTTGATAAAATAATTATCGCTATCGGTAGTAAGGCCGGTTTAAAAGAAAATAATAATTATCAATTATTTACAAGTTTGGGTATAAAATTAAATCCGGTGTTGCCAGCCTTGTGTCCTTTGGTTTTAAACGGTGATTTTTTTAATAAATGGTCTGGGATAAGAGTGGCTGCTTGTGTAAGTGTTTATGAAGATAATAAATTTATTAAAAGTGATTTAGGAGAAGTTCAATTAACTGATTATGGTATTAGTGGTATTTGTGTGATGAACTTGAGTTCTCTTGTTAGCAGAGGTTTATATAATAAGAAAAACGTGCGGGTTCATTTGAACTTTTTGCCGGATATTGAAAAAGACAAAATAGATGAGTGGTTGACTTTAAGAGATAAAAATTTATATCAAAGAACGGTAATTCAATTACTAGAAAGTATCATTCCTTATAAGTTACTTTATATTTTAGTAAGTAAAGCTAATATTAAGAGTAATTGTCATTATAAGAGTTTGACTTCAGAAGAAAAAAATAATCTTATCAATAATTTGAGTGATTTGACTTTAGAAGTTAGGGAAACTAAAGAAATTTTCAAAGGCCAAGTAGTGACAGGCGGTGTTCCGGTTGAACGAATTAAGGATAACTTAGAAGATAAGAAGTATCCGGGAATTTATTATACCGGAGAGATTTTAGATGTTGATGGTATCTGTGGTGGCTTTAATCTTGGCTTTGCTTGGATGTCGAGTTTAGTGGTGTGTGATGATTTATGCTTAAAGTAAGAGAAATAAAAATTAGATATCAAGATGATAATGAGGAGAATTTAAAAAAAGCTGTCCTAAAAAAACTAAGGTTATCAAAAAGTGAAAACAATGATTTTGCTGATTTTAAGATAATAAAGAAATCAATTGATGCCCGAAAAAAGCCATATATCGAATATGTTTATGAAGTTATGTGTAGTCTTGATGAGAAAACAGAGGCTAGATTGCTGAGATTAAATGATAGAGATATAGTTAAGGGGCAGGAAATAAAGTACGATTTTAAACCTAGAGGGAGTGCAAAAATAAAGAAACCGATAATTGTTATTGGTAGTGGTCCTGCTGGTTTGTTTGCTAGTTATAATTTGGTGAAAAATGGTTATCCTGTTATAATAGTTGAACGTGGTAGCGAGATTACTAAACGAGTTTCTAAAGTTGAAAATTTTTTGCGAGAAAATAAACTAGATACCGAATGCAATATTCAATTTGGTGAAGGGGGCGCCGGGACTTTTTCTGATGGTAAGTTAAATACTTTGGTGAATGATAAAGAAGGTAGATATCAATATGTAATGGAGACTTTTGCTTCTTTTGGGGCCGCTAGTGAGATTAAATATGTAAATAAACCTCACATTGGAACGGATGTTTTAAGAAATGTTATTACAAAGATGCGAAAAAAAATAGAAAGTTTAGGCGGCAAATTTCTTTTTGATACTAAGTTAACTGGCATTAATATTGCAAAAGGCCAAGTAGTGAGTGTCGTTTTAAATAATGAAACGGAGATTAGTTGTAGTGCAGTTGTTTTAGCAGTGGGCCATTCAGCTCGTGATACTTTCTACATGCTAAAAGAAGCCGGTTTACAAATGGAAAACAAGCCGTTTGCAGTGGGGTTACGCATTATGCATTCCCAAGAAATGATAGATAAAAGTCAATATGGCGTAAACGATTCTAGGTTGCCGGTTGCTTCTTATAAACTTACTTTTAAGGCTTCAACGGGGAAGGGCGTTTACAGTTTTTGTATGTGCCCTGGTGGTTATGTAGTTAACGCTTCTAGTGAAGAAAAAAGATTGTGTATCAATGGGATGAGTTATTCTAAAAGAGATAGTGGGGTTGCCAATAGTGCAATTATCGTGACAGTTAATGAGACGGATTATGGAAGCAATCTTTTTGATGGAGTTGAATTTCAAAAAAAACTAGAAGAAAAGGCTTATTTTTTAGGAAATGGTTTGATTCCAATTGAAAAATATGGTGACTTTAAAAATAAAATGGTTCCCAAGAATTTAGGAAGTATGGAACCCAGAGTTAAAGGAAGATTCAGTTTAGCTGATTTGAATGGCTTGTTGCCGGAAGTATTAAATAAGTCGTTAAAAGAGGCAATAGAATATTTTGGCAAAAAAATTGATGGCTTTAATAATGATGATAGTCTTCTTTGTGGAGTTGAAGCTAGGACTTCAAGCCCAATTAGAATTTTACGAGATGAAAATTATGAAGCGAATATTGAGGGAATCTATCCAAGTGGGGAAGGTGCTGGGTATGCTGGTGGTATAACTAGTGCCGCGATTGATGGTTTAAAAGTAAGCGAAGCTATCATGAACAAATATAAGGCATAGAAAAAAATTACTAAGAAGAAGTTAATTGATTTTATTAAAATTGCTGTGGTTAGATTGCTATAAAAATTTAGAAAATAAAAAATGATGTAAATAAAAATTTGAATAATCAAAAGAAAAAAAGAATAAAAAAGAAAACTAAATAGGAAAATGACATATAAGTCGAGTCCTATTTAGTTTTTTCTTTACGATTATAATGATATTGATTACCTTCAAAATAAGTATAGCCTGCTTTTAATGCTGCTTTTTTACTTTTAATATTTTCATCTTTAATACTTGCTACAATAAAGGAAATTGTAGGATACATTTCTAAAAGTTTAATACTTATTTCTATTTCAAGAGTTTGACCAAGGTGCTTGTTTTGATATTTCGGAATAATTCCTAGACAAATTTCAATTTCATCTGGTAGCATTTTGCCATCAATTTCCTCTGCTGGGTGAAAATTAGTAAATAGTATACCTATTGGATTGTTCATATAATAGATGACATAAGTATTTGAAATACCATCATCTTTGTTTCTTATTAAATTATTTGCAATGAAGTCATCTAAATTAGAAGATATCTCAGAGACATCTTTGAATTTTTTTAGAATATCTTTAATGGTTAAATGTTCTGAATTTAAAACATCATAAACCTTAAAGCAAAAATTATCGGTAATTATTTCTTTATTGGTTGACATATTGTACCCGCTTTCTTTCTAATAATACTATATCACACTATGATAGAAAGGTTAAAAAACAATAAAGCATAGAAGCAAGACTTACTAAAATTAATTAAAAATATTTTAAGTTAGGGAAGCATACGGATATACTAATACTATAAATACAAGGATAATGGAAGCAAACAGCACAAAAAAACTAGGCTTAAACCTAGCAATAATCAAATGGTAGCGACGGGGAGATTCGAACTCTCGACCTGCCGGGTATGAACCGGATGCTCTAGCCAGCTGAGCTACATCGCCATTTTTTCCTGACACTTTTTAATTATAGCAAAACTTTTATTTTTTTGTCAATAAAAACTTGCAATTTGATGTTAAATAGACTATAATTTAGATATATTTGCCTTATGGGGAAAGAAATGGTGATTATATTGGAACATTACTTTACAAATAACGAAAATTTAAAGAGCGAATTACGCACAATTAGTTATGAAGTAAATAATGTTCCTTTTTCATTTACTTCAGATAATGGAGTTTTCTCAAAGGACAAAATAGATTTTGGCAGTCTAAATTTAGTTAAGGTTCTTTTAAAAAATTATCCAAAAAAGAATATTAATGCTTTAGATGTTGGATGTGGTTATGGTTTTATTGGCATTAGCCTTGCCAAGTTGCTGGATAGTAAATTTGATATGGTTGATGTTAATAATCGTGCTATTCATTTGGCCAATATGAATATTAAGAACAATAAGGTGGAAGCAAGAGCCTTTTATAGTGATGCTTTAAGTGGCATCGATAAAAATTATGATTTGATTGTAACAAACCCTCCTATAAGGGCAGGGAAAGTAGTAGTAGAAAAAATATTACTTGATTCATTAAAACACTTAAACAGTGATGGCGAATTGTGGTTTGTTATAAGAAAAGATCAAGGAGCCAAGAGTATAATTAATTTACTAAAACCAGGCTATGAGGTAACTCTAGTTGAAAAGTGCAAAGGTTTTTATGTAATTAAGGCTAAAAATGTTGACAAGGCTAGATAAATTTTATAAAATCGAGAATTGTTGACGTATTTAAAAGGTACTCAAAAAAATATTAGGTATAGGGGTGAATGCAAGTGGCATTTAAGACAAAAAAATTTGGAGATCACGCTGAAAGACGCACATTCAGCAAAATTAAAAACACCTTAGAATTGACAGACTTATTGGAAATTCAAAAGAAATCTTATCAATGGTTCTTGGATGAAGGTATTAAAGAATCAATTGATGATTTATTTCCAGTAGAGAGCTTCACTGGCAATATTACGGTAGAGCTTGGCGATTATTACTTCGATAAACCAAGATATTCAATTAAAGAAGCTAAAGAACGTATGGTGAACTATGCGGCACCATTAAAAGTATCAGCAAGAGTATTTATTCATGAAACTGGTGAGGTTAAGGAACAAGAAATATTCTTAGGCGACATTCCAATGATGACAGATGCAGGAACATTTATTATCAACGGAGCTGAAAGAGTTATCGTATCACAGCTAGTACGTAGTCCATCTATTTATTTCAAAAAAGAAGTAGATAAGAATGGTCGTCGTGTAATTACATCAGAATTAATTCCTAATCATGGGACCTGGTTAGAATATGAGCTTGATGCAAGAGATATTTTGTATGTTCGTATTGATCGTACAAGAAAAGTTCCTATTACGACATTTTTAAGAGCTTTAGGACTTTCTAACGATGAGGATATTTTAGGGCTTTTCGGAGAGAATCCTTATATTAAAAACTCTATTGAAAAAGATAGTACAAAAAATACTGATGAAGCTTTAATTGAAATTTACGAGAAATTAAGACCAGGAGAACCTGCAACTTTAGATAGTGCTAAGAACCAATTAATTACTAGATTCTTTGATAAATTTAGATATGATTTAGCAAAGGTAGGACGTTATAAGTTAAACCGTAAACTAAATGTTTTAGATCGTTTGATTGGCTGTACATTAGCTGAAGATATTAAAGATGAAAATGGGAATGTTGTAGCAAGTGCTGGAACTTTAGTTACTAAAGAAGTATTAGAAACTGTTCGTCCAATATTTGCAAATGGTTACAATGTAAAAGAAGTTTTAATTAATGAAGAATTAGATGAATACAATAAAGTTCAAACTGTTAAAGTTTATAACAAGAAAGATGAAACTAAGATTATTGAAATTATTGGTAATGATCCAACAATTGATAGTCGTCGTTTAACTATTTCGGATATTTATGCATCTGTTTCTTATTATTTAGATTTACAAGAAGGCATTGGCCGTGATGATGAAATCGATAATCTATCTAATCGTCGTGTAAGACAAGTAGGCGAGTTAGTTCAAAAACAATTCAATGTTGGTATGGCTCGTATGGAACGTGTTATTCGTGAACGTATGACTACTCAAGAAATTGAATCAATAACGCCAAAAACATTAATTAATATTAGACCAGTAACAGCTGCTTTAAAGGAATTCTTTGGCTCTTCTCAGTTGTCAAAATTTATGGAACAAATTAATCCAATTGCTGAGCTTACTGATAAGAGACGTCTATCTTCTTTAGGGCCAGGTGGACTTGCTAGAGACCGTGCTGGCATGGATGTTCGTGATGTTAACTCAAGTCACTATGGTAGAATTTGTCCAATTGAATCACCAGAAGGTCAAAATATTGGGTTAATTACTTCTTTAGCTAGTTATGCTAAGATTAATGAATATGGTTTCTTAATGACTCCATATCGCAAGGTTGTTAATTGCCATGCAACTGATGAAATTGTTTATTTAACTGCTGATGAAGAAGCTGATTATAATATTGCCTCAGCAGCTATTAATATGAGTGATAATGATGAAATCTTAGACGAAAAAGTAATCGCTCGTTTAGACGGCGAAGCTGTTATGGTTAAACGTGAAGATGTTGATTTTATTGATGTGGCACCAAGTCAAATTGTTTCTATTACAACAAGTTGTATTCCATTCTTAGAACACGATGATGCCCATAGAGCATTAATGGGCGCTAATATGCAACGTCAAGCTGTTCCTCTTTTAACTTGTGAATCTCCTATCGTTGGTACTGGTGTTGAATATATTGCTGCGAGAGATTCAGGTTCAACAATTATTGCTAAAGCTGACGGTGTAGTTGATTATGCTGATGGTAAAAAGATAATTGTAAAAAATGCAAAGGGTACAGATACTTATCATTTAGCTGATTATGAAAGAAGTAACTCAGCAACAACAATTAATCACCATCCAATTGTTAAAAAGGGTGATACTATTCACCGTGGTGAAGTTATTGCTGATGGCCCATCTACTAAAGATGGTGAATTAGCTTTAGGTAAAAATATGCTAGTTGCTTTCATGACTTGCAACGGCTATAACTATGAGGATGCTGTCGTATTAAATGAAAGATTAGTTAAAGATGATGTTTATACATCACTTCATATTGAACATTATGATATTGAATGCCGTGATACTAAGTTAGGACCAGAAGAAATTACAAGAGATATTCCAAATGTTGGTGAGGATGCTCGTAAGAACCTAGATGCTAATGGTATTGTTCGCATTGGTACTGAGGTTAAAGATGGCGATATTTTAGTTGGTAAGGTTACGCCAAAAGGTGTTCAAGAATTAACTGCTGAAGAAAAATTGTTACATGCAATTTTCGGTGAGAAAACTCGTGAAGTAAGAGATACCTCATTAAAAGTAGAACACGGTGCTGGTGGTATTGTACATGATATCAAAGTTTATACTAAAGAAAATTCGGATGAGCTTCCCGCTGGTGTTTCGAAGATAGTTCGTGTATATATTATTCAAAAACGTAAAATTCAAGTCGGTGATAAGATGTCTGGTCGTCACGGGAATAAAGGTGTTATTTCTCTAATTTTACCAGAAGAAGATATGCCTTATATGCCAGATGGTACCCCAGTAGATATCGTTTTAAACCCGCAGGGCGTTCCTTCTCGTATGAATATTGGTCAAATTTTAGAATTACATTTAGGTATGGCTGGTAAAAATTTAGGTGTTAAGTATGCAACTCCAGTATTTGATGGTGCTAGCCAAGATGAAATTTATGAACAAATGGAAGAAGCTGGTTTAGATCACGATGGTAAGACAGTTCTTTACGATGGCCGTACCGGAGATGCTTTTGAAAATCGTGTTTCAGTTGGCGTTATGTATATGGTAAAACTTCATCACATGGTTGATGATAAGATTCATGCCAGAAGTACAGGACCTTACTCAATGGTTACTCAACAACCATTAGGTGGTAAAGCTCAATTTGGTGGTCAAAGATTCGGAGAAATGGAAGTTTGGGCTCTATATGCTTATGGTGCTGCAAATGTTCTACAAGAAATGATGACTATTAAAGCCGATGATGTCATGGGACGTGTTAAAGTTTATGAGTCATTAGTTAAAGGTAAACCAATTGATGAGGCTGGTATTCCGGAATCATTTAGAGTATTAATTAAAGAATTCCAAGCTCTAGGTTTAGATGTTGAAATTTTAGATCAAAATGATAAATTAGTTGATTTAAAAGAAATGGAAACTGATGATGAACCTGTTGATGTCTTGAAAATTGAGGAATTAGCTAGTGAAGTCAATGAACCTAAAGAATCTGAGGAAGATAATATTTCGGATACAGATTATGATGAAGATGAAGATGATGACGATGAGGATTTAGACGATTTAGAATTTCCAGAAGATGGAAATATAAATGAAGAAGAGGAGGATGAAATTATATGATGGATGTAAATAATTTTAGAGGTATCAAGGTATCTATTGCCTCTCCTGAAAAAATCCGTGAATGGTCTTATGGTGAAGTAAAAAAACCTGAAACTATTAATTATCGTACTCAAAAACCAGAACGTGATGGTTTGTTCTGTGAAAAAATATTTGGACCTACTAAAGATTTTGAATGTGCCTGTGGTAAATATAAGCGTTTAAGATATAAAAATGTTATATGTGACCGTTGTGGGGTAGAAGTAACTTCTAGTAAAGTGCGCCGTGAACGTATGGGCCATATTGAACTTGCTGCTCCTTGTTCTCACATTTGGTTCTTTAAAGGCGTTCCTTCAAAAATGGGTCTTGTGCTTGATATGTCGCCTAGAGACTTAGAAGAAGTACTATATTATGTATCTTATGTTGTATTAGATCCAGGAAATGTTCCTTTAGAGAAAAAACAAACTTTATCTGATAAAGAGTATCGCGCTTACTATGAAAAGTATGGTAATGCTTTTAAAGTAGGTATGGGCGCTGAAGCTATTCAAACTTTATTAAAAGAAGTAGATTTAGATAAAGAAATTGAAAAATTAAGAGAAGAATTAGATGGTGCTACTGGTCAAAAACGTATTCGTCTTGTTAAGAGACTTGATTGCTTGGTAGCGTTTAAGGAATCTGGTAATCGTCCTGAATGGATGATTTTGACAGCGCTTCCCGTTATTCCACCAGACTTACGTCCAATGATTCAGTTAGATGGTGGTCGTTTTGCTACTAGTGACTTAAATGATTTATATCGTCGTATTATAAACCGCAATAATCGTTTAAAGAAGCTACTAGAGCTTGGGGCACCAACCATTATTGTTCAAAATGAAAAACGTATGTTGCAAGAAGCTGTTGACTCCTTATTTGATAATGGTCGTCATGGCAGAAGTGTAACTGCTGCTGGTAACCGTCCATTAAAATCATTATCTAGTATGTTAAAAGGTAAACAGGGTCGTTTCCGTCAAAACTTATTAGGCAAACGCGTTGATTATTCTGGTCGTTCTGTTATCGTTGTTGGTCCATCATTAAAGATGTACCAATGTGGTCTTCCAAAGGATATGGCTTTAGAGCTATTTAAGCCACATGTTATTCATGGTCTAGTTGAAAGAGGACTTGCCCATAATATTAAGGGTGCCAAAAAGTTAATTGATAATAAAGATGAGTGTGTATGGGATGTTGTCGAAGATGTAATTACGGAACATCCAGTGATGTTAAACCGTGCTCCAACCTTACACCGTTTAGGTATTCAAGCTTTCGAACCAGTTTTAGTCGGTGGTAAGGCTATGCGTTTGCATCCACTTGTATGTGCTGCCTTTAATGCTGACTTTGATGGAGACCAGATGGCTGTTCATGTTCCATTATCAGAAGAAGCTAAAGCCGAGGCTAGAATTTTGATGTTAGGCGCTAATAACATCTTAAAACCTTCTGATGGTAAACCAATCGTTACTCCTTCTCAAGATATGATTTTAGGTAACTATTATCTATCAATTGAAGAAGCTGGCTTAGAAAATGAAGGTAAAGCTTATAAGAATTGCAATGAAGCTTTGATGGCTTATGAGAGAAAAGAACTTTCTCTTCATACAAGAATTGCTATTCCTGTTGCAAGCTTTACACACAAATTATTTACCGATGAACAAAAGGATAAATATTTAATTACAACTGTTGGTAAGATTAAATTTAATGAGATTTTACCAGATTCATATCCATTTGTTAATGAACCAAGTGATGCTAATATTATAGGGATTACTCCTGATAAGTTCTTCTTACCAATGGGAACTGATTTAAAGACCGAAGTAGCTAAAATGCCACTTGCAGAACCATTTGTTAAGAAAACTTTAAGTAAGTTAATTGCCCAAGTATTTAAGCGTTATAAGACTACTGAAACATCAGTAATGTTAGATAAATTAAAAGACCTAGGGTTCAAATATTCAACTGTTGCTGGTATTTCAATTTCAATGAATGATATTATCGTATCTGATAATAAGCAACAAATTATTGATGAAACTCAAAAGAAAGTTAATAAAATTAATAAAGAATTCACAAGAGGTTTAATTACTGAAGATGAACGTTATAAAAATGTTTGTGCCCTATGGGCTAAAGCAACTAATGATATTTCTAATGAATTACAAGCTATTGCGAAGAAAAATACTATGAACCCAATCTTTATGATGATGAATTCTGGTGCCCGTGGTTCGGCTAACCAGTTTAACCAACTTGCTGGTATGCGTGGTTTGATTGCTAAACCTACTGGTGAAACTATCGAAATTCCAATTAAGTCTAACTTAATTGAAGGTTGTAATGTAACAGAGTTCTTTATCGGAACTAGAGGTGGTCGTAAAGGTATCGTTGATACAGCCTTAAGAACTGCCGATTCCGGTTATTTAACTCGTCGTTTAGTTGATGTAGCTCAAGATATTGTTGTTAAAGAAGAAGATTGTGGCACTATTAATGGTGTTGAAGTTACTGACTTTATTGATGAAAGATCAAATACAATGATTGAACCATTAATCGAAAGAATTATTGGTCGCTATACAGCTACAAAAGTTATTAATCCAGAAACTAAGGAAGTTATCATTGATAAAAATCAATATATTACTGAGGCTGTTGCTAACAAGATTATTAATGCTGGTATTAAGAGTGTTAAGATTAGAAGTGTTCTAACTTGTAATACTGTTAATGGCGTTTGCAAACATTGTTATGGTCGTAACCTTGCCACTGGTAATATGGTTGAAACTGGTGAAGCTGTCGGTATTATGGCTGCCCAATCAATTGGTGAACCAGGTACTCAGTTAACCATGCGTACATTCCACGAGGGTGGTGTTGCCGGTGGCGACATTACTCAAGGTCTTCCAAGAGTTGAAGAGCTATTTGAAGCTCGTAATCCAAAAGGTAAAGCCACAATTGCTGAAATTGCTGGTAAAGTTGCTAGCATCGAAGAGAATAACTTTAAATTTAAAATTGTTATTGAAAATGATGTTGAAGCTAGAGAACATATTACTAATTACAATACTAAATTGTGTGTTGAATTAGGTCAAACTGTTAAGGCTGGTGATCCGTTGACAACAGGCTCAATTGCACCAAAAGAATTACTTGCGGTAACTGATCCGATTACGGCCCAACAATATATTGTTAAAGAAGTTCAAAAAGTTTATAAATCACAAGGTGTTGATGTTTCTGATAAACATATTGAAGTTATTGTTCGTCGCATGATTTCAAAGATGAAAGTCTTAGATGGCGGTGATACTAACTTAGTTGCTGGCTTATCAGTAACTCTAAATGAATTTGCTGCTGCTAATAAACCAGTATTATTAACTGGTGGAGTTCCAGCTACTGGTCTTCCAGTAATGCTTGGTATTACAAAAGCATCTTTAGAAACTGATTCATTCTTATCAGCTGCGTCATTCCAAGAAACAACAAGAGTTTTAACCGATGCTGCAATTAGGGGTAAAGTTGATCACTTAAGAGGCTTAAAAGAAAATGTTATTATTGGTAAGTTAATTCCGGCTGGTACAGGTGCTAAGCAATATTCTGATGTGAAATTTGAATTAGAAAAACAATTTATTGAAGAAGATGCGGCTGATGCCTTAGAAGAAAAACTTATGAGTGATGATGCTTCTGATGAGGTAGCAAGTCAAGCTGTTTGTGATGACGATATCGATATGGATGATAATTTAGCTGAAGATATGGATATTCAAGAAACAGATTTAGATAACGAAGAAGAAACTACTGAAGAATAGTAGCTTCTTTTTTTCTACAAAAAATTAGTAAAAATTAGCACTCATATATTGACAAGTGCTAGCGTATAATATATAATGTATTTAGCATTTGAAAAGAGAAAGTGCTAATTGATAGTTAGAGGTGATGATATGAGTGATCGTGAGAGATTGCTTCTAAAAGAAATAGTTGAAAACTATATATCATGTGCAAAACCTGTAGGCAGTAAATCTTTATGTAAGAAGTTTAAATGTTCTTCAGCAACAATTAGAAATGAAATGGCTTATTTAGAGTCTTTGGGATATATTGAAAAAAATCACATATCAAGTGGTAGAGTTCCTAGTGAACCTGGATATAAATATTATGTTGAACATTTAATGAAACCGAAAGAATTAAGTGGCAAAGATATGTTGAAGCTACAAACTATTTTTCAAAACCAAAATTTAGTTGTTTCAGATGCCGTTAATAAATGTGTAGATATTATAAGCGAAATAACCAATTATACATCGGTTATTTTGGGAAGTAGTTCGAAAGACAATGCTTTGCAGCAAATTAATATTATTCCTTTAGCAGATAATAAGATTGTTGCTTTAGTATGTACAGATAAGGGAATCGTTGAAAATAAACAATTTGTCTTATCAAGTGATACGAATATTGATGAAGTTGTTAAAACTGGTGAGATAATTAATAAAATGTTAGTTGGAACACCAATTGATGAAGTATCCGAACGTTTAGAATTCGAAATTAAGCCAATAATAGCAAAGAAAATGGTTCAATATGAACAGGTTTACAATATTTTCTATGATGCATTTAGTGATTTTGCTAAGAATACAGCTAGTATTCACTTTGGTGGTAAAGCTAATCTTTATAATCAACCTGAGTATGATGATGCAGCTTCTATAAAAAGAATTGCTGGTAAATTAGAAGATAAAAACTTAGTATTAAAGAATATGTATTCTAATGAATCAGGAATTAATGTATATATTGGCGATGAAAATAATTTTGATAAAGATGTAACAATTGTTAAAGCTAAGTATCATCGTGATGGTGAGGAAGGCACAATAGCAATTGTTGGTCCTAAGCGAATGGAATATGATAAAGTAGTAGGACTACTGCAATATATAAGTGAAAATATAAATGATGATGAGGAAAAAAATGACTGAGGAAGAAAAAAATAAAAAAGTAGAGCCAGAGTCTCCAGAGCCAAAGGTTTCTGAGACAAAGGATTTACCAAAAGATAAAGAAAAAAAGAAATCTTTCTTTAACAAGGAAAAAGAAAATAAAGAATCTTTGGAAATAGAAAAATTAAAGAAAGAGGTTGCCAGTGGTAACGAAAAAGTTGTTCGTTTATCAGCAGAGATTCAGAATATGCGTCGCCGTTATGAAGACGAATTATCAAAACGAGCTATGTATGAAGGCACTGATTTGATAAAGTCATTGTTACCAATTATTGATAACTTTGAACGAGCAATTGCTATGGATAATAGTGAAAATGATAAGTATTTAGAAGGATATAAAATGATATATACAAATATGCTTACCGTTTTAAAAAATATCGGGGTAACCGAAATAGAATGTTTACATAAGTCTTTTGATCCTAAGTTTATGGATGCTGTTCTTACGGAGAGTATAATTGAAGAAGAACAAGGCATTGTCTTAGATGTTTTACAAAAAGGCTATATGTATAAAGATAAATTGTTAAGACCAGCGATGGTTAAAGTTAACGAATAGGAGAGATAAATTATGAGTAAAATTATAGGTATAGATTTAGGTACAACAAATTCATGTGTTGCTGTGTTAGAGGGTGGAGTTCCTCATGTAATTACTAATTCAGAAGGTAATAGAACAACTCCAAGTGTTGTTGCTGATAAGAATGGCGAAATATTAGTTGGTGAGACAGCAAAACGCCAAGCTGTTACAAATGTAGCAAATACTGTATCCAGTGTTAAGAGACTAATGGGTACTAGCGAAAAAGTTAATATGGGTGGTCAAAATTATACCCCAGAAGAGATTTCTGCTAAAATCTTAATGAAGCTTAAGAGTGATGCTGAAAGCTATTTAGGAGAAAAAGTTACAAAAGCTGTTATTACAGTTCCTGCATACTTCAATGATGCTCAAAGACAAGCTACTAAGAATGCTGGTAAAATTGCTGGTTTAGATGTTGAAAGAATTATTAATGAACCGACTGCTGCTGCTCTTGCTTATGGTATTGACAAACAAGAAAAGACTCATACTGTACTTGTATATGATTTAGGTGGTGGTACATTTGATGTTTCTATCTTAGACTTAGGTGATGGCGTTTTTGAAGTTAAATCAACTGCTGGTAATAACCATTTAGGTGGCGATGATTTCGACCAAAGAATTATGGATTATTTAGTAGCTGAATTTAAGAAAGAAAATGGTATTGACTTATCAACTGATAAGATGGCAATGCAACGTATTAAAGATGCGGCTGAAAAAGCAAAGAAAGATTTGTCTGGTATGATGAGTGCGGAAATTTCTATTCCATTTATTGCTCAAAGTTCAGAAGGACCTTTACATTTAAATGTAACTTTAAATCGTGCTAAGTTTGAAGAATTAAATAAAGGCTTATTTGATTCAACGCTAGATGCTGTTAGAAAAGCTCTTAAGGATGCTAAATTATCTGCTAACGATATTGATAAAGTATTGTTAGTTGGTGGTTCAACAAGAATTCCATATATTCAAGAATTAGTTAAGAAAGAATTAGGTAAGGAACCTTCTAAAGAGGTTAACCCAGATGAAGTTGTTGCTATGGGTGCTGCTATCCAAGGTGGGGTCTTAACTGGTGAAGTTGATGATTTAGTATTGCTTGATGTTACACCATTATCTTTAGGTATTGAAACTATGGGTGATGTGATGACTGTCTTAATTCCAAGAAATACGACTATTCCAACAAGTAAATCCCAAGTATTCTCAACTGCTGTTGATAATCAACCGGCTGTAGACATTCATGTATTACAAGGCGAAAGACCTATGGCTTCCGATAATAAGACTTTAGGCAACTTCCGTTTAGATAGTATCCCTGCTGCTCCTCGTGGAATTCCACAAATCGAAGTTAAATTTGATATTGATGCTAATGGTATTGTACATGTAACAGCTAAGGATTTAGGAACTAATAAAGAACAATCTATTACAATTACTTCTTCAACAAATTTATCTGATGAAGAAATTGAAAAGATGAGAAAAGAAGCTGAAGCTAATAAAGAAGCTGATGATAAGAGAAAAGCCTTAGCAGAAGCTAAGAATGAAGCTGATGCTACTATCTTCCAAACTGAAAAATCGTTAAAAGATTTAGAAGGAAAAGTATCTGATGATGATAAGAAAGCTGCTGAAGATAAGATTGCTGAATTAAGAAATGTTATGAATTCAGACAATGTTGATGATATCAAAGCTAAGACTAAAGAACTTAATGATGTTGCAATGAAATATGCTCAAAAAGTATATGAAGAAGCGGCAAAACAAAATCAAAATGCTCCTACTAGTGATGCCAATAATACAACTACTGACTCTAAAGATGATGTAAAAGAAGCTAAGTACGAAGAGAAATAATTATAGATAGAAAGTAAAAGTTCTAGGAGACTAGAACTTTTACTACTATTAAGAATGGAGAATATATGGAAAGAAGCAAAGTTGCTCTTAAAGATACATGGGATTTAACCAGACTATATAAAAATGATAAAGCATATAATGATGATTTTAAAGAAGTTGAGGCTTTGACTCATAACATAGAGGCAATGAAGGGTCATATTTTAGATGATGAAAGGTCTTTACTTACTTATCTAAAGACTAATGATAGTTTGTATTTGAAACTTAATCGTTTGTATGTTTATTCTTATCTTTACCATTATCAAGATACTACTGATAGTAATGGTAAAAATCTAAAAGAAAGAGTGGAATTTTTATGCCAAAATGTTAATGAAAAACTTGCATTTACGAGAACTGAACTTTTAAGTAAAGATTATTCCTATGTAAAAAATTTGGTTTCTAAGGATAAGACTTTGGAAGAGTATGCTTTTAGTTTAGAAAGCATGTATCGTTATAAAAAATGTACTCTAAGTGATGAAGAAGAAAGAATTATTACGCTTGCTGGTAATGCTTTTGGAACTGGTTATGATGCTTTTGGCTCTTTAGATAATGCTGATGCGGTTTTTGAAAATGTTACTAAAAATGGAATGGAATTGCCTTTAAATCATAGTACTTATTCTAATTTTATGATAGATAAAAATCGTGATGTAAGAATAGAGGCTTTTAAAAAGTATTATGCCTTTTATGAGGCTCATCAAAATACTTTAGCAGCTCTTTATAAAGGACAAGTTAAAGAAGATAATTTTATTACGAAGATACGTAATTTTGGCTCTTGTATGGAGTATAGTCTTTTTGAAGATAATATTTCTAAAGACGTGTATTTGAATTTGATTGAGACTGTTCATAAGAATTTATATAGTCTTTATGATTATTTAGGCTTTAGAAAAGAAATGTTAGGACTTGATGAATTACATATGTATGATTTACATGTGGAGTTGTGTAAGCCAAGTGATAAAAAATATAGTTTTGATGATGCTGAGAATATTATTATGGATGCTTTAAAGCCCCTTGGAAGTACTTATCTGGAAGATTTAAGCCAAGCTTTTAAGAAGAGATGGATTGACAGATATAATAATAATGGCAAGCGAAGTGGAGCTTATGAATGGGGAACTTACGGGGTAGAGCCCTATGTTTCTGTAAATTTTGAAGGCGATTATACGTCTGTTTCAACGATTATTCATGAGTTAGGGCATGCCATGCATTCATATTATTCTAATAAAAATCAGACTTTTGTAAACAGTAGTTATCCTATCTTTTTAGCCGAGATTGCTTCAACGGTTAACGAAGTTTTATTAAATGAGTATATGTTAAAAAATGCTAAATCAAATGAAGAAAAAATGTTTTATCTGACAAAATTTTTAGATGAATTTAGGGCAACAGTTTATCGTCAAACTCAGTTTGCGGAATTTGAATATTTAGTCCATAATATGGATATGGATGGGATACCCATGACCGTGGAGTCTTTGTATAAGACTTATTATGATTTGAATAAGCTTTATTATGGCGATTATACTGTAAGTGATAGAGAGATTGGCTATGAATGGTCTCGTATTCCACATTTTTATACACCATTTTATGTATATAAATATGCAACTGGTTTTAGTTGTGCGATAAAGATAGCCAATGACATATTAAATCATAAAGATAAAGCCTTAAAAAATTATTTAGAATTTTTAAGTAGTGGTGGGTCTGATTATCCCTTAAATATATTGAAGAAATGTGGCGTTGATTTAACAACAGGAGAAGTTATTGATGATGCTATTGGAATGTTTAAAGAACGTTTAGAAATGGCCAAAAATTTAAGAAAGGAAATGATTGATAATGGCAGCAAGTAATAAAGATTATTATGAAATATTAGGTGTTAGTAAAAGTGCTAGTCAAGATGAGATAAAGTCAGCTTTTCGCAAACTGGCTAAGAAATATCACCCTGATGTTAATAAAGAACCGGGAGCTGAAGAAAAGTTTAAAGAAATAGGAGAAGCTTATTCAATTTTAGGTGATCCAGATAAGCGTAAAACTTATGATCAATTTGGCTCAGCGGCTTTTGAAAATGGCGGCGCTGGGGCTTCCGGAACCGGCGGTTTCGGCGGTTTTGGTGGAGGTTTCTCATCATTTGACTCTGATGATATTTTCCGTGATTTATTTGGCAGTGCTTTTGGCGGCTTCGGTGGTGGTTTCTCAAGAGGAAGCAAGAGTAATCGTGCTACTAAGGGGGAAGATTCTTTAGTTCGAGTTAATTTGACTTTTGATGAAGCAGTCTTTGGCTGCAGTAAAACTATCAGTGTTACTCTAAATGAAAAATGTGATGAATGTCATGGCGAAGGTGGCTTTGATAGTAAAACTTGCGGTACCTGTAAAGGCCATGGTCGTATCGTTCAAGCCCAAAGAACCATGTTTGGAACCTTCCAAACGGAGACAATTTGTCCTGACTGCGAAGGAAGTGGTAAAACTTATTCTAGGATTTGTTCTAAATGTCATGGGGAAGGCAATGTAAGTGCTAGAAAAGAAATTACAGTGGAAGTTCCTGCTGGTGTTAATAACGGTAGTCAGCTTCGTATAACTGGTAAAGGTTCTAGTGGAACTAATGGGGGTCCTAATGGAGATATTTATATTGAATTTACGGTGAAGGAACATCCCTTATTCAAAAGAGAAGATAATGATATCTATATGGATTTGCCTATTACAATCACTGAAGCTGTTTTGGGTTGCAAAAAAGAAATCCCAACTATTTATGGTAACTTAGTATTACAAATAGATTCTGGAACTCAAAGCGATACAAAGATGCGCATTAAAGGTAAAGGTGTTGCTAATCCTAATACTGGTCGTAAAGGGGATATGTATGTTATTATCAATGTTATGATCCCAACTAAGTTAGACCGTGAACAAAAGCAATTATTTAAGTCTTTATCGGAGACCGATTTAGAGACTAATCCAGAATTTAAAACAATGCAAAAATATATGAATTAAGTCATTTTATGGCTTTTTTTGCATTTTACTAGCAAAGTAAAGATTTTTAATTGATTTATTTTTAGTAAATTGCTATACTTTTGTTATAGAAATGGTCGGGGTAATTTATGAAGCTGGTAAGAGGAAAAATTTGGGGTTTAATTATTATGTTAATAGTAATTTTATCAGGAGTTTTTGTCTCTTATTCCAAGTATAATAAAGAAGAAGTGGTTGACAATTCTTCTTTAGTTTTAGCTGATGAGTACTTTAGTGTTAATTATAAAGATGGCAATTATTTTGACGTGAAACATTTAGATAGTAAAGAAGCTATCGTAAAGCATTTAACAATTACTAATGTAACTAGTAATACTTCTTATGTGAGTATTTCACTTATGGATATTAATAAGAATAATAATAAATTAGAAGTAAAGCTTATTGATGGTGATAAAAACATTTTGTATCAAGATTATCTTAGTAACATGGATACAGAAATTTTAAGCACGAAAAAAGTAGAAGCTCATGAAACTTTAAGTTATGATATCATTATAACTAATCTAGGAGAAGAAGATACTTATGGGATGAGTGCTAATATTATGACTTATAAAGAGCTTCAAAAAAAAGAGCAGAAATCTTTTAAAGATATTATCTTAAGTAATAATGAAGTTAATAAGATGGATAGTACGGAATATTTGGAAAATTATACTGATAGTGGACTTTTTATGAGTGATGATGATTTAGGAACGAGTTATATTTTTAGAGGAAACATTTCTAATAATTATGTGTCTTTAAATAATATTTTGTTTAGAATTTTAAGAATTAATGGTGATGGTACGGTTAAACTTATCAGTAATAGTAATGTTTTAAATAGTAGTTATCGTAGTAAAATTGACAGTAAAAATTATGATGATAATGTGGTTTTAAATGAGAATAGCGTTTTAGAAAAGCTAAATAGTTGGTATAGTGCTAATCTTAGTAATTTGGATAATTATATTGTGATGAGTAATTTTTGCAATGAAAATGCTTATTATTTGGAAAATATTGATGGTAAGTATTTTAATGCTTATCAAAGAATAGTTAATGACAATACGCCAAGTTTAAAATGTGGGGGTAAGATTACTGAAAGCAAAGTTGGGCTGATTAATATTGATGAGGCTAGGTTTAGTGGGGCTTCTTTAAATAATACTTTTAGTGATTATTATTTGAATAGTCCAGAAGATAATATGTCGTTTTTTACGATGAGTGGTAGTCATGTTGTTTATAATTATAATGTGGTTGATAACTTTTCAATTAGTAGTACAGGAAAGATTGAACTTGATAGTAAAGTTACTTCTAGTTTAGGGATAAGACCAGTTATTACCTTAGATAAGAATGTTAAAATTGATGGTGATGGGACACTTGAAAACCCATATAAATTAGCCAGCAAATAAAATTAATAAAAGATATTTTTATACTACATGAGGTGAATGATTGTGAAAATTTACTGTGATAATGATTACGTTTTTAAAATTTTAAATAACAATGTTAAAAAGATACTTGATTTCTTTAAAATAAAGTCCAATCAAAATATAACAGCTAAAGTATTAAATATTAAAGATTTTCAAAAAGAATTTGAAGAGTATTTAAATTATCCAATAAACAGTAATGTAACAGGTTTTATTGAAGATGATAGGAAAACAATAGTTTATCTTGATTATAGCCAGTGGAAATATACTAGCCATAAAAAAGAAAAAATAGAAGAGTATGATAAAGTTATTGTTCATGAATTAGTTCATATGATTCATTCAATATTTTGTAATTACAATTATCCGGATGATGACCTTTTTGAGGGTGTTGCCTATTTTCTTGCTGATCAAACAAATAATTCTTATTATGATAATTTTGCTCATCTTGTAAAACAAACTACTCATGAAGAATTACTAAAAATTTTAAATAGAGATCAATAACAACCATAAAATGAAAATGATAAAAACACAATTTAAAATAATTAAAACTAGAAAAAAATTAAAAAAATGATAGAAAATGGCTAGAAATAGTCATTTTTTACGATAAATATAGAGAAAATAAAGACATTTTTTTCTATATTTGATACAATTAACTAGGTGATAGAAAATGTTTGAATATATGGGTGAGAGATTAACGAATGCTATTAGAAATATCAAAGGCATGGGTCGTATTACAGAAGAAAATATTAATGACGCTGTAAGAGAGATTAGAATGGCTTTGTTAGAAGCTGATGTTAACTATACCGTTGTTAAAGAATTTATAAATAATGTCAAAGAAAAGGCTTTGGGTCAAGAAGTAGATAAGTCTTTAAAACCGGATGAGTTATTTATTAAAATTGTTAAGGATGAAGTGGTAGAGCTTTTAGGAGGAGAAACAGCGCCTTTATGTGTTGATGGTAATCCGACAATTTTAATGTTAGTGGGTCTTCAAGGTAGTGGTAAGACAACTACAAGTGGTAAGCTTGCTAATTATTTAAGAAAAAAAGAAGCTAAGAAACCATTACTTGTCGCTTGTGATATTTATAGACCGGCTGCTATCGACCAATTAAAGACTGTTGGCAAAAGTTTAAATATTCCAGTATTTAGTGAAGATGGTAAGAAAGTTACGGAGATTGTTAGGGATGCTTTAGAGTATGCTAAAACTCAGGGTAATGACTATATAATTATTGATACCGCAGGACGTCTTCATATTGACGATGCTTTAATGGACGAATTAAAAGACGTTGAGGAGTTGGTCCATCCAAACGAAGAAATCTTAGTAATCGATGCGATGATGGGACAAGACGCTATTAATGTTATCAATGGTTTTAATGATAAATTAAATTTAACTGGTTGTATCTTAACAAAGATGGATGGTAATACTAAGGGTGGTGTTGCTTTATCGGTAAGACATTTAACCAATGTACCCATTAAATTTATTGGTGATAGTGAAAAACTCGATGGTTTAATGTTGTTTGATCCAGAAAGAATGGCAGAACGTATTTTGGATATGGGTGATATTATGGCAATTGCAGAGAAAGTAGAAGCTGTAATTGATGAAGATGATATTGAAGAACAAGCGGCCAAGATGAAAAAGGGAGAGTATGATTTAGAAGATTTCTTAAAGAATTTGAAACAGATTAAGAAGCTGGGACCTCTAGATAAATTCTTGAAACTTTTACCGCAAGCAAGACAAATTGGGTTAAATAACATTAATATTGACCCTAAAGATATGGCTCATATTGAAGCAATTGTCTTATCGATGACTAAGTATGAAAGAAAACACCCAGAAGTATTAAAAGCTTCTCGGAAAAAACGTATTGCTTCTGGTTCTGGTCGCTCGGTTGAGGAAGTTAATCGTTTGTTGAAACAATTTGAAACCATGCAAAAAATGATGAAACAGATGGCTAGTGGTAATTTTAAAATGCCTTTCTAAGAAGAGTAAAATCTTCTTTTTTTGGGTCTTTATCCTCAATCAAATGGATGTTAATCATAAACTACAATAGAAAGGATTGTTTTTTATGATAAGAAACCGTTGTTTTGATATGGGGTCAATCTCTAATAATGTGAATACTAAAGACATGGGTATGATGGATAATATTAATAGTGGGGATATGAATATAACTGGTTGCATGATGGATCCAGTTTATGAATGTCCACAAGAAAGATGCTGTCATAGAGAAATTCATCACGAAGTAAAACATATTGTTCCTGTTAATACAAGAATAATTAATCATCATATTATTCATCATAATTATGTACCAATGTTTACTTGCTGTGAAGAAGATACTTGCTGCAATGTTTACGATAGTAAATGTGGTATGTAATTATTAAGGTTGGTAGAAATTAGGTATATAAATTTTTATGGTTTGTATGCCTTTTTAATTATGAAATAAGTAGTAATACTTTTTTGGGTGGGATTTTATTAGAACTTAATTTATGGTTACGGTTAATAAGATAAGAAAGGGAAATTTGCAAAAATAACTTAAATATATTATAATTACTTTTACGAGGTGTTTATTTATGAAAATTAATTCAGTAACATTGCAAAGCTTAGCGGTTAGAGAGTCCCAATATCCCAGTGAAAATTTACCGGAATTTTTACTTGTTGGGAGAAGTAATGTTGGGAAGAGTAGTTTTATTAATACTTTAATAAATCGGAAGAATTTTGCTCATACTTCTAGTAAACCAGGGAAAACACAGACTTTGAATTTTTATAATGTTAATGAAAACTTTTATTTGGTTGATGTTCCAGGGTATGGTTATGCTTCAGTTGATAAACAAACACAAGCTAAATTTGGTTTGATGATTGAAGAATACTTGATGAATAGAGAAGCTTTAAAGAGAGTGTTTTTGATTATTGATTATCGTAATAAACCAATGGAAGATGATTTACTAATGTATAATTTCTTAAAGTATTATCATAAAGAAGTGACTATTGTTGCTACTAAGTATGATAAAGTTTCGCAGTCGAAACGAGCTAAGGTTGAAAAAGTTTTAAATAGTAGTTTTGATTTACAAGATACTGATAATATTATTTACTTTTCTTCAGTAACTAAAGAGGGCAAAGACAAGGTTATGAATATTATCAATTCTTATCTTTAATAACTAGTGATAGTTATTTTTTCTTTACTTATCATTAATTTCAAGTATAATTTAAGTAGATGAATAAAAATTAAACAGTAGAAAGGAATTAATCTGTAGAAATAACAATTAATAATTGAGGTGTTCTGATGATAATTTGGATTTCTAAAAGATTAATGGGGTTTGATAAAATGAAAAAGATAACTATTCTTTCCTTACATTTAGGATACGGGGGAGCGGAAAGGTGTATTACTAACTTAGCTAATAGTTTGGTTGATACTTATAAAGTGGAGATTTTATCAGTTTATAAGTTATATGAGGAGCCAGCTTTTTTCTTAGATAAACGGGTTAATGTGAGATATTTAACTAACGTTAAGCCTAATAGAGATGATATTCGGTATGATTTAAAACATTTTAAAATATTTAGTTTAGTTAAAGACTTCTTTTATGCTTTAAAGGTGTTGTATCAAAAGAGAAGAAGAACTATTGATGCAATAGATGCTTGTGATAGTGATATTATTTTGAGTACAAAGGTTTATTTTAATAAGCTTTTAGGAGAGTATAAGAATACTGGGGTCAAAGCGATTGGCTGGGAACATAATTATAATAATCATACTAAGAAAGAGATTAGAGAGTTTGTTAAGTCTTGTCATCACCTTGATGAAGTGGTAATGGTTAATAAAGAGTTAAAAGATTTTTATGAAAAAGAATTTAGGAAGAATAAGATATCTTGTAAAGTTAGGTATATTCCTAATTATATTGATAGTTTAAGTAAGACTAAGAGTTCTTTAGAAAGTAATAATCTTATTAGTGTAGGGCGTTTAGAAGCTGTTAAAGGTTTTACGGACTTAATTAAAGTTATGCAACTAGTGGATTTGAATTATCAAGGAGTTCATTTGACTTTGGTTGGTGATGGTAAAGAAAAAGATAATATTTTTAAAGAAGTTGTTAAAGACAATTTGACTAGTAAAGTTAAGATGACAGGCTATTTATTTCAAGAAGATATTGATAAGCTTTATGATGAGGCGGCTATTTATGTTATGACTAGTCATTCGGAGTCTTTCGGTCTTGTTATGTTAGAGGCCATGGCTCATGGATTGCCGGTCGTAGCGTTTTCGTCGGCCGAAGGGGCTAGGGAACTTATTAAAGATGGTTATAATGGTTATTTAATTGATAATCGTAATGAACATGAGATGGCAGAAAAAATAGTTAGTCTTCTTAAAAATCGTAAGACTTTAAAAGAGATGGGGAAGAATGCTCTAAAGGTTGCTGATACTTATACTAAAGATGAAGTCATTAAGAAGTGGGTAGAGTTGTTTAATGAAGAAACTAAGTAAGTTTTTAGATTTAGGGGTTGCAATTTTTATTATCATGCAACCTATCTTGGATAGTCTATCTTATCTGCAGGGTAGGTATCTACCTAATTTCATTAGTCTTTCTAGTCTTATAAGAACACTTTTTCTGGGATTGATGATAATTGTTTTACTATGTAAAGATAAAAGAAAAGAAGTTTTTATTCTCTTGATATTTTTTATTACTTATTTAGGGGGACAGGTTCTTTTAAATAAGAATAGTCTTTTTAGTAGTCTTAATAGTTTACTGACGGTGTTTTATTTACCGGTTAGTTTATTGTTCTTTAAGAATAGAGAGAATAGGTATTTAAATTTACGAGTAATAACTTATATTTACTTAGGATATCTTAGTTTAATTATTGTCCCTTATCTTTTTAAATACGGTAATTATGCCAGTAATTTCTATGAGGGAAAAAGTGGGTTTTATGGCCTTTTTTATGGGGGTAATGAGATTAGTAATATTCTGGTTATTTTGTTGCCTTTAGTAATAGAGTATTTAAAAGAGAGAAAAAATTCACTTCTAGTAATACTCGTGTTCTTAGAGCTAATGGGATGTATCTATTTAGTAGGGACAAAGACTATTATTATAGGAAGTATCTTAGTTAGTATTTATTATTTAGGGAAGTATTATAAGTCTTTGGATAAAAGATTTAGAAGATTGTTAGTAAGTTTGGGAGTTATAGGAATTATTCTACTTATTATAGTTTTACCGAGGTTAAATGTTTATAAGAATATTATGATGGCTATTAACTATTATAATTTAAGTATTAGGGAAATCTTTAGTCTTAAAGGTTTAGATAAGTTGGTTTTTAGTGGCAGATTAGATATTTTAGGAAAAGTTAATGGTCTTTATATGAAGAGTAATTGGAGTAATATTTTTTTAGGACTAAGTAATAGTTATGTTAATGTTTATAAGGGAATTGAAATAGATATTTTTGATATTTTTTATACAGTTGGTATTTTAGGGATAGGAGTTTATATTTATTTAAGTTATAAAGGTTTAAAGAAAATTATGATAAAAGAACCTTACTTAGTTAGTTTAGTTTTAGGTATTTTGATTTCTTTGGTAACAGGTCATGTTTTGATGAGTCCTAATGTTAGTATTTATTTAGGAGTACTTTTGTTACTTAATAATAATTCTAAGAAGATAAAAGATAAAAGAAAAAATAGTTATGGAAGATAAGAATATTTCTAAAATATCAATTTCTTTTAGGAAGCTAGATAAGAGTAAGGTCTTTAAAATATTTGAGTTGCTAGATATAGATGATATGATATGATTATGTATCTTGATGATGAGTATGAATTATTAAAGAAGATTGAAGTTAAGTTCCCAACCGATGATTATGAATTCAGAAGAATATATATAGTTAAAGACTTATTTAATTCGTTAGAGAGTTAAGTAAGTCTTTTTTTATGGATAAGAGAGTTCTATATAAATAATGAAAAGTTTCTAAAGTCTTATTATTTCTTAAGAATATAGGATACCTAAATATTAAAAAAAATACAAGTTAAATTCGACTTAATATGACAAAATAATTATGGGTATTTGGTGTATCCTATAGATAGAGATGATAATATGAGAGTTAAAGTGTTTGATTGTGAGCATGAAAAAGATTTGGAAAGTGATATTAATATGTTTCTTGCCGATGATACTTATGATATAATTGATATCAAGTACTGTGTTTCGACATCGATGTTTTCTGAGGAACAGATTTATTGTTATTCGGCGATGGTGATATACAAATGTTAAGGAAGTGGTCGACTTTGAAAAAAAGTTCGTTTATTGAAGGAACATTCATTGCAACTTTAGCAATAGTTATTGTAAAAATTATGGGAATGCTTTATGTAATTCCTTTTTATGCGATTGTAGGAACAACAGGGGCGGCTTTATACTCTTATGCTTATAATATTTATAATATTTTTTTAGATATATCAACAGTCGGATTACCCATTGCCATTTCAAAGATTACTAATGAGTTTCATACTTTGAAAATGTATGATGCGAAAAAAAGAGCTTATGATATTGCCATTAAGATTATGCGTTTTATTTCGGTAGGAATTTTTATTATTTTGTTTATTTTTGCTTATCCAATAGCGTCTTTTATAATTGGGGATTTAACGGGGGGAAATACCAAAGAAGCGATTACTTTGGTTATTAGAACGGTATCTTTAGCTATTTTAGTAATTCCTTATTTAAGTGTTGCTAAGGGGTATCTTCAAGGACATAATGTTATTAATATCTCTAGTATTAGTAATGTTTTAGAACAGGTTATTCGTATTTTAATCATTATAGTGGGGAGTTTCTTAGCAATTAAGGTATTTCATTTAAGTTATGTTTATGGAGTTGTAATTGCTTTAAGTGGGGCTTTCTTTGGCGGACTTGTTAGTTATTTTTATGTTAAGCATAAGATGAATAAGAATAAAAAAGAGCTAGGACTTGTCAGCACTAAGAAAAAAGATAAGATTACGGATAAGGAAATTACAAAGAAGCTGGCTAGTTATGCTATTCCCTATATAATTATTAATTCCGTATCTTCTTTATATAGTTTTGTTGATATGATTTTAGTTTTAAGAGGGTTAGAGGCTCTTGGCTATGCTACTAGGGAGATTGAGTTTATTTCTTCTTCTATTTCTACTTGGGCAGGCAAGATTAATATGATAGTAATAAGTATAGCTATGGGAATGACAATTAGTTTAATACCATCCATTGTGCATGCTTATACTTTGAAAAAATGGGATGATGTTAACAATAAAATTAATACTTCCTTTAAGATTATTGCGTTTGTAAGTTTACCAATGGCTATTGGTTTATCCATTTTATCCCAAGAAGTTTGGCAAGTTTTCTATGGGGCCAGTGAGATGGGAGCTTCTATTTTAAGTGTTTCAGTCTTTGTGGCTTGTTCACTAAATTTCTATATGATTACTTCTAGTATTATGCAGTCTTTAAATAAATATAAGATTGTTTATATTGCCACTATTTGTGGGCTTCTTAGTAATGCTATTTTAGATATTCCGTTAATGTATTTGTTTAAGTTTATTGGTATTAAACCTTATTTAGGGCCTTTAGTATCTAGTATTATTGGGTATATTTTATCGGTATTTATTAATTTAAGAGCTATTAAAAAAGAAGAAAAAAAGATTAATTACAGTGAAGCAGTTAAGACAATTTTTCTTATTTTAGTGCCAGCCTTAACAATGACAGTTATCTTAATAGTTCTTAGAACCCTACTACCAATGGCTACACCAACGAGATTAAAGGCTATTTTAAGTATTATTATTTATGCCGTAGTTGGGTGTATAATTTATCTTGGTATTGCTTATAAAATGGGGCTTTTAGAAAGGGTTTTTGGCAAAGAATTATTAACCAAAATATTAAAAAAACTTAAACTAAAAGTCTAAGTTAAACCATGTATAAATTATTATTAGTAATGTCTTCCGTTGTGATTTGAGCTTTATTTTCTAATTTCGTAATTCTCGCGTCTAAACGGTTGATACTGCGTTCTAGCTTAGCTAATCGGTTGTCGTAATCATTAACGGCACCATTATTGTAGACATTTTGATTTTGATAATTATAATCCATGGGAACGGGACCTTGGTAAAAAGAGTTAGAAGCACTTTGGCTTTGGATATTAGGGGTCATATAGTTCATTCCTGGTTGATTGGGGTTCATATAATTAATTGAGTTCATGTTAGACTCTGAAAAGAAAGAGTTGCGTGATTTTAACATAATAATTTCCTCCTATAAATATTTTATGTAAGTGCAAGAAAGTAGTGATAATATGCGTATTAGAAATATAAAAAATGCAGATGAGATAGTAAAAAACAATCCTTATGTATTAAATAATTCAAAAGAATATAAAGGTCATTTTAACGAAGTATTTGGAAATGATAATCCTATTCATTTAGAAATAGGAATGGGAAAGGGTAATTTTTTGATTAGTAAAGCCCTAAATAATCCGGATATTAATTTTATTGGGATAGAAAAGTATACCTCTATTGTTGCTAGAGCTTTAAAGAAGTTAGAAAATCTTAAATTACCTAATTTAAAGATTATTAATGGGGATGCTTTGGAACTTAATGAAATTTTTGATAAAGAGATAAGTACTATTTATCTTAATTTTTCTGATCCTTGGCCTAAAGAAAGACATGCGAAGAGAAGACTTACGAGTAAGGTGTTTTTAAGCATTTATGATGATATTTTTAAAAGTGATGGTATTATTATTCAAAAGACTGATAACGTTAACCTTTTTGAGAGTAGTATTATTTCTTTAACTAATTATGGCTATAAGATTGTGGATATTTCTTTGGACTTATGGAAGACCGATAAGACTTATGAAGAAACGGAGTACGAACATAAATTTAAAAGTCAAGGTGTAAAAATTAATTACTTGAAAGCAGTAAAACTATCCAATTTAAAAAATCTTTGATATAATGAGGTTGGAGTATGAAGATTATGAAGAAATTCTTAGTAGTTTTAGCAGCAATCTTAATTTTAAGTGGTTGTAGTAGTATTCAAAGTAAAGACTATGATACTTTAATTAGTGAAGTTGCTAGTAGTAGATATGATATTGTTAATACTTATCGGACGGGATATAAATATTATGCTCCTGGGAACATGGATATTAGTAATATCTTAGATTATAACGAGACCTTAGAAGATAGTAGTCATAAATACTATTTTTATGTAGATGTTGTTAGTTACTATAATCGCGTAATTGAAAATTATGAAGTAAATCCGGAGGCTTATTATTCCAAGGTTATAAATTATCAAGATAAGTATGGTTATATTGAGATAAATAAGTGGAAGAATGGGAAGTATTTACTTGAAATTATGTATAATTATGCTAAAATAGAAGTGATAGTAGAAGAAGGTTTTCTAAAAGAGGCGGTTAGTAATGCCATGGTAATTTTAGCAAGTGTTAAGTATAACAATAGCGTTTTAGAAAATATTGTTGGCGAAAATGTCTTAACATCTAAAGAGATAGAATTTAATATCTTTGAAACGAAGAAGAGTGAGTCTAACTTCTTAAAAGTATCAGAAGAGGATATTTATGAGGATAATGATACAGTTAAAGATCCAGACTTAGTAAAATGAAAGTAGGAGCAATATGAGTTTTTTTGATAAGTTAAAAAATGTTTTATTTGAGGATGAAGAAGAAGTAAGTGAAGAGACTTCACCAAAAGAAGAGGTAAAAACAGAAGAGGTGAGATTTTCTAGTAAGCCTAAAGAGACTAAGGTAGAGGAGCCACCTAAAGAAGAGGTTAAAGAGACAACTGTATTTCAAAGTTTTGATGAAGAAGAATTTGATCGCATAGCAGCTATTAATAAAAATCGTTTGTTAGAACGGGATAGAAAAGCCAGGGAAGAGAAAGAGCGTCAAGAAAGAGAACAAGAGGCTAGTCGGAAGGAGGCTATTAATAGTTCAAGAGAAAATTATCGTCGATATGAAGAGTTAAGATATGGGAAGAGTAGTACCAAAGATACGGCGGAATATCATAAGACTAGTGAGGCTCAACAAAATATTTATAATAAGCCGTTAGCGTCTAAGGAAGAGCCTAAGCGATTTAAACCATCACCGGTAATTTCACCTGTTTATGGAGTTTTAGGGGAAAATTATAAAAAAGAAGATATTTTACCAAGAGCATCTAGTGAAGGAACGCTTCCTAAGATAATGGATGTTGATAATGTACGGAAGAAAGCCTTTGGTATTTTGGAACAAAATATGGATACAAATGAAGCTTTACAGGACTTTAAAGGGGATAGTGAGATACCTTTAGAGAAGATTGATGAAAATCTCGATGAAGATATTATGGGTAAGACTATCAAAATTAATGTTGATGATGTTAAGAATGAGTTAGATCAAAAAGAAGAATTAAAGAATCCTGATATTAAGGCAAGTGTTAAGAAGGATGATGAGGCTTTAGAGAAAGATTTATTTAATTTGATTGATTCAATGTACGAAACAAGAGAGGATAAATAGGTATGTTTGTAGAATTTTTACAGGTATTTTTACCATTAGTAGTATATATTTTGTTAATTATTATTCTAGTTGTGGGAATTATTATTGGTCTTAAGACTATTAAGACTTTAGATAAGTTAGACCAAGTAGTTGATGATGTTTCAAAGAAAGTTAGTAGCTTAAATGGAATATTTTCGGTTATTGATTTAACAACGGATAAGATTGTAAGTATTACTGATAGAGTAGTTGAAATGGCTAGTGGCATTATTAGTAAAATCTTTAAGAAAAGAAATAAAAAAGTATTAACAAATGGAGAAGAGAATGAAAAAGAAGACTAAAGCTTTTATAATGGGGGCTTTAACAGGTGTGGGAATTGGTATTTTAGTAGCACCTAATAAGGGGGAAGTTACTAGAAAAAAATTAGGCAATAAGATTAATCAAGTTGCTTCATATATTAAAGAGATGGATAGTGAAACTTTAAGAAATGATTGCTTAAATATTTTAAATAATGTTAAAGGCTATTTAGAAGAGTTAAACTATGCTAAAGTAGAAAGTGATGCCATTAAGATTAGTAATAATATTAAAAGAGAACTGGGAAAATTAAATAAAAAGATTGAGGAGACGGCTAAGCCAGTAGTTACTAAGGCTGTCAACGATTTAAGAGATAATACAGTAATTTTTTTGAAAAATGTTGTTAATAGTTTAGAAACAAAAGATATCAAATGATGTCTTTTTTTCTTGAAGAACAATAGAGAAAATGTTATTATAAAAGTGTTAGATATGAGGTTACTATGAAAAAGGGATACTTAAAAATTGGTTTAGGGTTGTTTTTAATGTTTGCTAGTACTTCAGTAGTAGGAGCGCTTAATGCTCCCACTATTAACTCCATTGAAAATAAAGAAAATGACCTTATTTATGTAAAGACTACAAAGGGAGATTATGATGTTTCTTATTATTTAGTGGGAACTTCTTTGGAAAAGGCGATTAAATATACTACTAATAAGTTAGAGGCCTATCTTTCAATGCCAAATGGCACTTATAGCGTTTGGGCTGTTGATACGAATGGCAACAAATCAGAACCTTATTCAATTACTAAAGAAGATGGTAGTTGTAATATGAGTGGAATTACTAATGTTACTGATAGTGGCACAGTTGATATGTGTGGAATTATGTCTTCTAGTGGATTATATAGTAATTTAACGGAAGGAAAGACTATTGTTACTTGTGCGGATGGATATTACTTAAATACAATTAAGACGGAGATGATCTCGACTACTTGTCGTTTAAGTTCCTTAGATTTTAAACCTTATGATTTATCAAAACGTCTGTGCAAAAACACCTATAATTATCGTTGTATTAAAAATACTGGTAATAATGTTTATAATGCTTCTAGTTACCTAGGAAGTTTAAGTTTATCAAGAGGAACTCTTAGTCCAACCTTTAACCAAAGTACTTTTGAGTATACTGCAAGTGTTTCTAGTAGTACTTCTTTAGTTACTATTTATGCTTCTTTATTAGATAGTGATGCTTCATTTGTCGATGGATATGAACCAAGAACAGTTAATCTTTCTTATGGAGAGAATACTATTCAAATTAAAGTTAAGGGTTTTGTTAATAAAACAGAAAATATTAGTACTTATACTATTAAAATTAATCGTCCGCAAAGTAGTGGTGGTAGTAGTACGACAAGTACAAAAAGTAGTGTTAATACATTAAACAGTATAACTTTGTCAAGTGGGGAGTTATCACCTAAGTTTAATAGCAATACTAATTCTTATAATGTTACTGTTGATAATACGGTTGATATTTTAAAAATTGCTGCCTCCTTAACGGATAGTAAGGCTAGCTTTGTTACTAATTACGGGCCAAGAAATGTTCATTTGAATGAAGGAACTAATAAAGTTTATTTGAAAGTTAAGAGTGAGACGGGAACCGTCAGAGTTTATACCTTAAATGTAACAAGGAAGAAAGCTGATAGTACGACTCCAGAGCCGGGACCTACACCGGAACCACCTTCAGAACCTACACCAGATAAGAGTGAAGCTTTACTGGCATCATTAACTTTAAGTCAAGGTAAAATTGCTTTTGAAAGTAAAGTCTTTGATTATAATGTAACGGTAAGTAATGATGTTACTAACGTAGTGGCAACGGCTACACCTCAAAATGCTTCCGATAAAGTCGAAATAACAGGCGGGGAGTCTTTGGAAGTTGGACCAAACGAGTTAACAATTACCGTTACTAGTAGTGATAGTAGTATTTCTAATGTTTATACAATTTATATAATTAGAAAAGAAGAAGATGCGGGGATTTCTCAAAACAGTTTACTTAAGAGTTTAAGTATTAGTAATCATCCTATTAATTTTAGTAGTGATGTTAATGAATATAATATAACTATTAAGAAGAATGAGTCTTATGTTGATATTTCGTGTTTTGCCGAAGATGATAATGCTTCCATTACGATTGAGGGAAATTCAAATTTAACTACGGGAAGTCAAATTAAGATAAGAGTTACGGCGGAATCAGGAAATTATACTGATTATTTAATTAATGTTACTGGATATCAAAAGAAGACTAATATCTTGGGGACAATATTAATTGTTTTAGTAATTATCTTGGCTGTTGGTTATGCCATTTTAAGAGCATTAGGTTATAAGATTTATTTGAATTTTGAGGGAATAAAGAATTTCTTCAGTAATCTCGTTAATAGTATATTTACAAGAAAATAGAATTATGTTAGAATTTATTTGTTAGTGAAGAAGAGATTTACGACCTTGGAGCTAAATCGGGTAATTCCGTTAGATATTTAAAGTGTATGATTAGTCATAAAATAAGGTGGTACCACGGTAACGCGTCCTTATATTTATGGCTTTTTTGTTTTTTTGGGGAGGGTAATATGTTTACAGAAGAATTAAATTATATTGAAGAAGCAAGGATTAGAGAAGCTGCTAGAGTATTGCTAGATAATTTACCAGATTATTTTTATAAGATACCAGCATCATCAACAGGAAAGTATCATCCTGATTTTGCTAGTGGCGATGGTGGTTTAGTAAGACATACTAAGGTTGCCGTTCGGATGGCTTATGAGCTATATCAAATAACTCCTTATGATAAATTATTTACGAGAAGAGAAAAAGATTGCATGCTATTGGGATTATTAATTCATGATGGCTTAAAAAAAGGAAACCCTGAAGAGAAATATACTCGTTTTGACCATCCCATCTTAGCGGCTGAATATGTTTTGAAAATGCAGGAACAGACGGGGTTAAGTAAAGAAGAAGCAGAATTTATTAGTCATGTTGTGAAGACACATATGGGAAAATGGAATACAGATTATAATGGGAATGAAATTTTAGAAGTTCCTAAGGATAGGTATCAATATTTTGTCCATATGTGTGATTATTTAGCGAGTAGAAAAGTTATAAATGTTAAATTTGATGAAAAAGGAGAGATAATGTAATGAAAAAGATGACAAATTGGGAAGAATTAGAGTGGCGTGGTTTAGTAAAAGATGTGGCAGGAAGTGATATTGCCGATAAAATAAATAATGATTCAGTTACTTTTTACTGGGGAACGGACCCAACGGCCGACTCTCTTCATTTAGGACATTATTCATCGTTAGTAACGGCTAAGCGTTTGATGAAGATGGGACATAAACCAATTCTTTTATGTGGCGGCGCTACAGGGCGGATTGGGGATCCAAGACCAACTAGTGAAAGAGAAATTATTAGTATTGAAACTTTAAATAAAAATATTGAATGTATTAGAAAACAAATAGATAGTATTTTTGCTGGAAAAGCTAAATTAGTTAATAATTATGATTGGTTTAAAGGTTATGAATATTTAGATTTTTTAAGAGATATTGGTAAATATATTAATGTTAATTATATGCTTAATAAAGATATTATCAATCGTCGTTTAGAAACGGGGATTACTTATGCTGAATTTAGTTATATGTTAATTCAAGGTTATGATTTCTTAAATATGTATGAAAAAATGGGTTGCACTATGCAGGTTGAAGGTTCTGACCAATGGGGTAATATTACAACTGGTATTGATTTGATTAGAAAAATCTTAGGTAAAGAAGCTTATGGCTTTACAATGCCTCTTATTTTAGATGCTAATGGCAAAAAATTCGGTAAGAGTGAGGGTAACGCTTTATGGTTAGATAAAAATAAGACTAGTAGTTATCAATTATATCAATATTTAATTAATACTGATGACTCCAAAGTTTTAGAATATTTGAAAGTGTTTACCTTTTTGACACCAGAAGAAATCGAAGAGATAATTAAACAACATGAAGAAAAGCCCGAGTTAAGAATAGCCCAAAAGACTTTAGCTAAGTGTATTATTACCGATTTACATGGAGAGAAAGAGTATGAGAAAGCTTTAAAGATAAGTGAGGCTTTATTTACGGATAAAATTAATACTTTAACGAAAGAGGATATTTTAAATAATTTGAATACGGTTCCGCAAGTAGAGTTAGAAACTGGTAATATTATTGATACTCTTGTTAATGCTAAAGTTTTCAGTAGTAAAAGAGAAGCTAGAGAACTTATAAGTGGGAATGCACTTTCTTTGAATAATCAAAAGATTACCGATTTAGAGTATGTTTTAAGTAAAGATAATGCAATTGATGGAGAACTTTATTTAATTCGTAAGGGGAAAAAGAATTACTATATTGGTAAGTTAAAATAATTATTTAAGTAGCAAAATGAGAATAACTTCTAAAAATTATGATAAGTTTATATTAAAAGGATCTTTAGCATTGCAAATGTATTATGATGTTAATATAAATGAAGATAGAGAAAAATATATTATTTTTAATGAAAAGTTAAGTAAATATCGTTCGTTATAGGAAAAAAGTCTTAAAGATAAAGAGAATATGGTTGAATATTTGGTAAGATTTATTGAGAACTTGGAAATTGATAAATTTACAATTTATGATGATGGCGATGTTTAATATGATTTTTATTGTTAAAGAGTTATTTTAAGAGAAGTAAAGTCTAGTTAGACTTTATTTTTTTTTTATAATACCATATAATGGTTGTGGTGATATTATGAAAGATTTACGGGTTGTTTTTATGGGGACACCGGATTTTGCGGTACCTGTTTTAGAAAAATTAATTTTAAATACGAAGGTTGTTTTAGTAGTTAGTCAACCAGATAAGTGTGTGGGCCGTAAGCGAGAATTAGTACCTACATCAGTTAAAAAGAAAGCTCTTGAGTATAATATTCCGGTTTTTCAGCCAGAAAAGGTAAAACTTGATTATGAGAAAATTGTTTTGGCAAGACCGGATATTATTATTACTTGTGCTTATGGTCAGATTATTCCTAAGGTACTTCTTGATTTACCAAGATTAGGGTGTATTAATGTTCATGCTTCTTTATTACCATACTTAAGAGGGGGAGCTCCACTACATCATGCGATTATTGATGGTTATAAAGAAACTGGGGTTACTATTATGTATATGGATGAGGCTATGGATACGGGAGATATTATTAGTACTGTTACTTATCCTCTTAAAGATACTGATACTGTTGGGACTGTTCATGATAATTTAATGGAGATGGGTGCTAATCTTTTGATAGAAACTTTACCTAGTATTATAAAGGGGACTAATAAGAGAATTAAACAAGATAATAGTAAGGCTACTTATGCATATAATATATCTAGAAGTGATGAACATTTAGATTTTAGTGGTAGTGGTGTCTTAATAGAAAGAAAGGTTAGGGGACTTAATCCGTGGCCTTTAGCTAATACTTTATTTGATGATGAAGAGATAAAGATCATAAGTGGGTATTTTGTACTTGGCAAGTCTATTCCTAATAAGATAAATGTTATTGATAAAAAAAATTTAGGGATAGGGTGTAGTGATGGCATTTATTATGTAACGAAGATAAAGCCTAGTGGAAAGAGAATAATGGATATCAAAGACTACTTAAATGGGGTAGATAAAGATTGCTTAAAGAAAGTAGTAATTAGATAATGATAGGAATGGTTATAGTAAATTATAATGATTATAAGACTACTAAAAGATTATTAGATAATGTTAAAGATTATAAAATATTAAAAGAGATAGTGGTAGTTGATAATAAGAGTACGGATAATTCTTTAGAAGAGTTAAGAAAATTAAAGAATAAAAAGATTACTATTATAGATAGTGGGAATAATAAGGGATATAGTTATGCCCTAAATGTGGGGTGTAAGTATTTAATAGATAAGTATAAGTCTTTAAATATAGTTATTTCTAATAGTGATATAATTATTGAGAGTGAATTAGATATTAAAGACTTAAATAGTTATATAAGTGCTAAAAATGTCATAGTAGGACCTACTATTATTCAGGGTAATGATTTAAATAGAGGATTTAAAATACCAACACCTTGGCAGGATATTAAACAAAATATTGTCTTCTTTGGGAAGAGGGTATTAGCTAAGGAGTTAAGTTATCCTGATAATTATTATCATAAGGAGATAAGTAAAGTTGATACTGTATCAGGGTGTTTCTTTATGATAGCGAGTAAACATTTAGAAGAGATGGGTTATTTTGATGAAGGGGTATTCTTATATTATGAAGAAAATATTATGGGAATTAAGACTAAAAAGTTAGGTAAGAATATTATTGTTTGTAATAATGTTGATGTTATTCATGAACATTCGGTTTCTATAGATAAGAGTTTAAAAAGAATTAAGAAGTATGATATCTTAAAGACTAGTCAAGAGTATTTTGAAAAAGTATATAATGGGGCTTCTAAGATAGAATTATTTTTCTTAAAAGTATTTAGATATTTAACAAGATTTTTATTATTAATTAAATATTTAGTAGATTAGGATTTCTTTAATAGGAAGTTCTAGTCTTTTTATTTATCGCATTTTTACCCGTAGTAAAAAAATTTAAGAAAGTAGAGTTTAAAGAAGATGTTTTCTTAGTTAACTAGGAATATTTTCTTAATTAGGTGTTTTTAAATAAGAGAAATTATGATAACATAGTAGATGGATACCAAGATTAGTTAGTTAATAAGAATAGTGATAATTGGTATAATAATTATAAGGATGATGATAATGAAAAATAAAAAGAGTGATTTAGCGATTGATGTTAATCATGTTACTAAGACTTTTAAGTTATATTCTGATAAACCTCAGACTTTAAAAGAAAGGTTAGTTCGAGGGTGGAAGAATAAGACCGAAGAAAGAGTAGTTTTAAAAGATATTAATCTTGAGATTGCTAAAGGAGAGACGGTAGCGTTAATCGGGGTTAATGGTAGTGGAAAATCAACTTTATTAAAACTAATGACGAAGATAATTTATCCTAATAAAGGAACTTTGAAGACTTATGGTAAGTTAACTAGTCTTTTAGAGTTAGGAGCAGGGTTTCATCCGGATTTTACGGGTCGAGAAAATATTTATTTTAATGCTGCTATCTTTGGGTTAACTAAAAAAGAAATTGATGAGAGATTACAAAGTATTATTGAATTTAGTGAGTTAGGAGACTTTATTGATAGTCCGGTGCGTACTTATTCATCAGGTATGTATATGCGTCTTGCTTTTAGTGTAGCTATTAATGTTGATGCCGAGATATTACTTATTGATGAGATTTTAGCCGTAGGAGATCAACATTTCCAAGATAAATGTTTTGCTAAGTTAGAAGAGTTAGCCAAGAGTAAGATGACCATTGTTATTGTTAGTCATAGTTTGGATTCCATAAAGAAGCTTTGTAATCGGGCTATCTGGATTAATGAAGGTAAAGTAGCGATGGATGGTAAGTGTAGCGAAGTAATTGATGAATATTTGAAAGTTTGTGGGTAGGTGTTAGTATGAACGTATTTAAAGAATTATATCAGTATCGAGAGTTATTAAAAACTAATGTTAAAAAGGATATAAGAGGTAAATATAAAGCATCATTCCTAGGAGTATTGTGGTCATTTATAAATCCGTTATTACAAGTTTTAGTGTATGCTATTGTATTTCCTTATATTATGAAAGTACAGACCGAAAATTATTTGATTTTCTTAATATGTGGAATTATTCCTTGGACTTGGTTTACAACGGTTGTTAGTCAAGGAACAACTTGTATTACTAATAATGCTAATCTTATTAAGAAAGTATATTTTCCAAGAGAAATACTTCCTATATCAATTGTAACTAGTGGATTAATTAATTTTCTAATATCTTGTATTATCATTCTTATTTTTGTTATTTTTGGCGGTATTGGCTTGTCATGGCACTTAATTTTTTTACCGTTTATTGCCTTGGTTCAGTACGTTATTTTACTTGCCGTTATCTTTTTACTTAGTGCTTTTAATGTCTATGTTAAGGATGTCGAGTACATGGTAACATTTATTATCAATTTGTTTTTTTATGCCACACCTGTTTTGTATTCTATAGATATGTTTAAAGGTTCATGGTTAATATGGTTATTTAGATTAAATCCTATGGCTCACTTAATAAATGCATATCGTGATATATTTTATGTTCATCAAGTTCCCCAACTTGGCAGCTTAACTATTCTTCTAATTATTGGTCTTGTTGCTTTATTAATCAGTTATAAGATCTTTAAAAAACTAGAAAAAAGATTTGCTGAGGCTATCTAATGAAAATAAAATTAGCAGCCGTGGTGGTCTTTTATAAACCAAGTTCGGGTAATATTAATAATTATTTAAAATATATTGATTCTGTTGATAAATTGTATGTAGTAGATAATAGTGATGATGATATTAAAAGAATTAAGGAAACGCCTAAAATAGAATATATTAAATTAGGAGAGAATAAGGGTATAGCGTATGCTTTAAATGTTGGCGCTAGAAAGGCTATTTTGGAAGGTTATGAATATCTCTTAACTATGGATCAAGATAGCAAGATAACTTCTAAAATAGTTAATGAAATGGTTGACTTTTTAAAAAATAATCAAGATGAAAGGATTGGACTTATTAGTCCTTATCATGATATTAAAACTTTCGAAGCTAAACCAACAAAAAAAATTGAAGAAAAGTTAGAAGTAATGACTTCGGGTAATATTATTAATTTAAAAGCTTATAAGGATATTGGTGGGTTTAAAGATTGGTTATTTATTGATGGTGTTGATATTGAGTACGGTTTAAATTTGAATAGCCATGATTATAAAGTCATTAGATTAAATTATATTATTATGCCTCATGAATTAGGGGCTACTTCTGTTTATCATTTTTTAGGAAAGAAAGTTTTATGTTCTAACCATAATGCTGTAAGAAGGTATTATATGATTAGGAATACTTTATATATTAATGATTTGTATAAAGATAAGTATCCAGACTATTGTAAATTTTTAATAAGTTGTCAAAAAGGTCAGGTTAAGAGAGTGATTTTCTTTGAAAAGGATAAGTTTAAGAAAATAAAATTAATGATTAAAGGTTATTTTGATTTTAAAAATCATAAGGTAGGCAAGATGAGGTGAATAAATGTATAATTTTGGAAATGCAAAAACAAGCCAGTTAGGCTTGAAAGAGAAGACTAATAAGTATAGTATCGATAAATATCATATTGACTTGAATGCTCAAAATGATTCACATAGTATTATTGCTAGAGAAATTCTAAAAAATAAAAATATTAAGTTAAATGTTTTAGATGTTGGTTGCGGTAGTGGGACTATTGGAAAGTTTTTAGAAGTTGAAAACATTATTTTAGATGGGGTTGAAATTGATAAAGAGGCTATCGGAGAAGCTAAAAAAAATCATTATCATAAACTTTATAATACGGATATTAACGAAATAAGTAAATCAATTAAGCAAAAGTATGATTATATTATTTTAGCTGATATTTTAGAACATTTAGTAAAACCATATAAAACATTGGAGGAATTAGCTCTTTTGTTAAAAGAAAATGGTTCAATCTTGATAAGTATTCCTAATATAGAACATATGGATATTATTGCTAACTTAATTGATGGAAAATTTAACTACAATGAAATAGGGACGCTTGATACCACTCATTTGCGATTTTTTACCTATTATTCTTTCTTAGAAATGATTGATAATATAAATAAAGATAGAGAAAATAAGTTAGAAGTAGAATGTATTGGTTCGACTAAAACTTTTAATAAGGAATATATAGATTATAATTCTAAGTTATATAGTTTATTAAACCTTGATGGAAGAAAAGATATCTTACAAAATATATTCAAAATTAAAATCTTAAATAAAAATGTGGTTCCAACTAATCTAAAGAAAGAACTTGAAAATAAACAAGAATTAAATATCTATCACACATTAGAAAAAGAAGTTGAAAATACTAAGAAATATTATGACTTATTAAGTCAATTGGAAGCTAATAACAGTGAATTAACTAATGAAATATTGGAACTTACTAAGAAAAATTCTTCATTAAATAATCTATATTTAGGTATGGTTGATTCAAGAACTTGGAAAATTATGGAACCGGTTCGTAAAGGAGTTCGTTTTGTTAAAAGAGTTAATAATAAATTAAGAAGAGTAAGAAATAAATTAAGTGTTGCAATTGATAACTCTGATGTAAAAACTACAAATTATGATATTGAGAAGAATCGGTTGGATATTGAGGAAATGATTTTGTTAGTTGAAGATTATGATTTAATATCTTTTGATATTTTTGATACTTTGATTTTTAGACCTTTTTTAGAACCAACTGATTTATTTAATTTGATGGAGTTAGAGTATTATTTACCGGGATTTGCTGAAAGAAGAGTGGAAGCTGAAGAAGAAGCAAGAGAGAAGACTTCAAAGAAAAATTTTGAGATAAATATTTATGATATATATGAAGAGTTGAGTAATTATTTAAAAATTGATAAAGATGATATTTTAGAGAAAGAATTTGCTTTTGAAACTAAGTGTTGTTATGCCAATCCATATTTCTTAGAAATTTTTCATAAATTACAAGAAATGGGGAAAAAAGTTATTGTTACTTCTGATATGTATTGGCCTAAAGAATATATTCAAAAATTATTACAAACATGTGGATATGAACCAAATGAAATTTATGTATCATGTGATTATGAAGCCAATAAAGGAACAGGAGCAATTCAAAAGATTATTAATGATAAATATCCAAATAAAAAGATTATTCATATAGGTGATAATTATCTTTCTGATATAAAGGGGAGTCAAAAAGCTGGGTGGGATACTTATTATTATAAGAAATGTAGTGAGATTGCTAAATCATATAAAGAACCAGTTTATAGCAATTCTTTGATTAATTCAATAACTTGTGCTGTTAGAATAAACTATTTGTATTCAGGATTTAATAAATATACTGGTTATTTTAAGTATGGATTCATATATGGTGGTATTTTAACCGTTGGTTTTTTAGAAAATATCAATAAACAAGTAAAACAAGATGGTATTGATAAAATTTTATTTTTAGCAAGAGATTCTAAAGTATTGTATGAAGCTTATAAAAAGTATTATAATCAGTATCCAAGTGAATATTTAATTACTTCTAGAAGTGCTATGTTTGAAATATCATTTGCTTCTCAAATAGAAGAATTTATAAATTTTTATTTTAAATCACGAGCTTTAATGGGTAAATATACAATTGAAGAAACTCTTTATGAGACGGATTTAGATATTTTAATACCAAAGGTTTCTCAGTATGATTTGAATTTATATGACTTTTTAAATATGGATAACTTTGATAAATTGAAGAGTATGATTTACCAGGAAGCCCATTCTATAAGTGAATATTTTTCTAGTTCTAAAAAAGCGGCAATTAAGTATTTTGATAGTTTAACTAAAGATACTTCTAAAGCCTTAGCTGTTGATTTGGGATGGAGTGGTTCAATAGTTAATTTGATGCGGCCAATATTTCAAAGTGAATTAAAAAATAAAGTAGAACTTTATGGAACTTTTGTTGGCAATAAAGATAGTAAAAAGGTTAATGCTTTAGTGGATACTAAAATATTTAGACCATACTGTTTTAGCTATGAAAATTCTAAATATTATCTTGATATCGGTACTTTAGAAGATAGTTCAAAAGCTATGATAATGGAAGCGATGTTTACTTCAACGGATAAGACTTTACTTAAATATGCTGATACTTTTATTTATGGTAATGCCACAAATAACGATTATATTTTGAAAGAAGTTCATAAAGGAATATTGGAGTTTGTTAAACTTTATAAAAGTTTAAATGTCCCAATGATTGATAAATTAGATATATCTAGCGAGGTAGCATTCAGACCATTGTTTGAAGCTTTAAAGAGACCAGAATATAGTTATGCTATTTTTAGTAATTTTAAAGAGTATAATGATTCTTTACCAAGATTTAAGAGTAATAGAGAGATGACAACTCTGGGAAAAATTATGAAAGATCGAAATATAATCTAAGTTTATAGATATCTTAAAATCTAAATATGTAGTTTAAAGTATGCAAGGAGAATGAGTATGACTGCTTTTAAAAGAATAGGCGTCTTTGTCTTTTTTGATAAAGATGGTATTGTTGATGATTATGAAATCCCATTAATAGAAAGCTTAAGAGAGTCTGTTGATGATTTAATTATTGTATCTAATTGTTATTTGGATGATAAAGCTACTATGATTTTGTCTAAATATACAGATAAGTTAATAGTACGCCCTAATGTTGGCTTGGATGCGGGAGCATTTAAAGATGTCTATGATACTTATCATGAATATTTTAAGACTTTTGATGAATTATTATTAGTAAATGATACGTTTTATGGACCTTTTGAACCTTTTAAGAATATTTGTACTAAAATGGAAACAAAGAATGTAGATTTTTGGGGATTAACTGCTAATTATGATAGCGTTGATGGTTATGGTTATCTGCCAGATGGGAAAATTCATGCACATATTCAGACTTTCTTTGTGGCTTTTCGAAAAAAAGTATTATTAAGCGAAGCCTTTAATAGTTATTGGCAAAATTATGATTTAAGTACTATGAATAGTTTTGTTAATGTAGTAACTAAGCATGAGATTGCTTTTACTTACTATTTAGAAAAAAATGGTTTTACATGGGATACTTATGTTAATTTGGAAAAATATAAGTGTGATGATATTAGAGGTAACTTTAATATTTATGCTTATTGTTCTTATGATTTAATTAAGAATTTAGGATGTCCATTTATAAAAAGAAAAAATTTTGTTTTTAATAAAAAAGATGCTTTATTTTTAACTGATGGTAGTGATGCTAGAAGAAGCCTTGAGTATATTAAAGAACATAATTTATATGATACTAGAATAATAATAAATAACTTAAAAAGACTTTATAGTCCTAATGATTTATATTATGGCTTAGATTTAAATTATGTTTTGGGTGAAAGTAGGACTCTGAGGAATAATTATTGTGTATTAATGTTTTTAGAGAATCTAGAATACGTTTATGAATTTATTAATTATTTAAAAGCTAAAGATTTAAATAATTTATATATAATTTCAAGTAATAGTGAAATTAAAAAGATATTGAATGAATATAAAATAAAGTGTTTTAGTCAAGATGAAATTGATTTAAATAATTATGAATATATTGGTATTTTTAAAGATAGTTATTATCTAAATCAAAAGATTAGAGCGGTATATAACTTTGCTATTTTAGATACATTAGATAATTTGATTTATTCAAATCAATATATAAGTAGTGTTATTAGTACTTTTGAAGATAATAAGGACTTGGGTTTATTATTACTTCCTAATAGTTTACATAGTAATTATTTTGATGAAATGGCTAGTAAAAATGACAATATAACTTATTCAAATAATGGTTGTTGGATAAGAAAAGAGCTATTTACCTGGGACTTTTTAGAAGAATATAATTGGTTAGAAACGTTAAGAGGAAGTCTAAAGCATCATAATTTATTGTTTGGTAAAGTTTATAACCAAAAATGTGTAAATTATAATTTAATTAATTATGAATACGCTTTGTCTAGTGTGAGTAATTCCCTTAAAAGACATCATGGGACTATGACGAGTAGTTTATCTGAGGCTTTATATCATATTACCCATACAAAAGTTGATACAACATTGAGAAAATTAGAAGAACTAGCTCATAGAATTTTTAGAAAGATTAAAAGAATATTTAAAAAATAAGTCTTTTAGTCTTTTTTTCTTGAAGTAATCTTTAATATTGGATATAATCGATATAGAGAGATAGTGTGAAGATATGAAGATAAAAGCAGCGAAAGCAAATAAATTAAAAACTAAAACTAATAAAATAAAAAATAACTTAAAAAAAATATATAACAATGTATATAATTTTTGTCATTTGGTTGATGAAGGATGGAAAAACATAATTAACAGTAAGTATTTAAAAATTATTTTTAAATTTTTACCTCATAATATTTTTACTTTTGCTTTAATGTTAATTGTGTTTTTTTTAATATTTAAAAACGTTTCTACTAATGAAGGTAGCGTTTTGTATGCACAAAGTATCACTAACGATGTTTTTGAACCTATGATTGTTAATCCAGTTGATATAGATTTCAAAGAAATTGAAGTCTCTCGTGATGCAAATAGTGTTTGCATTACATTTGCTACATATGCTAAAAAGACAAATTCTGATTATAAATTTGTACTATATAAGGATAATAAAAAAGAAATAGTGCGAGAAGAAGAATTTAATTCCAATATTCTTGATGATGGCAAAGCACATTGCTTTTCATTAGGGTTTATAAAAAAAGACGAAATAAAACAGTATTCTGTATCGATAGAACCGATTTATACTGATTTAGAAAATGTTATTACAATTTTTAAAGATAAGGATACAAATACGGCAGCGTTTACTTTAAATTATAAAAGTGACCAAATATTAAATTTTAAGCAATTGGTTTCTATAGTTTTTGTGATATCTTTCTTCATTGTTAATTATTTAATAAATACACGTAAATTAAAAGTTAATCAGTATTGGTTATTAATTTCTTTTATTTATACTTTACCAATTGTTTTCATATATCCTCCGTATGAAGTTCCGGATGAACCGGTTCATTATTATAATGCTTATAAATTTAGTCAGATAAATTTCCATAAAAGTTTAAAAGAAAACATTGAAAATCCTAGTGTCTATGCTCCCAAAAATATGGAATGCTTAAATTATTCTGGTATTGAGAGCAGAGACCGTATTTTAAGCGTAAATGATGTTTTAGAATGTGCTAAAGAAGATGGCAATGATTTAGACTTCAATTATGGAAGATATAATTATGTTAATGGTAAATTGGGTTATATTATTCCAGGAGCTGCTATAAAGGTTGTTGATGAAGTTACAGATTCTCCTGTTCCAATATTTTATTCCGGTAGATTTATTAATTATATTGTATCTACTTTAGTTATATTATTAGCAATTATTATTGCACCAAAGTATAAAGAAGTTATATTATTAGTCGGCACTATTCCAATGTTTGTTCAGCAAGCTGGTTCATACTCTTACGATTCTATTATAAATTCATTTAGTTTATTGATGGTTTCAGTCATATTAAAAATGATAAATAATCCTAAAGCAAAAAAAATAATTCCAACTTTAATTCTTCTTTTACTAGGTACTGTTATTGGAAATATTAAGATGATTTATTTAGTAGTTTTATTATTTCTATTATTATTACCAGATGAAATGTTTAAGAAAAGAATTAACAAATACTTATATTGCTTTGGAATGATAATTATATGTTGCCTGTTAGGAAAAATGACTCAAGGTATTTTCTTTGGGGGAACGATTCCAGCAACAGTTGAATCAAGTGAAAATTTAAAAATCATTTTAGCAAATCCAACTAAAATATTTAAAATAGCTTATAATACTTTTGCTATTAATGGAGTATTTTATTTGAGAAGTTTATTTGGATATTTTTCATGGTTTAAATTTAAACTTAATGATTTATTTATATTTACTTATATTTTTATGATTTTATATTTGATTTTTAATAATCAGGGACTTGAGGCTAAAAAAATAAACAAACTTATTTGTTGGATTGGCTTACTTATATGTTTTGCTGCTACTTTTGCCGCCATGTATTTTAGTTGGTCTGCTACTGGCTTAGATTATGTTGATGGTGTTCAAGGAAGGTATTTCTTAGCAATTTTGTTACCTTTTATTATTATGTGTATGCCTCAAAAAGGGAAAAATAAAGTGAATAATAATTTCGTTTATAGTTATATTAATATTACTTTAGTGTATTATGTAACTTTATTATTAACAATGTTTTATTAATCATATGTAGGAGTGTTTATGAAAAAAGATAAAGTTTTAATAATAATTCCAGCTTACAACGAAGAAGAAAATATAAAAAAAGTTTATGATGGAATAATAAAGTACAATAAATTAAATAAAACAAATTATGATGTTATTGTTATAAATGATGGCTCTAAGGATAATACTGAGGAAATATTATGTAAAAATAATATTCCTCATATAAAGCTTATTCATAATTTGGGAATTGGTGGAGCTGTTCAAACTGGTTATAAATATGCCTTGGAAAATGGCTATGATATAGCAATTCAATTTGATGGTGATGGTCAGCATGATATTAGTTATGTGAAAGATATAATTAAGCCAATACTATTAAATAAAGCTGATATGGTAATTGGCTCGAGATTTATTGATGACAGTACCAGTGATTTTAAATCTTCTTTTGCAAGAAGAGTTGGAATAAATGTTATTTCTTCAGTTATTAAGTTAAAGACTGGGGTTAAAATATTTGATACCACTAGTGGTTTTAGAGCAATTAATAGAACAGTTCTAGAAATATTTAGCAACGACTATCCTAGGGAATATCCAGAGCCTATTTCTACTGTTAACATTTTATGTAATGGTTTAAATGTTAGCGAAGTTGGAGTAAGTATGAATGAAAGAATCGGTGGAGTTTCATCTATAAAGTCTTGGAAAACTGCTTATTATATGATTAATGTTGTGCTATCAATATTATTGATGAAGGGAAAGAAAACAAATGGCAAATAATTTAAGAATTTTATTAATTATATTCTCTATATTGTTTTTCTGTATAGTTTTAAGGTTGATTTCTAAAAAGAAGATTCAAATAAATAATTCACTATTTTGGCTATTTTCAGCTATACTAATATTTTTAGTTGCATTATTTCCAAATTTTATTAGCTTTTTTACTAAATTGATAGGATTTGAAACAACTTCTAATTTTGTTATTGGCATTATATTGACCTTACTTTTATTAGATACTTTACTTTTAACTATATATTTGGCAGAACAAAACAAAAAAATTGTTTTGCTGATTCAAGAAGTATCAATGTTAAAACAAAATGTGGGTGATAAGGAGGGCAAACATGATTAAGTATGTTTTAACTGGTATTTATATTCTATGTACTACTCTAGGTATATATTTTATGAAACTGGGTGGTAATTCTTTTCAGATTGGTTTAAATGGAAGTTTTAGTTTTAAAATGGGTTATATAACTTTATTAGGATTTTTATTTTATATAGTTAGCTTTTTATTATGGCAACGTTTACTTGTGACTTTTGATTTGTCATATATCGTTCCAATTACGACTGGAATTTCGCAATTAATCATTTTGTTGATTGGAATTTTGGCTTTTAAAGAAAAAATAAACGCCACGGGAATAATTGGTGCTCTACTAATTATAGTCGGAGTCGTTTTATTGGCTTTAGGAAAGAGATAAGGATGTTATTATGAAAAATATTAAATTAAGTATTATAGTACCTTGCTACAAGGTTGAGGCTTATTTGCCTAGATGTTTGGATTCACTTGTTAATCAAACGTTAAAAGATATAGAGATTATATGTATTAATGATGGTTCTCCTGATAACTGTTTAAATATTTTAAAGGATTACCAGAAAAAATATGACGATAAAATAGTAATTATTGACAAGAAAAACGAAGGGGTTTGGCGTGGTCGTAAGGATGGCATTAAGAAAGCTCAAGGAGAATATATAGGATTTGTTGACAGCGACGATTATGTGGCATTAGATTTTGCAGAGAAACTTTATAATGCTGCTAAGAAGAATAAAGCCGATATTTCTGTTTGTGGATTTGACCGCATTGATTTAGAGACTGGCAAATTATACTCAAGAGAAATGACAAAGCCAAAACATGAAAGTTTTATTATTGAAGAAAATCCTGGACTTCTTTTAGAATTAAACGGTGCTCCTTGGAACAAGATATATAAAGCTGAGTTATTGAAAAATATGAAAGAGTTGAAAAATATTCCAAGAGTATTAGATGATATGATGTTTTTGCAATTAATATATTTAAATGCTAATAAAGTTACTTTTATACCAGATAGTTTGGTCTTCTATATGGTAAGAAAAGATTCTATTATTAATACAGTAAAAAAAGAATTAATACCTTCTACATATGCTGCGATGAAGGAAATTAGGAGTATTTATAGTGAAGAAAAGCCTGAAATGCTTGACTATGTTGATGCTAATGCTTTTTTACATTTAGGTATATCTTTTATGTATAGATTATCAGCCGATAAAAATTTAGATTTTAATGAAGCCTTAAGGGAAAATACAGCATTTTTGGATGAAAATTTTCCTAATTGGCGTAATAATAAATATATTAGTAAAAAGTATATAAAGGAAAATAATGGTTCTAATAAAAAGCTGTATATTGTGAAAAAATTTTATGACTTACATATGTTTAAATTATTTTTGAAAGTTTATACTTTTATGATAAATAATATAGGTATTGATATTAAATGGTAAGGAGAAATTTATGAGTAAAAAATATGACTATTTGATTGTCGGCTCTGGACTTTACGGCGCTACTTGTGCCTATGAGCTATCCAAAGTTGGAAAAAAGGTATTAGTTCTTGAAAAGAGATCACACATTGGTGGAAATATTTATTGTAAGAATATAAATGGTATAAATGTTCACGAATATGGAGCTCATATATTTCATACATCAGATTTAAAAATTTGGAACTATGTTAATGAATTGGCTGAATTTAATAATTATATAAATTCCCCAATAGCAAACTATAATGGAGAACTTTATAATTTGCCTTTTAATATGAATACTTTTACAAAGCTTTGGAGTAATGTTATTACTCCTAAAGATGCAATGGCTAAAATTGAGTCAGAAAAAAAGGAATCAGGGATAGTAGAACCACAAAATTTAGAGGAACAAGCTATAAGTTTAGTTGGCAAAACTATTTATGATAAATTAATTAAGGGTTATACCCAAAAACAATGGGGGAAAACATGCAGGGAGTTACCAGCATTTATTATAAAAAGATTGCCTGTTAGATTTACTTTTGATAATAATTATTTTAATGATAGATATCAAGGAATACCAATAGGAGGTTATAATCAAATAATTGAAAAAATGCTTAATGGCATTGAAGTCAGACTTGATTGCGATTTTTTAGATAATAAGAGTGAATTTTGTGATATGGCTGATACTGTGATTTATACAGGAATGATTGATGAATTTTTTGAATATCAGTTTGGCAATCTTGAGTATAGGTCATTAAAATTTGAAACAACTGTTTTAGACGATTGCGATAATTATCAAGGAAACGCAGTTGTAAACTATACAGATGATAAAACACCATACACAAGAATCATTGAACATAAACATTTTGAATTTAATAAGTGTCCTGGTACTGTTATAACTAAGGAATATCCTATAAATTGGACTAAAGGCATGGAAGCTTATTATCCGGTAAACGATGAAAAAAATAATACTTTATTTGAAAAATATAAAGAGTATGCTGAAAAGAATGCTAAGAATGTTATATTTGGCGGTCGATTAGGAAACTATAAATATTATGATATGGATAAAACTATTTCAGAAGCTTTAAAGTTAGTAAGTGAATTGATAGATTAAAATAATTATGTTATACTGTTGTTACGATTGGATAGTGATAGTATGCGAAAGAAGAATGGATATACATTCATAGATATATTAATTATTATAGTGGGATTAGGTCTAGCGACCTTGTTTACGGTTCCAAAGATTAGTCATGCTTTTGAAAGTGATAAAGATGAACTATATAGTGAGACTTTAGAACTTTATTTAAAGCAAGCTACTAGGTATGGGGATACGATTAAAGAAGAAATAAAGAATAGTGATTCTTATGTAGTTAGTATTAAAGACTTAGTTGATAAAGGCTATGTTGGAAGTATTAATGGTGAGGTTACGGACATTAGAGATGGTAGTTCCATGCTAAACTTGAAAATCCATCTAATATATAATGATAATAGTGATTCAGTGTATGCTGAACTTGTATAGAAGTCTTGTGATGAGGCTTCTTTCTTTAAAATAAATGTGTCAAGTAAATGTAAAATTTTGGCTAAAAAACTGATAAATTTTTAAAAACATAGTAACATAACTTGTGTAAGGAGTGATTATATATGTTATATCCATCGATTGATAAACTTTTGAATATTGTTGATTCCAAGTACAAATTAGTACATATCGCTTCTCGTCGTAGCAAACAGATGATGGAAAATAAACATTTTCAAATGAAAGAAAATGAATATAAGAGTAAGAAAGAATTAGGAAGAGCGCTTGAAGAACTAGAAAAAGGTTTAATCAAGGTAATCGACTAATTCTTTTTTTCTATTTTCACTAGATTTTTCCCTCTAAAATAAAGGGACATGGTATAATAAACTAGAAAGATTTAAGGAGAAAAATATGGAAAAAGTATGTTTAGTTGATGGAAATAACTTAATGTTTAGGGCGTATTATGCAACGGCATATTCAGGCAATATAATGAAAAATTCAAAAAGTTTTCCTACTAATGCGTTATATGGTTTTGTTAATATGATGCATAAAATTATAGAAGAGGAAAAACCAAAATACATTATGGTAGCTTTTGATATTGGGAAGAATTTCCGCAAAGAAAAGTATGAGACTTATAAAGCGGGAAGAAGTGAGACTCCAGAAGAGTTAAAACTTCAAATGCCAGTAGCTAGAAAAATTTTAACAGCGATGGGAATTAAATATTATGAGTTAGAGCCTTTTGAAGCTGATGATATTATCGGGACTTTTGCAGATGCTTGTAACAACAATAAAGAGTACGATGCGACAATTATTTCTAGTGATAAGGACTTATTACAACTTATTACCAAGGAAGTGGAAGTAAAGCTTTTAAAGACGAAGGATTTTATAAGATATAATCCGGAGAGTTTTAAAGAAGACTGGGGATTTAGCCCAATTCATATGATTGATTATAAGGCTCTAGCTGGGGACTCATCTGATAATATTCCTGGGGTTAAGGGGGTTGGCGATAAAACGGCAATTAATCTTTTAAAGACTTATCAAGATTTAGATGATATTTATAATCATATTGATGAGATAAAAGGTGCTTTAAAGAATAAACTTCTTAATGATAAGGAATCAGCCTATACTTCAAAAGAACTAGCTACTATTTATAAGAAAGTTCCTATTGATATTGATTTTACGGCTATTAAGTATATGGGCCCTAATGAAGAAGAACTTTCTAGTATTTACAATGAATTAGAGTTTTATTCCTTTCTAAAACAAAGGAAAGTAAAACCTGTAAAGAAAGAACTATCTTTTATGACGATAATGGATCCTAGTGAGATAGAAGATACTGATACTTATGCCTATTATATTGAAGGTGATAAAGAAAATTATCATGAAGCAAGTATTATAGGGATGAGTGTGGCTACTAAGAATAATAACTACTATGTACCTAAACTTTTAATTAAAGATACTTTAGAATATTTAAAAGATAAGAGTAAGTATACTTATGATTTAAAGAAGAATATTTGTCTTTTAAAGGATGAGAATATTTTAGATAAGACTATTTTTGATACGATGATAGCTTCTTATCTTTTAGAAGAAAATACTAAAGATGATATAGCTTATTTAATGGTTCCCAAAGACTATAAAATAGAATTTTATGATGTTTGTTTAAAGAATGGTTTTAGTTCTAAAGATATAGTGATGAAATCACGATTTATTTATGATACTAGGGATGATTATATTAAAAATATTAAATTAGAAGATATGGAGAGTCTATTTAATAATATTGAAATGCCTTTAATAAAGGTCTTAGCGAATATGGAACTTAATGGTATCAAGTGTGATAGCGAAGTTTTAAAGAATATGTCTTTAGAAGTAGAAAAGAAAATAAAGGATATAGAAGAGAGAATTTATTTTGAGTGTGGAGAAACCTTTAATATTGCAAGTCCTAAACAACTAGGAGTAATTCTTTTTGAAAAGTTAAATTTACCGTTTGCTAAGAAAAATAAGTCAGGAGCTTATAAGACAGATGTAGATACTTTAAAAAAATTAGTTAATTATCATCCGGTTATTAGAGATATTCTAGAATTTAGAAATTTAAATAAGTTATATACTACTTATTTAGAAGGACTTATTCCTTATATTAGAGAAGATGGGAAAATTCATACGATATACAAACAAAATTTAACGCGAACAGGGCGCCTTTCATCAGTGGAACCTAATATGCAAAATATTCCCGCTAAAGATAGTGAAGGTAGAAAGATTAAGAAAGCCTTTTATCCAGAATATGATTACTTATTAAGTTGTGATTATTCCCAGATTGAGCTTCGTCTTTTAGCCCACATTAGTAAATCTAAAGAGTTAATTGAGGCTTATTTAAATGATGAGGATATTCATACGAAAGTAGCAGCTGATATTCATGGGATATCTCAAAGTGAAGTAACTCCTTTAATGCGGAAGACGGCTAAAGCTGTAATATTTGGGATTGTCTATGGGATTAGTGGCTTTGGGTTAGGAGAAAATTTAGAAATTTCTGCTAAAGAAGCTAATAAATTTATTGAAAAGTATTATGAATTATATCCTGGGGTTAAAAAATATATGGATGAAATAATTAAAGAAGCTTATGAACGAGGGGAAGTTAGGACATTATTTAACCGAAAAAGAACGATTGAAGAGTTAAATAATAAGAATTATATGATTAGACAACAAGGAGAAAGAATAGCGCTTAATACTCCTATCCAAGGGACTTGTGCAGATATTATGAAGAAGGCTATGGTTGGAATATATGAATCTTTTAAAGAAAATAATATCCAAAGTAAAATGTTGTTACAAGTACATGATGAATTAATATTTGATGTGAAAAAAGAAGAGAAAGATGAAGTCATTAGAATAGTTAAAGATAAGATGGAGAATGCTATTAAACTTGATGTTCCTATTAAAGTTAGTAGTGATTTAGGGACTAATTGGTATGATACTAAGTAATTTAGTATTTACAAATGAATAGAAAATAATATAGAATAGAATTTACGAAAGAAGAAGTAATATGCCAGAGATAGCAGAAGTAGAAACAGTAAGAAATGTTTTAAAGAAAAGTGTTTTACATAAAAGAATAATAGGGGTAGATATCTATTATGATACAATGATTGAGCAGGACATCGAGGAATTTAAAAAATGTCTTATCAATAATGAATTTATTGATATTAAAAGAATAGGTAAATGGTTAATCTTTGAACTTAATAATTATTATTTACTTAGTCATCTTAGAATGGAAGGTAAGTATTTTATTAAAAAAACCTCTGAAGAAAAGGCTAAACATGAACATGTTATTATTCATTTTGAAGATAAGACTGATTTAAGGTATCATGATACGAGAAAGTTTGGGAGAATGAAGATTGTTCCTAAAGAGGCTCTTTATGAGACGGAAGAAATAAAAAAACAAGGTTTGGAGCCGGGAAGTAGTAAGTTAACAGGAGAATATTTACTTAGTAAGTTTAAGGGTAAAAAAGAACCTATTAAGACGGCTTTACTTGACCAAACAATTATTAGTGGTCTTGGAAATATTTATGCTAATGAAGTTTTATTTGCTAGTAATATTAATCCTATGAGACCCGCAAATAGTATTACTTTAGATGAAGCCCAAAAAATAGTCGAAACCAGTGCAAGTATTATTAAAAAAGCGATGGAATTAGGGGGAACCACCATCCGAAGCTATACTTCGAGTCTGGGGGTAACTGGCCATTATCAGGATTATTTATTGGTCCATAAAAGAGAGAATTGTCCTTGTAAAGTTTGTGGGACACCAATTATATGTATTAAAGTAGGGGGAAGAAGCACTTATCTGTGTCCTAAGTGTCAAAAATGATTATGAAAACAGTAGAGGATAAAAGACTTATTAATAAAGTAGATTTCTTGGAAATGAGAAACTTTAATAATTATTTATTAGATAGTGAACTTTATAAGATATTTGATTTTGGCTTAAATTATGGCAATAAAAATATCAAGATATTTAGAATAGTAGAAAGGGATACCAGGTATACTGTAGGAGCCGTGGAGTTTTTATTAACACCAATGGGACTTGATATAAAGATTGGTTTAAATAGTAATTATCAAAATATGGGTAATGGGACAAAATTATTAGGAATGATTATGGATTCTTTTGGGGAGTCTTTAAATAATACGGAATATTTTGTTGCTCATATTGCTCCAGATAATAAGGCATCTCAAAGACTATTTTCTAAATGTGGTTTTATTAGTGATTTTGATGAGATGGAAACCGAACTGGCAGAGGGGTATTTAACATATAAAAAAAGAAATCCTAATTATGGGAAGAAAAATTATGGGAAAGATGAAGTTATATTCTATCAAAGTGAAGAGGATAATGCTTATTATAAATTGGAAGTATTTAAGAGTGATGAGATAGGAAAACTTTTAGAAAAGCCAATAATTGCTAAAGTGGTTTTTAGAAGTGTTTATGATGGGATGGAGATTATAACTGATTATCAGGATAATATAGAAGAATTAGTTAAAACTATCTGGTATATAGAGAGTCGTTTTGAGGTAGTATTTCCTGATAGTAAGTATTTTACTTATGTTTTGCAGATAAGTAAAAATGCTAATAAGAAGAACTATATTGAACTTTTTAATAAGTATTACTTTACTTTAGATGAATATAGTAGTACTGAGGATTGTTTAGTGTTTAAAAGATTAAATAAACATTATGTAGAAGATTTGAATAAAATTTTAAAGAGAGTAAAAATAAAAGGAGAAAAATAATGATTAAATTGAAAAATAGTAAAATTTTTGTTTTAGGGATGGCTAGAAGTGGTTATGAAGTAAGTAAGTATTTAAGTCGTTATAATAACGAAATCATTGTTACGGATGCTAAAGAACAAGATAAGGATAAAGTTAAAGAGTTAGAAAGTCTAGGAGTAAAGGTGGTTATTACCGATAAACCAGCAAATTTTATAGATGAAACCTTCGACTTAGTGATTAAAAATCCAGGGATTAAGTATACTAATCCATTGGTAGTAAAAGCTAATTCTTTAGGAATAGCAGTTGTTAATGAGATGGAAGTAGCATCATATTTCTTTCCTAAAAATTTACAAGTGATTGGGGTAACAGGCTCAAATGGGAAGACTACGACGACTAATTTAATTCATGAGATGTTAAAAGCTGATCATAAGAAGGTTATTATGGCTGGTAATATGGGAATTCCCGTATGTAGTATTTTAGATAATCTTACTGATGATACCATTTTATTACTAGAAGTTTCTATTCAACAATTATGTAATTTAAGTCATTTTAAAACTAATGTTAGTGTGTTAACTAATTTAACTCCTACGCATATAGATTTCTTAGATACTTATGAGAATTATAAGAATACGAAGAAGAGAATATTTAATAATCATAGTGATAAAGATATTGCTATTATAAATATGGGCAATGCTGATGAGATGGAGTTAACTAAAGATATTAAGTCACATAAGATTTATTTTAGTAGTAAAATAGATACTGATATCTGTGTTAAGGGTGATTATCTAAATTATTTTGGAGAAGATATCATTAAACTGGAAGATATTAAACTTCAAGGAATGCATAATTATGAGAATGCTTGTTGTGCAATCGGAGTCGTTAAACATTATGGTGTTAGTAACGAAGCTATCATTCAAGTTTTAAAAAATTTTGGAGGTGTTGAGCATCGTTTAGAGTTTGTTCGTAAGGTTAATGGGGTTGTATATTATAATGACTCAGAAGCTACAAATACGGTTTCAACTATTATAGCTTTGAAAGCTTTTAAGAAACCAGAAATCTTAATACTAGGTGGTTTAGATAGAGGGCATTCTTTTGACCCCTTAAATGATTATATTGGAAATGTTAAGTTAGTAGGATGCTATGGAGAAACAAAGCAAAAAATTGAAGAATGGGCTCATAAGATGAATTTACCTGTCAAAGTATTTGATAATCTTCATGATACCACTATGTATATAGCAAGTGTTGCTTCGCCTGGTGATGTAGTGTTACTTTCCCCAGCTTGCGCTTCTTGGGATCAATATAAGTGCTGTGAAGACCGTGGAGATGAGTTTAAGAGCATTGTAAATGGATTATAAAATGCAGGTTGTATTAGATAATAAAACAATTGATGTTATAATCGAACACAAACAAAATAAAAATCTATATATCCGGGTTACGGATAATTTAGAGTTATTAGTGACTTGTAATAAAAGAGTATCAGAAAAAGAAATATTAAGTATTATAAAGAAGAATGAGAAGTCTTTAATAAATATGTATCTTAAGAAAGAAAAAGAGTTAGATAATAATAGTATCTTTTATTACTTAGGTAAGCCTTATACAATTATATATAATAAAGATATTAAGAAGTATGATATCATAGATGATTGTATTATTGTTAAAGATGAGAAAATGCTAAAGAAGTTTTATAGTGATGAGTGTATTCGGGTATTTAGTAATGAATTAAGAAAGTATGAAAAAGAGTTTAATTATTTACCTAAGTATTCCCTAAGAGTTAGAAAGATGAAGACGAGATGGGGAGTATGTAATAGGGGAAATAATACGGTTACTTTGAATAGTGAACTTCTAAAGAAAGATGTTAAGTTAATTGATTATGTAGTTGTTCATGAACTTAGTCATTTTAAAGAAGCTAATCATAGTGATAAGTTTTGGTATGAAGTATCTTTAAGATATCCTGATTATAAGAAAGCTAGAAAAGAGTTAAATAGTTAAAGATGTCATTTGGACATCTTTTTTGGACAAAAGAAAAAAGTGTTTAGATGACACTTTTTAAATCTTCATTATTATAGATAAAATCAACTATATTGATATTATGAATACCCTTTACATTTTTTTGAAGAGGAAAGTCAAAGACAAATAAATATCTTGGATATAAGTCTTTAATTTCAAAGAATGGTTTGTATTCTCTTGCTTCAGTTTTTTCTTCATTAATTTATAGAAACTTGTAAATAATAATAATTTTCCAGTCCTTGGCGAGCAATAAAATCACATTCTAATTTGCCAATTCTGCCAACACTTAATGAATAATCTTTGCTTAAAAGATAATTATGAAGGATATCTTCTAAAACAGGTCTATAATTTATTCAATTTGTAGATAACTCTTGATTTTGATTGATGTTTAAGAAAATACAATACGAAGATAAGTTTTGTAAATAGTCTTAACTACAAATAACTTTTAATTTTTACTAATATTTAAGATAATACCGATAGAAGCAAAAGATACTAAAAGACTGGAGCCACCATAACTAAAGAAGGGTAATGTTACTCCTGTAACGGGGATAAGACCGACAACGACGCATAAATTTAATAAAGTTTGAATAAGAATGCCAAATGAAAGTCCAAAAGATAAATATTTAGCAAAGAGATTTTTAGCTTGCATACTTATTTTGACAGAAAAATAAAAGAGTAAAAAGAAGATAGAAACGACTATGAGAACACCTAGAAAACCAAATTCTTCGGAGATGATGGAAAAAATAAAGTCGGTTTGGGGTTCGGGAAGATAAAAATGTTTTTGAATAGAAGAACCAAAACCAAGACCTAAAAGACCCCCGGGACCGATGGCATATAAACTTTGGATGATTTGAAACCCACTTCCTAAAGGGTCAACCCAAGGATTGACAAAAGAAACAATACGAGCCAGACGATAAGGGGCAACAATGATAAGCCCAACAATTCCTACTAGACCTAGGATACCACATTTAACGAAGAAAGATATTCTAGCTCCAGAGATAAAAATAATCATGATAAGTGTTAAGACGATGACCATGCCTTGACCAAAGTCGGGTTCTAACATAATAAGTCCAAAGAATAAAAAGATTATACATAAGATGGGAAATATTCCTCTTTTGGTATCTTTAACGGAGCCATTGTTATTGGCTAAGTATTTAGAAACAAAGATGATGAGGCCAATCTTTGCAAACTCAGAAGGCTGAATACCAAAAGAACCAATCCCAAACCAACTTCGGGCTCCGTTTCTGACTTTACCAATTCCCGGAATTAAAACGAGTACTAATAAAATAAAACAGATTAAGAGAATTTTATTGGCATATTTATAATATTTTTTGTAGTCAATTTGAGAAAGAGTAATCATAATCAAAATGCCAATTATAAAAAAGATGGTTTGATGTTTAACATACTTAAGGGCGTCATTAAACTTATAAGCGGCCCAGATATTACTAGCTGAATAAATCATGATAATACCAATAAGACCAGCGATGATACTTAAGATAAATAGTTTATAATTTATTTTTTTCAAATAGAATCACCTATATAAATATATGTTTATAAGAAGAATTAAAGAAAAAGAAAAACTCTAAGATTAATTCTTAAAGTTAAGATATAAATTAAATATCATTATTTTTTTAGTATGCGAGTCTTGTTTATGCCGTTAATTAATTTTTCTGGAAGCATACTATCTTCGATACTGATTGTAGATAATAGTTGATTAGCTAAACCAAAGTTTTCCCTTAGAAGACGTTCTTCTCTTTGCGATGATACTAGTTTAAAATAATTTTTAAAACGTAGAGTAATATCATATAAGCTTTCAATAAGTAGTGTATTGTCATCACCAGGAATTATCACAACAGGTAAAGTATCTAGACCGATGACTCTAGGAGAAAATTTGATTCTATTTTGATTAAGAAACCTATTTATTTTGTTAATGGAGCTTGCTAATTGATGATAAGCTTTTGGGCCGTAAATACTTTTGAATCCATCAAGACTTTGTTGCTCATCAAGGCTAAAATTAAGCGGAAAATTTAGCTCCCATATTTCTAGTTTAAGAGTGTTGCTAATAACTGGTGTTCCAAAAAGTTTGCCATAACTTATAATATGTGTATGACCGTCTATGAAACTATCAATTTTTTTAGCTTCTTCATTTTTTAAATGCAAAAAAGCTAGTTGAATTTGCTGTAAATAATTAATAAGTTCTAAAGCTGTTATATCGTTAGGATTAAAAAATCTTTGATTGTAATTGATTAAATTTTCTAAATATGCTTTTTGTCTTTCTAATTTTTCTCTTCGACTTTCCTTATTCATGTTGTCTCCTTGATTTTATAGCTATTGTTATTTTAAATAGATATTATTTTCTAATAGCTCTGAATAATAATATGGTATCATAGATTTTGTTGGAAAGTCTAGCTAAAAAGAGTAAAGAAGAGTGATAACTCGACCTTTAGTGGTGATAAAACCTTCTTCTTTTAAATTTTTAAGTTCTCTTGTCATGGCGCTTCTATCGATAGCTAAATAATCAGCTAAATCTTGCCAAGTGCTTTTTAAGTAGATGATTTTCGAACGGTTTTTTAAAGCTTCAATTCGAAAGTATTCTAAAAGTTTATTACGGATTGTTTTTTGGGTAAGAATCTCTATTCTTTCGTTTTTAAGAGTGTTTTTATCAAGGGCGATGATTAAAAGATTTTTTAAAAACTGGTTATAGTAAGAATATTTAGAATCATTGATACTTAAAATCATTTGGTAGTCGAGCCAGATGATTTTCGCATTTTCTTTGGTAATTATTTCATAGTCATTACTAAGAAGACTAGTTAAGGAAGTACCAAAGATTTCTTCTTCATAAATAGTTTCAATAATAGTACGGGTGCCATTATAATCAATGCGGATAATATCTAGGGAACCATCTAAAACGAGGCCAATACTTTCTTTATCCTTAAAAAGATAAGCAATATTGACATTTGGTTGATATGTAAAGGAGGAAGCTTCAAAAAGTTTTAATAATTGGCCTTTATCTTCGGGAGTTATGTCTTTAAATAGTGATATCATGTTTACACCTCATAATTAAAAATATAGCAAAAAGTTATAAATGTTGCAAGTGCAACAAAATTATTTTAAAGATTATGCTATAGTGAATATGTTACGAAAGGATATTAGATGTATGAAAGTAATTAAAAGAGATGGACACATGGTTGATTGGTGTCCAGAAAAAGTAGAAGCAGCTATAATGAAAGCTAATAAAGAAGTTGAAGATGAAGATCAAGCTTCGGGAACACAAATTAAGAATATAATAAAATATATCGAAAGACTAGGAAAGAAAAGAATTCTAGTTGAAGATATTCAAGATATAATTGAAATGAAATTAATGAGTATTGGTAAGTATGAACTTGCTAAGAAGTATATTACTTATCGTTATACGAGAGAATTAGTTCGCAGAAGTAATACGACTGATTTAGCTATTAAAGAGTTGATTGATGGGGAGTCAGAGTATTGGAATACAGAAAATTCTAATAAAAATGCGAAGATTGTTACAACCCAAAGAGATTATTTGGCAGGTATTACAAGTACCGATATTACCAGAAGGTTTTTACTTCCGGAAGATATTGTAGCAGCTCATGATGCGGGGATTATTCATTTTCATGATGCTGATTATTTTGCTCAGAATGCTTTGCATAACTGTGATTTAATCAATTTAGAAGATATGCTCCAAAATGGTACCAGTATCAACGGGGTTATGATTGAAAAACCACACCGTTTCTTAACGGCTATGACAATAGCAACTCAGATTATTACCGCTGTTAATTCTAGTCAATATGGCGGGTGTACAGTAACCCTTACCCATTTAGCACCATTTATTCGTTCTAGTAGAAAATATTATGAGAAAAAATATAAAGAACGTAAGTTAACAAAAGCCCAGATTGCTAAATTTGTTGATGAAGATTTAAAAAAAGAAATTACGGATGGGGTTCAAACGTTCCAATATCAAATTAATTCTATGACGACAACAAATGGTCAAGCTCCTTTCTTATCCGTTTGCATGTATTTGGGAGAAACTAGCGAGTACAAAGAAGAACTTGCGATGTTAATTGAAGAAGTACTACGTCAAAGAATTCAAGGAATGAAGAATGAAAAAGGTGTTTATATTACTCCTGCTTTCCCTAAACTTTTGTATGTTTTGGAAGAGGATAATATTCATCCGACTAGTAGGTATTATTATTTAACAAAATTAGCAGCAGAATGTACCGCTAAGAGAATGGTGCCTGATTATATTTCTGAAAAGATTATGAAAGAAACGAAGATTGATAAGAATGGTAATGGTAATTGTTATCCTTGTATGGGGTGCCGTTCTTTCTTGACTCCTTATGTTGATGAAGCTGGTAAACCTAAGTATTATGGTCGTTTCAATCAAGGAGTTGTTACTATTAACTTAGTTGACGTTGCTTTATCAAGTGATAAGGATATGGATACTTTCTGGCGTCTATTTGGGGAAAGATTGGAACTATGTCATCGAGCTTTGCAAATTAGACATAAGAGACTTTCCAAAGTTACTAGTGATGTTGCTCCTATCTTGTGGCAACATGGTGCTTTAGCAAGACTTAAGAAGGGTGAGTCTATTCATGATTTATTACATCATGGATATTCAACCATATCACTTGGTTATGCTGGCCTTTATGAGTGCGTTAAATTTATGACTGGTAAGAGTCATACTGATGGAGCGGAAGGTAAAGAATTTGGTCTTGCCGTAATGCAAAAGATGGTTGATAAATGTAATGAGTGGAAAGCGGCTGAAGATATTGATTATTCGGTTTATGGAACGCCTATTGAATCAACTACGTATAAGTTTGCTAAATGCTTAAAAGAAAGATTTGGAATCATTAAAGGTATTACGGATAGAAATTATATTACAAACTCATATCATGTTCCGGTGTTTGAAGAAATTGATGCTTTTACGAAGTTGAAACTTGAAAGTGAATTTCAAAAACTAAGTCCAGGGGGAGCAATTAGTTATATTGAAACTCCTAATTTAACTAATAATTTAGATGTTGTCTTACAAGTAATTGACTTTATCTATAATAATATTATGTATGCTGAACTTAATACGAAGAGTGATTATTGTCATGAATGCGGTTATACTGGAGAAATTTTAATAGATGATAATTTAGAATGGTATTGTCCAAACTGTGGAAATAGAGACCATGATAAATTAAACGTAGCTCGTCGTACCTGTGGATATATTGGTACTAACTTCTGGAATAAAGGCCGTACACAAGAGATAAAGGAACGTGTTATTCACATTGATAATAAGGATGCTTAGAAATGGCTAGATTTAATAAAATAAGAAAAATGGATATATCTAATGGCCCTGGAGTGCGAGTTTCAATCTTCTTTCAGGGTTGTCCTTTCCATTGTAAAGGATGCTTCAATAGTGAGACCTGGGACTTTTCTTTAGGAAATCCTTTTGATGAAGAAACAATTAATAAGGTTTTAGAAGTAGCAAGTCCTGATTATATAAAAGGTTTATCTATTTTAGGAGGAGAACCTTTATGTAAGGAAAATATAGAGGCTACTAAGGAATTATGTAAGACTTTTAAAGAAAAATATCCAGAGAAAAATATTTGGCTTTGGACGGGATTTACTTGGGAAACGATTGAAGATAAAAGGGTTTTAGAATATTTAGACACTTTAGTAGATGGAACTTTTAAGGAAGAGTTGCATGACCCTCGTTTAAAGTGGTGTGGCTCTTCTAATCAAAGAGTTATTGACGTTCAAAAGAGTTTAAAAGAAGAAAAAATTGTATTGTATGAAAGTGAGGATTAAAAATGCGAGGAAGAGGATTTGAAATCGCCAAAGGATATGAAGATAAAGATATTCATATTCCGGTAAGAAAGACCGCACACTCTGCTGGATATGATGTGGAAGCAGCTTGTGATATGGTAATACCACCATATAAACCAGGAATGAAACCTAGTTTGATTCCAACGGGACTTAAGGCTTATTGTGAACCTGATGAATTCTTTATGTTAGTAAATAGAAGTAGTGGCCCTAAAAAAGGTTTCATGATGAGTAACTCAATAGGTATTGTTGATGCTGATTATTACGGTAATGAGTCAAATGATGGTCATTTTTACTTCCAATTTTGGAATTTTGGTGAGAGTGATTTAGTAATTCATAAAGGGGACGTTGTTGGTCAAGTTATATTTCAAAAATATCTAATGACTAATGATGATATAGCAACCGGAACTCGTATGGGGGGATTCGGGTCAACCGATAAATAAAAACAGGATTTGCGTCCTGCTTTTTTAGTCGTTATAGGTTAGAATTTCTCTTTTTTGTTTATTAAGCGCTCTAGTAAATTGATAAGGCTTAACAACTTTACCAATTTTTAAACAAACGTCATAGATATTATCGTTTAAAACATTGCCGTAATTATAAATGGTATTTTGATGAATGATAGAAGCATCACACTCAGTAATAGTACCATCACAATTAACAGTTACTATGGTTCCAATATTAACCAGTCCATTTTCTTTATCTTCAAGATAAAAATTGCCAAATACTCTTTTACCAATATGGGTTATGTAGGGTGGAAAACTTCTTAAATGAACTGTTAAATTTTTATCTAAATTTTTGGCATTTCCTTCTCTAAATAGTTTTAACTCTGGGTCTAGATCACGGTATCCTATATAATATTTAGATTTTTTATATTTTTCGACATTTTGTAAAAATTCTAAGTCTAGTTTTAAACGATGAATTTCTTCTTGATGATATTTATCATTTGAAATATCGAAAGAAGAAATTTCTTTTCGATTAGGTAGATATTTTATGATGTAGTTTTCTATCATATCTAAGCATTCTAAAAATTCTAAAGAAAAGATAGTGCCATTAATGGTAGTTGTAACTTGTTGAACGTAAATTTTATGCTCAATAATGTAATTAAATATTTTTTTCATAACGTCAACGGCAAGAGTTGGTTCACCACCACATATACATAAATTTTCGATACCGGCAATTTGGCTTAAAGTTGCTTCAATTACGTCATCACTCATGGAATTATTACATTTTTCACCCCGCATACAGTGTTTACAGTCAAGATTACATTTATTAGTGATAATCATTCCAAGATTATAAATTATAATTTTTTTCATAAGGCCTCCTATTTCCGAAACTGCTTAGTATAATAACATATAAGTATCGAGTACACAATAAAAACAGGATTTACTTCCTAATTTTTTATGTTTAACTTATGATAATGTTAATAATCTTTTGGATTTAGACTTGTTCAAAATCTAACTTTATTATATACTTTTATTGTAGTAGATAAGAGTAGTATAGGAGAAAATATGGAGATTGGTTATGAAAAAGAATGAAGGGTTTACAATTCCTGAATTATTGGCAGTTATTGCTATTTTGGGAATTTTAGTAACAATGGCTACGGCTAGCTATAATGGAATTAGTAACAATATTAAAAAGAAAACACTTGATAATAAGATAAACTTAATTAAAATTAAAGCCGAGGAGTATGCAACCGATAATGATATTGTTACGGATACAATAAGTGTAGCTAAGTTGATTAATGATGGTTATTTAGATAGTGAGGCTGATACTGATAATAATGAAAGGATTAGTAATCCTTTGGGAGGATATTTAGACTGTTATCGCATTAACATTGATAAAGGTACTGATGAGTATGATATTTCTGTAGATGAGGATACTTCTTGTGAAATTGCTAATTTGGATAATGCTACTGATAAGATAGAAATATCAGTTTATGAAGGGGAGAATAATAGAATTACTAATTATAATCAGCTTAATGTTACTCTTAAAAGTAGTGAAACTAAATGGACTAATAAAGACGTTTATCTATTTATTAATCCTGATACGATAGAGGGTAATGTCCAAAAAATCACTTGGCTATTTAATGGTGCTGAGTATCCTAAAGAAAATGTTAATATGGCTACAACCGTAAATACCGATACGGATGCTTATGCTAATATTTTTAAAGTTTCATCAGTGCTTTTACTAAATACTTATACTTATGCTAAGATTGAAACTGATGTTGGTGTTTTAAGTAAAAGAGTAAGTGTTAGAATTGATAAAGAAGCTCCATCGGTAACTTTAGATACTAATTATCGATATGAGGCGGTTGATGAGGAGACAAAGAAAAGTCTTAAGACGGTAAATTTTACCGGTTCTGATGGTAGTGGTTCGGGAATAGGCTATGAAGTAGATGGCAATAAGTATGGTTATTACTTAACAAAAGATATTAATAAACGACCTAATAAAGATGATTTTAATATTTTAGCAAATGATGGTTTCACCACGGTTAATGAGAATGGAACTTATTATGGGTATACTATTGATGCCGTTGGTAATATTTCAAAAGAACCAGTGGCCATAACAGTCACAAATGTAACTTATGATATGCCGGTTTGTCTAGACCCAGAAGATAATAATGCTTGGATTAATCATGATTATACTTTTACATATGGCTGTGTCGCTGGTGTAGGAACTGGGTGTTCTTATAGTCCTAAGATTGGTACTTATGAAAAAGAAGGGTATCAAATGACGGAACCGTTTACGTGGGATGCGATAGATAACGTTGGTAATGTCACTAAATGTAGTAAAAAACTAGTTACAAAGATAGATAAAACAGCTCCTAGTTGTGAAATGACAGTTAGTGGGACAAAGGGAAATAATGATTGGTATCTTTCCGATGTGTCGTTAACTTTAAAATGTAGTGATTCCTTAAGTGAAATGGCAGAAATTGGGCTAAGTACTAGTGAAAGTCCAGATTTTAATGGAAAAACGACTGCTAATGTTACGGGAGAAACTGACGGCTTAACTTATTACGGTTATGCTAAGGATAATGCTGGTAATATTACTAGAATTAGTAAAGTTATTAAGATTGTGAAGACCCCACCTACTTGTACCCTTGCTGTAAGTGGACCTAATCATGGGGCTGGTGATAGTGTTTGTTCATTTGATCAAGAAGTTTATGATACTTGTATGGCGAGCGGGAGAGTTTCTTTTTTTAAAAAGTCAAGGTGTAAAAGAAAAGCCACAACTTGTGTAAAAACTAATATTTGGTATACAGGAGATGCCACTGTTACCGTGAATACTAGTGGTAATTTTATAACCAGTAAAATCTTGAATACTCCAAATGGAGTTTCTAGTGATGGGGTTTATACTGTTAATTATGATACAAATGGGGTTGAAGTTACAGGTAAAGTTACTCATGAAGCTGGCCTTTCTGGTGAATGTAGCGTGAAGTTAAGAAGAGATGCCACCCCGCCAATAGCGTCTTTAGCGATGGATGGAGGCGATACTTGTACTTATACAGTAAAATATAAGACAAGAACACAGAAAGTAAATCCAAATACGAATAGAACAAGTTATTCTACTCAGTCACATACGACGACAATTAATTGCAGTGATTGGGATAAAAATGGTTATTCAAGTTCAACTAAATTAAATAATTATTTGAGTTCACTTAATTCGGATTTTTATAAGAGAACTAGCACCACCGGACCAGCATGGGAACCACCATTGTCAACAGAAAATGCGAGATTAAAATGTAGTGACAGTGGTAGTGGCAACAAATCTTATACTATTTCCGGTACTTCTGGGGAATTATATAATTTGAATGGAACTAGTTCTTCAAGTTCATCAAGCGGTTATAGTCCTGGAAGTTCGGGTAGTATTGGCGGAAATTATGGTAGCTCTAATTATCCAACTAAAACTTTAACCGGAGTTTGTACCGATGTTGCTGGTAATACTACTAGTGTTAGCCAAGTTTTTGAAAAATATGAATCCGAACGTACCGAAGAAGATTGCGATGACTATTTTAGTAAAAGCGATTGTAATGGGGGTGGCAATTCTTGTGCTGATAGAAATGGTAGTTGTACAACGGGGAATGAATCAGGATGCCATTATTCATCATGTAGTGAAGGTAGTAGTAAATGTGATAGTCCTGACTCTCAAAGTGACTGCGATACTTATACAGTAGGAGAAAATAAATGGAGAATCAAATAATGACTAAAAAAACTAAGAAACAAAAGATAAATTTAACATGTTTTATCATCCTTTTGGGGGTGGCTCTCTTTCTTTTCTTGATATTAAAAAAGCCTATTGTTACATATGAATACTATATTAATGAAAAGCCAACAATAATACCTGGCCAAAACTTTGTTGGCTATGATTGCCCTAATGATGTCAAAGTGGAGTATGATATTACTAATAACCGTTATAAAGCTAGTAATGTCAAAAAGAATACTGTTTGTAAGTTGTATTTTGAAGATAATATTTATGATGAGATAAATTTACTTGCTAATAGTAGTAATGATAATATTATTGAAGATAATAAAATTATTAAAAGTTCTTTTGAAGAAGCTTTATATTATGGGGTTGATGCTAAGAACTATGTCTATTTTAATTGTGATGATTATACAAAGCAAAGTAGTGATACTTGTGAAGTCTGGCGTATCATGAAAACAGAAAATATTAATCATGAAAAACCGGTCGTAAAGCTTATTAGAGATAATAAATTGTCGGTATTTGATAAGACTACTAATACTAATTTAGCTAAATTTTCTTGGCATTATACAAAAGATATTAATGAGCTAGAATTTATTGAGTCAGATATTTATGATTTATTAAATCAAGGGTACTTGGAAAGTGATAATAACTATGAATATGTTGATAATACGTCTAATATCCACTATCTTGATTTTAGTAAGAGTGGTATTAAAAACAAAGCTACAAAGAATATGTTGGTTACAACTGATTTTCGAGTTGCTAGAGAGTCTTATATCAATGCCACTGCCGGCCAATGGGTACGAAATGAGGCTACTGGGTCGAGTATGATGCTAGAAATAGGCTTGCCAACTATTAGCGACTATGTTTCTTCAATTGGAAAAGTTTGCGAAGATATTAAGATTAATAGTTTTGCTGAATGTACGGGAAAGTCATATATTAATATTACTGATAGTATTTGGACATTAAATGTTTCTAGTTATGATAAGACTACAGTTTACCGTGTGTCTAATCAGAAAACTATTAGTCCAGTTTATCCAACTTTAGAGTATGAAGTATATCCTACTTTATATATTGATGGTAATCTAAAAATTGTTGGTGGGGATGGTTCAAAAGATAGACCTTATCAATTACTATAAAGGTAAAAAATTAAGTTGGTTATCATTATATAGACTATCTTAACAAAGTAAATGCTAGAAGAATTAATTTAAAAACAGAATTACTCTTTAAGAAAAAGAAAAAGACAAAAGATGATATTAAAAATGATGATAACTTTTGTCGAATTCAGTGCTAAAGAGTAATTTTTTTGCTATGATTATAGTGGTGATAAGGATATGGAATTAATCAATAATGACGTTTTTTTTAACGAGATGATTAGTAGTATCGAGGATATAAGATTGGCACTAGTCTTGACAAGGCCTTCTAAAATAATATATAATTAACTTGTAGGAAGGGATTTTATGAATAACAGTAGAATAGTTCTAACTACCCAAGATATAGTTAATAAAGATTTTACAATTGAACCAAAGGGGTTTAAACCTCAGGAAGTTGATGCTTTTTTAGATATAATTATTAAAGATTATGTTGCTTATGATAAAGAAATCAAAAGATTAAGAAAAGAGTTAGCAACTTTAAGCGAAGAAAATAGTAATCTTCGTGGGGAAATTAGAAAATTAAAAGATTTAGAGACTATTGCATCGGAAGATAAAGAAGCAAGTAAACCTGTTAATAATGTTGACCTTCTAAGAAGAATTAGTCAATTAGAAAAAGTAGTTTACGGAAAAAGTGAATAATTAAAAGAGAAAAATAACTTAGAAAGACAAATGCTGGTATCTATTGATACTTGAGGAAAGTCCGTGCTTACATAGTCCTGGAATGGCTATAGGGTTCGTTGCTAAGGCCAATAACCTTAGGCAGTTTTTAACTGACGGCGTCGAGGTGACCTGAAATGGTTATATTAGACATAAAGTGCCAAAGAGACGAGTTACTTTAGAAATAAAGTAGGTGGAACGTGGTAAACCCCGCGAGTAAGAAATCCAAATTTGGTAGGAGAGTTTCTACAAAGGAATAAAAAACGGCGTAGAAAAGTTTATACGTAAGTATAAATTAGATAAATATTTGTCACTAGCTAGCTAGTACAGAACACGGCTTACTAAGTTATTTTTTTAAATTTAAAAAAGGAAGTGAATTATCTTGAACGGAATAGGCCTGATGCTTAGAGGTGCAAGAGAAGAAAATGGGGTATCCTTAGAAGAGGCAAGTGAAGATTTAAAGATTAAGCCCGCTATTCTTTATAATATTGAAGAAGGTAATATGGGCTGTTTTAAAGATATTTTTGTCTTAAAGGATTATCTAAAGGATTATGCTAAATATTTGGGAATTGACCCAATGAAGACGGTAGATAAATTTAATGAATTTATGTTTGAAAAAACAAGTAAAATTCCCGTTGAAGAAATTGAAAAAAAGATAATGGAGAAGAATAAGGAAGAAGCCTTGCTTAAGTCAAGAATAGCTAGTCCTTATACTGATACTACTTATCGTTATAAAAAGAAGAGTATTGCCCTACTTTATTTACTAGTAATTGCCTTGGTGGCTTTAGTAATATTTTGGTCCGTTAAACAAGTTACAGTTGGCAAAATGGTAACGACAACGGCTAGTGAGGTTAAAGGAAGATAGTTATGAATTTACCGAATAAATTAACTTTAGGAAGAATTGTTTTATCGCTAGTAATTTTATTGTTACTAGGATTCCCTGTTTATATGTTAGGATATAGTTGGCCGGAGTATCTCTTAGGAGGTAAAATTGTTATTAAGCTTAACTATATTTTAGCTGGTATTTTCTTTGTGATTGCTTCATTAACAGATATGTTAGATGGTAAGATTGCTAGAAAATATAATATGGTGACAGACTTTGGCAAGATGATGGATGCAATTGCCGATAAAATTTTAGTTAATGGCGTTTTAATTTTATTAGCTTATAATCATAATATTCCGGTTGCTGTACCCGTTGTAGTTATTTTAAGAGATACGGTTGTGGATGCAATTAAGATGGCCAGTGGCAATAAAGGTAAAGTCATCGCTGCTTCTTCGGCTGGCAAAGTAAAGACAGCTTGTATGATGGTGGGCTTAACTTTAGTATTATTCAGTAATATTCCTTTTGAATTCTTTGGAATTGGGGTCGGGAAAGGCTTAGTATTATTAGCAACTTGTTTGTCCTTATATTCTGGAATGGAATATTATATAGTTAATAAAGACGTAATATTTGGTGATGGTGCCCGCTAGTTGCTGGCATCTTTTTTAGAAAGGGAAAAAATTTATGAAATATTTTTGTGTGGGGATTAAGGGTAGTGGAATGTCAACTTTAGCTCAGATATTAAGTGATTTAGGACATGCAGTAGCTGGATATGATGATAATAAAAATCACACTTTTACGGAGGAAGGTTTAATTAAAAGAAATATTCCTATCTTTTATGAACCCGGTCATCATATAGATAAGGATACTATTGTTACATATTCGAAAGCTTTTAGTCTCGAGCATCCAGAGTTAGTTTATTTAAAGTCTTTAGGCCTTAAGTTTATAGCCTATAATGACTTATTAGGTGAATTAACTAAAGAGTTTCAGACTATTTCGGTATGTGGTACGCATGGCAAGACGACGACTTCAACAATGATAAGTGATATCTTAAAAACTAATATTGGTACTAATTACTTCATTGGGGATGGTAGTGGTTATGCTTCTTTGAATAATAAATTATTTGTAATTGAATCTTGTGAATTTCAAAAACATTTTTTAAGTTATCATCCTTATATCGGGGTGGTTACTAATATTGAACTAGAACATACTGAATGCTATAAAGATATTGATGATATTATTAAGACATTTAATATTTTCTTAGATAAGGCTTCTATTGTGGTAGCGTGTGGGGATGACCCTAATATTAGAAAGTTAAATCTTAAGAAGAAAGTTTACTATTATGGTTTAAAAACTAATAATGACTTATATGCTACTAATGTTATGATGAATGAAGAAGGAAGCTTCTTTGATGCTTATTATCATAAGAATTTTATTGGGCGTTTTAGCATTCCTTTAACGGGTATTCATATGATTTTAGATAGTTTAGCTAGTATAATGGTTGGTATTTTGTATGAAGAAGATTATCTAAGTATAAAGAAAACTTTGGCTAATTTTGAAACACCCAAAAGAAGATTTAAAGAGTCTAAGATAGGTAGTAATATTTTAATTGATGATTATGCACATCATCCAACAGAGATAGAAAAGACTATCGCCGCGGCTCGTCTTAAGTATCCTAATAAAAAGATAGTGGCTATTTTTAAACCTAATACTTATTCAAGAACAAAAGACTTATGCAGTTGGTTTAAGAGAAGTTTAGAAACGGCTGATGAAGTTTACGTAACATCAATAGCGTGTAATCGAGAGAATCAAATTGACTATCCGGGGGTTACTTCGGAAATTATTATAAAAGATTTAAAAAATGCCCAAATTTTAAATGAAGATAATATAACGCCTTTATTAAAATACGAAGATAGTGTTTTGGTATTCATGAGTTGTGCTAATATTAGTAGCTTAGAAGATAAATATAAGAAAATGAAACTAGGACAGTAATTCGACAAAATTCGACAAAAAGTGCTAATTATTTTTGTTAAGATTATTTTGGTGATTATATGTTAAAAGCAGCCTTAGAAGTATTCAGTTTAGAAGAAGTAGTGTCTTTAGATGTCTTAGATAAAAGATATCAAGAATTAATTAGAAAAAATTATGAGGATAATTTTCCTTTAAAAAGAGAAGCAGGAAGTATGAATATAAGATTATATGAATGGTCTTATCAAGTGATACTTCCTTTTAGTATAGCTAAATCTTTAGGATTAGATGAAGTTAATTTGGATATGCTGAAGGCTTTCTGTTTATTAAAAAATCTTAATATTAGTTATGATACAGCTTTAAAAAATTATAAATTTGACCACGTTTTGGGGTATCAAGGAACTTTTTTAGAATGGACGGTTAATGAACTTATTAAAAGGGAAATTGTTCCAGTAAGTGCGATTGATGCGGATATTTTGGCTCAATTTTATACTTCTTTGGAGATGGTAAGAGCAAAAAAACGGAACCAATAAATTACAAAATGTAAAATGGCATTTTTATTACAGTTTTTATAACTTAATATATGTTATACTCTTCTTAGAAAGAAGGGATATTGTGCAGGTAAATTATAAAAATGCCAGAATTAATTATAATTTTAAAAAAACTAGTGATAACGATGGTCTGGCTAAGGATGATTATTGGTTAATGGTTGACTTTTATGTAGAAACCGATGACTTTACGTATCATAGTAATAGAAAGTCTTTAAGTTATAATGAAGTTATTGAGACCGTTGAGATTATTAGAAATCTTTATGAAGGGCCTTTTCCAAATAAGCAAAAGATAACATTCATTAAGAATTATTTTAAGATTTATCTAAAGAATACTGCTACTAGAAGACAAATGACTTTTGAATTAATAAATTTAGAAGATACAAAAAGGGCTAGTTATAAAGTATATTTCTATGATAAAGAAATTTTAGAATTTGTTAATTTATCAAATAATATTTCTTAAAGGGGGAATATTTTTTTATGCAATAGGGAAGTTGTCCTAGCAGATTTAGAAATTATTGTATCCAAAAATCTCATAGTTTTTACTATTTTATTTTAAGAATTTTTAATAAAAAGGGATAGTGTAAATTGACTTATGAAAATACAAGATTTAATTTACTATTAAAAGTTAAGAAGATATGTTATAGTATAGATAGTGATTTTATGAAAAGAAAAGTTTGGATTTTAGTGGTTGTTATTTTAATTTTGGTAGGAGGATTAGCTATTTATAAAGGTTATTTTCAAAATAATAGTAATTTTAATGATAATCCTTTAGATACCGATGAGACTATTAAGGATAATATTTTAGATGATGATAATTCTAAATCTTCAGATGTTGAAGAAGGTAAACAAAATGAAGTAGGGAATGAAGCGGCAGCTAAAAATAATAGTGATACAAAGACAAATAGTAGTCAAAATAATAGTAATCATGGTAATACGACTAGTAGTAGTAATATGAATAATGGTGGGTTGGAAAATTTGAGTAAGACTTATCCAAAATTAGAGGTTATTTCCGGAGCTAAAATAAGTGTGGGAACGACTTCTAAGGGCTATAAGATTTATACGGTTAATGATGTTTATTATATTGATGATATTATGATGGTTAATAAGACTTATGGATTACCGGCAAGTTATATTCCTGTTAATACCAAGGAGTCGTGTGTTGGTAAAACTAGTACTTGTAATAAATGTATTAATATTACAGCGTATGAGGCATTTAATAAGATGAAAGCTGATGCGACGGCGATTGGTCTTAATATTTATATAGCTAGTGGTTATCGTCCTTATGTTGGTCAAGAAAGCATTTATAATCGTTATATAAAAAGGGATGGTAAAGAGGCTGCTGATACTTATTCGGCACGACCAGGTTACTCTGAACATCAAACAAGTTATTCTTTTGATTTAAACTCGATTACGGATAGTTTTATTAATACTAAAGAAGGTAAATGGGTTAATGAGAATGCTTATCTTTATGGTTTTATTATTAGATTCCCTAAAGGAAAAGATAGTATAACTGGTTATAAGTATGAACCTTGGCATCTAAGATATGTTGGTTATGACTTAGCAAAGAAGCTTTATAATAGTGGTGATTGGTTAAGTTTAGAAGAATATTTTGGAGTAGATAGTAAATATCAAGATTAGTTGTATGAAGAAGTTTAAGAGTATTAAAGAAAAAAGTAAAAAGGCATTAAAATATCATTTATTTTATAGTATTATTGTTTGCTTTCTAGTTAGTTCAGCTTTAAGTTTTGGTTATAAATTCACCAGCGGATTACCTATCGAGTTGCCAGGAGTTAGTGTTCCTGGGTTCAGTAATTTGGCTATTTTTAGCAACTTTTTAAAAGCCGTTCATTTAGATAAAGTCGTCTTGCCGATTATTAACTATAAACCGACATCAGGGGTTATTGCCGCATTTTTAAATCAACTTTCAGGAACAGGTTCAATTATTTTTACATTACTTAATATGTTTAATAATTTGGTCTTTAAGAAGATTATGCCTTCTACAGGAATTTTAATTTTATCAGTTTTCACTTTTTTATTGATATATATATTCATTTCGACAATTTTAAATGTTGGTAAAGCTAGATATTTCTTGGAACATAGTACTTATCAAGATACTTCGGTTAATAAATTACTATTTGTTTATTATACAAAAAATGTATTTAATGTTGGCGAGGTTATGCTTATTAAAATGCTTAAATCTTTTCTTTGGGATTTAACAATTATTGGCGGTTTAATAAAACATTATGAATATAGCATGATACCTTATCTTTTAGCTGAAAATCCCACTATTAAGAATAAAGAAGTCTTTAAAATGTCAAAAGACTTAACGATGGGTAAAAAATGGGATTTGTTTTTATTAGACGTTAGCTTTATTCCTTGGTATGTTTTTGGGTATTTAACCTTGGGCTTTAGTAATATTTTTTATTTTAGACCTTATAAAGAGATGGTTAAAGCTAATATGTATTTAGAATATCGAAGGGCTTTTAAAGAAAAATATGCATATATTTTTAGAGATAATTATTTAGACCTAGAAAGTGCAAAGGGCCATTATCCTGATTGTGCATATTTTATTAAAGAAATAAGGAATATTAAGATTACAAAGTATGATTATAATATCGATTATAAAATTAGTGACTTGATTTTAGTTTTCTTTACTGTTTCCATGATTGGCTGGCTTTGGGAAATAATGCTTTGTCTTATTTATGAAGAACGCTTGGTTAATAAAGGTACGATGATGGGGCCGTGGTTGCCGATTTATGGCTATGGTGCAGTGTTGATTTTAGTTCTTTTAAAAAAGCATCGGAAGAAACCGCTTAATTTGTTCTTAATGGCCTTCTTAGTTTGTGGTATTTTGGAATACACGACAGCTTGGTATTTAGAAACTTTTAAAGGCCTTAAATGGTGGGATTATACTGGGTATTTCTTAAATATTCATGGCCGTGTGTGCTTAGAGGGGTTAATGTTTTTTGGCTTTGGTGGGAGTATTTTAACTTACTTAGTAGGGCCACTTCTATATAATCTTTATAAGAAAATAAATCCAAAAGTTAAAAAAGTTTTATGTATTGTTTTAGTTAGTTTGTATTTAGTTGATTTATGTTATTCTCATTTTCATCCTAATACAGGAGTTGGCATAACTAGTCCGGTTAAGATTGATATAGTTGATAAGAGACTGCAGTAATGTGGCCTTTTTTTTGCTGTTTAATTGTCCCTTTTTGGTATTAAAAATTCAAAGTAATATAATAATCGCCGTCTAAACTTTTTTTCATATAATAACATGAAAGGAGATTTTTTATGTATTACAATTATAACTATCGTGGGTATACCAATAATGATAATCGCTTTGTTTTTCCTTTTTTATTAGGAGGATTAGCAGGAGGAGCTTTAGTAGGAGTAACTCGTCCCCGCCCAGTTTATGTGAACGGTCCAAGTTATCAACCATATCCAACTTACCCTAATTATCCTTATTATCCATATAATAATATGCCTCATGGAGCGTATTCTAATTCATATTATGGTTATTATTAAGTTTTTTAAGACCAAGAGCTAAAAATAAAAAACTGATTGTTGTATGAGACCCACCATAACTTAAAAAGGGAAGGGGAATACCAATAACTGGGAAGAGACACAAGTTCATTCCGATGTTTTCAATAACGGGGAATAAAATTAAATAAAAAACTAAATTGCTAAGTGGAGTTTTAAAACTTAAAAGACTTATTAAAATGCCAAGATAACTAAAAATGATTAAATAGAAGTTCCAATAATTTTTGCTAACTAGATAGGCAAAAAAGAAGTCATTGTTAGCTTCTGGAAAGTATAGAAGTTTTCCTGAAGCAATAGATATTAAAGCATTATTAACTTGCATATTATTTTGATTTTTAAAAGAAGTAATCCGGTCGAGCCGGTAATAAATACTAGTACTGAAGATATCAATAAAGAGGTCTTTTTGATAAAAATAGAGATAAATTAAAAAGATAAATATCAAACTGATGATGGTAAAAAGAATAATAATTTCTTTGGAAGAAAAAAATTTTGGTAGAAAGTATAAAAAGATGATACCATAGATAATACAGGCACCAGTATCTGGTTCAATAAAGGTGAGAATACTTGGAATTAAATAAATGCTTAGAAATAGTAGTTTATTTTTTAATCTGGTTTTTCCAAGGTAGTAAGTTAACAAAGCTAGACTTAATTTAGCTATTTCAGACGGTTGAATAGATATTTTATAAAGTTTTAACCAGCCTCGGGAGCCGTTAGTATAGGGATGAAATAATACTACTATTAATAGAATAATACTTAATAGATAAAGAAAGATGCTTAATATTTTTAGGTGTTTTTCTTTTAACTTTAGAAGAAAAAAGAAACTGAAAAGACCTAGGATAAACCACAGGAGTTGTTTGATTTTATAAGTATCTTTTAAATAATAGATACTTAAAGCTTCTAAGAAAAATATAGGTATTAAGATAAATAATTTCTTTTTCATATTGATATTATAACCATATAATCAATAATTATAATAAAACATAAAATATTTTAGGAGGAATTTTTATGAATAGTAAGTTACCAAAAGTATTTGTTAGTAAAATAGACAAAGTCTTACATGTTAACCAAGAAGAGGTTATTAGTACTAGAAGTAATAATAGTGTTGATTTAGAGACGATTTTAGCTGATAAGGATAAGTATTTATTTATGCATAAGTATTTAATTACTTTAAATGACGGGAAAACTTTAGAAGATAGTATTATCAGTAGAAAAGGAGATTTTCTATTAACTTTAAATAATAAGCAGGTACGTCTTAATGACATTAAAAGTATTGTTGAACTAAAAAAGTAGGGATAGACCCTACAATAAATCATCTATACATTTTTTGAGTTCTTTTGCATCTTTACCAAAGATTATTTTAAGTTGGTTATCAATTTCCACGATACCGGTGGCTCCTAAGGAGGTAATGCCTTCTTTGTTGACTTTTGAGACGTCTTTTAAGATGACTTTAAATCTTGACATACGACATTCAGCATTAATAATGTTGTCTTTACCTCCTAAATATTGAACTAATTTATTAACTTCTTTGGCAAAGTCTTTTTTATGAAATTTAATAATTACAAGTGCAATTATCAAAAGGACTGCTAAAATTACTGCATATTGTATAAATATATTAACATTTATATCCATTTTTTATTCACCCAATAGAATTATACTATACTACTAAGAAAATTAAAAGGCTATGGGTAGCAATTACAAAAATTAATCATAAATTATTAGTGAATATAAGAAAGGGGAATATATTATGTGTAATAAGAATAATCAAGAACCTAATTCGATTGCGGACATTTTAAAAGTAATTTTAGTTTTACAACAAAATGCTTGCCCTGATACTTGTCTTGATACTTGTGATAGGCCAATGCTTGGGGGCGGAACTTCTTGTTTAATATGTAATACGAGACCAGTTATGCTTTATACAACTTACAGTAATGGGGTTGCTTGGAGTATGCCGACTACTAAAGATGTAACCGCTACTTGTGGGATAACTGGGGTTACTTGTTCTTCAGTATTCCGTGTTGAAAAAGTAGAAAATAACTGTGCAACTTTTAGAGTTTTACAAGATAATCCAGATACTACTAGTCTTTATCCATATGTTGGTACTAATTCTTTCTTCACAATGAATTTAAGCTGTCTATGCTGTTTAAGGTGTTTATCTGATACTTATGTAGAATGCGTTTAAAAAAAAGACCGTGAGGTCTTTTAATATTGGTAGAGACGGTAGAAGTTAATAGTAGGGTTAGTTCCTAGTCTTAAGTTAATTCCACTAGTACCGAGACCGTCAGTTATATACATTTGGGTTTGATTAAGGTTATAGGTACTTTTACGATATTTAGTTCCGTTGGGATAGGTTATTAAGCCGCCGATAAAAGGTAATCTAATCTCACCACCATGAGTATGGCCAGCTAGGACTAAGTTATAATCATTATTAATTAGATTATCGATTTTATCTGGTTCATGTAAAAGGACAATTTGATAATTAGTAGTTTTTAAATTAGTTGAATTATTAAGACCTAGGATACTAATTGTTTCTGATGAGGTACTGTAGATAGGGTATTCTTCATCATTTAAATAAGTAAAGCCACTGCTAGTTATGATACTTTCAAAATCTTGTGTATCATTATCGCCTTTAATAGCTAATTTAACTTCTTTAGCTTTTAAAGTACTTAAGTGATAAATTAGTTCAGATTTTATTTTTTCAGAATGATTAGTACTTTTATCGATTAAGTCTCCCGTAAAGACGATGACATCGGGTTTTAATTCATTGACTTTTTTTACAATTTTTTTGAGATTGGTTTCTTTCATGGATGTTCCGTAATGTAAATCACTTATTTGGATAATCTTTAAGCCATCAAAACTAGCTGGTAGATTTTTATCAGTTATATTGTATTCCTTAACTTTAATAAAAAAACTATTAAAATAAAACATATAGCTAAATAGAAGAATTAGAAAGAAAACAATAGCTTTTAAGGGTTTGCATTTCTTAGGTATTGGTTCTTCTTCTAATTTAAGATTAGTAGAGTTTAGTTTTTCTTCCATAAAGACTCCTATAAGGTTGTTAGAACCATTAATATGATACTTAAGGTGTTATGAAAAGCATGGAGAACCATTGTTGTATAAATATTATTAGTTTTAACATAGGTAAGACCGAAACTGGTAGCTAAGGCTCCATAGGGGATAAAGTAGAGTAGTTCTAAAGGACTACTTATACCGTTTAAGACGTGAACACCACTAAAAAGTAAGGCGGTAAAGATAACGAATTGATAATCTTTTTGAAAGGCTTCTTTAAAGTTACCACGGAATGTTAGTTCTTCTACGAAAGGGGCTAGAATGTTTGTTGATAAAATCATATAAACGGGGTACTCGAAGAGACTTTCTCGAACGGAGGTTTCATTGCTAGCAAGGCCACCAGTAATACTCGTAATAATTACATTGCTGAAAGCCATAATACCTAGGCCAATTAACCAATATTTAAAGCCTAATTTTAAATACTTCTTATAATTTTGATTGAAATTGGCATAATCATTTTTTAAAGTTTTATAATTCATTAGGGTACAAACAGTTACTAATAAAAGTTCCATAATGAGAAATAAGATATTATTAACGATGATATTTTTCTTAAGAAGAATATTCATAAAGAGCAATTGAAAACCAATTTGAATAAAATAGAATAAGAAAATTCCTAAAAGACCTTTGAAAAAATGAAGACCATTTTTAATCATTTATATAGCCCTCACTTTTAAGTCTTGTTATAATTTTGTCTTTGGTTTTTTCGCCAACTAGTCTTGTCGAAGTTGATTTTTCTTCCCCATCAGTATAAAAGATAGTTGTTGGGGTTCCGCTGATACGAACTAGACTATTGAATTCAGTTTTTTCCTCATCTGCTAAATTAGTCATGTTGATATCATAAAATTTTAATTTATATTCTTCACCAATTTCTTCTAAAACAGGAAGATAAGCTGTACAATGACTACAACCAGTTTGAGTAACAACTAAGACAAATTTATCTTTATTATTTATTTTATCCTTTAAAGTTGTTAGATTTATTTCTTCAATACTTTGATAAGACTTAGAATTTTTAATGCCGATTATAATAGCTAACGTACAGATTAAAACAACTAAAATAATGACTAAAACTCCTAGAATTATATTTTTTTTCTTTTGCATAATACCACTCCTTTTCTAATAATAACATATTTATGGAATTTTATGAAATTTTTTTAAAAAGTTCTTTTATTTTTTAGAATTTCTTTATATAATCAAAGGGTAGGATGGTTTGAGGTTGTATGGAAGTAAAAGATATTTTGAATACAAAAGTATTCGTAATAACCCCTGAGGGGTATGTTTTTAGAGGAGGTAGGGTTTCAGAGGAGAAGAAACACCGTACTCATCTTTTAGAAATTGCGGGGATTATATATCCTAATAATTGTATAGATTTAGAAATAAAGGATGATGATAGTCCTTTAGAAATAGGTAATCTATTAAGAATGCTTGGTAATGTGGTACTTTTAAATAGCCCGTCTTTTTATAACAGTGGTGGAGATTCTAAGTATTTAATTGCCTTGGCTCCTAATTATTTAAGTGAAGTTCAAGAGATTATTTTAAGAAATTATTTATCATGTTTTAGAGATTATAAGCTTGATTATTCAACTCATATGCTTTGTGGATTAAAGTATCTTGGAATGGATGGATTTAATACGATGGATGAGACGGGACTAACTCCTTTAGAAGCCTATGATAAGAATATTTTAGCGAAGGAAAAAGTAAGAAAGTTATCAAAAAAAAGTGCCAGTTAAGCACTTTTTTCAATCTCGATAAGGCCGTAGTTGCCATCACGTCTTTTGTATAAAACGCAGATATTTTTAGTATCACTATCTTTATAGATAAAGAAATCATGATTAACGAATTCCATTTCTAAGATAGCTTCATTGATATCCATAGGTTTTGATAAGTCCAAGCTCTTTTTCTTTACTAGTTCAGGTAAAGCATCACTTGCAGCTTCAAATTCCATAAAGATATCACTATATTCTTTAGCTTGTTTTTGCTTTAAAGAATTATATCTTTCTTTATTTCTTTTAATTTGTTTTTCTAATTTTTCAGTTACTAAGTCGATAGCAGTATAAAGGTCATCATCCATAACTTCGGCTCTGATAGTCGCTTTACCTTTTAGAATGGTAACTTCTATGACATCTTTATTACCTCTAGTTTTAATAACTACATTGGAAGTGGTATTATCACCGTCTTGGAAGTATTTTTCTAGTTTACCTAGCTTTTTTTCAATGTATTCCTTGATTGCTGGTGTAACACTTAAATTTTTTCCTCTTATATTTAATCTCATAAATATAACCTCCCTAAGGTAATTTTAACATATCTTAAAGAGATTTTCTAGGTGGTATATTGGAATGTGTATAGATTATGTAAAGAAAAAGATTAGGCTAAGTCTTATATATAAATTATTAAATATTTTATTTTTATGAATAGTTTTAAAAGGTCTTGGGTATTCTAATCAAATAGCAAGACTTTTTTCATAGAGTTGTAAACTCTATGAAAGCTAAATTCCGTTGGTATTTTTAATTTATAAGATAATTTTATCATAGAAAATGGGCTTTTTAAAGTCTAAATTGAGTAGGAAAAAGTGTTTTTTGTAGTCAAATTTTTAGTCAAAGAAATGTCTTTAAGTTCTAGGCGGATACTGGAATTGAAGGCTACTGATATGACTTAAATTTCAAACCTATTGTAGTCAAAATTATAGTCAAAATGGCTCTTCATACCAGTATTCACTGTGTATTTTCATAGAGTTTACAACTCTATGAAAAGTGTCAAGAAATGTAAAGCGTATGATATTTTTAATATTGGGTAGTCTATAAGTGTCAGTAGTTTATAGACAGAAAGGATTTCTGGAATGTATGAAAAAATTTGATGGGGATAAGTATTTAAAAAAACTAAAGTTTAAGAGAGCATGGCGTAACTATGAAAGGTATTTCTACATAGGGGTTCCTTGTTTAATGATTGTTTTGTTAGTTGCAAGTGTTATCTTTAATAAAAAAGCTATTCTTGAGGATAATAAAGTTTACTTAGACAATGCAATCGGAGCTTATATAGATGGTGAATATTCTAAAACTATTCCTGGTAAGAATGATGGTTATGTTGTTAAAAACATAGTTTGTGATAATGGCGCCGTTGGTGAATGGAACGATGACAAATGGGGATTACTTACTACTAATATGACTCAAAAAAGTAAGTGTAATATATATTTTGAAACAAAGAAAACTAGTGTAGTAGAGGCAATAAATGTTGCAATGAGTACAGATAGTAGTATGTTTGCAACAGATGACCCCGATAGTAATGTTAGGTATATAGGAGCTAATCCAAATAATTATGTATACTTTAATTGTAGTGATTATAATAATCAATCAGATAGTACTTGTGAAAAATGGCGAATAATCGGTGTATTCAATAATGTCACAAAGAGTGATGGAACAAAGGAAAATCTTGTTAAGATAATAAGAGACGAAAGTATTGGCAATTATTCATGGGATAATAAGGATACAACAACCGGAGCAGAAACTGCTAACGGCAAGAATGATTGGGTAACAGCAAGATTAAATTATTTATTAAACCCAGGCCATGACAGTGAGTCAATAGGAGGTTCATTATATTATAATGCAAAAAGTGGAACTTGCTATTTTGGCGAAAATAATGCCACAACTTCATGTGATTTTACGTCAACAGGTTTAAAAAACGATACAACCAGAAATGCCATTGAAAGCGTCGTATGGAATTTAGGTGGAGTAAGTAGTTCTAGTTCACCAGTAAGTACTTTCTATACTGGAGAAAGAGGCACAACGGTATATAGTGGACGCCCAACAACATGGACAGGCAAGATAGGCTTAATGTATCCAAGTGACTATGGATATGCGGTAGCCGGGGCTCGTGCAGCATGTTTGTCTACAAATTTGAATAAATGGAGAGTTGGTGGTTTATTAATTAATGATTGCCCGCGCAGCGATTATCTTTATAAATCGAATTATGTTCAATGGACACTAGCGCCTTACTTGGGCGATGCCGACGGTGTGTTCAGTGTCAATTCGAGCGCCGCCGATTCGGGCGGCGATGTCGAAATCCTCAATGCCAACGCTACGCACAATTCCATTGGCTTTATCCCTACCATCCTTGGTGTGCGCCCAGCGCTTTATCTGAAGTCTAGCATCTCTGTGGTTGACGGTAATGGAACAAGTACGAGTCCATACAAATTGGAGATGTAGAAAACAATAAACGATAGTTGAACGGGCCGAGTCTGTAGAACAGGTGCTAATGAATATAAAAAGACCTTGTATACTGCGTAGAATATGGTGTGTAAACTATTAAATTTGCATACCATATTTTTTGAATTGATAACTGATGAAATTTATTTTAGAAATTATCTCTTTTAAGAAAAAGATGAGTATGATATAATCTATTAAGCGAGGTACTTTATGAAAAAGAAACATTTTTATATTTTATTAGTTATTATTGGTTTATTTTTATTTATAAATCCAGTTATGGCTGCTACAACGACAACTACCACTACTATTGATAATCCTTGTGGAGAGAATGGTGTTAAGCTAGCTTTAAGAATAGTTGGTTATGCTATCTTTGCCGTTAAAATCATTATTCCAATTGTTTTAATTATTTATGGAACTATTGATGTAGCTAAAGCGGTAGTGCAAGGAAATGATTCTTTAAAAAAGAATTTAGTTCAATTTGCTAAGAGATGTATTGCAGCGATTTTAGTCTTTATGGCTCCGGGAGTTATTAATGGGATTTTTAACTTAGTTACTGATGATTATGGAAAATATAAAGATAATGATTATAAAATGTGTTTTACTTGTTTATTTGAGCCTAATAACTGTGATGTTCAAAAATATGGAGAATAACCATGTATTTAAGAATAATGGAAATCTTTTTATATTTTATCATAGCTAGTTTTCTTGGCTATACAATGGAAGTAATAAAATGTAGCATTAATACTAAAAAGTTAGTTAATCGAGGCTTTCTTTTTGGACCAATTTGTCCCATTTATGGAGTTGGTTTTGTCCTTATTACTTGGCTTTTATCTAAGTATCAAAATGATTTAGTAATCCTTTTTTTGATGGGAGCTTTGATTACTAGTGTGGTGGAATATTATACTAGTTATATTTTAGAATTAATATTTCATAATCGTTGGTGGGATTATTCTTATCGAAAGGATAATATCAATGGTCGTATTTGCCTTAAAAACTCCGTTCTTTTTGGAATTGGGTCATGTCTAGTAATTCGGGTTATTAATCCATTATTAGCTAGTTTTAGAATGCTATTTAGTGATAATTTTATTATTATAACGGGAACCATTATTCTAATAATTTTTATTTTGGATATGATTTTTTCTTGTGTTATTGCCTATAACCTTCGTCACCGCATTATTATTGCGGAAGAGTTAAAGAGTGAGAAGCTAAGAATGATACCAGCGCTTTTAGAAAAGAAGTATAAGAAAGAGATTGGTAACTTGAAATTTGTTGGTAATCGTTTGTTTAAAGCGTTCCCTGATATTTCTAAAAATAACTTAAAAGAACAAGAGTTAATTACTAAAGTGAAAAAACAAGAAAAAGAAATTGAGAAGACTAATAAAAGCAAAAAGAGTAGGAATAAGCATAAGTAAGATTTTGGAGGTCTTACTTTTTTTAAAATTTGATTAGTGTGAAACTTTTTATACAAAAATCACCAAAAAAGTTTCACACTATAAAAATGCTCATTGCATACATGAACACAAATTATTTACAGTTTGTGTCTTTTTTGACTGCAAAAGATTACTTATGGTAGAAAATTAAAAAAACTTGCAATTTTTTGACGATTTTTTGCAATTTTTGAAAAAAAATCGAGGTCGACTTCTAATAATATATATAGGAGGTTAAAAATGAAGAAGTTGATAACAAGACAAAGTGATGTTAATGACTGTGGTCCAGCTGTCATTTATAGTCTGGTAAAATATTATAAAGGCTATGTGTCTTTAGAAAGAATCAAACTTGATACCCATTTAGACAAAACTGGTATAAGCGCTTATGACATGGTTTTAGCTTTAAAGAGTTATGGGTTTGATGCAAGTGGTCTTAAATTGAAACTTGAAGATTTAAAAACATTAGAAAGGCCAATGATACTACATTGCCTATATAATAAAAATTTTGGCCACTTTATATTACTTTTAAAAGCCACGAAGAAAAAAGCTATTGTAATGAATCCAGCTGTAGGTATTGAGAAGTTATCTTGGAAAGAATTAGAATCCATTTTTAGTGGTGTTGGCATTTTAGCCATACCTATGGGAAAGATTGTCCATTTAGAACAAGAAAAGACTTTAAGAAATTTATTTTTAAGTACTTTAAAAGTTCATGCTAAAGAAGTATTTATCATTGTTACTTTAGGACTTTTAATAAACTTATTAGGTGTTTTGATTAATTATTATTTAAAAATAATTACAGGGATAAACAACTTAATTGGAATCTTTATTACTTTTATCTTCCTAAGTCTTTTAAAAGGTCTTGGTAGCTTTTATTTACAAAGAAAGACGATTAAACTGGATTGGACTATGGAATATAATCTTACTAGTCGTGTTATTAATCACTTATTTTTACTTCCATTATCTAATTTGGAGCTGATTTCAAAAGGACGCATTTTAAAATATGTTAATGACTTAAACCTTTTAAAAGAAACTTTTTTAGAATTTGTCTTGAGTGTTTTTCTAGGACTTATGGAGATTATTCTCTTATGTAGCTTACTTTTTATGACCAATCATATTTTATGTTACTTCTTAATTGGAATTTTAAGTATTTATTTTGTTTTTAAGATAGTTAGTATTAATTTAAGTAAGAAAAGACTAAGAAATACTATTAACAGTAGCAATGCTTATCAAGATGTTCTAAACGAGACGATAAGTAAAGTAAGAATGGGAAAACGTCTTAATAAAATAGTTTATTTTCAGAAAAGATTTCAAAGAAAACTATTAGATTTCTTAGATTCTAATAAGACCTATTTAGATTTTTTAAGTAAGGATAAAGTTATAGAAGATTTTTTCTTTGATATTTTAAATATTGTCAGTATAACTGGTGGTTTTATTTTAGTTAGGAGAAACTTAATTGAGTTAGTAGATTTATTTGTCTATATTACTCTAAGTACTTATTTATTAAGTGTTTTTAAGAAGGTCTTAGAAATCTTACCAAAGTATTCTTATTTAGAAGAAAATTATTTACATTTAAGTGAATTTTTAGCACTTAAACAAGAAATATTTAAGCCTGGTCTATCCTTTAGAAATGGTGATATTCTTTTTCAAAACGTAAGTTTTACTTATAACAACTGTAATTATGTTATAAAAAATCTAAATCAAGTAATAAAGGTTTCTGAAAAAGTAATATTAGCTGGAGAATCAGGGACAGGAAAGTCTAGTTTAGTTAAAATGCTTTATCGCTTTTATGAACCAACTAATGGAAATATTTTAATTAATGGGATTAATCTTAGTGATTATGATATTAATAGTTTGCGGGAAGCGATAAGTTATGTTAGTCAAGATGATACTTTATTTAAGGGAACTTTACGAGAAAACTTAACTTTAGGAGAAGAAATTAGTAGTGAGTCTTTAAAACGGGTTATTAAGTTATGCAAATTAGACAATGTCATTAACAAGGCTCCTAATCACTTAGAAACGTTAATTTTAGAAGATGAGACTAATTTCTCAGGTGGAGAGATTATGCGAATTATTCTAGCTAGAGCTCTCCTAAGAAAAAGCGATATCTTAATCTTAGATGAAGCTTTAAGCGGTGTTGATGAAGAGATGGAGCGAGAAATTGTTACTAATTTAATTAAAGAGTATCCAGAAAAAACTTTGATTTATATTACTCATCGCAAAATAGCTAGTCTTTTTGATAGGGAAATCAAATTAGATAATTAGTAGAAAGGATTTTTATATGCAATTAGAAGTAAGAGAACTACAAAAAATAAAGGGAGGATGGAAAAGTTCAGCAACTATAATGTTTGTGGCTAGTTTGGGTGCTTTTTTAATCGGCTTTTTTGATGGCTTATTTTTGACTCCTAAAATTTGTAATAAGTAGGTTTTATGAATTTAACAATGGAAGAATTAAAAGAATACAATGGTGGAAAGGCTAAAAATTTTTGGGATACGTTAGCAGAAAATTTGTTAAAGGCCAAATCTTTAGGACGAAGAATGGGATTTGCTGTTCTTATTTATATTCGTCAAAATTTTTGCCATTAAAATAGAAAAGAGGAAATAGAATGATTATAGAAAATAACGAATTAGTAAGTGTTAGAGGAGGAGGCAGCGTAACTTTAGTTAGTTTTATTAACTCTATGGTTAGAGCTTTAAATTCTTTTAAAGATTTAGGATCTACGTTTGGAAGTGCTTTGCGTAAATTTATTATTGGGAAGTATTGCTAATGAGGATACTAATTTTTCTTCTAAAACTATTAAATAGATATAATTTATTTCTTTAATAAAGGAGACCTAGTGTCTTCTTTTTCTAAATAATCTGTGTTATAATTTTGATAATAGAGGTGAACTTATGAAGAATAAAAAGGGTTTTATTGCTACGACATTAATATATTCTTTTTTACTTTTATTTGCTAGTTTAGTTGTCGTTATCATTGGTAATTATTCTTATTATCGCAGTACTTTAAGTACTTATAATAAAGGCATAAATAATTCTCTAAATGCCTTAATTGAGAACAAGTATGTTACTTTGAGTAATTTAGTTAATAATAGTGATTTTGAAGGTAGCGATTCTTGGAGTTTAAGTGGAAGTACGAGTTATAGTACAGAAGTAAAAATGAATGGTGATGATAGTACGAAGGTAAGATCTTTAAAATTTGGGGAACGTTCGACAGCTGTTGCGAGATCTAATTACTTTAATTGTGAAGCTAACCATTATTATTATTTTAGTTATACTCTTTTTACGAACGGAACGGTAGGACCGATAGATACCGGAACGGCAACTGGTAGTGGTTCAACTCCTAGTGGTAGCATTGGCGGAATAGCTGGATTTATTGGGGGTATCTTGGGTGGTATCTTTGGGGGTATCATTGGGGGGGCAACCGGTAATTTGTTTTGTATTATTTTTGGTAATTGTGGTACTCCAAACTCTTTAGAAGATTCTTCGGTTAGTGCTTATAATAATGAAGTAAGTGCGTATGCTAGTGGCGCGCAAGCGGGTGCTATAGGTTTATATTTAAATAACAATGAATCTTCCATTTTTGGTGGAGAAACGCTTAATATAGGTTTCCAAAACATGGTTAGAAGAGGTTTTATTGAAAAGGCCCCATCAACTTCTACTACTTGTAATTTTGCGGTCAACTACAATAATAACAATAATACAAAAATGTTTATAGATAACGTTGTGGTAACAGACGTAACAGATATTATTAATAAGTCAGGTAGTACTGATTATGCTAAAATTATTGAAATTTTTAATACGGTAGCAACTTCGGGAAATATTCCTTATTTTCATGATACTTACACTTATAATATGGATAATTTAAAGAATAACTTAAACTAAGAAAGAGAAAATAGCCTAATAAGGCGAAAAATAGTTGAAACTCTTTCTTTTTTTGTGGTATAATTGGCTTGTTGATTGAAGGGAGGGATAATGATGACAAAAGTAGTGGTAAAAGATGGTAACGTTGATGGCGCACTAAAAAAGTGGAAAGTTAAAGTTGCTAAAAGTGGTGTCCCTTCAGAATTAAAAAAGAGAAAACATTATGAAAAACCAGGCGTAAAAAGAAGAGAAGCTAAAAAAGAAATGATTCGTAATGCTAAAAAGCATCATAGAGATTAAGGAGTATCCAGTATGTTAGAGAAACAAATACAAAGTGATATCCTTGGAGCAATGAAAAATTCTGATAAGTTTAAAGTATCCGTTCTTAGAATGCTAAAAAGTGCAATTCAAGCAGAAAAAATTAATGCCAAAAAGGAATTAACTGATACTGATATGATTGCAATTATCAAGAAACAAGTAAAACAAAGAAATGATAGTATTTCGGAGTATGAAAAATATAATCGCAGTGATATGGTACTGACTCTAAAACAGGAAATTAATGTATTAGAGGCTTATTTGCCTAAGCAATTATCAGAAGAAGAAACCAAAAAGGCTGTAGAGAAGATTTTGAGTAATTACCCAGAAGCAACCATTAAAGATATGGGGAAGATTATGAAAGAAGCTTCAAGCAGTCTTGGCAGTGTTGCTGATATGAGTGAAGTTAGTAAACTAATTAAAAATAGTTTAATGTAAGAAGTCTTATTTGGACTTCTTTTTTCATAGGATTATTTAGGTGATTCTATGCATATTTGGGCTAACTTGCAAAGCTTTTTGTATGATAAAGAGTATTTCTTAGCATACTTTAATAATTCTTTATATGTTTATAATTTTAATAAAGTTTATTTGATTACTAAAGATAGAATAATTATTGATTTTAATAATAAGAAATTACAAATTAAGGGAAAAAATTTATTCTTACGCAAGTCTTGCGGCACCGAACTTTTAATTGCAGGTGAGATAAAGGAAGTTAAGTATGAATAGAATCTTGGTAAGAATTAGGGTCTTTAATTTGAATAATTTTCTTTTAAGAATCATTGCGAAAAAGATTTTTTTAGAACAAGTGGAATACAAGGATAATTATTTAAAGTGTTATATAGAAGAACAGGATTTAAAATATTTTGAAAAGTTTTATCAAGTAGAAGTATTAAAGAAAAATAGGCTCGTTATGTTAGGTGATTTTCTTAAGAATAATTATTTATTATTAGGAAGTATTATTCTTAGTATTATTTTGTTTTTATACTTAAAGAATGTAATAATTAAGGTAGAGATAGTTAGTTCAAATGCAACTTTGAGTAAAGAACTAATGGATACTTTAGAAGAATATAAGATTAAGAGATTAAGCTTTAAACTAAAAGATGAGGAATTACAAAAAATCAAAAAAGAAGTAGTTTTGTTATATCAAGAACAAATTGAATGGTTAGAGATAAAAAGTGAAGGTATGAATTATGTGATTACTTTAGAAGAAAGAATTAAAGATAGTCCTAAAAAAGAAGAAAAGTATTGTAATGTCTATGCAAAAAGAGAGGGAATAGTTAAGAAGATTAGTGCATCTTGTGGTAATGTCATAGTAAGCGAAGATACTTATGTTCGGGAAGGAGATTTACTTATTAGTGGTGATATTACTTTAAATGGGAATGAAATGGCCAAAGTTTGTGCAAAGGGAAATATTTATGGTGAGGTGTGGTATAAAGCAAGTCTTAGTATTCCTAAAACTTATGAAGTAGTAAAACCATCAGGAAGGGTTCAGACAAATTTTAAGATTGATATGGGCCGAAATGACTATAAGATTTTTCGAAGTAAGTATCAAAACTATAGGGAAGAAGATGAAGTAATAATAAGCATTTTAGGTAAAAAGTTAATAAAATCAGTGGAAAAGGAAGTAGTAACAGAAAAAGTTTATTATACGGAAGAGGAGTTAAATCGAAAGATTGATGCTTTGGTTGCCGAAAAGATTAATTTGCAATTAGACCAAAATGAAAAAATTTTACATGAAAATATTTTGAAAAAGCAAGAGTTTGATAGTACAATAGAAGTAGAAGTATTTGTAACCGCTTTGGTTTTACTTTCTAGTTAAGGAGTTTTTATGTTTAATGAAGCTTTTCGCAGTATAGTTAATGAGGCACTACCAATGCTTATTATCTTTATTGTGGTTATTTGTACGGTTAGAATTAGTTGTATTCGAGCTACTAATGAAAGAATAGTAATTCATAATGAAATATTAAATTTGCTATTTATTATCTATGTTTTGCTTTTATTTGAATTATTAACGGGGGCAGAAAATTCATTGGGAAGTGGGATTAATTACTTTCCTTTTAAAGAAATTATGCGTTATAAGTTTGGAAGTAAGATGTTTATTTATAATGTTTTGGGGAATATTTTGATTTTTGTACCTTTTGGTTATTTTATTTCAAGATATATTAAGCCCAAAAAAATTTGGCCAATTATTATCGATGCTTTAATTACTAGTGTTACAGTGGAGATGGTTCAACTAAAAATTGGGAGGTCTTTTGATATTGATGATGTTATGTTAAATATCGTGGGAGCAGTAGTTGGCTATTTTATTTATGTGGCGTTAGATGCGATTTATAAGCATTTACCTAAAATTTTACAAAAAGACTTTATTTATGATGTGATATCTCTTATAATACTTATTATGTTTATTTTGTATGCAGCTAATATACTAGATTTAAGGTGGTTTTAATGGAAGAAAAGAATATAATTGTTGATAATGGTCTTTATACAAATTATGATTATTTGTATGAGGTAATTGCGGCAACGTTAAAGGAAGAAGAGGTTTCTAATGCGGTTTTTTCGATTGTTTTTGTGGGGTTAGAGGAAATTCATGAGTTAAATAAGAATTATCGAGGAATTGATAGACCAACTGATGTTATTTCTTTTGCGCTTGAAGATAGCGATGACTTTGAACTTGAGGGGGTTCGGGTTCTTGGTGATATTTATGTGTGCATTGATAAAATGAAAAAGCAGGCTTTAGAGTATGGTCATAGTGAGAAAAGAGAACTATCTTTCTTAGTTTGTCATGGTCTTTTGCACCTTTTAGGGTATGATCATATGAAAAAAGAAGATGAAGTTATTATGTTTGGTAAACAAGATAAAATATTAGAAACGGTAGGAATTACACGATGAAAAGTGGTTTTGTAAGTATAATTGGGCGCCCTAATGTTGGCAAGTCGACCCTTTTAAATAGATTAGTTAATTATCATGTGGCTATTACTAGTGATAAAGCAGGTACGACGAGAAATGTTATTGATGGTATTTATACAGATAAGGATTCGCAAATTGTTTTTGTGGATACGCCGGGTATTAATAAGCCCATTGATAGATTAGGTAAAGTCTTAAATAAACAATCTTTAAGTCAACAAAAAGAAGTTGATTGTATTATTTTAGTGGTTGATGCTAAAGGCGGTTTAGGTCGGGGAGATAAGGATATAATCGCCAATTTAAATAAAGATATTCCGACTATTTTAGTCTTAAATAAAATTGATATGTTAAAAAAAGAAGAGTTGATTGCTAGAATTGTTGAGTATCAAAAGCTTTATGATTTTAACGAAATTGTGCCTTTAAGTGCTTTAAGTGGCGATAATACGGAAGAATTAATTAAGACGGTTAAGAAATATTTAACAGATGATATAAAGTACTTTAATGATGATGCGGTTACTAGTAGTTCAAAAAGATTTTTAGTTAGTGAATATGTTAGAGAAAAGTTATTTAATAATTTAGAGGAAGAAATACCTCATGCAATTACATGTGTAACTACTAACTATGAAGAAACTGATAAGATCGTTAAAATAAATGTTGATATTATAGTTGATAGAGAGTCTTTAAAAAAGATTATTATCGGTCATAATGGGACTATGCTTAAAAATGTAGGAATGGAAGCCCGTCATGAGATTGAGAAGCTAGTTGATAAAAAAGTTTATTTGGAATTATATGTAAAATGCATCCCAAATTGGCGTGATAAAGAATTTGTTTTAAAAGATTTAGGATTTTATGATTTTTAGTGAATAAATTTTTATTTTTTGCATCATTATAATAATAGGTGAGAAAAATATGAATAAAGAAGAATATTGGCAGTTATTTAAAGAAACAGGAAAGATTGAATATTATTTAAAGTATAAAAAATGTAAGTAAAATGGAAGAAAAAAGTGTTACGGGAGTAATTGTATTGGTTACTCCTTTTAAAGAAAATAGCGAAATTATTCAAGTGATTACCAAAGAATACGGCCTTATAGGTCTTCTTTGTCGTGGCTCAAAAAAATTGAAAAGTAAATTTTTAAATAAAACCAGAATTTATAATTACGCAACTTTTCAGATAAAGTATAAAAAAAATGGCCTTTCTTTGATTACGGAGATTACCGTTGAAAATTATTTTTCTTATTTACATAGTAGCATTATTTTAATCAGTTATTTAGCTTATTTAGGCAGCCTATCTTATCAAGTCGCAAAACAGGATAATAATAAAGAGATAGCAGAACTTTTAGTGACGACTTTAGAAAGGATGGAGTCTGGTTTAGATAGTTTGGTTTTATGTAATATTTTAGAGTTAAAGTATCTGAAATTTTTGGGAGTTAATCTTAATTTGATTAATTGTGTTAAGTGTGGGAGTAAAGATAATATAGTGACTTTAAATGGGGAAGCAGGAGGACTTTTGTGTAAAAATTGTTATCATAATGAATATATTGTGGCAAAAAAAACGATTTTGATGCTTCGAAATTATTTCTTTATTGATATTAAGAATATAAAAGAGATTAAAGTAAGTGCAATTACTAAGAAGGAAATAAATCTTTTTTTAAGTAATTTTTATGAAAATTATACCGGATTATATTTAAAACAAAAGAATAATTTGAATAAACTTATCATGTAATCTTGCAAAATACTTGGAGTTTTATTATACTAAATGGTGTTAAGGGTTAATGGTGATGTTTTTTGAATATCAATATTATAAGAGCACTGACAGGGGATTATCAAAATATTGTGCTTTTTCAAGATGAAGTAAAATGTCAGGGATATAAAAAGAATGCTTTAAAATTAGAAGAATTTTTAGATATTGGTCATGTTAATACTTTAAATGTTGTTAAAGAGATTGTCTTAGATTTCATGAGAGCGGATATTGTTTCTTTAGAAGAGTTAAAAGCCAGAGAGATGATTGTTATTAAAAGAAAAGATGGCAAAGTTTTAAAAATTGACGATGATGTTTTAAGGGATAGTGCTGAAATTCAAAAAATATTAGGCTTTGGTTTAGCTAGGAATATTCTTAATATTTTTGATACTGCTAGGGGAGATTTAAAAGTTAGACTAGTTCAAGATAAAGTTATTATTTCTAAAAGAAATTTTAGTTATCCTGATGAGGCTGTTATTGCTGGAAAATATAATAGTTTTCAAGATAAAGTTTGTTTTACCGCAAATCATTTAGAATTAATAAATTTTAATTATATTGTAGACTTATTACTAAAGCAGGTAAAGAGACATCAGGATATTCAAATACGTTGTAGTAGTAGGCGTGGTGGTGACCTTCTTGATGAGATTTCTTTTAATATTGAAAATAAAATGATTAAGATGAATGGGGAAGTAAAATATATGCTTCCACTCATTATTAAGAGTGCTGAATATAAAGATGAATTGAAAAAAGCTAAAAGCCATCAACTAAAGATGAAAGGATTTTAAAATATGAAAAATAGTATGGAAGATATAGTTAATTTTTGCAAACAATATGGGTACATATTCCCAGGAAGTGAGATTTATGGTGGTCTTGCTAATACGTGGGATTTTGGACCTTTGGGAAAAGAATTAAAAGAAAATATTAAGAAACTTTGGTGGAAGAAGTTTATTGTTGAAAATAAGTATAATTATGGGATTGATGCGGCCATTTTAATGAATCCTAATGTATGGGTGGCATCTGGTCATGTTGCTAGTTTTGCTGATCCTTTAATTGATTGTCGTCATTGTAAGACAAGAAGCCGTGCTGATAAGTTAATTGAAGAGTATTTTGCTAAGAATGGTATTTCTGGTAGTGCCGATGGTTGGAGTAACGAAGAACTTATGAGTTATATTAAGGAACATAATATTACTTGTCCAAAGTGTGGTTCATGTGATTTTACGGATATTCGTCAATTTAACTTGTTATTTGAAACTAGTCAGGGTGTTACCGAGGATACGAAGAATAAGATTTATTTAAGGGGAGAAACGGCTCAAGGAATTTTTGTTAATTTTTTAAATGTTCAAAGAACGATGAGAGCTAAGGTACCGTTTGGTATTGGTCAAATAGGTAAGAGTTTCCGTAATGAAATTACACCTGGTAACTTTATTTTTAGAGTAAGAGAATTTGAACAAATGGAATTGGAATTTTTCTGCAAACCTGATACAGATTTAGAATGGTTTGGCTTCTATAAGTCTTATTGTAATAGTTTCTTAAAAGATTTAGGTATTAAGGCAGAGAATTTAAGAAACCGTGACCATGAAAAACAAGAGTTATCATTTTATTCAAAGGCGACAACTGATATTGAATATCATTATCCATTTGGTTGGGGGGAATTATGGGGAATAGCTGATCGTACTGATTATGATTTATCAACTCACATGGAACATTCTAAGAAAGACTTAAGATATATTGACCCTGAAACTAATGAAAGATATTTACCTTATGTTATCGAGCCTAGTGTTGGGGTTGAAAGATTGTTCTTAGCAATTATATGTGATGCTTATGAACGTCAAATTTTAGATGATGGTTCGGAAAGAGAAGTATTGCATTTAATTCCGGCTTTAGCGCCTTTTAAAGCTACTGTTTTACCATTAGTTAAAAAATTACATAGTGAAAAAGCTAATGAGATTTATGCTAATTTAATTAAAGATTTTTATGTTTCTTATGATGAGGCTGGGAGTATTGGTAAACGTTATCGCAGAAATGATGCCATTGGTGTACCTTTCTGTATTACTGTTGATGATGAGACAATTAATGACGGCGTTGTAACGGTTAGAAATAGAGATACTATGCAACAAGAAAAAGTTAAATTAGCAGAACTTAAAGATTATTTAGCAAATGCTATTAAGTTTTAAATTTCTTCAAAATCGTAGTTGCTAAATTTGCAACAATTTGATATTATAAATAAGCACGAGAAGTCATAAATGATTGCAAAAAGTGCTTATTTTATGTATAATTGTTGTTAGATAAAGTAAGGAGATTGTAATTATGGCTTTAAATTTAAAGAAAATGATGGGGTTAGATGGCGATGATAGTTCTCTTCAAACGGAAGATGAATTTTATACAACAACTGAGGAAGATAACAAAGATAGTAAAAATAGTGGTGGCTCTAAGATGATTCTTTTAGAACCAAGAGCTTATTCTGAATCACAACAAATAGCAGATCATTTGAAGAAAAGAAATAGTGTTGTTGTTAACTTAAAAAGAGTTACTTCTGATCAAGCAAAGAGAATAATTGACTTTTTAAGTGGCTGCATTTATGCCATTGGTGGTACCATGCAAAAAGTTGGTGTAGGTATTTATTTATGTGCACCTAAAAATGTAAACGTACAAGGAAAAATCACTGAGGATTCGTCATCTCTTGATGAAGAGGAGACTGAAGAAGTGAAGTGGTGATTAATAAAAATTGAGGTGGGGGATTATGCCTAAAACATTTGGGATGTCTTTTTATGGCTATAACAAAAATGAAGTTAATGAGTTTATAGGTAACGTAACCAAGGAATACGAGGATATGTTAAATAAATTAAAGAAAACAGCTGATGAGAAAGCTAAGTTGGAGCAAGAATTAGAACAGTATAAGAGTATTGAATCTTCCTTAAGAAGAACTCTTGCCCTAGCAGAGGAGTCAAACCAAAATATTAGGAAATCCGCTAATGATGAGTCAATAGCAATATTAGAAGATGCTAGGAAAAATGCCTCAAGAATTGTTAATGATGCTTTAATTAGGGCACAAAAAATTCAAGATGATGCTGATAAGATTAAGAGAGATACAATTAGTTATCGCAATAAAGTAGTAAATATCTTGAAGGAACAAAAAGAATTATTAGATAGATATGATGACATAGAGTACTAGAGCGGTACTCTTTTTTGATGGATTATAAAAAGTATATTCAATTGGTATGTATAAAACATATTTTCTTGGATATACTATTTTTTTATGATTTTTCATAGAGTTAAAAACTCTATGAACACGTATTTACGGTACTTATTTTTATCTTATAAGGTCATTTTATCATATATTTAAGCGGTTTTAAAGGGTAAATTTTGCTTTTTTGTAGTCAAAAATATAGTCAGTAATATTTAACGCAATCATAGGTGTAAACTTAATTTGCAAGGCATCATTGTAGTCAAAATATATAACTTATTCTAGTCAAAAATTGTAGTCAAATGGCTCTTCAGGCCAGTATTCACCGAGTGTTTTCATAGAGTTTTTAACACTATGAATAAGGAAGTTCGGGGATTAGTGTTTAAAATTAAAGTTTAAAAATAATATTTGGTATTTATTTTTTTAATTTGTTAATAATAAGATTATGAGGTTTTTATGAACGGTATGATAAAAAGAAATAAAAAATTGGGACTTTTGATAACTATTTTGACGTTACTTTTAATGATGATTGGTGTTTCTTATGCTTATTGGCAGTTTTTAAAAATAGATGATAAGACGAATACGGCAACGTCAGGTTGCTTTGAGATGGAACTTATCAATCAAGCTAACGAAATTAATTTGACTAATACTTATCCAATAACGGATGAAGAGGGTTTAAAACTAAAGCCATTTAGTTTTACAATTCATAATAAGTGTACAATATTTGCCCATTATTATGTAACTTTAGAGGCCTTAGAAGGGACAACTCTAGATAGTAAGTGGGTTGCTGTTAAGGTAAATAGTGACGCTATTACAACATTAGATAAATATAAAACTACTACAACGAAGTTAGATGGTAGTGTTAATTCGCATATTCTTGCTGAAGGGTATTTAGGGGCTGATGACTCTGTTGATTATAGTGTATCTTTCTGGATGGATGAAGATGCAACGATTAATGATGATGTTATGAATAAGGTCTTTAAATCAAAAATAATTATTGTCTCTGAACCTGGTAATTATGACCCTACAAGTGCTGGTTATAATAAGTTAGGTGATGCCATCTTAGCTAATGAATATCAAACTACACCTGCTATTGCTAAGACTAAGATAGCTTCTAAGCAAGCCGTAGATGTAACCAATACAGCCCCAATTATTAAGTGGGTAGAGAAGACAGGCTCAACTTCTACAAGGCAGGTTATAAAACCAACAACTGACGCCATAAGTTCAGTATCCGAATTAAGTGGTCTAAATGCAAATGAACAATACATGTATGTGTGTACAACAAAGGCTTTTAATGCCGATACTGCTCAATATAGCCTGGGTGGTTGTTCGCTAAAAGACCCAACAACCTTAGATTATTCAGGAGACACTAAGTATTATTATTCAAATGAATATATGGCATATAATCAGAGCAACAAAAAGTTATACGTAGTAAGAAATACTGGGAATATCATGGTTTATCAAATTACTGGTGCGACCAAATCAACTAGTACCCAAACAACAAATAACATAACTTATGCAACTAATGTTTATAATTTATCTTGTGTAACATTAACAGAAATGGAATTAGAAACCGATAAATCTGATAAGGGGTTATATCAAGGTACTGATGATTATGGTACCACTTATTATTATCGTGGTAATGTTAAGAATAATAATGTTTACTTTGTTGGTTTTTACTGGCAAATAGTCAGAATCAATGGTGATGGTTCGATAAGATTAATTTATAATGGCAGCGTAAAAGATGCTACAGGAAATGCTCAATCAATCAATAATCGAACATATCAATTTAATAGTAAATATAATGACCCCGCTTATGTTGGTTACATGTATGGAGACCCCGATGCGACTACATTTGGCAAAGTTCATGCTAATACCAATGACTCAACCATCAAAGCTGCTGTTGATAGTTGGTATAAAACAAATATTGCCGATAAAGGATATAGTCAATATGTTTCAACTGCCGTTGGGTTCTGTGGCGACCGGAGTTTCTATACCAACAATGGTGGTAGCGGTGGCGATGGTGTTCAAACGGATAAAGATACAAGATTTGGAGCCTATGATAGATATCAAGCCAATACTGCTCAGTTTACTTGTCCTGAGCCGGCAAGAGATTTATATACTACGGCAGATTCAAGTGTCGGCAATAAAGCCCTAACTTATCCCGTTGGTTTAATAACTTATGATGAAATGGTGTTTGCTGGTATGGATAATAGACACATTAATAAGTTATCATGGATTTATTCAACGCAGCATACTTGGACACTGTCTCCGGCGCTTTTCTATGCGACTGACGGCAGTGCTCGTGAATGGCGTGAGTACTCGGCCGGCGGTCTTACGAACTGGAACATTGCTGACAGTCTTGGTGCCCGCCCAGTTATAAATCTGAAAGCCGATGTAGAAATATCTGGGGGAATGGGGACTAATAATGACCCATTTGTGGTGAAAACTAATTAAATTTTGGGGCCAGATTACTCATTCTCTTATCTAAATGGCCCCATTACTTTTTGAAATTTTACGACTTGTAGAAGTTCTATAAGTCTTTTTTAGACTTTTAAAAAATACAATTTACTAGGGTGATTTGATGATAAGCTTAATTATAAACTTTTTAAGAAGTATTTTCTTATTTACAGGGAGTTATTCTAATACGGTTTTTAAAGAACCACTTAGTCCTGAAGATGAAGAAAAATATATTTTATTGATGCAAAACGGAGACTTAGAAGCAAGAAATCTTTTAATTGAACATAACTTAAGACTGGTTGCTCACATTGTTAAAAAGTTTAATCCTCCACTTACTTTGACTGATGATTTAATAAGTATTGGGACGATTGGTCTCATTAAAGGAATAGACTCCTATAATACGAATAAAAATATTAAAATAACTACTTATGCGGCTAGATGTATTGAAAATGAGATACTTATGTATTATCGGTCAACGAAGAAATATCAGAATACCGTTTCTTTAGATGATTTTATTGGTACTGATAAAGAAGGTAATAAGATTAATTTAAAAGATGTTATTAAAGACAAAAATAAACCAATTGAAGAAGAATTATATCTTAAAGATAATATAGATTTATTAAAGAAATTTATTGGCAAACTGAATAAAAGAGAACAAGAGATTATTATTAAGAGATATGGTTTAAACAATAAAAAAGCGATGACTCAGAAAGAAATCGCTCAAAAAATGAAAATCTCTCGTAGTTATGTTTCTCGAATAGAAAAACGATCTATAAGTAAAATCTTAAGAGAATTTATTAAAGCCGCAAAGATTTAGCTCGTTTTAAAGAAGAATTAGGTTTTAAGGAATTAATATAATCAACTAAAAGATAACCGAAAGCAAATTTTTCTATATTCCTGATACTTTTAATAACAATAGTGGCCCTAGAATAGTTAATAAATAAGTCATTACCTCTTTTTACTTTACTTTTAATCTCACCATAATCTTTAGAAAGGAGAGACTTCAAATAACTGGTATCTGTGGTTTTATTTTTAAAACCATTATAATTAATTAAAATATAATTTTCTTTTAAAGATATTTCAATTTTCATTAAAAGTGCCTCCTGATGAAAATAGGGTACTCTAATTAAAGAAAAATGTAAAGAAAAATATCACAAAGAATAAACTTTTTGTTTAAATAATGTGTTTTTTTGCTATAATGTAATCATAGGAGGATAGAAAAATGAAACCACAAGATGAACCTATACATATTAAAGTTGAGAAGAAAAGCGATATTGCTCCCTTAGTTTTAATGCCAGGTGACCCTTTGCGGGCTAAATATATTGCAAATAAATTTTTAGAAAATGCCCGACTTGTTACTAGCGTTCGTAATATGTTTGGCTTTACGGGAACTTATAAAGGTAAAAAAGTAACAATCATGGGTAGTGGCATGGGCATGCCTAGTATGAGTATTTATGCTTTTGAGTTATTTTATTATTTTAACGTTGAGAAAGTTATTAGAATTGGAACCTGTGGGGTAGTTACCAAAGATATTAAAGTCCCCGAACTAATTTTAGCAGATAACGTTTATAGTTTATCTAATTTCGCTTATAACTATGATGGCTATGATAAAAATATGGTTATACCTAGTAAGAATTTAAATACGGCTATCTTGAGTACTGCGGAAGAACAAGGTAAAAAGATACATGTTGGTACCATGCTTACTTGTGATGCTTTTGGGCCTTATATTGATATGGATAGAGTCTTAAAGAGAATCCCAGAAGAAGTAAAACCTATTGCTGAGGAAATGGAAGCTTATGCACTAGTTCATGTTGCTAATTCATTTAAAAAAGAAGCAACGGCCATTGTAACTGCTGTAGACTCTAAATTTAGTGATGTTGTTTTACCAATAGAAGATAGAGAAAAATCATTAGATGATATGATTACTTTAGCACTTGATGCAATTATAAAATAAAAAGGCGTTGGCAAGCACCAACTTGAGATATAGGGAAACCTATATTTTTTAGGATAAAATATGAATGATGAGTATAGAAAATATTTAATAAATATAAGAAAATATCCCACTAATACAGTTAATAGTTATCTTAGTGATATAAAAATATTTGAAGAATATTTAAATTCTTTAAGACTAGATTATTTAAAAGTAGATAAAGATGTCATTAGAGAATATTTGAAATCCTTAGGTAATTTAGGTTATAAGAGTAGTAGTGTTAATCGAATTCTTTCTAGTCTTTATAAGTATTATGATTATTTAGAACTACTTAAAGTTATAGATAATAATCCTTTTAAGAGTATTAAAAGACCTAAGAAAGAGAAAAAGTTACCAAACTTTATTAATAATAATGATTATGAAGTCCTAATAGATAAGACTTTAGAACGTAGGGATACTATTGGATTAAGAAATGCTTTATTAATAGAGTTACTTTATAGTAGTGGTATTAGAATTAGTGAGGCTATTAATATTAAGTTAAAGGATATAAATAGGGATGATAAAAGTATTAGAATTCTAGGAAAAGGTAATAAAATGCGAATTGTCTATTTTGGGGATTATGCTAAGGAGTATTTAGATAGTTATTTAACTTTAAGAAGTAGTAATTCTGAGTACTTATTTTTAAATAAGAATAATATGCCTTTAACGAGGAGAGGAGCTGAGTATATAGTAAGCTCATTAGTGAAAAGTAGTCTTTTGAAGAAGAAAATTACTCCCCATACTTTTAGGCATTCTTATGCAACAGAAATGCTTAATAACGGGGCTGATATTAGAAGTGTTCAAGAACTTTTAGGCCATGCTTCTCTTTCAACCACGGGAATATATACGCATGTTACTAATGAAGTTATTAGAAGTGAATATTTAAAAGCTTTTAAAAGATAAAAAGTATAAAATTTAAGGATATAGCTTATATTTAATTAGGATAGAGAGGATAAATATGGAAAAATTTGTGTATGACTTTAGTGAAGGCACAAAAGACATGAAGGAACTTTTAGGAGGTAAGGGGGCTAATCTATGTAGTATGAAAGCCCTATCTCTACCAGTTCCTGATGGCTTTATTGTAAGTACTAAAGCTTGTAATAAGTATTATCAAGAAAATGAAATAATAGCAATGGAAGTAGAAGATGAGATTTATAATCATCTAAGTGGTTTAGAAAACCGAACGGGAAAGATTTTAGGTGATGTTAATAAACCCCTTTTAGTGTCAGTACGTAGTGGGGCTAGAAGCAGTATGCCAGGTATGATGGATACTATTTTAAATTTAGGTCTTAATGATAGAGTAGCAGAAAGTCTTACGACTTTGACTAATAATAAAAGATTTGTTTATGACTCATATCGTCGTTTGATTATGATGTTTGGCGATGTGGTAATGGGAAAAGACAAGAGTATTTTTGAAGAATATTTAACTAATTATAAAAAAGAACATAGTTATAATGTTGATACGGATTTAACAGGTGATGATTGGTATAATATTACTATTGCCTATAAGAAGATATATAAGAATTTGACAAATGAAGAGTTTCCCGAAGATGCTACTAGACAGCTTATCATGGCAATTGGCGCCGTTTTTAAATCATGGAATAATAAACGGGCTATTTATTATCGCAAACTTAATAATATTCCTGATGATTGGGGAACCGCTGTAAATATTCAAGAAATGGTTTATGGTAATAAGAACAATAATTCGGGAACTGGAGTGGCTTTTAGCCGTAATCCGGTTACGGGAGAAAATAAGCTTTTTGGGGAATATTTAATTAATGCCCAAGGGGAAGATGTTGTAGCAGGTATTAGAACTCCCCAAAGTATTGAGACTTTAAAAGATATTATGCCCGATATTTATGATGAGTTTTTAGAGATTGCCAAAAGACTAGAAGATTATTATGCTGACATGCAAGATATGGAGTTTACCATTGAAGATGGTCGCCTTTATATGCTACAAACAAGAAGTGGGAAGCGAACTGGTTTGGCAAGTGTTAATATTGCCATGTCTTTGGTTTCGGAAGGCAAGATTAGCAAAGAAGAGGCAATTAAAAGAGTTAGTATTGATGATATAACTCAAGCTTTACACCCTGTATTCAAGAAAAGCAGCATTGCTCAAGCTAAGATAATCGGTAAAGGTTTAGCAGCCAGTCCTGGTGCGGCTAGCGGGGCGATTACTTTTGAGGCTAGCAAAGCAATTGAAGAAGCTAAGAAAGGCCATAAAACTATTTTAGTTCGTCATGAAACAAGTCCAGAAGATATTGAAGGCATGCATTATGCAGAAGGTGTTTTAACGATTAGAGGCGGGATGACTTCTCATGCGGCTGTAGTAGCCAGAGGAATGGGAATTGTTTGTGTAAGTGGTTGTAGCAACATGGATATTACCAAGGAAGGTCTTATAACTAGTGAGAAGAAAGTCTTAAAAGAAGGCGATATCATCTCTATTGATGGTGCGACGGGTCTTGTTTATGAAGGAACTTTAGAAGTAGAAAATGTTAGTGATAATGCAGCCTTAAGTGAACTTTTAAAAATGTGTGATGAAGTTAAGAACTTAGAAGTACGTGCTAATGCTGATACGAAGAAAGATATGGAGATTGCAAAGAGTTTTGGCGCCGCCGGTATTGGTTTAGTTAGAACAGAACATATGTTCTTTGACTCGATGCGAATTTTTAAATTCAGACAAATGATACTAGCTAATGATAAAAAAACTAGGCTAGAAGCATTAGTATCTTTATTACCATATCAAGAGAAAGACTTTGAAGAATTATATCGTCTTAACTCAGGATTACCCGTAGTTATTCGCTATTTAGACCCACCATTACATGAATTCTTACCGAAAGATGAGGAAGAAATTAAAGAGTTAGCTACTTCTTTAAAGGTAAGCGTTGCTGATTTAAAATTAAAAATCGAAAGTCTTAAAGAATTCAATCCAATGATGGGGCATAGGGGGTCAAGATTAGATATTACTTACCCTGAGATAGCTGTTATGCAGACTAATGCCATCATCAGTGCAGCTTGTAATGTGAAAAAAGAAGGTATTGAGCCGGTAGTCGAGATTATGCTGCCACTTATTATGGATAAAAAAGAATTTGTTTATATTCGAAATATTGTTGAAAAAGAGATTAAACGAGTTTTAGAAAAACGAGGCATGGCTTTATCTTATCAAATTGGGGCGATGATTGAAGTACCAAGAGCTGCTATCTTAGCTGATGAGCTAGCTAGTGTCTGTGATTTCTTCTCGTTTGGAACCAATGATTTAACTCAGTTAACTTTTGGCTTCTCTAGGGATGATGCAGCAAAGTTTTTAGGAGATTATTATGAAAAAAAGATTATCTCTCATGACGTTTTTATGGATTTAGATACTAATGGGGTTGGTAAGTTAGTTAAGGTGGCTACAAAGTTAGCAAGAACGGTAAAGCCAGATATTTCTTTAGGAGTATGTGGAGAACATGCTGCTTCTTTAGAGTCAATTATTTTCTTTGATAAGATTGGCCTTTCTTATATTTCAGCATCAGCCTACCGTGTACCAATTGCTAAATTAGCAGCTGCTAAAGCGGCCTTAATTAATAAAGAAACGGAGTAGTTTTTAAGTACCTGATTGTTTATAGGTACTTTTTTTCTTCGTTAAAGTATAGTATAATTTGTAATATAGATGGAGGCTAAAATGATAAAAACATTATCTTTAGGACAAGCTAATTATGATATATATGTCAATGTGGGAGAATATCCAGTTGAAGGAAGTAAAACCAGATTCATTAATAAGATTGGGTGTGGTGGTGGCACTGCTTGCAATGTAGCTTATATGCTAGCTAAATGGGGCGTTTCTTCAACCTTTGCTGGGGTGGTTGGCAATGATGTTTATGGAACGAGAGTTAGAAAAGAACTAGAAACAGCGGGGGTTGATACCAGATATATAGAGACTTCTTATGAAAAGGATACTGTCTTGGCTTTTAATATTTTGGATAATAGTAAAAAAATTGCAACTAAATTAGAAGTTGCTGATGAGTATGTCAAGTTAAAGAAGTTTGATTTTGATTTTCAACCGGATTTAATTATTTTAGATGGTAATGATACTTATGCTTCAAAACAGACAATTGAAAGATTTCCAAGAGCTATCAGTGTTTTAAGAGCTGACCGTTTTAATCAAGATATTGCGGCTTTAGCTTTAAAAGTTAATTATCTTGTTTGCTCTTTAGATTTTTCTAGTGAAGTAATGAAATCGCCAGTAGATAGTAATAATGTAACTAGTTTAGTTAATTGTTATACGGAGCTAAGAAGTCATTTTGAACATCAAAATATTATTATTACTTTGGGGGGTAATGGATCTATGTATTTAGTTGATGACCAGATTAAAATTTCTCCAGCTTTAAAGATGAATGTTGTTGATACTTCCGGCTGTGGAGACATTTTTATGGGAGCGTTCTGCTACGGCCTTGCTAGTAGTTATTCTTTAGAAAAAGCTATTAAGTATGGTAATATTGCCGCGGGCTTGGCTACCGGGACAGTTGGGGGGCGTTTATCAATTCCTAAACTTGATGAGGTAAATAAAATTTATGAGAAAAATAATTGACCCTTTTACTGATTATCTGCCTCATTTAGACTTGCATGGGGAGACTACTTCTACTTGCGTTTATTTAGTAGAGTCTTTTTTGCACGATAATGTAAAATTGAAGAACAATAAAGTTGTTATAATCCATGGCAAAGGTAGTGGGGCAATCAGAAGTAAAACTCATGAATTATTAAAAAGAAATCGAAACGTTTCGAAGTATTATATTGATGGTATGAATGATGGCCAAACGATTGTGGAAATAAAACTCTAAAAAATTTGACAAAGCCTAGAAAATTTGATAATATTAAGTCCCAATGGTAAGACTATATGCTGGTTTAGATTACTTACAACTATGATTGAAATTTGACATTTGCAAACTTTTATGCTATAATGTCGGTATCAAAGGGTTTTTAGGGGGAATGGTTATGAAAGGTTTTGTTTTAGATTATACAAACGAAAATGAGTATCACAAACTGGAAAGAGCATTAAAAAAATATAATATGCTTGCTTATAAGAAATTAAATTTTGAATATTATCCTGATTTGAGAGATGGTAAATTTGTTGGTGAATTAGTTTCTCAAAATAAGAGTAAACACACTAAGACTTATGAGTTGAAATTACCTAGTGATAGAAAATTTGCTCAAATTCATGGTGATGTCAAGTTACATTATGTAGTATATGAACAGGAAGAAATTGTTATGTTGGATACTATTACACCATCAAGTATTTTACTTGAAGGACATCAATCAGAACTTGCTACATATAAAGGTGTTATGATATCTAAAGAAAATGCTTCAAAAGACATGTTTAAAATTGATTTATTAAATATGCTGCAGAATAATAAGTAGTGATACTTATTTTTTTTTAGTTTTTTAGCAAAAATTATTGCAAGAAGGACATATTTATGGTATATTTAGTTAGTCGAATGAATTGTTGGACCCTTAGCTCAATCGGTTAGAGCAATCGGCTCATAACCGATGGGTTGTAGGTTCGAGTCCTACAGGGTCCACCATTATAACGATTGCGGGTATGGCGGAATTGGTAGACGCACTAGACTTAGGATCTAGCGGAGAGATCCATGGGGGTTCAAGTCCCTTTACCCGCACCAAATAAGATAATAAAGTCTCAAGAGATTGAGGCTTTTTAATTTATAAAATTTTAGAAAATAAAAAAATTGCTTTTGTTAAAAGCAGCTTTGATATGAGAAAATCTATTTATGTTTATAATTTTTTAAATCTTCGCTTTGACTTTCTTTTAATTTTTTTGCTATCTGTAAAGCTAAATTTTCTTTCCTCTCTTCATAGATAGTCCTTATACTTTTGGCCCTTTCACTGTAAATACTTTGATATTCTTCATTTAAAAATGGCACTAGTCCAATAATTAGGGCTTTATAAATACCTTTACTGAAATTACCTGATGTCATAGGTGCAACATAATAAGATAGTGCCGAAGTGATTTTATAGGTATTCATGATGATTTCGTCTATTGATAAGCCATTCATAATAGCAGTTAAAAAATAATCTCCCGTATTATAAGGGTCATCAAAATTTCTGGTATCAATCCAATATACCTTGGAAAATTTATTATTTTCAGTTCCATAAGTAACTCCAAACTTTGCAGCTATAGCTAAAATGTCATTTACTTTTGGCAAAACACCGGGACATTGGAAAAAATTAAATATTGTTTGCATTACTTCTTCTTGAATTTTTCCTGGCCATATGTTTCCATAAGCGTTGTATGGATATTCTATTTTTTTGATTTTTTCATCTAAGTTTTCAATAGTAAAACCATACTTATGGAAGATATCGAGGTCATTTCCTATATCGAATTTGTTGTCAGTAAGAACCGCACGAATATAGTCGTTTGTTAATTTCATTAAATATTTTATGGTTGTTTCATCTATGCTAACTAATCTTCTTTTATACTTAAGAAGGTCATTTTCTTGGCTAACAACAATGGAGCATGAAATTTCTTCCTGTAATTGATTTAATATATCTTTTTTTAATTCTTCAAATTTTGTCATAAAAACATTTCTTTCTTGGAAAATATTGTAACATATATTTTTGAAAAGACAATAAATTTTAAAATAATGATTTAATTAACATAAAATGTCAAGTTTACGGATATTTTGGATTTATTTGTAAAAAAGATTGAAAAAATACTTGTATCTATGGTACTATTATAATAGGTGATAGATATGAATATAGTAGTTGTTATAGCGAAGAATTTATTAGGTTATTTTAATTCTTTGAATGCCTACGATATAGCTTTTATCAGTGCAAATATTGTTTTAATGTTACTAGTTGCTAGTTTTATATATGTTTTAAAAATTAAAGATAAAGAAGAAGTCTCAGAGACTATTACTGTTGATACTAAGGATAGTGATATTTCTCTAGAAGCTTTAACTACTAAATTACAAAATAATAGTTTAGTTCGTGAGGATTTGACACGTTTTGAAACGGAGGAAGAAACCAAGGCTATAATTAGTTATGATGAACTTATTAAAACTCAAAGCATTCCTGTTTTGAAATATAAAAACGAAGAAGAAATTAATGGCTTATTAGTAAAAGCAATTGATGTTAATAATTTAATTGAGACTATGGATCCTAAACCTATTAGTCATCCAGTTACTTATAATGCTTTAAAAAATAGTCATCGTGCCATTAGTGCTTTAAAAGAAGAAGAGTTAGTTATTACGTTAAAAAAGTTAGATAGTATTGATAAGTAGAGTGTTCTACTTATTTTTTTGCTGGAGTCGAGAAAATGGTTAATTTATATAATGTTTTAGAAAATTTAAGAAAAGAGTTTCCTTATATTTACTATGATTTTGAAAGTCCTAAAGATATATTTGAATATTTAAAAATAGATTTAGAAACTTTATTATTAATTAGTTCTAACATGCCTTTTACTTTGAATTTAGATCAAAGAAAAAATACTGGGGTTATCAGTATTACTTAAATTTTTGATTTTTAGTTCTACCAACCATATAATCCATTGAAATATTATAAGTTTTACAAATATAGTAAAGATTAGTAGTTGTAATAAGATTATAACCAGTTTCATAATGACTATAGGTAGTTTGAGATAAACCACAGTTTCCAGCAAATTCTTCTTGCGATAAATTAAGACTTTGACGAGTTTTCTTTAAGTTTTTACTAATAGAACTCTTAGAAAATTTACTTGTCAGTTTGGAAGATTGATTTTTCCTAGTAAAGCCCATGGCAAAGTCAAGGGAATAGTTAAATTTATCACAAAACTCAATGAGTTTAGCAAGTGGAATAGGATCATTGACATTTTCCCAACCTGAGATTGTTTTTCTACTAACATTTAATATATTACCTAATTGTTCTTGGGTTAGTTCTAATTCTTCACGACACCATTTCAAATTGTTACTTAACATAATATCACCAGCTACAATTTTCCCATTTTATTAAGAAATACACATAAAAAGCTGGATAATAGGTTGAAAAAGGTTTATAATTAGATTGTTAGGAAGCGTTATATGAAGAAAAAATGGATTTGCAAACGGATAATTGAAGAAATGCAAAAGAAAAATATAAGTGAAAAGGACTTAGTAAGGACATTGGGATTGCCTGAATTTATCGTAAAAGCGTATTTGCAAGGTATTACTTTGCCACCTCTTTATGACTTAGAGTTAATAGCTTTTAAATTGGGGCTTAGTTTAAATGAGTTATTGGGTGGTAAGAAAGACGAAGATATGAAATGTCAATATATTTTACTTGCTAGAATTAAAAGAACGATTACTGGAATCTTAGGAATATTATTGCTACTGCTTTTAATTTTTATTTAAAAAAATACTGGTAAATCAGTATTATTTAAGATGTTTATTATTAGTTCGGTTAACGAAGTAGTCCATGGAGATGTTATAAGTTTTACAAATATAATAGAGATTAGTAGTAGTTATTAGAAATTTACCACTTTCATAACCACTGTAAGTAGTTTGCGGAAACTTACATTCATCTGAAAGAACTTGTTGAGAGATATTTAATTCTTGACGAAATTTTTTGAGGTTTTTGCTAATGACGGCTTTATTGATTTTGAAAGAACCATAGTGTTTATTTTTTCGGGTTAGACCACAGACGAAGTCGAGAGAGTAATCGTATTTGTTACAAAATTTGATTAGTTTGGGTAAAGGGATAGAAGTACTAGCATTTTCACAAGCTCTGATAGCGCCGTCCGTAACACCAAAAAAATGTCCAAGTTCTTCTTGCGTTAGCTCCAATTCTTCTCTACAGTATTTTAAATTATTGTCAAACATTCTAATCACCAGAATAATTGTGCCATTAAAACCGTGAATATCTTGTAAAACCGAAGACTATCCGTTAAAAATATGTTATACTTAGATGGTTGAGGTGTTTAAGATGAACAAAAATAAAATAATTTTATATATTAAAGAAAAGATGAAACAGGAAAAAGTAACTCAAAAAGAGTTAGCTAAGGCCTTAGGTCTGCCTAAATTTGTGGTAGGATTATACATGCAAGGAGTAATTTTTCCAAGTATTTATAATTTAGAGCTTATAGCGTTTAAGTTGGATGTTAATCTAAATGAATTATTAACGGGAGAGACGGAACTAAAAAAAGACGATGATATGATTTATTATTATGCTTTAAAAGCTAGAAAAAGAAGAATTTTCAAGATTATTATCTATATAATCTTATTATTAGCAGCGCTTTTTGTATAATTTTAAATAAAAATGCCCATAATCTTGTTAGGTGATAAGATGGGCAGATTTAAAGTAGATATTGCAGGGATTAAAACGAGTAATTTAAGGACACTTAGTAATGAAGAAATGAAATCTTTGTTTAGCAAAATGCAATCTGGAGATATGATGGCTAAAGATACGCTAGTAAATGGTAATTTAAGACTAGTTTTGTCCTTAGTACAGCGTTTTGACAATGGCAAATACAATGTTGACGATTTATTCCAAATTGGTTGTGTGGGTTTAATTAAGGCTGTTGACAATTTTGATATGAGTTATAATTGTCTTTTTTCAACATATGCTGTGCCCTTAATTTTGGGGGAAATGCGTCGTTATATCCGAGATAACACCCCGTTACGGGTTAGCCGAGGTATCAAAGACAATGCGTATCAGATTTTAAAATATAAGGAAGAATATATTAAAGAAAATGATAGAGAGCCAACTTGGAATGAGATTGGCAATGCTCTAGGAATTAGTTTGTATGATATTAAAGATGCTATGGATAGTTTAGTAAATCCGGTTAGTATTTTTGAACCCATTTATAATGATGGCGGTGATACGATTTATTTATGTGATAAGTTACCAGATTCCAAAAATGACAGGACTGATAAAGAGCTACTTTTAACTTTGAAAAAAGCTATTTTGAGCCTAAAAAAAAGAGAACAATTAGTTATTGCTGATAGATATGTCATGGGGCGGACTCAAGAAGAAATAGCAGCCTCTTTAAATATTAGTCAAGCCCAAGTATCAAGAATTGAAAAGAATGCCATCAGCACTCTTCAAAGAATAATCAAATAACTATTTTGTTTTCTTATTGATTTCGTTTAAATTTAGGTAAATTTTATAGATAATCATCAAACCTTCAAAAACCATTCTTAAAATGATATTACCAATAATTAAGAGTAATAAGAAGAAAAGAAATGAAGTACCAATATAACCAAAAGCGCTTATGGTTAAATATAAACTACTAAAGATATAAGTAATCTTTAAAATTGGTTCCATAAAGAAATTATTAAAATGTAAATAGTCGTATATTTTTTTTAAAGGATTACTATAAGATTCTTTATTGCGCTTGTCCATAAATACGCAGTAAATTATAATAGTAGCGGCCAGTGCGATAATAAAAGCTACTAACTTAAAAGTATATATATTTCCAGTAGTTTTATATAATTCATAATCATACATAATAATCGTCCTTTCTAAGGATATTTTAGCAAAAAATGATTATTCATGCAATATAATTAAATGGGTGATTTTATGCGTTTGTCAGATTTGCAAAGTAAGGATATCGTAAATATTAATGATGGTAAAAAAATTGGGAGAATTATTGACGCTAGTGTTAATGATATGGGAATGATTGAGTATTTAAGTATTGAAAAAGCTAAGGGACTTAATGGTTTGTTTAACAAAGATGGGGAGACTACAATAACTTTTAAACAAATAAAAAAAATTGGAGAAGATGTTATTTTAGTAGATATTGTGTTATAATAACTTTGTGATTTTGATGGAAATAAGTATTATTATAAGTATTATTTTGACAGTTATTGACCAAGTAATTAAGATTTTTATAGATAAGAATGTTCTTTTTTGGGAAGCCATTCCGGGTTTTTTTAATATTCATAAAGTTTATAATTATGGCGTAGCTTTTAGTTTTTTAGAAAATAGAAGATATTTAGTATTACTAGTTAGCTTTGTTTTAATCTTTTTCTTAATGAAGATGCAAAAAGAATTACCGAAAGAGAATAAATATGCTATATTATTTGGGGTTATCTATGGAGGTATTTTAGGAAACTTAATAGATAGGCTTTTTAGAGGCTATGTAATTGATTATTTAGAAGTTTTTATTTTTAAATATGGTTTTCCTATTTTTAACTTAGCTGATACTTGTATAACTTTAGGAATAATTATTTTATTATTTTTGATGATGGGGGATAAAAATGATAGTAGAAGAAAATAATGTTAGAATAGATAAATATATTACGGATAGAACGGAGTATTCTAGAAACTTAGTTTTAAATTTGTTAAAACAAGGGAGTATTTTAGTTAATGAAAAAAAAGTAAAACCTAGTTATAAAGTGCGTGTTGGTGATAAGATTGCTATTGAAGATGTGAAGATTAATAACGAAGAAATTACACCTTGGGATTATCCACTAGATATTGTTTATGAAGATGATGATATCATTATAGTTAATAAACCCAGTGGTATGGTTGTGCACCCAGGAGCTGGCAATCATGAGCATACTTTAGTAAATGCCTTAAAAAGTCATACTGATAAGCTTTCAGATATAAACGGAGTCGAAAGATTGGGAATAGTTCATAGAATTGATAAGGATACTTCGGGACTTATTATAGTGGCTAAGACCAATAAAGCTCATGAAATATTGGGAGAATACTTTAAAAACCATAGTATTAAAAGAGAGTATATAGCCCTTTTGTGTGGAGTTTTACCTCATGATACGGCGACGATTGAAGCCCCGATTGGCCGTGATGAAAAAAATAGACTTAGAATGACAGTAACTCCTAATAATAGTAAAAGAGCAGTTACGCATTTAACAGTGTTAAAACGTTATAAAGAGTATACTTTAGTTAAAGCTAGATTAGAGACCGGGCGAACTCATCAAATTAGAGTACATACAAAGTATATTGGTTATCCAGTTTATAATGACCCTGTTTATGCTAATAAATCAGAAGGAGATTTTGGTCAATTTTTACATTCTTATAGTATGGAATTTATTCATCCGATAACTAAAGAAAAAATGTATTTTAAAAGGGAGGTCCCTAAGTATTTTCAAGATTTTTTAGATAAGTTAGATGAAGAATAATTATAACTTAAAGATTAAAAGACTAAGGAAATAAAGGTTGAAGATGATATAAAAAATACTGAAGAAAAAATATTTTTTAGCGATTTTTCTTAGTTCCAAAGATAAACAGATGGTGTTAATTAAGGAAATAACCGTAAATATTAAAGATAAATAATAGTCGTTAAAATAATAATAAAATAAAAGAATACTTATTAAAATGATGGAACTACTAAGAATGAAATAAGCAGTGTCATTATTAAGTAAATCATAATAGAGAATAGCGATTAAAGCACAATTTAAGAGAGCATAAGAAAGAATAAAAAAAGAAATAGTAATAGTAGTCATAATATCTCCTTTACTAATTCTATGTTGTATAATAAAATAATAGAAGGTGATTAAATTGAGTACAGTTAGTATGGATAAAAAAGATGAAATAGTCATGAGATTAGTACATTTTCTAGTTACTAAAGAAAATTATACACCAATTGTTGTTAATGGTGTTAAAAATGAAGTATGGCTTGAAAATGTTGAGGGACCATATAAGATAGTGAGAATTAACTCTAATTATATTCATAATAAGGAACAATATAATTTTGACATTTATAAGACTAATAATGTAGCTAAGCAAATCAAGAAAAAAACGCTGTCATGGAAAGTTAATGTTTTAAATATATTTTTAGATTTGAATGAGAGTGTTAAGTTAAATAATGTTAGTAATATTGATAATATTAGAATTAATGATACTGAGGATTTACTACGTAATAATGTGGTTGTTGATGCTTTTCCTAATATCGAAAAAGATATGATTAATACAGAAGATGAAGTTGATTTGATTGTCAATGTTACTAATGATATTAATAGTAAGACAGCTAAAGAAAATAGAAAGTATGAGGAAGTATTTAGACCTAAAAAGATTATTTTTACTTATGCTTTAATAATTATTTGTACTATTATATTCTTTTTGCAATTAATATTTCCGGGGCTTTTGACTTTGTTTGCCGTCAATGGCGATTTAGTAAGACAAGGTCAAGTATACCGTTTAGTTACTGGTATGTTCTTGCATGGGTCCATTTGGCATTTATTATGTAATATGTATTCTTTATATGTTATTGGTTGTGCAACGGAGAATTATTTTGGGAAACGTAAGTTCTTATTAATATATTTAGTTAGTGGAATTATTGGGTCTATGTTCTCATGTTTATTTAATTTTGGTTGGTCTTTAGGCGCTAGTGGGGCGATATTTGGGCTTATGGGGGCTTTATGCTATTTTGGCTACTATTATCGTTTATATATGGGGAAAGCTTTATATAATGAAATAATTCCCGTTATTGTGATTAATTTAGGTCTTAGCTTAGTTATTGCAAATATTGATTTCTATGCTCACATTGGTGGCTTAATTGGCGGTGTATTTATGACAATGGGACTCGGTATAAAAAATAAGACTGATAAACAAAGTAGTATCAATGGGTGGATAACTTTTAGTATATTGGTGTTGTTTCTTATATATATGCTGTTTTTTAGATAAATAGGATTGCTACAGATAGCTAAGTAGGCTTGTAGCAATTTTTTACTGTAAAAATGTTGACATAATGTAAAAAATACGCTAGTATAATTCTCACTAAGAAGGGGGATTAATATGAATCCATATCAAATATTAGGAGTTGCTGCTAATGCAACTGAAGAAGAAATTAAAAAGGCTTATCGTGATTTAGCAAAAAAATATCATCCGGATTTACATGAGGCTAGAGAAAAAATTGCTTATGAAGCTAAGATGAAGGAAATAAACGAGGCTTATGGTATGGCTATACGAAATGCTGCACCGAAATCTTGTCAAAACAGCAGTCAAACTCAATCATCAAAACAAAATAATTCTAGCAGAACTACTCAAACGCAAAGTCAAAAGTATTATCACCAACCCAAAAAAAACTATAAACTTGAAGACTATGAAGTTGAAAATTTCAATGTAATAATGCAATGTGCGAAAATAATTGAAACAATTTTGGAAGAAATGAGGACTTTTTCAAAAAATCATAATAACTGTTCTAATGAAATTATTAAAAGAATGCGGGCAGCTTTAACCCAATATTATGATATAGTTAAAAACTACAAACAATATATTGGTAAAACCGATAAACTAACGAACGAAGAATATTTTCAGCTTACGAATTTTATTTTAACGTTGGCTTTGATAACAAATGAAAAATATGCTAAGTTTTTAGCTAGTAGTTTTGTAAAAGTTTTAAATGAAGAATTATTTCCTGTATTAAAATTTACACCCGAATACCAAAAAATAATGGATGAATTAAAAGCAACTATGGAAAAAGCTAAAGGATGTAAAAGTGCATTATATATTTTACAATTTGTAGAAAGCAATCTAGTTGGTATAGCAAATCGTAGCCAGATATTATATGAGGCTAATCCATTATCAAAAGGTTACGACTATAAAGATGAAAATATAAATTATTTAGCTAATCGTTTTTATATGAATTGTTTGAGTGAAACTAGCGATATTGATGTTTTTAATGTTTTATCAAGAAAAAATGCTTTTGATGACTTTGTTAAAGAAAATACTTTAAACAATGATCAAGGTCCTAAACTAAATCATACCAAGAAAAATTAAAAATCTTAAGAACAAATTAGAATGAAATATTTCTAATTTTTTTGATTTTTCATAAGATTTAGTTATAATAAAAAAAGTCAAAAAATCAGTAGAATAATTATTAAACATTAAAATTTAAAAAATTACTTGTTTATATAGATTAATTTTATTAACTATGCAATAATTATACTAGGAGAGTAGTATGAGCGAGCTAGAAATAAGAGTAATGGATTTAATTAGACAAAAGAAGACTAATAGAGAAATATGTAATGTTTTAAAGATTGATTTTATGACTTTAAAAGATATTTTATTGGGTTTAAGAACAAAGGGCATTTTATATAAAAGAAAATTTAAGTTAGATGGCAGTACTTTATATATTCCTAATCAAGATTTATATGGCAGTAGTTCGAAAGGAGTAGATATCTTAACGAGTAGTAATGTCATCAGGACTATTTTGTTATCAGATTTACATTTAGGGACACAGGAGGAACGATTAGACTTATTAAATTTAGTGTATGAATATGCGTCTAAAGAAAGAATCCACATCATTATTAATGGTGGTGATTTAATAAATGGGTTAACGCCAGAAAGGCATAATGTAGTGGAAACAATGATGGAACAGTGTGAGTATTTTATTGAGAAACATCCTTTTGATAAGAATATTTTAAATGTGTGTGTTTTAGGTAATCATGATATTAAATCTTTAACAACAGAGGGAATTAATTTTGGGGTTCTTTTAGAAAATTGTCGGCCTGATTTTGCTATTGCTGGCGTTGGTAAAGGACAAATTAATTTGAAAGATGACAGTATTTATTTGTATCATCCATTATCTTGTAATGAGAAAGTTAAAGGTTTAGAACGGGTAGCTTTGATTGGTCATAGTCATCATTATAAAGTAAAAGTCAATAATGGCGATATTGCTATTTATATTCCAGCTTTATCTAATTATGTTCCTTTAAATAGTGGAGTTATGCCATCATTTCTAGTAATGGAAGTTCTTTTATATGGGGGTTATCTTAAAAAAATTAAACTCCAAAATTTAACTTTTGTGGATAAAAAAGTAAACTATTTAGGAGCACAGGAATTAGAAGTAAAAAAAGTTTTAAAACAAAGTTAGGGTTTACTAAGAACACTAATTCTTTTATAATAGAGCAAGGTGAGACAGATGGACTATATAAGAGGCAAAGTTAAAATTATAATTTATGAGTCAGATAGCAACTACAAAGTAGGTGTTTTAAAAGTAAAAGAAGCCACGGCCGAAGACATGCAAGAGTTTGTAGGCAAGATGATTCATTTTACGGGTTATTTTGGCAATTTACAAATTGGTGAAAATTATGAAATGCAAGGAAATTTAGTCTATAAGGAACGTTATGGGTATCAATATAATGTCTCTGATTATACCAAAATTGAGGCGACGGGGAGAGAAGCTGTTATTGAATTTTTAACTAGTTCATTGATCAAAGGCTGCGGCGAGGCAACGGCGGTTAATATAGTTGATACTTTAGGGGAAGATGCCATTAAAAAGATAAAAGAAAATGGCAACATATTACTTAGTGTGCCAAAGATGACGGAAAAAAGGGCTGTAAAAATTTATAATTCTATTATGAGTAATGCAAGTGTAGATGATGATTTAATCGAACTTAAAAGTATGGGTTTTTCCATTAACGAAGCTTTAAATGTCATTAATAAGTTTGGTAGTAATGCTGTTAGTGTTGCTAAGTCAAACCCTTATGCTTTAAAAGAAATAATTGATTTTAAGAAACTAGATAATATTTACTTGAATTTAGGAAGTCCAGATGAATCGTTAAGATTAAAAAATTGCATTTTAGAGACCATTAAACAGTTGGAAATTAGAGCTGGAGATACTTTTTTTTATCAAGAAGAAATAGTTGATGGTTTAAAGACATATTTTAATATTGTAGTGGATTTTGATTTGGAGGAGATACTTTCTTCTTTAGATATTAATAAAGATATTGTGATTTCAGATAAGAGAATTTATTTAAATGATACTTATATGATGGAAACGGAAATAGCTAAGAAACTTAATTATATTAATAATTTACCAATTACAGGGAAGAATATTAGCATGATTGATACAGAAATAACAGAGCTAGAACATCGTCTTCAGGTTACGTATGATACCGAACAGAAAAACGCCATTAAAAAGAGTTTAGAAAACCGCATAAGTATTATTACGGGAGGACCAGGAACGGGTAAAACTACAATAATTAAGGCTATTACAAGTATTTATATGAAAATGGTTAATTTAGGCCCTAATAATGTCGATTATTATATAGCGCTTTTAGCACCGACAGGAAGAGCTGCTAAAAGACTAAGTGAAGCAACGGGGTTGGGGGCTTCAACTATTCATAAATACTTAAAATGGAATAAAGATACTAATGAATTTCAAGTTGATGAGTTTAATCAGAATTATCATCGGCTTTTGATTATTGATGAAGTAAGTATGCTTGATACTAATCTTTTGTATCATTTGTTGTTAGGAGTTACTAATAATATTCAAGTAATATTGGTAGGAGATAAGGACCAATTGCCATCAGTAGGATGTGGTTTAGTCTTAAAAGATTTGATTGATAGTTATTTATTTAATTTCTGTCCTTTAGAGACTATTCACCGTCAGAGTGAGAATTCATATATTCCTTATTTAGCTAAAGAGATTAAAAATCAAGATATTACTAGTGATTTTTTAACGAAAAAGGATGATTATAATTTCTTGAAGGTTGATAATAATCAAGTTTTAGAGAGTGTTAAAAAAGTTTGTGAATTATCAATTAAGAAAGGTCTTACAGATAAGGATATTCAAGTTTTAGCCCCTATCTACAAAGGTATTAATGGCATTGATAATTTAAATAATCAATTAAGAGATTTATTTAATCCTAAGGATGAGACTAAAAAAGAAATTAAGGTTGGCGAGATAATTTACCGAGTCGGGGATAAGGTTTTACAGCTGGTTAATGACCCAGAAAGAGGTATTTATAATGGCGATATTGGCTATATTAGAAGTATTGTTAGTGTCAATAATACCAAGACTTTAAATGTTAATATTGACTTTGATGGTAATATGGTTTCTTTGACCATGAGTGAAATGCTTAATATTAGATTAGCTTATGCGATATCAATTCATAAAGCCCAAGGTAGTGAGTTTCTTAATGTTATTATGCCTGTTTGCAGTAGTTATTATAAAATGCTTTACAATAAACTTATTTATACGGGTGTATCAAGAGCTAAGAAAAGTTTAGTTCTTATTGGGACGATTGAAGCTTTTATGATGGGAGTTAGAAATAACTATAGCATGGAACGGAAAACGTCTTTAAAAGAACAATTATTAAAATATATATAGTATAAATTGGAAAATTATTTTCATACTAAATTTAGAAAGGATTGGTATGAAAAAATTACTTAATATATCTTTAGGAATGAGTTTAGTCTTTGTATCATATATGGCATATGAGAAAATGGTTAAACTAAAGTATGAGGCTTTATTTAATGAAATTTTAGATGAAGCTAATTTACTTTAACATACAAAAAAGTATGTTCTTTTTTCGATATCTGTGATATATTTAGAATATATTTTAGGGAGGGATACTATGGATAATAAGAAGAAAATTAATAGTAAGATTAATGTTTCTGATGTAAATGAAGTAGTCGGTTTATCTAAGAAAATTTTACATTTAGTCTATATTATGATGATTATTGGCATTGCTTTTTTAGGAACTTTGATTATTAAAGAGTGGGGAATTTTAAAATTAATTGTTACGCTTTTAGGCGTAGCAACGCCATTTTTTATCGGTTTTGTCTTAGCGTGGTTATTTAATCCAATCGTTGTCAAGTTAGAAAATAGAGGTTGGAAACGTGGGATTGCTTGCATTACCGTTTATTTAGCTTTTATTGTTATTATGTTTGCCTTTTTTGGAATGTTAATTCCGACTATTTATAATCAGCTTAATGATTTAGTAGCGGCTTTACCAAGTATTTTTAATCAATTAAAAACGTGGATTACGAGTTTTTTAGATAAATTTTCCGGTAGTGAAATGGTTAATGTTACTGAAATCGAAAATAATATCTTTAAGACAATGGAAAATTTTGCTGGTAGTGTTGCTAATAATTTGCCAACGATGATAGTTAGTATTGCCGGGTCTTTAGTAAGTGGACTAGGAACTATTGGAATTTCTTTGGTTGTTGGTATTTACTTATTATTTGATTTTGATAATGTAACCGACCATTTGTTAAAGTATATTCCAAAGTCCCATAAGGTGGAAACGAGAATGTTAGTGGATAATATTGCTAATGAGTTAAGAAAGTGTGTTAATGGGACGCTTTTAGTGGCATTTATGGTGTTTGTTTGCGACTCGATTGGCTTTGCGTTTGCGGGCTTGAAATCGCCAATTCTCTTTGGCCTTTTATGTGGTATTACGGATTTAATTCCTTATATTGGGCCTTATATCGGTGGGGCAGCTGCTGTTGTGGTGGGATTTTCGCAAAATCCAATTATTGGTATTATAACTTTGATTGTAGCAGTTGTTGTACAACTCGCAGAAAATTATGTCTTACAACCGGTGGTTATGAGTAAGACTATGCAACTTCATCCCGTTACCATAATTATTGGCTTATTAGTATTTGGCCATTTCTTTGGAATTGTAGGAATGATTTTGGCAACCCCAATTCTTAGCTTATTTAAAGTTTTATATCATTTCTTTGCTGAAAAATATAATTGGTTTAATAAAGATGTGTTCTAAGTGGACACATTTTTTTGATGATTATTGTTGTCAGAGAGCAAGATATTTAAAAATATTAGCACTTTTTTCTAAAAGTTTGGAATTTTTGAAAAAAAATCGAGTTTTACCCCCAATATATATATGTAGGAGGATTATTTTTAAATTCTTAGAAGTGGTGGCTCGTTATGAAGTTAGACGACCTATTTATAGAACAAATTGATGGAGGTAATAAGAAAGTGGTTCTCGAGAAAAGCTTAAAAGAAGTTAAAGGAAATGTTAAGCATTTATTAAAAAAATTACTAAAAAGACAGCATAAAGGCATGGACAATCACGTTGCTGTTTTACTTGATTATAATAAAGAAAAAGTAATTGTTGAAATGAATTCAAAGAAAATAATGATTAATGGAAATTATATTTATCTTTTTAAAGTAGCAGCAGGTACTTTAAAAGTTGACGATAAGACTTGTAAGAATATTCAAAAGACCATTTTAGTAAACTTTAATAAGTTTAATACTCCCCAAGATAATTTTATTGATATTGGCTATATTAAAAATCAAGACGGCCAAATTATGAGTGAAATAGTTAAAGTAATTAATATTAATGTAGCCAAAGCCTTTGATAAGAGTTATACTTATCTTAATGAATTCGAAGAGAATATAGCTAGGATATGTCGAATATTTAGTACTACCAACTCTTCTGATTTAAAAAAGCGATTGCCAGTTTTATGAGTAAAGAAGAAGCTAAACATTTTGTAAAAAAAGCTCAAAAACTATCGAACGCTGATGAAATGGTATACATGTTTGACCAAGAAAATATGCAAGAAATGATTAGAAATGCGGAATTGGAGGAAGCCACCGAAAAAGGAATAAAACAAGGCTCTGCGGCGACAACCATTGCAATTGTTAAAAATATGTTAGATATTAAAATTGATTTGCAAACTATTTCTAAAGTAAAGGGTTTGACTATAAAAGAAATAGAATATTTAAAAAATAAATAAAAAGAAAATGATTATATTAAATAAGAAAGGATAATTTATGTATGCAGAGATACTAATAGAATATAATAATAAGACCATTGATAAAACCTTTACTTATTTAATACCTAGTATTTTGCAAAACCGAATTAAAGTTGGTATGCAGGTAAGAGTTCCTTTTAATAAAAATTTAATTAATGGATTTGTCTTAAAGATAAAAGATACTTTTTTTGATAATTATAATTTGAAAGAGATAGATAGTATTGTTTTAGAAAACTTTGTTTTGAATACGGAGTTATTAAAATTAGGAAAGTATTTAAAACAGATAACTCTTTGTAGTCTTATTAGTGCTTATAATACAATGCTTCCTAGTAGTTTAAAAATAGAAAAAAATCATGATTATAGTAAGTATCAAACTTATATTATACTTGATAAAAGTGTTTTAGAAATTGAAGAATATCTTAAAAGTTTACGTTATCCTAAACAAAAAGAGATATTAAACAACTTAATTAAAGGGCAACAAATTTTAAAGACGAAGGATAATACTAGCACTGTAAAGACTCTAGTTAATAAGGGATTAGTTAAGGAAGTAAAAAAACAGGTTTATCGCATTAATTATGATAATGCTAAAGTAGGAGTAAAGCCGGTTCTTACTGCTTCTCAGGAGCAAGCTGTTAATAGGGTTAATTTACAAGAAAATCAAACCTATCTTTTATATGGGGTCACTGGTTCTGGCAAAACAGAAGTTTATATGAACTTGATAGAGAAAGTTATAAATAGTGGGAAACAAGCTTTGTTTTTAGTACCAGAAATCTCCTTAACGACTCAGATGATTGAAAGATTTTATCAAAGATTTGCTTCTAAAGTGGCTATATTTCATAGTGGCCTTTCTAATGGTGAAAAGTATGATGAGTATCAGAAAATTTATAATGGGGAGGTAAGTATTGTCGTAGGGACTAGGAGTGCGGTTTTTACCCCATTAAAAGATATTGGGATTATCATTTTAGATGAAGAACATTCTAGTACGTATAAGCAAGATACAACACCTAAATATAATGCCATTGATATAGCTAGGTGGCGAGGAAAATATAACAACTGCCCTGTAATTTTGGGGAGTGCAACGCCGTTAGTAACAGATATGACTTTGGCAAGATTAGGAACTTATCAATTAATAAGTTTAAAAAATCGTGTTGGTGAGGCCAAATTACCAGTAATTAGACTAGTTGATATGCAGGAAGAAGTTAAAAGTCATCATAGTGTTATTAGCAGACTTTTAGAAGAAAAAATTAAAGAAAGATTAAATAATCATGAACAGATTATGCTTTTACTTAATAGAAGGGGTTATTCAACAACTGTTACTTGTTCTTCGTGTGGATTTGTTTATAAATGTCCTTATTGTGATATAACGATGACTTTTCATGAGAGTAGTAATAGTTTAAGGTGTCATTATTGTGGTTTTACAAAGTTAAAGAGCAGTGTGTGTCCAGAGTGCCATAATCATTCTTTAAATTATATGGGTTTAGGGACAGAAAAATTAGTATATGAGTTGAAGAAAATGTTTCCTAATGGTCGAATTGTAAGAATGGATGTTGATACAACTTCTAAAAAAGGGGCTTATGCTAGCCTCATTAAGGACTTTGCCTCTTTAAAATATGATATTATGGTTGGAACGCAGATGATTAGCAAAGGTCTTGATTTTCCAAAAGTTACCTTAGTTGGGATAGTTAATGCTGATATGAGTCTTAATATTCCCGATTATCGAAGTGGGGAGGTTACTTATGAGCTTTTAAGCCAAGTTGCTGGACGAGCAGGAAGGAAAACTAATAACGGGGAAGTTATTATTCAGACATTTAATCCAGATAATTCTTATATTAAGTATGTAAGCACTAACGATTATATGGGGTTTTATCAGTATGAGATGAATTTTCGAAAGAATACTATTTATCCACCTTATTGCTTTTTAGTAAGTATGTTAATTTCTGGAAAAGATTTAAAAGCGGTGGAAACAGAAAGCCAAAGTATTTTTAATTATTTGAATAAAAATGTTTGTCCTAGTACGAAGATATATGGCCCTAATATGGCTAGTATTGGCAAAATCAATAATATTTATCGCTATCAAGTGATTATTAAGTATCGAAAAGATGAAAATTTATTTAAGATATTACAGTATTTAGATAACATGTATGCTAGTAATCGGAAAGTTAATTTAGATATTGATATCAATCCCTTGAAAATATAGAAAAATACGTATAATAAAAAGACATTTATTAAAAAAGGGGTTACTTTTATGGCCAAAGATGTAAATGATTTTCGGAAAATTGGTGTTTTTACTGACACTCATGGGTTGTTGGCTTCGGACCAAATCCAAAAGAAGTAATGAATATTTTAGAAGAATATAATGCAAAAAGACTTGTCAGATAGGCAAGCTTTTATCTTTTTTGAGAATGTTTATTAAAATCGAAAGAACTATTTAAGTATTCTAATTCATTGTAATCAATATCTTGGTGGTAGTGTCTATATACGTTAGGAGGCAATATTTCTGCTTTACTATGTTTTTTAGAATTTACTAGCATGATACCAATATTTTTTTCTTTGGCAATATCAATATCTCTTGAAGTTATTTTATCTAAGCAATAAAGAGCGATGGGATTTAATCGAGGAATTTTGCTATCTAAGTCAGTCGCTACTTGGCCTTGCTCGAAGATTAGTACTTCGTTGTAGCCTTGATTAATTGCCAGCAGTTCGTCAGGCATTATTAATTGTTCAATATTTTTAGTAGCAGGCAAAGAATTGGCAAGGGGATTATAAAAAGTGAAGGAATCTTTAGGATAAATATGAACTATTTGTTCGCTAGTTAATTTATCGCTATCATAGACGAAAGTGCTACCAAATTCAGGTTTATGATATGTAGTAAGGTTTCCATTACCAATAAGAGAAAACGAAGCCCCTCCAGGGGTAAGGGCTTGCGTTTTACGACCAGATTTAACTAAAGCAAAGAAATGATTATCTTCTATGTTATAGATAGGAACACCGTATTTATTTGATAATTTATCATCTTTGTATTTATTCAAGTCATTAAGAGAAAAAGCTGAATATTTTAGTTCATCTCGTATGATTTTCTTGGCTCTAGTCATATCGTCATAGAATGCTTCTTTAATATTAATCTTTTTAAGTTTTAAATGTAATTCAATCTTTTCTTTAACTGATAATTTATCTAAATCAGATAATCTTTGATATAGGTATAGTCTTTCTTCAGGAATGGATATATTGCCAGCATAGTAGAAATTTAATAATTCTCTTAAATCGTAGATGATATTGTAGTAGTTTTCTTCAAGATGATAATCAATAACATAATCTGACGTTAATTTGTTTATGAAGTCTTCAATTTGTTTGTCATCAGCAATTAGAGAGTTGTTTTTTAAAAAGGCGATTATGCTATGGCTATCAAAGCCTAGAGATTTGAATTTTGTTATCATTGCCTCTTTGAACTTGTCAGTTTCATCATATCTTTTGCTTTTTTGAACTTCATTTTGAAAATTCATAAGAAGAGTTTGAAGTATTTGAGGAAGATTTTCATTTAGAATAATATTTTCTTCTTTTAATTTTACATAATTATTTAGAGTTGAAGGGTCGCCACAATATTCAAAATCATTAAGGGTTCTTCTAAGTTCATAGATATCGAGTTCTTGATATAGTCGCTTAGCGACTTTAGCATTTAAAGCTTCTTTTGAAAAGTAAATTGTATCTTGATGAAGAAAAGAAGAATAGCCGATATTATGGTTTCGCATTTCATTAAGAGCTAATCTTTTACCAGCTTCTAAAAGTGCTAAAAGTTTAATTTGATGGTTAGAAAGGTCAATAGGAAACTTTTTTAAGATGATGGGTCCAAGCGTATAAGGACTGGCATTTAATATGTCATATAAGAGATTATTGGGATAAAGCCATTTGCCTATTAATGCTTTTTGATAATCAACATTAAAATAACTAATTAGTTTTGCAATGAATTGATTACTTTTGCCTAACTCTTTAGCACGAGTTAAAATTAGATTATAGGATGTTGGGTCTAAATTACAAAGGCTATTAGTGTAAGAATAAATATTGGTATTTAAGAATAAATCAAGGAATTCCTGATTTAAAAGTAGTTTATTGATAAACTTGGAGTATACTAAAATATAGTTTATTCTGTCATTGATATATGGATAATCTTTTAGCAAATTTAATCCTTCTGTATCGAGAAGTTCTAGTATTTTACCATTAAAGTCATTTTCTAAAAACCTCATAAATTCACCCTTAGAAGAGTTAATTATAGTTTGCTTAGTAATACTATCCATGTTAATCACCTTGTAATTATTATAACAAATTTTATTTTACAAGTCTTTATTTTTAACAAAAATAGGGAGCAAGATAAGAAAATGGCTTAAGCTTGTTTACTTAAGTCGAGATAAGAGTTTACTAAGTCAGTAAATTCTTTTTTTAAGCTTTCTAATTCTTCTTTGGTTGTGGCTTCAAATCTTAGAGTAATATTAGGACCGGTGTTACTAGCGCGTACTAAAGCCCAAGAATGCGGGTTATTAACACGAAGCCCGTCAATAGTTAAAGCGTTATAATTTTTGGCTTTAGCATAGGCAATGACTTTATCAATAATTTGAAATTTGATTTCATCAGGAGTCGGAATTTTAATCTCAGGAGTATTGTAGTATTTAGGAGTATCATCTAAATATTTAGATAATTTTTTCTCACTATGTGATAAAACTTCTAACATACGAAGGCCAGCATAAATACCAGAGTCAAACCCTTTAAAACGGTCATTAAAGATAATATGACCAGAATATTCGCCTCCGAAAGGAATATTTTCTTTAACGATTTCACTACGTGTGTAAGAAGCTCCGGTTCGGTACATGATAGGATTTAAATGAAGTTTAAGAGCTATATCTTTTAATAAAGCTGAACATTTAACGTCATATAAAACTCTTTTATCTTGATAATTTGGTAAGTAGTATCGCATTAGAATAGCTAAAAACTTGTCCGCCGGAACTATATTGCCTTCATTATCAACGAATCCAACCCGGTCGCCATCGCCATCAAAAGCAATGCCAACATCGGCCCCAACTTCTAAAACCTTACTTTGTAGTTGCTTTAAGTTTTCAAAAACAGCAGGGTCGGGGTGATGGTTAGGAAATGTTCCATCTGATTTATCATTAATCATTACAATATCTAGATTATTAAACATTTTATAAATATTTTGGGCAAACGGAGAAGTTGCCCCGTTACCGGGGTCGATAACGACTTTTAAAGATTTTAAACCCATTTTAATATTATCTTTAAAGAGACTTTTATAGTATGGTAAGATATCTAGATGATAAATCTTGCCGACTCCTTCTAAAAATTTATCTTTTAAAGTATAATCACGAAATTCATAGATTTGACTGCCACGGGCATTACCGTAGGTATCAAAGCTAAATTTGAAGCCGTTATCATCTTTGGGATTGTGAGAAGCGGTAATCATGATACCCAAGGTATTACATTTTATCGAAGCATAATAAAGCATAGGCGTAGTAACAAGTCCTAAATCAATAATATCTAGGCCAGTATCAATAAGTCCTTGAACTAGGGATTTATGCAAACTAGGGGAAGACAAGCGATTATCGTAGCCAACTGTACAGATATGTTTATGATACTTAGTTTGTAAGATAGAGCCGTAGCTTTTCCCAATAATATAAGCAGTTTTTTCATTTATTTCGACCGGATAAACACCCCTGATATCGTATTCACGAAATATTTTTGTATCCATTTATTATCACCATTATAATCATAGCAAAAGTTTTTACTTTTAACAAGAAGTATGCTAGAATACATAGACAAGTGGGGAATTGAGGAATAATTATGACGGAAGATGAATTTTTAAAACTAGAAGCTATTGTTAGCAAGTTTGATGATTTTTTGATTACAGATGTAGATAGTTTAAAAGCCTTAGAGTATCAGAAACTAGAACCAACTGATTTATTGAACTTAATTAGTCTGGCTCAAAATGATGATAAGAGAGCTTTGACTATTTTGGCTAAGTATTATTACCCTTTCATTCTTAGAACTGTTTTAAGATATTATATTAAAGGAATGAATATTGAAGATATGGTGATGGCGGCAGTTCTTTCTTTTATTGAGACTGTTAAGAAGTATAGGAACGGTCAATTAAATACAATGATATATAATAATATTGTTAGAGTTATTACCAAAGATATTAGTTTTAATTTCACTTTTAGAAGTCTAAGCTTAGAATTTAGCATGAATATTTTTAAATATTTAGAGTATTTAGAGAAAGAAAATATGGTTGATTTGGAGTTATCTATAGATGATTTAGCGTTGAAGCTCAAAATTCCAAAAGAAAGACTTGAAGAAATCATTTCTTTAATAAACTTAGGTGGCTTTGAAATTGTTAATGGTTCTGTTATAGATTTAAAAGTTGGTGATGATGATTATGATGATACGGAAGAAATCACGAAAATTTTTGATAGATATTTAGCGCCAAGACATGCAGAAGCAATGAAATTGTACTTTGGGGCTGATGAGACTACAGCTTTATCTTTACTAAGAGTAGCTGCAAAAATGAATGTATGTAAACATATGGTAGAGATCTTCTTAGAAAATAGTGTTTCAAATTTGAAGAAAACATCGGCGATTGGAAAATTAAAAGAGTTTTATTATACTGATTATATAGAAGTTTCATCTAATAGGATTCTTAAAAGATAATAAGGTGGATTTATGGATAATACTAAAAGAATTAAAGAGTTAAATGACTTAATTGATAGTAATTATTATCTTGATACAATGGATATTTATGGAGTTAGAAGGTTTAAATATCAGAATGTTTTGAGAAAAGATGATTTTATCTTTTTGCTTAGTCTTTCTAAAGAAGGGAATAGAGAGGCTTTAAATGTTCTTTTAAAATATTATTATCAAGTAGTTATTAATTATTCTTTGAAATATAGTAGTGACTTTTTAGATAAGGAAGATTTAGTAGAGGCTGGGTTAATAGGATTCTTAGAAGCGGTAAAGTCTTATGATATAGAAAAAGGTGCTAGCTTTAGGACTTGGCTGTATGAGTATATTAGAAAAGAGATTCTTTTAGAAATAGCGTGTCATGATAAAATGATGAAGGTTGACCATAATATGGTAATTAAGCTTTCCAAGATTAGAAAATTTATTGAAAGTGAGAAACAAAGAACGGGAAAGATACCTAATATATCTCTATTAGAGAGTACTTTTAAGATGAAAAGAGAAGCTTTAATGAATCTTCTTAATTTAAGTGGATTTATTAGTATTGATGATGAGGTTTTAAAAGAAGAAGTAGTAAAAGTCGACAATTATGATGATTATGATAATGAAGAGATAAGAAAAATCTTAAGAGATTATTTATCTATTGATGAGTATCAAGTATTTAGTTTAATTTATGGTTTAGATAAAGAAAGACTTAGTTATGGGGATATTGCAAAGAGAATGAATGTTTCTAAGTCAATGGTACAGTTTTATTTAAAAAGAGGGATGGAGAGAATAAAGAGTTCTTCGGCTTATCTTTTATTAAAAGAATATTATTATAGAGACTATATTAATCCAATTTATCCCAAGGATGTTAAGACTTTAAATAAAAATTTGAGTAAAAGACTTGCCAAGTAAAATCTTGTGCGTTATAATGAAGCAGTAAATCAGATGAAGAAAGACGGAAATAAATAATACTTAAAAAGCGAGTTGCTAGTTGGTGAAAGAGTAACAGTTAGTTTATTTCAAATCACTTTTAGATGAGCTATATAGTCGTGTAACTTGCGTTAAAAGTATAAAGTGTATGAAATCTCATAAAATAAGGTGGTACCACGGTAATGCGTCCTTATGTTATGGGATTTTCTTTTTTTATCGGGAAGAGGAGGATTAGGATATATGAAAAATTTTAAAAATTTAGACAAAAGACCTGTTAGTGTTGTAGAAAACGATATCTTAGAGTCTTGGGGTGGCGTTGTTAATATTTTAAATCGTCAAAATGAAGTTCATAAAAATAATGATAATTTTGTCTTTTATGATGGTCCTGCGTTTGCTAATGGTTTTCCAGGACTTCATCATATGGTGGCAAAAAACCTTAAAGACTCAATTTGTAAATATCATGCTATGAATGGCAAAAAGGTGTTAAGAAAAGTTGGCTGGGATACACATGGTCTGCCAATTGAAAATCATGTTGAAAAGAAATTGGGTATTTCTTCGAAAAAAGAAATCTTGGAACTTGGGGTTGATAAGTTTAATCAAGAATGTCGTAATAGTGTTGCTGAAAACGAAGCAGCCTTTACAAGACTTACTAGTAAAATGGGGCAATTTATTGATGTTAATAATCCATATTTAACTTACAAAAATGAGTATATTGAGACGGAATGGTGGATTTTAAAGAAGTTTTTTGATGAAGGATATTTCTATGAAGGAACTAGAGTAGTACCTTATTGTCCTCACTGTGGGACTGGTTTAGCTACGCATGAAGTAGCACAAGAATATGTTTCGGAGAGTGCCACTACTTTATATGTGCCTTTTAAGATTAAAAATAGTGATACATATTTTTTAGCTTGGACAACAACTCCTTGGACTTTACTAGCAAATGTTGGCCTTTGTGTTAATCCCGAGATGGATTATGTTAAAGTTAGGGTAGATGGCCTTAAGTATATTGTGGTGGAAAGCCTAATAACTAGTGTTTTTCAAGATAAACAAGTAGAAGTTTTAGAAAGATTTAAAGGTAGAGATTTAGAATATACGGAATATGAACAATTAATTCCGGAAATAAAAGTTGATGGCAAAGCTTTCTTTGTAATGTGCGATGATTATGTTACAGCTTCCGATGGTACGGGTGTTGTTCATATTGCGGGAGCTTTCGGCGTAGATGATGCCAATGTTTGCAGCAAATATGAAGTGCCTATTATTAACCCCGTTGGCAAAGATGGCTGTTATACAGAAGGGCCTTGGACAGGAAAATTTGTTTTTGATTGTACTGATGACGTTGTTAATTACTTAAAAGAAAATAATAAATTATTTAGAAAGCAAAAGATAACTCATGATTATCCACACTGCTGGCGTTGTCATACTCCACTAATTTATTATACAATGCCTAGTTATTATATTAAGGTATCGGCTTTTAAAGAAAAATTAGTCGAAGCTAACAAAGAAGTTAACTGGTATCCTGATTATGTCGGCGAAAAACGTTTTGCTAACTGGTTAAGCAACGCTAAAGACTGGAATATTTCCCGTAGTCGTTTCTGGGGGGCTCCAATTCCTTTCTTCAAGTGTAGTTGTGGTCATAATGAAATGATTGGCTCAATTGAAGAATTAAGAAATCGTAGTAATGAAAAATTACCAGAGGATTTGGATTTACATAAACCATATATTGATGATATTCATTTAACTTGTCCAGAGTGCGGTGGCGTGATGGAACGTATTCCTGATGTTTTAGATTGTTGGTTTGATTCTGGTTCTATGCCTTTTGCTCAGTATCATTATCCATTTGAGAATAAAGAGTTATTTGAAACTCAATTTCCAGCTGATTTTATTTGTGAAGGAATTGACCAAACTAGAGGATGGTTCTACACTTTAATGGTTATTTCCACCTTTGTAATGGGTCATGCTCCTTATCGTAATGTTTTAGTTAATGATTTACTTTTAGATGGCGAAGGCAAGAAGATGAGTAAATCTCGTGGTAATATCGTTGAACCATTTAAGACAATTGAAGAATATGGTGCTGATGAAGTAAGATTTTACTTACCTTATGTTTCCCCTGTATGGACACCATTGAAGTTTAGTTTTGATGGATTAAAAGAAGTACATTCGAAGTTCTTCAATCCATTAAAGAATACTTATAATTTCTTTGTTATGTATGCTAATGCTGATAAGATTGATACTGATTTATGTGATGTTAAATATGATGATTTAGATTTAATTGATAAGTGGTTATTATCTAAATATAATATGTTAGTTAAAAATGTGAGAGCTTCTTTTGATGAATATGATTTAAATAAAGCAGTTCATTTCTTAACTGATTTCGTCTGTGAAGATTTATCAAATTGGTATATTCGTCGTAATCGTAATCGTTTCTGGGCTAGTGAGTTAACAACAAGTAAAAAGGCAGTTTATAAAACAACTTATGAGTGTTTAGTTGGTCTTTCTAAGTTAATGGCACCAATTTGTCCTTATTTGTCTGAAGAAATATATCGTAATTTAACAGGAGAAGAGTCTGTTCACTTAAGCAGTTATCCAGTTGTCTGTGAAGAATATATTAATTCTAATGTTGAAGAAAAGATGGACAAAGTAAGAGATTTAATATCTTTAGGTAGAAATGCCAGAGAAGATAGTAAGATTAAAGTAAGAATTCCTCTTAATACCGTTATTATTGATGGCAAATTAAAAGATTTATTAGGAGATTTAACTAGTCTTATTACCGAGGAATTAAATGTTAAAAAGTTAGAATTTACTAAAGATTTAGGCAAGTATATGAATTTAACTATTAAGCCAAACTTTAGAGTGGTTGGGTCTATGTTTGGTAAGGATATTAAAGCATATCAAGAATTATTATTAAATTTAACCGAAGCCGAAAAATTAAAATTAAATAACCAAGAAACTTTAGAAGTTCAATTTTTAGAAAAAGATTTAACTATTACTCCAGAAATGGTTGATATCAGAATAGATGCTAAAGAAGGCTTTGATGTAGCCATGAATGGCCGTGATTTTGTCATTTTAGATACAACTTTGACTGATGAATTATTACTAGAAGGTATGGCTCGTGAAGTTGTTTCTAAGCTACAAAATATGCGCAAAGAAATGGATTTGGATATCCAAGATCATATTGTAGTTAGCTATAGTGGCGATGAAGCTGTTAGCAAATGCTTTAATGAATATGCCAAGTTTATTAAGAAAGAAACTTTAGCAGAAGAACTTAACTATAAAGAAACCGAAAATCACTATGATATTAATGGTTATGATAGTACTTTGAGTATTAGTAAGAAATAATTTGGAAGAAAGATACTTAAAAATAAGGTGTCTTTTTTCTTTTTCTTTTAAAGCAAAAAATATTTGCATTTTGTAAATAAAAGTGGTAGAATATATCAGCATTTAAGGGGGATAAGTATGAAAAACACATATGCTTTAGAGCCAACAAATTTAAAATTAGAACCAAAGAAGACCAAGCTAGAAGCAAGTCTTGATATGACTCGTGAAGAAATATGGGAATACTATTATAATTTAGCGGTGGCGTTTTATGGTTCAGATACGGTTGAAGTTTCAAGAAATTCTAAGGATGATTGTATGTTTACTGGTGTTAAGCGATGGATAAAAATTCAAAAAATTCGTCTTAAAGATGGTTCTCTTAATTCAGAACAGATGGCAAAGTTAAAAAGGCTTAACGTGAAATGGGATAATTTATCAACGGCTGTTAAGAGTAAGTTAGCCTTAGAAGCCGCTATAGAATATCATAATAGCAATACTAATTTATCGGTGCCAGCGGGTTTTACTGTTAATATTGCTTCCAAAACAGATATTGATTTATCAAAATGGCTTCATAATCAAAGAACTTATTTTGCAAAGGGTGTTTTAAAGCCAGAAGTGACGGCTAAATTGAATGAACTAGGTATAATTTGGAACTGTCGTGAACACACGTGGTTTAAACATTATGAAGATATTTTAAAGTATTACCAAGTTAATAAAAATGTGAATTTTTCTAAAGATTTAACTTTAAGTGAGGGGGAATATTGCTTTCATCCTTCTAGTTTTATTAGTCTGCAAAGAAAAAAATATCAAGCAGGAAATTTATCAACGGAAAAAATAGAACTTTTAAAGAAAGTTGGCATAGACTTTGAACATGAAATTCCAGAATTTGATAGAAAATACAACTGTGTACAGGCGTATTATCAAAAAAATGGAAATCTGGTAATTCCTGGTTCTTTGGAAATGGAATATATGCCGGGTAAAAAATTTAAACCTCATAATTGGCTTCAAAGTCTTCGAAATTTAAATAATGCCGGGGCGGTATCTGATGAAAAAGTTGAATTATTAACAAGAATTGGGATGGTTTGGTATCCTAGAACCGATAAAGATGAGAAGACGAAATTAATTTATTTTTATCATTTAGAAAAGTGCCGAAATGCATCTTCTTTGATGAGGTTTTCCTGTTTAGAAGTTAATGCAAGAATATGTTTCTGTAATTATAAACGCCAGCCTTTAATCGGAAAAGATAATACTTTAAATGAAATTTTAACGGAGTCAAGTGCTGATTTAGAAAGTGATTATAATGTCTCTTTAGGTGATTTGCTTTTTAAGTATGAAGAGGCTTTGAAATTAATTAGAAAATAAAAAAGATAGAAAAATTTATCTATCTTAATGAAATTCTTGAAATATTTTAGTATCGAAGATGTGGTCTTGTAAATCCCCATCTTCTTTTTTCATTTGATCATTATTAACTAAGAAGTACTTATGATATAAGTAATCTTTGCCATCAGTACTAACGGGATCATCCCAAGTAAGGTCAATATGCAACCATTCATCATCATAATAAACAGCATTCCAAATATGCGTGCTACTTGAGACTTTATAGTTTTTAATTCCTAAACGGTCAAGCGCTAAGGCATAGGCATCAGCATAACCATTACAAGTGGCATATCCTTCCATAAAAACTCCGTATGCTGTATTACTGTGGTATTTACTGCTGCCACTATTATTTTTTTCAGTGTCATATTTTGTATTATTAATAATATAGTCATGGATAGCTAATAACTTATCTTTAGTACTCATATTATTTTTAATAATATTATTTAACATGGCATTTAATTTATCATTAATAGTATTTATTTCTTCATCAGTATAGGTTTTAGTTAATTTAATTGTTATTTCTCCATTTTCATCATAAAGAGTTTGTAAAGTGGAAAAAGAGTTAAAAGGGTCAGCATAATTATTAATTTCTGTAAGTAGGGTATCATTAACAGAAATATTTTTGATATCACTTATACATTCACTATATTCTTTAGGACAATAAAAAGTAAAAGAATTCCAGCCATTATTAATAATACTATAGACAATATTTAATAAGTCTTGATAACTATAAGGAGTAAAATCGGTTGTTTCTTGAACAAAAAGATAAGAAGCGTCTTTATGATATTTATTACTATCTAAGATAATCACTTCTTTTTTATTGTCCAAGAGGCTTTTAACATAGTTGGTTATCGGGTCTATATATTTAATTTCAAGAATTAATAAGACTCCAAGTATTAAGATTGCAATTGTTTTTTTCATGAAAATCACCTAGTAAATTATATCAAAAAAAATGAACCCTTACTAGTTCATTTCTTTAACTTTATTATTTAATCTTGATTTTTGTCTAGCAGCAGTGTTCTTTTTAACAAGACCTTTGCTAGCAGCTTTATCAATTACTATTTGTACTTCTTTAACTAAAGAAGTCGCTTCTTCTTTGTTCTTAGCTGCGATTGCTTTTTCACAAGCTTTGATAGTGTTCTTAACTCTTGCTTTTAATTCATGGTTATTAGCAGTAGTTTTTGCAATTTGTTTGATTGCTTTTTTAGAACTTTTAATGTTAGCCATACTCTTGCTCCTTCCTTAAATGTCTATATGATTTTATCAAATATTTCCCAGTTTTTCAAGAGTCTTTAGTGATTTTGTTAGTCTTAACAGATAAAAGAATATTTTATGGTGTTTTTTTGACATTATATGTTCTTAGACCACATTATAATTAAGTAGTGATGATTATGAGAAAAAGATTTAAGAGTCGAAAAAAAGTAAATAGTTTAAAAAAAGTTGTGTATATCATTTTCCTTCTAGTTGGTTTTTTCTTGAGTTATTTGTTTTTTTATAACAAAGTAAGAAAAAGCATATCAGAAGAAGATTATTTGAATTACCTTTTAAAAGTTGGTTTTAATCATCAAGTTGATAGAAACTATATTACTTCTAGTCTAGGTATTAATGCTGTGAGTAATTTAGATAATCCTGCTAATGTATCAGAGGAAAGTAAAGAAAATTCAGACAATAATATTGAAAAATCTGCATTAAATGAAAATAAACCTCTAATTTATATTTATAATTCACATGATACGGAGGAATATTTAAGTAGTTATTTTAATGTTTACAATATAAAACCAGACGTTAAGATAGCAGCTTATTATTTAAAGGAAAAATTAAATGATTTAGGTATTAATGCAATAGTAGAAAGCCAAAAGATTAAAGACATCTTGAATAAAAATAATTGGGTTTATAGATATTCTTATCAGGCTAGTAGAGTTTATTTAGAGGAGGCTAAAAAGAATAATCCTTCTCTTAAGTATTTTATTGATTTGCATAGGGATTCTTCAAAAAAAGAGACAACAACGACGTCAATTGCCGGCAAAAACTATGCTAGAGTTATGTTTTTAGTAGGTTTGGAACATGATAATTATGAGGAAAATCTTAAAGTAGCAAGTTCTTTAAATGAAATGATTAAGGCTAAATATCCAAATCTTACTAGAGGTATTTACAAAAAAAGTGGTCCCGGGGTAAATGGTATATATAATCAAGATTTTGATAGTAATTGTATTCTAATTGAGGTGGGCGGCCAATATAATTCTATAATAGAAGTATCTAATACAATCGAGATTTTGGCTAAAGTATTGTATGAGTATATAGGGGAGTAAGATGAAGAAAAATAATCTTTTTATGAAAATATTATTGGCGTTTTTTCTTGTTTTTATAGCATTATATATTGCTCTGGAGTCGGGTTATTACGATATTAAGATGGGGAGAAAAGCTACTATTACTGAAGAAAAGTTACGGGAATTTGAGAGTGACGTTAAAAATGGTAAAGAGGTTGATTTGAAGGATTATTTGACTGATGATTATATCGATTACTCATCAGGAATGTCGAGATTTGGTAGTAAAATTGGGAGCAGTTTGGATAAACTAATGGATGGGGGAATTGATGGCTTTTTAAATCTCCTTGGAAGCTTATTTTAACTTGCTATCTTATTAGTTTCATGGTATCTTATGATTAGTGGGGATATTTATGAACGAAGAAGAAAAATATACTAAAGTGGCTTTTATTTTTAGATATCGAAGTGAGTTGCCACTTGATAATAAAAGATTATTGAGAAAGAATTCTTTTGAGCAGATTTATAATTGGCCTGATAATACTATCCTTGTGAGTTATGAATATCTAAAACAGCGAGTCGATTTTTTAGAAAGTCTTCTTTCTAAGAAACCAGGGTTAGATATTGAGGATGAAGAGGATGATGATTATCTTTTAGAGACAGATTCTGTTACTAGCTCTTATAGTTATGATGATTTTTGTGGCCCTAGAATAGAAAATGAAAGAGCGGTTCGTTTGCAAAGACTAAAAAAGACTAGATAGCTCTAATCTTTGTTAACAAAGTTTTTTAAATATGCTTCATATGCCAAATAAGCGGTATCATGAGGCATTTTTTTATATTTAGTATTTTTAGATTTTAAAAGTTCTTTGATTAAATATTCTAATAAATAAGGATTTCTAATAAGGAGTGGCCCTAGAAGGTAGGTACCATAGAAATTGTTTTTTCTAATACCTTCATTAGTGTTATTGGGGACATAACCAGTTCCAGTTGTTACTTTAAATAGTGGCATTTCACCGGTAGTTTTGATTACGGTATCACGGTTTTGAAAGCCAATAACATAGTTTTTAATTAAATCAGTAGTATAGACTTGCTCACCAATAATTCGAAAGTCTTCTCTAACGCTTTGAAAGTTTAAAATTTTTAAGTCACTAAATAAATCGAGGGCATTGCCAGTTGCTAAAAGAAATTTATTAGCGTCGATATACTTAATTAAGTCTTCTTTATATTTTTTTAGGTCTTCTAAGACTAAAGGGTAGGATTCATCAAGACCGGTACCAATATAGATAAAATCATAATTGAAAATATTTACTTTTTCATGAAGGGATTTACAGTCGATTTGATATGGCACTTCTTCATAATCTAGGGCTTTTTTTAATGCGCGGATATTAGCTGATTCGCCATACATATTCATAATGTCATAGTAAAAGTGTAGTATTTTAATCATTTTTTTCTTCTCCTTCAATCATTTTTTTAATAATAGCCGTCATATCGAAACAAACCATTGTGTAAATGTTGCCTTTAGATTTAGTTTTTACCATGCTTAAAAGATTGTTTAAATCATCAACTAGAACTAATTTATCAGCTGGAATATTAGCATATTCAAGACGTGTTTTAACGTCATAGCGGAATCTACCAATACAGAATATTTTATCAATATTGGAGTCATTTAGAAGTTCAAAGTCAACGTCATAAAGCCAAGAAAGGTCATTTTCTTTATAACGACGAGAAACGTTTTCAAAACCTAAGATAACAGTTTTTAGGCCTTTTTGTTCTTTAATATATTCACAACTCTGATAATAGCTCAAGTTATTTTCATTTTTGGTTTCTAACATGGTAATTGGTCGATTGTCAATATATAAAGTTTTCCCACGTTTAGATGCCAATTTATCTGCATTTAAGGCATAAAGAATTTTATCATCCTTAATCTTTAAAACTTTAGCTAGTGTGTAAGCCGCCGTAGTTGCATAAACAGTGTATAAGGCATTTTTGTTAAGACTTATCTTTTTATTATCGATATCAAAAGTTTCTTTTTCTAAGTTAACATTAGTAGCTAGATAATCGGGAGTTCCACGGTAAAAGTCACATTGTGGGCATTTATAGTTGCCTAGATGACCATAATGATAGTAGGAATATTCTAGCTTTTGATGGCACTGTGGACAGTAAGCAAAGTCAACGTTATTTAGAGTTGGTTTTAAGTAACTATGTTTGGTTTTGTCAATACCATAAGTAGTTATTTTCCCTTGATGAGTAAGCTTTAAACGACTGACTAACGGGTCATCAGCATTGATTATAAGATGAACAGAGTTATCAATAGCTTTTTTGATGTCATTGAAAACAATTTCTGGAGTGCCATTTCTAGCGGGTTGGTCTCTGGTTAAATTAGTAATTACTAAGTGAGTTGGTTTTTTCTTATGAAATATCAACTTTAAATGGCGTTCATCACATTCTAAAAGAAGGACATCTTTTTGAAATTCACCATTTAATTTGGTATTGTTAAATATTAAGGTGGTAGCCCCAATAATGCCGTTAGAACCAGACTCATTAAGCGCTACAGAGTAACCGGCATCGATTAAAATATGCTTGATTAAACTACAAGTTGTGCCTTTACCGGAAGAACCTGTAACAGCAATGACTGTTTTAGGAAATTTAATTTCGCTAATAATATCATCACCAAAGAATTTCAAAACGTAACTTCCCGGTAATTGGGAGCCGTTTCTACCAAATAGTTTGCAGCCAAATGTTATAAATTTGTTGATTAAAACTGCTAAAAATACTTTCATTTTCATCACGCATAATTAATCAATAGAAATATTAATTAATTTCTATTGATTAATCCCTTTCTATTTAATTTTTTTATTATACATCACCATAGGTTCATTATACTATAAAAAACTATGATTAGAAGAAATTTTGAGAGGTTTTGTCGAATTTATATAATTATTTTGTCAATTTTGGTATATTAAGACTGGTGATAATCTGAAAATAAAGTATTAAAGTTTTTAAAGTTATGTTTACCATAGCAATGAGCTTTAAGTAAGTTGGAAAGGAAGAAAATTTAATATGAATATATTTTATAATAATAATACACTTTATATTAACTTGGAAGATGAGATAAATGAGTATAGCATGAATAAGTTACGAAGCAGGGTTTTTAAAATTGTTAGAGATTATGAAATTGATGACGTTATTTTAAAAGTTGATTCTTATAAGAAAGATAATTATTTATTAAAAAATTTTTTAAACGATTTTGAAAGAAATTTTGGCGGCCATATTAAGGTTAAATGATTTTGACCTTTTTGATTTTTGAATAACAAAAAACACTAGAAATTTATCTAGTGTTAATATTTTTAATGGCGGAGTGAGAGGGATTTGAACCCTCGCAGCAGTAAACCCGCTCTACATCCTTAGCAGGGACGCCTCTTCAGCCTCTTGAGTATCACTCCATGCAACAATACCAGTTTACTAAAATTAGAGATACAAGTCAATAATAAAATTACTTTTTCCTATATTTTTCAGCAAAAAAAATTCATTTCTCATCAATAGTTAAATTTATTTTTAATTTAATTTAAAATTCCTTGATTATAATATGTGACGATTTTATAATAAGACCTATTAGGGAGAATTTAATATGGCACGTATAAAAATTAATTATAACGCGAAAAGTGAGGAGCTTTTTAGAGCGGAAGAAAAATTAGCAAATGCTAAAAGTAGGTTGCAAAGTTTGGGTCTTTTCCCAGTAGTGAGAGATAATATTTTGGAGGTGTATTCTGTTAAGGCTAGTCCCGATAATGTGAGCATTTTCGAAACTTTAGAAAAAAGTTTGGGTAATACTTACGAAGAAGCCTTTTATTATGGGGACTCCAGCTATCAAGGGCCAAAATATAAAACGGAAATAACACTGCCGATTGCTAAAAGGGCGGCAACGCCGGAAAATTTGTATGACTTGTTAGGCTTGGATGATGAAAAACGCCGTCAAAAATTCATGCAGGAGAACGCTAGGGAATGTGAAGTTCAAATCCCTTATCAAAATGGTATATATTTAAAAGGTTATCGTTTAGAAGGCTTGAAAGAAGTATTAGAACGCCTTTGTCGTGACTATGCAGTTCATATTTACAAACGGGAATCTAAAATAGCTGAACTGCTAAAGAAAATCAGCAGCTGTTTGGACACTGATTCAATTTTTAGTATTTTATATGAATTCTTAAATGGCCAAAAAGTTAATTTTAGTGAAGGCGTTAATAATGTCTCAAGTATTCAAAAAATAGCGGAAGAAATGCCATTTAGTGAGACAGAATTAAGTTTAACGGAAACAGAAAAAAGGATAATTTTAAATGACTTATTTTCTGCATTTACTTATACTAACTTAAGTAGTAAAACAATTTCAACTTTAAATAGCAGATATGGTATTGATAAAAACTCTTTGCTACTTATTGGTAAACATAATGCTGCTGTTTTAGATACTCTCGAAGTTCAAGAAATAGTGTCCAAATTTAAAAAGATTAAAACTTATTCTTTAAAGCGATAACACTAAGAGCTGCCCAAAGGCTATTTTTGAAGGTTGGAATAGGGATAAGGCTAAGAACTATGTACGATGCCATTTGAAAACTCTTTTGATTTTTAGAGTTAGAACTTTAACTTTTTCTAATACAACTATAGCTAAAAAGAAAATTAGAATTAACAAAGAAATAGAAAGTAAGTCATTAGCGCTTATTTTTTTAATTATTAAAGAATTGTTTCTTGAGAATACGTATCATTAAAAAAACTGCCTAAATTGATAGACAGAATTTTATTATTCGTTAGAAGTAGCTTCTCTTAAATTTCTTAAATATTCGTTCATAATAGATAAGTAATCATCGCTATTTGTACGTTCATCGCTACTTAAGGTATTCATCATATTAACTTCAATAGTAGAGGCTTTATAATTAGTTGTAAGGTCAGTAATTGTATCGTTAGTTTCACCTTTTTTAATGAAGATTTTACTATAAGTACCGTTTTTAAAATTATTTTTTAAATCAGTTGTAACATTTTTATTGTCTTCTAAAGATATAACGGTAAAGCCATAATTTTCTAAGTACTTTAATGTATTTGTAGTCGTAATGATTGGCTTTTTGCTAGCAGCTCCAATACTTCTTAAGTTGGCATCCATTAAAGATAAATCTTCTTGCAATTTAGCATAATTTGTTTCAATTGCTTGTTTGATATATTTACTATTAATGAAATCACTTAGATTATTTTTAGTTGTAGTTGCTAACATTAAGTAATTATTAGGACTTAACCATAATTCTTCAGGAGTCTTGCCGTATTCAATATTAAGACCATAACTGACGTCAATAATTTTCATGCTTTTGTTCCGATTTAAGAAACTTCTAGCAATATTTTTTTCGTCACTAAGACCGTTATAAACAAAAAGGTTACTCTTAGCATAATCACTAATTTGCTTGTCAGTTAACTCATAATTATTAACGTCGATGTCACTGGGAAAAATACTTGTGATATTGGAGTAAGCTCCATAAAGACTTTTAACAATATATTCGATAGGATAAGTACTAACAACGATACTGATATCTTCCATATCATCTCTTTTAAAGCAGCCGGTTAGACTGATAAGTCCTAAAAATAAACAGCATATTTTTAATAAATTTTTATATTTTTTCATAATTTCTTCCTTTTTATTTAATTAGTTTTTTCTTCTTTTTTGATAGGAACGGGGTCATAACCAAACGTTCCGTACGGATGACATTTAAGAAGTCTTTTAATTCCTAACTTTAAACCTTTAAGGGGGCCGTAGATAGTAATGGCTTCTTTCATGTAGTTAGAACAAGTTGGGTAAAAGCGACATTTACTATGAGTACTAAGTGGTAATATTTGATAGAAATTAATTAATTTTATAAGCAAGTTTTTCACTTAATCACCATGTTCATTTTACTATAATTTTAAAATTTAGTAAATATAGTTATCTAAATAGATTGATTTAATAAGGTAAAAACGTTAGAAAAGTCTATTATGTAGAAGAAAATTATGATATTATATTAGGCAATTAAAGTGATTGGAGATATGATAACATGTTAAAAGCTAAAGTAAGAAAGCATCCAGAGGTATGGTTGGCTAAATTTAAGAAAGAATATGCGGCTTTGACCACTCAAAAGGATGACAATATTAAAAAAATGCAAGACCTTCTTGCTAATCCGGCAGTTGCTGAGTATGTTAATTTAATGAGTGCTAATAAAAAGATAACTACTGACCAAAGCTGGCTTTACATGAAAATTAAAAATATTGAATATTTGAATTGTCAACATTTATGGATTAATGTACCAAACTACTGGGGTATTGCTGATGAAAAAGACGAACCGGCTGTTTATCATGCTTGTCTTAAGTGTGGCTTAAATGAAAAGGTGATTTTAGAAGGCAAATTTGGAACTAATTTTTATAATTATGAGGATGAATTGATGTATTATTTTATGCAAGAGTATAATTATAAACATGGCATAGTAATTAATGCGACTGTCAGACTAGATGTTGCTAGAGAAATCTATTCTAGAATTAAAGCAAATCATCCAGATATCGAAGATGAGCAGATGAAAAAGTACATGGAAATTGCTCTGTGTAATATGCAGCCTAAAATGCAGTATTATCCTGGTAAAAATAAAGTTTTAAAAAGATTATTTCCTAATAGATTTTAGAAAAAACAATAATCTTTTTTATGTTTTTGAAGCGTTTTTCTTGGTCTTTTTAGGTTTATTTGCTATAATGAGTTAGGTGATAAAAATGAACTTTTTAGAAAAATATAATATAGATATTAAAGATAAAGAATTACTTTTAACAAGTCTTACCCATACTAGTTATGCTAATGAACATAATGTTGCCTCTTATGAAAGATTAGAATACTTAGGAGATAGTGTTTTACAGTTGATTGTTAGTGAATATCTTTACTGCAATTTTGATTTGAAAGAAGGAGCTATGTCAAAAATGCGTGCTAGTTTTGTCTGTGAAGAGGCTTTGGCTAGTTATGCTAAAGAAATTGGCTACATTCCATATATTAGAGTAGGACACGGGCAGTTACATGATATTAATAACACGATTATTGCCGATATTTTTGAGGCTATTTTAGGTTGTATTTATTTAGAATGTGGGTTTGAAGTGGCTAAAAAATATATTTATGCAACAGTTATTCCTCATATTCAGAAACACGAGATTTATTTGACTGATTATAAGAGTGCTTTGCAAGAAGCTACCCAGATGAATAAACATACTTTGGACTATGTTTTAATTAAAGAAATAGGCCCGGCTCATAATAAAACTTATCAGATGGAAGTTAGAATTGACGATATTGTTTATGGAACTGGCATTGGTAAAACCAAAAAAGAAGCTGAACAAATGGCTGCTAAAGACGCTTTAAGTAAAAAAGCTAGTAACAAGTAGTGGGGATAATTATGTATTTAAAGAGTATTAAAACAGTGGGGTTTAAATCGTTTGCAGATAAAATTGAACTAGATATTAAAGATGGTATAACTTGTATTGTTGGCCCGAATGGGTCGGGTAAAAGTAACATTTTGGATGCTGTTAAGTGGGTTTTAGGCGAACAATCAGTTAAAACTTTACGAGGTACGGGTTCAATGAGCGACGTTATTTTTAATGGCTCGAAAAGTCGTAGTCCCATGTCAAGAGCTAGTGTGGCTTTAACAATTGATAATTCTAATCATTATTTAAAAAGTGAATTTAATGAAATTGAAGTCAAGAGAGTAGTGTATCGTAGTGGCGAAAATGAATATTATTTGAACAATACCAAAGTTCGTCTAAAAGATATAACAGATCTTTTCATTGATAGCGGAGCTTCCCGAGACGCTTACAATATTATTTCCCAAGGTACTGTTGAAGATATTGTTAGTAGTAAGCCAGAGGCAAGAAGAGTAATTATCGAAGAGGCAGCTGGAGTTTTAAAATATAAGAAGCATAAGGAAGAGTCTTTAAGAAAGTTAGAAAAGACTAAAGATAATTTAAATACTATTAATCTACTAATTAGTGAGTTAGAAACTTCCTTAGAGCCTTTGAAAATTCAGTCCATTAAAGCTAAGAAATTTAATGAATATAAAGATAATTTAAAAACTTTAGAGATTGCTTTAATTGTTAATGATATTAAAAAAATAAATTTAGAATATAATAAACTTAAAATGCGTAATGAAGAGTTAAGAAATTTAATTGAAGATTTGAATGCTAAAGTTAGCAAGGATACAGCAAGTTTAGAAGTGACTAAGTTAAGTAATTTAGAAATAGAGTCAACTTTAAATAAATTAAATCAAAATCTAGTCGAATTAGAACGTTTAATTGCTGATACTAATGCCAAAAAGACCTTGATTTTGGAAAGAAAAAAACTTAATAGTAATAATGATATAACTTTAAATAATGTTCTAAATCTCAAAGAAGAAATCCTAAGTATTAAGAAGAATATCGACTCTTTAGATGAAGAATTAGAAGCTTTAAACACTAAGAAAGAGACTCTGAAGAAAGATATAGATTCTTTGGATAATGAAGAATTAATTCAAAGAAAAAATTATGTTACAGAAACTAATGAGTATAATCGAAAAAATAAAGATTTATTAGAGCTTAATAATCGTATTGATATTTTAAATAACAATATTTTAAATGAAGTAAATGTTCCATTACCGGTTAAATCAATTTTGAATAATCCTCGCTTGAAAGGCATTTATAATACAGTTGGCAAATTACTAACATTTGATGATATTTATATGAATGCTATTGAAACAACTTTGGGAGCTAGTCTTAACTATTTAGTAGTAGATAATGAAACTTCGGTTAAACAAGCAATTAATTATTTGAAAGAGCAAAGACTAGGAAGAGCTACTTTCTTACCTCTTAATATTATTAAGCCAAAACATTTAGATGATGATACTTTAAATATTTTAAAAAATACTTCTGGTTTTGTAGACGTTGCTATTAACTTAGTAAAATTTGATGAGTCTTATCGTAATATAATGCAGAATTTATTAGGCAATACCGTTGTGGTTAAAGATATTGATGCCTTAAATAGTATTGCTAAGTTATTAAATTATAAATACAAAATTGTTTCTTTAGATGGCGATATTTCTTATGCTGGTGGTTCTATTAGCGGCGGGGCAAAGAAAAATAGTAATAGTATTTTAAAAGACCGCTATGAATTAACTAGATTAGAGACTGATAAAGTAAGTTTAGAGACTAATATTCATCTTTTAGAGACAAAAATAAATACTTTAAATAAAGATAATGAAATTTTAAAAAATAAAAAGAATAAACTAAATAATGAATATATTGAGTTAAAAGAAACTATTAATCGTAAGAATATTAGTTTAAGTGAATTACAACAGAATTATAAAGATAAAGAAAATATCTTGAAGAATAATGAGGCTATCTTAAATAATACTGTTGATAAAGAATTAGATGGAATTTTAAAGTATTATTATGAGTTAAATGGTAAGAAAGATACTTTACTGAGAACAATAAAAGATTACCAAGAAAAATTAGAAACTTCACGTGGTGATTTAGCGGAAGCTGAATTGAATATTAAAAATAAAAATAAGGATTTGAATAAGTATAGTACCGAATTTAACAGCAATGAAATTACTTTAGGCAAATATGATGTTAAGTTAGATAATTATTTATTAACCTTGAATGAAGAATATACAATGACTTATGAAAAAGCTCTAAGTGAAGTTGATACTGATATCGATATTGAGACGACTCGTCTTCAAGTAAGCAAATTAAAGAGCTTGATTAAGGAATTAGGGGAAGTTAACTTAGGAAGTATTGCTGAATTTGAAAGAGTAAATGAAAGATATACATTCTTAACAACCCAACAAGACGATTTGACAAAATCAATTGAAGAGTTGGAAACAGCAATTGCTTCTTTAGATGAAATTATGAAAGAAAGATTTAAGGATACTTTTGAGAAAGTTAATTTGGAGTTTCAGAAAGTCTTTAAAATCTTATTTAGAGGTGGCGAAGGCCATTTAGAATTAACCGATAAGGATAATTTGTTAGAAACTGGGGTGGAGATAATTGCTCAACCACCAGGGAAAAAATTAAGTTCGATTACTCTTTTCTCTGGCGGTGAAAGAACATTAACTGCTATCTCTTTATTGTTTGCCATTTTAAATGTTAAAACTGTTCCTTTTGTTATTTTAGATGAAGTTGAAGCGGCTTTAGATGAAGCTAATGTTGATGTTTTTGGTAAGTACTTAGAAACAAGAAAAGATAAATCCCAGTTTATAATTATTACTCATAAGAAGAGAACTATGGAATATGCTGATACTTTGTATGGTATTACAATGCAAGAAGAGGGCGTTTCTAAATTAGTAAGTGTTCGGATGGAAGAAAACAAAGATTAACTAGTTCAAAAGACTAGTTATTTTTGCTATACTTATATTGATAGGAAAATAAAAAGGGGATATATATGACTTTGGAAAGTTTGAATGATTTTATTGAAGAATTAGTTAATAATGGCGATTTTAATGATATGTTAACAGGTAAAGTGAGATTACTTGATGATAGAATAGTTCAGCTTTTAAATAATCAATTGCTTAATCAGTATGCTCCTTATGATAAAAGATATAATTTTAAAAGCTTAAAAAATTTAAGAATTGAGATTCAGAATGATGATTATAAGAATTTTATTGTTGATTTCTATACGAAAATAGGTGTTTCTGGGACTTTAGTTAATGCAATTTTACAAAATAAGCTGATAATTCAACAGAATGAAAATTTTAGAGCAGTAACAACCCAAGACGGCATGATAAAAATTAAAGAATTTGATAAATCCTTAGGCTGGTTAGTGGCTTTGATACATGAAATGGCTCATGCTATAAGTAAAATTAATTCACCTGGTAGTGAGCCATTATTTGCAGAAGTTGAATCCAAAGTAACTGAGATAGCATTCTATCACTATTTAATTGATAACAAAATTAATATTATAAAAGAGGCAAATAATGTTCCTCGACCATTGACTTCTTTAGAAGTTGAAGAACAAAAATTTTTGGAAATGAGCGGGGAAAGAGAAATTTTACGTCGGTATGTGTGGGAGTCTGCTGTTGTTAATGAGTTACGGAGTAATTTGAGGCATCATGGAACTTATACTTTTACGCCGCTGCAATTTTCAAGCTTTACTGCTTTAGAAAAGCAGAAAATACTAGCAACTATTCCTATATTAAAAGATAATTACTTTGGTAGACCTAATCGGATAGATGAAAATGGCTATAATAGGTTGGACAATGGTTGTCATTTAGCTAATGAATACCGCTTTGTAGTGGCTCGTCTTTTTACTGAATATGCGTATGATAAACCAGATATTCTGGATAAAGTTGGTAATTATTTGTTAAGTGGTGAATTTAAAAGTTCGAGTTTCTTACAAAAATTTTTTGGCTTTCAGTACATCGATGAGCTAGTTAAAGCTGAAATTAGTAATTATCAAAAGCTTTATGTTAAGGTTGTATCAGAAGACGATATTTTTTTTAAGAAAGATTGGGACAGAAGAAATAAACTTAGTCATTTTGCCCAAATGTCTTTAGAAGACCAGACTATTTATGAAAAAATGATGTCTCAAGCTGAACCATCAAAGCCTTTGCAAAGCAATAACAAAATAATGAGACGTGTATTAGCAAAAAAAGCAGATGGTAAATTTCCTAGTGATAATGATGGCTATATCAGTACCTTCTTATTGACTTTAGGACTTGGTTTTATTTCTGGTGTAGTAGCTGTCTTAGCTTACCTATTTATTAGCAGAGGTTAAGATGGATTTAGAAGAAGTTATATCCAAAATCATTGATTTTAATAAGAAAATAACAACAGAGTTAGAAGCTTTTCAGACTGGCTGCGGTGTTTTAAAAGAAAGCCCTCATTATTAATATAGAATACAAAAAAACTATTAATTTAAATAAAATTTATCTTTAAGGCTATGTATTAAATTCTAAATTATGTCAGGATTTACAGTCTAAAGGGATTAATGATTATTCTTTGAATACTCTAAAAAATCATATAAATGAGAATTTTAATGATTTTTCTGAGGATTGTACTTTTTATTATGAAGCTTTATATTTGAATGAAAAAGCTAATGAAATTGAAAAGTTAAGTGATAGCTTAGAGGCGAATATCCTGTAATAATAAATAATTAAAAAGACTAAAATTGGTTCAAAAGACTAGTTTTTTTTCTTTTTTTGCAACTTTTTAGAAAGTTTCAGGGATAATATAAAGGTATAGAGGACTATATGAAGTTAGATAATGAAGAAACAAAACAACAATTTAAGAAGATATATGATGAGACTTATCATAATGTTTTAAGATTTATAATTATTAAGACCCATGATATTAACGAAGTAAACGATATTATTCAAGAGACTTATTTAGAACTATGGAAAATTCTTAATAAGAAAGTACTCTTAGAAGATAATTTAAATAGTTTTATGTTAGGAATAGCTAATAACAAGATTAAGAAACATTTTACTTTTCTTAAAAAATTAAAAACATTAACATTGGATAATTATGATAAGGATATTGAAAATATTAAAGAAGAAAAAACAGCTTTAGAAGATTTGAATGTTCAAAAGGAAGAGTGGGATTTTATTTGGCAATATTTAAAAAGTTGTAAGAACCAAGATATTCCCAAAATATTCTATCTTTATTACGAAGAAGATTTAACTTTAAAGGAGATAGCTGCTGTTCTTAAGAAAAATGAGTCTTATGTCAAAAGTTTGCTTTATCGGACTTTGATTGTCTTACGAAAGGGGGGTTATCATGAATAAAGTGTCTTTAAGAGCTAGTATGGTTAAAGATTTTGATAAAACTAAAAATTATTTAGAGATTACAAAATATTTTGAAAAAAAGAAAAATTTTAAGTTTCAATATGTCTTGTGGCCTCTAATGGTGGTTATAGTAATATTAGGAATAATGGCTTCAGAAGCTAGAAATTTTCAAAGAAAAGAGTCACCGATAATTATTGACAATATTGTTGTTAATGAAATTAGTGATGATTTTTGGCAAGAAGGCCCCATTAATAAAAAAGGTCTATCTAATATTTTGGAAGAATATCTTTTTATTGCCAAAATTTGTGAGGAGAATGGTTATATTTGGAGAGATTTCAAAGAAGTTGGCAATGTAAAAATTAAATATCTATTAGCGTATCAGAAAGACGATATCACTTTAAAAATTTATTTTCTTCAAGATGATTATGAGTTAATTAATTATCCGGAAAGCTATATTAATTCTCAAAAAGTTTATCTATTAGAAGATACCATAAATTCATATATTTGTCTTACTGTAGAAGGCATTAAAGTCGTTATTAGTACTCCCAAAATGCAGACAGATGCAGGGATGAAGTTAGCCAAAAAAGTTCTTAAACAGAAAAATTAATATTAATCTTTAACAAAAGCAGATACTAGACTTGCTTTTGGTTTTGAAAAGTGGTAGGATAATCCCTCAAGCAAAGGGGGGATAAAAATGAATAAAGATAGTCTTAGTAGCTTAGGAATAAACACCATTAACCAAAGAATTTTAGCACGCTTTGGGATAACTACGGTAGAACAATTACTTACAATTAATCATGATGTTTATAAAAGGATTGTTGACTCTTCTAATTCGCGTCGTTCTTTATTTGATGAAATTTTTATTGCTATCAAAGGAAAAGGACTTAGCTATGCTTTTGAACCTACTTATTATACTTCTTTAAGATTTTTGAATAATGATTTAGCACAAGTTAAGATTAGAGATTTAGAAATGGCTCCATATTTACGTAAATATTTAACAAAATATGATGATGTATTGGAGTTTTTAATCGATATTGCTAGTAGTCGTAAGAAAATGGAACATTTTTTATATTATAATATTAATGCTTTTGATGATTACAATTGGTTGTATCAACTCTTAGATGCTTTAGGCAATGAAGGAACAATTTTAAAACTAGTTATTATGCGTTATCAGAGTGCTATAAATTGTGATAAAGTGACTTTATATTCACCATTATCAAAAATTTTTAAGAGGGGGCATCGCTTATTTCTTCTTAATGCCGCTGATATTTATACGATTGGCGATTTAGTTAGTTTTACCCGAGAGGATTTATTGAAAATTGATGGCTTTAATGCCAAAAAAGTTGATGAAATTAATGGGACTTTGTATCATTATGGTTTCTATTTAGGAAAGAATGTTTACTATAATCCTATTACTTTTAGTTTACATGGCATTTCTATTAGAGTTTTAGATTTAAGTCCAGAGTTTATAAACAAATTAGCAACCCAACGTATTTATGATTTACATGAATTAATATTTAGTCCCAAAGTCGCTTATTTTACTGATGAAGAAATCAACTGTGTTCATGAGTCTTTAAAAAATTATGGAATTGATTTAAGCAAATCGTTCTTATATTCTTTTACTGATAAGAAAGCACAAAAATGTTTAGAATTAATGGCAGAAAAGCAAAGCCTTAATTATCGTATTAAAGAAATAGATAGCGTTCTTCAAGGTATTGTGCCTTTGTCATTTAATGATTTAGAAGTCGAGAAATCTAATTCTGATAACTTCAAGAGCAACATTTTAGGTAGTAATTTACCAGTAGCAACGAAAGAATATCTAAGTATATATAAAGATATGAATGAATTTTTCTTGGCGATATCTCAAAATTCCCAGGAACTCAATCGCTTTTTATACTTTAATATTGACCTCGGAACTAATTTAGCTAATTTTGATGAATTTTTAAGCGATTATGGTAATGATGGTGTTATTTTGAAAATGATAATCAAAAAATATATAGAAAAATTAAATAGAGATGAACCCTTATATCGTCCTTTAAACAAAGTTTTTTCTAAAGGCCAAACTTTGACAGCTTTAAACAATCATCATGTATATTTTCTCGGGGATTTAATGGGCTTTTCTAGGGAAATATTAAAAACTTTTCAAGGCATTAATTCTCACAGTGTCAATTTTATAGGAAATACTTTAAATAATAATGGTTACTTTTTAGGAAAAGAAACAAGTTACCACCCCTTTAAGTTTGACTTATTAGATTTTGAAATTAACCTTTTAGATTTACCTGATAATTTGAAACGAAAATTAGAAATTTTAGAGATTCGTGATTTGCAGACATTACTGTTATATCCAGAATTGAAATATTTTGATTTAGACGAACTTATCTTAATTCGTAGTGCTTTTAGTCGTTTGGGTTTTGATTTAAATAGCTATTTTACTTACATTCCAAGGGTAAATGAAGTTTTAAAATATAATAATTTGTATTTTGAGCAAAAAATAATATTAAAAAGCCAAAAACAAATAGAATCTCGTTTAGGTGATACCATGCCTCTTCTTAGACCGATGAAAAAAGAAATTGATGTGCCGAGAAAATTAATATTTTAAAGACTTTAAAAGTCTTTTTCTTTTATCTTTCTTTTGATATAATACTTTTAGAATAGGAAGATAAAAATGAAAGAAATTGAAATTGTTGATGCATATTTTCGAGCAGCTAATTATATAAGTGCGGCTTGTCTTTATTTGAAAGATAATCCTCTTCTTTTAAAGCCTTTAGAAGAAAACCATATCAAAGAAAAACTAGTAGGTCATTGGGGAACTGTCCCAGGGCAAAACTTTATTTATACCCATTTAAATCGCATTATTAATAAGTATGATTTGAACATGTTATATATCAGTGGTCCTGGTCATGGGGGTAATGCTTTTTTAGCTCAAAGTTTTTTAGAAGGAACCTTTAGTGAATATTATCCTGATTGTCCTAAAAACATTTTCGGAATGCAGAAAATTTTTAAAGAATTTTCGTTTCCTTATGGTTTAGGATCCCATGCAACGCCAGAAATACCCGGCTCAATGCATGAAGGTGGGGAGCTAGGATATAGTTTAATCCATGCCTTTGGGGCTGTTTTAGATAATCCTTCCTTAATTGCGGCTTGCTGCATTGGGGATGGAGAAGCCGAAACGGGAACCATAGCGACTTCTTGGCAAGTTCACAAATTCTTAAATCCCCAAAGAGATGGTATTGTGTTACCGATTTTACATCTTAATGGTTATAAAATAAGTAATCCGACGATTTATAGTCGAATGAGTGATAAAGAACTTATTTGCTATTTTACAGCTTTAGGATATCATCCTTACATTGTTTCTGGTGATAATACTGCTACTCTTCACCAAAAGATGATGACTACTTTAGATAAGATTGCTTTAGAAATTAAGAAAATCAAGTCTAAAGAGATGTCTAAAATTTATTATCCTATGCTTATCTTAAAGACTAAAAAAGGTTTTACAGGGCCAAAAAAGGTCTTGGACAAAGAAATTGAAGGAACTTTTCGAGCTCATCAAATTCCTGTTGATAAGAATTGCCCTGACTATTTAAAAATAATTGAAGACTGGTTAAAAAGCTATCATCCTGAAGAATTATTTAATCTTGATGGTACTTTAAAGGATTATTTAGAAAATTATCATCCTGTAGGCGAAAAGAGAATGAGTAAAAATCCTATTAGTTATGGAATTAGTAATAAGACTTTAAAATTACCTATGGTTACTTCTTATTTACTAGAAAATAAAGAGTTTGGTAAGACAGTTGCTCAAGATATGTTAGAATTATCTAACTATATTCGGGATGTCTTTAAATTAAATAAGGATTGTTATCGTCTTTTTAGTCCAGATGAAGCTATGTCTAATCGCTTATATCATATGTTTGAGAGTGAAAAACGTACTTGGGAAGAGAAAATTTTGCCAACGGATGAAAATTTAAGCCCTGAAGGTCGGGTAATTGATTCTTATCTTTCTGAAAATGTTTGTGAGGGTTTACTGGAGGGATATACCTTAACCGGACGATATGGGACTTTTGTTAGTTATGAGGCTTTTATTCGTGTCGTTGATTCAATGGTTAGTCAGTATTTAAAATGGTTAAAGATGAAGAAAAGTCTTACTTGGCGACCAGAATTGCCTAGTTTAAATTTACTTTTGACAAGTAATGTTTGGCAACAAGACCATAATGGTTATACTCATCAGGACCCTGGTTTTATTGATCATTTAGGAACAAAGAAACGAGACCTAGTTAATATTTATTTGCCAATTGATACGAATAGTTTGATTCTTACTTATGATAAGTGTTTAAAAGCTAAAGATAAGGTTAATGCTATTGTTGCTTCTAAGCATCCAACTAGACAGTGGCTAACTAAGAGTGAAGCTCAAGAACTAATTGAAAAGGGTTTGCTTGAAATAGAAAAACTATCGACTAGTAAGAATCCGGATATTGTTATGGTAAGTTGTGGGGATACTCCTAATATCGAGGCGATTGCAGCTACTTGTTTACTAAGAAAATTCATCCCAGAGCTTAAAGTACGTTTTATTAATGTTTTAGAAGTTCTAAGATTAGAAAGTCCTAAGAGAAATCCATTCGGTTTAAGCAATGAGGAATTTAATCACTATTTTACAAAAGATAAACCAGTAATCTTTAATTTTCATGGATATCCAGCTTTTATTCATAGCTTGATATATGACCGTGATAATAAGAATTTTTATGTTCATGGGTATCTAGAAGAAGGTTCTATAACAACTTCTTTTGATATGCGTTTGCGCAATCATATTGACCGCTTTAGCTTAGTAAAGGAAGCCTTAACATTCTTACCAACTAGTTTAGGTAAAGATAAATTAGAAAAGTATATTGAAAATGAACTTAATAAACATTATGCCTACGTCAAAGAACATGGTGTTGATTTAGAGGAAATCAATAATTTTTCTTTAGAAATCTAATTAAATAAAATTTTTAAGAATTGCTTCATATTTGGAGTGATTTTTTCTTGACTACTAATATAAAAATGCTTATAGTGGAAATAGACTTTAGATGATGGGGATGATTGCATGCAAGCTAAACATGTTAAAACAGTTTTAAAAAGAAGAAAGTCTAAACGGCTAAAAGTAGTTTCGATGATTTTAGCCCCAGTAATTTTGATTTCTTCAGGACTAGCGGCTTTAAAGATAAAAGATAAAATGACCGACCACCTTCATGAAGCCTGTACTTTTAGTAAAGTTTGTACCGAATTACATTTGGATATTGGCTGGAAACATTTGATTAAAGAAATTGAAAAGAATGATAACTATACAGCGTATCATCAGTTGGAAAAGGAGACTAACTATTATCGTCATAGTGAGCGGATAACTGTTACTGATGGTTATTATCATTCAGAAGAAATTAGAGTGGAACCTGGCTATGAACTTCTAGATAAACCTTATCATGGATTTGATTGTCATAAGACTGAGTATGAACCAGAAGCGGTTGTCATTTTAGATAGTAATAAAAAATTAGTTCGAAAACTAGTTTTAAAATGAAATTGGTTGCAATTGGCTTAAAAATTTAATAAAATTAGAGGTAAGGTGATTAGGATGAAGAAAGATTTTTTGAAATTTTATGTTTTAGGCTTAGTAGTAATAGCTATTTTATGTATAGGAATTGTTATCTTTAATAAAAAAGAGACTACTGATATCAAAAGTGATACGAAATTTTATGATGAATATACGGCTTATAACGGTAAGAAGAATAGTAATGATAAAGATTATCCTTTAGTTAATATTGATAAGAAGAACTTATACTATTATATAAGTGATGAAGAATTAAAAGAATTGCTTAATAACGGGACGGGCGTTTTATACTTAGGATTTCCAACTTGTCCTTGGTGTCGTAATATGGTTCCCGTTTTAAATGAGGCGGGTAATGAATATGGTATTAATAAAATTAATTACTATAATATAAAAGATATTCGTAGTAGTTTTGCTTTTGATGATAATAATAAACTCATTAAGACAGATGGTAATGAAATATATAGTTTTTTATTAGAAAAATTAGATAAATTCTTAGAAGATTATAGCGTTACGGATAATAACGGTAAAGCTATCAAAACGGGAGAGAAAAGAGTTTATGCTCCAACGGTAGTATTCATTAAAGAAGGCGAAGTTAAAAGAGTTATTGAAGGAACCGTTGATAGTCAAAAAGACCCTTATATTCTTTTAGATGAAGGCCAAAGAAAAGAATTATTAAATAAATATTTAGAAGGATTTAATACCTTAGCTGATTTATGTGATGAGAAATGTTAAAAAAGCATTTCTTTTTTCTAACTTCTTTATTATAATACTAGCTAGTGGGTGATTTTATGAGTAAGGTAAGTCTTTTGCCGGCTGATACTTACATAGTTGTTAATAAGACTATTTTAAGTTTAGAGGACCGCAATAATTTAATTATTTTATATGAACCTATTATGGGAGCTTTAGCGGTTAGTCTTTATCTTACTTTGTGGCGTGATTTAAACTATAATAGTTTTAAGAGTGAAGAGTATAATCATCATCATTTAATGAGTTTAATGAAATGCGATTTAAAGAGTATTAAGGAAGCTAGAGAGGCTTTGGAATCTTTAGGACTTCTTAAGACTTATGTTAAGCAAGGAGATATTTATTCTTACATTTATGAGTTATATAGTCCAATGAGTCCAAGAGAATTTTTGAATCATCCAGTTTTGAACGTGGTTTTGTATAATAATATTGGTAAAAAAGAGTATGATGTAATTAAAAAATCTTATGAAAAGAAAAACTTTCCTTTAAGTGAATATGAAGATATCACAAGTAGTCTTAACATGACCTTTGCTTCTTCTAATATTTTACCAGAAGTTGATGCAACTGAAAGAGTTAAGCAAAGTGTTAGTGCTAAAAATGTTATTGATTTTGATATGCTGATGGCTAGTATTCCTAAGGATATTTTAAACGAAAAGGCTTTTAATAAGAAGACGAGAGAGTTAATTGAAAATTTGGCGTTTGTTTATAACTTGGATACATTACAATTTAGTGAAATTATCAAGAATGTTATTAATGAACGAGGTTATATTGTAGCGGAAGAACTAAGAAAACTAGCCAGAAATTATTATACTTATCATAATAATGGTAAATTACCAACTTTGGTTTATAAAGAGAAAAAGGATAGTAATTTAGAAAACATGAGTAAAAGAGATAAAATTATTTATATCTTTGAAAATACAAAACCATATGATTTCTTAAAGAGTAAGTATCATGGTGTTATACCAACTAATCGAGATTTAAAATTATTAGAGAATTTGTGCTGCGATTTAAACTTAAGACCTGCGGTTGTCAATGTTTTAATTGATTATGTCTTAAAGAAAAATGATAATAAGCTAAATAAAAATTTTGTTGAAGCTATCGCTGGTCAGTGGGTTAGGAGTGGCGTCAAAACTGCTAGGGAAGCTATGAGTTTAGCAGAAAAAGAACAAAAAAAATTAAATGCTGCTATCCCAGCGATGGCTAAGACAAAAGAAGATGTTCCGGTATGGTTCAAAACCGAAATTAAACGAAATGAAGCTACAGCTGAAGAGCAAAAAGAATTAGAAGAATTAATGAAAGGAATTTAATCTAAAAAAAATTAAAGTTTTCTTGACTATATGAGTCTTGAAGATGAGTCAAAGTCGATATGGAAAGGAATGAAGTTTAAAATGACAATAGTAAATAAGACAAGACTGATTGAAAATAGTTTAAAAGATAATTATATTCGAGCAATGAAAAATCCTGAATTCAAGGCTTTAGTAGCGTCTTTAGGTTTAGCTGATAAAGAGGCTATGAACTATACTTCTAAGTTAGAGAATTATTTGGAAGAAGATAATCATTGTAAAAATTGTCATGGCTTGTATGAGTGTCAAAATAAAGTTCGGGGTTATACTAATTATCCTCAGAAATATAATAATCATTTAATGTTTTCAACCGAGGCTTGTTACTATAAATTACAGGAATTTAAAAAATTAAAAGAAAGCAGTAATACAACTAAAGAATTAGAGAATTCTTCTTTAAAAACCATTGATACTAGAGATAAAAATCGTTATAAGCTAATTAAATGGGTGATGAATTTTATTAAAGAGTTTGATTATGGAAAGAATATGAAGGGTCTTTATTTACATGGCAATTTTGGTTGTGGGAAAACCTATATTCTTAGTGCTTGTTTTAATGAAATGAAAAAACGGGGTTTTCGAACGAAAATAGTTTATTTGCCAGAATTACTGCGCACTATTAAAGGTGATTTTGAAACTATGAATGATATTATGGATGAGCTTAGTCATGTTGACCTATTACTTATTGATGACATAGGGGCAGAGAAGGTGACTGATTGGGGACGTGATGAAATATTAGGAACGATTTTACAAACTAGAATGAATGAACATAAGGCAACTTTCTTTACATCTAACTTTACAATAAATGAATTAGAAGACCATTTATCTTGTAAAGGCACGGATAAAGTTAAGGCTAAACGAATTATTGAACGCATAAAACAGTTGACCGAAGATATGGAGATGCTGGGCGAAAACATGCGAAAATAAAAAAATTATGTTTTGTTTTGACTATCAAGATTAAGCATTATATAATGGTATTAGGAGGAAAAATGGAAGAGATAAAGATTCCTACGCACGTGGCAATTATTCTCGATGGTAACAGAAGATGGGCCAAAAGTCACATGTTACCAAAATTAGAAGGCCATCGTCGTGGGTTCAGCAATATAAAAAAGAGAGCAAACTATATATTTAAAAAAGGTGTCAAATATTTATCTGTTTATTGCTTTTCAACGGAAAATTTTAAAAGAGAAGCAAGTGAAGTTGATTATTTGATGAACCTCTTTGTTAAAGAATTTAAAAGTGCTTGTCAAGAATTAAATGATAATAATATTAAAGTGGTTTTTAGTGGTCGCAAAGAGCCGCTAAGAGATGATGTTTTGAATGCTATGGACTATTTAAGAGAAGAAACAAAGAATAATACGGGTGGTATTTTAAATATTTGTCTTAATTATGGTGGTCAAAGTGAGATTGTTGATGCTACTAAAAGTATTTTAACTGATATTGAAAGTGGTAAAATTTGTAAAGAAGATATCAATACTGCTTTGTTTACCAAATACTTGTATCAAGATTTACCACCGGTTGATTTAATGATAAGAACCGGCGGTGACGTTAGAGTTAGTAATTTTTTATTATGGCAAATCGCTTATGCGGAAATGTATTTTCCTGATTGCTTCTGGCCAGATTTTGATGATAAAGAATTTGATAAGGCTATTTTAGCATATAATGGTAGAGAAAGAAGATTTGGTGGTGGTAAATAGTGCGTGATAGAATAATTGGTGGGGCTTTAATAGCAATTATTTTTTTGGCTAGTTTTTTCTTAGGACCCGTAGCTTTTAAGATTTTAGTTGGGGTTGTAGCCATTTTAGCTTTTAAAGAAATAATTACTTTGCCAAAAGTTAAAGGAAGATTAAATATTCCTATTATCGTTATTAGTTTAATAAGCTTTATGAGTCTCATTTATGTAGTTAATGATAGTTATGCTTTATATATTGGGGCTTCTTATCAGATGATTGCTTTCATGCTCTTCAGTTTGATTGTTCCTACTATTTTTAGTAAAAAATATGATACTGAGACTTCTCTTTTTATGTTTACTTTACTATTTTTAATAGGCTTAAGCTTAAATTCTATGATAATGCTTGATATGGCAAATAAGTACTTATTACTTTATATTATTGTTGTGATTGTAGCAACTGATGTTTTTGCCTTATTAATAGGTAGTTATGTAGGAACACATAGGCTTTCAAATATAAGTCCCAAGAAGACGATTGAAGGCTCTTTAGGAGGTATTATTTGTTCAAGCATTATAGGAACTTTCTATTACTTGGCAGTAATTGGCAACTTAGGCATATTAAGAATAGTAGTTATGAGTGTACTTATAAGTGCCTTTGGGCAAATTGGCGATTTATTTTTTAGTAAAATTAAAAGGGAAAATGACATTAAAGATTATTCCCATTTAATTAAAGGTCATGGGGGAATTTTAGATAGAATTGATAGTTTAATCTTTGGGGTATTATTGTATACATTGTTGTGTACAATATTATAAATAGAAAAGAGTGTTATTATGTGGTTAATTAGTATAATCGTATTAATTTTAATGTTGGGGATTTTGGTACTTTTACATGAATTTGGCCACTTTATGGTTGCTAGAATGTGTGGAGTTCATGTTTACGAGTTTTCCGTAGGTATGGGGCCATTACTTTTAAAACATATTTCCAAGAAAAGTGGTATTCAATATTCTTTAAGGGCTTTTCCAATTGGTGGTTACGTTCAACTAGCTGGGGAAGTTATGGAAGATGATGATAAAATTCCTAAGAATAAATTAATGTGTAATAAACCTTGGTGGCAGAGAATTTTAATTCTTAGTGCCGGTGTTATCATGAATTTTATTACAGCTTTTGTTTTGCTATTTATGATTGGTTTAATTTATGGGTCTACTAGTACGACGCCAAAGATAGATACAGTTGGAGAAGGGACAGCATATAGCGAAGCTGGTGGCCGTAGTGGCGATGTCATTTTAAGTATTGATGGCAAAAAAACAAAGACTTGGGATCGTGCCCAGGTACTGCTAACTTTAGATAATAAAAAAGATTACTATAGCATTGAAGTGCGTCATGATGATAATACAACAGAATTATTAAAAGTAAAGCCAAAGGAAACAACTGATGATAAAGGAAATAAAACAAGAGTATTTGGAGTTACTATTTATCAGGAAACTTATCATGGTTTTGGCAAAGCAATAAGTTATGCCGCTAGTAAATTTAATAGTATTTATGAGTCAATGTTTACAATTATTTATGGCTTGTTTACAGGTCGTCTATCAATGAATTCCCTTTCCGGACCAGTTGGCATGTATAATATTGTTAATCAATCTTTGGCTTTAGGTTTTGCCCAAATCCTTTATTTGACAGCTTATATTTCAATTAATTTAGGATTTATGAATTTCTTACCATTTCCAGCTTTCGATGGTGGTCATATTCTATTTGTTGTTATTGAAAAAATTAGGGGTAAGAGAGTCGATGCTAATATTGAAGGGTGGTTTCATACCATTGGTTTTATTCTTCTAATGTTATTAATGATATTTATTACGATTAAAGATATAATTGGATTATTCTAGTTATGTCTTTTTCTTTTAAGCTTTTAATTTCTTAAGAATAGTAGTATAATTTAGGAAGAAGGAAGTCGGGGAAAGTAGTTTTTTGGGGGACATTATGAAATTTACTTTAAAGAATGCCATTAATAATTTAATTAAGGCATTTAATAGTATTAAAACTGATCATGATGATGATATAGATAGGAAGTATCAAAGATTAAATGAGATGCTTTTAGATTATTTACATCGGGATATAGTTAATAGTAAGAAGTATTTTAGTCTTTTAGAGATAGAGTATTTTTTATTAACTGATTTTATTGATATTAAAGAAGAAGAGTTTGATATAGAAGCGTTAAGGGCTGTCTTTGATAATTTTTGTGATGATATTGATTCGGTAGAATGGTATTTTTTTGATAATAAGCATATGTTAATGATTATAGAAGAGATTTTAAAGAATCATTTAGATTTTCCTTACTATGATTATACTAAGTTAGCTAAGGCTTTAAGAGAAAGTAAGACTAGAGAGTTAATAGAAAAGTTACATCCGAATATATATAGGGATATTGAAGAGATTAAAAAACAACAGGAATTAGAACGGGATGGGGTTAAGTTCTTAGATAAGAGTATTTCTAGTCCTTTAGAGTTCTTTTTAGAAGTTAAATTTTTAATAGTCAGTAATAAAAATATGGCTTTAATAAAACAATATGTTAATGAAAAATTACAGCAAATTAAGGAAAATGATACAGAACTATTTAAAAAATTGATAGCAATAATTTTAAAATTTTTCTATCTTTATTATGTTACTAATCAGTTTTCTTTTCAAAAAGATAAGGCAGGAATTGCTAATTCTTTTGCTGAAATGCTAAGCGATATGTTGGAAGAAACAGAAAGTAATGAAGTTCTTTTAAGTTCTGTTGATGATATTGATATTTATATTGACATTTTAAGTGAAGTACCAATTCTTTATAATATGCCCCATAATAAAACTTTGGAGAAAACTTTAACAAAAAAACAAGCACATGTGTATGAAAAGTTAAACGGGTAGAAAGGTTAGAATGAAAAAATATTTATATGTGGTAGTAATCTTATTAATGGTTACAATAAGTAGTGGTTGCAGTAAGAAAAATGATTTTCAAGAAGCAAATAAAAATGATGAGAGTAAGCAAGAACCCTCATTAAGTGGGTTAGTTATCTATGAAACGGAAGCATATACCTATTTAGCTTCAGAAAATCAGGGTATTTATATTTTAAAGAAGATTAATGCTGATATTAACGACTATGTTAATATAACTTATAGTGGCACTTTGGATACTACTAAAGATTATCAAGACATTGAAGTAAAGAACATGGAGAAGAGAAATGATAGATTCTTATTAACTGGCTTTGCTTCTAAAGATAAAGAACAAGCAGAAGTTGTTGTAGATAAAATGACTTTAGAGGAAGTGGTTGGTAGTCTTTTTGTTCCTCATCATACTAGCAGTAGTTTAGAAGATATAGCAAAGTATCATTTAGGAGGGTTAGTTCTTTTTGGAGCGGCTTTTAAAAATAAAACCAAAGAAGAAGTTGTTAAAATGACAAACGATTTGCAAAACCAAGCGACGATACCTTTACTTTTAGCTGTTGATGAAGAAGGCGGTAGCGTTGTTAGAATTAGTAGCAACAAAAAATTAAGAGATACGGCATTTTCATCGCCTCGAACGCTTTACAATCAAGGAAGTTTTAATTTAATTGAAAAAGATAATCAGGAGAAAAATGAACTGTTAGTTTCATTGGGACTTAATGTCAATTTAGCCCCGGTACTTGACATTTCTACCGATAAGAATGATTATATTTATTATCGCTCTATAGGGCTAAGTCCTGAACTAACAGGCGAATTCGCAAAAAGAATTATTAATTCTTCTAAAAATAGCGGCGTTGTCAATGTAATGAAGCATTATCCTGGTTATGGGAAAAATAAAGATACTCATAAGACGAGTTCCTTAGATAGAAGAACCTTAGAAGAAGTTGAAAATGATTTGATTCCTTTTAAAATGGCTATTGAAAGTGGCGCTAGTGCTATTATGATAAGTCATAATACTGTAGAAGCTTTTGATAATAGCAATCCTGCTTCCATTTCTATTAGCAATCATAATTACTTAAGAAATAATCTGAATTTTGAAGGCATGATTATTACCGATGCACTTAATATGGGGGCTACGGCTTCTATTGATGATATTGGCTTAAAAGCTATTTTGGCAGGAAATAATATTTTAATTACCAAAAATTATGTAAGAGATATAAGTGATATAATAAACTATGTTAAGGAAGGAAAATTAAGTGAGGAGTATTTACGTAGCTTGGCAAAAAAAATGATTGCTTGGAAAATTGAAATGGGTCTAATAAAATAAGCTTTTTTAGGCTTTTTTCAAAAAATAGAGGTTATTTGTTGCGTTTAAAAATAATCTTTGATACAATACTTATGGCTTTAAAAGTCAAATATTCATATTTATCAAGATACTTTATCGAGTGCCGAAGAGGTGATAAGTATTGCTATAAAGATAAATAGAAGCATAACGAAGGAGGGATTTTTAATGGCTGTAGTTTCTATTAGTAATTTATTAGAGGCTGGGGTTCATTTTGGTCATCAAACCAAAAGATGGAATCCAAAAATGAAGGAATATATCTTCACAACAAGAGACGATATTTATATTATCGACTTACAAAAAACACTTACTTGCATGGAAGAAGCTTATGCAAAAATTAGCGATATTGCTAAAAATGGTGGTACTTTCTTATTTGTTGGTACTAAAAAACAAGCTCAAGAAGCAAGCATTGAGTGTGCTAATCGTTCAAAATCATTCTATGTAACTGAAAGATGGCTAGGTGGAACTTTAACTAACTTCAGAACTATTAGAAGAAGAGTTAAGAGATTAGAAGACATTGAAAAAATGGAAGAAAATGGCACTTTCGAAGTATTGCCTAAAAAAGAAGTTATTCAAATTAAAAAAGAATATGAAAAACTTAATAAATTGTTAGGTGGTATCAGAGAAATGGTTAAATTACCAGATGCCATGATTATTGTTGACCCTAAAAAAGAAATCAACGCTATTAGAGAAGCAAGAAAATTAAATATTCCAGTATTTGGAATTGTTGATACAAACTGTGATCCAGATGATGTTGATTATGTAATTCCTGGTAATGATGATGCTGTTCGTTCAGTAAAAATCGTTTTAGGTGCTTTAACTAACGCTATTTGTGAAGCTAATGGTTTAGAAGTAATTGATTATGTTACTGAAGAAAAAGAAAAATCAAAAGCAACTGATGCTAAAGATAATGAATTAGAAGAAATGCGCAAAGCAGATGAATTAGAGTCTAAATCTATTCAAGAATTAAAAGCAATGGCTAAATCTCGTAAGGTTAAAGGCTATACAAATATGAAAAAAGATGAATTAATTGCATCTTTAAATAAATAAGATTAAATATAAGGAGAAAATTATGGTTACTGCACAATTAGTAAAAGAATTAAGAGATGCTACTAACTTAGGTATCTTAGATTGCAAAAAAGCTTTAGAAGCAACTAATGGCAATATTGACGCCGCTATTGATTGGCTAAGAGAAAAAGGCATTGCTAAAGCTGCTAAAAAAGAGTCAAGAATTGCTGCGGAAGGTCTTGCTAATATTTATGTTAGTGGCAATAAAGCTGTTATTTTAGAGGTTAATTCAGAGACTGATTTTGTTGCTCAAAATGAAGACTTCAAAAAGATGGTTGCTGATATTGGCAATGCAGTATTAAATAGCGATGCTAAAACAGTAGAAGAAGCAGCTACTTTAGAGATAAATGGTCAAACAGTTGCTGATTATGTTGTAGCAATGACTGCTAAAATTGGTGAAAAATTATCATTAAGAAGATTAGAAGTTGTTACTAAGAATGATGATGAAGAGTTTGGTAGTTACTTACATATGGGTGGTAAGATTGCTGCTTTAACAGTAATTAAAGGCAATAATTGTGAAATTGCTAAAGATGTAGCAATGCAAGCAGCTGCCATGAAACCAGAATATACTTTTGAAACTGATGTTCCTGAAGAGCGTGTTGCCAAAGAAAAAGAAGTTTTAAAAGAAGAAGCGATGAAAGAAGGAAAACCTGCTGAAATTGCTGAAAAAATGGTTACTGGTAGATTGAAAAAATTCTTTAAAGAAATTTGTCTTGTTGATCAAGAATTCATTAAAGACGGTGACGTTGACGTTAAGACTTATTTAAAGAATAATAATTGTGAACTAATAACAATGATTCGTTATGAAGTTGGCGAAGGAATTGAGAAAAAACAAGAAAACTTTGCAGAAGAAGTAATGAGTCAAGTTAAAGGGACTAATTAAAAATAGTGGGGAACCACTATTTTTTTTGCATTGGGCATGGCATATAACTAAGTGATGGAAAAAGTTATATGTTTTACCACTTGGCTATTAGCAATATAATGACTAAATAACTAATTACTTGTCTATACTCGATTCTTCAATAACCTTATTAGCACACTCCATATAAGCTCGAAATAGGCCTCCAGCTCCTAATTTAATACCCCCAAAATAGCGAATGACAACTACTAATGTGTTTTCTTGCTTTTTACGTTCTAAAACGGTATAGATGGGCATACCCGCTGTACCGCTTGGTTCTTTGTCATCACTTTTTCTAGCCGTGCCATTAACTTTGTAAGCAAAAGGAAAATGTCTAGCTTTCTTATGTGCTTTTTTTAGACTTTCTAAGATAGTATCAGCTTCTTTAGAATTTTCAATTTCATAATAAAATCCTAAAAAACGTGATTTTTTAATAATTATTTCGTTAGAATTAATAAGTTTCATAAAAACACCCATAATAATTATAGCAAAATCAAGGAAAATACACTATAATTTAATAAGAAGAAAGAAAAAAAGAAGATTATGGAAAACTTAATTAAAGAAAAATTACACCTGGTTCCTAATTTACCCGGGTCATATCAAATGTTAGATGAAAACGGAACCATTATTTATGTCGGCAAAGCCAAAAATTTGCACCGTCGTTTGGCTTCTTATTTTAATCATGAGCAAACTGGCAAAACTAAAAAGCTAGTTGATAATATTAAAGACTTTGAATATATCGTTGCTACTAGTGAAACAGAAGCTTTTTTAATTGAAATTAACTTAATTAAAAAATACAATCCTAAATACAATATTATGCTTAGAGACGATAAGAGTTATCCTTATATTGAGTATATTGCTAAGCCCTATCCTCGCCTTAAAATTTCTAGGTATTTAAATATTAAAAAGAAAGATAATCGTTATTTATTCGGGCCTTACCCAAATGCTTATGCGGCTCGAAGAATTGTTAATTTAATTAATCGCTTATATCCTTTGAAGAAATGTGAAGGTATGCCTAAAGAAGTATGTTTGTATTATCATATTCATGAATGCTTAGGGTATTGCAGCAAAGTATTAGACCAAGAACAAGTAGTAGCCATGGAACAAGAAATATTATCCTTTTTACGGGGAAATACAGAAGTTTTAAGAAAGAAAATTTTAGAAAAAATAGATACTTATAGTAAGCAATTAAACTTTGAAATGGCTTTAGAGTTAAAAACTGAACTAGAATATATTAACTATATAACAGAAAAACAAAAAGTAGAATTACATGATTTTGTTAATCGTGACGTTATTAACTACTATACTAGAAATGGTTATACTTCAATAACGATATTTTATATTAGAAACGGAAAACTTTTAGAAAATAAAAATAACGTGTTAGCTATTGATACAACTGATGATATAGAGTCTTTTATTGCTAATTTTTATTTAAGAAATGAAGTGCCAAAAGAAATTTTGATTCCTGGGGGACTAGATAAAAAATTACTTAGTGATACTTTAAATACGAAGTTTATAACACCAGAAAAAGGGATAAAAAAAGAGCTTTTAAATATGGCTTTAACCAATGCAAAGATTGATTTTGAAAATGAATTTAAGCTAATTGAAGCTGATGAGAAGAGGACAACGGACGCTAACGAAGAACTAGCCTTTGTCTTAAATATACCTCATATTACGAGGATTGATGTTTTTGATAACTCGAATCTCTTTGGAACTTTTGCTGTTTCTGGTATGGCGGTGTTTATTAACGGTAAGCCAAAGAAAAGTGAATATCGAAAATATAAAATTCAAGTAGATAAAAATGACGATTATCATACGATGCAGGAAGTTATTTATCGTCGTTATAATCGTGCTTTAATGGAAAATAGTGTTTTGCCAGATTTAATCATTACTGATGGTGGGGAAACACAAATTCATGCTGCTCAAGAAATTTTAAATGATTTAAGGTTACATATTAAAGTAGTAGGGTTAAAGAAGGATAATCATCACCGCACCAATGTTTTGGTTGATAGTGATTTAAAAGAAATAGCGATTGATACAACTTCTAATTTGTTTCACTATTTAACAAGAATGCAAGATGAAGTTCATCGTTTTACAATTAATTATCACCGCACTATTCGTTCTCAAGGCTCAATCAGTAGTATCTTGGATAATATTGAAGGGATAGGGCCAAAACGGAAAAAGGAACTTATTAAAAAATATGGTAGTGTGAAGAATATGTCTTTAGCTAGCAAGGAAGAGTTAAGCACGATTTTACCAGAGAAAACAGCCAGTAGTTTAAAAGATTACTTAACTGTGTATAGGCAAGAAAAGAATGATGATAAAGCCTAAAAAACAGAATAATTCTTGATTTTAAGAAAAATTTAGAGTATTATCTTTAGAAGAGAAGAAATCAAAAAGATGATAAATTATTTAAGTTTATTTGATTTTTCAAAATATTTCTTTTAAAGAACAACTTTTTACTTTTAAAAATATAGTTTTTTATTGATTTAATATAGAAAACAGTAAGGCCATAAAGATGATAAAAAGTTAAGCTAAAAAGTAAATATTTTCTATAAATGAATATATGAGGTGTGCAAAATGAATATAAATGATTTTAATTATAATTTACCAAAGGAATTGATTGCGCAGACGCCTTTGGAGAAACGTTCTGACTCTAGACTTTTAGTAATGGATAAGAAAACGGGTGAGCTTACGCATGAAGTCTTTAAAAATATTACTAAATATTTAAAAAAAGGTGATGTTTTGGTGCTTAATAATACGAAGGTTATTCCGGCAAGATTAATTGGTGAAAAAGAAGAGACTAAGGCCCATATTGAATTGCTGCTTTTAAATGATTTAGGAAATAAGAAGTATGAATGTTTAGCCAGACCTCAAAAGCGTCTTCATGTTGGAACCATAGTTAACTTTGGCGGCGACTTACTTAAGGCTAAAGTTTTAGAAGTTAAGGGTGAAGGCATTGTCAACGTTGAATTTATCTATGATGGTATTTTTTATGAGATTTTAGACAAGTTGGGAGAAATGCCACTACCTCCTTATATTCACGAAAAGTTAAAGGATAAGAGTAGATATAATACGGTTTATGCTAAGATTGAAGGCTCGGCAGCCGCACCAACTGCAGGTTTGCACTTTACGGACGAATTATTAGAAGAAATAAAAAAAATGGGAGTTATTGTAACTTTTGTAACTTTGCATGTTGGATTAGGTACTTTTAGACCGGTTGAAGAAGAAAATGTTTTGGATCATAAAATGCATACTGAGTTTTATATGATGACGAAAAAGACAGCTGATGTCTTAAATCAAGCTAAAAAAGAAGGGCGCCGCATTATTAGTGTAGGTACAACTTCTTGCCGTACTTTAGAGACCGTAGCACATAAGTATAACGGAGAATTTAGGGAATGTTCGGGCGATACCGATATCTTTATATATCCAGGCTTTAAATTTATGGCTATAGATGCTTTAATAACTAATTTTCACTTACCAAAATCGACTTTAGTAATGTTAGTTAGTGCTTTGTCAACTAGGGAGAACATTTTAAATGCTTATAAAGAGGCGGTTAAAGATAAGTATCGTTTCTTTTCCTTTGGCGATGCTATGTTCATTAAATAATGATGTCATAATTTTTTTAAGATAATCGCCAAAAATCAAAATATTAGTAATTTTTAGGTATAAAATGATAAATGTTATTCCATAATATAAATGTAGTGATAACCAGACCTTTTATCTATAAATTGGAAATCCAAAATTAAAAAACTTTATAAAATTTTATTAAAATATCACTACAGGCACTCTAAATGAATGATTTTAGGGTGTTTTTTGATTAAGAATTTTCCTTAACTTAGTGCTGTTTTTATAGACAACATAAAATATATCGATGGCTTCACTGATTACAAGTCCATAAAGGCCAATTTTCAGTAAACTAAAAATGAAGAGCGATATGAGTTTGATAATCACGCCAATAGTAGTTGTTTTTAAAGTGAATTTACCATAGCCAATTCCCTGCAGAATGCTAGAAATAGGTGCTTCTAAATAATAGAAGGTAAAAAAAGGACTAAGAGCTAGAATGTAATTGGCTCCCTGAGAAGTATTATAAATTAATTTTAAAAGAAAAGTACGAAAAATGGTGACAGTAATGACAGTAGTAAGACCAATAGTTAGGGAAAGAATAAAGGCTTGTTTAGCTCTTTTTTTGACTAAGTCGTATTTACGTTCGCTATAAAATTTAGATACTTCGGGGATAATGCTAGTACAAATGGCTTGAATAAGAAAAGACGGCATTAGAAGAAGAGCTAAACTATAACTGTTGTAAATTCCATATTCTAAGACAAAAAAGGAGGAAGTATAGCCAGCTAAAAGTAGAGTGTTTGAAAGAACAATTGGTTCTAGAAAATAGCCGATGTTACCAATAATACGGCCAGAAACTAGTGGTATAGATGTACTTACTAGTTCCTTAAAAATTAAAGGATTATAAGTTATTTTTGCAATATTTAATTTAGTCTTTTTAGGTAGGAGAATTAGAAAAGTTATGATACTAGCTGCTTCTGTAACGACATTTAGCAAAAGAAAACTCATAATTCCAAAAACTAAATTTTTTTTAATTAAATTAGGAAGAATAAAGATGATAAATAGAAGTCGGATGGTTTGTTCAATAATGTTAGAAATGTTATTAGGAAGCATCTTTTGTTTGCCATAGAAATAGCCTTTTAAAGTGCAAGCTAAGGCCATATTGGGCATAGCAAGCGATGAGGCAATGATTAAAACTTTTAATCTAGGCTCATGGAGGAGATTAATACTAATAAAATCACTACTTAAAATAATCAAAATCATTACTAGAAAATTAAGAACTAGCAAGAAAATAATACCTTGTTCAATTATTTTACGACTTTTAGTTTTTCCAGAAGCGATGAGTTTAGAAATAGCTTGAGGCATACCAAAACCGGCGATAGTAACCATCAAAGAAAAAAAAGGCATAATAAGACTGTAAAGGCTAACTCCTTCAGTACCAAGAATTCTCGTATAAAGAATTTTAATGATAAAGCTTAGGATTTTAACAATAAAGCCCCCTAGACATAAAATGATGGTACTCAAGAAAAATTGATTTTGCAATCTTATCACCTATATAAATATTATGAATATTTAGACTTCAAAATTACTGGGTTTTAGTTTATAATAATGTGGAAAGGCCTTAGGTGATTTTGATGGATTATGAATTTACTAGTGTATTAGATTTGAAAGCTCATATCAAGCCAGCACTTGACTCCAAAGTGAAAGAACTGCAAAGAAAAAATATAAAATATGTCGATCAAGATGATATTTTTGAATATTTACGTAATATGGTTTGGCCTTTAAGAACTAATTTGACATTATATAATATAGTTGATGATATTTTAAACACTGATAATAGTGTTTTCTGCAATTATGTAATTAACAAGAAGATGAATGGGCATTAATTTATACTGACCTTAAAAAATATAAAAAAGGAAAATTGGTTGAAAAAGTAATAAAAAGTTTGAATATATAAATGTAAAAAGAGTAATTTTAAGATAATTGCCAAAAACGTATATAGAAATAATAAAAAATTAAAAAAGTAGTTGTTGCTTTTTTGATGACCACTTGGAAAAATAAATGGATTATGGTTATTAAGTCTTAAATGGGGCTAGTTTAGTTAATAATATTAGTATGAATTTGAAAACGAAAAGAAGTCAGGAGAATAATATGAATGAAGTAAGAAAAAGAAAATATCAAGAAGTAACTTACGATGAATTGATGGCGAAACTTAAAACGTATATAACAAAACCAGAGGAATTAGAAGTCATAGAAAAGGCTTATCAATTTGCTAGGGCTCATCATGCGGGTCGAAAACGTAAGAGTGGAGATGATTATGTAAGTCATCCTGTTAATGTAGCTTATATTTTGACTTCTTTAAATGCCGATTATATAACTATATCTTCAGCCCTTTTACATGAGACGATTAATCATGGCGGTGCGACTTTAGAGGAAGTTGAACGAATTTTTGGCGATGAAATTGCCGGGATAGTTAATAGTATTTCCAAAATCAACAAGTTAACCTTAAGTGATGATAAAGAGGCGAGTGCGATTAATTTAAGAAAAGTTTTAGTTGGCTTGTCATCAGACGTTCGGGTTTTATTTGTTAAGCTAGCCGATAGGCTTCATAATATGCGAACAATTTGGGCGCTTGATCCAGAAGCTCAGAAAGCTAAAGCTAATGAAACTATTTCTGTTTTAATACCTATTGCTCACCGTTTAGGTATTAATCAAATAAAAGCAGAATTGGAAGATTTATCACTATTTTATACGAAACCAGACGTTTACCGAGATATTGAAGAAAAGTTAAATAATGAAAGCACTAAATTAAATGAAGAGTTAGAGTTAATGAAAAATGAACTTATTGATATTATGAATGAAAATAATATTCATTTTCACATTAAAGCTCGCGTTAAAAGTGTTCATAGTATTTATGAGAAGATGGCTAAAGGAAAAAAATGGAATGAAATCTACGACATTTTAGCTTTAAGAATTATTGTCGATACCGTTAGTGATTGCTATCTTGCTATTGGGTTAATTCATGCTAAATTTAGGCCACTCCCAAAACGTTTTAAAGATTACATTGCAATGCCTAAAGAAAATATGTATCAATCTTTACATACTTCCATTTTTGGACCCCATGGATACGTTTATGAAGTTCAGATAAGAACTACGGATATGGACGAAGTTGCAGAAAAAGGTATTGCTAGCCACTGGTCTTATAAAGAACATACTAAAGGTGGTGTTGTTAACGTATTTGAGCAGAAATTAGAAATGTTCCGCAATTTAATTGAACAACATGGCGATAACTTAAGCGATAGCGAGTTGAAGAAAGAAATTAATGAAGAAGCCTTAAGTAAAATGATTTATTGTTTTACCCCAAAAGGCGATGTTGTAGAATTGCCAATTAATTCAACTCCAATTGACTTTGCTTATCGTATTCATTCTAAAGTTGGTGATACCTGCGTTGGGGCAATTGTCAATGAAGTTATTGTACCTTTAAATAAGCCCTTAGAAGATGGAGATATTGTTTCTATTAGAACTAGTAAAGACGCAACTCCTTCTAAAGAATGGTTAAATATTGTTAAGACTAGTCAAGCTAAAAATAAAATTAAATCCTACTTTTCAAAGATTGATAGAGAAGAATATATTAAACGTGGTGAAGAACTATTAGAAAAAGAAATCCGTAGAAAGAAATTGACTATTAACGAGGTTTTATCGAGTGAAAGGGTAGAAAAAGTTTGTCATGATTTGAAACTAGATAATCTTGAGGATATTTATTTATCTGTTGGCTCCCTAAGATTTACCCCAACTTATATTATTAATATGGCTTATGAAGACAAAAAAGATGTTCACGATATATTGATTGAAAAGATAGGCCATAAAACTGAAAATATAAACTATAAAAGCGATATTATTGTTGCTGGCAGTGGTGATATTAAAGTTAATATTGCTAAGTGTTGTAAGCCAATTAAAGGCGATAAAATTATTGGCTATATTACTAAGGGTGAGGGTATTACAGTTCACAAAACTGATTGTCCAAATGTTTCTAATACGGAACGTTTAATTGAAGTTAGTTGGAATAGTACTAACGAAACATACTATTTTACGGATATTTTAATAAGTACTATTAATAATAAGAATTATTTATATGATATTGTTAGTTTAGCTAAAGAAAAAGATATTTATATAGATGCTGTTAATAGTAAAGAAGAAGAGGCAATGACAAAGTATAAATTGACTTTAAAAATTAAAAATATTAAGGAGTTAGATAATTTGATTACAGCCTTAAATATGTGCAGTTATGTTATTAAAGTAGAAAGAGTTAAAAACTAATGAGAGTAGTAGTACAAAGAGCAAAAAAATCTAGTGTAAAAGTAAATGATGAGATTGTAGGACAGATTAATTCGGGACTGGTCTTATTAGTTGGCTTTACTGATAATGATAATGAGGCAATAATTGATTATATGGTTAAAAAAATAACACATTTACGTATATTTCCTGATGAAAATGGGGTTATGAATAAAAGCATTTTAGACTATGGCGGGGAGATTTTGAGTATTTCTCAATTTACTTTGTATGGGGACGCTACAAACGGCAATCGTCCTAGTTACATTAAGGCGGCTAAAAATAATGTGGCGGAGCCACTTTATGATAAATTTAATACTAAATTAAGTGAATTTTTGCATGTTGAAACAGGAAAATTCGGAGCTGATATGGAAGTTAATTTAATAAATGATGGACCTACAACGATATTACTGGAAAAAGAATAGGGAGGATTTATATGTATAATGATACAGCGGGGGCTATGTATGAAGAAGAAGAGCATGAAAGAAAAGAAGCTCTAAGAAAGAAGAGATTACTAATTAGAAGAATAGTAGTTGTTAGTACTATTGCTATTGTGTCTTTATATACGATATTATTTTTAATTGACCAGGGACGTTTTAAGAAAGGGCAAAAGCCTTTAATAACTTTTAAAGAAGTAACAAAAACTTATAATGATGGGACTGTGGTTTCACGTTATGGTTTAGGATGGGTCTTTAGAGAATATAATAGAGAAACTCTTTTAGATACAGAAATGGTGCCTTTTTGGCGAAGGATAAGACAAGATTACGATGCGGCTACTACGGTTGATACTAATTTACCTCAGGTGGTAACAGGTTACGAAATTCCTGAAAATCCTGATGAATTGGAAAAAGTCGATGGAGTATTATTCCTATATGATAGTGGGAAGCTTTTAGATACTTATAAATGTATTTTAAGTGATAGTGATTGTGAAATTGCCACCTCTTATCTTTATAGTGATGAAATAGCAGGCATGTATGATATTAAAATGGATATTGTCGATAAAAGATATGCTTTTATTAAAGAATATGAAAATAAAGGTTTGGAGAATGAGACTAGTGTAATATTACTCTATGATATTAAAAATAAGCAAATAATAGCTAAGTATGAGGATATTCATTATTCTAAACAAGAAAATGGAAAAGGTATTATTGACTCTTCTAAATATATTATTAAGAAAAATGGCTTATGGGGAATAGACCAAGTAATTAATGGCCGCATTTCTAATGTTTTAAATTATCAATATTATGGAATTAGCTTTAAATTTGATAGTAAGAAATATATTTTAAAAAGTGATAATGGTTATCAAATTTATGATAACAGTAGTAATACTTTAAGCGATTATATTACAGATAAGATTGAAGATATTATTTCTTTTGGTACTAATATTTTTTATACAACTAAAATAGTTGATAATACAGGCGTATTTTATAAACTTTATAATGCCAATAGTTTAGAATGTATCTTAAGTGATAATATTAGTTATATTGAACTTCATAATGGTTTTATTCTTTATGTTAAAGATAATAAGTTGTATTTATGTGATTTTAATGGCAATAATTTAACTGACGTGGAAATGCCAATTTATTTTAATAACTATAATGGTGCAGGAATTAAAGCCTTTACTATTGATACTTTAGGTAATCAGTTAAGGGTTGCAACACCAAAGAGTAGCGAGAAGACTCATTATACAACAGAATATTATTTTGATAGTGTTACTTATTCATTTATTAGAACTAGAGATAATGTTAAAGAGACCGTGGAATAAGTGATATACTTAAAAAATGTCCTTTTTTGGCAAATTAAAAGTGAATAAAAAACCGCTGAGAATAATTGACTAAAAAAAGGAAAATCATTATAATAATGGTTAAATAATTGTTATGTAGTAGTAAATCTAGTATGTAATAATACTAGGTTTTACTTTTAGAAAAGAGGAAAATATGATACTTAAACAAAAAGGAACAGTTGATATTTTTGGGACTGATGCCCTTAAGTGGCAATATATAGAAAGTTTGATTAAGGACTTATGCCAAACTTATAATTATGGTTGGATTAGAACTCCTGTTTTTGAAGCCACGGAACTATTTCACCGCGGAGTAGGAGAAACAACGGATATTGTAACCAAGGAAACTTATGATTTTAAAGACCGAGGAGAAAGAAATATTACCCTAAGGCCAGAAGGAACAGCGGGTGTTGTTAGAAGCTACATTGAAAATAAAATGTATGGAGGAGCTACCCAACCAGTTAAATTCTTCTATATAGAGCCAATGTATCGTTATGAAAGACCCCAAAGTGGGAGACTAAGAGAATTTAGTCAGTTTGGTTGTGAAGTAATTGGTTGTGATGATGCTTATATTGATGCGGAGATTATTTCTCTTCCGGTAAATCTATTTAAGACTTTGGGACTTCGTAATGTTAAAGTAGAGCTTAATTCCTTGGGAGATAAGGAATCAAGAGAAAATTATCGTGAGGCTTTAATTAATTATTTAAAACCACATATTAATGAATTATGTGATGATTGTAAAGTAAGATTAGAAAAAAATCCTTTAAGAATATTAGATTGCAAAATTGATGGCAATAATGATATTATTAAAAATGCTCCTAAGACAGTTGATTATTTAACTAATGAAGCAAAAGAAAGATTTGATATGGTTAAACATTACTTGGAAGTTATGGAAATCCCTTATGAAGTTAATCCTAAGATTGTTAGAGGCTTAGATTATTACAACCACACGGTGTTTGAGATTATGGCTGATATTGACGATATGGGCAGTCAAAGTACGTTAGCCGCTGGGGGCAGATATAACGGGATGATTGAAACCCTTGGTGGACCTAGTACGCCAGCAATTGGCTTTGCTTGTGGTTTAGATAGATTAATGCTAGCTTTAGAAAAAGAAGATATTGAGTTACCAATTAAAAATTGGGTTGATGCTTATATTATGTATGTTTCTGATACTGAGAAAGATTATGCAGTAAATATTTGTCAAACTTTAAGACTAAGTGGGTTTGATATCGAAATGGAGAACATGGGCAGAAGTTTAAAAGCTCAATTTAAACAAGCTGACCGTTTAAATTCTAAATTCTTAATTATACTAAATGATGAAGATATTAAAAATAAAGTAGTAAAGATAAAAGATAATGTTACTAAAGAAGAAGTAACAATCAATGAAGATGAATTAGTTGATTATATCAATATGAATATGTAGGTGATGGTATGAAACATTTTACAAAAGAAATGGTTGATAGTTATGCTGATAAGTTACTTATTGGTTTGACTTTAGAAGAAAATAAAATGGTTTTAGATGAATTTGCAGAAATTGATAGAAATATTAATATAATTAATGCTATTCCTAATATTAAAGAAGTAGAGCCAATGAGTTATTGCTTGGATAATATGGAATGTCATTTAAACGATGACGAAGTTGAAGAAACAGTGCCAATTGAAGAGTTACTTCGCAATAGTGGGAAAACAGTTGGTAGAGAAGTTGAAGTTGTAAAGGTTGTTGGTGAGAATGCTTAATGAACTAGATATTAAAAAATTACATGAAATGCTTATTAAGGGAGAAATTACTTCTGAGGATTTAGTAAAAGAGTCATTAAATAAATCAAAAGATATTGAAGATAAATGTAATGCTTTTGCTCTTATTTTAGATGATGCTAAAGGTAGTAAAGTTACAGATAATTTACTTAGTGGGATTCCTTATGGAATTAAGGATAATTATTCAACTAAAGATATTGAATCTTGTGCTTCAAGCAATACTTTAACTGGTTATATTCCTTTCTTTGATGCAACAGTTATTGAGAAATTAAAAAATGCTGGGGCGGTTGCTACTAATAAAACAGCTATGGATGAATTTGGCATGGGCGGTACAGGAACAACAGCTAAAACCGGTGCCATTAGAAATCCATGGGATACGAGAAGAATGTGTGCCGGCTCTTCTAGTGGTTCAGCGGCTGCCGTGGCAGCAGGTGTTTATCCTTACGCTTTAGGAAGCGATACAGGAGATTCTATTCGTAAGCCAGCTGCTTATTGTGGCATAGTTGGCTACAAACCTACTTACGGGATGATTTCTAGATATGGCTTGTTTCCTTTTGCTTCTAGTTTAGACCATTGCGGTGTTTTAACAAGAAATGTAGCGGATGCAGCAATTGTTACTGATGTAATTAAGGGTCAAGATGAAAAGGATATGACTTCTTGGAATAGTAGTAATATCAATTTGTATGCCAATTTAAAAGATGATTTAAAGACTAGAAAACTATGTTATGTAAAAGAAATTGTTTCTTTAGATAACTACGAGAATCCTAGTGAAGAATTAAAAAGTCATTTAAATAACTTTATGCAGGTTATTAATAATTTAAAAAATAAGGGGGTTGAAATCGAAGAAGTTAGCGTTGATAAAACGTTATTAGATGCAGTGGCTTCTTGCTATGTAGTAATTTCTTGTGCTGAGGCCACATCAAATATGTCTAATTTAACTGGGATTAACTTTGGTCCAAGAGGATGTGCTAATAACATTTATGAGGCAATGAAAGACCACCGTACTAAGGGTTTTTCTCCATTAATTAAGCGAAGATTCGTTATTGGTTCGTATGTTTTACAAAGAGAAAACCAAGATAAATACTTTAATAATGCTAAACGTGTTCGCCGATTAATTGTTAATAAGTGGAAAGAATTATTTAAAAATTATGATGCCGTTATTTTGCCTGTTGGCAGTGGTCCGGCTCCTTTCTTAGAAAAGTCACAAAACACTTTAGCAGGTGGGTCTAAAATTTTAGAAGAACATTTACAAATAGGAAACTTTGGTGGCTTTCCTTCAATCACAATCCCCGATGGTTTTGTAAACGGATTACCAGTTGGTCTAAATATTACCGGGAATTGTTATGAAGACCAAACAGTTTTAAATATTGCTTACGGTATTGAAAAAACAATGAATTATAAAAATCAAATTGCCAAGGAGGTTTCTCATGAATAATGATTTACAACTTGTAGTTGGTATTGAAATGCACTGCGAATTAAAAAGTCATGCTAAAGCCTTTTCTAAAGGTATAAATGGTTTTAGCGATACAGCAAATGTCTTTGTTTCTCCAGTTGATATGGCTTTTCCCGGCACTTTACCAATTGTCAATAAAAAATGTGTTGGTCATGCTATTAAAATGGCTCATATCTTAAATTGCCAAATTGCTGAGGTTATGCAGTTTGACCGTAAAAACTATTATTATCCGGATTTACCTAAAGGTTATCAGATTACGCAATGCACTAATCCTGTAGGCATTAATGGAAAGTTAGAAATCCCCGTAGGAGAAGGTTCAATAGAAGTTTTAATTCATGATATCCATTTGGAAGAAGATACCGCTAGTTTGGACCATTTTGATAAGATGACAACAATCGATTATAACCGGGCTGGGGTGCCACTTTTAGAAATTGTTACTGAACCTTGCTTTAATTCAGCTAAAGAAGTAATGGCTTTTTTAGAATATATTCGTGATTGTTATCGTTATTGTGATATTTCTGATGCTGATACGAAAAAAGGCCAAATTAGATGTGATGTTAATATCAATCTAAAAAAAGACGGTAAATATGTAACACCAAGAGTAGAAGTAAAAGGAGTTGACTTCCAAAATATTGAAGCTGCTATTAAATATGAAGAAGAAAGACAAAGAGAAGCTTATTTAAATCAAACAGAAGAGTTAATCCAAGAGACTAGAAGATTTGATGAGGGTACTAATACAACTATTGGAATGCGTAACAAAGAAGACGCTATTGATTATAAGTATTTCTTAGACCCTAATATCCCACCTTATAAGCTTGATAAGTCTTGGATAGGGGAATTAATCGATGAGATACCTAAACTTCCTCTAGAGCGTTTAAAAATGTATACTAATGATTTAGGGCTTAATGAGTATGATGCCAATATTCTTATTAAGGATAGAAATATTGCGGATTACTTTGAAAAGTGTGTTATAATAGGTATAGATTCTAAGATGGCGGCAAACTGGATAACAGTTAATATTGTAACCGAATTAAATAAAGATAATAGTAGTATTAAAGACTTCTTTATTACTCCAGAGATGTTAAAACAGATAACGGATGCTATTAAAGATAAAACTTTATCAAATAAACAAGCTAAAGAAGTATTTAGCAAAGTTTTAGAATCCAAAAAAGAACCTAAAGAATTTATTTCTAAAGAAAACGCTCAGATATCTGATGAATTAGTTCTAAGAACAATGATAATAGATATAATTAAGAATAATGAAGAGCAGAGAATAGCTTACTTAAATGGACGCACTAATCTTTTTGATTATTTTGTTGGGCAAGTGATGAAGCAAACTAAAGGAAAAGCTAATCCAGTTATGACTAAACAAATTTTAAAAGAAGAATTAGAAAAATAACATATTTAGGTATGAAAGAATAAATTATGGGTAAATAATAAGACTAGGAGGTCTTAAATGAAAAAGAAAGTAATTAGTATTTTCCTGATAGGATTTATATCAGTAATTACAATTATAATCCCTATAACTTTAAATATGAAGAATAATAAAACTTATGAAAGTATTGTTGTTGTGCCAAATATTGATACTTATAAGACTTTGACGGCTTATGATATTGCCGAAAATAAAATAAATGAAAATATTATGGCTAAAGAGAAAACTTATGAATTTTATGCGATGATGTTTGGCATTGATTATAATACTTTGCTTAGTGAGATAAGAAGTGCTAATAAGACTAGTTTTAATGAATTAGATTTATTACAGACAGGAAATAATAAAGCTTCTTTTGATGCTGCTTTATTAGAGTTTATTACTAATTTAGAGACTAATAAGAGCGAATTATTTAAAAGAAATTATTCTTATAAAGATTGTTCAAAAGAATATATTTATAATCTAATTGAATATTTTGTTTCTTTAAACCCAAGTGTTGATTTAAAGACAGCTAAAGCCATTACTTGGATTGAAACAGGCAATTTAGGAGCCCAAAGCATGTTGAATAAAAATAATATCTTTGGAGGTATGAGTAATGGGAGATTAACTACTTATCCATCTATTGAATATGGTGTTTATAAATATGTTATGCTTCTTAAGAATAGTTACTTTGATCAAGGCTTACAAACGGTTGAACAGATTGGCTATAAATATAATCCGTTAACAGTTGATGGCGTTAAGATAGCTAATCCAACTTGGGTAAGTAATGTTAATAGCTATCGTAATAAATTTAGTAGTGAAGTTAAGATTACTTCAGTTGAAAAATTATTAAACCTATAATGTAAAATGGCTACCATAGTAGTCATTTTATTTTGGAAAAAATAAAAAATTGCTTAAAAAAGTTTATCTTTTAAGAGGTAGATGATATAATTTATTTATAAGAAGAATAAAGGAGAATAAAGATGTTTGGAAAAATTAAATATATAACAGAGGGAGAAGCTCATGTTGAATCCCTAATTCAACCTGGCCAAGACGTTGATTTAATGAATAATAATGTTGTTTTTGAAGCTGAAAATCAACGAATTTTAGGTGAGGTTGAAGAAGTTAATGATGAAATTATTAAAATAAGATTTTTAGGAGAGTTTATTGGTAGCAAATATATAAGTGGTGTTATTAGAAAACCTGTTTTGTCATCTAAAATTAGGCAAATAAATGATGAAGAACTTCAAAGTTTAATGGGGTCATATAACGATAAAACTTTTATTCTAGGTAATTCAGCAATTTATAAAGGCCATACTGTTTATGTAGATATCAATGATTTATTATCAAATCATATGGCAATTTTCGGTAATTCTGGGTCCGGTAAATCTTGTGGCGTAGCCCGCATGGTACAAAATTTGTTTTCTAATCCAAATTTTATTGCTTATAACGCTAATATATTTATTTTTGATGCCTATGGTGAATATAAAACAGCCTTTTCAAAATTGAATGAGTTGAATGCTAATTATAGTTATAAATTCATAACAACCAATCCGACTGACTCAACAGACCAAAGACTGTCAATACCGGTGCATTTATTAACACTAGATGATATGACTTTGTTATTACAGGTTTCCAGTCATATACAAATCCCAATTATTGAAAGAGCTTTAAAATTAGCGAAAGTTTTTGCTGACGTTTCTGATGAGGCTACAATGTATAAAAATCATTTAATTGCTAAAGCACTACTAGCTATTTTGTTTAGTAATGAGACAACAAAAGAAAAGAAAAATGAGGTATTTCAAGTAATCCAAGTTTGCCACACAAATGAATTTAACTTTGATACTGATATACCTGGAGTAGGGTACACGAGAAAATTTAGCGATTGCTTTGAAATTGATTCCCATGGGAATTTTGGTGAATCAGTATTAATTAATGAATATATTTTAAAGTTTATTAATGACGATTTAGAAGGCAAAATTTCAACTAAACCGGTTTATTATACTTTAAAAGACTTTGCTAGTGCCCTAGAATTTACTTTAATAAGTGAAGGATTTTTACATAATGAAGCTATCAGGGATGATGCAAGTATCTTAAAGGTAAGATTGAATTCTATTTTAAATAGTAATGTTGGTTCTTATTTTAATTACCCCAATTATATTACTTTAGAACAATATATTGCGTCTTTAGTAGCAACTTCAAATCGAAAAAAAGCCCAAATTATTAATATAAATTTAGAGGATATGGATGATACTTATGCAAAAGTATTAGTCAAAATTTATGCCCGTATGTTTTTTGAATTTGCTAAATCTCGTACACAAAGAGCCAGCATACCATTTCATTTATTTTTAGAAGAGGCTCACCGTTATGTTTCTAAAGATGCTGATACTTTCCTATTGGGATATAATATTTTTGAAAGGATTGCTAAAGAGGGCAGAAAATATGGAGTCTTATTAAATATTATTTCTCAAAGACCAGTTGAAATTAGTGATACCGTAATATCTCAGTGTAGTAACTTCTTAATATTTAAAATGACCCATCCTAAGGATATTGAATATATTAGAACTATGCTTCCCAATATAAGCCAAGATGTTATCGAAAAGCAAAAAGTTTTACAACCAGGCAATTGCGTTGGCTTTGGGGGTGCCTTTAAATTGCCAATGATTATTAAGTTGGAAATGCCAAATCCAATGCCTTATTCAACTAACTGTAATGTCAGTGAAAGATGGAGAATTCATAACAATTAGAATAATTTTAAAGATTTGCAAGCACTGAAAAATGTCGAAAAGATAAGGCTAAAATTAGTTAAAAGGTCTTGCTTATCATAGCCTATTATGATACACTTAAATTGCCAAAGGAAAATGGTTTGTTTACATAAAACCGAGTAAGTGATTATACGGGAATCTAATTAAATTGTGGTGTTGAATACTTGAACTTTTCAAGGATCCTAAAACAATTTATGTGTATACCCACCTGCGATAAGCGGGCTTTTATCACAATAGACCACCCTTTGGTTTTTATATGGAGAAATTTAGATGGAACAGTATGCAAGAATTTTAAAATTAATTAATGCCGACCAATTAGCCTCTATCCAAAATAAGAAAGTGGTGATTGTTGGCGTTGGTGGAGTAGGTGGCTTTGCCTTAGAAACTTTAGTTCGTTTTGGTATTAAAAACATTTCAGTTATCGATAACGATACGGTAGATATAACGAATTTAAATCGCCAGATTATAAGCGATTATAATGTTTTAGGCCAAAACAAAGTAGAGATAGCATTACAAAGGGCTTTAAGCATTAATCCGAATGGCAATTTTAGAGGTGATAATGTATTCTTAAATCAAGATAACTTGGCTGAATTTATTCCTAATGACTCTGATTATATTTTAGACTGCTGTGATACTGTTACCACAAAAATAGCTTTAATCAAATTTGCTAAGGAAAGAAATATTCCTATTATTTGCGCAATGGGAACGGGTAATAGATTAGACCCTAGTAAAATATCAGTTACAGATATTTATAAAACTAATAATGACCCTTTAGCTAAAATAATGCGCAGACTTTGTAAAGACAATAACGTAAAAAAATTAGAAGTTGTTACAAGTAGTGAGCTACCTGTAAAGACACATGATAGAACCCCTGGTTCAACTCCTTTTGTTCCTAGTGTTGCAGGAATATTTATGGCTAGTTATGTAGTTAATAAATGGTTAAAAGACTTAAAGTAAGAAAAAGAAACTAATAATTGATAAATTCTCAGGTAGAGTCATTATCTTATTTAGTTTCTTTTTTCATTTCCTGATTGCCAAAATTAAGAGAGTCTTCATATTTACTACGTTTAGGATAGTAATATTTTTTATTCTTTATGACATCAGGTAAATATTGCTGTTTTACCCAGTATTTAGGATAATCATGAGGATATTTATAATCAGGTGAGCTGGTTTTTATGTGTTCAGGCACTTCACCAGTAGAGCCACTTCTAATGTCATTTAAAGCATTGTCAATTGCCTTTTCACTGGAGTTACTTTTAGGAGAAAGAGCCATTTCTAAAACAACTTGTGCTAAAGGAATACGCGCTTCGGGTAAGCCTAATAATTCGGCGGCGTGGATAGCCGCCATAACTTTTGGACCAATGGATGGATTGGCAAGTCCAATGTCTTCATAGGCAATAACACTCATCCGACGATAAATAATGTCTAAATCTTCGGCTTCAATTAATCTCCCTAAATAGTAGATAGCAGCATCGGCATCGCTTCCGCGAATTGATTTTTGAAAGGCTGAAATGATGTCGTAATGACCATCATCATCCTTGTCAAAAAATACAGATGGTTTCGAACTAATACTTTTAATAGTCTCAATGGTTATTTTTTTATCGATGACCGTCATACTCGCCACATCTAGTAAGTTGATGGCAGTCCTAACATCACCACTACTAAGTTTAGCGATAGCAGGATAAACTTCATCAGAAACGATTAAACTTTCGCCAGAGCTAACATGTTTTAAACATTTAATAATATCTTCTTGTCCTAATGGCTTTAATTCAAAAATTTGACAGCGACTTCTAATAGCAGGATTAATTTTGTGATAAGGATTACTAGTTGTTAAGCCAATTAGAATTATTAAGCCAGATTCAATGTGAGGAAGTAAAATGTCTTGTTTATCTTTATTCATTATGTGAATTTCATCTACTACCAGGATTAAATCTTTATACATTTTGGCTTCTTCAATAGCAATTAAGAAGTCTTCTTTTTTAGAAGAAGTAGCGTTTAAAAATTTATATTTCTTATTATATGAATTAACAATGGCATAGGCAATTGAAGTTTTGCCAATACCAGGTTTACCATATAAAATCATTGAAAATATTTTTTGATTTTGAACCATGTTAGATAAAATTTTGTTAGGCCCAATTAAGTGCTGCTGACCAACAACCTCATCTAGAGATTTAGGACGATATTTATTTGCTAGTGTTTCCATATTTTATATTTTGATAGCTTTTTATCAATTTGCCTTTCTGTAGAATATTTAACTTTAAATTTTTATCAATACTTATTATAACACATTATAGCGATTTTTTTTAAAACTTTGTGCTTTGATATGTATCTTTGGCTCTTGCTTTTCTTGTTTTCTATAAGTGTAATTAAAGCTTCTTCAAAATGTTTATTTAAAAAGTATTAACTATTTTTAAATATAAAAATTTCTTCAGAACAAGGATAATATGATAAAATTAATAAGAGAATAGAGAATAAAAGGAATAATAAAAAAGCAAGGGAGAAAGGCAACGGTCATAAAGATTAATGGAAAACGGGAGTAATCATTAATAAATAATTAAGTACTAAGTTAAGAAATAAATTTCAGCTAAAGGTTGTAATTAAAGGAGAATATGGATTTATGAAAGAACAATGTTTATTAGAAAAAGACGAATTTATTAATAAATATTTAGATTATCTTTTGTACGAAAAAAATCTTAGTAAGAATACATTAGTATCTTACAAAGAGGATATAAAAGATTTATATAATTATCAAAAAAACTATTTAACCCTAAAGGATAGAGATATCTGGCAATATCTTAATACCCTGAATAATTTGAGCAGAAGAAGCTTAGCTCATCATATTACAGTTTTAAAGTCATTTTATGGCTTTTTAGAAAGCGAAAGCATTATCAATACTAATCCATGTACCAAGTTAACTATGCCTAAGTTAGAAGCAAAATTACCAGAATATTTAACAGTTCCAGAGGTAAAAAAATTGCTTGATATTAATCTAAAGAAGCCTAAAGATTATCGTAATAAAGCTATGCTAGAATTAATGATTGCCACTGGACTTCGAGTAAGCGAATTAGTTAATTTACAAGTTAGCAATATCGATTTTTCAGATTGCTTTGTAAGAGTTCTAGGGAAGGGGAGAAAAGAGAGAATTGTTCCAATCGATGATGAGGCGTTATATTACACAAAATTGTATTTAGAATATTATCGTAATAGTTTATTAAAAAATAATGACAGTGAATATTTATTTATTTCCAGTTATGGTAAAAGAATAACGAGACAAGCATTTTTTAAGATTATTAAAGACGAATGTCAAAAGAAAGGAATAAAAAAAACGGTTTCTCCACATACACTTCGTCATTCTTTTGCTTCAATTCTTTTAAAAAATGGAGCTAATATTCGAGTTATTCAAGAATTGCTTGGTCATGAAGACTTGAAGACAACACAGATTTATACGCATTTAATTGATGAAAAGCTTAAAAAAGACTACGAAGAATATCACCCTCGTAGTCATAAATAAATTGCTTTAATGATTAAATCTCATCATTTAATTCATTAGCTCTTGCATGACATTTGCTATTATTTTTAGTACTGTTATGACATTTTGAATATTTTGCTTTATTACGAGCATTATTCTTAGCATTATTTTTTGCATTATTTTTTGAATTCATATTTACCTCCTAATTATATTGTGAACGAATCAAGTAAAATAATACTATAAAATCTTTGGCAATTTATGGCTTAATTAGGCATAATATTAATGTGATATTATGAATACAAGAAATGCAATTATAATGGCTTTGTTAGCTGGGGCGACCACTAATTTAGGAGTGTTGTTTACTTTTTTTAGCAAGAGCAGAGTAAGAGAAGTCATCAGTACTTCTCTGGCTTTTGCCATGGGTGTTATGAGTCTGATAAGCATTAAAGAATTAATTCCTACATCGATAAAATATTTTATTTTGAATCTTAGCATCAGTTGGGCGCTTATTGTTATTATAATTATTCCCATTATCATTTTTATAGGTATTAAATGGTTTAAAAAGAGAATAGATAAGGATAATCATTTATATACCGTTGGTATTTTAAATATGTTTAGTTTATTATTACATAATTTACCGGAGGGAATAATTGTCTTCACGTCTAGCATAGCCAGTAGAGAATTGGGGCTTAAGATTGCCATTTCCATCGCTGCTCATAATTTACCAGAAGGTATTTGCATAGCGGTGCCAATATATTATAGTACAAATAACCGTAAAAAAGCCTTTTTATATACTTTTTTATCTGGTGTTGCTGAACCAATTGGGGCCATCGTGACTTGGCTATTTTTAAAGCCTTATATAAGTATATTATTTCTTAATGTAATGTTTTACTTTGTTGGGATTTTAATGATCTTTATTTCACTTTTAGAAATTTTGCCGGAAGCGATGAGTTATCACCGTAAATTCTATATCTTATTAGGATTATTATTGGCATTATTTATTTTAATTATGTGAGCAAAAAACAAATGTTAACATAATATATATTATGTGAAGCTTGATTTCTAATTATTAATTGAACTTTTTAAGCTATATATGGTTTGTTTTAAGCTGGTTTGATATTCAAAATCTATTTTTATCTATCATGAGATAATATAAATATTGCAAAAATAATCAATAAACAAACTCTAATTTTATAACTATTTAACTTGAAAATATTTATAATTTTCTATTTTACAATCTACATTATAATGCTTTTTCTTGAAAATTAGCTTTAATTTGGTGCAACGAGCTTATCAATTATTCATCTGGTTAATATTCGTTGCACGATATTACAGGATAGAATGATGAATTTTTAAGCAAATTTAAGCATAATTAAATAGAAAGTTAATGAGAACATAAAACTAGTGATAATTAAAAAAAGCACTCCCCTCTTCTTAAAATCAAGTAATAGGGGAGTTTTATTTTTTGGTAATTAACAATTTTCTAAGACTTTTGTGCTAGTAGTTCAAGTATTTTTTCAATTACTTCGTTGGCATTTGTATTATCCATCTTACTGTAATTAAGTTCTTTTAGAGCCTGTAGTTTTAAAGTGCTTAATTCTTGAGTTTGGGATATTTTTTCTTCTTTTTTAGCTTCAATTTCTGCAATCCAGCGGCGATGGGCTTCTTGAAGTTTAGAACGTGAAGACCCGCCATTGTTATATAAATCAAGCGCCGTATGTAAAATTCCCTCTAATATAAACTGTTTTTCTTCTTGGAGTTTATATTCTTCAGGGTTGGTATAACCACCAGTCTTACTCATGTAGCCAAAAATATATTTAATTTCTGGAATTTCATCAACCAATTGAAGAGTATGATATAGATATTTAAATGTATAAAAATTTTCTTTTTTATAATCATCTTCGCTTAAACGTTCTTTTACCAAATTAACAATATCAGTTAATAGCTGCTCAGACTCGTAATTAAGTCCTTTAATATCAATACTAGTACTACCCTCACCTTGCAGACGCATACCTTTTATTAATCGTGATTCTACTCCTAACATGTAATCAGTAGTAACATTGATGTAATTAATACTATTAGCGTCTTTAACGTCTAATAATCTGTAAAGGAAAATTCTTTTCTCTTTAGGCCATTTATTTAAGTCATCAAGTTCTAAGTAATTATAAACCATTTGTCGGGATACTCCTAGGTATTTTGCCAATCTAACTTTGGAAATTCCTAATTCTTGAAAAAGGTCATTCAATCTCTGCATGCGTAAAACAACTGCCTTTCATATCTTACATATTAATTATATCATTTGTATATAAAGTGTCAACTAAAATGTAAAGTATTTTATTGCAAATACCACAATTGTTGGCCGTTTTTAGAGACATTTTTAATAATACCAGAACCTAGACATTCATCACCATCATAAAGAACGCAAGCTTGGCCCGGAGTTACAGCTTTCGCCAGTTTTGGATATTTGATATCGATGGTCCCATCTTCTAGGTATTCTAAGAATACTTCGTTGTCTTCACCACGATAACGGAATTTAGCGCTACACTTTTTAGGCCTTTTTTCTGTTAAAAAATTAACATCTTCAATAATGCAACTATCACTTAATAAATAGTCATTATCATCGCCAAAGGCAACGTATAGGATATTATTATTAACGTCTTTACCACAGACATAATGACGCTCCAAGTTGCCAGAAATGCCTACGTTTCGCCTTTGACCAATTGTATAGTTCATTAAACCATTATGGGTCCCAATTATTTCTTTAGTTTCCACATTTACAATATTTCCCGGATTAGGTTTTAAATAGTTATGAATAAATTTTTGATAATTTCTTTCCCCGATAAAGCAAATACCTGTTGAGTCCTTTTTATTAGCAGTCTCTAAATGAATTTTATTAGCAATTTCCCGAACTTCCGATTTAGTTAAATCACCAACTGGGAATAAGACGTTTTCTAAAGCTTCTTTATTTACTTGCGCTAGAAAATAAGTTTGGTCTTTATTAGAGTCTATTCCTCTTAGTAAATGACCATTTTTCATTCTAGCATAATGGCCAGTAGCAATATAATCGGCTCCTAGCTTTTTAGCTTCTTTAAGAAATAAGTCAAACTTAATATATTTATTACACATTAAATCAGGATTAGGAGTACGACCTTTTTTTAGCTCTTCTAAAAAATATTTAAAAACATAATCCCAATATTCTTTTATAAAATCAACACGATGCAAAGGAATATTTAATTGTTCGCAAACTTTTTTAGCATCGTTATAATCTTGTTCTTGTGGACAAATATTTTCACCAAAAGTTGGATTGCCTTCAATATCATTATTCAAAGCGGCGTCCCAGTTACGCATAAAAAGACCGATAACGCTATATCCTTCTTTTTTTAAAAGATAAGCGGAAACAGAAGAGTCAACTCCCCCACTCATCCCGATTACTACTGTTTTCATACAAAAATCACTTCCGTCATATATTGTACCAAAATAACTTTTTAAAGTCTATCTTAATAAGATTTTAAAATCAAATTATGTTGTAATTAGACTAGAAATTAATTTTTTTGGTATTACTTATCCTAACAATAAAAATATTTTTGGCAATATAAGTGATGAAGTAAGAAAAAGAATAATATCATTAATAAATATTAAAAGACTAATAATTAGCATGGCTAGAAGACATTTTTTATTATTAATTAAAATAGTTTTATCTTTATTAAAGAAATAAGTGATGGTGTTTTTAAAAAAATAATTTCCTTTCAATAATATGAAGATAATCAAAAAAATAAAGAAAAAATTAAAAAACAAATTATATAAAATAGCACAAATAAAGCCTTTAAACCCAAAAGAAATAGTTAAAATATAAATATTAAAGCCAACAGTTACCCCCTTAAATAATAAATAAATGATATTTAGAAAATAAAGAGGAACAATAATACTAGAGAAAATTATAAGTAAAACCAAACCGAGATGAGAAAAAATATTATTAATCTTGTTAGTTAGTAAAGCCTCTTTAAGATTATTAGCATTATAAATAATGTCATTTTTGAATAAATTATTTTGTTGAAAGCCCAAAATTATTCCAAAAATGATGCCTAGAACAAAAATGGTTAGTAAAAATGTTACTAGATTGGAATGCTCTTTATAATAGTTCAACGTTATCACCGTTATAAGTATATTGGCAAGACAAGTTTTTTATGCTAAAATGTTGGTAGTTTTACATGAAGGAAGGTTGAAGCTATGTCAAAAAAAGTACAAAAAATTGCTGTTTGGACCATGTTAATTGTGATGGTTGTTGGAATTGTTGCTTCCTATGCAGCAATGTTTATTGTAAATAAATAAAAGGCCACTTTCGATAGTGACTTTTATTTTTCTTCTTTAAGAGAATCTCTAATTTCACGAAGTAGTAAGACTTCTTCGGATACTTCTTTTTTCGCCTCTTTTTTGAGTTCTTCTTTTTTAGGCATAATGACATTTATTAATTTGATAAAAGCAAAAATAGAAGCGGCAATAATTAAAAAATCAATAATATTTTGAATAAAAGAGCCATACATAATTTTGGCTTTACCAATGGTAATTGATAAGTTTTTAAAGTCATGGCCGCCAATAATCACACCAATAATAGGCATCATAATATCATTTACTAAAGAAGTAACAATTTTAGAAAAAGCATTTCCCATAACGACGCCGACGGCTAGGTCAACGACATTACCACGCATGATAAATTTTTTAAATTCTTGAATTAAGTTTTTCACTGCAAACTTTCCTTTCTCTAATTATTTTCTAAGTAATTCAGATAATCTTGACTTCTGATTTTAATATTATAAAAATATTCTTCTAAAGATTTAAAACTATCAATAAATTTTTCCTTAGTTGATTCGGCCATTTCTTCACTTATAATAACACCATCAAAACGATCTAACATTAATTTTCTGTTCTCAATATATCTTTCAGTTAACAAAGAATCAACTAAAGCCATTTTTAAGTCTTTATTTTGTAAAAGAATGGCATAAGCCTGATAAATATTTTCTGTACAAGCAAAAGCAATAATTTCCACAGCAAAACGGGAAGTATACTCGCGATCAATTATGTTTTTGCAAACATTTTCATAATCTTGATAATTAATAGAGAAGCCTCTGTTTTCGAGGCCAAAAGAAGACATGGCATATCTACAAAGAATTTCTATTAAATCAATAGCAGACAATTGTTTAGCTTTAAAACGCCCATCGTTCTTGGAAGAAATAAATTCATATTTACTATTAAACTTTAAACCTGTGGGAAGAACACTAACATCATCAAATAAAGCAAATTTAATGGCATTAGTAGCATTTCTAATTCCTTGAGATTCTTTAGTTCCTAGAAAAATATCATCAAGATAAGCCATTTTATAACGATTATCTAAATTCACACTAACCACCTCAACAACATGATACCACAATTTTGCTAATTTTTACGTTTTTTTCAAAATAAGTTGAATATCTAAAAATATTTTTTATAAAATTTGTTTAAAGAAGTCTCCTCTACAAGGATGTTACCCTTATTAAGTTAGCCTGGTAAACTACTTGTCGGTTGGTATTTTTGAGACAGGTTATTAAATATAAGTTGCTAACATTTTCACTTTTATAAGTAAAATACCCATTCTTTGTAATCTCAAAAAACTTAATAACTTGGTAAGTATATTTTTGACTGTTATAATATAAATAAATAATATCTGCCTCCGCAAGTTTATTTAAGTCTTTAAAATAAGCAATACGATCATACCCAGAATGAGCTGCCAAAATAATATGACTGGTGGTATTTTCATTAGGGAAAATAGAATTACTAGCAATATAAATATTTTTGTTAACGTTATTTTCTTTACTGTTAGGGTTCATGAGACCCTTTTTTAACTTGATTTTAGGTATTTCTAGGACGGCATAGTAATCAATGATATTTTTATCAACTACTGGAGTGTTTATTCTAATAATATTTCCATTATTGGGATTATTATGATTAAAATAATAATCAATACTATTTTGTTCTTTTTGGACAACATTTCTATCTTGCCAAGCTTTATAAATTAGGAAAATTGAATAAAAAAATAAAACAACTATTAGAAGGCGATAGATTTTTTGCGAAATATTAGGCATAGACTTACGAGAAGGCTTTCTACTAGATAATGGCAAGACAAATTTTGAGAATAAGTGTCGGGGATTTCAATTAAAAGGTCATTTTCAAGAACAATATTTATTTCTTGATTATTAGTATCTAAAGTAAAATATGTTTTTTCACTATTCACAATATATCCAGGAAGGGCTTCAATTTCTTCAAAATAATAAGTGCCAAGAGGAAGATTATTAATTATGATTTGCCCTTTTTCATTAGTTATTCCCTGCTCTATTAGGGTGTTATCATCTTTATAAATATTTATTTTGACCCCTGAAAGAATTTTTTTACTAAGACTATCTTGCTTGGTTAAAACGACTTGTCCTTTCTTTAGATAATTAACAAGTTTTATGTTCTTAACTGGACTATCTAAATTATAGTCGCTTAAATCGATTGGATATGTTTTAGAGTCTAATAAATATTCTTGAGAGGTTTTTAATTCTTTAAGATAATATTTGCCTAAATAAAGATTAGAAAAAGTTAGATTACCTGCCTCATTAGTCAGTCCTGATTTTATTAATTCATCTTTTTTATAAATAATTTGACCATTGATATTATGAATATTTTCTCGGGCATAAAGGCCTATTTCGATATTCTGAAGAGGTTTAGTATTTTGCTTATCAAAAGCCATTTCTCCTTCTTTGATTACTTTTATTGTCCCAGTTTTTCGCCTATTATAGATAGTTTTTCCATAAACTAAATTATTATTAATGTTTTGGTATTTCATTGACTCTGTTAATTCTACTAGTTCTGGGTCTTTTTTAGATTTGTAGCCAGGAATAGTACTTTCTTCATAGATAGCGTATTTTCCAAAGTTTAAATTAGGAATTTCTATTTCACCGTTGATATCAGTTTTAAAAATATTGGGATTTTCAGGATTAGAAAGATTTATTAAATACTCATTAGTATCTAAATCTTTAATTTTGAATTCTATATTTGCTAACTTGATTCTCTCTTTTGTTTCTTCATCTTTTTTGATGATTTTTAATGATGGCCCGATGATATTAATATTTAGAGTTAAATGTTGTTTAGCAAATGAGCCTACCCGAAAGACAGTTTGCGAATTGTCAGATAAATAAAGAATAGGCGCTTGATTATAAAGTCTGTCCTTTTTTTCAATAGTTATCTTAGCTTCACCAATTTTATTAGCAGCAATATTTAATTTATTATTTTCAATAGTAGCTGGAATATCAGAATTCACAATAGTATAGTCGTCTAAAACTTGCTTTTTATCCTCTAAAGCTACTTTTTCACTAAAATTAATTTGATTAGATAACGATGATAAATCGGGTGTGTTATTATGGCGAGCCACTAAATTTTCTAGTTCTGCAATTTCTTTTTCATAGGGATTAGCTATAATAATACCATTTAGTTTGTCAGTAAAATTAATTTTATAGTTACTATTCATAGTATTCCATATTAAAAGTTGAGTAATAACATACCATTTGACCTCAGTATGATTTTTATACATATAACCATAGTAGGCCAGTAAAGTTATTCGGTTCCATTCTTTCTTAGTTAATGACAAATAATTATGGTGATTTGCATTAATTTCAATATAATCTGCCTCTTTTTGAATCTTAATAAAAGGTTCTAGGCAGTAAACAACAGCCTTGTCGCTCTGACGGCGAAAAAATTCCGCTTGCATATACTTTTTAATGCCATTGTATTCTAATTTCAAGTAGTTGTTTGGTATCCATTCTGCTTCAAAAAATGATTCAGCTTGAACTTTTTTAGATAATCCCCAAAATGATAAAACCATGATTAGACCCAACCAGATAAATTTATTAATTTTATTATACATTTTAAACCTCCTTAGATAAATAAAATTAAAAATCAGCTTTTAAAATTTCACATAAAATCACTTGCCCTTCTATATACATATATTAGGGGTCGACCTCGATTTTTTTTCTTTTTTACCAAACTTTTTACAAAAAAGGCAAAAAAAATAAAATAATTTACTTTTTGCAATTATTTTATTTATTATCCATTAAATAAGAAAATATTAAGTAAGCTGTTTTTAAAGAATCATGCCGATAGACACCATCTTCAATTTTAGCTAAGTCACCAGCAATGACTTTGACATTTTGTTGCTTTAAAGTTTTCTCATCAAGTAAAACGGGGTCTTTCTGTTCCTGGCTGCGATAAGTCTCTTTTAAAGCATTATTGCTAAAATAGTTGTTAGCAATAACCACGTTAATTTTACCCTTGTTTAAATAATTTTCTAGAGTTTTAACATGCATACTGACAGTATAATTATCCGTTTCTCCCGGTTGAGTAAATAGATTACATATATAAATTTTATCTGCTTTAGCAGTATTTATAGCACTAACAACATCTTTACTAATTAAATGAGGAGCAATGCTTGTTAAAAGAGAACCTGTAGAAAATATGATTAAATCGGCTTCTTTTATGGCTTTAATAACTTTAGGATTTACTTTAATTTCTTTATCATAAGTCACATACCTTATTTTATTGTGACTTTTAGTTATCTGTTCTTCTCCAATGATTTTTTTTCCATCGGCAGTATAGCCGATTAATTCAGCATTATCCTCTGTTAGAGGTAAAATATTGCCTTTGATATCAAGAAGCTTCATCATAATTGGAATACTATCATTAAAATTACCCTTAATATCTAATAAAGCACTTAAAAGGAGATTTTTAACCGAATGGTTGCCTAAAGTTTTGGATTTAGTAAAACGATAATTCAATAATTTTATCAAGTCGTCATTGGCATTAGCCATGGCTAGCATTACTTTAGAGATATCCCCAACAGCGGGAATGTTAAAGTCTTTGCGAAGGCGACCAGTTGAGGCACCGTTATCGGCAACGGAAACGACCGCTGTTATATCAAGGGGAAAAAGTTTTAATCCTTTTAAAATTTGCGACAGACCGGAACCACCGCCAAATATTACTATTTTTTTCATTATATCACCTTTAAAAATTATATAATGAATTCGTGATAATTACTACTATTTTTCACTTTCTTCTAACATATTTATGATTGAAATACCATATCCACTCTCAACGTTATCAATACTAACATGGGTTACAGCTCCAATTAATTTATTATTCTGAATTATAGGAGAGCCACTCATTCCTTGGACAATTCCACCGGTTTTAGCAATCAAGTCTTTATCATTTATCTCAAAGTAGAAGTTTTTAATTTTATTGTTCTTTTCAATTCTTAAGATATTAATTTCGTATTCTTTAAATTCGTTGTTTCCTAAAGAGGTATAAATTGTCGCTTTTCCAGGGTTAACGTCTTCAGGTTTAGCAATATCGATAAGCTTGCTATGGTCAAATTGACTATTATAGGTTCCAAAAATACCGGCAATGGTGTTTTTTTCAATTGTACCGTAAATATCTTTGCGCACAAAATTGGTATTTATACTACCTGGATTACCATTGATACTTTTGGTAATACTGGTAATAATACTTTTAAAGATATTACCATCATTGATTTTTACAGCTTCGTTAGTGTTAGAATCTATAATATAATGTCCTAAAGCCCCATAAGTTTTACTTTCCGGGTCTATGTAAGTGATGGTTCCATTACCAAGCATATTATCTTTAACGTAAATTCCCGTTTTATAATTATTATTATTCTTTTCTAATTTTAAAGTCGTATTATATTCTTTATTATTGCGGATATAGTTGATAGGAACACTATTATCTTTAGCGTTTTTATTAATTTGTTCAACTAATTCAGGAATGGTTTTAACCACAATATTATTTACTTTTGTAATGTAATCGCCAACTAAAAGACGACTAGAATTATATTCTCCATTAATTTTATAGAAGCCAACTACTAAAATGCCGTCCATGTTAAGACGAATGCCTACGTTTTGACCACCAAGAATAACCCGACTAGAATATGCCCAAACGTTTATGGGAAAACTAGTTAAGGTTAAACCGATTAATAATCTTTTAAATATTTTTTTCATAAACTTCACCATTTATAGTATGATGAAGACTTACTTTTTTATAGTGACAATTTATACCAAAAAAAATGAGTATTCTTACTCATTTTCAATTTTAAAATCTTCTAAAGAATTGTTATCGGTTAAAATCTTATTAATGCTTTCTTTGGCATTGTTTAATTTTTCACCGCAACTTTTAGCCAACTGCATAGCTTCGTTGTATTTTGCTATGGCGCTGTCTAAATCAACATTGCCCATTTCCAATTCTTTTACGATACTTTCTAGTTTTTGTAAATTTTCTTCAAAAGTTTTCTCATTCTTGGCCATTTTTGCCCTCCTTACTTATCACTTTTGTTGCAATTACCCCATCTTTTAATGTGACTGTTAATAAATCACCTATGTTTATCGAGTCAATATTTGTAATTACCATATCTTCTCGTTTGACAATACTATAACCACTTTCCAAAAGCCGCATTGGATTTAAAACCGTTATAGTTTTTAAAAGAATATTAAATTTGTATTCTTTTTGATTTAAGATTTTACTAGGTTCTCTAAAAAGAACATTATCAATTATTTTTTTATATTTTAGTGTATCCTCTTTAATTTTATTATTAATATATAAATTTAAACGGTCTAAGAGATTATCTAATCTTTGTTCTTTTATTTCGTAGATACTCAAAGGATTTTTTAAAATTTGCTTGTTTTCTAATGTTTTAACTTGATTTTCTTTAACAATTATGATGTTTTCAACTGCTTTGGTACTTCGAATTTTAAGCTGATTAAGATAATTATTTAAGTCGGTTATATTAGGTACGGCCATTTCAGCCGCTCCAGTTGGCGTTGGAGCTCGTAAATCAGCAACAAAATCAGCTATAGTAAAATCAATTTCATGGCCAACAGCGCTTATGACAGGAATTTTTGAGTTATAAATTGCTCTAGCAACGGTTTCTTCATTAAAACACCATAAATCTTCGATGGACCCACCGCCCCGGCCACATATGATAACATCTAAGTCATATTCTTGGGCTTTTTTTAGCTGGTTAACCACCGATTCTTTGGCACCACTGCCTTGAACTAAAGCTGGAAAAAGAATAGTTTTAGCAATTGGATATCTTCTTTTAATGGTACTAATTATATCCCTAATTGCGGCCCCGGTTGGTGCTGTAATAATACCAATAGTTTGAGGAAATTTTGGGATAACTCGCTTATGTGACTGGTCAAACAAACCTTCAGCTGCGAGTTTTTTCTTTAATTTTTCATATTCTAGGTATAGATTACCGATACCATCAACGCTCATATCAGTTACATAAATTTGATAAGAACCGGTAGCTTCATAAACCCCGATGCGACCAGTAGCGAAAACTTTCATCCCATCTTCTGGCTCAAAATTAACTTTCGAAGCATTAAAATTAAACATGACGGCAGCAATTCTGGAGTTCTCATCTTTTAAGGTAAAGTAAAAGTGACCTCTTGTATGATGCTTAAAATTAGATATTTCTCCTTTTAAATGGACTTCATTTAAATTGCCATCAACATCAAATTTGGCCTTAATATATCGATTAAGGTCAGAAATAGTTATATAATTAATATCCATAACTACTCTTTTATCATTTTGTCCAAAACGGCATTAATAATTTTGCGAACAGAATCATCAGAATACTTTTTAGCCAATTCAACAGCTTCATTAATAGCAACAATATGAGGAGTATCTGTATATTTCAATTCATAAATAGCCATTTTTAAGACAGCAGCCCCTGTTTTATCAATACGATTAATATCCCAATCTTTTAAATATTTATTAGCAATTTTAATTATTTCATCTTCGTAAGTGATAACACCATAAACAGTATCTCTTACAAATTCATTATCAATTTCTAAGTTATCGCTGATAATTTCTTCAACGTTAAAATCAATATTTTGAGTTCTATTAATATCAATTTGATATAAAATCACCATTATTTTTTCTCTTAATTCACTTCTTGACTTCATATTTTCTCCTTTTCAAAAGTAAATCATACTATGATTTTTTATTTACCAAGTCTTTTAATTTATATAATTCATTTAAGGCATCAATTGGTCGCAAATTATCTAAATTTAATTGCAATACTTCATTTCTAACTTCATTATTTTCTTCGTATTTTGCTGGTTCTTCACTAATTTTACTTGCTTCATCGAAATCAAAAAGGCTTACTTGTCTTATATTAGCTTTATTGTCTGTTGTCTCATACTCTTTTAAGATTTCCGAAGCTCTTTTTAATAAATCTTCTGGCATATTAGCTAGACGGGCTACATGAATTCCGTAAGATTTATCAGCAGGACCATTACTTAATTTGTGCAAAAATGTTACAGTACCATTTTCTTCATGGGCTTCAACATGAACATTTTTGATTGTTTTTATCTCATTAGCTAGGCTAGTAAGCTCATGATAATGAGTAGAAAATAAAGTTTTACATTTAATATTCTTATTTATATACTCTAATATAGCTTGAGCCAAGCTCATACCATCATAGGTAGCGGTACCACGGCCTAATTCATCAAATAAAACTAAAGATTTGTCAGTTGCATTTTTGATGGCATTGCAAGCTTCTTTCATCTCAACCATAAAAGTTGATTCACCACTAACAAGATCATCAGAAGCTCCAATCCTTGTAAATATTTTATCAACAATTGGTAAGATAGCCTTTTTAGCTGGTACAAAGGACCCTGTTTGAGCCATAATCACAATAATCGCTAGTTGCCGCATAAAAGTCGATTTACCACTCATATTTGGCCCAGTTATTAATAAAGTATTAATATTATCCGGCATCATGCAGTCGTTAGGAACATACAAGCCGTTACTAACAGCCTCTACTACAGGGTGTCTTCCATCTTTAATTTTTATTTCGTTATTAGTAGTTAATGTTGGTCTAATTAAGTTATATTCTTCGGCACAGACAGCAAGCGATATCAAAGCATCAATCTCACTTAAAATTTCAGCATCTTTTTTCAAGCTAAAGATATGCTTTTTAACTAGTTCCTTAACTTCATTAAACAACTTATATTCTAAATCAATTATACGCTCTTCAGCATTTAATATCAAAGCTTCTTTTTCTTTTAAAGCTGGAGATATAAAACGCTCACAGTTAGTTAAAGTCTGTCTTCTTTCCCAGCCAAAATCTTCCATAACCATTTTACTCTGACCTTTAGAAACTTCTATATAATAGCCAAATATCTTATTATAACCGACTTTAAGATTTTTAATTCCGGTTTCATCTTTCAGCTTTTCTTCAAAAGATGCGATAAATTCTTTGCCACCGGTTCGAATGCTTCTTAATTCATCCAGTTCACTGTTATATCCAGTTTTAATTAGAGAGCCCTCTCTAACTGTAATTGGTGGATTTTCAAATATAGCCTGTTCTAATAATTCATAAACTTCAGTATTAGGGTCCAATTCATAATCGAAACCTAATTTTTTAATATCGCCAATTATATTGGGAAGAATTTCTAAACTCTTTTTTATTTGCAATAAATCTCTGGCATTTAGGTTTCCTGATATTAATTTACCACAAAGTCTTTGCAAGTCATATACTTGATATAAATACTCTCTTAACTCGTCTTTAATAATAAACTCCGTATTTATTTTTTCAATAGCATCATAGCGTTTATTTAATTCATTAATATCTTTTAATGGGTGCAATAACCAAGACTTTAACTTTCTAGAACCCATCGCCGTTTTGCATTTATCAAGAAGCCATAATAAACTATAAGTACGCTCCTTTAGTCTTAAAGTCTCAAAAATTTCTAAATTTCTAACGGTATGAATATCCATATTTAAATATTTATCTTTATCAATAATTGTGACTTCTCTAATGTTAGAAACATCTTTCATATTAGTAATAACTAGATAATAAAATAAGTGTTTAATACCGGTTGCAAACTTATCATCAAGTTCTTTATATAGATAAGAATAATCTTCTTCTAAATAGTTATCACTATAAGTTATTTCAATACCATAGTTGTTTTTTAAAATTTGAATTAGAGATAAGTTACTATTATCGGTTAATATAATCTCTTTAATTCCTAAATTAACTAGTTCATTTAGAAGAGAGTCATTATCATGCTTGACTATGGAAGCCATGCATTCGCCAGTAGAAATATCAGCATAAGTTAAAACATACGAATTACCATAGTCTAAAACGCTAGCAATATAATTATTATCCTTTGGTGGCATCATTTCATAATCAGTTAATGTCCCTTTACTTATTACTTGAATAACTCCTCTTTTTACCATGCCTTTGGTAGTTTTAGGATCTTCTAATTGTTCACAAATTGCAACTTTGTAGCCCTTATCAATCAATTTTTCAATATAAGGCTTTACAGAATGAAAAGGTACACCACACATGGGTATACGTTCACTCAATCCAGCATTTTTTCCTGTTAAAGTGAGTTCTAATTCTCTAGCAGCCGTCTCACCATCTTCAAAAAACAACTCATAAAAATCACCTATACGATAAAATAAAAGTTCATTTAAATGCTTATTTTTAATGTCCAAATATTGTTTCATCATTGGGCTCAAATCTTCATACTTTACTTCATTTCTCTTCATTTGTACATCACGAAACATATTGTATCAAATTTATTATTTAAAGTCCATGTTATATGGAATTTTTTAGGAAAAAGATTTGCAACTAAATTTAAAACTATTATTAATATTAATTAGTTAATATCACTCTTTTTTATTAGGTAAATACTATTTTTTTTATAAAAGGCATAGAATATGTCGGCAGCTTGGACATTCCTTTTAGCAAGCTTCTTCAATAGCCAATTTTTATTCTTTTTGATATTTATTAAAGTGTCATCTTGAATGATACCATCAATTATTAAAGCCATAGGATAAGATGATTTTAATTTTAAAGGATTATATGGAAATATAGATAGTTTTCCATTAGTTTCCAATAAAGCATACTCTATTTCTTCAATATTTTTAATACTATTTTGACGTAGTTGAAACAGTAAATCGTCAATTGAATATCTTGCTTTGACCATTTCTTTGTAATTAATCTTTCCTTCTTCAATAATCATTGCGGGTTTCCCGTCGAGAAAGTTTCTTAAAAATTTAGATTTAATTGAGAAGAAGGCTAAAATAATCTCTAAAAGTACCAAAATAGCAATTGGTATAACCGTGTTTAAAATAGTATCGTTAAAGTTTTCAATAGATATCGCTACTAATTCTGCTATTAAGATAGAAACGATTAAATCTGTAGTTCCCAATTGGCCAATCTCTCTTTTGCCCATAATACGATAAGAAATCAAAATAAAAAAATAGAAAAAAATAGTTTTTAGAGTAATAACTACTAAATCCATAAAATCACCTATTACTATTATGAGTAATTTAATTCTTTTTTAAACATATATTTTAATGGGTGATATCATGAATAAACTATTTTTCTATTTTAAAAGTATCTTATTTTTACTATTATATTTAATTATAGTAAGTACGATAAATACAATTTTCTATTTATATACAAATATGTCTTATAGCTTAAACTGCTTAATTTTGTTTGTCTTTACCACGCTTGGCTTCTTTATTGTCAATTTCATTAATGGTCAAAAGGCCACCAATAAAGGCTATTTAGAAGGCTTGAAACTAGGAAGTGTTGCCATCGGTATATTTTTCCTTATCAGTTTATTTGGCAAGGAATTTTTAAGTTTTAGTAAAATAATTTATTACCTTGTTTTAATTTTAACTTCAACAATTTCTGCGGCCATTGGAATTAACTTCAAGAAAAATACTAATTCAAAATAATAAATTCTTTGGTTTCTAAATTTACATAAGATGAAGTATTAATTGGCTCATTAGTATCAGGATTGATAACATTAATTAAATATTCATTATCAATTAAATAAGAAATAGTAACAGTTTTATTAGTACACTTACCATCAAGATAACATTGATTGGCTTTTTCAACGACTTTTTTGTTCAAAACTAACCACATTTTAGCTTGGTGTTCTTCTTTAACTACATTATACGATTTATAACCTAAGATACTTAGCATTAAAATGATAAGAAGATAAGGAATTATTTTACTTAGTTTGACCATAATAATTTTTAATAAATTCCTCTCTATATGCTAATAGATTATCATTCTTGATGGCATTTCGCAGTTCTTCGGTTAAATTAATTAAGTAATGAATATTATGAATTGATAAAAGACGAGCCCCAAAAGTTTCTTCACAATTAATTAAGTGTTTAATATAAGCTTTGGTGTAATTTTGACAAGCGTAGCAAGTGCAATCTTTTTCAATTGGGGTAAAATCTTCTTTATATTTAGCGTTTTTAATGTTAATTTTACCATATCTTGTTAAAGCATGACCATGGCGAGCTAATCTCGTAGGAGAAACGCAGTCGAAGATATCTATCCCGTTGCAGACATTCTCAACAATATCAATTGGATCCCCGACGCCCATTAAATAACGTACTTTGTCTTCTGGCAAATATTTAGTCGCATATCTAACCATTTTATATTGAGTTGGTTTGTCTTCGCCAACACTAGTACCACCAATAGAGTAGCCATCAAAATCTATTTTTACGAGTTCTTCGACACAATGCTTACGTAAATCTTCGTATTCGCCGCCTTGAACAATTCCAAAAAGACTTTGACGAGGGTTATTAAAAACATCTTTACCACGTCTTGCCCAGCGAATGGTTCTTTCAACTGAATTTTTACAATATTCATAAGTGGCTGGATAGCCTATACATTCATCAAAGCTCATAGCGATATCGCTATCAAGTTTATTTTGAATTTGAATTGATTTTTCTGGCGTTAAAAGTAAAGCGTCCCCATTATATTGATTTTTAAATTTTACTCCTTCTTCGGTAATATCTTTTCTTTTAGCTAAGGAAAAGACTTGGAAACCACCAGAGTCGGTTAATATAGGACCGTTCCAGTTCATAAATTTATGTAAGCCTCCAGCTTTATAAATGATATCTTCACCTGGTCTTAACCACAAATGATAAGTATTAGCTAAAATAATTCCGGCATGATTAGCTTTTAATTCTTCAGGGGATAAAGTTTTAACCGTCGCTTGAGTACCAACTGGCATAAACATAGGAGTTTCATAAGTTCCATAGTTGGTATGAATAAGTCCTAGTCTAGCTTGAGTATCTTTATCTTTTTTTAATAATTCATATTTTATTTTCATAGGTCTACCTCGCTTAAAAAATTATATCAAAGATTATACATATAATCTAGTAAAATCGTTTAGTTCAAAAAGAAAACAATTAGTCTTTAAAGTACTAATTGTCTTTTGACTTCTTTATCGTATTCTAAAATATCTAAAGGAAGCGTTCCAGATAAATACCTTCTAGTTGCGATAGTTAAGTTTTTATTTGTAGTGGCAATATTATAATGTTTTAAGAAATCATAAATTCTTCTTTTCTCTTCTTCCGTTAAATAATAAATTTTTCCCTTAACATTATAACCAATTATATCATTTAAGAAACGCTCTAAAGTAACTGTATTGTATAAACTATTTCCAGGCGTACCACTATTTACTAAGGATGATAGGTATCTTAAATCACTATCAGCAATTAGTTTGTTTTTCATAACTATGCTTCTTAAATCGGCTAAAGGATAATTGGTTAAAGTGGCATAATCAATAATGTCAAACTCTCTTTGACAACCATCGGATGTCATGACTCCATATTTACGGAAATATAAGACTATTTCTAAAAGGGTATCAATAAAAGAAAGTTCATATTCTTCAAGAAGAGCTAATTGATTATTTAGGCTTGCTTTTAAAGACTCATCATCGCCACAGGCTTCTTGCAAGTATTCTCTAGCCTGCTTATATGATTTACATTTAAATGGCCATGCTTCTGATAGCACAAATTCTTTTAAAGTCATATCATGCTCTTTTAAAAACTCTAGTAAGACGTCTCTTTTTTTGGCGGAAGGTTGAGACTTTTTAGGCTCGCTTTTAGATTCTTTCAAACCAGCTTTTATCATAGCTTTATCTAAAAGGGCAAATAAATATTCTTCCTTCTTTAAAATCACTTTTCTTTCTTCGTCGTTTTTGGCTACTGCTAAGTTATGCTCCATTTCTCTAGTAAGAATAGACTTTAAATAACCAATACGTAAATCTTTAACTTCTTGTAACAAGGCAGCTACTTCTTTGGTAGCTTTGATATCACCTTCATCATTGACAATTTGAAGAATTCGGAAAGCTAAAGTATTATGAATAAATCTTGACGTCGGCACATCTTTTAAGCCATTATAAATTTCTACTGCCCTATTATATTTTGCTAGTTCTTTGGCTGATGCATATTTTTCTAAATATAAATGACTTAAAGATTCAATATAGTTAGAGTCTAATCCTTGACGTTGGCTAACTAAGTATAAGCCTAGTTCATAACTCATCTCTAGGCTATAAACACTTAAAATGGCTTTAAAATAGATTCCTAGTTTTTGCTTTTCAATTAGATTTTTGTCTAAACTTTTCTCTTTATCAGGAACTTCACTTTCTTCTTGGGCCTTCACTGAAATATTTTCAGTACTTACTTTCTCTGTGATGGCTTCCGCTTTTAAGGCTTTTAATTTTTCACGACGAGCGGCAAGTAAGGGCTTTCTCACCTCTCTTAAAAAGGCTCTATAATTTTTTATATCTTCTTCAGAAACAGCTAATTTGCAGGAACTAATGGCGGCAGCTTTTTCAGTAAGTTCAAGAAAAGACATATCATTTTCTTTAGCAATATCATTTATAATAGCAATAATTTCTTCTGTACTTTTATTATCTTTAAAAGCTGTATTTATAGTCCAATAACAATGAATAATCATATTTTTTTTCATACACACACATACTCCTTCATGACTTCTAAATATCCTAACATATTTCTCATAATTTGCAAGATCTTTCGAAAAAAATTTCAAAAAAACTTGGGCTATGCCAAGTTAAAAGTGATTTCTTCCGTACCAATGCTGGCACCTTCTGGCAAACTTTGAGAAATAACTTTACCATTGCCATTTATTGTATAGTTCAAATTTAAAAGATGACAAAGAGCAATTAATTCACTTTTGGAGTAACCAATAACATTAGGCATGGTATAAGTGCCACTTGTTTTTAGAAAGACTTTACTATTTATTAAAACCTTATTATTTTTCTCTGGATACTGTTTAATGATGGTATCTGAAGCTCCTAAAATAACCGGATTAAGCCCTAAAGATTTTAGCTTTTCTGCACTTGTTATAGTATCTGTGTTAAGAAAATTTTCTAAAGTTATGATATTGTTACTAGATACATTTTCGGTCTTCTTTTCTAAATTTTTATATTTAGCAATTTCATCAACGATATTGACAATAGCAGTAGCAGCATTCTTAAAAGCTCCTTGAAATTGCTTGACTGAGAAATAAATAATATATTCAGGCTCATCATAAGGAAATAACATAGCAAAGGATTTAATGTAATTGTAATCACCAGTCATGTAGCCGCCACTAGGATTAGCAATTTGCGCAGTACCAGTTTTTCCCATCACCTCGACTAAATCAGATTTAAAGTAACGAGCATCAGTTTTGCCTGAATAAACAACGTCATGCATCATAGTTTTCATTTTATCAGTAGTTGATTTTTGCACTACTTGGCCTAATTCTTCTCTTTGGCCTTCATATATGACCTCTTTAGTTGTACTGTCTACGATTTTGGAAATAATATATGGCTTTAACATAACACCGTCATTAGCAATAGTTGTTAAAGCTTGAATATTTTGAATAGGCGTGGTCGTAATTCCTTGACCGAAAGAAGCGGTAGCAATTTCGGTAGCATAATTAAAGTTAATGGTGCCACTTGCTTCATCAGGTAAAGTAATGCCCGTTTTTTGGCCAAATCCAAACTTGGTATAGTATTCAGCTAATTTTTCTTTGCCAAGACGTTGACTAAGAATAGTAGCAGCGACATTGGAAGAATAACTAAAGCCTTCATCAAAAGTAATACTACCCCACCCGACATTGTTAAAGTCTTTAATAGTGGCATCACTGACCTTAATTGTTCCAGACATATATTTTTCATCGCCATCATAAAGATCACTGTCAATTGCACTCATAAAAGAAAATATTTTCATTGTAGAACCAGGTTCATAAGAGTAAGAAACTAAAGGATTTAAATAATTAGTCATATTTAACTTATTAGCATCAAAGGATGGTGAGGCCCCACTAGCTAAGATGGCCCCCGTTTTAGCATCAGCAACGGTCAAAGTCAACCAAGTATAATTAAAATTACTTGATAGATTATTAATTTCTTGTTCAACAAAAAGTTGAATGTTATTATCAATAGTTAAGTAAATATCAGCGCCAGATTTAGACTCTTTAACATTTTCTTCAGCATAAGGAAGTTTATAACCATAATTATCTGTTTGATACTCACTAAAGCCGTTTTCACCTTTTAAATAGGCATCACAGTACTTTTCAATGCCCATTTCACCACCTATATTACCTTCATCATCTTTTTTAGAATAGCCAACAATGTACGAAGCAAAATCTCCCATCTGATAATATCTTTTAGAAGAAGTAAGAAAATCCAGACCGGGTAAGTTCAAGGCTTCTATTTCTAATTTTAAACTTTCAGAAATATCTTTAGCATAAGTAAATTCAACTTGATATTTATTTTCCGTATTTAATCTTTCCAAAATATAATCATAAGTCATATCTTTATTACCATATTTACTGAATACTTCACTTAGCTTCTGTGCTGTTAATTCTTTATCAACAACATGCTGAGGTTTATTAGGATTTGTTGTTCTTGTATCACTTAAATAAGCTATTAAAGTATAAGAATTGACTGTATTAGCTAGATAATTACCACTTTTATCATATATGTTACCACGGTGGGCATAAAGTATTTTCTTGGTCGTGTTTCTTTTTTCGGCATACTCTTTTAAATCAATTCCATCAATTTCTTTAGATAAAGAAATGTAGATAAGTTTGCCAATTAAAACTAAAAAGCAAAGGCTTAAGAAGAGAAAAACAAGCTTACTAAAATGAATGTTTTTATTTATTTTACTTTTCATCAGTATCGTCCTTATCTATACTTGTAATATTATTATTTTTATAAGATAAACCGTTTTCTTTAGCTATTTCTCTTATTTTATCTAAAGAAGCTAATTCGTTGATTTGCATTTCTACAGATTCATTAATCTTAGTTTGTTTTTCAATATTATTTTTTAATTTTTCTACTTCAATATTGATTTCACTTAGTTTAGCACGGGTAATAACTTGAAGAAGTGGAGAAAAAATGAGGACTAAAATTATTAAGATGAAGATTTTTTTATCCCTTTTATTATTCTTTTGTGGTTTCATTTTAAATCCTTTCTGCAATGCGTAATTTAGCACTTTTACTGCGAGAATTTTCCACTAGTTCCTGACTACTAGGAAGGATAGGCTTTCTGGTTACTAGTTTTAATTTGGGCTTATATTCCTCTGGAATGACTGGTAAGCCTTTAACTAGTTCATTGACTTCACTATTTTCTTTAAAATATTTTTTTACAATACGGTCTTCTAAAGAATGAAAAGTTATGATAGCAACTCGACCCTCTTTATTTAAAAGTTCCAAAACATCAGGTAAAACTGCTTTTAGAACTGATAATTCTTTATTGACTTCTATTCTGATAGCCTGAAATATTTTACGTTCAGGATGGTTCTTATAAAAGTAATTAGCGCCGACGGCTTGTTCGATAACATTTACTAATTCTAAAGTGGTCTTAATGGGTCTTTTAGCAATGATTTTATTAGCAATTAAACGACTTTGCTTTTCATCACCATAAGTAAAAAAGATATCAGTTAAAGCCTCTTTCGAATATTCATTGACAACGTTTTCAGCACTTAAAGACGCACTAGTGTCCATCCGCATATCAAGAAGCCCATCTTTACTAAAGCTAAAACCACGGGAAGCATCATCTATTTGAGGAGACGAAACCCCTAAGTCAAAGACAATTCCATCGATTTTCTTAACTTTTCTTTTTTCTAACTCAGCTTTTAGGTTAACAAAATTACTTTTTATCAAAGTATAGTTAGAACTAATTTTTTGCAGACGCTTATCCGCATAGGAAATAGCCATCTCATCTTCATCAAATGAATATAAGTGTCCAGTCGTTAATTTTTCTAGGATTTTACTAGAATGACCACCTAATCCAAGGGTAGCATCAACATAGATTCCATCTTCTTTAATATTTAAATTTTCAATTGTTTCATTAAGCAAAACACTATAATGTTCCATAATCCACTTCCTTTATATTTAGTTCTTTCTAAGGTTAATCTTACTATAATTTGAGATTTTTGTAAACAAAAGAGCCTAAGAAATTAGGCCTAGACATTATTTTTACAAAATTATTAATAGTTTTTTAGAATAAATATTATCCTGTTTAATAGCGATTACTTTTTCTAGCATTCGTTTCTAAAAAATTCAGCATGATTTCATAACGAGTTTCAGAATATTCAATAGCCTTAGCAATTGCGGCCTTGTCATTAGCAATCTCTGGACGTTCGCTAATTTTTAAATATTGAAAATAAGGGTCATTAACTTTTTTCTGCATAACTCCTTTAATAATATAAGTGTTATTGGGACCAAAAGAAAATAGTATTCTTAACTGGTCAGTATATTTTATTTCATAAAAATTAGAAATATCGAGAATTTTTCTTGTAACATAGCCACTATCATTACCAATTTCAAAATTAGTTAATAATTCTCTTACTCTGTTATAGCATTCTTCTGGTAATTCATCTAAATCACGCTCAATATATGATTTTTTATCATCAGAGCTATAATCATTAGAACTTAGTATCAATGTTCTTGTAAGAGCATCTTGCGATTTCCAGCTAGTTTCCTCTTCAATGCTCACTTTTCTAGGAAACGATGCTTGTTCCTTAGTTACTTCTAATCGCTTTTTATTTAGATAGTTAATCAAAAATAAATAGTGATTATAATCGTTGATAACTCTATCTAATTCTTCAACCAATAGAAAGCTAAAATTATCAGCTAACAAAGTGTCTTTTAAAAGATTTATATTATCAATAACCAAGTTAATTAGACAACTATATATATATTTCTTATCAATAGAACTATACTTATCCAGACTAGCAAAATATTCATCTAACTGGTCAAGACTATATTTTTCTTCAATTACAGCAGTCGTACCGTCTAAAAAGTTAACAGCTTGGCTGCTCACACCTTGTTGGTTGATATCTATTTGGTTATACTTGGAATTAATTAAAATTAATGTTGTTCCTGCAGACATTTTAAACTCTGGGCTTTTATACCAGAACAATGCTACTTTAGCTCGATATTTATCCTCTCTTGTAAATGTAGTGGCTTTATTCATTAATTCAGTTAAGAATCGAACTTCTTCAGTTGTCAAGGTATCTGTGATTCGTGCCTCTATTTTTGAAAGAATAGAATCATAAAGGTTTGTTTGGTTTTCAAATTCAATGTGTAGGGACATTAATTCTTCTGATTTATTGAGAAAAATATTGTAGTAATAATTAACTGTGTTAATAGCCGCATAATTTTTATTTATAACATAATCATCAACACTTTTAACAAAACGTTCTTGATCTTTTTCACTTAATCCTAATCTTCTAAAGTCAATTTTTCTTATTTGATGATATTTATCTTTTAATTTTTTATTAAACAAAGACAATACCTCTTTATAGTAAAACAATGAATTTTCTAGTCTAGCTAGTGTCCTAGGAATATTTTGACAATCAATACGATAGTTAAAACGCACAAGATTTTTAACTTTTTTTATAAAATAATCATAATTAAATGCTTGATATGGCATAAGGGCCTCTTTTCTATTCTAATCTTAATCATTATATAGTTTTTTAAATTAAAATACAATATATTCCCAAAAATTCAGTACTAAAAAAGAGCTTTACTAAGCTCTTGATGAATATTTACCGTCTTTTGTAGAAATAATAATATGTTCACCTTGATTGATAAACATTGGTACTTTAACAACATAACCAGTTTCGATTGTCGCATCTTTTAAGGCGTTATTTGTTGTATTACCTTTTGTTGCTTCGGTAGTTTCAACTACTTCAAACTCGATTTTTTCTGGTAAATCAATACCAATTATTTCACCCTCATAGAAATTGATAACGATTTCTAAGTTTTCTTTTAAATACTTTTTTTCTTCTTCTAATTTACTAGCTGGCACTTCAATTTGTTCATAAGTAGCAGTATCCATAAAAACATAATTGTCCCCAGTACTGTACAAGTATTGCATAGGTTTTCTATCAATATGAGCTTTTTCTACTTTAATATTTGTATTGTAAGTATCTTCAACGATTGAACCAGTTTTCAAGTTTCTTAGCTTAATTTTAACAAAAGCAGCACCTTTACCTGGTTTTACATGTTGAAATTCAACTATTTGACATAGTTTACCATCCATGATGATAGTCATGCCATTTTTTATATCATTAATGTTGATATTCATAATATAAGCCTTTCTTTAATTATTTTTTCTCTTTATGTGTTGTTTTTCTGCCACAATTACTACAATATTTTTTAGTTTCTAACTTTTCTGGAGTATTTTTCTTATTTTTACTTGTAGTATAATTTTCATGCTTACATTCTTGGCATGCTAAAGTAACATAATTTCTATTTTCATTTTTTGCCATAAGTATCCCTCCTTTGCATCACTCTTAAGTATTTTACCATACTTTTATGGTTTTGCAAACAAATAATTCGTGATTTCTGTACTTATTAAACGGTGGAGAGGGGCGTTATACTTTACTTTAGCCCCTTCAATCGAAATATTAGGATTTAAGACGACTAAAGAATACTCAGGATTATCATAGGGAAAGTAAGCCGCAAAAGTCGTATTGATGGTAGTAACTTTTTTAGCATAGTAGTTCTGAGCAGTCCCAGTTTTGCCAGCAGGCTGGTATTTTTTATTGATAAAGTTATTAGCAGTCCCACCGTTTACAACCTCATAAAAACCCCTTTGAATTCTTTTAAGATACTCTGGTTCTAAGCCAATATCATTAATTTTACTTACTCGCCCTTTTTGAAAAGATAAAGTCATTCTCTTTCCATTGTTAGCGATAGTATTAATGTAACTAAGGATTTGTAGAGGAGTATAGGTATCATATTGACCAATAGCTAAATTAAGGTATAAGTCGCTAGCAACTTTATCCCCTTGAATACCAATGTTTTCTTTGGGATAGTCAATGGCAGTCGGACTACCTAGACCAAATGTTTTAAAGACACTTCGATATTTTTCAAAATCGGCTTTAGTTACTTGCAAATCCATATTATATTTATAAGTCGCATTAGCTACTTTAATAGCAGTCAAAAACTGATAATAATTACTGGAATGTTTAAGCGCTGTAATATCATTTAGATAGCCCAACTCTTTATAAGAACATTTTTTAGGTACACGATAAATTTTAATACACGAGTCTTTATAAAACTTAGTAGTATCAATAGCGTTATTTAGATAGCCAACAGTAGTAGAAGCCCCTTTAATAACAGACCCAACGGTATAACTAGAAAGAATAGCACTACTAGAAATATCGGTAAAAGTACCATCTTGATACTTTAAACCACTTATTGCTAAGATAGCTCCAGTTTTAGGACTACTCAAAATAGTATAATTAGTGTCAAAATAATCGGTATTAGTCATTTTCTTTACTTTAAGCATATTATTTTTTTGAATTTCTAGTAGTTTTAGTTCTAAATCTAAATCAATATTTAAGATTAAATCTTCGCCTGAACTTCCCTTCTCGACTAAACTTAAAGTATTATCGTTATTGATAATATATTTATCTTTTTTTCCGTGTAAGGTCTCTTCATAAAACAATTCTAAACCAGAAAGACCGACTAAATCATTTTTGAGATAACCTTTTTCTAAGTAAGATGCCACATCTTCTTTTTGAATAGAACCGACACGTCCGATGATACTGGGAACAATATTATAAAGATTTTCTCTTTCATAAACATAATCACAAGCTAGACCAGTTAGATTATATTCGGTAATTTGCATACATACGTTCTCGCTAACATTTTTTAAAACAATTTTAGTATCATAGGCATAACCATTAGTAAGTAGATAATAAGTATGAATAGCTAAACGGTCTTTAAGAGTATATTTCTCAATTTCTTTATCAATCCGATTATACTTAATCTTTTCAATCTCAGCATTGGTAATTTTTCGATATTTAAGGTTGTCTTTATCAATATTAGTTAACAGATAGTTAGTATTTTCTGTTAAAAGGTAATACTTTTTCAACTCATCTTTAGTAGCTTCATCAGTTAAGTTAAGAATACTTATTAGTTTATAAGCCAAATTAATGAGATAATCGGTATCCGGATTATTAATAAGACGATAAGTAATAATATTAATTTTTTTGTTATCAATTAAAACTTTACCATTAGTATCTAAAATTCGTCCTCGGTAGTCAGTAAGTCCATAAAAATATTTAGTGGTAGCTTTTTCATAAAGATTTAAATAGTAATCGTGATTTTTAATTCTTAAATCATAAAAGCGGTATGTAAAAAGTCCAAAAATTAGAATGACTATGATAAGTAAAAAGCACTTTTTTTTCATCAATTTCACCATTATTAGTATTACAAAGTTTACCTAATTCATACAATTTAATGGGTGATATTTTGTATAATTTAGTGGAAAGTACAATTAATAAATTGTCTTTAAATGACATTTTTAACTTTGCTAGTAAGAGCAATATTAATCTTTCAAATGAAGAAGCCCAATTTATTTTAAGCTTTTTAAAATCAAATTGGTATATTTTGTTAAAAAAGCAAGACATAAGTGTCTTAGACAAGTACAAGGACAACTTTAGTTCAGATAATTTTACTAAGATAAGAGATAATCTTCTTATGTATAAAAACAAGTATGGTCGCCTTTTTAGATAGAATTATCCTCTTGAAATTTTTTTAGTTTTTAGCTGGCTTATTTATTATGATTTCTAAAATTTAAAAGTTAAAAAAATCCTTAAAGGGTTCCTAATAAAAGGATTAGTCTTTAAGGACTTTTTTATTTTAGAAATTCTTCTAATTCATTTTTACTTAAAAAGCCAATATTTTTCTTAATTTCTTTTCCATTATCGAAAAGAATAATTGTTGGAATTGACATAACACCAAAGTTACGGGCTATATCAGGAAATTTATCAACATTGATTTTTAAAATGGGAAAATCAATTGTTTCTAAGATAGTTCCTAGCATTTTACAAGGTCCACACCAGTCAGCATAAAAGTCTACTAAAACTTTTTTATTCTTTAATTCATTATCTAAATCGTTGGTTTCTAAATATTTAATCATTTTAATTCTCCTTGGTACTTCCCTATTATAGCATAGGGATTTTTAATATCAATCTTTTTTGTATTGATTAATTTTTCAGCCTGTTCCTTCGTAATAATATTGTATTTGATTAAAACGGCAAAAGCAGCCTCGTTATACCCTTCTTTATTATCTTTATACGTATTTTGAAGTTCTAAAATTTCATTGATAGCAGCTTTTGGTTCAGCAAAGGTACTCTTTAAAACAGGGGTGTTATTCAAAATACTACTAGCTAACTTTGAGTCTTTAATGATGGTTGTTGTAGGATTAAAGACTTGGATAAGGAAAAGGCAAGCAAAAATAATGCAATAATACTCGACAAAGCCAAAAATAAGGCCGAGAATTTTTGAAAATAACCCAAAAACTATAGTTAGTCTTAGAATTTTTTCTAAAATACCACTGGCAAAGATAACAACTTTTAACAAGATTTCTAAAATAGCAAAGCAAATAAGAAAAGCAAGGCCTTCATAAATAAGAACATTTAGAACAGTAACACCAGCTAAGTCCCCCGAAAAATTAAAGAAAGGTAAATGCAAATACATAAATTCTGAAATGGGATTTTTCAACGCAAAAGCTAAATAAATAATCAATAAAGTTCCTAAAAATGAAACAGCACTTTTGATAACACCAGTCTTAAAGCCAATGGCAGCTCCAAATAAAAGCATAATAATGATGATACTATCAACTATACTAACCATAAAATCACTTCCTACTCTAAGTATATACTAATTAATTTGAAAAAGAAAGACAAATATGCTAAAATTTTTTTAGTAAGCGAGGTATAATTATGACTATTTGTTTTAAATTAAGTGCTAATCTCATTCCTATGGTAACCAAGTATTATGAAAAATACACGCCCATGAAAACACCGCCTTATGCGGTATTTCAAGTCAAAAATTATGATACGACAATAACTCTTTATGAGTCTGGAAAAATTATGTTTCAAGGTATAAGTGCAGATATTGAAGCGTCTTTATGGATAGAACAAGAACGGATTAAAAATAATCGCTATATTGACGCCTCTGGCAAAGAAAAAACGAAAAGTAAAGAAAATGTGCCAACTAAAAAGTTTTATAATATGGCAACTGTTGGTTCAGACGAGGTTGGTACAGGTGATTATTTTGGCCCAATTGTAGTCAGCGCCACTTTCGTTTCTAAAGATAACATTAGCTTTTTAACCGATTTAGGTGTTCGGGATAGTAAAAAATTAACTGATGAAAAAATTATAGAAATTGCTCCTCTTATTATTAAAAATATTCCTTATGTTACTTATATTTTAGATAACGATACTTATAATAATTTAAAGGACGAAGATAAAAACATGAATAAGATTAAGGCTATCCTTCACAATAAGGTTTTAACTACCCTTATTAAAAAAGATAATTATCCTTATGAAGCAATTATTATTGATCAATTTGTTTATCCCAAAAAGTTTTATGAGCATATTAGTAAGGCTAAAGAAAAAATTACTAATGTTACCTTTATGACCAAAGCTGAAGACCAAGTCTTATCGGTAGCAGCGGCTTCTATTATTTGTCGTTATGTCTTCTTAAAAGCAATGAAAAAAATGAGTGAAGAATTAGGTACTCAAGTTTTATTAGGCGCAGGCGCTAACGTTGACCTACTAGCTAAAAAAATCTTAGACGAAAAAGGTTCAGAGTATTTAAAGCACTATGTCAAATGGAATTTTAAAAATACTGAAAAAATAAAGGCTCTTTAAAGAAGCTTTTTATATTTTTTGATACGATAAAAGTGTAATAATTAATTGTAAAAACGCAATTATTATTACACTTTTTTATTATAGTTACAGAGACTTTTACAAGAATCTTTTCAAAACAACGGGCTCATTATAAGAAGTAGCAATCCATCTTTACCAAATATTCTGCTTTAAATAAATAGATTTCTAATTAAAGGCTTATAGCGTAAGGAACCAGAACTTTGATAATATTTAAGCATCGTCTTAGAAAGTAATTTAATATCAATAATATCTTTAGTACCTTTATAGGTTGTTACGGCGATATAATCTTCCCCAAAGTTACCGATACCAGGGTAATAAATAATATAAACGTCACTATACTCGTTAGAATGAGGCTCTAAATCAGCAAGCATAGCAGGTATTATTGTATTTATTAAATTTTCAGCCGAAACTTCAGCAGTTAACGGACAATTTTCTTTGGTATCAAGAATTAATTCTTCTAGTGAATAATTAAGTAATTGTGCTTCTTTATTGGTTAAATTACTGTAATCCAACTCTGGAAAGAAAATGTTATATTTTTTACTTAAATAGAGAATATAGGGACGATAACGGTCTATTAAAGTACTTTTTTTAATAACTTCATTCGCAGTATCAACAGCTAAATAAGGGTCAAGGTGCATAGCACATTTCAAAGCATAAATTAGGCATCTTGGATATTTTCTGCTGGCTATCACATTAGCATCGTGCCCTTCTTGATATTTTTGATGTTTATAATAAATATAACCTAAAATATAGTTAGCATAATGATTTTTAATTGGAAACTCTTTTTGACGTTCCCGGTTTAACATTTTAAGAGTTTCGATGGCTTCATCATCTTTATCTTGAATAGCATAAATAATGCCTTGCTTTTCTAGAGCTTCTGTACGGACTTTTATATCTTCACTACAAGTGTTATCAGCTAAAAAGACAAGGGCGTCATCATATTTTTCTTCTAAAAAAGCAATATTAGCATAACATTTATTTAAATTTTCACGATCTTTAGTATTCATTTTCTTTACTTGACTTAAATAATTTCTCGCATCATCTAGTTTATTCTTTTTAATCATACTGGTTGCAAGACCAATATAGGAAATATTATCATTTCTTACTTTTCGATTATATGGAATAGTATTTCGATTAACGAAAAGTAATGCTTCATAATACTCTATAGCAGAGTCTAATTGATTAGTTGTTAAAGAATAGAAAGCTAAATCAGTTAGAGCTTTTATTTCATAAGGATTAATACCAATAGCAGCTTTGTAACAATCAACCATTTGGGAAAATTTGCCTTTTTTACGATAGTAAAGGCCTTTTTCAGTATAAACTTTGGCCATGTAAAAAGAATTTCCCGACTTTAAGACAAAGTCAAAATAAAAATTAATTTGAATCAACGAAAAATCTAAGATACTAAAAATTTTGCCGATAAAATAAGCAGCCTCAACTCTAGTATCTATATCCCCTTCTTGAAACCATTTTTGAAATTCCAACGTCGCTTCGTGATATTGATGATTAAAATATAAGTCTCTAGCAGTTGTTAATTTTTCACTTCGCATAGTTAATCCTCTAGTTATTATTAGCTCTTGTTAAAACTCTACTACGGCTAGCTAATCTTAATTCTTCTTCTTTAGCTAAATCTAAGCTGACAATATCTTTAGTACTTTTTAGGGTTTCAATGACAAAGTAGTCTTCTCCGGACCAGCCAATAAATGGAATATGAATATAATACTTATCTAATTCTTCAGTACACATCTTAAACTTGGGGCTTTTATCATCATTTAAGTAATTGGTGGCCACGTCCTTTAATAAATCCGCTATATAGTATAGGTTAGGATTTAATTTGTTACTTTTCTTTAAGTTCTCCATTGCCATATCAAGACTATCACCGGTCTTAAAAACTTTAGTTTCTTCTAAAGCAAATTTAATTTCTATTAAATTGGTTTTCATTATAAAATAATTCTCCTCGTACAGTAGAAATTTAGTATACGCTTTTTTTCTTAGTCTTGTCAAGCTAATTAAGATTGATTTAGAAAACTAGTTGGTAAATAGTCATTAATCAAGATAACAAGCATAGATTATTTTAGAAGGGTGATATTTTATGAATTATAAAGAAATTGTTACCAAGGCCGTTATTGCTAAGGGAAAGAAAAGTAGTACCAATAAATATACTTTAGAAACGGAAGAAGTACCTAATACTATTTTAGGCTGTTGGGTTATTAATCATACTTTTAATGGCACTAATCTTGGAAATAAAGTATTGGTATCAGGAAGTTTTGATGTTAATGTTTGGTATTCTTATGATAATGATAGTAAAACTGCTGTTAGTACCCAAAAGTTTAGTTATTCGGATACTATGCGTTTAAATGTCGAAGACGCATCAGCCTCTAATGAAGTCATCGTTAAAAGTATTCAACAACCTACCGTTAGTGACGTTAGTATTAAAGATGGCATTGTTAATTTAAATATTAATAAAGAACTAGGAATTGAAATTGTTGGAGACACAAAAATAAAAGTTCCTGTTGAAGATTTAGATGATGATTATGTGGAACTTACAAATGATGATGAGGTCGAAACAGAAGTTAACAAAATCGATACTGACTACTTAAAATAATGGGTTCAATGCCCTTTTTTAATTCTAAAATGTAACAGTATTTCTAAAATTAATCTTAGTTAATTAAATCAAGTATTAATAAAAAACTAACTTACAACAAAAAGATGCAAGAATAATGATTTTTCTTTGAAAAAATGATAAACTTAACATGGAGGCATAATTATGGAATGTTTATTTTGTAAAATGATACAGGGAGAAGTTCCTTGCAAAAAGATATATGAAGATGAGAAAGTCATTGCTATCTTAGATTTATACCCTGACAGTGATTGTCATACTCTTATTATTCCAAAAAAACACTTTGAAGATTTAATGGCAATTGATGAGGAAACTTTACTCCATATAAATGAGATTGCTAAGAAGTTAATTCCTGTTCTTATGGATAAAGCAAATGCTAAAGCCATCAGTACCAGAGTAAATTATGGCACTAGTCAAGCAATTAAGCATTATCACATGCATTTATTACCTAATTTTCATGTTAAACCATGTACGATTAGTCAAGAAAAAGCTTATGAACTCTTAAAAGAGGCAATAAAGTAAGTTTTACCAGAAGATTAAAAAAACATTGACTCTCCAGCTAACTGGAATGATAACCTCAATATGAGGAGTTGAGGTTTATGTGTGGCCAATGTGTTTTTTTAAAGGAAAAATATGAGAGAATTGGAAATGGTGGTGGCAAGAAATATTACTGTGAATATTTAAAGGATTATGTTTATGGCAACAGTACTTGCCTGAATTTTAAAAGTAATAGTAAAAGAAGTAGTGATAAGGTAAAGACAATTATTGAAGATGGTAAAGAATATGACAACGGTATTCCAGTTGGTCTTTATTTTCTTTTCTTACTGATTTTAATTATCGTAGGACTAATCCTTGGAGTATTCTAATAATTATAATATGTTATATAAGATAGGTGAATTTGCTAAACTGACCAATATTTCCGTGAAAACTTTACGGTATTATGATGAAATAAATCTTTTAAAACCAGAAGAAGTCGACTTATTTAGTGGATACCGATATTATAGTTATAGACAAAAAGAAGATTTAGAACTCATTTTAGCTTTAAAAGAGGCGGGCTTTAGTTTAGAAGAAGTCAAAAGAAATAAAGATAATTATAGTGATGAAGTAATGCAAAAGAAGAAAAAAACACTTCTAATGGAACAAGAAAGATTAGATGAACGCATAAAAAAACTTGATTATCTGAGAAATCATATAAGAGATAAAAAAATAATTTTAAATGGCAATATCAAGGAAGAGCCAAGGAAACTAGAAAGATTGAGGTAATATGGAAAATACGTTGATACATGGCAAAACTGGTTGTGGGAAAACAACTGGTTATATGTTTAATAAAGTACAAGAAATGATAAATAATCACGAAAATTTAATTATTTTCGATGAGAAAAAGGAGTATTTTAGAACTTTCGGAAAAGAATTAAAGAAAGAAGGCTATAAAACTTTAGTAATTAACTTAGATGAAGCAGAAAAGAGCCATGGCTTTAATATTTTAGAACTGCCCTACTCTTTATATCAGAGAAATAAAAAAGATTTAAGTATTCGCATACTTACTTTAATATACAGAGAACTGTTATTTAATAAAAATGATAAAGAAGATAGTTTCTGGGTTAATGCGGCTGCTAATTACTTAGTGGGATTAACGCTTCTCTTGTTTCAAAACGGGTCTAAGAAAGAAATTAATCTCGGCAGTGTCTACGTTTTAATGATGGAATATGAAAGAAAAAGTTATGATAAGTTAAAGAATTACTTAGAAAGTATTAGTGTTACTAATAGTCTTTATGCCTATCTTTCTGGAACAATCTTAGCGCCAGTTGATACTCGTGGAGGTATTATTGCGACAGCCAAAGAAAGAATGAGTTTGTATATTGGTAGCGATAGCATTTTGAATTTACTTTGTCAAAATGATATTAGTCTAAATAATTTAGAAACTCCATATGCACTGTTTATTTTTAATAATGAAGATTACTCGGGAATAGCTAATGCGATTTTAGATGAGATATTTCTTCAGCTTCAAAACTATAATTTCATTTTAGATAATGCTGATAATTTAAATAAATTAGGTAAATTAGATTATTGTTTAGAGAATAACCAAATAAATCAAGTAAACACTTATTATATTAGTCGTGATAAAGAAAACTTAACAGCAAAATATGGTAGAAATACCTTAAATAAGTTTAGCAATATTATTGATATGGAAAAAGGTCAAATAGTTACCAGAAAGATTGGCGATTACGCTTATTTTCCTAGTCTAAGCAATAGTAAAAATGTGTACATTAATCCCCAAAAAATCAAATTAAACTAAAAAAGATTAGACACTTGCTTTTCTTAAGCGTTTAGAGCCTAATCTTTTTCTTTATATTTAAATTAAGTAATATCCTAATATTCACAAGAACCAGGAGTGCGGGGATAAGGAATAACATCACGAATATTTTCCATTCCCGTTAGATACATAATTAATCTTTCAAAGCCCATGCCAAAACCAGAATGAACAGTAGTACCATATTTTCTTAGGTTTACATACCACTCAATGTCTTCACGGTTAACATTAAATTCAGCCATCCGACTAATTAGTTTTTCGTAATTTTCTTCTCTTTGAGAACCACCCATTAATTCACCGCAACCTGGTACTTCAAGGTCAACAGCCGCAACCGTTTTATTATCGCTATTAACTTTCATGTAATAAGCTTTAATATCTTTAGGCCAGTTTTTAATGAAAACTGGGCCGCCAAAGTATTCGGTAATGTATCTTTCATGTTCTTTAGCAATATCTTCCCCATATTCAGGAGTAAATTCCCACTTAACAGGAGCTTTCTTTAAGATATCAATAACATCTTTATGGTCAATTCTTGTAAACTTGCTAGTTACCAATTTCTCTAACTTTTCTTTAAGTCCTTTAGAAACAAATTTATCTAAAAATTCCACGTCTTCACGGCAATTAGTTAAAATATAATTAACAATATATTTTAAGAAATCTTCTTCAATATCCATAAGACCATCTAGGTCACAGAAGCAAATCTCTGGTTCAATCATCCAGAACTCATTAGCATGAGTCTTGGTATTAGAGTTTTCGGTCCTAAAAGTCGGTCCAAAAGTATAGATTTTCTTAAAAGCATGAGCAAAAGTTTCTCCATGAAGTTGCCCACTACCAGTAATAAAAGCAGTACGGCCAAATAAGTCTTTAGACATATCAGCTTTGCCATCTTTCATTGGCACATTATTTAAGTCAAAAGTTGTAAGCTTAAACATTTGGTCAGAGCCTTCACAGTCAGCAGTTGTAATCAAAGGGGTATGTACATAAAGGTAATTATGTTTACGAAAATACTCATGAATACTTTGAGCAGCTGCACTTCTAATTCTAAAAACAGCTTGAAAAGTGTTAGTACGGGGTCTTAAGTAAGCAACACTTCTTAAATATTCAAGAGTATGTCTTTTGGGCTGAATGGGATAATCTTCCGGGCAATCCCCAAGTAAAATGACGTCTTTAGCCACTAAATCAATGTCTTGACCTTGACCTTCACTTTCCTTAACAGTACCAATAACTTTAATAGAAGAGCCAATATGAATATGGCCAATCTCCTCGAAGTCCTCTAATGTATTATCATATACTACTTGTAAACTATTCGTACAAGTGCCATCAAAAAGGTTAATAAACCCAAAAGTTGCTTGTTTGCGATGATTTTTAACCCAACCACAAATAGTGATTTCTTGACCGATTAAGTCTTTTGTTATATCTTTAATATCCATTTTTATCCTTCCTTTCTTATGGTTCTAAACGGTTAGGGCCTCTAAATAAGAACTGTGTCTCTTTAACTGATGGAAGCCCTAGTAAAAGCATAGTTAAACGATCAACGCCAACGGCAAAGCCACCATGAGGAGGACAACCATATTTAAAGAATTCTAAGTAAAATTTAACGTCGTCGCCTAGCCCTTTTTCTAGAGCTTGCTTTTTTAAAATGTCATAACGATGTTCTCTTTGAGCCCCGGTTGTAATTTCAGAGCCACGCCAAACTAAGTCATAACCTTGAGGAATATCATTTTTACGCATATGATAGAAAGCCCTCTTAGTCTTAGAATAATCAGTAATGAATAAGAATTCACTGTTATATTTTTCCATAGCGTATTTATAAGCTAACTTTTCAGCTTCGGCATTTAAGTCACCAACGTCTTCTGTTGGAATTACAAAGCCATATCTTTCTTTTAGTTCGTTATATAAATCTTGAAGCTTAATTCTTGGAAATGGTTTAGTTGGAATAATTACTTCTTTTCCAAATACTTCCTTAATCTCATTGCCAAAACGCTCTTTAACTTTCGTTAAACCAGCAATAAGGAGATTTTCTTCCATATCCATAACATCTTCATAAGAGTCAATATAACTAAATTCTAAGTCAAAAGAAGTAAACTCCGTTGCATGACGATTAGTATTAGAATTTTCAGCCCGAAAAGCTGGGGCTACCTCAAAAATTTTACCCATTCCCGCAGCCATAGCCATTTGTTTATAAAATTGTGGTGATTGAGCTAAATAAGCCTTACGGTCAAAATATTTAACTTCAAAAACTTCACTACCAGACTCAGAAGCAGCACCGATTAATTTAGGCGTATGAATTTCTGTAAAGTCTTCCTTGTATAAATATTCACGCATAGCGCCGACCATACAAGATTCAATTTGACGCACTAGCATATTCTTTCCGTTTCTTAAATCTAGAAAACGGTAGTCTAATCTTGTGTCAATAGATACACCATCTAAATTATTATAGTCAAATGGTAGGGCTTCCGCTTTACTTAAAACTTCGATAGTTGCAGGGATTAATTCCATTCCCCCTAGCTTAACAGCCGGATTTTCTTGTAATAAACCCTCTACTTTAATTACCGAGTCAATCGTTAAACTGCTCATGGTCTCTAGTAAAGAAGCGTTCTTTTCTTCACTCTTTTCAATAGTCATTTGAACTTTGCCTTTAGAGTCTCTAAGAATAACAAACATTACCCATTTTTTATCTCTAATGGTATCAACAAAGCCTTCAAAAGTTATTTTTTCATTTAAATGTTGTTGCAATTCATTTACATACACTTTTTTCATTTTGATTTTCCTCTTTCTAAAAAGCAAAAAAATTCTATATCTGTAGGAGCGTTTTTAAGCGCGGTGCCATCCTACTTCATAGAAATCTTTCTACCTTAATTAATCTTAACGCGATAAAACGAAATATTTTTTGCTTGGCTGTTTTTCGTAAGAAAATCCGATTTGCTTTCACCAGCCGCAAACTCTCTACCTGAATTGTTTCTTACTACTCTTTCCAAAATATTTATATACTTATTTTAATACAGAACTTATAGTCTGTAAATTTTGTTTTATTCAATAATGGCTTTAATGCGGCGAACACCGGCACTAGAAGCTTCTTCTTTTTTAATTTTAAATTTACCAATTTCGCCAGTATGTTTGACATGAGGGCCACCACATAATTCCCGAGACACGTCGCCAATTTCATAAACGGTTACAATGTCGGGATATTTTTCAATAAACATACATTCAGCACCACTCTTAATAGCGTCTTCTTTTTTCATTTCTTTACAAACAACTGGTAAATTTTCTTTAATCCACTTGTTAACTAAGTCCTCAGTTTGCTTCTTTTCCTCATCAGTTAATTTATGGTCGCAACTGAAGTCAAAACGCATTCTTTCATCCGTAATATTAGAGCCTTTTTGATGGACACTAGGACCAATAACCACTTTTAAAGCGGCATTAAGTAAGTGGGTAGCGGTATGATACCTAGTTTCAATTTCACTATTACCAGCTAAACCACCTTTAAATTTACCAGCCGAAGCTGTTCTTGATAGCTCCTGATGAGACTTGAAACGTTTTTTGTAAGCCTCGATATCAACTTGCATGCCTTTTTCCGCTGCCATTTCACAAGTAAGTTCTAATGGAAAGCCAAAGGTATCAAATAAGTGGAAGGCAGTCTCACCGTCAATGACTTGTTTACCATCCGTTAATTTAGCAAATTCTTTTAGACCTTTTTCCAAAGTATGACTAAATTTTTTCTTTTCACTCGCTAAGTTATCAAAGACAGCAGTCTCGTTATCAACTAATTCTTGATAATATGGTTGATATTGTTTCAAAATAATTTTAGCTATTTCGATATCCCAATCACTATTAATATCAATGTTCAAGTTTCTAGCATGACGAATAGCGCGACGAATTAATCTTCTTAAAATATAGCCTTGGTCAGTATTACTAGGCTTAATACCAGCTGGATCAGCCGAAATAAAAACCGCAGTACGTAAATGATCAGCAATAATACGCATAGACTTTTCATTACCAGCATAAGTAAGGCCTGAGATTTCTTCAATTTTTTTGATAATATTAGTCCAGATACTAGATAAGTAATTGTCATTAACCCCTTCTAAAATAGCCGTCGTTCTTTCAATTCCCATGCCTGTATCAACGTTCTTTTGGGATAATTCAGAAATACTATTTTGGTCTTTATAATATTGCATAAAGACATTATTCCAAATTTCTACCCAACGATTATCATCCAAATCATAGTATTCAGGAACTTCATCATCACTACGAAAATAAAAGATTTCCGTATCAGGACCACAAGGACCAGATGTCCCTGCAATCCAAAAATTATCTTCGGTTGTTTTGACAATTCTACTAGCAGGAATACCTAGACTTAACCATTTATTATAGCTTACTTCATCAAAAGAAATATCTTCGTTACCAGCAAACACCGTAACGGCAAGCTTATTAACCGGAATATTTAAAACTTTAGTTAAAAATTCAAAACTCCAAGAGATAGCTTCATCTTTAAAATAATCTCCTAAAGACCAGTTTCCTAACATTTCAAAGAAAGTATGATGAGTAGTATCCCCTACTTCTTCTAAGTCATTAGTACGAACACATTTTTGATAATCACAAAGTCTCTTACCATAAGGATGAGGTTCCCCCATTAAGTAAGGCACAAGGGGTTGCATACCAGCTGTATTAAATAAAACCGATGGGTCATTTTCAGGTACTACTGGCGCACTTGGAATTTGTTTATGCCCTTTGCTGACGAAAAAATTAATATATGCATTTCTTAAATTCATTTTACTTCCTCCAAAATACTTTCTAGCTCTTTAGTTAATTTTTCTAAAGAAATATACCTAATATTATAATCAAAATCATAATAATCATCAAGATTTTTTTCAGTTATATGATTTTTTTCTTCCTCGGTTAAGTTATTTTCTACATTTGACTCGATATAAATGGTAACGCAATCGGGATAACGAAATTTACTTTCTTTAATTTCTTCGACCAATCTAGCATCATCAATTACAACATTATCGAAATAATCTTTAAAAATTTCAATGTCATCAAAAACACGCTTAATAAAGAAATCATAGCCAAACTCTCTTCGAACTTTTTCCCCCATATTTTGCAAGAACAAACGAGGTTTATGCTCTAAATCCCAAGGCCAAGAAATCATTTCGTAAGCATACAGTTTTAGGTACTTAGAAAATTCGGTAATAATTGTCTTTTCTCCTAATTTATTATAATGCTCTTTGATTAGTTTAGCTAACGTTGATTTACCACTACCACTTTTGCCCCCTATTACAAATAATCGCATATCCTTATCACCTTTTCTTATTTTACTCTTTTTTTTGGAAGTTTACTATCATTTATTGTCTTTTTCCGGACTTTGACCAGCATTTTTCTTTAATTCTTCTGCTTTAAGATAATTTTCCACTTCCAAAACAGTTTTATTAAAATCTTCATAACAAGTATTAAACCAAGTAACAGTCATTTGATGATTAAACCACGTATATTGTCTTTTAGCATAATGACGACTATTTTTCTTAATAAGATCGACTGCTTCATCTAAAGTTATTTTATTATCAAAATACTGATATAACTCTTTATAGCCTATCCCCGTTAAAAGAGCTTTACTAAATATCTTTTCATCATAGTACTTCCTGGCTTCAGAAATGAGGCCATCACTAATCATTTTATCTACTCGTTTATTAATTTTGTCATAAAGATTACTTCTTTCTGTTGTAAGACCAATAGTATAAAATTCATATAATGGTTTACATGGGGCAGGCTTTATATTCGTACGACTTAAAAATCTTTCTAAACGTTTACGATTATTAACATGGATATCACAAGTCCCATCTTTTTTCAGACACAAAGCATACAATTCTTCATTGGTTTTGTTGCTATACTTATCATTAGAAGGCACTTCTTCTTCGCTAAATCGATAATCATATAAAGCACTTTTTAAGTAAAGCCCAGTCCCACCGACAAAAATAATATTGCGATTTTTATTTTCTTCCAGAATTTTACGAGCGTCTTTTTGATAATCATAAACAGTATAGTTTTTCCAGACAGGCACAAAATCTAAAAGATAATGGGAAATATTTTCTTGTTCTCTTTTTGTTATTTTAGCAGTGCCAATATCAAGGCCTTTATAGACTTGCATGGCATCACAATTAATAATAATGGCATTATACTTTTTAGCAAGGGCGATTGATAAAGCCGTCTTGCCAACAGCAGTCGGGCCAACAACACATATAATCATTTCTTCTTCCTCTCATAATAAAGTTAGCTTTTAAGTCAAAACTTTATAAAATTTTTATATTTTATGTTTAAACAAGCTTTTTATGTTTTTTAATTCATAATACGTTTAAACATTCTATTTAAGTCGTAACTACTAAAATTGATAATAGTAGGTCTACCATGAGCACAGTTATAAGGGTTATTACAAAGAGCTAAATCATCAAGTAAATGCTGCATAACTTCTAAAGAAATACTCATATTAGCTTTAATGGACATTTTACAAGCTAGCATCGCCGCCGCACGATCACGGAACTTCATAACGTCAAAATTAGGTCCACTCTTAATAACCATATCAATTACTCGGCGGAGTCCCTCCTCTTCAAAACCTTCTTTAAACCAGATTGGATGTTCTTTAAAGATAAAAGTATTAAGTCCAAATTCTTCTAAGACAAAACCCATACTCTTTAAAAGATCTAGATTTTTCTGAATCAAAATATATTCAGTTGGAGTTAATTCTAAGGGAATAGGTACTAAAAGAGGCGTCGTAACAATTTTTTCTTCTTGAAAATACCCCAAAACTTTCTCGTAATTAATACGTTCATGAGCAGCATGCTGGTCGATTAGATAAAGACCATCATCCCCTTGAGCAACAATAAAAGTAAGATTAATCGCACCAATAGGATGTAAATTCAAAAGTTTAATTTTATTAAGAGATTTCTGGTCATCTTGATTTTCTGGCACTTCTTCCCTATCATAAGGAGTCTCATCTTCTTTAACGCTGAAGTTAAATTCTTCTTGGGTTCCTCTTTGGTCTTGAATGCTTTTACTTTGCAAAGAGTCATCTTCTTTATTACTATCTAGATTAATTTTATCTTCAATAATTGAATTAATCTCATTTTTAGACATAATATCAGTAGTAGCTTTTAGTCTTTCCATAGCACTAGGTAATAAAAGATTTTGATATAGGGCGTCTTTAATAGTTTTCGTAATCAAATTATAAAGGCCATCTTGCTTACTAAATTTAATATCTTGTTTAGTAGGATGAATATTAACGTCAATCAAAGTTGGGTCAGTCTCAATATTAATAACAACAATGGGATATTTGCTATCTGGTTTATAAGTATAGTAAGCATCATTTATTGCTCTATTTAAATCGTTATTACGAATTACTCTTCCATTAACTATCGTAATCATATGATAACGATTAGATTTAAGAATTTCCGGTTTACAAATATAACCTCTAATATCATAATCATCATTACTATTTTTGATTTCAATTAATTTGGAGGATACTTGTAAGCCATAAATTTCATGAATAGCTTTTTTTAAGTTACTAGAACCACTAGTCTTAACAACAAGACGGTCATTATTATTAAGAGTAAACTTAATTCCAGGATATGACAAGGCAATTTTTTCAATATAAGAAACACAATTAGCTAACTCGGTTGGTTCGCTTTTTAAGTATTTTAAACGAGCCGGAGTATTATAGAAAAGATTTTTAATACTAATTCTGGTGCCAATTCGTTTATCTGCTGGTTCATCAATTTCTAAATGGCCACCTTTGATATGCAGGTGCGTTCCAATAGAAGTAGCACAAGTAACTAGGTCGACCTCGGAAACAGAAGCAATGGATGGCAATGCTTCACCACGGAATCCTAAAGTAGAAATGAAGAACAAATCATCTTCTCTTAGAAGTTTAGAAGTGGCATGTCTTTGAAATGATAAAATGGCATCATCATGTTCCATTCCACAACCATTATCAGTAATTGTAATCCCGTTTAAACCCCCATTTACTAAATCAATGGTGATAATAGAACTGCCAGCGTCAATCGCATTTTCAACAAGTTCTTTAACCACAGATGAGGATCGTTCAACTACCTCGCCGGCTGCTATCTTGTTGGCTAAGTTATCACTCATTACATGAATTTTACTCATCTTGACCTCCTATTAAAGATGGTCTAAATTCAACTAACTCTTCTAAATTCTTACTCATTCTTAGATTGCATGGTCTCTTAATATTAATAAATCCTAAGTCTTTAATAACCATATCAGTATTAGCCATAATCGTAGTCTCAATATACTCATCAGCTGACTTAAAATTTCTTTTAATTTCAATGTTATTATTAAAGTAAGTTGTAATACTATTTTCTCCAAAATTAGCTAAACGGTAAGTATTTTCAATAATGATATTAGTAGCTTCTTTAGTCTGATAAGTTAAGGGTTTAATTCTTTCTTTATAGTCTAACTTCTTAAGATATTTTTTATCGGTAGTAAAGGGTGTTTCTTTTAAGGAGAAACCTGGAGTATCAGTTAATATTTTATCTTCAATATAGAGGTTAATAAAATCAAGAGTGGTATTAGGAACTCTACTAGTCGTAATAGTTGGGTTATTCAACATAGTATTAATTAAAGTTGATTTACCAGCATTTGTACAACCTAAGACATAAGCTTTTTTTAGATTTAAATCATCCATAATTTTAAGAATTTTATTAACGTTTACCTTTTTTAAAGAACTTAAAGGATAAACTTCTTCTTTAATTTGATAGACTTCTTTAAAATTTTTTAGATAATTGTTAACTTTGATATTCAAAGGTAAAAGGTCGATTTTGGTTAAAAGAAGACATTTTCTCGTCTTAATACTATTATAAATAGTGATTACTTCTCTATTAATATTAGTGGCGTCTACTAAGAAGAAACAATATTCATTAGCTTTGTTTACAGTACTTATAATTTTTTCGTTATTTTTCTCTGTTTTAGTAGCCGTAAAGTCCCCATAATTAGTTATCCGGAAGCAACGCATACAATATTTATTTTCTAATTTAGGTGTATACCCATTCTTATTTTTATCGGTATTTTGCAAAATGGCTCCACAGCCAATACATTTTTTACTCATAATATTCTCCTTTTGTAAAACGATTTTTGCGATGAAAATGATTTAAGATTAAGCTTTCTACTATGCGATTTAACTTCGTCCATTTAAAGTCTTCTTTAGTCATCTTATCCACTAAAATAGAAGTAAAACCCATTCTGTTGGCACCCCAAATATCCGTCATTATTTGGTCCCCAATACAAGCCACTTCACTTAGGTCCCAATTATATTCTTTAAGTATTTTTTTATACTTTCTCTTTAACGGTTTCATAGAGAAAGAAAATACGGGAATATCAAGACTTTTCTTAAATAAAGAAACTCTTTTTTGAGGAGAATTACTCATCAAAATAACCACAAATTTATTTTTGGCTAAACTTTTTATTAAGTTTTCTACTTCTTTAGTAGTAGTTTTAGCTTTTACAGGAACCAAAGTATTATCTAAATCAAAAACAAGACACTTTATTCCCTTGTCTTTTAATTTATCATAATTAATTGTGTAAATATTTTTAGCATAGATATCTGGATAAAAAATATTCATAGCAACACTCTTTTCTTATCAATCAAGAAGTATTATAGCATACAACATACTTTTACAAAAGAAAAAAGAACCCATTTATAGGAAAAATCAAGACAAAACAATCTGGAAAATCTGATTTAAAAAGAACCTAGAATTAACACTCTAAGTTCTTTTACTATTTAATTTTATTAATTATTACTTTTAAATCTTTAGTTGTTGTCACTTCGTATTTTTGATATTCTATTACCCCTGATTTTTCTATTTTGAAGGTAATCAGGGTTTTTCCTTCATTCTTAGGAATAACAAAATAGTAATTTTCTTCAGCGTTGTCGACATTGATAGCTCTACTATGAATTTTTAAAGAAATATTATCGTTATCTAAATCATAGCTAATATCATCCGGGCTATAATTAGTCTCTAAGACTAAGTCTTCATACTTACTTTCTTTAATAAAGTATTCATCATCTAATCTACTAGCCGAAAATCTATTATCAAGACTAGGATTAGCAATTATATCTTTAATTAAATACCTAGTTGTCGGATGAAACCATAAGAATTCACTTCTATATTCTAAATATAAGTCATCATTATTACTACAAGCATAATAGTAATTATAATATTCACTATTAAGAGCATAAGTTTTAATGTTATCGCAAGGTGTTTCTTTAACGACTTCCCATTCAAAACCAGCTGGTCTAAAAAAGTAATCGTAGACTAAAAGGAAACATAAAATCAGAAAGGGAATGGCAATTAAAAGAGAAAAAATATAATCTCGTTTTGAAATTTTCTCATGTTTAAAATTAAAAATATTATCAAGAACTTTTGTTAAAGCACTTTTATTAAATAACGGATAAAAGACTATAGGACCCATAGTATTTAAGATGATATCATCAATATCAAAGACCCCTACTCCACATAAAAATTGAAAAGTTTCAAGAATTATTGCCGTTAAAAAACAAGCACCAGTCGTCTTAAAGAAATTATTTTTCTTAATATTTTTAGCATAAAGATAAGTTAAAGGAGTTAAAAGTAAAAAGTTACCAATAAGTAAAGAAAGACTATCATAGTTGCCTTCATTAAAAGAAGCTTTAAGGTCTTTAAAAGTATTAATAACGGGGACAAGATTTACTTCAGCGTGCCAAACATTTCTAAAATCACGCAAGATATTATGACCTCTAAAAAGACTAGTTGCTAAGAAAACAAAGGCTATATAAAGGAAAAGATAAGTTTTAAGCATTTTTGGTATACCCGTATAATCATTATCTTCTTTAACAAGATGATAATTTTCCAAATAAGTCATAAGGCCAATTCCCACCAGATTAAAAGCTAAAAAGATAACATTGCCCCCGACGCTAAAAATAGCAACCCCAAGTGTATAAACAATCAAGAAACCAAGCCAATAGTTGGCAATTTTTTTAAATAATAAACTCTTTTTCACAAGAAACCTCCTAATTATTAAGACTCACTAGATACATCTCTAAAGCTAAATTCTTATCTATCTTGCCAGATTTTATATCTAAGTCAATTTGTGCTAACTTAACCAGTTCATCTTCTAAAGATTTTCTAGTATAATTAGTACAATTCTTAAGAAGTTTATCTTGTTGCCACTTCTGCAAATTTAAAGCATTTAGATAAGTAGCTTGATTTTTACTATGATAAGCCTCTTCTACTAGAAGCATATTTCGATATTCTCTAGCTAGCATATTAAAGATAATAAAGGGCTCAATTTTTTGGATTTTAAAGTCTTCTAGCATTTTAAAAACTTGGATGTAATTGCCAGCAATAACATAGTCGACAAAACGAAACAAATTATCATCTAAAGATAGCGATGTCAAAGCTTTGATATCACTACTAACAAACTTACAAGGATTATTATAGTACAGACAAATTTTGTTGACATTATTCATAGCTATATCAAAGTTATTTAGAGAAACATCAATGATATATTTAGCATCTTCATAAGAAATAGTATAGCCAAGATTTTTTACTTCTTCCATCAATTTAGAAGTCGCATCACTAGCATACATCGGCTTCAAAAGAATAGTATGTGCTTTAGTCTTCATCAAATTAACTATTTTTAATTTTTCATTAACTTTATCAGTAATAAAGATTAAGGTTGTATTGGAATTAGGATTTTCTAAGTATTTTTCTAGTAACTTGGTAGCAGTATCATTTTTTTCGCTAAAACAAGTAGCATTCTTCACAATAATATTTTTCTTACTAGCAAATAAATCATTATAACTAGCTTCAATAATTATTTCTTCCATTGTACTTGTTAAGTAATCAACTTTAGTATACTCTTCTTCACCAATTATCTTAGTTATTTCTTTATTAATTAAGTAATTAGATGTTCCTGAAATTAAGTAGTTCATATTAGGTCTCCTTGTCTTTATTCTAGCATTAAATGGTTTTAAATACTATATCTTTAAACGAAATTTTATCTTTCTTTTTTATTATTTAAAACCCAAGCAGTTGCTTCTAGAAAAATATCATCTGTCTTATTAACAAGATAATCATTATCCGTAAGCAAATGGTTAATTTCAGGCTTGGAATAATTATTTAAAATATAGTTAACTATCGTATAGGCAAAACCATAACTGCCATAACCGTATCCATTAAAGTCTTTCTTTAATCTAGCAAAATCACATGATCTTAAATCCATAATTTCATAATCCTGATGGGCTAGATTAGTTGCTACCCCCTCACGAAACCAGATATTTTCACGCGTAATTTTAGATACTTCGTTATTACAAGCATGGATGAATTCATGCATAATCATTTCTAACATTTCCTCTAAATTGGTATCCTTATGACTGGTATATTTTAACTGATCTTCTAAAGTTAAAATTACAATTGTGTTGCTTTTAACATCAGTGTCCCCTCTCACGTAATCTTGAATTAGGCCATATTTTTTGGCAATAAAAGCTCTAAAATCTGGATATTCAAGAATTTTTATTTGATACTTCTTTGGCAATTTACTAAGACCAAAAAAATCTAAAATTGATTGTTCATTTTCTTGTAAATAGCTTACTATATCAGTGAAATAATCTAATTTAATTTCACTTGTAATCACAAAATTATCTAATTCCTGGTACATATTCTTCTAACTCCTCAATGTCGTTTTCAATTATATGATATTCTTTAAAAATACTTTTTCTTCTCTTAATAATATTTTTAAAACGTGATATTCTACCAATTATAGGACAATGTTTTTCAATTTCTAACTTCAAAAAGTAGGAAGTCGGATAATCTCTTTTAACCGCTCTTAAAAAGCATTTTAATACACCAGTTCTTTTAGCTACTACTGTACCTTTAAGTTTAGTAATAGGCTTAATATCGTAGATGACATTACCCTCAATAATGAGATTTTTATTATATTCTTTAGTAAAACTCACTATTTCATCATAGCAAATTCTAAACTTTTCTCCTGCTTTGTAATGAGTTTTTTCTGAAATATATTCTTTAATATGCTGTAGTATAGTTTTGCCCTACTGTCGTTTCAACTGAATTATTTTCTAACTCCGCTATTCTTTTGTTAACAAACTCAACGGTATCTTTATCTGTTTTAAGGCTAAATATTATTTTATTAATTTCTTCTTTCGTCATATAATTACATTCCATGGATATTATATCATACTAATTCATATTCTCTTGCAATTATTCTCTCATCAGAGCAATATTTAATTACATATTTATTATCTTGTTTGCAAATAATAATTCCTACTGTATCATTTTCTTCAATAGTTTTTATATTCTTATCTATATAATTCATATAAGTCATAATTTGTTCAGTATGCTCTTTCTTATTGAATAACTTTTAACTTTTCTTTTTATTTCATTATTTATTAATTCATTTTTAATTTCATTATAATAGTTCATGTTACTCCTTCCTACGGACTATAAGTCTCTATTTTTAATTCATTATTTTTAATCTTAAACATAATACTACCATCTTCATCGGTTCTGTATATTTTTGAGTTATTCAGATTATCTAATACTTCTTTATTGGGATGACCATAACGATTATTCTTTCCCACACTAATTATAGAGTACTTAGGATTTATTTCATTAATAAACTCTTTACTACTACTTGTTTTACTACCATGATGGCCTACTTTTAAGATGGTTATCTTTTCTAGATTATATTTCTTTATAATATCTGTCTCTCTAGTATTTGAAGCATCACCCATATATAGAAAAGTATAATCTAAATACTTAAAATAAGTTACTAGAGAGTTATCGTTTTCATTGTCATATAGACTACTATTTAAAAAATTAAATGTATAGTAAAGTGTTTTTAAAGACTTTAAACCTTTATAGTAATTTATTTTCTTTTGTTCTAATTTAAGTTTTAAAGACTCTTCTAAATCATCATAAGTATCATAATTAAAATAAACATTCTTTATCTTAAAATTATCGACTAGATAAGTAGCATTACCAATATGATCATAATCACCATGACTAATAAGTAAATTATCTATTTTCTTAATATTAAGACTATGCATAAATCTAATGATGTTTTTAATCGTATAGTTATTAGTATCCCTAGTTAGACCACCCGTATCAATCATTGTGACGTCTTTCTTCTTAGGACTTATAATAAGACTACAATCTCCTTGATTAACATCTAGATAATAGATATTTAAACTAGTTATAGAGTTATATTTTAAAGGATATAAACATAAGATAAAAGTAGTTATTAAATAGTAATAAATATTCTGATATTTAGAAAGAAGATAAATACTTATATAGTAAATAATAATTACTAAAATACTCATTTTAGGAAAGATAATATTAAGACTAATCTGACTAAAAAGAAAAGTAAGGAATTCTAAGATAGTTATTAAAACTTTTAGAAGAGGTAAAAGAAAAGGAAAGATAAAGGTTAAGAGACAACAAGGATAAAAGATAATACTAATAAAGGGAACATAAATTAGGTTATAGATAGGACTCAGCAAGTTATAAGTATAATTTAAAGAGATACTTATCGGTAAAGACCAAAGGGTTGCTATTAGAGTGGTTTTAAGGGCCTTTAGAATTTTATTCTTCGTTTGATCATTAAAATACAAAAGACCAAAGGTACATAAAGAAGAATAAAGAAATCCTATATCATAAAGAAAATGGGGATTTATTAGAAGTAAAAAACTAGTACTTAGGATTAACACTTGATATGTTGGTAAATCTATCTTTTCCTTGAAGATAATAGGTAAAAGATGTATAAAGATATAAAGAGTCAAGGCTCTTAGGATACTAGCCGGAAAGTTTATTAGAGAAGCATAAAAAGTAAGAAAGATAATGATAAGAAGAGTTCTAATATGCGGAAGAACTTTTAGTTTCTTTAAAAGATGTTCTAGTAACAGAGTAAATATTTGTAAATGAAGCCCAGAAATAGCAAAAAGATGAATAACTCCTAAGTTAGCTAGAGTCTCATAAGTATCTTGGTCTATCTCTTTTTTTCCATAGATTAACATAGTTAAATAACCAGTATCATCAAGAGACTTAGTTCTTTGGTAAAGAAAATTTTGAACTTGGTAATAAGGATTAGTATTTTTCTTTAGAAGAGTAATATCTTCAATCGCAAATAGATAATATATTTCTTTATGATAAAGATATTCTTGATAGTTAAAAGTATTAGGAATAGTATTCTTACTAGGAAATTTTAATTTTCCTTTTAAAGTTATGATATCTCCAAGAGTAATATCAGGTATCTTCGTACTTTGATCCAAATACTTAGTAGCTAGAATTTTTTCTTTCTTCTTATCTTTAGTAGTCATAATAGTATAAGTTATCTTATCAGTCTTTACTTGATAATCTATAATATAACCTGTTAGATTGGTTTCATTAATATCATAGATAGAAGCATTTCTTTGGATAGCACTTCTAAAATAAGCTAGAAAAACAACTAAGATAAAAAGAAGTAAAATAGTAAAATTAGATAGTAATGTTGTCTTTGATTTTAGCAAATAAAGCATCTCCTATCCCCGAAATATTTTTTATTTCTTCAATAGTCTTAAAGGAACCGTTAGTATTTCGATAGTCAATAATATCTTGGGCTTTTGCCTCGCCGATTCCACTTAGTTTAGTTAGTTCTTCTTTGGAAGCTGTATTAAGATTGATTTTTAAGTTTAGAGTTGCACTGGATGTATCATTAGAAGTATTACTATTATCAGGAATAGCTGCATTATTAGGAATTTCGGTCGTAGTGGTGGTTGTCTTATCGGTTGTACTTTTAATAACTTCATTTTTCTTAGGAACATAAATAACCATCGCCGCACTTACGGGCTTACTTAAGTTTATTGTCGTCGTATCCGCATTCTTAAGAAGTCCACCAGCTAATTTTAGACAGTCATTAACTATCGAGGTTTTACTTACTTCGTAGACACCTGGTTTTTTAACATAGCCTTTAATATCAACATAATACTTTTCTTCGGGAATACTTTCTAATTCTTTAGTTTCTTCTTTACTACTCTCTTCTAAAGAATTATCTAGTAGAGTAACAGTTTCTTTAGAATATTGATTACTTAAATAGTAAGTATTATAAAGACTAAATCCTAAAGAAGTTAAACTTAAAAGAAACATAATAATTAAAAGAAAATATTTCTGCAAAAAAGACTTTACTAAGTCAAAATAAAAATTCATGATTTATCACCTCCTATATATATTATTAGAGATAACTCACGAATTTTTTTCAAAAATTGACTATAAACTGATAATTTTTGCTCTTAATTTACTATTTTTAGTCGCAACGGCTATTTTTTCGGTAATTCCAATCATAACAATGGCGTTGATAGCGAATGATCCACCATAACTAAAGAATGGTAAGGGAACACCGGTTAGGGGCATGAGTCCTAAGACGCCTAAAAGGTTAACAAGAATATGAAGACCAAGATAGCATGCTGTTCCATAGGCAATTAGACTATTACTAACAGTTAAAGCATTTTTCGCAATTTTAAGAATTTCTTTTAACATGATAACGTAGCCCAAAATAATGGCAACTCCAGTAACTAGTCCTAACTCCTCTACTATGATGGGAAAAATAAAATCAGTATGAGCTTCGGGTAGATATAGATATTTTTGAGTGGAATTGCCAAACCCCAAGCCAAAGAGACCACCGTTTTTTATAGCAATATAGCCGTTACAAACTTGATAACCAAGGCGTTCATTTCTCTTCTCACTACTACAGGGTGCTAAAAAGGAAAAACGGGATAATTGATAATCGGTAAATATTTTATCTTTAAAAGCAACGCAAAGGCTAGCACCGATAAGGCCAACTACTAAAAGCCAAAGACTAGCTTGATGACGATTTTTCTTAGGCATCGGTACGCTTAAGAATATCATTAAAGATAAGGCACCAACAATAATAGCGCTCCCTAAATCGGGTTGTTTTAAGACTAAAAGAGCAATTACCATGGCAACACATAAAGGTAAAAAATAAATAATCGTCCTAGACTCTTTTTTCTTTACTAATTTTTCATAAGATGTCGCTAGATAGATAATAATAATAGACTTAGCAAACTCCGCCGGCTGGAGATTAAAGAACCCTAAATCGTACCATCCCTTAGTACCATTAGTAATTTTACCGGCAAGAAGCAGTCCTACTAGTGAAGCTCCAATTCCTATCACTAAGGGATACGAAAAGTACTTATAGGATCCTAAAGGAAATCTAGTTACAATAATAGTAACGAAGATACTAATAATTAAAATACCTACTTGTCTTAGAAAATAATAATTACTAGCCACTCCCTGTTTTAAGACCGTTAAGACACTAGAAGCACTATAAATCATAATACATCCTAAGATTGAATAAAGAATAGTAAGTCCCAAAAGAGATAGATTCATTTTTGATAAAAGCTTTTTCATAATATCCTCCTACAATATAATAGCATAAATTAAACTCATTTTGTTTTCTAGTTCATCTATTGTGTCAAAAAAAATGTCAACCCATAAAATATAATAGATACATAAAGGAGGTATAAGTATGTATTATTATGGAAATAATGGCTACTACGGCGGCTACGGTTATCAAAATCCTTGTAGTACTTATGTTGGTACCACTGCCGGCTATGGTTATGGCTATGGCGCTGCTATTTGGATTGTTCTATTTATTCTTTTAGTAATCATCATCGGGGCCGGCTGGACTTTTGGTGGTAATAATAATCGTTAGAGAGTTTTCTCTCTTTTTTCTTTTATCTCTTTATTTTTGAGTTTTTTTTTGGTAAAATACCTATGAATGTGGGGTGGAATTAATGAAATTGCCGAAAATTATTATTCTTGACGAAAAAGAAAAGATTTTGCATAAAAAAGCAGAACCTGTAACGGAATTTCCATTAGCTAAAGAAGACCAAAAAAATATTGATGACATGATTAAATATCTAACTATGAGTCAAATTTCTGAGTATGCTGAAAAATATGATTTAAGACCAGGAATGGGCCTTGCTTATCCACAAATCGGAATATCAAAAAGAATATTTGTTATTGTTGATGAAGTGGAAAAAGGACAGTTTGAAAATTATATAATTATCAATCCTAAAATTATTTCCCAAAGTGAAGAACTAATCTATGTTGGTGAGGGGGAAGGTTGTTTATCTGTTAATCGTGAGGTAGAAGGAATTGTGCCAAGAGCGGCCCGAGTAACGGTTGAATATAACGACTACAATGGTGATACTTATCGTATCCGTGTCCGCGAAGACATAGCAGTAGCTTTTCAGCATGAAATCGACCATTTAGATGGTATTTTATTCGTTGATAAAATAGATAAAAAGAATCCTTTTAAAGATAAAGAATTAATGCGTGAAATCTAATTTTTGGAAATTATTTAGACAAAAAAGTGAACTTGATTAAAAGTCCACTATTTTTTGGCTGTAATTTTACCAGTTACTTCAATATTATTATCAACAATCGTCCCACCAATAAAGCTCCCAATTGAATAAACACTATTATTTAAAGTACCACTACTCTCCCCATCTTTTAAAAGACTATAAATGCCCTTGGTAATGTCTTTACTACTAAGAATAATACTATTAGTATCATCGGCTGCTTGGAAGGTCAAAATTTCTTTATTATCTTTGTTCATTAAACTTAGGACGCTATCTTTATTAATGATATCTTTTAATTTTAAGCAAATTGTATAGTTTTTAGAATTCATAACTGGTGTTTCATAAATATCTTTGCCAACGGCTACCAAAGTACCACCATTTATGGCATAGCCGTTTACTGTCGTGATTGGGGAGTCTTCCTCAGTTCCGGATAAATAAATAAGGCCCCCATCAATAATAATATTTTGCTTAGATTTTAGATTAGCAAGGGTACTTTTAATATTAAGATTACCATCAGTAATATTGATAAGACCACCGTCTTTTGAAGTCATCATGCCATAGTCTTTAGCACTAATGAAGAGATTACCACTACTAAGAGTTAAATCGTTACTAGAAACATTAACCCCACTACCTTCTAAAGCCTCTATATTTAAAGTACCATGACCCTTGAATTCTAAAGGTCCTTCTGAATAAATGGCACCGGAGTAAGAAGAAGTTCCCGTCATACTAATGGTGTTAGTGGTGGCATCTAAGGTCTCAATTTTTAGTTTGCCACTACCGATATTAACAATACTAGGTATATTAATAGTCTTAATATCAACATTATTTAAAGTCAAAGTGATATCCCCATTACAATTAACAATGATGGTATGCGTAAAAACACCATTTAAGTTATAAGTACCACCCCTAGTAACAGAAATATTGTCATTATAATCATTTAAATTAATATCTTTATCAACAATTTCGGTGCCATCTAAGCGAGGTAAATTATTATCTTTATTAGTATCACTGAGGTTTTCTTCAACAATGCTATCAGCAGGCAAAAAGGTAATTGGTCTAATCATGTTAAATAGTAGAAAACTAGTTAAACCAAAACTTAAAATCAAATAGACACCAATCTTAGCTAGAGGAAAAAAGGTCAAATGAAAAGTTAAATAATTAAAACCGGAGAAGAGAAGGAAAAAGGCGATTTGAATGCCAATTATCATTAAAATACTCATGATAATAGTACTAAATATTTGAGTACTCCTAGTTGTTTTGTTAACTTCTACGGTACTAGCATTATTATAGCTGTCATTAGGAAATTGATAGTCATTGCCACCAAAAATCTCACTATAATTGTCATTATAGCTAGAATTTACCTCTTCTCTAGTTGTTAAGCCTTGATATAAAATAATACTAAGACTGATGAAAACCAACATTATAGTAATTAAAATTATATTTTTGTTTTTTCTTTGCATAAAGTATCTCTCCTACACTCTTCAATTTTAATTATTGATTGTGAAAAATAAATGAAAAAAAGACTAAGAAAGTCTAATTAAGAAAACATTTTCTTTATAACGCTTAATAATTCTTCATCAGTTTCAATGGGAAGCAATTTATTACCCGAAACTCGTCTAATCATATCATCAGAATTATCCATTTCGTTGCATAAAAAGACATATGAATTATTATTGTAAATAACACTTTTAATGACTAAATAAATTTTACCATTAAATGAGTAAAAATCTACTAATTGATTTTCCATTATCTCGTTGCTCCTTTTTCTGGGTTTATTTCATTTGCTTGAGTTTGCTCTACTTGATAGGTATCAACAGCTTTGCTAAAGGCTTCTGCATCAATTTGATAATCAAAGTATTGGTCAATGGCTTCCTTACTAACTTTACCAATATTATAGCGGTTTTCATCTTCATTATTGCTATGATCTGGTACATTATAGCCTTCGTAAAGGTCTTTATTCTGATTAGCATCTGCTATAACTTTCATCTTAATAGCATTTATCTCTGCTAAGCATTCGTTAGCGTCTACCGAATAATTGCCGTAATTATACAACTTATTTTCTTCTATTAATCGATATAATAAGTATTCTGAATAATTTTCAATTGCCGTATTAATTAAAGCTTCTTTGAATTTATTAACCGAATTTTTATTTAGCATGTCTAACAGTTTGGGTGCAATCGCTTTATAAGCAGCATCGATTGTTGCCTGTTTTTCGGCTCTTTCATTGGCTTCTTGTAAAGCTTTACTTTCGGACTCTTTTATTTTTTGAGTGATTGTATGCGTAGCTTCAATGCCAACAGCGGCGGTGGCAATGACTCCAGTAGATACTAAAACGCCTTTAAGAAAAGCACGACGAGCAATTAATTTTTGGCCTTTTTCCGCTTCTATTTCTCTTCGCTCCTTACTTTGCTCACGCATTCTTTTAGCACTATCTTCATGACGTTTATTGCCCATTCCCATAGCTTCGTTATCCTCTTCATGTAATTTTAAATTATCTCGATTATCCTTAGTCATCTTTGATAACTCTGCAATATGTGCATTATCAAATTTTTCTGTATTTTGTTCTTCTTCATTATTTAGATTTTCCATAATATCACCTACTATAATGATAGCATTCTTAAACTTTTTTCGCAACTAAAATAATATCACCTTCGGCAATTTCATCGCAGGTCTGAATATATAAGTACTTATCCAAGTTATTATAATTATTGGTAACTTTAAGAATTTCATAAGTTAAATCAAAGCCTCTGTAATTAATAGTAACTAACTTATGGCTTTCTCTAAAGCTCGCATCTTGAAATTGAAATAAAATATTAAAAGGAAGGTCGTATTTCGCTGAACTATGTCCATAAATATAACAATTAGTATCATCAAGTAAACTACAACGATAATCAACAAAGATTGCTCCAAACCTATCATCTTGTCTATCATAATCATGATTTAAGTAGAAAGTATTATTATCTGTCTGGGCCAACAGAAAAGTTCTATTAGCAATGGTAATACTGCCTATAATATCTTCATTTTTTTTAATATAATCATCTTTATAAGAAGAAGCCAAGGCATTATAGTTTTTTTCTTCTCCATAACTTATTTTAATTCTTGTTAAGCAAATAACCATTAAAATAAAATTCAAGATGAGTAAAAGATTTAAAAGACGACTTATTTTTCTAGTTTCTGGATTGTTTTTATTTTCTGACATATTTTATCTTAGCTCCAATTAGAAGAATAAAAGATACAATTAAACTATATAAGAACCAATTATTATCAGTAACACCGGTATAGATATCATCACTTGGAATAATATTGTTAACGGGAGTCTCATTATCTAAATCATATGTATAATAAACTTCTTGGATCTCTTCTTTAAAATTTCCTGTCTTTGGTCCATCAACACCAACTAATTTGTAACCAGCAAAAGTCTTTTCTTCGGTTGTATAAGAGTTGTTTACTTCTTCTTTAGCAGTAATAATGTCAGTAAGTAAATTACCTAAAGTATCAATATAATAGACTTTGACTTTACCATATTTAATTTCTTTATCAAAAGATAAGCCAATATCAACATCATAAGTAAACAAAGTATAGAAATTTCTGGTTAAAGCCTTATTTAAACGGAAATATAAAGGTTCTAAAGTAATTTCACTATTAGCGGGTATGGTTATTTCTTTAAGAGCTGTATTTAAAATTTGATAAGATTCTTCATTTCTGGAATAAGCTCCAACTGAGTAATCATTATTGTCTAAGTCCTTCTTATCGTTATATTTCATCGTTATAAAAGTGTTATAAAAATAATTGTGATTGAATGCAATTAGATTTTTATTAGTTTCAGGAACCATACTGTAACTACTGGTATCGGTCCAAATCTTATCAATATATTTTTGAGTTAAATCTTCTAAAGACTTAAAATTGGTTTTATAATTTTTATTGAAATAGTCAATATAGTATTTATCAAGTTCATCAATTCCTGCATATCCTAGCTCTTGTAGTTTTTTACTAATATTTTCATTCGTCATTTGCTCATCAGTTAAGTCCTTACCATCATATAAGAATTTTAACGGTTCTGAATTACATAGACGATACGTGGTCGCAAAAGTGGGAATTTGAACATTGTTATGACTTATAATATCAGCGTAAGATTCTTTAACTTTACCCGGTTTTAGATATAATGATTTATCTTGATAAATAAAATTATTTTTACTTAGATTAATAATTTTAAGACGAAAGCTGCTTATATCCCCGACTATCGAGGCGCCGTATTTATTGGCAAAAATATCGGGCTTTAGATTAAGAACTTTAGCATTAAAATCTTGGGGAATAGTAATTGTTTCAATACATTCTTTTTCCTCACAAACTATCTCTTTAACAAGATTTTCACTTTCGAACATGGTGTCTTTATAGGGTACGTCCCATTTTCTTTTAGTGGAAACATTCATTATACTTAAAGCAATTACAGCTAGTATAAATACTTTTTTCATAGTTATTTTCTCTTTCTTATGAGATAATAATACTATTTTTGAGTGTCAGATTTTGTTGAATTAAAGAACTATAACGAAAAAAAGACTATTTGCTAGTCTTCATTACTTCTTTCAAAAAAGACAAGGCCACTTTTTTCTCTAATGATGTTTGAATATCTAAAAGTTTGATTGAGTCTTTATCTTTTTGTTCATACATACCATAATAAACTTGTAATTTATTATTTTGGAGTTTTTTATCGGTATAAATTATATAATTTTTCTTTGTATATTCTTCATCATAATAAGTGGCAATAACATAATAAGTTGTATTATCACTTGTAAATCTTAAATCTTCCATAATTCCTCACTTTAATTTTAAAGCTTTAATAATAGTTCTTTTATTAGAGCTTTCATCGATTTTTACTATTTCTATATTAGGAACAGGTTCAAAAGTTGGTTCTAAGGTTATGATATTATCGGGAACAACATAAGTCCTTGTCGTATCATTCATATCATGAGCAATATGAGATTTCTCACATTTATAGCCAATATGGTCATCATAGTCAAGAATATATCCCTCTGGCAAAATATATAATTTGGGACTATACACAGCAAAAACGTTATTTTTAATATTATCAGGGTTATTATTAATCTCGTTTATTTGGTGTTCATAGCCAAAAATTCTGGTTAAATAACAAATGGTGTCATTATGATTAACCGTATATTCATTAATTGACAGCACGGCACAGGTAGATAAAGCCACGGTAAGCAACGTGTTGCTGGCATATTTTTTTATTTTCTTTTTATTTATTTTCATCTTGTTTCCTCTTTTCTGCAAGTTTTAATTATAAGTTATCATTTTGTAAATTTCAAGACTATTTCTTTAATTTCACAAGACTTTCACAATTATTGAGAAAATAAGACCTTTTTTGGTCAAAATAAAAAGAAAAAGACAAGTCAAAAACCGTCTTCTAAATTGAATCAATATTTATCTTTACTTTACCTAAATTCATGATATAAGCCTTAGCTTGAACTAAAACTCGAATAGAGTTGGCCATTTTGCCACCCTTACCAATGACGCCGGAACGATCTTCATCACTTACTAGGACTTCCAAAATCAAACCAGTATCAAGTTTAAATTCACTAACACGAACTTTATCAGGATGACTAACAATTGACTTAACTAGGTATTCAGTAAATTCTCTTAATTCCATAAATTAATTTTCTTTCTTTTTTGAATCAGCATATTTTTTCATGATGCCTTCATGAGCAAGAATATTTTTAACTGTATCAGTTGGTTCAGCACCATTGCCTAACCATTTAAGAGCTTTTTCTTCATCAATAGTGATGATTGCTGGGTTCTTAATTGGATTATAAGTTCCTACAGTTTCAATAAATCTACCGTCTCTTGGAAATCTTGAGTCAGCGGCTACAATTCTATAGAATGGTTTTTGCTTAGAGCCCATTCTTTTAAGTCTTAATTTAACTGCCATAATAGTATCCTCCTTTTTTATATATTTTTATTCTAACACGAGCTAAGTCTTCTGTCAACTTTTTTTAGTTAACAGCACACATTTATACGTTATTTTTAATAAATTATACCTACGATTTAAATAGAAAAAAGGAAGAATTACTCTCCCTTAACGATATTGATAGCAGCACGCATTTTCATATCATATTTAACCATGTCTAAGCCACCAAATTCTTTCAATAATTCTTCTTTAGTCATGCCGTAATTTTTAGCCATTTCTTCAGCTTTGGCTTCTGCATCTTTATCGGTAACTTCAATCTTTTCAATCTTAGCAACATTTTCAAGCAAGAATCTTTCTTTAACTCTCTTGGTTGCCATTTCTTCATATTGTTTATGTAAATCTTCATGAGTCATACCAGTAAATTGCATGTATTGTTCTAAAGTTAGACCATTCATTCTTAATTGTTCACTCATTTGATCAATCATTCTATGAATTTCATCATCAATGATTTCTGGATTTATTTCTACTTCCATCTTAGCAGTAGCAGCGTTTAGGCATTCCTCAATATATTTATTTTCAATTTCTGCTTCTTTACGACTCTTAATTTGTTCTTTAATCTTAGTTTCTAATTCTTCTTTAGTTTTAACATCATCATAGCCTAAATCTTTAAAGAAATCCTCATTAATTTCGGGTAAAACTTTTTCTTTGATAATATTAACTTTAACTTTGAATGTTACAGCTTTACCTTTTAGTTCTTCTGTATAATTTTCTGGGAATGTTAAATTTAGATCTTTTTCTTCACCAGTACTCATACCAATTAAGCCTTCTTCAAAACCAGGAATAAAAGTATTTGAGCCAATTTCTAATGGATAATTTTCGCCTTTACCGCCTTCAAATGGTTTGCCATCTAAGAAACCTTCGAAATCAATGACAACTGTGTTACCATTTTCAACTTTACCTGTTTCTTTAACTTTGATTTCAGCATATTTAGTTTGAAGTTTTTCAATTTCTTCTTTTACTTCTTTAGCTGTTACTTTAGCATTTTCTTTCTTAATACCTAAGTTTTTATATTCACCTAGTTTTACTTCAGGACTAGAAATGAATGTATATTCAATACTAATAGCATCTTTACTAATATTTTCAATATTGATTGATGGTTGAACAACTGGAGTTTCTTTTACTTCTTCTAAAACTTTTTTATATTCAGTAGTAAGTAAAATGTCAATAGCGTCGTTATATAGTGGTTCTACGCCGTTTTTACTAACGAACATCTCAAAAGGAACCATACCTTTTCTAAAACCATCAACTGTTACGTCCTTTTTAATTTTGTCATAAGCACTTGTAATAGCCTTAGTCCAAACTTCCCCATTGTATTCTTTTACGATTTTTTTTACGTTATTCATAAAATCTTCCTTTTCTAATTAACTTCTATATTATATCTTATTCTTCCGAATTTTACCAACAAAATTAAGCGATCTTAACAATTTTCACATCATAAGAGCCATTTGGGGTAACTACATTAACTATTTCACCGGCTTTATGGCCTAAAATAGCCTTACCAATTGGTGATTCATTAGAAATCTTATTAGCAAATGGATCAGCTTCCATGGAACCAACGATAGAATACTCTTCTTCTTCATCGTCATCAATATAATTTAAAACAACATTAGAGCCAACACCAACAGCTTCTTTAGAATTGCCGTCCATTATTTGGCAATGTTCTAGTTTAAATTCTAATTCCTTAATTCTTGCTTCAACTTGAGCTTGTTCATTTCGAGCAGCATCGTATTCAGCGTTTTCTGATAAATCCCCTAAGCTTCTTGCTTCTTGAAGAGCAGCAATTACTTCTGGTCTTTTATTTAATTTTAAATCATTCAATTCATTTTCTAAGGCCAAATATCCTTGAGGCGTTATTAGAATTGTTTGTTCTTTTGTCATTTTTATTCTCTCCTCTAAAAAATTATCTATCTAAGGATACTACAAATAGATTTAAATGTCAAACACTTTTAGTCTTAACATATCCATTTTTTCTAGTGGAATATCACTATGAAATTTAATTATTTGCCTTGGATGACGAGCAACTTCAAGCAAGTTTCCATCAATGTCAAAAAGATTGGGAACTGTTATAGTTAGAGGCTTTTTATTGGGGCCAATAACTTCGATAACATCGCCTGGTTTAAAATAATTTCGTTGTTCCACTACAACTTCTTTTTTATCCTTATCATATTCTATTACAATACCTAAAAAATCTTGATTACTTATTTCATTGCGGTCTTGATAATACTGTTCATTTTTACCTGGTTTCTTAGCAAAAAATTGAGGAACAGAATCACGATTAGCACAACGATTTAAGATTTTTCTAGAGTATTCTAAATATTCATCGGTAATAGTATTATCTTTAATTTTATCAATTATACTGCGATACATAGAAATAACTGTGGCAATATAGTAGATACTACGCATGCGTCCTTCAACTTTAAAAGAATTAACTCCAATATCAATCATTTCTTTTATATGAGTAGCCATATTTAAGTCTTTAGGCATCATTGTAAAGTCTTTATCGTATTTATCTGTTGTAAAAACATAACGGCAAACTTGGCTGCAACCGCCACGATTAGAATCTCTATTGGTTGCATAATTACTCATTACACAACGGCCACTAACGCTAGTACACATAGCTCCATGAATAAAACATTCTAATTCTAAATTAGTTTCATCTTTAATTTTTTTAATATCTTCTTTAGAAGCTTCTCTGGCTAAAACCACTCTTTTAGCTCCTAATGACTTATAGAATAAGGCGGCTTCATAGTTTGAAGTCGAAGCTTGCGTTGAAATATGTAACTCAGTTTTTAAATGTAGTTTTTGGTGTAAGGCCATAACATAGATATCACTAACAATTATACCATCAACACCAATAGTGTCTAATTTCTTTAAATATTTTTCTAATCCTTCGGTATCCTTATTATGAGGAACAATATTAACTGTTACATAAACTCTTTTCCCCAAATTATGAGCATATAAAACCCCAACTTCTAACTCCTCCAAGCTAAAATTTTTGGCATTAGCCCGCAATGAATAGTCTCGCCCTCCAACGTATACAGCATCAGCACCATATAAAAGGGCTATTTTTAATCTTTCTAAATCACCAGCAGGTGCTAATAACTCAATCATTTTAAGTCTCCAATCTTAAAGACAGTAGCGCATCTCAAAAAACCATCATCGCTATTATCTATAGTTTCTCCATTTAAAAAGGCTAAAGTCGTTTTTAAGGGAATAAAAGAAGTATTTAGATAAAAATAATAGACATTAGAAAGTGTTAAAACATCTTGAACAGCAATATAATTTGATAATGCTACCGTCCCATCTTTTGTCTCATAAAGATGAAATTTAACCTTTCCTACTTTATCAGTAATATCAAGTCGGTTAGTTAATGGTAAGCCATAGTGTTTCTCATAATTAGTAACTAAATTTCTTTTCGAATACATGACTTGATTATAGCCAAAAAGATGAAGAACTACAGGTCTAGTAACATTTTTTGTAATAATTTCTAACTCTTCTTTAGTTAATTCGTTCGAAACATAAACACTATCTACATAGTTTAGCCATTCGTTAATTGATTTATAATTGCAATTAAAGTGATTAATAAAAAGAATTACTTCTTTGTTTAAGGATTTAATAGTTCTAATAAGGCCTATATCTTCGATAACAAAACCATCAACTTCCAAAGATGGTAAAATGGTTTTTAAATTATCTATTTCACTATTATTTAAAACCTTATTAATTAAACAATATTTAGACCTCATTAAAGAATTAATCTCGGCAACAGAGAAGGTTTTTGGATACCCAACTGTATAGTCCTTTAAAGGCAAAAGAAAGAAGTTTATTCCTTCTTTTTTATAAATATCAGCTTCTTTTAAATCATTTAAACTAACTAAGAATTTAGATTTCATCTTTTCTTCTACTAACACTTAGACCATCTCCAATATCTAAAAACTCCGTCGTAAATTCTTCATTATTCTTTAAAAAGTCAATATAGTCTTCAATTTTACCAACTAATTGACGAAGATTTTTACTTTCAATAGATTCGCTTTTACCAACGTATCCGTGGAATTTAATGTTATCAGTAATAATAACACCGCCCTTATTTAAAAAATACTTGTACTTTTCAAAAAATTTAGTATATTGGCCTTTTGCCGCATCGATAAAAATCAAGTCATAAGACACGCCTGTTAAGTTAACGTCTAAGGCATCTTGATAGACTACATTAATCTTTTTGTCAAGACCACATTTTTTGATGTTTTTTAGACATTCCATGTAACGTGTCTCATCACGTTCAATCGTGGTAACAGTGGTATTTACGTTACTTGAAGCCATCAAAATAGCTGAGTAACCAATAGCACTGCCTATTTCCAAAATGTTTTTAACATTATATTCTTTAATATATTTCATTATGTAACAAATGGATTCTTTTTCAATTATAGGTACATTGTTTTCCTTTGCATATTTTTCAATTTCTTGTATTTGTTCTTTCATATTTTCACACCTTTTAATTATAAGTATACCATAAATTTCTGCTTTTTAAATCGACAATTATGGCATTAAATTCACTATCAGTTCGGGCATAATAAGTATTTTTATTTTTATCAGCCACAAAATAATAGTAATTAGTTGTATCTGGATTAATTGTAGCTTTAAGACTTTCTAAGCCACTAGCACAAATCGGTCCAACAGGCAGACCTTTAACGCAAGTTGAACGAGTGTTATAGGGATTACACTTATTATATTCGTCTAAAGTTAACTCACTAGAAAAATCTTTCTTCACAGCATAATAAGTCGTGACATCGCTACCAAGAGTCCAACCGGATTTTAGCCGGTTATAAAAGACACTAGCAACTTTACTACGTGAGGTATCATCTACCCCCTCCAACTCCACAATAGAGGCCAAAGTTAAAATTTCATGAGGCGTATAACCGCTATTTAAGATTGTCTCTTTATAAGGAGCTAATTTAGTATTTAAACCATCTATTAAAGTTATAATTATTTCTTTTATAGAGGCATCTTTTTTAAAATTATAAGTATCAGGAAAAATATAGCCTTCTAAAGGATAATAAATATTTTTATTTAAGATTTTATCAGTAATAAACCAATACTTGTCAATTAACTCTTGTAAAAAATCTTTATCATTTAAAAGATTATTAATCTCAGCCTCCGAATAAGGAAAGTTCTTGCTTATTAAATTAACATAGTAACTTAGGCGTTTTCCTTCAATAAAAGTAACTGTAACTTCCTCATCAAAAACTTTACCGGTACTAAATTTATTTAAGATAGTCTTTAAGTCCATATCTTTGCTAAGTTCATAAGTTCCAGCTTGAATATTAGTTATAGAATGTAACTTTAAATAAAGCTTGGCAAATGTGCTACTTTTAATAAGGCCTTTAGTTTCTAGAGAGTCTAAAATTTCACTTGATGTTGCTTTATAAGGAATGGTAAATTCGATTAAAGAGCTGTCTTTCCTATCAACTGGTTTTAAAAAGTTTAAATAAATAAGACTAGCGGCACCAACGGCAATAAGAAAAATAGCTAATAAAATGGTTATTATTTTAAAAATTCTCTTCTTAGACATTTTTTTCTTCTTCCAATTTCTTTTGAATTGACTCTAGGATATTAAAGATTAAATTCCACTCTTTTTCGGTTTCAATTGGATAAAGGTTACTGTCTTTGCCAGTACTATCGTAAATTGAAGCATAAACTTTTTCTTTGCCATCTTTATCTTTTTCATGGTCAGTGTAGACAATATAGCTTTTTTTCGTTTCATCACTATCAAAAGTAAATAGCGGGTCAAATTCTTTTTCTTCACCAGCTGCATTTACTAATTTTATTTTATTATTTTTCATTTAAATTTCCTTCTTTTTTCAAATAAGTATCAAGTATTATCATCGCCGCTGTTACATCAATTATTTTTTTTCTTTTCTTTCGAGACATATCATTTGCCAGTAAAATATTGGTAGCTTCCACTGTGCTTAGCCGTTCATCAACTAAGATGATGGGAACATTGACATATTTTTCTAAGACCTCTTGAAATTTTTTTGTTCGCTCGGTAGCAAAACCACAAGTATTATTCATATTTTTAGGAAATCCCAAGGCTATTTTGCTAACATTTTCTTTTTCAACTATTTTTTTTATTTCGCTAGCTAAGTAGTCATAATCGTCATCGCCATACTTTAAAAGTGTATAGGGATTAGCAATAATACCAGTCCTAGAAATAGCAATTCCAATGGTTCTGGTGCCAAGGTCAAGACCAATCACCGTCATGATTACAACTCCTTATTTTTTCTATTTTTCATTTCAAAATCGTAGATGTTTTTCTTTTGCATTTTAATACTATTAGCTTTATAAATAAAGTAACTTCCAAAAACAAAAAGAGCTAAAGTTACTAGATACATATACCATTTTTCTTTTTGATAAATATTAAAGACTAAATAAATAAGTCCTAAGGCTAAGCACAAGATACCCTCGATTTTAATTTTTTTAGCTTGGTGTCTAATAAACGTCCCTTCTTCGGTTTCAAAATAATCTTTTCCTTTTTTCACAAAATCACCGGTCTTATTATAACATAGGATTCTGGGCTTTTAAAGTGGGAAGTGATTTCTAAACTAATCTTGGCTATTAAAAAGCATCTTATAGTATGTCTGAAGTGTATTTGAAAACTTAATTGCATAGAAAAAAGTCCGTATTTACGGGCTTTGATTATCAAATTGGTGACCTGTACGGGATTTGAACCCATGTATGTATGCGTGAAAGGCATATGTGTTAACCGCTTCACCAACAGGCCAGTAAAAATAAAATGGTGGGCCTGGGGGGACTTGAACCTCCGACCTCACGCTTATCAGGCGTGCGCTCTAACCAGCTGAGCTACAAGCCCATTCCTTTGCTGACTTCTTAATTTTACTAAACTTTAATTTATTTTGCAACTGTTTTTTGATTATTTTTGATAATTTTATTTTAAAGTTTTTCTTTTTCGAAGAAAAGCAGGTTATATTTCACACATTGTAAATTTTAGTTTAGGCTTTTCTGAATGAATTTAAACTTAAGGTTCATATAATTTAATATGGATATAGAAAAAAGACAAACCTTAAAAAGAATTGATATTGAAAGTTTTATATGGATTATCTATATTTTTTTGATTTGTTTTAATTTATATTCCAACTACTTAGAAAAATTATATTTAAAAACGAATCAACCTTTTTATAAAAAGAAATTTCGAAGTATTAATAAAGCTGTTTTAAGTGTTATTCTTTTAATTTATATTTATTTTGTCTATGTCGCTTATCAAGATGAAAGCAGCCTAACCAGATATAAAACTAATAACAAGAAGAAGAAATTTTATACTGATTTAATTTTTATAGCTAGTATTCTCTTCTTAATTGGTGGTGCTATTAGTCTATATGTTGCCTGTAAAAGTGATATCGTCGATGAAGAGTTACCACTTATTTGACATAGCGATAGCTTTTATTACTTTCTAAAATGATCCCATTAAGTTCATAGATTTTAGAAACAGTTGTTACTTCATAATTATTTTCTTTTAAATAAGGTAAAATTATTTCTAATGCTTTATAAGTCGTAAAATAGGTATCATGCATTAAGATGATGCTTTTATCTTCAAGACTGGAAAGAAGTCTTTCTTTAATTTTATTGGCATCTCTTAGTTTCCAATCAAGAGTATCATTATTCCAAAGAATATATGGTCCTAAATTATAATTTCTAATAGTATTAGTAATATTACCATAAGGTGGTCTAACTAACTTTGGCTCATAGCCGGCTAAGTTTTTTACATACTTTTTAGTTTTAGTAATTTCCTCTACGATTGTTTCTTGTTTCATTTTGGTAAATGAACGATGAGAATAACCATGAACGCCAATTTCATTACCATTAGCTAAAGATTTTTGCAAAGTTTCCTTATAATCCAGATTCAATTTGTTACCAAGAACGAAAAAGGTAGCATGATAATTATATTCCTTTAATAAATCTACTATTTTTTCAGTATAGCTACTCGGTCCATCATCAAAAGTCAAAGCAATATATTTGACTGGTTTCTTAGCATCTTTAGAATCACCCTCTTTCTCCTGATTATTTTCTTCTGGAGCTTTCAAATTATCATCAGAAGGCTTAGAGTCGACTTTACTATCTTCAGAATTAGTAACACTATAATCAAGATTTTGGTTTTTAATCGTCGCTTCTTTTGCTGATTTTAAAGGATTTAAAAAAACTATAATCCCAATAAAAATTAAAATTAGACTATAGCTTAGAATATTTTTCATATAATCACCCATTTATAGTATGGGCTTAATTAAATTATTTATGCTTATCAGTTTTTTCCTACTTTATGAGTTCTAATTCCAACATAGTTAGGCAACTCTTTGAAGTCTTTTAAAACGGAAACTGAAGCTTTTTTATCCATAGAGGTAACAATCCAGCCTTCAATATAATGAGGAGGAATGACAGTAAGTGGAAACATATGATACTTAATACTATCTAAAATGCATTTATTAACCATTTCAGGGAAAAATTTTTGGGCGTTGATAGCGGCTTCTTTCCCGTGAACAAGGCCATGCCATTCTTTAATATTTTTATGTTTTTTAAAGTATCTTTGAAAATAATTGGGATTAAGGTCATAAAGTTTTTGATTAAATTGCCATGCCTGCGGATAAAAATCGTGTAGAAGCCCAGCAATAGTAGCATCATAAACATTTAAATTGTAAAATTTAGCAACTAAGAATGATTTAAAAGAAACGATAATTGAGTGTTCCCAAACGGAATTTTCATGATGTAAAAAAAGCTTACGGCGTTGGAATTCGTCGCTTAATAAAATAGGCTCAACTAGTTTATACCATTCATTGAAATAGGTACATTTGTTGATTGGTTCCAAATCATTATAGACGTCTTTATTATAGTAATTATTATTCATTTTCCAACTCCTTTATAGCCGCTTCTAAACTAGATACAGAAATAATTTTAATGGTATAGCCACGATTTTTAGCCACTTCAATAGCTTCAGCATAGTTCTCTTCTGGTACTAGAAAAATATCAGCTTTATTTTTGATGGCGCCAATCAATTTGTATTTAACGCCCCCTATAGCACCGACATTACCATTTAAATCGACGGTTCCGGTGCCAATAATTTTACGACCTTTCGTAATATCTTCATCAGTAATGGCATCATAGATACTTAATGCCATCATTAAGCCCCCTGAAGGGCCCGATTCGTTAGACTTAGCTTTTAAATCGATTTTAGGTTCAGTAGTTACTTCGCTAACATTGGTTAAAGAAACACCTATTAACTTCTGGCCCTTGGTTTCATAAACAGTTGAAGTCACAGTAATAAGGTTATCTTTTCTTAAGACTTCTAAGGTTACTTTATCCCCTACTTCTTTGGTGTTAACAATTTTTCTTATCATTTCGATATCATTAATGCTTTGACCTTCTACGTTTTTGATTTCATCGAAAAGTTTAAGGCCGGTATCTTGACCATTTAAATAGGTAATTATATGTTTAGTACTAGTTATCGTATAAGGCTTACCAGCAGTCTTAAACGCTGCTATTTTAGCGTTGCTAATCGATTCTTCCATACTTATTTTTTCACGTTCATTAGCCTCTATCATAGATTCATCATCATATTTTATTTTATCTTTTTTCACTAAATCCCAATTTTGATTCAAATAACTCAAGCCGACAAAAAATGGAGATGCCTTTATGACACTAACATAAGCCATTCCTAAAGTACCGTTTATCTCTTCTTTAGTATCATCAACACTAAGTCTATCGCTTAAATTAATAAAAGAACCTGGAGTATAAATCACGTAAGGAGTATCAATCCAGAAAAGGATAAAAATTGCCAAAGTAAAAATAATATAGCGAATATTTTCTTGGATAAATTTTTTGGTCTTGGCATAATATTTATTAGTCAAATGAATCACCTTATTTAATTATACCAAAAAAGGATAAAGATATGAAACGAAATTTTTTAATTATAATTACTTCCCTTATTATAGTTTACTTATTGTTTACAAATACCAGTGCTGTAGCAAATTCAATACTTAGTAGTTGCGAACTTTTTCTGACTAAAGTCTTCATTTCACTATTTCCAATGTACATTTTAAGCAAAGTCTTAATTAACTATAATTTTCCCTACTACATCTACCGTCTAACAAAATCTAATTATCTTTATATTTTTATACTCAGTCTTCTTTGTGGAAGTCCTAATGCCTATATTATTTTAAATGACCTTGTTAACGAAGGCCAAATATCTTTAGAGGCCGCTAACTCTTATAGCATGTGTTGTTTTTTTCTTAATCCCCTTTTTTTGTATGCAATGCTAAAAACTTTTCTGCCGGTTAATATAACCATCAAGATAATTATTATTTCTTATCTTAGTAATGTTCTATTATATTTTATGCATAGAACAAAGGGTAAGCCTCTTAAAATGACACCAGAATTGCCTTTAGGTGATTTATTGGTTAGAGAAATCAATAATGCGAAAGAAGTCTTTCTAAATATCTTAGGAATGATTATTCTCTTTAATCTTTTTAGTCTCTTAATTCCTAAAAACATTGGCTTTTTCGTAGGAATTTTAGAAGTTAGTAATGGCCTTAGCTATTTAATGATGATGAAAAATTCCCTTCTTTCTAAATGCCTACTGGCAATTATTTTTATTAATTTTGGAGGTTTATCTATTCTCATGCAAATAAAGGCAGTTCTAAAAAATAGTCATATTTCTCTTAGCCCTTATATACTAGGGCGATTGTATGCTTGTTTTTTAAGTTTAAGTCTTTTTCTTACCAGCTATCTTCTTGAACTTTAAGCTCATAGGAAGCATAATAATCACTTATAGTAGAACTAGCAGGTATAAAGAGTTTTATTTCATACATATCAGTAGTTTCTTTGCGACTTTTGGCTTCTACTAAAGTATAACAAGAACCATTATACTCATAAGAACTTAAATTTTTTATGGTATTATTGTTGATATTAAGACGCAAATTATCATTTTTGCGACCACAAAGCAAAATTTTATAAGAAGTGTCTTTACTATTATTAGTAATGCCAATGATATTGCCTTTTTCTTTGAAAGAATCAATATCGGTTAATTTTGCTAAATCTTTTTTTATATTAGGAACTATATCAACAACTAAATTAGTTGTCGTATAAAGAGCACTAATATTCTTTTGATATAAGTAACTAGCAATATTATAGGCTAAAATGATGATAATAAGAGCAATAATTAAAGCTTTTATAAATTCATTGATAATATAATTATTTAAAATTTTACGATACATTAAATCACCTTATTATAAGTATAGCATAATTATTTGTTAACGCCTACGACATAATCATTATATGCTTCAGTAACAGTGATATCATAGAATTTATTATGAGTTAATTGATCTTTAACAATAACTTTTAAGTATGTAGAAGTATGCCCGATGGAGACATTTTCTTTTACTTCCTCAATTAAAACAGGAAAAGTTTTGCCTACTTGTTTTTTATTATAATCAAGTTCTAAAGTATCAGAAACTTCAATAAGACGCTTAGCTCTTTCTTTACGAATGTTGACTGGCACTTGATTAGGCATTTTAGCAGCTACGGTTCCAGTTCTTTCTGAGTATGGAAAGGTATGTATTTTACTAAAGCCAACTGTTTTACAAAAAGCAATACATTCTTGGAAATCATCTTCCGTTTCACCGGGAAAACCTGTTATGACATCAGTGGTAATATTAATATCTGGAATGCAAGTTCTAATTTCCTTGATTTTAGCTAAAAACTCATTTTTGGCATATTTACGGTTCATCAGTTTTAGAATCTTATCAGAGCCAGATTGTAAAGGAATATGCATATGATGACAAACCTTAGGATTAGATTTTAACATGTTCATGAATTTTTCATCAAGTTCGGTTACCTCAATACTAGAAATCCGAATATTTTTTAAAGCTTCAATTGCTGACATGGCATTTATCAAGTCGGTTAAATCATGGTCAGTTCCACGGCCATAAGAGCCGGTATGAATGCCAGTTAAGACGATTTCTTGATGACCATTATGAGCTAGGGTTTTGGCTTCGGCAACGGCAGTAGCAAAATCTTTACTTCTAATATTACCACGCATATAAGGAATAATACAATAAGTGCAGAAATTATTGCAACCATCTTGAACCTTGATGAAGCCACGAGTATGCGAGCTAAACTTATCAACTTCCATATCTTCAAACTCTAAGTCTCTAGTACCTGCAAAATAAGTATACGGAGTCCTGTCCACAAGATAATTATTAATTAAGTCAACAATCTTCGATTTACCACTGTTACCAATCAATATATCAATATCTAAGTCATTTAACTCAGCTTGATGATTTTCTGCTGAACAACCGCAAACAACGACAATAGCATTATTATTTTCTCTTTTAGCGTGACGAATAAGCTTTCTGGACTTACTATCAGCCATATTAGTTACAGAACAGGTATTAATGATAACAATGTCAGCATATGAGCCTTCTTCAGTAACCCCATAACCAGCCTTAATAAGTTTTTCTTGCATAACCTCTGATTCATAAGTATTTACTTTACACCCTAATGTTATTATTTTAAAAGTCATAAAATCTCTCCTCTTCTACTTAATATTTGTATCTTTAATTACAACTATTTCTTTTCAATGTAGCTGTATTCTATCCAAGTATCTTCGTACTGTCAATTGTTTTTTAATCAATTTCGGAAGTTTTTAAGCAAACTTTTCAAGTCTTAATTACTTAGATAATTATAAGTAATTAGAAGGTTAATTGCAAGGAAAATTTATGGCCTTTTGATGACTAATTGTAAATTCTTTAATACATCAAACTTGGTTACTAAGGAATAATAATCTCAATATGTCAAGCATTACTATCAATTGGAAATAATTTTAATATGTCGACGAGTGTGATTGAAGAAATGAAAAAGAGAGAAAAAAAGAAACTAGATTTTTTCTAATTTCTTATAAAACTACTTCATCCATAATCTAAACCTTATATCGTGAAAAATTTGAATAAATTCAGCAACAGTAAAGAAACTTAAAGAAATAAGGAAACCAATCCCAAGATAATCTAAAAATAATAGCCAATCAATTTTGTCTGTAGCAATTGATATTAAGCACCAGATGGCAATGCTAAAACCTATAGCAAGAATGCCAAGACATTTAAGAACGATGGCAACAAGGTTATTCTTTGTAAAGATTGTATTTAATTTATCACCCATTTTTCTATTAAAATAAGTTTCATAAGCCTTGCTGATATCTTCAGTCTCACTAATACTTTGTTTATTTTCTTCCATCCCACATAAACTCCTTACTTTAATTACTATACTATAAATTAAACTAAAGATAAAGACTATTTGTCAAAAGAAAAAATCCCTTAATAGAGATTTAATAGAAATATTTGCTTAAGTAGTTTCTTTTGTTTGATTTTAAAGTCAGTTTTAAAGTTCTATCAATTCTTTTATTATCAATAGGTGCTTGTTTTTTTCTAAGCCTTACTTAATATCTTCAATATTTCTTTTAGAATAAATACAGCCACAGAAATTTTGACGATAAAGATTATATTCTTTTGACAGTTCAATACTTCTTTGATAACCATTTTGTTTTTTAAAGTCACTAGGTAGATAGGAAACACCTATTCTTTTACTAATGGCATAGCCAATTTTATTGATAGCCTGGCTATCTTTCAAAGGACTTAGAGTAAGAGTGGTGGCAAAGTAATCATAACCTAATTCTTCTGCTTTCTTGGCCGTATACTCCATACGGAGATTATAGCATTTAAGACACCTTTTACCACGTTCCGGCTCCTTTTCAAGACCGTTAGCAATTTCCATAAACCTATCATGGTCATAATCACAATCAAGAATATCAATTTTATTAGAATGAGGAAATTCTTTAATAAATCTTGTTTCCTCTTCTTTTCGTTTTAAATACTCTTCATAGGGTTCAATATTAGGATTATAATAAAGAATTGTAATATCAAAATAAGTTGTCAACTTTTCAAGGCAAGCACTACTACAAGGAGCACAACATGAATGCAGCAAAAGTTTTTTAATTTCTCCTTGATTATTTAGAAGTTCCCACATTTTTTTATCATAATTAATTTTTTCCACTTGCTTCACCTTCACTACTAAATTTACTAAAGAAAACATTACTAGTTCCAGAGTCAAAATTATAAGTTCCTTTAACACTAGTATCAAAACTATCCATCGTTTTACTAACAATCTTTAAGTAATTATTAAATTTATCAATATTGATGGCGTTTACTACTGCTATATTAGAATCATTCATATAAAAAGTAAAGCGTTTATCATCAATTATAGTACCATTTTGACTAATTGTGGGAGTATATTCAATTTCACTAATCATTTCTAAAAGGTTAGAATTTACTTTACTTAGGGCTGTTACTAAATATTCTTGCGTTTTTGCACTAATATTACTTTCTAAAGTGGGCATAGATATAATATCTAAATTGATGTTTTCGTAAGTATTATTTTTATTAGTAATTATTTTATTGGTATTATTTAAGTATAGAAGAGGTACTTCTTCAGAAACAGTTATTTTTAAAGTTCCATTTAATTTCTTACTTACTTTGGTATTACTTAGTAAAGGAATGCTATTTATTTGAGACTCAATTGTTTTTTTACTTATATCTTTATAATAAGGATAGTCTTTTAGATGGCATTCTCTAATAATATAACTATCTTTAATGTAATTATTGCCTTCAATCAAGATATTTTGGACTTTAAGATTGAGGATAAAAATAATTAAACCAGCCAAGATAGTGATGGTACCAAGGAAAATAAAGACTCTTTTTTTATTTAATTTACGATGTTTTTTCTTTTTACTCATAATTATCCCACTTTACTATTTCTTGTTCTAAGACGAGGTCAATGTTATTTTTCGCTTTAATAGTTTTTTTGATATGGGCAATGAGATTAATGATATCTTTTGCAGTAGCATTAGCGGTATTGATGATAAAATTAGCGTGTTTAGTAGATATTTCCGCCCCACCTATTTTGAAGCCTTTAAGATTGGCTTCTTCAATTAACTTGCCGGCTGGTAAGTCCTTACTGGGATTGCGAAAAGTAGAACCGGCAGAAGGATAGTTAAGGGGTTGGGTTTTAAGGCGGCGGGTTAAGCGATCATTAATAAGTTCTAAGGACTTAGTTTTATCACCTGGTTTTAATTTTAAATGGGCAGCTACAATAATATATTGACGCTTATTTTGAAAGAAAGTTGTTCGATAACCATAAGAAATTTTATCTTTTTTGATTGTTTCAATTTTGCCATTATGAAGAACAATTATCTCTTCTAGGTAATCATAAATAGCTTCATTATAGGCTCCCGCATTACCATAGATGGCACCACCCAAAGTTCCCGGAATCCCACTTGCCCACTCAAGGCCGGATAAATTATGATTAACACAGTAATTACAAAGTTTAGGAAGCATAACCCCACTGTAGGCAATAACATCAGCCTCTCCTTTTTCTAAAATACCATCCAGATTTTTCATGTTAATAATAAGGCCATCAAAGTAACCATCTAAAATCACATTAGATCCATTACCTAAAATAAAATAAGCAATGTTGTGATTAGTAGCATAATTAACAATGGTCATTAGGTCTTCTAAGGTACTCGGTAAGACCATATAATGACACTTTGAAGATATTCGGTAAGTATTATAATCTTTTAAGTTCACATTTCTTTTTAATTCACACTTTTTATTCATCTTTTAATAAGCTCCTTAACTGCATCGTAGATAATTTTAGTACTATCCAAGGTACTTTCTTTTTGAAGATTATTCTTGATTGTTTGGTATTTTTCTTTATTAGTTAATAGATTTTCAATGGTACTCTGAATATTTTTAATATTAAGATTATGTTCTTCTAACATAATGGCTTCGCCATTGTCTTCTAGGGCTTTAGCATTATAATATTGATGATTGTTAGCGACATAGGGACTAGGAATTAGGATACTTGGGAGGTTAAGGGCTTTAATTTCAGCAATGGTTGAAGCCCCAGCACGAGCTACTAAGATATCTGTTTCTTTTAGAAGACCACTTAGATTATCTAAGTATGGTAATACTAAGACGTTTTTAGGATATTCAGTTTGGGTGAATTCTTCATAAAGACTTTTACCAGTTATATAAACAACTTGGTATTGGGCTTGACCTATCTTTTTTAAATAACCTTGCATGGCAGCATTGACAGTGGCGCTACCAAGAGACCCACAGACAACAACGACTAAGGGTAAAGACTCCTTAAGACCTAGAGAAGTCTTTGTAATTTTAGGAGTATTAAGAGCTCTAATACCGGTAGGATTTCCTGTATAAATAACTTTTTGATTAGGAAAATACTTAGCTGACTCAGAAAATGAAACTCCAATAATATCAGCATATTTACTAATCATCTTGTTGGTTTTACCAGGAATGGCATTTTGTTCATGAATGAAAGTTTTAATGTGCTTAGATTTAGCAGCCATTAAAACAGGATAAGTTACATAACCACCTATTCCTAAGACAACGTCAGGTTTAAATTCAGCAATTTTCTTCTTAATAGCTTTTTTAGCTTTCAGAATTAAAAAAATATCTTTGATATCTTTTAAGATGTTTTTTGATAACCCATAGATTTCAATGCCGTAATAAGGAATATTCTCTTTAGGGATGATATCCTTTTCCATTCGATTTTTAGTCCCTATATATAAGACTTCTAAAGATTTATCATATTTTTTAAAACCTTCTATTATAGATAATGCTGGGTAGATATGACCACCGGTACCACCGGCACTTATTATAATTCGCATAATATCACCTTTTCTTAGTATATTATACTACATAATAAAGGTTTTAAGAAGTAGAAAAAAGCTTGTAGGTTTACTACAAGTGATATGTACTTAAAGTTATGGAGTCAAAGATTAAGAGAATGAGTAATATGGCCCCATAACTTAATTAGTTTCTACAATAAACGGATCATTTGAAGTACCTGTTCCACCAGTAATTTTTACATCAGGCTTTAGATTAATAACAGGGCGGGCATTGCGTCCGCTAGTAATCGTATTTGCAGAAAGCGTACCTACAGACACTTCATTAAATTCACTGCCAGCAGCATTTCCTGCACCGAACCCAGAAGGAGACATTGTCCAAGTATGAAACATAGAATAAATCCAAGAAAGTTTATTTATATGTCTTCCATCTATCCCAGCAAATACCATTTCATCATAGGTGATTAAACCAACGGGATAAGTTAAGGCTTTGTTTCCGACACTGGAGTCTGTCGTAGTATATAAATCTCTTGCTGGCTCGGGACAAGTAAATTGAGCAGTGTTAGCTTGATATCTACCATAGGCTCCAAATCTTGTATCTTTATCCGTTTGAACGCCATCACCGCCACTGTTACTATAAAGACTACGATCCCCACAGAAACCTATGGTGGTTGAAATATAACCACTATATCCTTTATCCTCAATATTAGTTTTATACCAACTATCAACGGCAGCTTTAATGGTTGAGTCATTGGTATTTGCATGAACTTCAGCAAATGTGGTCGCATCGGGGTCCCCATACATGTAACCAACATAGGCAGGGTCATTATATTTACTATTAAATTGATATGTTCGGTTATTGATTGATTGCGCATTCCCTGTTGCATTTTTTACACTACCATTATAAATTAATCTTATCGAACCATCACCATTGATTCTGACTATTTGCCAGTAGTAACCAGCAAAGTAAACATTGTTATTTTTAACATTGCCACGATAATAATAAGTGGTACCATAATCATCGACATTTTGATATAAGCCCCTATCAGATTTATCATTTTCCAGTTCCGTTTCGGTTAAAGTTACACAAGATAAACTATAGACATTAACTGCGTATCGAACACCATTTGTAGTCTGTGTACTAATTGATTTTGTCGCTCCAACAATCTGAAAGACCTCAACATTGCCATGATTTCGCGCTGAATATATTTTTTGATTTTGGTGATTATAAGACATATATTCAGTAGAATAATAATACTTTATATCCCCGGAATAATCTAAGGTTGCTGGGTCTTTCAGTGAACAGTCACTTAAGGTATACCACGCCGTTTCACTATTAAAAGTTTTGCCAGTACACACATACATATATTGTTCATCTTGACTTAAATTGCTTAATTCTGGTACTGAATTTATCGCTTCTAGAGTTGGTTTTATAACCTTACGTGTTGAACTTTCGCCAGTCTTCTCTACCCACTTGATAATGGGAGCTGTATTACTTAAATCTGGTGACCCCTTAGCTTCTATTCTTTTTATAGCATCTTCAGGAGTACTTTGATATTCATTAGCTAAGATGGCATCATGTAATGTACTATAACCAGCATTGGTTGAATTCCAAGTACTTGGGGTTGCCACTACTACTATTTTAGATGCAAAATACTTATTCATAGAATCAACATCTTCAACGTCTTTATCCATCCAAAATCTAACTGTATAATCAACAGAATCATTGTAACCTAAAGTCCCCTTGGCTATAACTCTAGACTCCGTACTGCCATCAATAACTGTTTTAGTTTCTTCATATTTAGAAAGTAACTTTATTTCTTCGTTATTAACCATTAAATCTAAGTATTTACTATTTAAAGTCGTACCTGCTAACATTTCTATATTAACAGTATATCCTGCTAACATATCACAAGTATTAGTAATTGTAAAACTATAAGGAGTTAGTTTTCTTCCTTCTTCATCACTTATGGGATACATATTAGTTAGATTAATTTCATTCTTTGCATTAGATAATTCTAACTTAAAACATTTAGACCCAGCAATATTATTGTTATCTTGTTTTTTAGATAACAAATAATAACCAAAAGATATACCAATACTAATTAAACATATTAAACTTATAGCGCCTATTATTCTACTTACTTTTCTATTTCCAGAAACATTTTTCATAAATTACCTCATAATCTTATTATTAACAAAACATAAAAATAAATACTAAGTATCGTCCCTAACCTGAACCCAAAATGACAAATACCCATATTTTCCCATTCATAGTGTATATAACTCTATGAAAACATGTGGTGAATACTGGCTTGAGGGGCAATTTGACTACAATAGTTGACTACAATCAATGCTGAAATTCAACAATTCAAAAAGGCCGCAAAGCCTTATAAATACAGGGATTGTGAGCTGTTTTTTTGACTAGAAATTTGACCATAAAAAGCCTTAATTTAATCTTTAAAACCCACTAAATATATGATAAAATAAGCTTATAAGTTAAAAATAGATACCGAAAAAACGTATTCATAGAGTTATATACTCTATGAAAATTTTAAAAAATAAATAATATATCCAATTATAAATAAAGTATACTAAGAAAATAAAGACCTCATTTTTTACAAATTATTGTCTTAAAAACTACTAAACAAAAAAAGAATAATCTCTTAAAGACTATTCTGTTATATCACCTAAATGGCCATCAAAGTAGATTCTACTAGTAGCAACATCATCTATATATAAATCTAAGTACTCAGTATTTTCTTCTACACGATAAGAATCTATACTACTCATTGGAAGAGAACTGCCTAAAGAAGAATTACTAGCACTATCATAGATATACATAGTATTATTATTTATTGCCAAAATAATATTCTTATAGAAAGTAACTCTATCAAAATACATACCCAAAATATTATTACCCGCATAATCAGCTAAATAGTAATTATTATCTTTAGCATTATGAAGTGCTAAAGCATAATCTGAGTAATCATAAATAGCATCTTGAAAAGTTCTTGATAAAGCATTGTTACTGGCATCAATTAGTTTCCATTCATTATTGGCTAAAACCGCAAAACGAGAAGAATCAAGCTTACCATTTTCCACGTGGTTAGCAACACCAATAAAGTCATAAGTATCAGCAAAGCTTCTTCTAACCATCTGATTTATATAATAAATACTATATTTTCCATGGTCATCTATTCCAATATAATAATTATCTTTTAAACCAATCCCATAGTTATTAAGGCCAACTAAGTTAATTTTATTTTTAGTGGTCGTATTATAGGCAATAACTTTGGGATAGACTAATATATTATTTTTATCAAAAGAAGTTGGGGTATCCATTAAAAAGACAAAGCCAGGACTACTAGAAATGTATTTATTAGTACCTTGATAATAGTTTAAACTATACTTATTATCATTTACATAATTGTAGGCGTAACCGCAGTACCCAGTAGGGTTCTCACATACATAGCAAGAACCATCTACCAAAGTTACATCACACTCTTCAATTTTTTCAGGATACAATATATGACCATAGGTACTTAAAACCGCCAGTGGAAGGCAAATAATAGTCATAATGATACTAAGTATCAAAGTTAATTTATTATTCTTGGGTCTCATTATTATTCTCTCCTGCACTTATATCATCTTTAGGTAAAGTCTCACTACTTGGTTTCGTCAAAGTATAAGTTTTTAATTTCTCATTAGAGGCATTAAAAGTATTAACAATAACATTATTACCACTGATACTAGCACTTACCATATTATATAATTTATAAATATCAGATTCTTCTGGTAACAATATTTCTTCTGAAGATATTTCAGTATTATCATATAAGTAAACATGAACCTTATTATCATTATCAATAGCCAAGTACAAGGACTCCCCAACTAATTTAATAACTTTATAAGATTTCTTAGTTATTTTTTTAGGATTATCATCACCATTATCACTATAAATTTCAAAGGATTCATTATTTTTAACAACAAAGTATTTACCACTAAAATCATATATTTTAGAACTTAAAGCAATACTTGAAGAGTCACTATTAAAGAGAATTTGATATTTGTTATTCTTAGCTACTTCAATATAAGTGCCAATACGCTCCATACGATCATAGACAAAGTCATAAGTTTTGGTAATACCATTACTATCAATATTAATAACCCCGAATTTATCGCTCTTATTTTTAACGATGATATTATCTAATTTAGGGACAAATTCTAATGTGGTACTATGAGTACCAATAGAAATATGTTTATAAGTTGCTAGAGTATTCTTTTTATACAAATCATAAACTTTGGCTTCACCATCAGAACCGTTCATATCATCATTGATGAAGACATAACGATTATCAATGATTGGCAAGATTTCATTAGCTAAAAGCCCATTTTTGTTGTTTTTAAAGTTATCATCAAAGGAGTAATTACTAGCTATTTTACAGTTTTTTAACTCTTCACTACTTGTAAAATCATTCTTATTAGTACAAGTATAGCTACCTAAAAGATTAGTTTTTTCGATATCACTATAGAAGTATAAGATACCATCAAAATTACTATAATAACTAATACTTTTGGAAACTTTACCATCTTTTAAATTAAGGGCTTTTTCTTCAGTATCATTATTATTCTTAATAAAGATTGTTAAGGTATCGTTGTTAACATTAGTTTTATAAGCATAAGTAGAACTCTTTTCCACCCCATCTTTATTATAGACATTTAACCCACTATAATTAGTATTATATAAGTTAAAGCCCGCTTCATTATATTTATTTTTTCCATAATCTCTTATATAGACGTAACCATCACTAACTAAACTAACATATTCATCATTAACAAGACCAATATAGTTATAATTATCATAAATAGTTTCATTATTATAGGTAACTAAGGAGTAATTATTATTATCCTTTAAAACTAGGTATTTATTATTATAATCATATATTTCTTTATTTGTACTTTTTGTTAAGACTTTATTATTTAAATCTATTAAGTAATATTTATTATTCTTTTTAGCTATTAAGATATTATCCTTCTTACTTAGAGAGATTAAGTTATCATAAGTAAAATCGATAACCGTTTTAATTTCATTACTAGTTATTTCAACGATCCCATAGCTATTATTAGTATTCTTTAATATGACGTAATCACTACCTAAAGTCTCATAGTATTTAAGACTACTATATTCATTAACGGTTTTATTTTCTAGAATATCATATAGCTTAATAGTAGAAGAACCATCAACTAAGAAGACATAACGATTATGAAAAATTTGACTGTGGAATTTGACATTAGTATCATCTTCATAGACGTTTTTAGTAGCATTGACATCATCTAAATCGTTATCTAAGTAAGCAACATAACAGGCTTCTTCATTCTTTTCTTCGCACTCGTAAGTACCAATTTGAGTTTTTTGGTCATTTAAGAAGATTAAAGTTCCATCTTGGTACTGGTAATTACCGTTATCAATTGTGATACTTGGAGTTGGATCTTGGGGTGGTTCTTCAACTTTTTTAGGTAACAATAAATAAATAATTAAGCTTAATAGAGCTACTAAGATAATGGCACTAACAACAATTAAAATTATTTTTTGCTTTTTAGTTAAGTTTAATTTCTTTTTAGAGCCTTTGCCTGATTTTTCTTTATTTACTTGAGGCAGGGTTGTTTTCTCCTCTTCAGCCAGAGTCTCATTATCTTCTAAAACTAAGTCTTTAAAGATATCAGCGTCCATTTCTTTTAATTCTATTTCTTTCTTTTCGAGTTCTTTTTCCTTGTTAGGATTATCTTCTCTATCACTAAAGAAAGCATCTAAGTCTTCTTGAGTTGTCTTATTATCAAGAATAGTTTCTTTAGAATTATTAAGTGAACTCAAGTCATCTAGACTACGGGTTGTTATATTTTCATCTTCACTTTTCATTATACACCTCTTATTATAAGTTAATTTTAGCATTTTTAAGTTTTATTATCAATAATATAATAGATATCTTCATAAAATTTTGGCGTACTCTTTAAAAGACCATAACTAAAAATAGTAATCTTTCTTTTCTGAAAATATTTTATTAATTCAGGCGTTAAGGTATTATTTAAAAGACAAATGAAGTCATATTCTTGATAAGATAATTCACTATTAAAAAGATAATTTAAAACTCCACATTTATAGGAATGTTCTAATTTCAAGAGTTTTTTTATAATTTCATTGTAGAAACTCATAACATAGATATTTTGATGATGATAATTATTTAATAACTGGTTTAAGGCTTCAACATTAACATTTTTTTCTTTAATTTCAATTAGAATTATTTTACTTGTTTCTAATTTTAAGACGTCTTCTAGAAGCGGAATATCAATAGCAATCGTGGAATAATAAGTCTTACTGATGAGATTATGTTGCCAAAAGAAGTCATGGATACAGACAAACTTTTTATCTTTAGTTGTTCTAATGTCTAATTCGAAACCTAAGTATTTAGGATCTTCTATGGCTCCTTGAAAGGCTTTAATTGTATTTTCTTTATTAGCAAGATTTACTTTTCCACGATGGGCTATAAACATAAAATCACCTAGAATATCTTATACTTTTAAAGATTATTTTATGAAAAAAAGTATCATTAAGACACTCTTCTATTTTAATACATTAATTCAATTAAGGACATATCTTCACCTAATTTATCTACGTAATTTGACCCTAATTTCATCTTTAAATTTTCAAATTTTTCAATAAAGATATTACTATCTAATAAGAATAAATCTAGAGAATTTAATAATAAATCTTTAGCATAATACACTTTATTTCTTAATAAATAACCAATAATTATTTTAACATTTTCCATATCAAGTTCTTTTATCATATCCTCATCAAAATTTTCTTTTAATGTTTTAATGTCATTTTCTGTCATATATTAAGGCCTTCCTTTTCATATAGTTCTTGTTCATTAAATGGATACATATCCATTAAAGTAATTAAGTCAATATTATATTTTTTCTTTATAACACCGGGTTGATAGCCAAATATAGAATTTAATTTACCATTTATAATTAAAGGTATATCATTTTCTTTTAAATATCTGATTAGGGCATAGTTTTGGCTGGGAGAATGAAGTAAAAAGTTTGTATTTAGACATTCTTCAAATCCATAATTTTCAGCTAATTTAATCAAGATAGGTATTTTTTTTAACATTTGCTTAGATTTAGCAACAATTGATGATGTTAGAAGATTAGCATATTTTGAGTTATTCCATAAATCCATTTGCAATAGTTTTTTTATATCTTCTAGCTTAGCGTGGGCTAAAGTTTCAGATGTAAATAATTCGGGATGATCCTTAAATTCTTCACTAGTTATTATCGTTTTAATATCTTCTAGCTTGGCGTGGGCTAAAGTTGTTGATGTAAATAATTCAGGATGGGCTTTATATTCTTCACTGT
>CAKOON010000002.1 GCA_934098565.1 uncultured Bacilli bacterium
CGGTCCTAAGGTAGCGAAATTCCTTGTCAGGTAAGTTCTGACCCGCACGAAAGGCGTAATGATTTGGGCGCTGTCTCAACCATGGACTCGGTGAAATCTTAATACCTGTGAAAATGCAGGTTACCCGCGACAGGACGGAAAGACCCCATGGAGCTTTACTGTAGCTTGATATTGTGATCAGGTAGTGTATGTAGAGGATAGGTGGTAGACTTTGATGTATAGACGCTAGTTTATACGGAGTCGCCCTTGGAATACCACCCTTACGTTGCTTGATTACTAACTTGTTCCCGTTATCCGGGAAGAGGACAGTGTCTGGTGGGCAGTTTGACTGGGGCGGTCGCCTCCCAAAATGTAACGGAGGCGCCCAAAGGTTCCCTCAGATTGGTCGGAAATCAATCGAAGAGTGTATTGGTATAAGGGAGCTTAACTGTGAGACCTACAAGTCGAGCAGATGCGAAAGCAGGGCAAAGTGATCAGGCGGTAGAAAATGGAATTGCCGTCGCTTAACGGATAAAAGTTACCCTGGGGATAACAGGCTGATACCACCCAATAGTTCATATAGACGGTGGTGATTGGCACCTCGATGTCGGCTCGTCACATCCTGGAGGTGGATTCGCTTCCAAGGGTTGGGCTGTTCGCCCATTAAAGTGGCACGCGAGCTGGGTTCAGAACGTCGTGAGACAGTTCGGTCCCTATCCGTCGTGGGCGTAGGAAAATTGAGGAGAGCTGATCCTAGTACGAGAGGACCGGATTGGACATACCTCTGGTGTATCTGTTGTAACGCCAGTTGCAGTGCAGAGTATCTATGTATGGAAAGGATAATCGCTGAAAGCATCTAAGCGAGAAGCCTCCTCCAAGATGAATTTTCCCATATTTTATATAGTAAGTATCCTTGTAGACTACGAGGTTGATAGGCTAGAGGTGGAAGCATAGTGATATGTTGAGCTGACTAGTACTAATAATACGAGGATTTAATCACAATATTATTTCTATATTGATGAAGTTGCATTATCTTGTTTTTAAAGGACAAAATCCTTTATAGGTGACTATGGCTAAGTGGATACACCTCTTCCCATCCCGAACAGAGAAGTTAAGCACTTAAACGCCGAAAATAGTGAATGCGAAGATAGGAAGTTGCCTATTTTTTTTTGCGTTAAATTAAGGAAAATAAGCAAAATAATTGCTTATTTTTGTTTATTTTTGATATACTATTATCAAGGTGATATAAATGGAATATAAATATATTAGCAAATCAATCGAAGATACAATAAGTATAGCTGAAAACATTGAATCAGAAAAATTTCCAGGAATGATAATATGCTTAAATGGTGAATTAGGTAGTGGCAAGACCGTATTTGTTAAGGGATTTGCTGCTTCGCTAGGTATTACCGATACAATAACTAGTCCCACCTTCAATTTAGTAAAGGAATATAATGGCGAGGCTAAACTATATCACATGGATGTTTATAGATTACAAGATGCTTGTGAAACCGTTGGCTTTGACGATTATTTTGATGGCAAAGCTATCTCCATTATTGAATGGTCAGAACTTATTTGTGATTGTTTACCAAAAGAAAGATTAGAAATTTCTTTTAAAATTATCGATGAAAATACCAGGGTTTTAAAAATCAAACCAATTGGTGATAAATATGAAGAATTATGTCAGGCAGTACTATAAAACTGTCTTTTTTAATGCGTTTTTTTAAATTTAATGCTATAATTATTGGGAGAAAAGAGGAAGTATATGTACACTTTATTTATAGATACGCATTTTAAAGATGTTAAATTAGCTATTTACAAGGATAATAACGTAATAGAAACCAAAGAATTAACTGAGTTTTCATCCACAAGTCAAGTAACTTTACCAGCTATCAAGGAGATTCTTACTAATATAAATTTAACAATTAATGATATTAATAAAATAATAGTCTGCAATGGTCCTGGTTCTTTTACGGGAATTAGATTAGGAATTACTATTGCTAAAACAATTGCTTTTTGTTTAAATATTCCCATTTATACAGTTAATTATTTGCAAATATCAGCTTTAAATAATAAAGGTTTAAATTGCTATGCAGTTTTAGAAAATAATGGTTACTATATGGCTAAATTCATGGATGATAAAATGATTAGTCCGATTACGTATGTTAAATCTAAAGATACAGGGGAATCTATTATTAATGATGAAATAGATTATGAAAAACTAATTAATTATCAATATTTAGAAGAAAGCGATTGCTTTAATGCTAATCCACTATATATTAAAACAATTGAGGTCTTAAATAAATGATTAAAGAGATAAATATTGTAGATAAACAATCTATTTATACTTTGGGTAAAGAATTAAATCCCAAATATATATCTTTATATGATATTGATGAAGTCTTAAAAGATAAAAATCAGATTATTTATGGTTATTATGAAGATAATATTATAATAGGCTTTATTCATTTATCCGTATCATTTGATGAAGCGGATATAATAAACATAATTGTTCAAGAACAATATAGAAACCAAGGGATAGGTTCTTCTTTAATTAGTCATTCAATTAAAGAGAACAAGTTACAAAAATTAAATCTCGAAGTAAAAGAAAGCAATAATAATGCAATAAAGTTTTATGAAAATTTAGGCTTTAAAAAAATAAGAATAATAAAGAATTATTATGGCAATGAAAACGCTTTTTTTATGGTAAAAATGCTATAATAATAGTTTAAAAAGGAAGTAGAGAAAATGAAAGATGTATTTATTCTAGCAATCGAATCAAGTTGCGATGAAACTAGTGCTGCTATTGTAAAAAATGGTAAAGAGGTAGTAGCTTTAACAATTAATACACAAATAAAAGTTCACGAAAATTATGGCGGTGTCGTTCCAGAAATTGCCTCACGTATGCATGCTGAAAATATTACTATAGTTTTAAATGAGACTTTGAAAAAGGCCAATATGAATATGGAATCAATAGATGCCATTGCGGTAACATATGGTCCCGGGTTAATGGGAAGTTTGTTAGTAGGAGTAGAAGCTGCCAAAACAATTTCTTTAATATACAACAAGCCGCTAATCGCTGTAAATCACTTAGCCGGACACATTTATGCTAATAATTTAGAAAATACGATGGCATTTCCACTTTTAGCCTTAATTATAAGTGGTGGTCATACGGATATTGTATATATGCCTGATGATTACAAATTTGAAGTTTTAGGCAGCACTTTGGATGATGCTATCGGTGAGTCCTATGACAAAGTCGCTAGAGTCTTAGGGTTAAAGTATCCTGGCGGCCCAAACGTTGAAAAAATGGCCTTAAACGGAAAGCCAACTTATAAACTACCTATTCCTATGCACGACGAATCATTAAATATGAGTTTTAGTGGATTAAAGTCAAGCATTGTAAACTTAGTTCATAATGAAATGCAACGCCATCACGAAATTAATAAAGAGGATTTAGCTTGTTCTTTTCAAACAACAGCTACAGATGAATTAGTTCGCAAGCTAGAATTGGCTATCAAAAAGACCAATATTAAGCATGTAATAGTGGCTGGCGGTGTTTCAGCTAACATGTATATTCGCGAAGAAATATCCAAAATGGCTCAAAAATATGATATTGATGTTTCTGTTCCTAAACTTTTATATTGCACTGATAATGCAGCTATGATTGGCGCCGCTGCTTATCCTCTTTATCTAAAGAGTCAATTTGCTGACCTAGATTTAAACGCTAGTCCTAATGAGGATTTATATTAAAACTCAAAATTGCATATTGTAAATATTTTCTTTTTAAGATATACTTATAATAGCATGGAGGTTCTTATGAAGACTAAAGATACAGTAAAACATTTTATTCTTTATATATCAATAGCGCTAATCCTAATAACTACAGCGTTTTCGGCATCCCGAGCATTTTATTTAGCTAGAATTAAAATAACCGATACTATAAATCCATCTACAGTTACTAACGCTAATCTTGATATTGAATTTTTAACTAGTCAATATATTAATGAGCCAAAAATGATGTTAATTAAAGACGCAGATAGACAAAGCAGTGCTGCTTATACTAGCTTTGCCATAACTTCTAAATCAACTTCCACTATTAAAGCTAATTATACGTTATATCTAACTGATTTTACGATATCTACTAATTTTATTTCTGAAGACTTTAAGTGGGAATTAGTCCGCAAAGATGGTTCTAGTGAAACCACCATTTCCAATGGTAACTTTAGTAGCGCCGTAAGTGGTAATGATTATACTCTAACTACCGAAGCTTTAACTATAAGTCCATCGGAGACTCAACAATATATTTTTAGAATTTGGTTAAGCTATACGGATAAGGATCAAGCAAGTCTACTAGAAGGTTCTTTTAGTGGTAAAATGGGTTTAACAACTGGTAAAATTACTAGATAGATAGTAGGAGAGTTTTATTTTGAAAAAGATTGGAATAGCATTAGAAGGCGGTGGCTTAAAAGGAAGCTATCAAATAGGAGCTTACTATGCTTTTTTAGAGTGTCATATAAAAATTAGCGGTATTGTAGGAACATCTATCGGTTCCTTTAACGCTTGTATGATAGCAGCTCATGAAGAAGAAAAATTATTAGAATTTTGGCAAAATCTTCATCCAGAAACTCTTCTAGATATTAATAAAGAATTAGTAGATTATGTCAATGGTCAAAGTAGTAGGTTAAATGGCTTTAATGGCCTTAATAAAACCCTATTTAATACTTTAAAGACCAAAGGTTTAAAAAACGATAAGTTAAGAAATTTAGCCAATAACATTATTGATAAAGAAAAATTATATAATAGTAAAATTGATTTTGGCTTAGTAACAGTTCGTCTCCACGGTTTGACACCATTATATGCCTATAAGAGCGATATTCCCGCCGACAAATTAGTAGATTATTTAATTGCTAGTTGCTCTTTACCTATTTTTAAATTAACTCCTATTATCGATAAACACATTTATATTGATGGTGGTTTTTATGATAATTGTCCAACCAGCATGCTTATTGCTAAAAATTACGACCAAATCTATGAAATTAAAATAAACGGTGTGGGTCATACTAGAAAAATTAATCATAAAAAATATAACATTATTACAATAAAACCTTCTAGGAATATATGCAAAATATTAGAAATGAACTATGCTAAAATAGCAGAAAATATTCTTTTAGGTTACTATGATACTCTTAGAGTTTTAAAACATTATGATGGTTACAAATTTACGTTTTACTGCTCAAAAGATTGGTACATTAATTATATTACAAGAAAAGTAAGTAAAAGAACTGTTAACCGTTTAAAAAATCTATTTAAAACAACTAATCTTAAAGAAATTGTCATTAAATCTTTAGAATATACAATGGTTCGGGAAGGTTATAACTACTACCAAGTATATAACATATTCCTAGTTATCAGAAAGTTACAAAAACAAATTAAGAAAAACGCCAATAATTTAGTCTATAAATTTATATTAAACTTGAGAATTATTTAAGCCTATATTATAATATTAAACGAATAACAAAAGAAAAGGAGATTTTATGGGAAGAGCATATGAAGTAAGAAAAGCAAGTATTCAAAAAACAGGTGCTGCCAGAGGTAAAATTTATACAAACTTTGCTAAAGAGTTATATCTAGCCGCTAAAGGAAATCCTGATATTGATACTAATATCAAACTAAAAAGGCTTGTGGAAAAAGCTAAAAAGCAAGAAGTACCATCAGACATTATTAAACGTGCCATCGATAAAGCCAAAGGCGCTGGTCAAGAAGATTATCAAACTGTCATGTATGAAGGCTTTGGCCCTGGCGCTTCAACCCTTATCATTAAGACTTTAACAGATAATGTTAATCGTACTGTTGGTGAAGTAAGAGCGGCGTTTAACAAAGTCCATAAGAGCTTAGGCGTTAACAATTCAGTATCGTATAATTATGATTATTTAAATGTTGTATCATTCCATACTGATAAAGAAGAAGAAGTTTTAATGGCTTTATTAGAAGCTAGTATTGAACCTGTTGATGAAACTTATGAAGATGGTGTTATGACTGTTTCAGTAAATCCGACAGATCAACATAGCTTAAAAGATGTCATTGAAAGCATTATTCCTAATGTTGATTATGAGTTCGATGAAGTAGGCTGGTTTGCAAAGGAAGAAGTGGAACTTAATGAAGAAGATAAAATGTTATTTGAAAGACTATATAATCTTTTAGATGCCATTGACGACGTTACTGATATTTATCATAATGTCAAGAACTTCTAAAGTTCTTTTTTCATACATTCTTCACAATAATATACTAAAATAATGGCGGAAAACGGAGGGTATTTATGAAAATATTAGTTGTCGATGACGAAGAATTAATAAGAAATGTCATTAAAGAATATTTAGTAGTTGAAGCATATGAAGTAGATGAAGCTAGTGACGGCATGTCTGCTATCGAAATGGTTAAAAATAATGATTATGACTTAATTGTCATGGATATAATGATGCCTAAAATGGATGGCTATCAGGCTTGTAAAGAAATTAAAAAGATAAAGGATATTCCTTTTATCATGTTATCTGCCCGTAGTGAAGAATACGATAAATTAATTGGTTTTGATTTAGGTATAGATGATTATGTCACCAAGCCATTTAGTCCTAAAGAGTTAGTAGCACGTATAAAAGCTATTCTCAAGAGAAATAGTGGTACCAATAATACTTATACTTTTGATGGCTTAACGATTAATGACCTTGCTCATGAAGTAAGAGTTGATGGTCAGAAAGTAAACCTAACACCTAAAGAGTATGAATTATTGAAATACATGGTAACAAATAAGAATATTGCTTTATCAAGAGAACAATTATTAACGAACATTTGGGGATATGATTTTTTTGGCGATGATCGTACGATTGACACACACATTAAAACTTTAAGAAATAATTTAGGCAAATATCGCAAGTTTATTGTAACAGTTCGTGCCTTAGGATATAAATTTGAATATCAAAACTAAAATGTCCGCTATCCATAATTCGCTTCACTTTAAAACTCTTGAATATCTAATTGTTTTCTCTATTTCTATTTTGCTTTTGTTATGGTTTGTTCAGATTATCTTTTTCCGTATTTATTATGAAAAATATCAAATTAGTTATATGAATGAACTAGTGGAAAAAGTTAAAAATATTGACAGTACTAATATTTTAAGTTCCATCGACGATATTTCTTTAGATAATAATATCTGTTTGGAATATGTTGATAACTGGGGGAATAAATATTATTTTAATAATAAAACAACCTCTTGCCTACTAGGAAAAAATAAAAATATTGATAAAGAATTAGTAAAAATTAAGCAATCGCAAGAAGAAATATCTTTCGAAAAAATTTTAAATCCTCTAAATAATAGTGTCTCTCTTCTATACGGCATTAAAAAAGGTAATGGCTATGTTTTCTTATTTACTTCTTTAGAAGACATTGGTACGACTACCTCTTTAATTAAAAATCAATTAATTTATTTAACCTTATTAACTATTTTACTTTCTATTGTTATTGCTCTTTTTCTCTCAAGAAGAATAGCAAAACCAATTAGTAATATGACTAAAATGGCTACCAAATTAGCCAATGGTAATTATAATTTAGTTTTTGAAAGTACGGGCATTAATGAATTAGATGAACTAGCAAATTCACTAAACTACTTAGAACAAGAAGTTTCCAAGACTGATACTTATCGTCGTGATTTAATGGCTAATGTTTCCCATGATTTAAAAACTCCATTAACAATGATTAAAGCCTATGCCGAGATGATTAAAGATATTACCATTGATGATAAAGAAAAGACCATCAAAAACTTAAACGTTATCATTGAAGAGACAGAACGACTAAATATTCTAGTCAATGATATTTTAGAACTAAGTAAACTTCAAAATAATCAAGACAATTTAAATATAGAAGAATTTGATATTGTTTTGTTAATTAAAGATATTCTTCGACGTTATGAAATCATCAAAGAGACTGAAAATTATAATTTGATTTTAGAAAGTCCAGAAAGCATCATTGTTAAAGCCGATAAAAAGCGCATAAGTCAGGTTATTTATAATCTAATTAATAATGCTGTTAATTATACAGGAGATGATTTAAAAGTTGTGATTAGATTGACCGAAGAAAGTAAAGATTGTCTCGTTGAAATAATAGACACCGGTAAAGGTATTGCTGAAGAAGACATTCAAAATATATGGAACCGTTATTATAAGCAAGAAAAAAACCATAAACGAAATGTTATTGGTACCGGATTAGGACTATCAATTGTTAAAAATATTCTAGAACAACATCATTTCAAATATGGTGTCAATAGTGTTAAAAATCAGGGGACGACTTTCTATTTTAAAATAAAAAAATAACTTTCACCAGTTTTTCACATACTTTTCATAATTAATTGGTACTATGTAAATGTGAAAGGAAGTTTGATATTGTAAATAGAAAAAAGGTAATTAAAAGATGTAGAAAATTTAATTATTATATAATTTAGTATCGTAAGATACTGGTGATAGGTTAAGAAAAGCCGAATCAAACGCTTGTGGACATTAATATATATATTGAATATTAGTGGATGAAGCAAGAAATCATAATATGTATTATGATAATTCATATATAAACCCTATACAATTAAGATAACATATAAACAATAAACTCACACTTTTTAAGAAAGGATATTTCCTTTCTTATTTTTTTGCTGTTTAAAGGATATAAATTCATCTTAGCTTATACTATTGCATTAGAAAAATAATTTTGCTAAAATTAAAAAAGGTGAAAATTATGTTTTGGAAATATTTATTAGTTTTTTTTATATCGATGGTTCCTATCGTTGAGTTAAGAGGAGCTATACCTTATGCAGTAGGCTTTAATTTGCCACTACTTCCTTCTTATGTAATTGCTATTCTTGGTAATATGTTGCCAGTACCATTTATCTTTTTCTTTGCTCGTAAAGTTTTGGCGTGGGGGAAAGATAAAAAAATTATTGGTAAATTCTTTACTTTTTGTTTAGAAAAAGGCAATAAAGGTGGTAAAAAACTTCAAGCCAAGGCTGGTCGCAGCGTTTATCTAGCTTTATTTTTGTTTGTCGGTATTCCTCTACCGGGAACTGGTGCTTGGACAGGAACTCTGGCTGCGTCTTTCTTAAATTTAGATTTCAAAAAAAGTGTCATTTCGATAATGGCTGGTGTTGTTTTAGCTGGCATTATCATGGGTGTAATTTCTCTAGGAATTTTTAATATTTTCTAAGAACTAAAAAAACATCATTTTGATAAAATTAGTCCCAAAGGCTTTTATCAATAGATGATGTTTTTTTAGTCAGCTATTTTAACCGGTTCTTTATACTCATGGCCTTTAGTATCAACTAGGGCTTTTTTAATGACTAAATTTTTCTTAAGCTTACCCGAACTTGCATCAGTAACAATTTCTGTGGCTGCTATTTTATCAATAATATCCATGCCATCAATAACTTTCCCAAAAGCCGCATAATTATTATCCAAGTAACTAGCGGTATCCAACATAATAAAAAATTGACTTCCGGCTGAGTCGTTCTCACTACTTCTTGCCATGGATACAATACCTTTAGTATGTTTTAATGTGTTAGTAAACTTATTATTTGTAAATTCCCCTTTAATAGTATAGCCTGGTCCACCGGTTCCATTTCCACTTGGGTCTCCACCTTGTAAGACAAAGCCAGGTACTAATCTGTGAAAAGAATTGTTGTCATAAAAGCCTGATTTTGTTAAAGAAATAAAGTTATTAACTGTGTTGGGAGCTATCTTGGGATATAACTCAATAACAATAGCGCCATATCCTTCGATTTGCATGGCTACTAAAGGATTTTCTGTATCGTAATCATTAAGTGATACCTCATTACCATTCGTATTAAAATCAATTCCTAAAAGATTTTCCTCTTCTTTAGAACTACAACCACTGCATAATAATAAAATGCTAATAACAATAATACTTAGTATTTTCTTCATTTTTATTATCCTTTCTATGAAAATAGTATAACATATCTTAAAATTATGGTAAAATACGAGAAATGACTTTTTAAAAGAAAGGAGTAATCGATTTCGATTAACAATATTATGAATAAAAATCAACCATATCTTGAAAATAGCACTAAAATAGACGATTATTTTTGTAACATTGCTATTGTTACTTCTAGAATTTCTGATGACCCACATAGGCAAGTAGGAGCTGTTATTGTTTCTCAAGATAACATTATTTTGTCATATGGTAGCAATGGGGCAACAAGAAATATTAATCCAAATGATATTCCTTGGCAAAAAGAAGGAGATTATCTAGATACTAAATATCCGTATACGATTCATGCTGAATTAAATGCTATTATTAGTTTTTCTGGTGAAAGAAGTTTATTAAAGGGAAGTAGAATTTATACAACTTTATTCCCTTGTAATGAGTGTATGAAAGCTATAATTCAAAGTGGTATTAGCGAAGTAATTTATTTAGATAATCATAATTATCAAAAAGAGGCTTATGTTGCTAGTCGTCATTTAGTAGAAAAGCGTAATGAGGCTTCAAGATTGCCAAAAATCATCTTAAGAGGCTACAAAGTATCTGCATTCGAAAAAAATAAAACTTCTCAAGCTATCAATGAAGATAGAATTATTATTCCCGCCGCAGAAGTTGCTGCCTATGACGAAACTTTAGATGTTGGCCTTTCCAGGACATTAAAAAGATAGTATAATTAACATGATTAAATAGAAAGAAGAATGAAAATATGTTAAATGTTGTGTTATTTGAGCCAGAAATACCTCAAAATACTGGCAATATCATGCGTACTTGTGTTGCTACGCATACCAAGTTACACTTAATTAAACCTTTAGGTTTTTCCCTAGATGAAAAATACCTTAAAAGAAGTGGCGTCAATTATATACAGTATTGTGATTATACTGTTTATGAAAATATTGAAGAGTTTTTTGCTAAGAATAAAGGAACCTATTATTTTTTAACCAGATATGGTCATAAACCTCACACATCTTTTGATTATTCAAACAAAAATGAAAATATCTACTTCTTTTTTGGCAAAGAGTCAACGGGTATTCCTCCCAAGATATTAAAACCATATATTGATAAATGTATGCGCATTCCGATGACTGATAAAGTTCGAGCTTTAAATCTTTCTAATACCGTAGCTATTTGCCTTTATGAAGCCTTAAGACAACAAGATTATCTTGACTTATTAAGAGATGAACCTCATAAATCAAAAACTTTTATCGAAGATAGTGAAGATTAATTTAACTTATAACTACTAGTAAAAAATATATCTTTATGTTACGATTAAATTGGTGATATTATGTATAATTGTCGAAAATGTGGTCATGCTCTACCTTCAAATAGTGCTCTTTGTCCCAACTGTGGTACGATGATGGATAGTAGACAATTGGCTATAAAAAAAAGTCTCAATTCTCCCAGTAGCACTTATCTGGAAAAATTAGAGTCTATCAAAAATAAAAATATAATGAATAGAAATGAAGAAATTAGTAATACTAATGTAGTAGGATATGCTATTTTTATAATTGCTGTCTTCTTACTCTTAGCACTTATAATCGGTTTAACACTTATCCATAGAAAATGAGGCACTATGACAACATTTCTAGTATGCATAAAAATTTTTTGCGGCCGTTTAATGGACGTTAGTATTGGTACTATCAGGACTATTTTTTCGGTTAAAGGTCAAAGATTAATTGCAGCCATTTTAGCTTTTTTTGAAGTTTTAATTTGGTATTATGTTGCTAGAAGTGCTTTAAATACAACCTTGACAAGTATTTTAGTACCTATCAGTTATTCGCTAGGATATGCCACTGGTACTTATATTGGCACTTATCTTAGTCGGATAGTCATTAAAGGAAATACGTCTGTCCAAATAATTACCAGTAAAGCTACCAAAGAAAATTTAGCCGTAATTAGAAAATCGGGCTTTGCGGTTACAACTATTGATGTCTATGATTCTTATGATGACCAAAAGAAAAAGCTTCTTTTAATGGAAGTTCAAAATAAAAAAGTACCAGCTTTAAATAAATTGATTAATTCTATTGATAACAAAGCTTTCATAACTTATAAAGAAACTCAAAGTATTTATAATGGTTTTCTAAAATAAAAAGATTCTTAAGATTAATGTTCCTAAGAGTCTTTTTTATCATTTTTTTCTAAGTATTTTGTTAATTCATCAACATAGCGACTAATATGTTCTTTAACTTTTTGCTTGCTACAACCAATGTTTAAAAACAACTGCGGATCTGTGTATTCAACTTCCATTACTAAATAAGAATCTTCCTTTCTAATAAGGTCAATTCTTGCATAAAAAGCCTTTTTAAGTTCTGGAATATTCAAAATATTTCTTGTTATTTCCATAATCTTTTTATCTATATTATCTAATAAAGTAATAGTATTTTTCTTCGTAAAAACACTGGGATATCTTTTTACGGCATAAATAATTTGACCATTTAAACATATTACCGAAACTTCACCATCTTTAACTTCTGGAATATATTCTTGAATAATTAATTTGTTTTTGGCCTTTAAAAAGCTGAATTTTTCCTCTAACTCATTTAATTTAATATTATTAATATCAGTACCATTTAAAACGTAGGTATTATTGCCACTTGCAGAAATACTAGGTTTAACAACAACGATTTTCCCAGTAAAATTTTTCTTCAAAGTTTTTTTAATATTTGCCAAGAAATCTTTATCTTTATTAATGAAAACAGAATTAATATGAGGAATGCCGTAATTGATAAATAACCTATATTGTTCTTCTTTATTTATATTATTTTTTATTATTGACGTTGGATTTATAGTTGTCGCTTTGTTATTTTCAATGTCGCTTAAAAACTTCTTAAATCTTTTTTGATTATCTTGATATCCCCAAATACTTTTAATAAGATAAACATTCTCTGGGTTAACTATTTCTTCTTCATAGCAGATGATTCTAGCGTTATAGCCTTTTTTCTTTAGTTCTCTTAAAATTAAAACGTCTTCCCCACACTTATAAGCCCATTTTTTTGAGGAAACAATTCTGATTTTTTGAGCCTTTTTTTGACTAAAAAGATAATCAATATTGCCTAAAATAACTTCTTTTTTTAAATAAATATCATGTTTGATTTTTCTGAAATTCATAAATGGCCTTTCTATTTCAATTTGTTAAGAGTTTTCTTCATTAGATAGAAATTGTTGATTAAAGCCTTAGTATCTAAGCCAAAATTAACTCTACCAATTATTTCTTCTTCATAAGGCCATGACATATTAGAACCCATGATAATTTTTATTTTAGTAAATTTATATAGGAATTTGATAAAGTCCATGTCATTATTAATTATCGTATCTTCGTATTTTTTTCCTTTAAAGTAAGAAAAATCAACAATCGCAAAGAAACCACTTTCGGGAACTGTGTTAGCCCTCAACTTTAAATGTGGGATTCCTTTTTGAATATAGTTTTGAATTTCTGGGTCTTTGGTGTACTTTCTAATATCTCTTTTAATTTTTTGGCGTTTTTTATCATCTTTTATATAATCGATGCCATAAATCAAGGCCTCTAACAAACATAAACGGTACTTGTAAATACTTAATACTTTTCTTAAATATTTCTTAGCTTCTCTTTCCCTACGTTTAGTTCCATTAAATACCCCTGTTACGGCGGCGGTCTGTAAAACACTCATTGAGTCCAATGACTCTTCAATTTCATTTGCAATCAATCGCATAACTGCTTCGGGTCCAACGATAAAGCCAGCTCGTAAAGAAGCCAATCCATAAGCCTTAGAAATTCCCATTAAACTGATAGTATTATTAAATAGTTCAGGAATACTAGCCATTGGTAAAGCCCTTTCCCCGTACGATAAATCTCGGTAAATTAAATCATCAATAACAAAGACGCCGTTTTTTTGACATACTAGTCCAATTTCTTTAAGCAACTCTTTATCTTTAGCACTCATTACTTTTCCTAAAGGATTATGGGGATTTTCATTTAAGAAAGCTCTAACTTTGGGAATATATTTCTCGCCTTTATGTTCTATCTCTAATTCCTTGTTAATCTCTTTAATCTTCTTTTCTAATTTAAGCGGATTTGGTAAAAAATTATCTTCTTCTTCAAGAGGAATAACTAAAGCTCGATTACCAATAATTTCTGGCTTAACAGCAAATAAGCCGTAGTTAGGCCCTGTCATTAAGATAACGTCATCATCTTTCAAAATAGCTTTTAGGATTAAATGAAAAGCATGAGTAGTCGAGTAGCTAAATAAAATATTATTAATTCCGATTTCCTTTTTGATTTCTGTATTAGTAAAAAGTCCTTCTTTTTTTAAATAATCAACAATTTTTTGTCTTTCAAATCTTGAACCCTCCGCATTGGGATACCAGTAAAGGTTATTTCTTCTTAAAGTCCATCTAATATTTCTGATAGCGCCTTTAAATGCTTTATAACGTAATGGTGTGCCGCTATGCAATCCATCATATTCAAAAATATCGGAAATTTTATCATTATTTAACTTTTTTAAATCTTCGTTAAGAATAACAAAACCATCTGTAATTTTCTTTATATCGGGAGAGAATTCTTTGCCATCACACCTAACTCCTAATGTGTGAACCGGCTCCTTATAGAGGGGGTGTTCTTTTAAAAAGTTAGTCAATGCCAACGATGAAGTTGAATCTATGTTTCTTTCTTCAATTTCATTATGGCCTAATATATGTTTTAAAACTTTTTTGACTTTCTCTTTCATAAAATCTCCATTTCTAGTAACTTCTTGGTTTTATTATACCAAAAAATCTATTTAGATAAAACGTTAATCCTCAATTTCTTCAGGATTAATATAGAATTTTCAAAACGGTTTTTTATTCAAAAGATATTTTATTATTAAACAAAACTATGTCGAAGTTAAAGGATTACTTATTTTCTTATTAAATATTTGGCTTTGCAAATTAATATTTTCTTTCATCTTTAATTTTAAATTTCTTTTTAAACAAGCGATTAAAACCTCTTGCTTTTTCTAAGAAAAATGCTATATTCTATAAGAAATAATAAATTTATAGAACTTTTTATTATTTATATAGAGTTTCTATTAGCTATTTCTATTCACTCTATCTGTTTTATCTAGTCTTCTATACGTCTTAATTCTTAAAAATTTGTTGTAAATATCCATAATTGTGCTATAATTAAGTTACAGATTTGAGTGGGCAGGAAATTCCCACTTTTAATTTTATAGAGGTACTATGGAAGAAAAATTATGTGAACTTAGACAATTAGTTGAAGAAAGTCTAAAATCAAGGGAGATTATCGTTACAGATATTTTTTATCACAAAGAGAATAATTATAATTTCTTAACAATAGAACTAGACAAAATTAATGGAATTGACTTAGACGAAATAGTAGAAGCTACTAATATTATTAATCCTATTGTTGATAAAATGGATTTTATTGATGAATCTTACATTTTGGATGTTATAAGTAAAGAAAGAGGCGAGTAGTATGAAGAAAAAAGAAAGTGAAAAATTTGTAGATAGTGGTTTAGAGTTTTTAAAAGCCCTAAACTTAGTTACTGAAGAAAAAGGAATTCCCAAGGATTTGATTATTGATGCCATGAAGCAAGCCCTAATGACAGCTTACAAGAAGAATTATGATGCTAGAACTAATGTTCGTGTTGATTTTGATGAGTTAACCGGTAAATTTAAAGTTATATCTTATTATGTAGTTGTTGATGACTATATTGATTCAACATATGAAACTGATGAAGAAGGTAATGAAATTGAAATACCACCAGAGATTAATCCCGATGCTCAAATGCTTTTAGATGAAGCTAAGGAAATTGATCCAGATATTAAAGTCGGTGATACTATTGAAAAAGAAGTAACTCCTCATGATTTTGGTCGTGTAGCCGCCGGAGCCGCTAAACAAGTAGTAACGCAAAGAATTAGGGAAGCGGAAAAAGAGTCAATTGTTAACGAATTTGGTGACAAACAAGATGAAATGTTAGTCGGCATGTTAGCAATGGAAGACCAAAGAAATTACTATGTTGATTTGGGCCGCGCTCGTGGAATTTTGCCAAAAAGCGAAATGATTCCTGGTGAAGTAGTAAAGATGGGTTCTTCAATTAAAGTATACGTTACTAAAGTTGAAGCTGGCACCAAGGGACCACTAATTCTTTTGTCAAGAAAACATTACGGCTTTGTTAAACGTCTATTTGAATCAGAAATTCCAGAATTGGCCGATGGTACTGTTATTCTTTATCAAGTAGCTAGAGAACCAGGCGTTCGTTCTAAAGTAGCCGTTTACTCAACAAATGATAAGGTCGATGCTATTGGTGCCTGTATTGGTGCTCATGGTAGCCGTATTGCTAGCATCTTGAAAGAATTAAATGGAGAAAAAGTTGACTTAGTTAAATACAGTAATGATCCAACTGAATTCATTAAGAATGCAATGGCTCCTGCCAAAAATGTTATTGTTTCCATTAAAGACGAAGAGAAAAAAGAAGCTTTAGTTGTAGTTGATAACGATAATTTAAAATTAGCTATAGGTCGTAAAGCCATTAATGTTCGTCTAGCTAGCAAACTAACAAGATATAAGTTAGAAGTTAAAACCATGGAAGACATTCAAAAAGAAGGGAATAAGTAATGAAAAAAGTTCCTTTAAGAATGTGTGTAGTAACAAGAAATCGGGAAGAAAAAAGAAATTTATTACGCATTGTTAAAGATAAAGAGGGCAACATTTTCATTGATGTTACTGGCAAACAAAATGGTAAAGGGGCATATATAACTAAGTCTAGAGAAGTTTTAGAATTAGCCAAAAAAACTAAAGCTTTAGAACGTGCTTTAGATTGTGAAATACCAGAAAGTATTTATGATGAAATAGAAAAAAATATATAAGAAAGAGGTGGAACTTTATGATGGGTGTCAAAGAATATGCAAAAGAAACTAATCATTCAGTTGCAGAAATTTTAAAAAAATGCGAAGAGTTAGGAATTAAAGTTAAAAGTGGTGATGATTTACTTAATGATGATGATATTATTATTTTAGATAATGCCCTTAACTTAATTTCGACAGCCGATGATACATCTTTAGAAGAAGAAGATGTAATTGATGAAGCTGTAGAAGATATCATGGAAACCACTAACATTAAGAAATCTTATGAATCCGGTGATAAAAAGCAAAAATTAAAGAAGAAAAGTGAAATAGCATCTTCTAAAGCAGAATTCCTCAATAAAAGAAAAGAAATGTATAAAAATAAATCTAAATTAAAGAAGAATGCCAAAGAAGATAATATGATTTTATACCATGACAATATGACTGTAGCTGAACTTGCGGAAGCAATTGGCTGCAGTGGCGCTAATCTTATCACCAAATTAATGACTAATGGTATTATGTCTAACTTAACAATGAGTATTTCTTTCGAAGACGCTGAAGTTGTAGCTCTTGAATATAATAAGGTTTTAAAGAAGGATACAACTCAAGATATTACTAACTTTGAAGAATATGAAATTATTGATTCTAAAGAGGATTTAGTTAAAAGACCTCCTGTTGTTACTATTATGGGTCATGTAGACCATGGTAAAACTACACTTTTAGATACCATTCGTCATTCTAAAGTTACAGCTAGTGAGTTTGGGGGTATAACCCAGGCAATTGGGGCTTATCAAATCGTTCATAATGGGGAAGCAATTACTTTCATTGATACTCCCGGTCACGCCGCTTTTACAGCGATGCGTGCTAGAGGAACTAGTGTTACGGATATAGTTATTATTATTGTTGCTGCTGATGACGGTGTAATGCCACAAACAAAAGAAGCTATTGATCACGCTAAAGCAGCTAAAGTGCCAATTATCGTCGCTGTAAATAAAATGGATAAACCGGATGCCAACCCGGAAAAGGTTATGGAAGAAATGGCTGCTTTAAATATTACTCCCGAAGAATGGGGGGGAGAGTATCCATTTGTTAAGATTTCTGCCCAAACTGGTAAAAATATCGATAAATTACTTGAAACTATTCTGGCAACAGCTGAAATGTTAGAATTAAAAGCTAACCCTAATCGTTATGCCGTTGGCTCTGTTATTGAATCTAAATTAGATAAACATGTTGGGGGCGTAGCTTCAATCTTAATTCAAAATGGCACCCTAAGAATTGGTGATCCTATTGTAATTGGAACAAATTATGGCAAAGTTAGAACAATGAAAAATGATTTAGGTGTTGACGTTGTCAGTGCGGGTCCTTCTACTCCTGTTGAAATAACTGGACTTCAAGGAAATCCAGAAGCTGGTGATAAATTCATGAGCTTCGAATCAGAAACACAAGCTAAAGAAGTTGCGGAAAAGCGTCGTTTAATTGCCCGAGACCAAAAGTTTAAAAAAGAAAATATTACTCTAGATTCTTTATTCCAAGCTATTGATGAAGGAACTAAAGAAATTAGTATCATTTTAAAAACTGATGTTAAAGGTAGTGAAGAAGCTCTTAAAAATTCTCTTCAAAAAATTGATGTTAAAGGTGTCAAGATAAATGTTATCCGTAGTGATATTGGTACTATTACAGAAAGTGATGTTGTTTTAGCTAATGCTTCTAATGCTATTATAATTGGCTTTAATGTCGTTCCTTCTAATCAAACTAAAGAAATGGCTAAGGAATATGGTGTTGATATTCGCTTATATAACATTATTTATAAAGCTATTGAAGATATGGAATCAGCAATGCAAGGACTTTTAGACCCAGAATTTGAAGAAAAAGTCTTTGGCCATGCAGAAATCAGAAAAATATTTACCTTTTCCAAAGTTGGTAAAATTGCTGGCTCTTATGTTACTGATGGTCTTATTAAAGCTAATTCCAAGATTCGTGTTATTCGTGATGGTATTGTAATCCATGATGGTATGATTTCTGGCTTACAAAGAGGTAAAGATTCTGTTAAGGAAGTAAAAAAAGGCTTTGAATGTGGTATTACTTTGGAAAATTATAGTGATTTGAAAGAGCAGGATGTCTTAGAATGCTATGATATGGTTGAGGTAAAAAGATGAATCTTGTCAAGCAAAAAAGAATATCTAGTAACATTCAAAAAGCTTTATGTGAAATCATTTTAGAAGAAAGTCATGATTCGATTCTAAAGAATATTACTATTACTGCTTGTGAAGTTACCAATGATTTATCTTTCTGTAAAGTTTACTTTACTAGTCTTAATGATACTGATACGAAATCTTTAGAGCGTGAGCTAAACGATGATACGGCTAAATATTTACGTGGACAGTTAGCGTCTAAAATTGAAATCAGAAATACTCCACAGCTAATATTTAAATATGATAATTCAATTGCTTATGGTAATAATATTGAAAAGATTTTAGAGCGGATTAAAAAGGCATAAAAATGATTTTAAATGTATGTAAAGAACAAGGTATGACTTCTCGTGATGTTGTTAATATAATTTCTAAGCAATTACATACAAAAAAAGTAGGACACACAGGAACGTTAGACCCTCTAGCAACTGGTGTCCTTATTGTTTGTACTCATCATGATACTAAATTAGTTGATATATTAACTGCTAGCACGAAAGAATATGTTGCTACCATGCAGCTAGGCTTACAGACTGATACTGGGGATATCACCGGCAATATTATTAATCAAGCTTCCTATAATGTCACGAGACAGCAGATTGAAGATGTTTTAAAAACTTTTATCGGTGATAGCATCCAAAAGGTTCCTATTTATTCAGCTGTCAAGATAAATGGCAAAAAACTCTATGAATACGCTAGAAATAATGAAGAAGTAACATTGCCAACTCGCAATATCCATATTTACAATATTGAATTACTATACTTTAAAGATGATATAATTAGATTTAAGGTTACTGTTTCTAAAGGAACATATATTCGTAGTCTTATTGAAGATATTGCTTTTAAATTAGGAACTGTTGGAACAATGACAGCTTTATGTCGAACAAAACAAGGAACTTTTTTTCTAGAAAATGCGAATTCTATCGATGATATCTTAAATGATAATTATCAAGAAATACCGCTTCTAAAAGTATTATCAGCTTATCCTGTTTATGAATTAAATGATGCCGAATATCGCCAAGTAAAAAATGGGGCTAAAATAACTTTAAATAGAGATGACAAAATAATAACAATGGTGTATAATAACAAACCGATTGCGCTTTATAAGCAAGATAACAATATTTATCGAGTTTATAAAATGCTTGAAATTCAATCATAGATTGATTAAAGGGGGATTTTGGTATGTTATTTTTTAATAAAGCATCACAAAGTAATTTTATTGAATATTTATTTTTGGTAAAAGGTATTAGATACTATCGTGATAATAATGGTGGCATTAGGAGCCAAGAAGCAACTGTATTTGTTCGCTTTTTACCTCATGAAAACTATTATGGAGTAGTTAGAAAAAACGAAAAAGATGGAAAAGTAATAATTGTCAATAAAAATACTAATCTTTCTTTTATTCTTAGTAATATAGAACCAGATACATACCTAATTAATCAAGAAGACTTAAATTTTACTAATTATACAACTTATGAAAAACTAAATGAACTAAGCCCTTCTAAGTCTAAGAAAAGATTATTTAATCGTGCTCTTTAAAAACCCAGGAGTTGTCTCCTGGGTTTAAAAAAAGACTAAATTAATTAGCCTTTAGAATAGTTCTAGCTTCTCTAGCAGAAGTCTTAATTTTAACACCATTAACTGTAATAGTAATCATATTTGGTTTTTGAAAATGATTAGTTTTATTAAGTGCATGACTTCTTCTATTCATAGATTTTGGTTTCTTATTTGTAACTTTAATAGCCATGAGTATTCCTCCTTTTGTTTATTTGTCTAGTAAATTCTATCATAACAAGTGGTATATTGTCAAATGAAATGTTATAATATCCCTAGGAGTTACAATGGATACAAAGATATACAATATATTAAATTTGCTGGAAGAAAACAAATATGAGTGCTATATAGTTGGCGGCTTTGTTAGAGACGCTATAATGAATAAAAAAAGCTACGATATCGATATATGCACAACAGCTTCAGTTAAAGAGATAAGCAAGCTCTTTAGTGGTAGCATTAATAATGCCATGTACGGTGCTTTTAAGATGAATTTGCCACCTTATAATATTGATATAACTACTTACCGGGTTGAACTTTCTTATAATAAAAGAAAACCAACTATCACTTATACAAATGATATAAACTGTGATATAAGAAGAAGAGATTTTACTATTAATGCCATTTTGATGGATAAAAATGGCAATATTAAAGATTTATTAGGAGGCTTAGAAGACATTCGTAATAAGAAAATCCGGTCTATTGGCAATCCTAATGATAAATTTATTGAAGACCCTCTCCGCATGCTAAGAGCTTTAAGATTTTATGCTACTCTAAATTTTTCGATTGAAAAAGAGACCTTGAATGCCCTTAAAAAAAATAAGACTTTGTTAGCGACCCTTTCTAAAACTAGAATAAAAAGCGAATTAGATAAAATTTTATTAAGTACTAATGTAGTCAAGTCTTTTGATTATCTGAAAAAACTAGGTATTTTAAAAATATTAAATATACAATATAAAAAATTAAGAAAAGTTGACGACTTATGTGGTATGTATGCTCAATTAGAATTACCGTCTGATTATCCATTTACTAAAAAAGAACAAAATAATATAAAAACTATTCAAAAAATTTTAAAATATGGTAAGATAGATAACACTGTTATATACACCTATGGGTTATATTTTGCGATGACCACCGGTCAAATAAAAGGCATTGATAGGAAAAAAATAGCTCATTTGGAAAAAGAAATCCCCATTCACAATCGTAAAGATATCAACATTACTTATGAAGAGCTAATAAACCTAGGGATTCCACAAACTAAATTAAATAAAGTATATACAGAGCTTGAATATCAAATTCTTAACAAAAAGGTTAAAAACAGTAAAGAAATCCTAATTCATTACATTAAAAAGAATCAGAAAAGGTGGTGTAATCATGCAAAATTTAAGTGAAATATTAAAGACTCCGCAACTTATCATCAGTGAATTAATAGTTAAAAATATGCCAAAAGACCTACCATTAAATGATTTTTTGGTTTTCTTAGAACTTATTAATAAAAACATGGAATTTTTTGATTGCAGTAAAATTGCTGCCGATTTAGGGTTAAAAGATGAAGAAGTAATGACTTCCTTTAATAATCTTATTTTAAAAGAAATTATTCAGTATAAGACCGTTAAAGAAAATAATCGAATTAAAGAAGTGATTTCTTTAGATAAATTTTATAATCAAATTGTTGCTAAAATAAAAGAACAAAATCAAGAAAAGGTAACTAATAATATTTTTGATATTTTCCAAAGAGAATTAGTTCGCAGCCTTTCTCCAATCGAATATGAATATATTAATAATTGGTTGGAAAAAGGTTTGAGTGAAGAATTAATTATTGGTGCTTTAAAAGAAGCCATTATCAGTGGGGCTAAAAATTTTCGTTATATTGATAGGATTTTATTTGATTGGCAAAAGAAAGGATATCAAAGTATGAATGATGTTGCATCCTCCCGCAAGCTACCATCGCAAGTGGGCACTGAAGTATCAGAAACTTCTTCTAATCAAGAATACTTTGATTATGATTGGTTAAATGATGACGAAGAGTAAAGTAAATGCCATTTTACAAAAATTAGACTTAATGATACCAGAACCAAAATGTGAATTGGCGTACAATAAACCATACGAACTTTTAATCGCAACTGTTTTATCAGCCCAATGTACAGATGCTAGAGTAAATCAAGTTACTAAAATTTTATGGGATAAGTATACTCTTCAAACTTTAGCATGTGCTACACCCAAGGAAATTGAAAAAATTATTTACCCAGTTGGGACTTACCATAATAAAACTCATTATTTAATAAATATTGCTAATCGTCTTTTAAATGATTATGATGGTGAAGTTCCCAATGATTTTAACTACTTAATAACTTTACCCGGGGTTGGCCGTAAAACGGCTAATGTCGTTTTATCTAATATTTATAATGTCCCCGCTATTGCCGTTGATACTCATGTTTATCGTACCGCTAATCGTTTGGGATTAGTTTCGAAAGAGGCTGACGTCTATAAAGCTGAAAAAGACTTGATGCGAATTATTCCTAAAGATAAATGGAGTCGTCTTCATCATCAACTGGTTCTTTTTGGCCGTTATACTTGCAAAGCCAAAAATCCTTTGTGTCAAAATTGTTTATTAAAGGAGTATTGTTGTTATGAAAAAAAGTAGTGAAGAAGAACAAAATCGCTATAAAACTATTATTGGTGCTTACTATGGTGTTATGTTGATGGATGAATATCCCCTAAAAGCTTATGTTTTAAAAAATTTAAAAACTCTTGAGGAATATTATCTGCAAGATAAAAATATTCCAAGTGATGAATTGAAATCTTTTGTAAAAAATAAAGTATCGACTAAGGTAAAGTTGCAAGATGCCTTATATATTTTAAATGAGTTAGATGAAGATAAAGAACTATTACATATGATTAAACGAAAAATCAGAGAATTAGAAAGTGAGAATGATTAAAATGGATGAATATTGTATGATAGAAATAGCCTTCGATGATTTAGAAGAGACTAAACGCACTACCAAGGCTTTATTAGAAGAAAAATTAGTTAGTAGTTGCCAAATGATTGAAAGTGACTCAACGTGGTTATGGCACCAAGAAATCGAAACAGCTAGAGAATATCTTTTATTTGTAAAGACTAAAAAAAACCTTTCCACTAAAATTTATAATTTAGTTCGCAAATACCATAGTTATGAAACTTTTGAGTTTGCCATTATTCCTATAACTTCAACTAGCAAAAATTATCTATCGTGGATAAATAATGAGGTTAGAGGCAAGGAGTATTAAGACATGAGTAAAATCAATTCACACTATGATAACGCAAATATGTTATATGCCAAGAAAGCAAATCCAAGTGTAATTTTGGCTGAAATGAATGAGTATCTTGACACTAAGATTAATAAAACTCCGGTTGGTATTGATGCAATGGGTACTTTTATAATTGCAAAATGTAGATTACGTTTAAAGCAATATAAAGAAGCGGAAGAGTTATTTAAAACATGCTTATCAATCGACTCCAAAAATATTCAAGCACGATTAGAATTGGGAAAATTATATGCCAGCCAAGATAAGGAAGAAGAAGCGGAAAAGTTATTTAAAGAGTGTTTATCAATCGACCCTAAAAACGTTCATGCACGATTAGAATTGGGAAAATTATATGCTGGCCAAGGTAAGGAAGAAGAAGCAGAAGAGTTATTTAAAGAGTATATATCAATCGACCCCAAAACTGTTCATGCACGATTGGAGTTAGGAAGATTATATGCTGGCCAAGATAAGGAAGAAGAGGCCGAAACGTTATTTAAAGAGCATATATCAATTGATCCAAAAGATATTTATGCAAGGTTAGAATTAGGAAGATTATACGCTAAGCAAGATAGAGAAGAAGAGGCTAAAGAATTATTTAAAGAGTGTTTATCAATCGACCCCAAAACTGTTCATGCACGATTGGAATTAGGAAGATTATATGCTAAACAAGATAGAGAAGAAGAGGCCGAAGCATTATTTAAAGAGTGTTTATCAATCGATCCCAAAAACGTTCATGCAAGGTTAGAACTAGGAAAATTATATGTTAGCCAAGGTAAGGAAGAAGAGGCCGAAGCATTATTTAAAGAGTGTTTATCAATCGACTCCAAAAACGTTCATGCAAGATTGGAATTAGAAAGATTATACGCTAAACAAGGAAGAGAAGCAGAAATCGACCAATTATTTAAAGAAAGTTTGACATTAGATTCTGATGATTTATACGCTCAATTAGTGCTATCTGATTTAAATGACCAAAATAACGATTGTCAAGAAAATTTAATAACAAGCAATTATCCGCTATTAAATAATGATGGTTTAGTTGATGGCCTTAGCTGTGAATTTGCATATGCTTTATCTTTTTTGCCGCCAGTTGCAGTTAATAAAATCATTAATATTGTGACTTTATTAATGTCAAAAAATCCAATTGACGTAACTCCAGAAAAAAATGATTTAATATACTATTTAAAATTTAGGTATGAGAATATAGTTGTGTATATTAGATTCTTTATTATTGGAAAAAATGACAATTATATAGCTTCTTCTAGTCCCACATTTATCTTGCCAGTAGCCCATGAATTCGATAATGGTATTATTGACCAAGAGTCATTAAATCATGGCATCCAAATTAGATATAGTGACTTAACAGTTGGAAAGTTAGAAGAAGTTATTAACAATATTGAAAAACAATTAGCAAAAGATAGCAGCCCTAAACGAGTATTAGCAAAATGATATGTAAATAAAATTACATATTTTTTTTTGACAATTTAATCTATCTGTCTAAAAATAATACACCTTCTTAATATTGTTTATTGTATAAAAGTTTCAAAAATGTATAATTCTAATTATAGAAAATAAAGGAGGAATTATTATGTATTATGGTGCGGGTACTTATGAAGCCTTTGCCCATCCTGAAAAGCCACTCGGCGTTGATAAAAAGAAAGCCTATATAGTTGGAACTGGTCTTGCTGGTTTATCTGCAGCTTTCTACTTAGTACGTGATGGCCAGATGAAGGGGGAAAATATTCATTTATTAGAAAAATTAGAATTAGCTGGTGGTTCATGTGATGGCCGCAAAGATATTACTAAAGGTTTTTATATGCGTGGTGGTCGTGAAATGGACAATCACTTTGAATGTATGTGGGATATGTTCAGGGACGTACCTTCCATTGAAAATCCTAAAGTGTCCGTATTAGATGAATATTATTGGTTAAATAAACATGACCCAAATTATTCATTATGTCGCGCTACTGTTTCTTGTGGAAAAGATGCTCATACCGATAAGCTATTTAATCTAGATAAAAAATCGGCCTTAGCCTTGTCTAAATTATTTATCACGCCTGAAAGTGAGTTAGAAGATAAAAAAATCTCTGAAGTTTTACCAAATAGTTTCTGGAATACTAATTTTTGGCTTTATTGGCAGACGATGTTTGCTTTTCAAAAATGGTCTTCAGCTTTAGAAATGAAACGTTATTTATGTCGCTACGTTCATCATATTGACGGCTTACCAGATTTTTCAGCATTAAGATTTACTAAATATAATCAATATGAGTCTATGATTTTACCATTAACTAAATACTTAGAAAGCCATGGTGTTAAAATTGAGTATGGTATCGACGTCAAAAATGTCATCATTGAAAACGAGGGCTCTAAAAAATTAGCTAAAGAAATCAAATATCTCAAAGATAATGAGGAAAAATCTATTTCGTTAACTGAAAATGATTTAGTCTTTATAACTAATGGCTGTTGTACCGATACTTCTTGTTATGGTGACCAAAATACAGCACCCGATTTATCAAATATCAAAAATGGTTCTGGGGAGTCTTGGGATTTATGGAAAAATATTGCTAACCAAGCTGGCAACGGTGAATTTGGTAATCCATTGAAATTCTGTGGTGATGTTAACGCCACTAACTGGATGAGTGCGACGATTGCCACTAGCGATGAAGAAATAATCAAGCATATTATGGACATTTGTAAACGTGACCCCCGCAGTGGCAAAGTTACAACTGGTGGGATTGTAACGGTAAAGGATAGTGTTGATAACTGGTATCTTTCTTGGACTATTAATCGTCAACCTCAATTTAAGAGCCAAGATAAAAATATGATATTAGTTTGGGTTTATTCTCTTAATACTAATAAAAAAGGTAATTTCATGAAGAAGCCAATGCGTGAATGTACTGGTAGTGAGGTTTGCCAAGAATGGTTATATCATATTGGCTTTCCTGTGGATAAAATCGTTGATTACGCTAATGAAAAGTGTAACACTACAACTTGTTATATGCCATATATTAATGCTTTCTTTCAACCCCGTAAGGAAGCTGACCGTCCTTTAGTAGTGCCAACGGGTTCTATTAACTTTGCCTTTTTAGGTCAATTTGCTGAGACACCAAGAGACACGATTTTTACAACCGAATATTCTATTCGTACTGGAATGGAAGCTGTCTATACACTTCTTAATGTAGATCGTGCGGTTCCAGAAGTTTGGGGTAGCTGCTATGACGTTCGTGAACTATTAAAAGCTGCGTATTATGCTGTGGATAAAAAGAGTATTGATGAATTACCACTTAGTCTTGTTGAAAAAGAAATAGTCAAAGTATTACTTAAAAAGATAAAAAATACTGATATTGAACTTCTTTTAAAAGATAGCGGTTTATTAAAATAAAAGTTTATTTCTTGTTTACTCTTCATTAATCAAAGAATAAAACTTTCTTAAAAGATTTTCTCCTAAGTTTCATAAACTTCCTAGAAAGTCTTTTTTATTATAAATTTTTACTGAGTTTCTCAAAATTTATTATAACTCTAAAACTTCTTGGCCAATGTTTAATTTTATGGTAGTCTATATTCTATAAGACATAATAAGTTTATAAATATTTTTCATTATATATAGGATGCAACCTAATCGTTATCTCCCCATTTTAAATCTGCTGCCCATTTTTTAATTACCTCTATATTACTAATTTTAACTAAGTAAGATTATTATATCCCTCTTGCCACACTTAAATAATTTAAAGTATAATAATACTACTGGAGAAGATTATGAGTAGTTTAACAACCAAAAAAGCAATATCCTATGCCCTTAAAGATTTACTAAAAACCAATCCTTTTAATAAAATAACTATCAATGATATAGCTAAGCATTGTGATATTAATAGACAAACTTTTTATTATCATTTTCTTGATAAAGAGGACTTAGTAGAGTGGATATGCAAAGAAGAAATAGGTAATGTTGTTCATTTGCAAGATAATAATAAAACTTGGCAAGAAAAATTTTTATCCATTTTTGAACTAATGTTAAAAGAACGAGCATTTATTATTAATATTTATCATTCTGTCTCATTAGAAATTCTAAGAGAAAATCTTTATCGTCTTGTTTATCCTATCATCTACAAAGAAATAACCAAAATATCAGAGCAATATCAGCTTGCCGAACAAGAAAAAACATTCATAGCTGATTTTTATAAGTATGCTTTCGTTGCAATTGTCTTAGAATGGGTAAAAAATGACATGCAAGCAGACCCTAAAGAGCTAGTTGATAAAGTAAGTAACTTGGTAACCGGTACTATCAGACATGCTTGTCTTTCTTTAAAATTCTAAAAAAAAATTAAATGTCGCTTTTTAGGCGACCATTTATAATTTCAAGTGTGATATACTAAAACTACAAAGAAAGAACATATGTAGTTTTTCTTTTACTAAAATTATGGAAATATGAGGTAACAAAGATGAATGAAACAATAATAAAAGAATTAACTAAGACTTTAAACATTAAAGAAAATCAAGTTAATGCTGTCTTAAAATTACTAAGTGAAGGAGCAACTATCCCTTTTATCGCAAGATATCGTAAAGAAGTAACTGGTAATTTAAATGAAGATGAAATTAGAACAATTGAAGAAAATTATCGTTATCAAGAAAACTTATTAAAAAAGAAAGAAGACACAATAAGACTAATTGATGAAAAAGGTCTTTTAACTTCCGAAATAAAAAATAATATTTTAAATGCTGTTAAATTGGCGGAAATTGAAGATATTTACCGTCCATTTAAAGAAAAAAAGAAAACTAAAGCTACAGAAGCTATTAAAGCTGGTTTGGAGCCATTAGCTAAAAAAATGATGGCTTTTCCGCTTAAAGGCAGTATGGAAATACTGGCAAGTGGTTATAATATGGATATCGATAAGGCCATCGAAGGGGCAGGCTACATTATTGCTGAATGGATAAGTGATAATGCTTCTAGTCGTAAATATATTAGAAATTTTATATTTAATACTGGTTTTATCGTTTCTAATAAGAAAAAAAATAGCGAAGATGATAAAAAAACTTATGAAATGTATTATGAATTTCGTGAAAAGATCAAATATGCTAAACATTTTCATATCTTGGCAATGAACCGTGGTGAAGAAGAAAAGATTTTAAATATTGGCTTAGATTATGATTTTGATACTATTTATCAAAATCAAGAAACTAAGTTTATAAAAAATCCAGCTTCATTTGTATGTGAAATTGTTAGAAAATCTCTTAAAGATGCTTTAAAAAGATTAATTTTGCCAAGTATCGAGCGAGAAATTAGAGCTGAGTTAACTGATAACGCTTCTAAAAAAGCTATTTTGACTTTCCAAGATAATTTAGAACATTTGCTTTTAACGCCACCAATTAAAAATTCCCATGTTTTAGGATTTGACCCTGCTTTTCGTACCGGGTGTAAACTAGCTGTTTTATCTCCTAGTGGTAAACTGGAAACTATAGCCGTTATCTATCCTCATGAACCAGTAAATGATAAAGTAGGAGCTGCTAAGAAATTATTAGAATTAATCCAGCAATATCATATTGATATTATTGCTATCGGTAATGGAACAGCTTCTCGGGAGTCTGAAAAATTTGTTAGTGAAACAATTAAAGGTACTAATTGTAAATACATTATTGTCAGTGAAGCTGGTGCTAGTATTTATTCCGCTTCTCCTCTTGCTAAGGAAGAATTTCCTGATTTGACCGTTGAAAAGAGAAGTGCTGTCTCTATTGGTCGTCGTCTCCAAGATCCCTTATCTGAATTAGTTAAAATTGACCCTAAATCAATTGGCGTAGGGGAATATCAATACGACGTTAATCAAAAAGAATTAATTAGTGGCCTTGATTTTACCATTTTAAAGGTTGTTAACGAAGTTGGTGTTAATATAAATACCGCTAGTCCCTCTATTTTAAAATATGTTTCTGGCTTGACTAAACCATCTATTACGAAGATAATATCTGCCAAACCTTTTAAAACTCGCGAAGAGATTGCTGATATCAAGGGTATAAGCGCTAAAACTTATGAACAAGCAATTGGCTTCTTGCGTATCAAAGATGGCTTAAATCCTCTTGATAATACTGGTATTCACCCTGAGTCTTATGGCTTAACCAATGATTTATTGAACCTTTTAAGTTTGGATATCAAAGATTTAAATACGTCTAATTTCAAAAAAGTTCTTTCTGAAGCTAATCTCCAAGAATTATCTCAAAAATTAAATACTGATATTTACACAGTTACTGATATTGTAAAGGAACTTCAAAATCCTGGCCTTGATATTCGTGATAATTTGGATGCTCCTATCTTAAAAAGTGATATTCTAACTATTGATGATTTAAAAGTTGGTATGCAGTTAGAAGGAACGGTTCGTAATGTAACTTCCTTTGGAGCTTTCGTAGATATTGGTCTTCACGATGATGGCTTAGTACACATTTCCAAAATGAGTAAGAATTTCGTTAAAGACCCTAAAGATATTGTTAAAGTCGGGGAAATAGTTAAAGTTTATGTATATGACATTAGTAAAGAAAAAAATCAAGTTAATTTATCATTAATTCCAATAGAATAGGTGATTTAATGCAAAAACATGGTCCAAGAAAAAGTAGTGCTAAAAAAAGAAAAACTAACCATCAAATAGTTAGTTTAAAAGATAATATTCATATAGAAAAAGAGCCTACAAGCTATCTATCTACTAAGAAATCTATTTCTCTTATTGTTGTATGTTTCTTTAGTCTTTTTTACTTAGAAATAACCTTTAAAATTTTTAATTACGGCCTAGTCAATATTTTTAAGATAAATACTATCATTTTAATGTTGTTTCTTTTACCACTAAGCTGTATTATTACGATATTAAGTAAATTAACTACTAATCCTAAGAAAAATAAAATGATTTATTTAGTTATATTAGGCTTATTTACGGTATGGACATCTATTAGTTTAATATTTAAAAAAGTCTTTAATACTTATTTTTGTTTGTCACTGTTTGGACTTAGTGATCAGGCTATAGCCTTTACGGTAACAGCCCTTTTAGAAATATTAAAAAATATTATTCTTCTAATTATATTGTTTATACCTTTCTTTCTTAGTCTGTTTCTTTCTAAGTATATTGATTTTAAGAAGTTAAAAAAGAAAAGTAGTATCATGTATATTTTATTATTATTTATACCTATATCCGTTTTAGAAGTTATAATTTATTCTTCTAAGACTAAGGATAATTCTTTATATATGCAAATTCACAGTCTTAATAACAATGCCGTTAACATTGAAACTTTAGGAGTATTCCCAGCTTTTTACCTTGATTTAAAAGATTTAATTACTTCTAAAAGTACTACAGAAATTGAACTACCTAGTTATAATGTTGATACTAAAGATGAAGAAGAAACTCCTGATGAAAAAGTTTATGAACCAAATACAGTTGATATTAATTTTGAAAACCTTATAGCTACTGAAAAAAACAAGGCCTTGTTAAGTATGCATAAATATTTTGCAAGTGATAAGGGGACTTTCCAAAACGAATATACCGGTCTTTTTAAAGATAAAAAACTAATTGTCATTATGGCTGAAAGCTTAAATACCATTGGTATTCGTGCTGATGTAACACCAACTTTATACAAATTAGCGACCGAAGGTTTTAATTTTACTAACTTTTATACACCCGTCAATTTAAGTACTATTGGGGGTGAGTTTCAAAATTTAACTAGTCTTTTTGCTAATCTTAATGATTTAAATAAGTACTTTAGAAAAGGAACTAATTATTTTCCTTTTGGTCTTGGTACGGTCTTTAAAAATAACGGTTATAATGTTAAGGCTTATCATGCTAATGATGCTTATTTTCAAGACCGCATTGTCTATTTGAAAAATATGGGCTTTGACTATTTTAAAGCTAAAAATACCGGGTTAGAAAAGCTAATGGACTGTAGTAAATGGCCCCAAAGTGATGAAGAAATGGTTAATGCAACTATGAATGAGTATATAAGTGACGAAAAATTTTTAACTTATTATGTTTCCGTTTCCTCACATATGCCTTATACTAAGAATGGAAATGCAATTGTAAGTAAAAACTGGCCGTTAGTTCAAGACTTAAATTATAGTGATGAAGCTAAAGGCTATTTAGCCAGTGTAATTGAACTTGATAAGGCCGTTAATAATCTCATTACTTCACTAAAGGATAATGGTAAGTTAGATGATACCGTAATAGCCATTATTCCTGATCATTATCCATATAGTTTAAGCCTTAATGCCATCAATGAATTATCTGATTGTAAAAGGGATGCTACCGTTGAAGTTAATCACAGCTCTCTTATTATTTGGAACTCTAAAACATCGAGTGTTACGATTACTAAGACAGCAAGTCAACTAGATTTCCTACCAACCTTATATAATCTTTTTGGCCTTTCTTATGACTCTCGTTTGTTTATGGGGAAAGATATTTTATCTAATGAACCAGGTTTAGCTTATTTTCAAAATAAAAGTTGGATTACTGATAAAGGAACTTACTTTGCTAATTCTAATAAGTTTGTTCCTAAAGATGGTAATATTTTCGATGATGAATACGTTAGCAAAATAAATAAAATAGTTGATAATCGGATTAAAATGAGTAAACTTATAATCGATAATGATTATTATAGTAAAGTTTTAAAATCTGAATAAATTATAAAAAATTTATTAGAGCTTATGTACAAGTTAATAAAATTAAAGTAAAATAAAAAAATAAAGATGAAAGGCATCAAGTAATTGATGAAGTAAATGATATGTGTGGAATTGCTGGATTTGTTGACAAAACAATTAAAAATAAAGAAAAAGTTATTAAGGATATGGCTGAACGTATTAAGTACCGTGGCCCAGATGGCGAAGGATACTTTATTAATGATGATGTTGCTCTAGCCCATCGTCGTCTTGCAATTATCGATTTATCAAGTGGCGGCCAACCTCAGTATAATGAAGATAAATCCATGGTTATAGTCTTTAACGGTGAGATATATAATTTTGTTGAATTAAAAGCTGAGTTAAAAAAAGCCGGTCATAAATTTAAAAATAAAAGTGATACTGAAGTAATTATTCACGGCTATGAAGAGTGGGGTCCAGAAGTAACTAAGCATTTGCGTGGTATGTTTGCTTTTGCTATTTGGGATACGAAACAAAAAACTTTGTTTATAGCTAGAGATGGTTTTGGCATTAAACCTTTGTACTATGCTAAATTTGGCAGTAGTTTTATGTTTGCATCGGAAATTAAAGCTTTTCTTGACCATCCTAAATTTAAAAAAGAATTAAATAAAGAAATTCTAAGTAGTTATCTATGTTTTAATTCTACGCCTACAGAAGAAACTTTCTTTAAAGGGGTTTATCGGGTAGAGCCAGGGTATCAAATTCTCTATAAGAATGGTAAAATTAATAAAACGAGATTCTTTAAACTAGAATTTGCTGAGACCAATGAAGATATGGACACAATTGTTAAAAAAATCAGAATGGCTATGGAATCATCTGTTAAATATCATCAGATTAGTGATGTCGAAGTAGGATCATTCTTATCAAGTGGTATTGACTCATCTTACTTGGTTTCAATAGCTAAACCCGATAAAACTTTTACTGTTGGCTATGACAATCCTAAGTATGATGAAATAAAGTATGCTAAGGACTTAGCCCTTAAATTAGGAATTGAAAATAAATCGAAGAAAATAACTAAAGAAGAGTATATAAAAGCTTTTCCCAATATTATGTATCATATGGACGAACCCTTAGCAGACCCATCTGCTATCGCCTTATATTTTGTTGCTGAAATTGCTTCTAAGGACGTAAAAGTAGTAACTTCTGGGGAAGGCGCTGATGAGTTATTTGGAGGGTACTTATCATATCGTGAAGAAATCGACCAATCTTGGTATATGAAGATACCTTATCCAATTAGACACGCAGCTTCCTTAGTAGCAGGCTTATTTCCTGAAGTTCGTGGCTTTAACTTTGTTTATCGTCGTGGCCGTAAACTAGAAGATTATAATATTGGTTTGGGACGTGTCTTCCGTGATGAAGAAGCGATGAAAATTGTTAATTTTAAAAATCAAATCAATACTAAAGATATTGTAGCTCCCCTTTATATGGAGTATAAAGATAACAGCAACTTAGTTAAAAGACAAGTAATTGATTATTATTATTGGTTAGTTCAAGATTTCCTACATGCGGTTGACAGAAATACCATGATGTTTGGTCTAGAAGCTAGAACTCCTTTCTTAGATAAAGAAGTATATGAAGTAGCCAGACACTTGCCAACTTATGCTAAAATAAATAAAGAAACAACGAAACCAGCTCTAAGACTAGCAGCGAAAGAGTCTATTCCAACAGAGGCTTATAAAAAGAAAAAACTAGGATTTCCGGTGCCTTTAAGAGAATGGATTAGAGAAGATGATTTATATCAAGAGATAAAAAATAAATTTGATAGTCCAGTTGCTAAAGAAATATTTAATCATGAACGTATTATAAAACTTTTAGAAGACCATAAATCAGGTAAGAAAGATTGTTATAAGAAAGTTTGGACTATTTATACTTTCTTGGTATGGTATGACCAGTTTTTTGCTTAATAAAAAATACATAAGACTTTTTATCATCTTATGTATTTCTTACTTTATTAAACTTTTAGAACTGCTAGAACGTTCTGGTTTAAAATCTTGACTTATTAAATTTGTTACTTCATAGATTTCTTCAGCAGTTAAAAATGATTTATTAAATTTACTATAATAGCCAACATAAACGTCTAAAAAATTATATCTGATTTTGTTAGAAGTTCTATACCAAAGGTTATCCCCATTTAATTCATAATATACGCCATCTCCTATGTCTAAGACAGGTATATATGAAGTAGCATTCTCATCAAGTAATATTATCTTAATAAGACCAATTGGATATTTTTCGTTTTTATTCGCATCTTCCTTGATTTGCTTTAACATTTCTTCATTACTTTTATTGATATATTTTTTATTTAAGTCTTCTACTATTTCTTGAGGAGTCCTAATTTTATTCAAATTTTCTCTAGCTTCTTCATCAGTTGTTGTGTTTTTGCTATTAAGAAAGTTTTGCTTTTCTTCATCGGTCAAGGCGTCAAGCACAGGGAAAGGTACAGAATAAAGTCCCACTAAATCATCAGCTTTCAAAGTAAATAATCCGTTGATCTCAGTACAAATTCCGGTTTTAGAATCGACATCAAATAGATAAAATTTGTTTTTAAAACCTCCAAAATCTATATGAGCAATATATTCACTAGAATATTTATTAAGAAGTGTTTTAGTATCATCATCAATGTCATTTCCATCACTTAAACTAGTAACTTCTGAATTAGACGTTGAAATAGAGCTATTAAATCTTTTTTCGTTAGTGTCATTTGAAGTAACAAGTGATTTCTCTAATTCAGACTCTTCCTTAACATATTCACTAGAAATACTACTGGAAGTACCTTTTGGTTCTTGGTATCCTTTAGTAGAAGTACTATCGCTCTTAGTATTCATACTTGTTAATTTTAAGATACAAATGCTTGCTGTAATAAAAGCTAATCCGGCACAAAGTCTATTCCTATTCTTATTATTCATAAATAATATCCCCCTTATTAATAGAAGTTCCCTTCAATTGCCAAATATACTAGCACAAAGTTTGCAAAATGTCAAGTATGATTTTGGCGCTGTAGGCGCTTTTGAAATACTTGTCAATTAAAGTACTAAATTCTCTTTTTATTTAGTCATACTAATTACTTAAAGTTTTCTCTCAAAAAGCTTTAAAAGTCCTTGCTTATTTCTCATTAATTAGTATATAATATGACTTGTAAACGCAAAAAGAAATTTAAAAGTAGTAGTATAAAAGATTATTTTAGAGAGTTTGTGGTTGGTGAAAACAAATATAATTGCTATATGAACTTGTTTAGATTAGTTTAAACGGGTAATTCCTATAAAGATTAAGAGTATAATATTAAGGTGGTACCACGTAAATTCGTCCTTATGGGATGTCTTTACGTGTTTTTTAATCCTAAGAAAGTTGGTGATTGTATGGATACGATTTGGGAAAATTTAATCTTCTTTATTGTTGTTTTCTTAATAGTGTATATATTTTGTTACTATATTGCTGGAAGAATTAAAGTACCAAAAGAAAAGAATAAAGATAAGACTAAAGGTAAAAATAAGAAAAAAGAACGACCTTTTAAATATACTAATGAAGGTAAACTGTTAATGATTCGCTATAACTTAGATGAAAAGAAAGTTGATTATAAAGAATTATTAAGATGGACAAGTTTTTGTAATGCTTTAATAATTAGTTTAACATCAACAATAATTTGTAATATTCCACTAAAAATGTATTATCAATTAGCCATTGGTTTTGTTATTCTCTTTGGACTAATTTATAGTATTTTTGAAATAGTTGGAAGACATTTAAATAAGAAATGGGGAAAAGAAAATGGAAAGTAGTTATAAAAAAATTGAAAAAAAATGGCAAAAATATTGGGAAGAACACGAAACTTTTAAAGCTGTAACTGGTAGTAGCAAAACACCTTTTTATTGCTTAGTAGAGTTTCCTTATCCATCTGGAGCTGGTCTTCATGTTGGGCATGTTCGTAGCTATACGGCGCTTGATGCTTTATCAAGAATGAAAAGAATGCAAGGATATAATGTCTTGTTTCCAATGGGATGGGATGCCTTTGGGGCGCCAGCTGAACAATATGCTATTAAAAATCATGTTCATCCTAAGGAAGCAACTAAAACTAATATCGCTAACTTTAAGAAACAAATGCAATCTTTAGGATTTAGTTTTGACTGGAGTCGTGAATTCTCAACAACTGATCCTGAATATTATAAGTGGACCCAATGGCAATTCTTACAATTCTATAAACATGATATGGCCTATAAAGCCACTGTGCCTGTTAACTGGTGTCCTAATTGTAAGACCGTTTTATCTAATGAAGATGCTGCTGGTGGTGTTTGTGAAAGATGTGGTAGTCCGGTTATTCAAAAAGAAAAATCACAATGGATGCTACGTATGAGTAACTATGCCGAAGACTTACTTAAAGGTCTAGATGATACTAACTTTGCCCCTAAAGTTAAATTGGGACAAATTAATTGGATTGGCAAATCAACTGGTGTCGAAGTGGATATCGATATTGTTGGCGGCGGTAAGTTCCAAATATTTACTACGTGTATCGAAACCATCTATGGTATTACCTTCTTTGTAATTGCTCCTGATGGCAAAATTATTAAGGAATTAATGCCTCGTGTCGAAAATAAAGATGAAGTTAATGCTTATATTGAAGAAACTGCTAAGAAATCTAATATGGATCGTACCGAACTTAATAAAGGAAAGACTGGCTGTCTAGTTAAAGGTATTAAAGCTATTAATCCTGTAACTGGCGCTGAAGTTCCAATTTTCTTAGGAGATTTTGTTTTAGGCGACTATGGAACCGGCGCTGTCATGGCTGTTCCCGCCCACGACCAAAGAGATTATGAGTATGCTAAAGTTCACAACATCCCAATGCTTGAAGTTATAACTGGCGGTGATATTACGAAGGCCGCTTATGCTAAAGAAGAATATCTAAATAATGAAGATGCGAAGCTTATTAACAGTGCCCAATTTACTGGTCTTTCGGTTCGAGACGCTAAAGAAGCTATTACTAAATACTTAGAAGAAAAAGGCCTAGCTCGTCGTGTTAACAATTATAAAATGCGTGATTGGATATTCTCTCGTCAAAGATTCTGGGGCGAACCAATTCCAATGATTTATTGTGAAGAATGTGGCTGGCAACCAGTTCCGGAAGAAGAGTTACCTCTATTACTTCCTGACGTTGCTGAATACGAACCAACTGATAATGGGGAATCACCTTTAGCTAAAATTACTGATTGGGTTAACTGCAAGTGTCCTAAATGTGGAGGTAGGGCTCGTCGTGAGACCGATACTATGCCCAACTGGGCTGGCTCTAGCTGGTATTTCTTAAGATTTATGGATGCTCATAATGATTCATGCTTTGCTGATTATGATGCTATGAAGTATTGGAACCATGTTGATTGGTATAACGGAGGGATGGAGCATACCGCTAGACACTTACTTTATGCTAGATTCTGGGTTCAATTCCTATATAATATTGGTTTAGTTCCTCATAAAGAAATGATTTGGACTCGTGTATCTCACGGAATGGTCTTAGGACCAGATAATCAAAAAATGAGTAAGTCTAAAGGAAATGTCATTAATCCTGATGATATTGTTAATGAATACGGTGCTGATATTTTAAGAGTTTATGAAATGTTTATGGGCGATTATCAAATGGACGCTCCTTGGTCAACCGACTCTTTAAGAGGGTGCAAACGTTTCATTGAAAAAATTATTCGTCTAAAAGATAAAGTTAATCAAGAACCTGGTTATTCTATAGACTTAGAAAGCCTTCAACATAAGACCATCAAAAAAGTTACTAGTGATATGACGACGATGGGTTATAACACCGTTGTTTCTAGTTTGATGATTTTAGCTAATGCTTATGATGCTAAAGACGAAATCACTTTACTTGATTACAACTTGTTATTAACATTACTTAATCCAATGGCTCCTCATATCACCGAAGAACTAAATGAACAAATCGGCTTTAAACCAATCTGTGAAAATAAGTGGCCAACTTATGATGAAGAGAAAACTATTGATGAGGAAAAAGAAATTGGTGTCCAAGTTAATGGTAAATTACGTGCGACAATTAAAGTCAATATTAATGATACTGAAGATATTCTAAAAGAAAAAGCTCTTCAAGAAGAAAATGTTAAAAAATTTACTGCCGATAAAGAAATTGTAAAAGTTATTGCCATTAAAGGAAAAATCGTTAATATTGTTGTTAAATAAAAACTTATAATATCATATAAAAAGGATTTACTTTGTTCGTAAGTCCTTTTCTTTTATCCCTTTTTGATTGGTTGATTTCTAATTTCTATATGATAATTATCCCTATTACTTAGTATATCGTATATAGAAGCGCCTTTTAATTCTAAGTTATAACATTTAGTTCCCTTGTAATTTTCTTTAATATCTTTTTCTTTAATATAAGCTTGTCCTTTTTTATTAAAGCCTAAAATTCTTAAATATTCTTCCTTTGGATAATTCTTTTTAATTCCTAGGAGAATATGAATAAACATTCTATTAAGACGATTATAAGTATACCTTTTGGTCTTAAGTTTCTTAATTAATTCCTCTAATGAATTACATTCTAAAATCACTTTTTCTAATAAATTATCAATGCCTTCACTAACGTCTAAATATTCATCTAACTTATTAACTGTCATTATTTTACTTTTTAATATTTTAAAATATAAATTATAATCAATCTTAACTAAATTCTGATAACAAGGAGTATATTTTTTGACATCTTCATTTCCATAAAATCTTCCTCTAATGTTACTAGCGCTTACTATTTCCTCATCACTTAAAGTATCTAAATAATTATTAGTTCTCTTGATGGTTATAGCTTTTATACTAGGATTTATCTTGTTAATAGCTTTCAAGTAAGAAATTCCTAGTAAATCATTAGCATTAAAATCAAAATCAACTTCTAAAGCTTTGGCTAAAGCCGATGGATAATTATTCCCCAACTTTAAATATTCTTTTACTTTTTCTTGATATTCTGGCTCTTCTTGTTTCTTGGCTAGCTTTTTTAAAAGTTCTAAGTTATTACTTTCACTCCCAAAGATAAGAGTATCAATTCCAAGACTATTTAAAATCTTAATACTTTGATAAGCAAAAATATCACTACTTTGCACTGTATACATAATAGGAAGTTCACAGACTAAGTCAATTCCTGCTTCTAGGCTTGTTTTAATTTTATCTTGTTTTGCTAAAATACTAATGTCTCCTCTTTGCGTAAAGTAACTACCTAGACATAAAATAATTAAACTATCCGGAAAAATCTCTTTAATTTTTTTAATTTGATACAAATGTCCATTATGGAAAGGATTATATTCTGCTATTAAGCCTATTATTTTCATAAAATCATCTCAATTTCTAGTTTGAGTATAGCGGTATAAACGAAAATAATCAAGGAAATATTGTTGCATTAATAAACTTTTTAGTTTATAATCTTAGATACCAAGGAGTTGGTGCTTGATGGAATTTGATTTAAATAAAATTACTGAGCAAGGAATTCAAATTGATACAGTTGTATCTTTTGGCGAAGAGTATCTTCATTTAAGTACAATTAAAAAACTAGATAATGTCAAAGTTCAAGGCCGTCTTTATTACAACTTGACTAAGGAAGTCATCTTTAGTGGTAAAGCCTTAGGAACCATGGTTTTAACTGATGGTTATAGCGGCGAAGACATAGACTATCCATTTACGATTGAACTTGATGAAATATTAGCTGATTTCTCTGAAGAAGTTGAAAAAAACGCCAAAAAGGCCAAAAATACACTTGACCTAAAAGAAGTTTTATGGGAAAATATTGTACTGGAAGTTCCCATTGTTGCAACAAAAAATAATAAATTATCAAAAACAAAAGGCGAATTTTGGGAAGTAAGAGATGAAAATTCCAAAAAAGATGATCCAAGATTAGAGTGCTTTAGAGCTCTACTTGATGAAGGGAAGGAGTGAAATTATGGCAGTTCCATTTAGAAGAACAAGTAAAACTAAAAAAAGAATGCGTCGTACTCACTTAAAAAAAGAAGTTGGAGCATTAACTACATGTCCTAAATGTGGTGCTACTATCCAACCTCATCGTGCATGTATGGCATGTGGGTTCTACAAAGGCAAAGACGTATTAAATAAAGAAACTACAGAAGAAACTACTAAATAGTTTTATACTACTATTATAATAATGGTAGTTTTTTTTAATATTTTGATAATTTATGCTATACTATATCTATAGGAGGAGATTATGATTTGGATTATTTTGATAATCATTGTTCTTTTAGTACTTTATGTCATCACCACATATAATAACTTAGTTGGTTTACGTAATAAAGTAAAAGACCAATGGGCACAAATTGATGTGCAATTGAAAAGAAGATTTGATTTAATTCCTAACTTAGTAGAGACAGTTAAAGGTTATGCTTCTCATGAAAAAGGAACTCTTGAAGCCGTTGTTAAAGCTCGTAATGAATATTTATCAAGCGATACTCCTGAAGATAAGATGAAAGCTAATGACGACTTAAATAAAGTTGTTACTAAGTTATTTGCTTTAGCAGAAAGCTATCCGGAGTTAAAAGCTGATACTAGTTTTAAAGAATTACAAACTACTTTGACGGAAACTGAAGATAAGATTTCTTATGCTCGTCAATTCTATAATGACGTTGCGATGAAGTATAATAACAAAATTGAAATGTTCCCTAGTAACATTGTTGCGGGTATGTTTAATTTTAAAGCTAGTGCCTATTTCAATGCTACGGCTGAAGAACGTGAAAATGTTAAGGTTAAATTCTAAGGAAGAAGGAATTCTTCTTTTTTTCTTTCTTTAAGTTATAAATACTCCCCACCCACCACTCCCTAGAAAGTATCTTTTTAAATCTTTATCATGCAAATTCTTATCAATAATTAAGCTTTTAAAATCTTAAAACTATGGTTTCTTATTAATTGCCAAGCCCTGTAACTTGTGGTATATTAGGTACATAAGGTGATTCTATGCGTGGAAAAATCATTGTTATTGAAGGAACAGAATGTTCTGGTAAAGATACTCAAGTTCATTTGTTAGTGCAACGGCTTCGAAAAGAAGGAAGAAAGGTCGAGCACTTTGCTTTTCCTATGTACGACTCGCCAACGGGTAAAATCATTGGCGGCCCTTATATGGGAAAAGAATATATTTGTCCTTCTTATTTTAAAGAACAAATAACTGAGGTTGATCCTAAAGTGGCCGCTCTTTACTATGCTGCGGACCGTCGTTACAACTTGAAAATGATTGAAAGCTATCTTGATGAAGGGTATGACGTCATTTTAGACCGCTATGTTGAGTCTAATATGGCATGTCAAGGCTGTAAAATTCCTGATAAAAATGAACGCATAAAACTTTATAAATGGTTAGAAACTTTAGAATATGACCTTTTAGAACTTCCTAGACCCGATTTTACTATTCTACTATATATGCCATATCAAATGGTAATGGAACTAAAAAGGGGACGAATCGGTTATGATGATACTAAAGACTCCCCAACTTATATAAAAAATAGTGAAGAAACTTATTTGGAGCTAGCAGACCTTAATCATCATCATATCATTAAATGTACTAAAAATAATCATTTAAAAGACGTTTTAGATATTCATGAAGAAATCTATGATTTAATTAAGAAAGAAGTCTTTAAATAAGACTAGAAAGGACTACTTATGGATTTAATAACCAGTCTTGATAATAAGAAAATTAAACATTTAAATAAACTAAAAGAAAAGAAATATCGCGATGAAGAAGGTTTATTTATTGTTGAAACTGAGAATTTAATCGAAGAAGCTTATAATAGTAATCTTTTAGAAGAATTATATTTATTAGAAGATAGTAATATTCAATATGACGTTAAAACGTTCTATGTAACTAAAGAAGTTATGCAAAAGATTTCTAACTTAAAGACTCCTAGTAAGTGTTTAGGAGTAGTTAAGAAACTAGTACCTATAGATTATCAAAATAGATTACTTATCTTAGATAATATTCAAGACCCAGGTAATTTAGGTACCATTATTAGAAGTGCGGTAGCTTTTAATATAGATACTATTGTTCTTGGTAATACTTGTGTTGATTTATATAATGATAAGACTATTCGAGCTAGTGAAGGTATGCTTTTTAAAATAAATATTCTAAGAAAAGACTTATCTAACTTTTTAGAAGAAATAAAAAATAATAATTATACTCTTTATGGTACTGAAGTGACCGGTGGCAAAGTCTTAAATACGGTAACTTTTTCTCAAAAATGCGCTATCGTGATAGGGAGCGAAGGTAAAGGGATTAGTCCGGAGATTAAAAAACTCATTACCCAAAATATCTATATACCCATGTCTTATCAAACTGAAAGCTTAAATGCTTCTGTAGCTGCTGCCATTATTATGTATGAAATGAGTAAGCGTGATTATGAATAGCTATGTTTGTATTGGTAAAATAGTTAATACCCATGGTATTAAAGGCGAACTAAGAATATTAAGTGATTTTGAATATAAAGATAAAGTCTTTAAGAAAGGTATTTCTTTATTTGTGGGACCTTTAAAGAAAGAATATGTAATAAATAGTTATCGTCATCATAAAATATTTGATATGGTAACCTTTGTTGATTATAATAATATTAATGATGTCTTAGATTTAAAGGGCTTATTAGTCTATGCTAATAGAAGTATTTTAGAGATAGCAGAAGAAGATTATCTTCTAACTGACTTAATAGATATGGAAGTATATGATAAAGATAAACTTTTAGGAGTAGTTAAAGATTATTATTTAGATAATGGTAATACCTTGTTAGCCATAAAAGGAACTAAAGACTTCTATATTCCTTTAAAATCCAATTATATAGAAAAAGTAGATACTAAGAATAAAAAAATTATAACTAATAATGGGGGGAAATTAATCTTATGAAAATTGATATTTTAACACTATTTCCAGAGATGATAAGTGGTTATTTAAATGAGTCCATTATTAAAAGAAGCATTGAAAAAGGTTTAGTAACTATTAATTTACATGACTTTCGTAAATTTTCTACTAGGTCTAACAATCAAGTAGATGATACTCCTTATGGTGGGGGAGCCGGTATGGTTTTACAATGTGACCCTATTTTTAAATGTGTTGAGTCCTTGCGAACACCAGATAGCACTGTTATTTTAGTAACTCCCGATGGTAAAACTTATAATCAAAATATAGCCAAAGAATTAAGACTTAAAAAGCATTTAATTATTATATGTGGTCATTATGAAGGTTTTGATGAACGTATTAGAACTTTAGCTGACTTAGAAATTAGTATAGGGGATTATATTTTAACTGGTGGCGAATTAGCAGCTTGTGTTATAACTGACTCCGTAGTAAGACTTCTAAATGGTGCAATTAACGAAGAGTCTTTAAGTAGTGAGTCGTTTGAAGATAACTTATTAGATTATCCTACTTATACAAAACCAGCTGTTTATAAAGATATGGCTGTTCCGGAAGTTTTACTAAGTGGCGACCATAAAAAAATTGCTGAGTGGAGAAACTCTATGCGTATTAAAAGAACTCAAGAACGCCGCCCTGACTTATTAGAAAGAAGATAACTATGGCGTATATTTTAAGTAAAAACGATGAAAAATTATCCCTTTATAGTACTCCTAATTTTGAAGGTTGTGAATTTAAACCCAAAAAAGATAAAACCATTATTAGTGTTAATAAAGTTCTAGTAGTTGATAAATCTTTAACTGATAATATCTTATCAATTAAGTTTAATGATAAATTTAAAACCTTACTTAAATATGCTATGTATGTTATAAATGATGAAGACGCTACTAGTACAGATACCGCCATTGTCTTAGATGAAGTAGCTATGTTAAAAGGGATATTACTTAACCGTTATCAAAAGTTTCTAAGTAAAGAAAAAGAAAGATTATTCCTAGAAAAATTAAGATTAATTGAAAATCAAATTCGTAGTAAAGACTTTGCTATTAAAATGCATAGTTTCCGTAGTAATCCTGATTCTATGCATAATGGTAAGTCTAGATAATATTTATACTTAAGGGTTATGCTCTTAAGTATTTTTTTTAAACAAAACTGTACAATTTAACAATTTATAATTTTAGTCTCGTAATAGAAAGGTAATTAGGCGTTCTAAATTTAATGATAAAATCAAAAAAATCATTAAATTTGGAACAATTTTAAAAAAACTTTTTTCAATCAGTTGAAAAAAGTTTCGAAAAGCAATAATTTTTTTCACTTAACTGAAAAAGCTTTACTTTTGTAACCCTAAGTTATATAATTTAATCAGAGGTGCAATTATGATTGAAAGAAAAGAATATTTAGACTTTTTAATTAAATTGAAAGACAAAAATATAATAAAAGTAGTTACTGGAATAAGAAGATGCGGTAAATCAACATTATTTACTTTATTTAAAGAATATTTGTTAAAAAATCAAGTTTCTAAAGAACAAATAATAAGCTTAAATTTTGAAAATCCCAAGGATAATACCTTCAAAACTTGGGAGGAATTATATGAGTATATAGATAACAAGTTAGTAAAAGATAAAATGAACTATATTTTTTTAGACGAAATTCAAATTATAAAGAATTTTGAGAAAGTAGTAGATGGCTTATTTGTTCAAGAAAATGTTGATATATATATAACAGGCTCGAATTCTTATATGCTATCAGGCGAACTTGCAACTTATTTAACTGGTCGATATATGCAAATTCATATGTTGCCATTATCATTTAAAGAATATGCTAGCTATTATGGCGACGATAACTATGATAAAAAATACAGTTTATATGTTCAAAATGGAGGATTTCCATACCTTTTAAATTTAAATAATGATACGGATTTGATAAGAAATTATTTAGATGGTATTTATAATACAGTATTATTAAAAGACGTTATTACAAGAAATGGAATTAAAGATACAATGATTTTAGACAGCGTTGTAAAGTTCCTTTTTGATAATATTGGTCAATTAGTTTCTACTAATAAAATTGCTAATACTTTAAGTTCTAATAAAAGAAAATGTTCTGTTAATACCATAGAAAATTATTTAAGTAACTTATTAGACAGTTACATTATTTATAAAATATCTAGATATGATATAAAAGGAAAAGAGTATTTAAAATCTGGAGATAAATATTATGTTTGTGATTTTGGACTAAGAAATTACTTATTGGGAACAGTTAAAGATTATGGTAGTATTTTAGAGAATATAATCTTTCTAGAATTAAAGAGAAGAAACTACGATATTTATATTGGAAAATACGATAATATGGAAGTTGATTTTGTTATAAAAAACAAAGATGGCATTAAATATATTCAAGTATCTTTATCTGTTAGAGATGAAAAGACTTTAAACCATGAGTTAAAATCATTACAAGCAATTCCAGATAATTATCCTAAGTACATTATTACTTTAGATTATGATTATGTTGATTATGATGGTATTAAACAGATAAATGCTATTGATTTTCTACTTGGAAAGACTGAAATTTAAATAACTAAAATAAGAAAATAATTTGAAAATGTATTAAAAAAAGTTATTATTGCAGATTTATTGCAGTCAAATTCTGCAATAAATCTGCAGTAAACATATGTTAAAATTAATAAAAATAATAGCCGAAAAGAAACCGAAGAAAACCGAAGAAAACCGAAGAAAACCGAAGAAAACCGAAGAAAACCGAAGAAAACCGAAGAAAACCGAAGAAAACTTTTAGAAATAAAATGATTTTAAAGTAAATCATTAAGAAAGAACTTTTAGGTCGAACATTCTTTTAGAATTTTTCTGAAAAAATGTTCGACCTTTTGCTTGCAAAATAATTTTTTTCAACTACTTGCGCATAAATAAAAAAAATTATATAATACTCTTATAAGATAGGAGGAATAATAATATATGAAAGAAGCAACTGGTGAATTAAATATGACTGTTGTAACAGTAGTAGCTATAGCTGCTGTTGGAGCATTCTTCTATGCCTTTGTATGGCCAAGTATTAAGAACAGTATAACAGCTAGTACAGATTGTGCTAATGCAGTATGTTCAGATTGCGAAGAGTCAAATGGTAAAAGAGTATGTAAAACATGTACTTATACGAAGTCTGATGGTACAGAAGGAACTCGCTCATGTACATTTAATGACACTACTTCAAATCAAGGTACAACTACAAAATAAAATAGGAGAATGAAAAAATGAAAGAAGCCACTGGAGAACTAAATTTAACGGTAATAGTAGTAATGGCCGTAGCAGCACTAATGGCTTTTTTCTATACGCTAATATGGCCAACTATTAAGAATAATATGACGGCTAATACTAAATGCCAAGCAGCTGTCTGTGAAAAATGTACTGACCCAGAAGGGTGTAAAACTGTTAAATGTACATATAAAGAACAGACTTTTGATTGTGTATGGAAAGGGTAATAGGAAATGAAGGAATCGATTGGGGTTTTAAGTTTAACAAATATTGTCATTTTGTTTATCTTAGTATTTACAGGCTATTTATGCGTAATGCTTAATCAGACTAAAGCTTATAATGTCAAAAATGAAATTATTACTATTATCCAAAAAAATAATGGTTTAAGCGATAATGCTATTGAAGAAATAAATGAATATATGAGTGAAGTTGGTTATCGCTCAACTGGTAAGTGTGATGCCGTAGATTATAATGATGGCGCCGTAACTTCTAAAGCAATCGAAGCCGGTGGCCAATTAACTGACGCTGATAAAGGAATGATTTGCATTACTAAACATAGTATCAACTATAATCTTAATGACCCAACGGGGCAATTTCCTAATGCTGCTTACTATGATATCAAAGTATTCTTTGCCTTAGATATGCCAATCATCAATAGCGTTTTTAACTTCAATTTAAAAGGCAATACTAAAATAGTCTATTGTCCAAAAGAAGACGGAGGTTGTAGCTAATGAAAGAATCCATGAGTGCCACCTGGGAATTCCAAATAATCATTATCTTTATTTTAATCTTTGTATCCTATTTAACCGTTTCTGTTAGTTATTATAAAGTATTTAAAGCCAAAAATGATATTGTCAGTATTATCGAAAGAAAAGAAGGCCTAACCGAAGGACCTACTGGTGCCATCGGTATTATTAACAATTATTTAGTCAGCAATGGCTATAGTGCCAAAGGCCACTGTGCCGCTGGTACTTATGGTGCCAATAGCTTAACGGCAACCGATAACTCCGGATTTGCCTATGTTTTAGAAGATGATAATAGTAAATATTATTATTGTGTCAAAAAAACTACTAACTATTATGAAGGCAAATTAGGACGTAGTTATTATGATATAAACCTCTTCTTTTCATTGAATTTGCCTGTTATTGGGGATATAATAGACTTTGGAGCCAAAGGCACTACTATTGAAATGGACGCCACCTATGATTGCAACAACACCAGATGTCTATTTAAATATTAGCAAGAAAGGAAAATAATATGAATGTAATAATATCCAACCGTTATAGTGAAATGCTAACTAATTTACCAATTGATATTATTAAAAATGTTCGTGGTGAATATGACGCTGATGTAATTGTTAGTAATTTTCAGAATTTTTTCTTTAACAAGATGATTTTAGATATCACTGCTGTTAAAAATTATAAAGATATAAATAATATCCAAAAGTTATCTTTTGGACTTGATATGAATAAAGTTATATTACTACTAGATGATTCTAAAGAAGTAAATTCTCCAACTTATTTATCAGAATTAGTATCCATGGGAATTTATAACTTTACTAGAAGTATTGATAATTTAGTTTATTTAATTGATAATCCTAATACTTATAAAGATGTAGCTAGATATCATATGTTAGGAGGAACTCCTAATAGTAATATGAATGTTAACTTAGAACCGGGTAGTATGAATTCTAACTTCTTAAATGACTCTATTAACAGAGTATTTATGGGTAGTAGAGTAATAGCTATTAAGAATTTAACTGAACATGCCGGTTCTACTACGTTAACTTATATGTTGAAAAAACAATTAGAAGGTAATTATAAGACCTTAGCTATTGAAGTCGATAAGAACGATTTTATGTACTTTAATGACCAAGATATGCGTAGTGTTACTACTAGTGAGTTAGATTCAGTTATCAAAAATCCTAATAATACGTATGATATTATTTTAGTTGATATTAATGAGTCCCCTAAAGTAGCATCTATTAGTGAAGTACTTCATTTAATAGAACCTTCTACTATTAAGTTAAATAAGTTAATAAGAACCGATAGAATGGTTTTAACTAAGATGAAGAATTATAAATTAATACTTAATAAGTGTCTATTATCAGATAAAGATGTTAAAGACTTTGAATATGAATCCCGTTGTAAGGTTTTTGAATCAATTCCTCCTTTAGATGATAAGAAAGAGAAGAATCCTATTCTTAATAATTTATTATATAAAATGGGATTTGATAGACAAACCCCTACTAGTGGGGCTAAAAAACCAGTAGGTAAGTTATTTGGCATTGTTAGGGATGAGTAATTTCTTGACAATGTCTATGATTTAGTGTAATATTTATTTAGAGAAATGAGGAGATGTTTATGTCATTAGGTATGTTAATAAATGTTCTTGCTACTAACCTTGATACTGGAAAAGTATGTGAAGGATTGTCACCTTTCCTTACATTAGTAGGATATGTAGTAACAATAATTAAAGTAGTAATTCCTTTGCTATTAATAATCTTTGGTATGTTAGACGTTGGTAAGTCGGTTGTTGCAAGTAAGCCAGATGAGGTTAATAAGAGTTTGAAATCATTTGCAATGCGTTGTATTGCTGCTGTATTGATATTCTTTATTCCATCAATAGTTGGTGTTTTATTAGATGCTGTATATCAGACTGGTGAAACTGATGCTAGCGGTTGGAGATGCTGCTGGGAATATGTTATCAATCCAACGAAGGCAAGTACTTCAGATGCATGTCAAGTGAAATCTAATACTACTAATAGATAGGGTTTAACTAATATTTTATTTTAAATATTAGTTTTTTTATGTTATAATCTAGGGGTGAGAGGTACTTTATGAATAAATTTAAGAATTATTTATTAATTGCGTTTTTTACTTTTTTTATGAGTATTCAACTGGTAAATGCAACTACTTTTACAATAGGCGATGGAAAAGACAGTGTGAATTTAAGTGATACATATTCATATTGTGAGAAACAAATTCAAGACGATAATAGTGAGGGTTGGAATTACTTAAATTTAGATACAAGTGCCGGAGTCATGGTTTACGTTAAAGAAAAGCCTGGTAGAACATATTCTATAAATCTATATTGTAGTAATAAAAATACTAATAAACAAGATTCTGTTACCGTTAAGGTTACTGACAAAGCCTCTAAATATGCTGGTTATAATGAAAACGAAGAAAAAGAATCAACTTTTACTTTAGAGGTAAGAAGAACTTTAGAACAATACACTTCTTGTACAATAAATCAAAATAGCTCAAATAACCACCCAGATAATATTTCCGTTGAAGATAGTGATGAAGGTCCAGTTGTTTCTGTAGCAAAAGTTCCTGAAAAAGGCAAAGAGAATACCTATTTAACTTGCACCACACCTGACGGAAGAAAAATGGGCGTTACTATAATTGTAGATTCAGCAGTATCACATATACCAAAGGATACAGCTCAAAGCGATAACGAAGATGTTCCAAGTGATTGTACATCAATAATAGGTAAACCGGATGAAAAAGGCTCTGTAGCTTACATTCTACAAAAAGCATTAAATTTTATAAAGTTTTTAGGACCAATATTAGTTGTAGCATTAACAATTATGGACTTAGTTAAAGCAGTAGCGAGCAATGATAAAGATGCTTTAAGTAAAATGCTAAAGACTTTAACAAAAAGAATTGTATATGCTCTATTATTATTTGTTTTCCCAACGCTACTTGATTTTGTTTTACAATTTATTTCTACACATGGCACATGTGGTATTAAATAGGAAGGAGATGTTTTATGAGTCCATTATTAATATTAGCTAGTCACTCAATTTTAGATGCTAGTAAAGGAGTAGATTTTGGACAGTTTATACAAGCTATTTTATCTGTCGTTTGCTTATTTATTGATAGCATTGTTTATTATATTGTTTCTATAGCTTTTAAACTTTTTTTAGCTATTTCTCAGTTTCAAATATTTAGTGACACAGCATTTAATGATTTAATAAATAGAACATATGTTGTAATAGGTGTAATTTCGCTTTTCTTAGTAGCGTATGCTCTTATAAATGCAATAATAAGTCCGGATAATGCTTCTAAAGGAGATAAATCTGCTTCTAAAATAGTAAAAAATATTATTGTTGCCATTGTTGGAATTGCCATAGTTCCAACTGTGTTTAATTGGTTTTACGAATTCCAAAGTGCTGTATTATGTAACAATACAATTCCTAAATTGTTACTAAATAGTGTTGACAGTGACGGCAGTACCGTTGAAAATACGGCTACTCAATTTGCAGCGTATTTGTTTGAGGCGTTTTTTTATCCAAATGCAACATCATCAGTTGACGGAGATGCTACTGATTTATCTACTGCATTAGAAGATGTAAAGCTAAATATTGAAGACCCTATTCCTGCAGCTGATCGTAATTATGATGTGACTGAATACACATTAAAGGTTGCTTATCAACATGCTGAAGAAGGAAAACCTTTTTTTAGAGTGTTCAGCCCATTCATACTCGGAAATTGGTTTGATAATAGCATAGTTGATAATACTGTTCAATATCTAGTTATATTATCAACAGTAGCAGGTGGATATTGTGCTTATGTATTAATTAGTTTATGTATTGATATGGGTCTTCGAGCTGTGAAGCTTGGATATTTAGAATTAATTGCCCCATTAGCTATAATGACAAAAGTTGTTCCTGGTAAGGATAGTGTCTTTAAAACATGGGTTAAAAAAACTGTAAGCTGTGCTCTAGAAGTTTTCGTTAGATTATTTGTCGTCGTCTTTGTAATATATTTAATAAATACAATAAAGGATATTGAGCTTGTTTCTTTAGGCTCAAAAATATGTGGCTTAAAATTAGGGTGGTTCTTAGTCGGAATATTAAGAGCATTAATTTATTGTTCATTATTTACATTTATTAAAAAAGCTCCTAAATTCTTCAGTGAAGCTACTGGAATTAAAAGCGATGGATTTAAGATTGGCATCGGCGATAAACTTGGAGAAATGGCATTTATTGGTGGTGCAGCTCAAAGGGCAGAAGGCTTAGTTACTGGCGCTGCTGGTGGATTGATTACAGGTATTGCCAATCGCAATAAGATTGGTATAGGCGCATCAGTTATGCAAGGTGCAACGCAAGGATTTAAGGGAAAAGGTAATCAGTATTCAAAACAACGTAAAGCTACATTTCAATCAATAGGGGGCTATGAAGATACGGAGCAAGGAATATTTGGGGGCCCATCAATGATTGGAAAATTTATTGATTCACACAAAAAAGATGTAAAAAAAGATTATACAGAACATGGCATGCAAGAACAGCAAAAATTCGAAAAATCTAAAATAATGCAGGATTTAAAATCATCACAGAATTTTGGAAGAGCCGCTCATAACAAGAGAATAACAGATTTTCAAAATTCAGACATATATCTAGCTGCACAAAAATATGCTGAGAAAAAAGCCGAAGTCACTGGGATAAAAACTGCAGATGCAATGAACACTGCTATTAGCGAATTTTTAGAAAATACTCGTGCAACAACCCAAGATAAAAATCTTCAAAGGAGTATTAATCAGTATCAAAAGGAGGTTGCTGCCCATAAAACATACTTAGCTGCTGAAAAATTTAATAATACAGAGCTAAGTATGAGTTCTAGTGAAATAGACAGGGATATACAGCAATCAACATATAAGAATAATCAATTCAAAGACGACATTGCTAAAGCACAAAAAGAAATTGAAGATATAACTAAATTTATAAGTGATCCTGCTGTCAATGACACAATAAGAAATCAAGAAACAGCGCGTTTACATAAAATTCAAGAAGAAGTTAGAATTAAGCAAAATCGTGTGGATGGATTAGACAATCATATCAAGAGATTAACCGAATTGAAGGGGGTAGCCGAAGATTACGCAAATACAATTAATGATCTTGCATATAGCGTGGTAAAAGGTGAAGGAACTCTTGACACAACAAGTGGAGTTGACTATAAAAATACTCTTGATAATAAAAATGCTACCGACGTCGAAGCTTATCGTGAATTTAGTGCCGGCGTTAAAGCCGCTACCAAGGTTGCTTCTACTGAAGATAAATTGCTTGAGGAGATTAAAAAACTTAATATCAAAAATAAGGATAATAAATAAGGAGGAACTAAACATTGAACAATTATTTAATACCTGCTAACTCAAAGAAATCGCAATTAATATTTAATTTCTTTACAGTTACAGACTTAATTGTATTTAGTATAGGTGCACTATTTACAGTAATATTATTACTTGCGTTTGATACAAATAATTTATATATTATTTTGTTAGAGTGTATGCCTTTATTAATTTCGGGGTTCTTGGTTATGCCAATAATACATTACCATAATGTGATGACTCTACTTGGTAATATATTTGCATTCTTCTTTAATCAAAGAATGTATAAATGGAAAGGTTGGTGTGTTAAAGATGCCTATGGTCGAGAAGACAAGTGGAACCAATAAATATTGTGAAGATTGGTTACCAGTTAAAAATATTACAAATGGAATGATTCAATTAGAAAATGGTTATTTTGTTTGTGGTGTTAAAGTAGAACCTAAAAACATCTTTATACTAGAAGAAGGAGCTAGAAACAATGTTATCGTTCAGTTAAGAAATTTCTATAATACAATTGACTTTGAGTTCTGGATGACAATAGCAGATAGACCAGTTGATATTAATTTATATCTAGCTCAGTTACAAGTTCTATATAATAAAACTACTAACAATGTGACCAGAAAATTAATTATGCAAGATATTAATAAAGCAAATGCCTTTATGGGAGCAGAGTACAATGTGGTAGATACTGAATATTTCTTCTTATTCAAGGAAAAAAGAATGGATTTAATTCAAAAAAAGTTAAGAACACTTATGAGTGGCTTGGCTAACTGTGGATTAAATTCAATGCAAGTATCAAATTCGGATTTAAGAATGTTATTAGATAATTTCTTAAATGGTGGCAAACAAACTAATTTTGGGACGGTGATGTTTTAATGTTAAATATTAAAAGTGAATTAGCACCAAAAGGGATGAAATTCGATGTAACCGATTTCATGATTAGTGGTAAATATTGTACTATATTTACAATCGTCAGTTTTCCAAAGTATATTGCGCCAGGATATCTTTCTGACCTATCAAACATTGCCGGTGTCAAAGTCGTTGCTAAACATATTCCGCTTGAATTTTCTACCATGCAAAAGATGATTAACAAGGAAATTTCCGATTTAAAGCAAAGATATCAAAATGAAAAAGATAGAACAATTCAAGAAAGAATAAGACAAGACTATGAATCATTAGAACAATTTGTTCAAATGCTAGCAGCGACACAATCGAGAGTATTTGATTTCCAATTGCATTTAATGGTTATGGGAGATTCTAAAGAAGATTTAGAAAACAAGAAGATGAATGTTCGAAGTTTCTTAGATGCTATGGGTATGCAAGGAATTCCATTAATGTTTGAACAAGAAAAAGTTCTTAAATCAATTTTACCTATTTTTCCAAAACAAGATATAGAAGATAGAATAGGAACCCCAATCCCAAGTCCAACAATAGCAGCCATGTATCCGTTTATATTTGATAGCGTAAAAGATGTTGGTAACTCAACATTATTCGGAGTTGATTATTCTGGTGGTGTAGTTTTATTTAATCAATTCTTATATCAAGTAAAAAAAGAACATAATAGAAATAATGCTAACATGATTATCTTAGGTACTTCGGGTTCAGGTAAATCAACTGCTGCTAAATTATTACTTCGTAGTCATATTAGAAATGGCTACAAAGTAGTTGCCATTGACCCGGAAGGTGAACTTGAAGATATGGCACGTTTCCTAGGTGGTAATTTTATCGACTTAGGAAAAGGTGGCCAATTTGGCATGATAAATCCCTTGGAAGTAGTAATGGATGCCGACGAGGAAGATATAGCTCAAGGCTTAGGTTATACCATTTTAACAAGAGCTATTCAGTCTCAAAAAGCCTTTATGAAATATTATTCACCAGATATTGAAGAAGATGTTCTTACAATGTTTAGTGAAGTACTACAAGATACATACAGAAGATTTAAAATTGATTTTAATACTGATTTCTCTAAGTTAACAAGTAATGATTATCCAACTTTTGATGATTTATATGCAACTATTCGTGGTCGATTATTATCAATGCCTGATAAAACTAGAGAAAGAGACGTTTTAGAAAGATTAGAACTTAAAATAAGACCATTTACCAATGAATTAAGATATTATTTTAATGGTCATACGACTTTAGATATAGATAGTGACTTTATAGTTTTCAATATTAGAGATTTAATGAATAGTGATGATAATATTAGAAATGCTGTATTCTTCAATATCTTAAAATATGCTTGGGGCTTATGTTTAGATAAGTCAGTAACTTCAGTTCTTTCCGTAGATGAAGCTCATGTTTTATTATCAACCAGAAATGAATTAGGAGCTGAATTCTTAGCCCAGATTCAACGTCGTAGTCGTAAATATAATAGTGGTACCATTATAATTACTCAACAACCAACAGACTTTGCTGCTCCTAACTTAATCATGCATGGTAAAGCAATATTCGATAATGCTTCTTACTATTTAGTAATGGGTTTAAAGAAACAAGCTGTTGATGACTTATCATTACTTATTGATTTAAATGAAGCAGAAAAGAATAATATTAAATACTATAACCAAGGTCAAGGTTTATTTATATGCGGTGCAAGACGTATGCAAATATATGTAATTTGTACTAATGAAGAACTAGATTCATTTGGCTCTGGTGGTGGGTTGTAAGAAGCAGTTTTTACTGCTTTTTTTCTATAATTATGTTAAAATAAAATGGAAATAAGGCGGTGAAGTAAATGAACCAAAATGATGAAAATAATTATGACAATCAAGAAGAATTAGCCAATAGTAAGCCTCAGGAAGAAAGTAAAAGTACGGGTCAAAAATTATCCGAAAGCGCCGTGAAAGGCGCAGCCACAGTAGCTGGGGGCGTTATTGGCGGTAAAGTAGGAGCAACCATAGGTTCTAAAGCTGCAGATGTCTTTAACAATTCTAAATTAGGAAATAATGTTAATAATAAAATAGGAAATTCAATGCCGCCAATGGCCGGATTGCCAAATTATAATAGTCGTCAAAGTACACCTACATCATCAAACCAAAATTCTTCGCGAAATCAATCTTCAAATTCGAATTTACAGCAAGATAATGATAAGTCTAAGCAGCAAAGCAAAAATTTTAATTCTGAAACAAACAACAAAAATTTAACATCTCCATCAGAAAAAACGTATAATAATGATATTGCAGACAATTCAAGAAATAATAAAAATCCATCAAAAAATAAATATGCCAAAACAGCTAAAAAACATAGTAAACATGCTGATGGTTTAAATGACGATTTTTACAATAAAGAAATTGAAGTGGAAAAAAATCCTTCAAACAAAAAGGAATTATTTCCGAATAAAAACAAAAATTTGGATTATGGCGAAGAATCACGAGAGAATGAAGAAGAAAAAAATCAGGGGTTATTTGGAAAAGTTTTGAAATTAACAGCAGGTTTAGCTTCTGGATTTTTAGGAACGTTAGGAGCAGTTGGAGCCTTTATAATTACACACATTGTATTAATATCAATAATATTAATAATTGCTGCTATTGCAATTTTTATTTCTACGGTTATTGCCTTGATTACGTCTTTTTTTCAATATGGTAAAGAGGATGATGGTACAGTATGCTACGTAACTCCAAGTTGTAATAAAGTAGTAATTAAAAGCGAAGCTGGCGATAAAACGTATTCAATGGATGAATATATTGCTGGTGCCATTGTAAATTATTATGAACATGATGACTATGCTGTTGCTGACACTGATGTAGACCAAAACTTATTAAAGGCCTTTAGTGTTGTAATTCATTCTGATATAGCAGCGTTCTCAGATTATGATTTTTCTAGCGAAACATGTACAGTTACTGATACGTCAAGATTTAGTAATATATATGTTCCAACTACAGCGAATAATAGTTCAAATGCTTCAACTGATAGTTCTAGTGAAGAAGATTCTAGTACTTCATCTGATAACGGTGTGGATGGCATTTCTGGTGCTGCTGCTGGTCAAAATACTCAAAGTTCTGAAGAACAAACAACGGATGAAGAAACTAAGAAAAAGGATGATTATTATAATAAGGCCAAATCCGCAGCATCAAGCGTTATAAGTGAAGTAATTGATATTTATACTCAAAGAATAGACATTTTCTATGATGGCTATAAAAGCGTTTTAAATACGTCATCTGCTACTGGTAGTGATTACAAAAAAATAATCAGAGACTACATTGAAGGTAGTCCCGATTATGAAGAGGTAAAATCTGATAATGTAACAGACAATACTTCATCAGAAAATGCTGATACTACTGATGACAATACTAAAGATGATAATGATGGAGAAGCTATTGGCATATATCCTGTATGTGATTACCAGAAGTCGACTGCTAATGGAGAAATAGGTACAATTTATACTAATGATATATGCTCAAATGTTCATATTAATAACGGTTCATACGCCGGTGATCACACCATTGATGAATTTATAGCTGGAGTTGTTCATCATGAAATGGGAGCTTGGAATCAATATCCAGAATTAATGAAAGCCCAAGCAGTTGCAGCTAGAACGTATCTTGTAAATAGAGCGAGAGTAGAGAATGGAACTTGCTATATAGAAGTTGGAAATAATACATTAGGCTATTCACCAAACAGTATGGAAAATATTAAAAATGCGGTTTATGCAACAAGCGGTCAATACATTATGGTTAACGGCCAGATATCAAAATCAGCAGAATGGGATGCACTATGTGTAAGTGATGGCTATACTACCAATACTTCTAGCTCAAATTACACAATCTGTCAGAAAAATCAGCAAATACCAAAGTCTTGGTTTTCAGAAGTAAAATTATACGGAACAATCGATTATTATAATAGTCATAGTCATGGACGTGGTATGAGCCAATATGGTGCTTATTATTTAGCAAGTAAGCAAAACAAAACTTATAAAGAGATAATTAATTATTATTATGGCAGTGAAGTAGGAACAGCAGTTTCAGAATCAAAAGATGGTTTTGTGATGCCAATTAACACATTTAGCAAAATAACAGGTGAGACAACTGGTTATTGCGGTAGTGGTGACTATCACTCAGGAATTGACTTTGCAGCCGCAGTTGGAACCCCAATATTTGCTGCTCATGATGGTATAATTATAAAGACTTATGATAATTCCAGCAACTGTTATCCGAATTGTGGCTCGACATCTGCCGTTGGTATTGGTTTTAGAATTGATAATCAAGACGGAACCATCAGTACTTACATGCATATGAGTCAAAGAATGAGCTTATCAAGAGGCACAACTGTTAAGGCTGGTCAATTACTTGGCTATGTCGGAAATACTGGTAGTTCAACCGGACCACACTTGCATTATGGTATGCTAAGTGCTTCTAATGGTGCGGTACTAAACCCAAGAAACTATTTGCCTTTAGACGAGAAAGGGATTGGAAGATGCTACAATTACAAATAAAAAGAATAGTATTATTATTAATAATTGTGTTTTTAAGTGGTTGTGAAGCTACGTATACAATAACAATTAATAAAGATACTATTAACGAAAAAATAGAAGTACTAGATAAAGTTGATAGCAATAGAACTGTTACCGATATTATGAATAATTACAAAAAGAAGTATCCAGTTTATAATATCGAAGGGGATTTTGATGATCAAGAATTATATACATATTTGCCAAATACAGAATATTTTAATCAAACATATAATATTGACAGTAATGGTTATCATCTATATTATGAATATACATATCCAATTGATAAATACTCATCTGCAAATACAGTTAATTATTCTTATGATTTTAAAGATATAATTTATAAAAACAATACACTACAGCTGTCTACATCATCTCCGAATAATCAACTAAAGTATCGGGATATATTTACTAATTTGACAGTAAATATAATTACTGATTATATCGTTACTGACAATAACGCTGATTCTGTCATTGGAAATAGATATATTTGGTATTTTAATAAAACCAATAATTATGAAAAAAGAATAAATTTCACGGTCGATTTATCAAAAACAAAAGATGAAGAGCAAAAAGAAGAAGAGGAAAAAACAAAAAAGAATAAACTTACTATTCCAATAGTATTATTAGGTTTATTGGTATACATGATAATTATAGTAGTAATTATTACTAAGAAAAAGAAAAAAGAGGTTTAAATGCAAAAAAAATTAAGATTATTATTTATTTTAGTTTCTTTAATATTTGTTTGTAATGGCTGCAGTGTTGTTTATAAAGCTACTATTACCGAAGAAAATATTGATGAAAGACTTACATTAACAGAAACCTCTTTGAAAGCCTATCAAAATGCTTTTAGCTATTCTACTGGAAGTATGGATAATTTTGAAAGAAATAGAACTTATCTTGATAAATATAGTAGATATAAAGTAAATGAGTATATTGATAAGTTTTATATAAACAAAAATAATTTTGATAGAGATAATTACTTAAATGGTTGGTCAACTAAAAATGAATTATATGAATACAGCTTTGGTGGTGGAAAAAAAGAATTATCATTAAGAAATAATTTCTTTATAAATAATGTTATAAAAGATAGCATTATAGTTAATGATAATAATATAATACTTCATATAGACAATATTCCTAATGGCTTATTAGATGAAATTGATGATGTAACTATAACTATATATACAGAATTAAATGTAACATCTAATAATGCTGATACAGTTGAAAATAATTCTTATACTTGGAAATTAGATAAAAATAATTATAAAACCAAAGACTTATCTATGTATATAGAAAGACCAAAAAACGAACAAAATGCTGAAGATAATACTAAAAAAGAAAATAGTAAAACTAAAAAAGATAACACGGCTCTTCATATTGTCTTGGTTATTGGCATCTATCTGGCTATTATTATCTTTGTAGTAAATTTATTTAATAAAAAGAAAAAATTATTCTAGTTATATCCTAACTATTATAGTATAATATGAATAGAAATTGGGTGTTTAAAAGTGAAATTGAAATTCAGAATATCTAAAAAAGACTTAATTATATTAGCTGTATTTCTAGTATTTTTACTATATTTATGCGCTATTGGTGTTGTAAACATTGTAAATTTTGGTGCCAATGGCACTTTGGCTGGCTTAAATCCCATTCCAGCTTTTACACATTATTTAGGATTAACACTATTACTGTACTTTGTATGTGTAATAGTTATTTTTGCTTCTGTATCTTCTTACGTTTTTGAAAAGAAAGGTAATAAGGGGATAGGGTTAGTTGTCGAAGACAAAGTAGAGACTGGTTACTCATCATGGGCTAAAGATAAAGATATTAAAAACGATAGAGGAGTAGAAGCCGTAGACTATACGGCTCCTACTGTTAAAGCTGCCGGTATTCCTTTAATTTATGATACTAAGAAACATCAAGTATGGGTTGATAATGGTGAATATCATACCGTTGTAATCGGGGCTTCTGGTTCCGGTAAATCACAATGTATTGTTAAACCATTAGTTAATTTATTAGCTAAAAAAGGTGAATCAATGATTATTACCGATCCAAAAGGTGAACTATATACTTCAGCTGCCCATCGTTTGAAAGATTTAGGCTATAATGTTATCGTTTTAAACTTCCGTGAACCCTTAAAAGGTAATGCTTGGAACCCCTTAACATTACCATATCAATATATGAAATTAGGAAATATGGATAAAGCAACTGAGTTATTAGATGATGTAGCCTTAAATATCTTGTATGACCCTAATAACAAAGGGGAACCGTTCTGGGAAAAAAGTGCTGCTGACTTCTTTTCAGGTTTAGCATTAGGACTTTTTGAAGATGCTAAAGAAGAAGAAATTAATATTAATTCTATTAGTGTTATGTCAACAGCAGGTGAAGACCGCTTAGGACCTTCTACTTACACTAAAGAATACTTTACAATGAAAGGGGAAGCTTCATCAGCTTATACTTTTGCTTCTAATACAATTAATGCTCCCAGTGATACTAAAGGTGGTATCATGTCTACTTTTAGACAAAAAATACGTCTTTTTGCATCACGTCAAAACCTATCTGAGATGCTGGGGCATAGTGATTTTAGTATTTTAGATATAGGTAAGCAAAAAACTGCTGTCTTTATTGTCATTCATGATGAAAAGACTACCTATCATGCTTTAGCTACTATTTTCATTAAACAAGCTTATGAAACATTAATTGATGTAGCTCAAAAAAATGGTGGTAAATTACCAATTAGAACTAACTTTATTTTAGATGAGTTTGCCAACATGCCACCATTAAAGGACGTTGATTCTATGGTAACCGCAGCCCGAAGCCGTGATATGCGTTTTACCTTTATTATTCAAAACTTTGCTCAGTTAAATGATGTATATGGCAAAGAAGTAGCAGAAGTAATTCGAGGTAACTGTGGTAACACCATTTACCTAATTTCTAGTGAGCTTGCAGCCTTAGAAGAAATAAGTAAAATGTGTGGAGAAGTAAAATCTAAAGAAAAAGATAAAACGGCCTCAACACCATTAGTAACTGTCTCTGACTTACAGAAATTTAAAATGGGTGAAGCTTTACTTATTAGAATGCGTAAAGGTCCATTTAAAACTAAACTTCAATTTGATTATAAAACTAGTTGGGGTTATGAACAAATAGATGAACCATTCCCAGAAAGAACCGCAAAAGCAGTTGCTTTATTTGATATTAAAACATTTGTTAAAGAAAAGAAAAAAGAACAATCCTTAAATAATCCACAGGCTAATTCTAATCCTTTTGGACCTAACATGTTTGATAATCCATTTGGAGCCTCACCATTTGGAAATTCTAATCCATTTGGAGCATCATCAAACCTATTTGGTAGTCCAAGTCCGTTAGAAACTGGAAATACATCGACTGCAAAACCATCATCAACTCCAAGTGGGGGACTAGATTTAGATGCTATGCTTAAAGATATTGATAGAAAAATTGCTGAATTAGACGCTGAAGAAGCAAGAGAAAAAGAAGCAGCGGCTAAAAAGACTGATACAACTAATAGCAGTAATTCAATAACTAAGGCTGATGAACCTAAAAATGAAATAAAGGAAGTATCACCAACTAATTTAGGCTCAATCATTGAACCCCCAATATTAAATACTAATCCTACAGAGTTAAAACCAGCTTCTTCAATTATTAAAGACGTACAGCCTATAGTTGAAGAACCAAAATTAGTGGCAGAACCAGTTAAAACAATTGAACCAACCATCATTAATCCCGAACCAATTAAACAATCAGAGAAAGCAACTATAGTAGAACCACAAGTCACAGATACAAAATCAGATAATAACGATTTCAAAATGCCAGATTTAGATGCACTTTTAGCGAACCTTTTAGGTGATGATAAACAATCTATCAAAGAAGAACCAAAGCCAACTATAAATGAAGTTACTAAGAGCGAAGATAAACCAATTATTAATATCAAGCCAGAAGAATTACCAGATACTCAACTAGAAGAAGTAAAACCACTTTCTAAAGTTGAACCAACTATTGAAAAATTACCGGAAGAACCAATTATTAATCCTATAAATAATGATATCTTAGGAGAACCTCCTAGGTATAATCCAAATGCTAGTTTAAGAGACTTATTATATAATCCTACTCATGCTAATGTTAATGTTAAAGAAAATAATAATAATATCTTTATTAATGAGGATTTAATCAATTCTGAAAAAGATAATTATTTAAAGAGCACTCAAACTAATAGTATTAGTGCTCCAGAAGTCGTTAAAGAAGAACCAAAGCCAATAACTAATGACGTCATTAAGACTGAGGAAAAACCCATAATTAATATTAAACCAGAAGAATTAAAAGAAGATAATAATATCTCTGATGATGAATTCTTTGATGACTTCTTTGGTGATGAATAATAAGTCAAACTAAAAAGAACTCTTTTCATAAAATAAATTGAAAGGAGTTTTTTTATGCAATCAATTAGTATAAAAGATTATAATGCTAGTATGGGACCATTAATTGATGTTGAAGATGCTAGTGTTTACAATATAAAACACGTTAATGGTGCCGTTAACATCCCATATTTGGAATTATCTTATCATTTTCAAACTTTACTTGATAAAAATAAACATTATTATATTTATTGTAATGCTGGACATAAGAGTAGAAGAATAGTATCAATCTTAGAAATATACGGCTATAAAGTAACCCAAGTCCTTCTTTGAATTGAAATTTTATCTTTCTGCAAATTTACAAATTATAAATTTTATCAAAAAATGGGGTTGAAATAATTTTTATAATTTGTTATTATGTAATCATAGAGGAGGATAAAAAATCATGGAGAAGAAAAATGTTATCTTTTTAAGTGTAATAGCAGTTGCTACACTATTAACCGCTGTAATCGGTACAACATTTGCATACTTTACTGCTAATTTCACAACTAGTAATAAACAAAATGCAACAAGTACTGTAACAACAAAAACTTTAGTAGGAACTACTGTAACTTTAGGAGCTTCTATTAAACCAACTGAACAGGTATATCCAGGCTTCAGAGCTGTACAAAAGATTGAAGTAAAAGGTACTGAAACCGGAGATGTTGATGGTCAAGTTACTTTAACAGTTACTCCAAACATTCCAACTGAATTCGGCTCTGATTTAGAATGGACTTTATATCAATCTGATGCTACTGCTATTACTTGTGATGCTCCAGTTACTAAAACAACAGCTGGTGCTACTGGTGGAAACCAAGTTTACCAAGAAACAACATGCTCTGATTCTGTAATGACTAGTGCCGCAAAAGCAATTACTACATCATCTGATACTACAGCTAAAACTACAAGTACTATTACTGTAAAAAAAGGTGAAACTCACAATTTCTACTTAGTTGTTAATTTCAAGAACACTACATCAGACCAAGCTTCGCTTCAAGGTAAAACATTTACTTTTAATGTAGTTGCAAATCAAGTTGATAATACAACAACTAAATAAAAAAATTACTAATTTTGACTTAACGATTCCTGTTAAGTCTTTTTTAAAGCCTAAAAATTTTTTGCCGATATAATTTACAAATTATAAATTTTATTTAAAATGGGTTGAAATAATTTTTATAATTTGTTATTATGTAATCATAGAGGAGGATAAAAAGTATGGAAAAGAAAAATGTTATCTTTTTAAGCGTAATTGCTGTAGCAACTTTATTAACTGCTGTAATTGGTACAACATTTGCATATTTTACTGCTAATTTCACAACTAGTAATGCACAAAATGCAACAAGTACTGTAACAACAAAAACATTGTCAGGAGTAACTGTAACTTTAGGAGCACCTATTAGTGGAAACCCAGTATATCCTGGTTTCAAAGGTGTTCAAGAAATTACTGTAAATGGTACTGCTGCTGATGTTGCTGGTCAATTTACATTGACTGTAACACCAAATATCGATAGTGCTTTCGGAAATGATATAGCTTGGAGCTTATATCAATCTGGTACTGCTATCACTTGTGATACTCCAGTTATTAAAACAACGACTGGCGCTACTGGTGGAAACCAAGTTTATCAAACAACAAATTGTACTGATGTATCAAAATTAACTCCATTAATTTCTAATGATACCACAACTGCAAACACACCTAAAACAACTGCGACTTTAACTGCCCCAAACGGTGGAACTGTTAAATATTACTTAGTTGCTGAATACAAAAATAATACTGCAGCTGCTCAAAATGCTCAAGGTAAAGAATTTAACCTTACTGTAAGTGCTACACAAGTTAATAATACATCTAAGTAATAAGAAACAAATTATTAAGACTTAACGATTAAATGTTAGGCCTTTTTTTGTTTTACAAATATATTAATAATAATATAACTATCATGGAAAATAAAATTATCATAAAAGTATAATTAGATATATCTTACTGCTCAATAGTGTTCAGAAGTGTTCACATGCGTTCATATGCGTTCAGAAGTGTTCACTGTAGCAAAGTACTACTAAGATTAGAAAGACAATTTTAGTAGTTTTTTTAAATTTCTAAATGAAAATTTACTTTTAGAAACGCTAAAATAACCAGTGTTAGTTCTTGATAAAAAAGAATAATTTTGCTATGATTATACTAGGTGATAACGTATGAAGAATAAAAGTGGTTTAGAAAAAAAAATCTACAGAGGAGTGAGTGCCGTTCTATTAATGATCGGCTTCGTAACTTTAACCGTAACAACCTCGTATGCTTATTTTATAGCTAAATTTACTACCGTAAATCCAGATAATTCTAATAGTAATTTAACTTCCACTAATATTACCGCCGAGTACTCTGATGGTGATGCTATTAAGCTAGAAAATGCAATACCTGGCGATGCCAGTAACATAAAAACCATAAAATTCACTAATACTGGTAACGTTAGCCTAAATTATAAAATCAATTGGAAATCAATTACTAACACTGGAATAACCGGTTTAAAATATACCATTACTTGTGATAAAAATGCTACTGGTACGGGTGCTGAACTAACTATGCCCAGTACCGCAAGTACCCTTATTTCTGGAACAATAGCACCTAACGTAACCAATACCTGTAAGCTCCAAATCTTCTATACTGATACCGGTGAAGATCAGTCAAGTGAAATGAGTAAAACCTTTAGTGCCACTTTAGAAGCCGTAGCAACCCCAATTGAATAAACAAAAGGAGTAGCTAAAAATGATAAATCAAAAACAATCAGAACAAATAAAAAATAAATTTCTAAATAAACTATATGACTATATTAATAAAGATAAAAAAGAACGTAATTTAATTTTAGGCATGATGGTTTCCTGCTTTGTGGTAGCACTTATATTCACCGTTATCTCTTCCATAATGATTTATATATCTTATACGAAGAGTGTTAATAATGATTCTGCTTTAAGAATAAATGTTGTAGAGGGAGAAAAAACAAATGAATAAGAAAGATAATTATAAAACTCCAATTGATTTACCCAAAACTAAAGAAGAGGTAAATAACATTGAAGCAAATCCTAATAATATTACTAAAGAAAACAAAAAGTCAAAAGAAAAGAAAATAGTTAACCATATAATTAGAATTATTATTATCATTATTATTCTTATACTTCTCTTAATTGGTTGCTGTGCTTCTAAAAAGAATCGCTGGTGGTTAAATATTGATATTAATAAAGATAACATTCCTGAAGTTAATTTAGATGTTGATAATACTGGTAAGTGTACAGTTAACTGTTCAAAGTGGTTTAGTAAAAAGCCATATCTAAATGTTACTTATAGTAAGACTAAATTAGATGAAGTATTCTTTAATATTGATACCAATGGCGACGGTAAACCAGATAAAAATTTAATTAATCAAGATATAGATGGTGATGGCAAGTGTGACCTAAACTGTGATACCAATAATGATGGATGGCCAGATATCAACATTGATATTGATGGTGATGGCAAAGCAGATATAAATATTGATGTTGATGGTGATGGCATTCCTGATACTAACATTGATACCAATGATAATGCTAAACCAGATATGAACTTAGATATTAATAAGGATGGTATACCGGATATCAATGTCGATAAAAACGATGATGGTAAAGCTGACTGGAATAAAATAAATCAAGATACTAATGGTGATGGCAAATGCGATATAAACTGTGATACCAATGGTGATGAATGGCCAGATGTTAACATTGACCTTAATGGTGATGGCAAAGCAGATTTAAATGTAGATACCAATGGTAACGGCTTACCTGATACTAACTTAGATATTAATAAAGACGGTATACCGGATATTAATGTCGATAAAAACAGTGATGGTAAAGCCGACTGGAATAAAATAAATCAAGATACTAATGGTGACGGAAAATGTAATTTAAACTGTGATACTAATGGTGATGAATGGCCAGACGTAAATATCGATATCGATGGTGATGGCATCCCTGATATCAATATCGATACTAATGGTGATGGCAAAGCAGATACCAACTTAGATATTAATAAAGATGGTATACCGGATATTAATGTCGATAAAGACCAAGATGGTAAAGCGGATTGGAATAAAATAAATCAAGATGCTAATGGTGATGGCAAATGTAACCTAAACTGTGATACTGACGGTGATGGCTGGCCTGATAAAAACATCGATATAGATGGTGATGGCAAAGCCGATTTAAACATTGATACTAATGGTAATGGCTATCCTGATACTAATTTAGATATTGATAAAGATGGCAAACCAGATATTAATGTTGATAAAAACAAAGATGGCAAAGCTGACTGGAATAAAGTAAATCAAGATACTAATGGTGACGGGAAATGTGATTTAAATTGCGATATTGATGGTGATGAATGGCCAGATATTAATATTGACTTAGATGGCGATGGCAAAGCCGATTTAAATATTACTACCAACAAAGACAATAAATGTAATTTAAACTGTGATACTAATAAAGATGGCAAGGCTGATATCAATATTGATTCCAATAATAATGGCTTACCAGATACTAATTTAGATATTGATAAAGATGGCAAACCAGATATTAATATTGATAAAGACAAAGATGGCAAAGCTGATTGGAATAAAATAAATCAAGATACCGATGGTGATGGTAAATGCAACCTAAACTGTGATACTGATGGCGATGAATGGCCCGACCGTAACATCGATTTAGATGGTGATGGCAAACCAGATTTAAACATTGATACTGATGGTGATGGTAATCCCGATACTAATTTAGATATCGATAAAGACGGTAAACCGGATATTGAAGTAGATACCGATGGTGATATCAAAGGCGATTCTAATAAAATGAATCAAGATACCAACAGTGATGGCAAATGTGACTTAAACTGTGATACTGACGGTGATGGCTGGCCAGATGTAAATATTGATATCAATGGTGATGGTAAAGCAGATATTAATATTGATACCAATGGAAATGGCAATCCCGATACTAATTTAGATATCGATAAAGATGGTAAATGTGATGTTAATTGCGATACTAATGGCGATGGTAAAGCTGATTGGAATAAGATGAATCAAGATACCGATGGTGACGGCAAATGTGATTTAAATTGTGATACCAATGGTGATGAATGGCCAGATCGTAATATCGATTTAGATGGTGATGGTAAAGCCGATTTAAACATTGATAAAAACAATGATGGCAAATGTGATCTAAACTGTGATACTAATAAAGACGGTAAATGTGATTACAATTGTGATACTACTGGCGATGGCAAATGTGATACAAAATGTAATGAAAACGAAATAATAATTGGCGAAAACTTCTTCATAAAAGACTTAATCGTTTTACAAGCTAAAGATATTGGCCCCGGTTGGAGTGGAAGTCAAACCTTTAAAATTATCAATAATTCTAGTGATACCGTAAAATATAATTTAAGATGGAAAAATGTTATTAATACCTTTACTTATGCCAATAACTTAGATTATACAATCACAAGAAACGGTTATACTGTAGGTAGTTCTAAAGTACCATATACTGAATCAAATTTATTAGAAAATGAGACTATTCTACCAAATTCAGAAAATGTTTATACAATTAATTATGAATTTAAAGAAAATAACCAAAATCAGAATATCGACCAAGGTAAAATATTTAGTACTAATCTTGAACTTAGTGTAAAATAAAATAGAAAGGGTGAGAAGTGTGATAGATAAAAAAAACGGCAAAAAATCCGTATTTAAAATGATATCTGACATTATTAGTTGGACAGTTTTTGCCCTTCTAATGCTAATAGCAGCCTTTCTGATTTATTATGTTATAGCAAATAATGTATATGCTAGCAAAGGTGAAAGATTTAGACCAATTGTATCTTTATATACTATTATTTCTGGCTCTATGTTACCAACTATTCAAGTTTATGATGTCGTTGTTAACCAAAGAATAGATAATCCAGATAACTTAAAAGAAAATGATGTTATAACTTTTATTTCGCAAAGCAAAATTAATTATGGCGAAACAATAACTCATAGAATTATTAAGGTTACCTATGAAGATGGTAAATATTATTATACAACTAAAGGAGATAATAACTTAGTACCAGATGAAACTCCAGTAGAATTTAATAATGTCATTGGAAAAGTAGTCTTAAAAATACCTCAATTAGGTAAAGCTCAATTCTTCTTATTAAAACAAGGTTCTAAACTATTCTTAATTTTAATACCAGCTTTCGGTGTATTAATATATGACTTATTAAAAATGTTAAATCTATTTGGTACCAAGAAAAAAGTTGATGAATCTTTAAAGACTAAAGAATATAAATTAACCAAAGAAGAAGAAGAAAACTTAAAGAATAAAATCAAAGAAAGATTAATTTCTAATAATGATAATTCTTATAAAGAAGAATCTAAATTAATTGAAATTAGAAAAGAAGATTCAAAAGAAGAAAATAAATCATTAGAGGAAAGTAAAGAAAAAGAACAAGATACTGAAACTAAAGAAGAACAAATATCTAAAGAAAATATTGAATTCCAAGACAAAGAAGTAAAATCTCTTGAAAGCTCTAATAGTACTATAGAAGAGCCAAAATTATTAGAATCTAAGAATTTAGATAATAATATAAAAACTCCTAATAAAAATAAAGTAAATCAAACTAAAAAGAAACCTCAACAAAGAAAAAATTTTTCAAGTAATACTAATAATAACAAGAAAAAAACAACTTCTAAAAAAACTAATAGTAATTCCAAAGCGAAAAAAGATGACCGAGATATAGATGTTGATAAAGTTTTAGAAAAAATTAAAGAAAAGAAATACTAGGTAAATAAACTTAGTATTTTTTGTATCTAATTATTGCCAAAAACATATATTAGTAGCAGGTGATATATATGAATTTTAATGATGAATTTTTTAAAAAAGTTGAAAAGAAAACGAAAGTTAATAAAAAGACAATTCTTTCTTTAGCCGAAAAATTAAATAATGGTAATATGAAAGATGAAAGTACTATTAGAGAAGTTATTGGAACTCTATCCAAAATGACTGGTAAAAATGTTTCTAAAGAAAAAGAAGATAGAATAATTGATACAATTTTAAAAGATAAAGTACCCAAAAGTATAGATAAAATGTTTTAAGATGACCATAGATATGGTATAATTATCTAATACGGGTGATTATATGAATATTGAAAAAATTGGACAATTTTTAAAAGCTTTAAGAAAAGAAAGAAATTTAACTCAAGACCAACTGGCGGAATATTTAAATTTTGACCGTACTGTTATATCTAAATGGGAATGCGGCCGCAAACTCCCAACAGTTGAAAACTTTGATGCTTTAGCCAAATTTTATAACGTAAGTATTAATGAACTTGTATATGGCGAAAGAATGAATAAGGAAAATGCTAAAGAGATTAAAAGAATACCTATCAAAATAATGAGTGAAAGTCAAAGAATAATACACCGTGTTTACACAGGTTGCATTATGACTATATTATCTGCTGTCTTTATCGTCTTAATTTGTTATTTTCTTTCAAATTATAATTCTATAAAAGTATATCGTGTTGGTGGTTCCACTGATAATTATGTTGTAAAAAATACTTTAATGATTATTTCTAAACATCGTTCTTATTTGAATTTTGGTGAGATTGATATTATTGGCGATGAAGGGGAAACTATTTCTTATGATAATTATGAATTATATGTTAAGAATGGTGATACTAGAATCATTCTTGCCAGTCGTGAAGATGGCGACTTAGTTGAAGGCTTAGAAAAAATTGATAATTATTTAAATTTTAATAATATTAATAAATTTATTAATAATATCTATGTTGATATTTATGATGATAATGCTAATATTATAACTATTAAGCTAGATGCTACTTTAGAGATGACAAATAATAAAGTATTCTATATAAATGATGAAGATGCTAGTAATACTGAAAATACCAAAATTAGTTTAAAAGGTAAATCTCTTCCTAATTTTGTTAGAAAGAATTTTAAGTATGATGAGTCTAAAGAGTTGTACACTTATTCTGAAATTATAGACGGTGAGAATGTTGACTTTGAATATGATGCAAATGCAAAAGTAATAAATATTTATGAAAATAATTTAAGATATTATTATGAAGTCGGCAGTAAATTATTGGCTGTTTATTCAAGTATAGATTCAAATTCAAAAAAGGTTTTAGTTTATAATCTTAAATTGAAAGAAGTATTAGCTAGTAGCGATGAGTACTCAGAATTATATCGTAATAATTTTGAAAAATATTATGAAAAAATATTCAAAAATTAAAATGTGCCAAATTGGCACATTTTTTTCTGACACTTTATGCTACACTGAAATCGTAGAAAGGAGAAAGACATCTGTGAAAAAAATATTACCTTTATTACTTCTATCTACTGCCGTAATTGGTGTAGGTGTGGTAAAAGTAAAAGCGGAAAGTGATAGTGCTTATTATACTAATCCAAATGGTATTAGTTTAACAGAAAAAGAATACGATTACATATTGAAAATGTATGATGAAAATTATTTGAAACTTATGAATCAGGAAGATTACGATATTCTTCAAAAAATGGATGTAAATAACAGAGAAATTGAAATGGTTGTAAAAGAGCCTGATTACATTGGTTCAAGGTCAACTTACCTAGAAACAAATGCTAAAAAATTAGTAATCAGTAAATCATGCTATAACGGTTTATGTTCTGTAACAATTGCCAATACATGGAAATATGAGCCAAAAGTTAAAAGTTATGATGTAATAGGTGCCATGTTAGTTGGAACAACTTTTGCAGATACAGATCATGTTACAATCTTCAAATTTGGTTCTACTAACCATGTATGTAATAATTATGTTAAAACATCAAATGGTGCTGGTTGTTCATACAAAATAGCTTCTGGTTCTGGTGAGTCAATATACACTTCACAATTACTTGATGTTAAACCTGGTGGCAATGTTTACGGAAGTTATCAACATGCTGGCAAATCAGTTTCGCTAAGTACAAGTAAGAATTATAGATTCCATATCAATGGTTATGGCAATGTATTCCTATTTAATACCACAGCAGGCAAAGATGCATATGATGCGATGGGTGGCGTCTATGTCGCACTATAAAATTCAATGAACTTTGAATCAATAAAACCCGAAATATTATTTGATAAATTAACAAAATTTGGTTTCAGTTTAATTAATATTATAATGAAGCATATAGTTAGGGATTTTAGAAAGAAGGAATTGTCAACTTAAAACTCATACTTTAGAACATTCTGATAATAATATGTTAATTATGATTCCAATTAAATTGGAACTCAAACAAATCAAAAGTCACAATATCATTCCAGAAACCCAAATCAAACCTGAATACTGTTGACTTTTGATTTTTTTGATGTTTAAAAAAATCTTACTCGAATTGAATAAGATTTTTTGTCATTACTGTAATACTTAATTTTTAGTAACTTCCATAATAACAGGAATGATAGTAGGTCTACGCCCAGTTAAATTGTTTATAAAAGGGTGAAGTTCTAAGATGATTGTGTTTCTTAAATCAACATAGTTATAATCATTATTACGTAAATAAGAATTAACTATATCACTAATTTTTCTTTCAATAGCGCTTATTAACTCAATGTTTTCATTTACAAGAACAAATCCCCTTGTAGTTACATTAGGTTTAATTAACAACTTTTTAGTAATGGGATTAATATTTAAAATTGTTACTAAAATTCCATCTTTACTCATTAACTTACGGTCTTTTATAACAACTGAACCAATATCTCCAATTCTTGAACCATCAACATAAACGTCGCCAGCTTGAATACTAGGCCCTCTATGAACACCATCTTTATCTAAGACCAAAGTATCACCATTTTGCATTACAAATGTATTTTCTGGTTTTACCCCACATAAAGTAGCTGTCTCAGCTTGTTTTTTTAACATACGATATTCACCATGCATTGGCATAAAATATTCTGGCTTAATTAATCTTAACATTAATTTTTGCTCTTCTTGGTTAGCATGACCAGAAGTATGAACATTACTTAAATCTTGATTAGTAAATACTTTAACACCTTTTAAATATAATTTGTTAATAACGTTGTTGATACTAGAAGCATTTCCTGGAATCGCACTTGATGAGAATACAACTAAATCATCGGGTAATAAACTAATTTGTTTGTGAGTGCCATTAGCAATTCTTGATAAAGCTGCTAGAGGTTCACCTTGCGTTCCTGTACACAAAATACAAACTTCATTATGCTTCATATCTTTAGCTTGATTAGCATCAATAAATATTGATTTATCTTTAATTAATTCATTATTAAGCGCAATTTCAATTGCGTTTTCCATTGAACGCCCGAAAGTTATAATCTTTCTATTATTAGCTTGGCAAGACTCTATAATATGTTTTAAACGATAAATATTTGAGGCAAATGTTGCAATAATAACGCGACCATTGTGAGCACTAATAATATCTGTAATTTGTTCATCAACAACTGATTCGCTCTTAGAAAAGCCTTCGCTTAGAGAGTTAGTTGAATCAGCCATTAAAAGTTTTACACCCTCACTACCAAGTTTAGCCATTTTATGGATATTAGCCATTGGACCGATTGGTGTTAAATCAAACTTATAATCACCAGTTTCAAATATAATTCCGTTTGGCGTATGTAAAACAACCGCATAACTATCAGGAATAGAGTGAGTGATACTAACAAACTCAATATTAAAATACTTCGTCTTAATATTATAATCTTCATTGATAATAATCATATTATCATAAGTAATGTTTCTGTCAACTAATTTTTTTTGGATTAAATCCGCAGCAATCTTAGGAGCATAAATTACAGGTATTTCTACATTTTGAAGTAAAAATGATATACCACCAATATGGTCTTCATGACCGTGGGTTATAATTAACCCTTTTATTTTATCCATGTTTTCTTTTAAGAAAGTTGTATCTTGAATAACATAATCAACCCCTAAAAGGTCTGATTCTGGAAACATAACTCCTGCATCAATAATAAATATTTCATTGTTATGCATAAAAGCATACATATTTTTGCCGACTTCACCTAGTCCGCCTAGGGCTACTACATAAGTAGCATCTTTTTCAAATTTCATATAATCCTTCTTTCAAGTTCCGTAAATGTAAGTATAGTATAGCAAAAAATCTCTATTTTAGCAATAAGCACAATGTTACGACTAAATAAATTTCTAACTTCCCATTTTCATGATATTGGCAAACAAACTAACATAAATCGAATATTTTAATAAATAATGGCGGGAACTTTGCATTTAATTCAGTTACTAAAAAAGCAATATAAACTAAGTGATATTGCTGATAAAAGGAAAAGCACAAATTCCTTGTAAATAATCTTTTATAATATTGGCTAAAGTAAAATATTTATTATTATCTATCTCATTCATATAAAGAGCTAGGATATTTAAATAGTCCCGATAGACTATAGACATAACTTTTCTATCATTACAATTTATTAACATGATGTTATAAAGTCTATTTAATTTATCAATCGTCGTAACTTGTTTAGAAAGGTAGCCTTCTAGGCGGGCAGAGGTACTAGCTTTGGCAACACTTATCATAGGATACTTGTCTACTATTTCTTTAGCTACTTGCAATACTCGTTCTTCTTCTAATAAATTACCATTATATTCATATTGCATTTTAACTTCGACTTCTTTCTTTAAAGGTTTCACTCGTGATTCTTAAGATATCTTTAGATGTTATATGGATTTCTTGGTCTTTTCCCAATAATATTTGTTCTAAGTATTCAGTTTTTATACTGCTGATAATAGTTTGAAGACTTCTAGCTCCTGTATTCAAGTCGTAAGCACTTTGAGCAATTAAATCATAAGCATCTTCATCAATGGTTAATATTTTATTATTAGATGAGGCAATGGCCTTAAGACCGATTAAAGGACTTATTTCTGATTCCAATAAAATTTTCTTTAAGTCATTTTTACTATAATCCTTGGTATGTAGAAAAGTGTTAAAGCGCCCGACTAACTCTTTTTCTAGACCCATATTTATTAAATCGGCTGGCGTAATCGTGTATTCTTTAGATTCGGTTGAAGTAATTAAGGGGGTATTGAAACCTATTGGTTTTTGAATTTTGGTGTTAGTCTTAGTATTTCTTAAATTAGTTAAGGCCCCAAGACAAACAAACGTTAATTTAGAAGTATCAAACTCTACTTTAGCTCCTTCGTAGTCAACAGTATACTTGCCACCACCCAAAAAATCTAATAATTGGTGTTGGATAGCTTTTTTGACGACTAAATCATTATTGCCAAAGTTCGTAATTTTATCAAATTCATCTAAAACAACGATTCCTTTTTCAGCTTTAAAAGGATTACCTTGGGCTTTAATTAATAAATCTTTTAAAATATCTGTTAAGTCACCACCCGCATAACCAGTTGTTGAATAATTAGTAATAGATGTAGCAACAAAGGGAACGTCTAGGACTTCAGCAATATCTTTAGTAATGGCGGTTTTACCGGTGCCACTGGGACCATCGATAAATATTATGGACCTAGTTCCACTGGGAACTTTACGTAATTCTGCAAGCTTTTGATTACTGATAAGATTTAAAAAGATATTTTTTACCGTTTCTTCTTGGCCAATGAATTTTTTTTCGATTGTTTCTAAATTCTTTTTAATATCGGCACTTTCTGATTCTTCGGAACTTCCCGGGATGGAGTTGGTATCACTAACTAAAGCATCTTTGGTAGCTTCTTTAGGAGTTGGCATTTTCGGCATAAGAGTAATCATGGAATCATTGTTTCGTGAAGGCGCTGATACTCTGTTGCCATACGCATTAAATATAAAAGAAACTCGCGGTTGATTTAATTCTTCTTGCGAAAGTTCTTTATTTATCGGTTCATATGACCAGCTTTTTTCTAAGAAGCAAATATTTTTAACATAAGTTCTAAGTTTATTAAATAAACTATTTGGATTATTATAGACATCTTTACTTTTTTCTATAAATTTAAATTCTTCTATTACATTCTCATAATCCATAATATAATTTAAAATCAAAGCCGGACTTAAATAATTAATTTGTAGGTATCGCTTATCATGAATACTAAATTTAGAAGTTTCACCCATGTTATTGGTAATTATTTTCATTACTTGTTTAACAGAATTGTCGCCATAAAATTGTTCATAGCTATTAACAAAAAAAGGAAATTTATTTGCTTTTACTTCGGCTGGATTGGTAATTCCTAAATCCGCATAAAATCTGGATAAATCTAAGTGATTAGTTCTCGCAAATTCTTCCAGTTGGGGTTCTTCTTGAAATGCTGCCACAAATAAAGATAAAGCTGCATAATGCAAGCCCAACGGACCAGCATGATTAAAGATATCAAGGGCTTTATTAATATATTTTTTAGTATTTCCCGGCAAATTTTTATATTCATAATTTAAATTGTTACTCATTTCACTTATCATACAACTCTTCCTATCCTAATAAAATAATATCATAAATTGGTTTAAAGTACAATTAATGAAAAAGGAGAGTAGATTTATTTAAATGGTTGTGTGAAAATAAGTATTTACTGCTTATTTACTGCTTAAACTCCAAATTAAAAAACCAACATTTCTGTTAGTCATATATTTTTACTTGTTAACCAAGTCTTAAATCCTAATGGTGCCCAATGTAAGAATCGAACTTACTTTTAATCCTTACCATGGATTTGTAATACCATTATACTAAATGGGCATACATAAAATATATCATATAATTAAAACGCCCACAAGTATTTTTTTAGGAAACATATCATACTGTAGGTGATTTTATGGATATATTTTTAAATTTAAATGTCGTTTTACAGGCATTTATTGCCGCTACTTTTACTTTTTTGATTACATCTTTAGGCTCAGCTATTGTGTTTTGTTTTAAAAAAGTTAATAAAAACATTTCTGATATTATTCTTGGCATCTCTGCTGGTATTATGTTGGCAGCTTCTTATTTTTCCTTGTTAGGTCCTGCCATTGAAAGTGCTACTGCTTTTACTAATTTAACCTTTCTTTTGGTGTCTTTAGGCTTTTTCTTAGGAGGACTTTTATTATTTGGAACAGACAAAATTTTTACAAAATTAATATCTAAAAAGAAAAAAAGAGAGAAATCAAAACATATTTTTCTCTTAGTAAGTTCAATTACTATTCATAACATTCCAGAAGGGTTATCTATTGGTGTTGCTTTTGGCTCTGTTTACTATGGTTTGACCGGCGCTACTACTTTAGCTGCTTTAGGACTAGCTTTAGGTATAGGACTTCAAAACTTTCCTGAAGGCTGTGCCGTTAGTCTTCCTTTAAGACAAGCTGGAATGTCCAGAACTAAAGCCTTTATCATCGGGGCTTTAAGTGGTATAGTTGAACCAATCGCTGCTATCATAGGAGCTATCTTAGTTTTAAAAGTTCGATTTATCATGCCTATCTTACTTGCTTTTGCCGCCGGAGCCATGATTTATGTCGTTGTAGAAGAATTAATTCCTGAGTCGCAACAAAACACTAATAAAAATGTTATTACTCTTTATACCTTAGTAGGCTTTATAATCATGATGATATTAGATATTGCCTTGGGATAAGTTTACTAATAATGAAAATAATTAAAAACTTTGGGAAATTAGTCAATTTACTTTGGCTAATTTTCTTTTTTATTGTATAATCGATTATGGAGGTAGAGTATGAAAAAAATATGTAACTTATTAATTGCCCTTATTCTTTTAGTAGTTCCTGTTTGTTGTCTCGCAGAAGGTGAAAAAGAACCAGCTAACATTTATATTTTTTATGGTAAAGGTTGTCCTCACTGTGAAGAATTTTTTACTTGGATTAAAAGTTTAAGCAAGACAGAGAAAGCCAAATTTAATTTAGTAAAGTATGAGACATGGTACAATACTACTAATAATGCTGCTTTAACAAAAGTAGCTGAACATTTTGGCGACGATAAATCAGAAGACGGTTATGGTGTACCTTATATTATCATTGGTAAAACCCGTTTTAGTGGCTTTGGTGATACTAATAAAGACCAAGTTTTAACCGCCCTTGATAATTATTATAATCAAGAAGAACGTACTAATTTAATTGAAGAATTAGGATTAGAAGTAGAAGCTGATGCTCCGGAGAAAGTAGAAAAAACCAAGACTGCTGTTGTTATAGCTGTTGTTTTTGCTATTTGTCTTGGGGCGGGTGCTCTAATTTATACAGTAAGCAAGTCAGAAGAGTGATTTGCTTACTTTTAAAAAACAACAAGAAGGTAGGAAAAAATTATGATAGATATAAAATTAAGTCCCAATGGATTTGTTAAAGATGGTCTTTACGACCAAAAGAAAGCTTTACAAGAAGCTGGTGTTCGTGCTGCTGTATGCGTTGCCAAAAGCAAAGATGGCAAGTTAGTAACAACTGATGATATTAGAAAGAACAATACGGAAGCTAACTTGATTAGAAGAGGCCTATCCACAATTAGCTTGGCTCACACAACCCCAACAGAACAAGAAAGCGTTGGTTTGGAAATAACTGGTATTTCCAGACGATTATGCCTAATTTTAAATAATGAAAAAGAATATGCTGCTGATGAATTATCTCTAAGATATACTGAGGTACAAAAAAGTCCTTTTAATACTGACCAAGAAATATCTTTATACTATAAATGGTTAGCAATTTTTAAAAAAATTCTCACTAAAGAATACTGGGATTGGTTTCGCAAGCAAACAAAAACAGACCATGCTGCCGAAGTAAATATTACTAAGATAGCGCAAGAAAATGCCAGAAACTTTTTAGGCCTTGCTACTCGGACAAGTCTAACTTATACCGTTCCTTTTGCGCAAATTAACAAAATAGCTTACTTGATGGAAAAAATAATTGCTAATCCTTTAGATGATTTTGAAAAATCCTGTGTTTCAGAAATACAAGAGTTCTTAAGTGCTTTAAAAGCTAAAAAAGTTTTATTAACGAAAAATGATATTTATGAGATGATAACAAATGACCCTGCTTTAGAAGTGGAAATGAAAGCTAAAGGTCAAAATATTTGCTATGAGACCTTTAAAGGTGATGAATCTCTATATTATCAAGATACCAAGGATCTTAACTTATCCTTATTTGCTAAGAGAAATAAATGGAGTAATATTGATGGTCTAAGTGAAGTAAACTTATCTGGCCTTTCTTATAATAATTATCAATCATTATCTTGTCTAGCTCAAAATCAAAGACATCGCACCATCGATTTAGAAATGAAAATGCCAGAAGAGAATATATCTTTTGTTGTCCCACCATTCTTAGGTATTGATTCTTTCTATGCTAAGGAGTATGAAAAGGATATGACTAAAATATTATCTGCTTATCCTTTAGGTATGAAAGTAAAAGTCAATATGAACGCCACTTATGCTAATCTCTTTAACTATGTTAGTAAAGAAAGATGTTGTATGATGGCTCAAAATGAAATAGCTAATATGTATACTTCAGAAATAATTCCTTATATTTATCATAGCTTGTTAAGTCAAGCCCAATTGGAATCAAATCCCGAAAGAAAAGCCCTTTATTTAGCTAAGGCCGAAGTAGTATCAGCTTATTTAAATAAATACCGTTGCAGTTTCCCTGACTATAAATGTCCAAGTCATTGCCGCAGTATACGTCTTGACCGTAAATTTTAACAAAAATAATTAACTTCAAGAAAAATACAAATAATTTTATAAAGTTTTGGATAACGAGCTTAACTTTATTGTGAGAGGAATAAATAGAAATGAATAATAATGGTAAAATAATTGTAATCGAAGGAGCTTGTGATGGTGTAGGTAAATCTACCCAACTGGGCTTACTTCAAAAATATTTAGGTGAATCTTGTATAACGCACCATTTTCCTACCTATGGTACTTCAGGTGCTAGTGCCATCGAAACTTTTTTAAGAGGAGACTATGGTCCTAAAGATGAGATACCAGATGAGTTAATTCAAAATATGTACGCACTTGATCGTGCTATCTTATGGCAAACTAAGTTGAAAAGAGAGTATGAAGCAGGTAAAATTTTGCTTCTTGATCGTTATACAACTTCTAGTTTGATATATCAAACCTTGAAATGCTCTGATGATGAAGCCAAAAAAGACCGTATTTCTCAAATAAAAGCCCATGAATACGGATATTTAAAAGTTGGTGAACCTGACTTGGTAATTTTCCTAAATGGTGATTTTGATACCTTAACTAAACTTCGTTTAGCAAGATCGGATAACGATGGTATTCAGGGTGATGTCTATGAACGCGATATTGAAACCCAAAGACAAATTTATAACAATGCTCAATTTGTTAGTAACTACTTAAGATGGTATCAAGTCATGGTAACCGAGCAAGATAGAATGCGTTCCGCTGAAGATATTCATGCTGACATAAAGAGACTTGTTAGAACAAGATGAATGCCTCTTTTGATTTGCTTGATGATTTTGGCGATAAAATATTTTCTTATATAAATTTTTATCTTAGTAAAAAAATTACTGCTGACTTAGAAATTGCCGATATCAAAGAATTATTTCCAGAATTACTAGATGACCTACTTTTAAATGGTATTAAAGGTCTTATTATTGATTTAGATAATACTTTAAGATTTAATAAAGAAGACATTCCCGAACCTAATAAAGAATGGCTTTTAATGGCTAAAAATAAAATGAAAGTAGTTATCTTAAGTAATGGGTATTGTCTTAGTACTAATAAATATTTACAAGAACATAATATTAAATACTTAGGTCTTGCTTATAAACCATCGAAATTAAGTTTTTATAAAGCTTTAAAGTCTCTAGGACTTAGGCCAAAGGAAGTCTTAATGATAGGGGATGACTTTTTCTCGGACATATATGGTGGTAAAAGAAATCACATTAAAACCGTCTTAGTTAGAAATTTAAAAAAATAATATAAGAAATTATATAACTTTAGTTTTCCTAATTGACTAGAGTTTTTTTCTTCTTAAATAACCAACATCTATTATTAATTATTTTCATTCATCAGTCTTTTAGAATTTTTGTTGCCATTGATAATCCATTTCAAAAAATAACATACTTTTTAAAATATTTTTATTCAAAATACCTTGTCAAATTCTTTATATTTTAGTACCATACTATATACATAAAATATAATAGGTTTTAATACTTTTTTTCATTATTTATATAGGTCCTAAATAGTACCCAAGAAACCAACTTAATTACAAAAATATCTCTTAAAACTATAGACTAAGTCTTAATAGTTTTAGTATAATTATAGCAACAGAGGTGATTAACTTGCTAAAAATACTTTTCCTTGACATTGATGGTACCATTCGCCTAAATAACAAAATTGATTCCCGAATTATCAAGTCCATTGCAGACTTAAATACTTTAGGCGTTAAAGTAATTCTTAATACTGGTCGTAACTTCTTACACGCAAGAAAACTAGCGCGAAAATTAGCTGTTTATCCCATTATCATCGCTTGCAATGGCTCCTTAATTAAAAGAGTAGACAACAACGAAATCATTTCTCTTAATGCTATACCTCGCACCACCGTTCGTAAGATATTTACTTTTACAAAAGACCATAATTGCCAACTTCTAGCTCATGAACCAACTAATAATTATTACATTCGAAATAATGACTCCATCGGCACCAATATTACAGGTCTTACCATTACTTCCAGTAACTATGATCGAATGCTAGCGCTGAAGTATCTTTTTGAAGACCGAATTCCTGAGGTAACTGTTGCAAACTCCTCTAAAGCTATTTATTTAGAGACAAGACTTTCAGGTAAAGTTTATTTCCATGACATCAATGTACAGGGTATTACAAAGGGCTATGGTATTATTAAAACTCTATCTTATTTAGGAATAAATCCAGATGAGGCCATGGCGATTGGAGACTCCAATAATGATATTGCAATGAGTAAGGTTGTTAAAACTAGCGTGGCCACCGAAAATGCTACTCCCAAACTAAAACAAATCAGTACTATTGTTTTAGATGAACCCTTAGGAGCCTATTTAGAAAAATTAATAAAAATAATCAAAGAAAAGAGAGAAAACTTATGAAACAAAAACAAAAAGTTGATATGATTATCGATACTATTTTAATTGTAATTGGGATTGTAATGTTGATTTTACCAACCTTCGGCGTAACTAATATTAAAAACTTATTCTTTACGATTATGATACTTTATGCTATCCTGAATTTTATTCAATTTATATTAACCCGCAAGTCGAAAGATTATGAAGGTTTCTACACGACAATTATTAGTCTTGGTGTTGCCTTTGTAGGTCTCTTCTTTTCCTTCAATAATCCTTTTCAACTAGCTGTTTCTTTGTTATCTTGGACAACCTTAATGGGCATTGCTAAGTTAATAAAGACCAATTATTATAATGACAAACGAGATAGAATGTATAAATTAAGAATTTTTACTCTCGTAGCCTTCTTGGTTTTGGGACTTCTAACAAGTATTAACTTGTATTATGACCAAGAAATTCAAGTAGTGGTTTTAGGTTTCTTCTTTTATACCCATGGTATTTTAGAACTTGTAGACCCCTTAGTTAAATATTTATTAAAGTAGGTGTATTTTTTATGAAATTAGTTAAAGATTTTAATGATTATCAAATTTTAGATATGGATAATGGCATGAAGACCGAAAGTTGGCATAATATTATTCTGAAAAGACCAGACCCAGAGATTATTTGGCCATCATCTAATCCTTATACTTTGAAGATAGATGCAATTTATCATCGTAGTAATAAAGGTGGTGGGGCTTGGGACATTCAAAATCCCAAAATTCCGGCTTCATGGCAAGTTAAATATCAAGATTTAACTTTTAATTTGAAATTAATGGGTTTTAAACATACCGGTTTGTTTCCTGAACAAGCTTATAATTGGAATATGCTACGTAGCAAAATAAAAAATGCTCATCGTGAATTAAAAGTTCTTAATCTCTTTGCTTATACGGGAGCAGCTTCGGTTGCGGCCTTGAGTGCTGGTGCGAGCGTTGTTCATGTTGATTCCAGCCGTGGTATGGTTGATTGGGCTAAGGAAAACGTTAAAGCAAATCACTTAGAAGATAAGCCGATTCGTTTCATTGTCGACGATTGCCAAAAATTTGTTGATCGTGAAATTAGGAGAGGCAATAAATACGACATTATTTTAATGGATCCACCATCTTTTGGTCGTGGTAGTAACGGTCAAGTTTGGGATATCGAACGAGATTTGTATCCTTTAGTAAAAACTTGCAGTAAGCTTTTAAGCGACGACCCCATTCTTTTCTTAATCAATTCTTACACCACCGGCTTATCAATGAGTGTTTTAGAAAATATTTTGAAATTATGTCTTCCTGATGTTGGACATATAACTAGTGATGAGTTGGGCTTGCCTATTAAAAATAGTAATCTTGTCTTACCATGCGGTATTTTTGCCCGCTGGGAAAAAGATTCTTACAGTGAATAACTAACATTATATTGACGTTATAATTTAAATATATTAAACTAAAACTAAGAGTAGCAGGTGATTTTATGAACAATAAATATAAATATGTAATTGTTGTTGGCGTAGTTATCGTTTTCTTCGTTTTATTTGGCCTTTTTTATGATAAAACGAAGAAAAATAATCCTACAAACAGTCTGACTTATGATCGTAAAGTAATGGATATTAAAGATACTTCTAATCAAAATGAAGTTTGTGCTGATGCCTTAGAAAATTTTTATCAAGATGAAAATTATGTCTACTTATTTCCTTGTATGAAAAGTAGTAAAGTAATCGTTTATTATAATGATGGTACTCAAGATTACGTTCGTAATGCTCTAAATAATAAGGATATAACCATTGCTGATTTAGACAACTATAATATTAAGTTTATTAAAGAAGATTTAACAAAATAGGTCTTCTTTGATTTTTTTCTTGCTGATAGTTTATATATCTGTTAAACTATGGGAGGTGAACAAATATGAATAAACTTATAATAATTAAATATGGTGAATTAACGACTAAAAAAGATAATATTAATTTCTTCTTAAAAGCTTTAAAGAAGAACATTGAAGACAATTTAGATGGAATCGAACATACTACCACATACGATTCTTCAAGAATGTTTATTAAGACTAATGATTTTTCTAAGGTTATATCTAAACTTCAAAATATTTTTGGCATTCATAAAATAACAATTGCTTATGAACTAAGTAATGATTTAGTAGAAATTAAGAACAGCCTTATCGATTTATTGAAAACTAAAGATTTTCAGACTTTCAAAGTAAGCGTTAAACGTTCTTATAAGAACTATCCTGGAAACAGTATGGAACTTGCCGCTGTCTTAGGAGCTCATATCTTGAAAAATATTCCTAATAAACAAGTTGATGTCCATAATCCTGATACTACTGTAAATGTTGAAATCCGAAAAGATTATAGCTATATCTACTTTGAAGATATCAAAGGGCTAGGTGGCTATCCTGTCGGTGTGGCCGGTAAAGGTTTGTTAATGCTTAGTGGCGGAATTGATTCTCCTGTCAGTGGTTATTTGGCTATCAAACGTGGGATTAAACTAGAATGTATCTATTTTGAAGCACCTCCTCATACTTCTAAAGAAGCTAAAAACAAAGTTCTTGAATTAGCTCGTCAACTATCCATTTATAATGATAATTATGTTAAAGTTCATATCATCAACTTTACAGAAATTGAAGAAGCTATCTACAAGAATATCCCTAATGATTACCTGATAACAATTATGCGTCGTATGATGTATCGAATTAGTGCTATTATTGCTAATCGTAGTAATTGTAAAGTCTTAGTAAATGGCGAATCTATTGGGCAAGTAGCTAGTCAAACACTTAACAGCATGAGCTGTATTAATGAAACAATTAAAATGCCTGTTATCCGTCCAGTAGCTTGCTTTGACAAATTAGAAATTATTGAACTAGCTAAAAAAATTAATACTTATGCTACATCTATTCTTCCTTATGAGGATTGTTGCACAATTTTTGTTCCTAAACACCCTGTTATTAACCCTAATCTTAGTAAATGCTATGAGTATGAAGAGCTAATTAATTATAAAGATATGATTCATACTGCGATTAAAAACCAAGAAGTCATTACTGTTAAGCCTGATAATATTGAATCAAAAGAATTTGAAGATGTCCTCTAATACTAGGATGTCTTTTTCTAAAAAATTAAAGAATAATAAAATTATAAACATAGTTAAAATTTATAAACCAAGAAAAAAATTTGGTAAAAATTAAAAAAGTTTAGTAATTTTGAACAAAAATCGCAAGCCATCGCCAATATATATATGTAGAAGAGTTAAAACTACTATTAACGCTTCTTAGAAAAGGAGTCTTATATGATAATAAATATAGCGACTAAAGAAATGAATAGTAAAGAATTTAATGAAAATTTGCGAAAGGAAGAATTAGTAAAATTAGAAGCCAATAAAGACAAGATTGAACCAAATATCTATACTGCCTTAAACTACGTATTATCTACACCAGTAGAGGACTTAGAGAGTGATAACAATTTTACTTTTGCTAAGCTGTTAGGAGTAATATCTATGCCTAATAATCCTAAAAGAAATAATATACTTAGAGATTATGTTGTTACTTATCTAGCTTTAAAATTTAGCGCTCTTAAAGATAAAGATTTTTCGGATTGTGTTGAATCTATTTATATAGCCATCACGATGATTGAAGATGATATTTCTCTTAGTAAGATTGGTAAATACACCGACTTAACTGATGAAGAATTAGAAACTATCGATAATTTTATAGTTAAGATTATTAAACCAGTATAATTTTAAAATAAAAATCCATAATATAACTGGTGATAAAACATTATGAGAATTAAAAGTAAAACCAGAGAATTTATTTATCTTGATAATAAAGACAAGTGTCTTAAAGAAAATATGAGTGATTATAATTATAATTTTGAAGAATTTAAATTAGATGAAGAAACGCTAGAACAGCAAGTTTATCGGCCTAAAAATACGATAAATAAAGACTTTTTTACACTTAAAAGATAGATATTATTCTTAAACTTTAGTATAATTAGTACTAGAGGTGAAAAATTATGAAAATATTATCTGTAAATGCCGGTAGTAGTTCATTAAAATTCCAATTATACGAAATGCCTGAGGCTAAAGTCTTAATTTCAGGCATCTTTGAACGTATTGGTATTAATGATGGCATTTATACTATTAAACAAAATGGTAAAAAAGAAGAGTATCATGCTGAACTTTCTAATCACTCAGTAGCAGTAGAAATTCTTTTGAAAACTCTTTTGGAAAAAGGGGTAATTAAAGATTTAGATGAAATTAAAGGAGTAGGGCACCGCTTAGTTCATGGTGGGGATAAATACAATAAATCAGTAATTATTGATGAAGATGTTATGAAAACCTTAAATGATCTTATTCCCTTAGCGCCACTTCATAATCCTGCTAATATTATGGGTGTAGAAGCCTTTCAAAAAGCCATTCCTAATGCTTTAGAAGTTGGTTGCTTTGATACAGCTTTTCATCAAACTATGGACGAAGATCAATATATTTATCCTGTTCCTTATGAATGGTATCAAAAATATGGTATCCGTAAATATGGCTTTCATGGCTTAAGTCATAAATATATTTCTTTGAAAGCTGCTGAAATTTTAGACCGTAAGTATTGCAATGTTATCGTTTGCCATATTGGGTCCGGTGGTTCTATTTCGGCTGTTCGTGATGGTAAATGTATTGATACAACAATGGGCTTTACGCCAAATGCTGGTATTGTCATGGGTTCCCGCTGTGGTGATATCGATTATTCTATAATCCCTTATATTATGAAACAAACCGGTATGTCCTTAGATGAAGTCGATACAATTCTTAATAAGAAGAGTGGTATGCTAGGTATCAGTGGTATTTCTAGTGACTTTAGAGATATCGAGGCTCGTATTGGTGATGGCGACCATCGTGCTATTTTGGCTCATCATTTATTAGTAAATTCTATTGTTAAATATATTGCTCAATATTATGTTGAATTAGGAGGCTGTGACATGCTAGTCTTTACAGCTGGCGTTGGCGAAAACTCTGCTCACGTTCGCCGTATGATTGTTGATCGTTTAGGAGCATTAGGCATGAAGATTGACCGTGAAAAGAATGAAGCTACTAGATTTGGTAAAGAAGGAATTATTTCTGCTTCAAATTCTAGCGTTCCAATTTATGTTATTCCGACTGACGAAGAAGTAATGATTGCTAGAGACACTTATAATTTCCTAAAAGATAGCCAGGAGTAATTAAGTGTTAAATCCAATTCATAAGAAAATTTATCAGAAGATAAAAAAATACGATACAATTGTTATTGCTCGTCATATAGGACCTGATCCCGACGCTGTTACAACCCAGATTGCCTTAAGAGACAGCATTAAAGCTACATTTCCTAAGAAAAATGTCTATGCTGTTGGTCAAAGTGTTGCCCGTTTTAAGACCTATGGTTCCTTAGATAAAATTAATGAAGATGAACTAGGTGAAGCCTTATTAATTGTTGTTGATGTTCCCAATATTTATCGAATTGATGGGGCTACTTTTAGTAAGTATAAAGAAGTAATTAAAATTGACCATCATCCTTTTGAAGATAAGATGGGAGAACTAGAAATCGTTGATACGACCAGTTGTTCAGCTGCTCAATTAGTTACTGAATTAATTTTTAATACAAAATTAGAGTTGACTGTACCCGTAGCTGAAAACCTTTTTTGTGGTATCATTTCTGACAGTGATCGCTTTTTACTTCCTTATACAACGGCTAAAACTTTTGAACTAGTTAGCCGTCTTGTAGATGAGGCTCATTTAGATTTTACTAAATTATATACTAAGCTTTATGAACGGCCATTAAATGAAATTAGATTTCAAGGCTACTTAGCTGAAAACTTAATTGTTACCGAAAATGGCTTTGCCTATATAAAAATTGATAATGATTTGATTGAAAAATTTTCAGTTGATAGTGGTACAGCAAGTAATATGGTAAATAATTTTAACTATATCAAAGAGGTTAAAGCCTGGGCCTTTATAACCTATGACGCCAAAAATAAAGTATATAAAGTAAATATTCGCTCTCGTGGTCCTGTCATTAACGAAATAGCAGCCAAATATAACGGCGGCGGTCATGCCTTTGCCAGCGGAGTTCGTACTCCCAACAGCGAAGATATTGATAACTTAATCAACGACCTTGACGAAGCCTGTAAGAACAAGTAGAACTTCCTACTTGCTTTTTTTCTTGACTTAGTGTAATAGCTATATTAGTATTAAAATAGAGGTTAGTAATAATATGCAAAATAAATATAAAAAAAATCTGCTTATAATCGGCATTATAATTGTCATTTTAATATTTACCGTTATGACGTATTATTTGTGGCAAATTGAAAGTAAACCCGCAGCTAATCAAGATAATTCTTGCGTTAGTATCATTTATAGTGATGAACAAACTATCAATCTTATCAATCCCAATAATCAAAAAGACAGCGATGGCAAAAATAGTCAAGCTCGTAGTATCTCGATAACTAATAAATGTGAAAATATCAAAACTATTCAAGTGTACCTTAATGTTCTAAACACTTCTACTTTATCATCTAATAAAATAAAAGCATATATCAATGGTGACCTTTCTTTAGAACCTACTAACTTAGGCAATCTAAAAACTGTTTCTAAAGAAGAAAATGATATCTTAGAAAAGAAACTACTCTATAAATATGATATTGAACCAGAAAAATCCATTCGTCTTAATATCCGTCTATGGAAAGATGAATACGCCACATCTTCTAGTGATAAAAATACTTTTTACAGTTCCTACTACCTTGAAGCCACTAATCAAATTATTAAACCAACCTTCAAAGAAAAACTTCTAAAAGACAATAATATCATCACGACCCCAATTAATTATAATGAAGAAACTATCACTGATGGTCTTTATAATATCAATAATACTTATTATTTTCGAGGTAATCCGATTAATAATTACTTTAAACTAGATGACTATCTCTTTAGAATAGTAAGTCTTAATAGTGATAATTCCATTAAACTAGCAGCCGTTAATAACTCCTTTGATACCATCTATAATGAATATGCCAATAAAGAAGAAATGGTTATCTTTAATACCAGTAGTGCTTTTAATGAACTAGATAAGTGGTATGAAGAAACTTTAGGTAAATATAATGACTATTTTGTTGATGGTACTTATTGCTCTGATACCAGTTATACAAAGTACTATAGCCAAATAACTTATGGTGGTGCGAAACGCTTGTTCACCGATTTTACTCCTTCTTTAACTTGCCAAGAAGGGGATAGGGAATACGGTGGTGCCTATACTAACAAAGTAGGTCTCTTAACCGCTGATGAAATGGCTATTATGGGGCTTTCCAGTAAATATGCTAATTTAAATTCTTATCTTAATACCGGTAATGATGTTTGCACTTCGACGCCATATAGTTACTATTATAATGCTAGTATCATCGTCCTTAATAAAGTAGGGCTCTTAGGATATCTAAAAATCAATAATACTTGTTCAATCATTCCTATTGTAAATATTGATGGTCATTTGACTATTAAAGGAAGTGGTACTTTAGAAACACCATATGAACTTGATTTAGAAGACTAATATATAGATGACTAATAACCAAAAATATGATATTATTTACTTATATAGTAAAGGTGGTTTATATGAGTAAGACAACATTCATCTTATTAGGTATTACTTATTATATCGTATCTGTCATAATAATTATCGCTGTTTTAAATAAAATCAACAAAAAAGCCAAAAAGAAATACTTAGATGAAATAAATAATTTAGAAAGAGATAAAAACCAAATTATTTCTGCTGATATTATGAGTAGCTTACAAACCGTTGGTGAACTTGTTAACAATGATTTAATGCAAGAAGTTTATGCTGATTTAAAAACTCGTTTTGAAAAGATTAAAAAAGAAGATATTCCTAAGCTAACTGATAACTTATTAAAAATAGAAGATTTATATGATAACAAGAAATATAAAGAATTAAATAAACTTATAAGCAACGTAGAACTCAATATTTATTTGGTTCAAGCTAAGAGTGATTATCTTTTAGAAGAAATAAAAAAAATAACGCAATCAAAAGGAAAAAACAGAGAGATAGCAACTTCTCTTAAGACGAGATATCGTCTGGTTTTAAATGAATATAATAATCATAAAAATGAATACCTTTATATTAGTAAACCAGTAGAATTACAGTTTGAGAATATCGATAAACTTTTTAGTAATTTTGAAACAGCTATGGAGAAGAATAGTTATAGTGAAGTAACAAAGATAATCAAAGCCTTAGATACTTTTATTGGTAACTTAGAATTAGTTATTAAAGAAGCTCCTACCATTATTTTACTGGCTGATAAATTAATTCCTAGAAAGATTGATGATATTAAATCCATCAAAGACAACATGATAAAAGATGGTTATAACCTTGACTACTTAAATATTGATAATAGTATTAAAGACGCCAAAAAGACTATAGCTAGCAGTTTAGAAAAGTTAAATGTCTTAAATATTACTGACTCTTCCTTAGAATTAAAAACTATCTTAGATTATTTTGATAACTTATATAATGAATTTGATAAAGAAAGATTAGCCAAAAAGACTTTTGAAGACTTAATGCGGACAACTTTAGTTCGTGCTAATAAGTTAGAAAGAACTAATAATGAGTTAAAGAGAAAAACTAAAGAATATAAATACTCTTATGATGTCAATGATGACGATTTAAAGATTTTAGACGTCATTGCAACTGACTTAAAGAATATAAAAAAAGACTATGAAACCTTAGTTAGTCATCACCGTAATAAAACGGTTGCTTATACGAGATTAGCTAAAGAAATGGAAAAAATTTCAGTGTCATTAGATAAAGTTACCGAGAAACTAAATGCTTTCTATGATACTTTTGGTAATCTAAAAGAAGATGAGTTAGAGTCTCGCGAACAGTTAGAAGAAATCAAGAGGGTTTTAATTAAAGCTAAAAATAAATTAAAACAATATAACTTACCAAGTATTCCTGATTACTATTATACTTATTTAAAGGAAAGTTATCAGGCTATTGATAATGTTAAGGAAGAACTAAATAAAAAGCCTATTTCTATTAAGACTTTAAACATTCGTGTTGACACTGCCAGAGACTTAGCTATTAAACTTTATAATACGGCTAAAGAAATTATCAAGACTGCTTATATGGCTGAGATGAGTATTGTTTATGGAAATCGTTATCGTTCGTTAAACAATAGTTTAGATATAGCTTTAATTAAGTCCACAGATTTATTTTATAAGGGTGAGTACAAGAAGTCATTAGAATGTAGTATTAATGCTATTGATGTTATTGAACCAGATTACTATCAGACTCTAAAGAGTACTTTAGAAAGTAAGGAAAAGTAAAAAGGATAAAAAGTTGTTATGAAAAAAAGAAGTATATTAGTATTTATGTTGGTATTATTACCAGCTATGTTTATTAAAGTAGAAGCTAAAAAAGTCACTGTAAATGATTTTGTAACTGAATTTAATCGCTTAGCCGAAGACTATAGTAGTAATGGGCTGATTGAAAAAGTCGAAGCAAGCCTCGATAGTGATAATAAGAATATTAAGGTCGCTGTTGATGATGATAACATCTTGCTTAGCTATACTGATGATTATTTAGAATATACACGTACTAGGGGTATTCCTACAGAACCTAATATTGGCGAAATGATGCTTGATACTATTGTATTTAATGCCCTTTTAGAGACTATGTTCTCTTTAGCTGGTGTGTCCAAAGACTATAGTGCTGCTATTCCAAGTGATTATAATAATGATTTTGATAAGTATAATGTTGTTTTTACTCTTAAAGAATATACTTATAATATTTCCAAAGACGATGGTAGTTCAAATGAAGGTCAAGCTTCTTATGTTGATAATTACAAAATTGGCTTTGATACCGAGAAAATTGCTGAATATGCTAAAGTTTATGGAACTGAAACTTCTAGCAAGAAATATGGCAATTTAGTACCTAAATTATCTTTAACAATAGCCTCTGATGGTAAAACTATGTATTCCCTAGATTTAGATTATACCCCAAAAGATGATGATGATACTCCTTATTGCAAAGTTTTCCGAGCTGAGGCTGTTGATGGTAACTATAAGAATATTGTTGGTGGCTCTGGGAACAGTGATTGGTCAATGGGGTGTATTCAAAAAACAGAAGAGCTTCTTCAGGTTGATACGTCGGCGGAGACAAATAAAGTTTATTATTATAAAGCTCAAGTCATTGGTAGTGAGAAATATACTGATATCTTTAAAGTGGATTTAGTTAATAAAACGATTGAAAATTTGACAACTGGTGAAAAAACTAACGTTGCAGATACTGATAGTAAGGATAATCCTTCTGATAAAGAAGAGAGTAGTGATACTAAGACAGATGATAAAGAATTGCAAAATCCTAATACCGGAGATTTCCTGCCGTTTATTCCTATTTTCTTTCTTATGTTAGCATCGTTTGTCACTTGGTGTAAAGTAGGTAACAGATTTGCTCGTATTTAAACTTGAGACTATTCTGCGAATTGGGATAGCCTTTTAGCAATCTTGAAAAGCCTTTTAGACACGAAAAAAGCCGCTACTAAGCGACTTTAATAATCCATAATGGGGCGAAATGTGGGGTTCGAACCCACGCATGCCGGAGCCACAATCCGGTGTGTTAACCACTTCACCAATTCCGCCATTACTTAAAATATTCTATCAAGTAATTGCGAAAAATGCAAGTATATATTATACTAGTCATATAGAAAGTAGTGTTTTTTATGTATTTATTAGACTTTTGGGAAGAAAATTTACCCAATCAAATTAGTGATTTCTTTGCTAATGTAAAAAATTATTTAGTAAGTGTTGGTCTTACCATCTATGATAATTTAGTTTCAATTATGGGTGAAACCCCAGCTAAAATGACTATCATGGTTGCAGTTATTGCCATAATTTTATTTGCTTTATTAAAAATTATTAATCGTTAAAATAAACTTCTTAAATTATATATAACCTATTTAAGTAAATTTCATCATCGCTTAATAATTTTTTTATTTCTCTTCCATTTTAGCCTTGTATACAAAAAAATCTGATTGTTTTCAAGAAAATCATTTAAATCATAAAGATAAATAATTTAATCTTCATAAATGGACTTTAACTCTTGAATATCAACAACATAATTCATGTGACAAACTATAATGTTTTGGAAGCCGCGAAAGTAATCACCTTCTTTTTTGATGGAGTTAGCAATTAATGCAATTTTGTTATTAATAACTCCGGATAATTCATCAGAAAGGTGATTATTTTTTTGGTAACAGTAAATAGTATTTTTACTTATTTACATCTATTCTTTCGTTTATCTAATCCATATTAATTCCCTTTTACTTAATAACGTTTTATTTCAAAATTAACTTAGTGATAAACCTTGATATATAATTTAAAATTGATATAATCTTGATTAAGAAGACAAAAGAGCATAAAAAAAGACTGCTAAACAGTCGCAAACATTTAGGGTAAAACCTTTATTTTAACTCTCTATGTCATCTTAAATGATATTAAGACAATCTAATAGTACCAAAAAATAGGAGGTAAGTCAATGGAAAATTATAATATCGGGTTGGATATAGGGACTTCATCTGTGGGTTGGGCAGTTGTAAATGATGAAACAAATAAAGTTATGAAAAAGGGTGGCAAAGCTCTATGGGGAGTAAGACTTTTTGAAGAAGCCACTAAAGCCGAAGATAGAAGAGTAAAAAGAGGAACAAGACGGAGATATGACCGTAGAAGAGAAAGGATTAATTTATTACAAGAAAAATTTAAAAATGAAATTAATAAAGTTGATAACAATTTCTTTCTAAAATTAGTGGAAAGCAAATACACTTCCAAAGACATAAAAAATAAAACTGTCTTAATTAGTATGGAAGAAACAAAAGCTACCAAAAAGTACTATGAAGAGTATCCAACAATTTATCATTTGCGTCAAAAATTAATGAATTCTAATGAAAAAATGGATATTAGATTAGTTTATCTGGCTATTCATCATATTATTAAATATCGTGGTAACTTTCTATATGAAGGTAATTCGTTTAGTGTTAATAATTTAAATATAGATAATAAACTTAAGGAAATATTTTTATCATTAAGTGAAGAAGTAGAAGAATTAGATATTTCCGAAGAATGTTTAAATAATGTTAATTATAAACAAATAACAAGTATTTTTGGTGAACAATCCAAAAATGATTTAAAAGTTAAACTAACAAACGAATTAACAAGCTATTCTTTAAACAAAAATTTTATAAGTGAATTTTGTAAACTAATTATTGGCAATAAATTTAGTGCTAAAAAGTTATTTAATCTAGAAACCGATAATGATGTATCTTTAAGTTTTGATGGTACTGATTTTGAAGATAAGGCTAATGATTTAGAAAATTTACTTAATAATTACTTAGAAATTTTAGAACAATTAAAAGAGTTATATGATATGGTTTTCTTAAAAAAGATGTTTGGCGATAGCAAGGAAACAACATTATCTGGTTTAATGATAGAAAGATATAATCAACATAAAGTGGATTTGAAATTATTAAAAGATACATTTAGTTCTGATAGGAAAATATATAATAAAATATTTAGAAGTAAAAAAGATATTAAAGATGATAAAGGTATGTGTTTATATGATTTATATATCCATAATAAACTAGAAACTACGAATTTTCTTAAAGAAATAAAAAAATATATTAATACCGATAATTTTATTATTAATGATGAAGACTTTTTAAAACGCTTAGAAAATAATGACGTTTTACCAAGAATAACTAGTAAAGAAAATGGTAAATACCCATATCAATTAAACAAAGATGAGTTAGTTAGTATTATTGAGCATCAAGGAAAGTATTACCCATTTTTATTAGATAAAGCAGATGATAAAACATTTAAATTAGTACAATTATTAGAATTTAAAATACCTTATTTTGTTGGTCCTTTAGTATCTAGCAAGCAATCTAAAAATGCTTGGATGATTAGAAATGAAGGAATGCAAGGTGTTCATATTACGCCTTATAATTTTAAAGAAGTAGTTAATTTAGATAAAACTGCAGAAATATTTATTAAAAGAATGATATCTCATTGCACTTACCTTTTAGATAAGGAAGCCCTACCCAATAATTCTATTCTTTATTCCGAATTTAAAGTCTTAAATGAGTTAAAACAAATAAAGGTTAATGGAGAACATTTAACTCAAGATGAGCAGCATAAAATAATCGAAGAACTATTTATGAAGACTAGTGGTCTAGTTACAGAAAATAAATTTAGAGAATTTTTGCTTAATACATTAGATTACAATTTCTATGAAAATGAATTGAAAATAACGGGCTATTCAGCAGACGGCAAGTTTGCTAATAATATGCAAAGTTATGTTGACTTTTTTGGCAAAAATGGCCTTTTTGCAGGAACTTGTTATAATACTAATGATGCTGAGGAAATTATTGAATGGATAACCATCTTTGATGATAAGGATATCTTAAAAAGAAAAGTAGAAAACAAGTATTCAGAATTAAATGATAGTCAGATAAAGAGCCTTTTAAATAAAAAATATAGTGGTTGGGGTCGTTTATCTAGAAAACTTTTGCTAGACCTTAAGGTTGTTGACAAAAAAACTAATATTCCAAAATCAATAATGGATTTAATGTATGAAACTGATGAAAATTTCATGCAAATTATTAATAATGATAAATATAATTTTCAAAAATTAATTGCTAAGGAAAATAAGATAGAGAAAACCACCAACGAATTATCATATGATGTTGTAGAAAATCTTGCTACATCACCTGCTACCAAAAGAGGCATTTACCAAGCCTTAAAGGTCGTCAGGGAAATAACTACTTATATGGGTTATGAACCTAAAAATATAATGGTAGAAATGGCACGTGGTGATGAGAAAAAGGTAAGAAAAGATGATCGTAAAAAGTATTTACAAAAATTATATGACGATATTAAAGGTGAAGTAGATAGTAATTATAAAATTTTAAAGAAAGAACTTACTAAAGAAGAAAAAATAGATACTGATAAATTATATTTATATTATTTACAAGAAGGTAAATGTTTATATTGTGGAAAACCTATTAATGTTGATGATTTAAATACTAAAAATAGTTTATATGAAATCGACCATATCTTACCAAGAACTTTAATTAAAGATAATTCTTGGGATAATAGGGTATTAGTATGCCGTAGTTGTAATCAGAAAAAAGGTGCTTCTTTAGTTTTACCTAAAGAATTTAGAAACGATTATACCAAAAGTATTTGGACTAGATTAAAAAATAATAAGTTAATGAGTAACAAGAAGTTTTATAACTTAACAAGAAAAAGTTATAGTGAAGAGGATATTAAAGGCTTCATTAATAGACAATTAGTTGAAACAAGACAAATCACAAAACACGTTGCGAATATATTAAATTGTTTTTATCCTAAAACTAAGATAGTTTATTTAAAAGCTAATATTTCCCATAGTTACCGTGATAAATACGATTTATTTAAATTTAGAGATATAAATGATTATCATCATGCTCATGATGCTTACCTTTCTGCAACTCTTGGAAGTTATCAAGAAAAATATTTACACTATGATTTAGATTATAATAAAATAAATGAATTTAATGAAAAATTAATAAAAAATGAAGATTACAAGAGACTACATTATGGTATTGTAGTTAATAGTCTAGATGAAGAATTTCAAAGTGCCTTTGCTGAAATTGCTCCAAAATTAATAAATGAGGAAACTGGTGAATTATTATTTAATGCTAAAAAATTTAATGATTTAGTTGAAGATACTTTATATAGAAATGATATTTTAGTTAGTAGAAAAACAGAAATAAGAACGGGTAAACTTTATAAAGAGACAATTTATAAAAGAGGTACAGGAAATATCAAAATAAAGGAAAATATGCCAACAGAAACATATGGTGGTTATTCTAATATGGAAACATCTTATTTAACTTTAGTAAAATATGGTAACAAGACTAAATTAATTGGAATACCTATGAGTATTGCAAATAATAAAGATGTTAAAGTAAAACTTGATTTTATCAAAGAACATTTAGATTTAAAGTCTTTGGACGATATTGTAATTTTAAAAGACAATATTCCTTATGATGTAAGTATTAATTATAGGAATCAAGATGTTTATGTAAAGGGATATAGCACAGCTAATAAAAACTGTGAATTATCTAACGCTTATCAATTAAAAATAAAAAAAGACATGACGAAAAAATGTAAATATGTATTAAATAAAGTTTATAAAAATAAATATGATGATATAACTAATATGGACATTGAAAATGCAATTACTTTTATAAATTACTTGTTTGAAATAAAAAAAGAATTCCCTTTATTTTCTAAAGAAATAACAAAGATTCAAGATAATATAAATTTAACAGAATGTTCATTTGAACAATTAGCTAATATAATTAAACAATTATTAATAATTTATCATTGCAATAGTAAAAATGGCAACTTAAAGGAATTTGGTTTAAGCGACAGAATCGGCCGTCTTTCTGGTGCTAATGTAACTGGTGGAGATTTTATATTTACCTCAGTAACGGGTTTAAAAGAAAAGACAATAAATTATGATGGTGATAAATGAGTTTCCGAACAGTTGTAATAACTAGACAATCTAAAATAAGTTATAAAAATAGATTTCTAGTAGTTAAACAAGATAATGATGAAAAATACATTCATCTATCAGAAATAGATACAATTATAGTCGACTCTATCTCTGTATCTATTTCTGCTTATCTTTTAAAAGAAATTGCGGATGCCAAAATAAATATGATATTTTGTGATGAAAAACATAATCCTTTTGGCGAACTATCACCGTATTATACTAGACATAATTCCAGTAAGAAAATAAAAGAACAAATTAAATGGACTAATAAATGTAAAGATGATTTATGGATGAAAATAGTTAAAAATAAAATTCTTAATCAAAGTTTAATGCTAAACAAAATAAAAAATGATAGATATGATTTGTTAACTAGTTATATTGATGAAGTCGTAAGTGGTGATAAAACTAATAGAGAAGGTCATGCTGCCAAAGTCTATTTTAATGCTTTATTTGGTAAAGACTTTGTTAGAAATAATAACGATAATATTAATGCTGCTCTAAATTACGGTTATGCTATACTTTTATCTACTATTAATAAAGAAGTTATTGTTGGCGGTTATCTTACGCAATTAGGAATTCATCATAAGAATGAATTTAATGAATTTAACTTAAGTTGTGATTTAATGGAACCATTTCGAGTAATTGTTGATAATTTTGTTTATTTTAATCAAGAAAGAGAATTAAATACTAATTATAAGTTAGATATGGTTAATATTTTAAATAATACCTATAAATATCAAAATAAAAGCTATACTTTAAAGGATATTATAGGTTTATTTGTTAAAAACACTTTAAATAATATTGATAATATCGATGAATATAAGGATTTTATATATTATGAGGGATAGAATAGTGCGAACAATAGTATTTTTTGATTTACCCAATATTTATGCTAAAGATAAAAGAAATTATTTGCGATTTCGAAAATATTTATTAGGAGAAGGTTTTGTTATGATGCAAGAATCAGTTTATTCTAAATTAGTATTAAATAATAATCAATCCGAATTATTACTTAGTAGATTAAGAAAAAATGCTCCTAAAAAAGGTCTTATTCAAGTTTTAACCATAACTGAACAACAGTATTCTAAGATAGAATATATAATTGGTGAAAGTAATAGTAAAATTATAAATAATGAAGATAGGTTAATAGTATTATGAATTTAAGCGTTGATTATTTAGATAACCAAATAGTATTTGCAAGTGACTATATAAATGCAGTTGAAATCGAAAATAAAAGATATTTTTATCGCTTTGTTAATGATCTATATTCTGTATATATAAGTGGCTATAGTGATAACTTAAAATTTATTCAAGATAATAAAGAAATAAATATGAATGGTAAAATTAAAGTATTTATTAATTATTTTGATTTCCAATTTGATTCTAAAAAATATACTAGTGAAATATCTAAGTTTGTAAGTAATTATATAAATGAGGAAGATACTAAAAATTTAATTAATTTATATGGTAAAATGACTAGAATTTATAAGAAAGCTTTAAATGATATAGATTTACCTTTATATGTTGAAAATGATATAAGTATAGATAATATTAATAAGTTAATAAAATTAGGAATAAGTCCTAAAGAAGAATTATTAGATAATTTACTATTGCTGATAGACTTAGAATGTACATTAAAAACTAATAATCTATTGGTATTTATAAATTTAAAACAATATTTAAATAAAGAAGAAATAGTAGAATTATATAAGTATGCAATTTATAACAATATTCAAATTATATTAATAGATTCTTTAAGTTACGGTGTAACTTTAAAGAATGAAAAAAAGCATATAATAGATGAAAATTTAGATGAGTTTGTGTTATAATGAAGGCAGTTGACATAGAAGAACACCATTTAGGTAACATTGTTCTATGGATGTTAGGCATATTTTTTAAAACATTTGAGGTTTTAGATCTATGTCATCTTAAATGGTATTAAAACATAATTAATTGAAAAAGCGTTGATTTCTGTGTTTTAGATCTATGTCATCTTAAATGGTATTAAAACTGCGTTTGGTGCTGGAGTTATCATCGTATTGTTTTAGATCTATGTCATCTTAAATGGTATTAAAACATCAAATGCAGTAATATAAGTAGCCAAACTGTTTTAGATCTATGTCATCTTAAATGGTATTAAAACAATTTTATCATTTATATCTACAATTATATCGTTTTAGATCTATGTCATCTTAAATGGTATTAAAACTTTACCTGTTAGTATCTATGGTAATAAGTGGTTTTAGATCTATGTCACGTTAAATTATATTAAAATTATTTTGAGTGAGACAAACATTACAATGTTTCAGCTCTGTAGTGTGCTAAGACAATTCGCAAATAAGTAATAGTCAAAAAGACATAATGTTAACTAATAAATTTAAGTTAACATTTTTTTGAATTAGCTGCTAATCTAAGTCAATTGACAAACTTTTTGACTTTGGCTGAATTGTTACAAATAATTCTCCGTGGTTTAGCTTTAAAGAATGAAACTGTAAAAATTTATAAAAGAAATATGGACTCGATTAATCGTGAATATATTATTTCATATCAAAAAAGAGCTAGCTAAGAAGAGATTTAAGTAGATAAACAAGTCAATTTAAAAAAAATAACAGGAAAAGTTGAAAAAGTAGCTTTGGATAAAGACGGTAATATTATAATTAATGAAAAGACTATCACTACCGATATAATTTATATTGATTATGAATACTAAGACTTAATTATTGGTCTTCTAGCGGTAAGGAATTCTAAAGATAAAGTGAAAGCTGTTGTTAATACTTGTGCATCTTGTGGAAGGTTTTATTAAGCTTACTTTGTTAAAGTAGATGATTCTATTCAATGTCAAGCTCGGGGTAATATGTTTAAAATAGATGAATTAAAGAGTAAGCTTACTAATTGACAAGGCTCAAAAACCATTTTGATAAAAAAGTTTTAAGAATGTAACTTAGTTGTAACTTTAAATATCATATAATGTCTTTAAGAAAAGGAGATTATTATGGAAATTTTAAGAGTAGAAAATTTAACTAAAGTATATGGAAAAAAAGAAACCAAAGTTGTAGCCTTAGATAATGTTTCATTTAGCGTGAAAAAAGGCGAATTCGTGGCTATTGTAGGAGCCTCTGGTTCCGGAAAATCCACGCTTTTACATTTAATTGGCGGTGTAGATAGACCAACTCATGGTAAAGTTTATATCGATGGTAAAGATATATTTGCCTTAGATGATGATAAACTAGCTATTTTTAGACGTCGCCAAATTGGGTTAATTTATCAGTTTTATAATTTAATACCTATTTTAAATGTTGAGGAGAATATCACTTTACCTTTAGCCCTTGATAATCGTAAGGTTAGTAATGAAGAACTAGAAAATATGTTAAGCCATTTAGGTTTAGAAAAAAGAAGATATCATCTTCCTAATGAATTAAGTGGTGGTCAACAACAAAGAACCAGTATCGGTAGAGCTCTTATAACTAGACCAACTATTGTTTTAGCCGATGAACCAACGGGCAACTTAGATTCTAAATCTAGTGATGAAATTGTGGCATTGTTAAAGAAATCTAACAAAGAATTAAAGCAAACTATTATTATGATTACCCATAACTTAGAAATTGCAAAGATGGCCGATCGAATTATTAAAATTGAAGATGGTAAAATTGTAAGTGAGGCTTAATATGGACTTACTAAATAAATTAACTATTAAAAATTTAAAGTTTAATAAGAAACGCACCATTGTAACTATTATCGGTATTATTTTATCCGTGGCCTTAGTAAGTGCGGTTGCTACTATGTATTCTAGTGCCATAAATTCTTTAATTAATTATGAAATATATGAGTTTGGTAACTTTCATTATGAATATCAAGATGTTTCTAAAGAAGATGTTCAAAATATTCAAAATAACCTTGGGATTGCGGCTACTTATCTAACTAGTAATATTGGTTATACTAAGTTAAATGATTCTAAAAATGAATATAAACCTTATGCTTATATAAAAGCCTTTAGTAAAGAATCTCTAGATAATCTTTCTGTTCATTTAGTCGAGGGGAGGTTCCCAGAAAATGCTTCGGAAATAATAATTCCTACCCATTTAAAAACGAATGGCCGGATAAATCTAAAAGTCGGCGATTATATTACTTTAGAGGTTGGCAAAAGAGTAAGTAATGGTTATCTTCTAGGTCAAGACGAATCGTATGATCCCGATAGTAACGAACATCTTATAGATACTAGTAGTAAAACCTACAAAATTGTTGGTATTGCCGAGCGACCTAACCGCACTATTGAGCCTTATAAAGCTCCGGGTTATACCTTTATTACTTATTTAGATTCTAAAGATATTCCCGATAAAGTAGATGTTTATGCCAAGTATAATAAAACCGGTTTAAAAAATCATGTTAAAGTGACAGCTAATATCTTAGGAGTAGAACCGGATCTTTTAAAAAAATTCTTAATGTCTGATTATCTTAGTGCTTCTGAATATGATAGGCTTGAGACCCAAATGAAAAATAGTAAATACCAGTTTAATAATAATAACTATCTCATAACTTTAGAAACTAATCCGTTAGATGAAAGTACTACCAGGAGTTTAGGTACGGTTGTCTTAATAGTTTGTCTAATTATTGTTTTTACTTCGGTATTTTGTATCAAAAATAGTTTTGATATTTCTATTACCGAGAAAACCAAACAATATGGAATGTTAAGAAGTGTTGGGGCCACTAAAAAACAAATTCGCCAAAATGTCTTTTATGAAGCCTCTATCTTGGGACTTATTGGTATTCCTTTAGGTTTATTATTTGGCCTTTTAGCAGCTTATATTCTAGTAATAATTAGTAATTTCTTCTTAAATAAGATGATGTCTGGTGGTCTTAAATTAACATTTTCTTATTCACCCTTAGTTTTATTATTTACGATTGGTCTAGGAATCATAACTATTTACTTTTCGGCCTTTAAAAGTGCTAGGCGAGCTAGTAAAATCTCACCTATTGACTCGATTAAAAACAGTGCTGACCTTAAAATTAAGGCTCGAAAATTAAAAACTCCCAAGTTAATTAGTAAAATCTTTGGCGTTGGTGGCGAAATATCTTATAAAAATCAACAACGCAATAAGAAAAAATATCGAACTACTGTTATTTCCATTGCGGTTTCGGTTTGTACTTTCATTGCTTTAGCATCCTTTATGTCTCTTGCTTTCCGAAGTATTAAAGAAGAATTAGGTTCTTCGGACTATAATATTTATCTATCGGTTAAAAATAGTAATGATACTACTTATCAAAAACTTTTAGAAACTACTAAACTAGATAATATTAAAGATGTTGTTGTTAGAAAGACAAGCATTTTTGGTGTTTCTAATACACATTATAGTAAGGATTATCTAGAGTGGCATAACCTCGAATTAAGTGCTGATATTGATGCTTATTTAACTATTTTTTCTCTTAATGATGAGGCATATAAAAAATATCTTCAGACTTTAAACTTAGACTATGAAACCATTAAAGATAAAGGTGTTTTAATAGATAAATATCCGATGATTAAATATGAAAACGAAACAAATAAAGAAAAAAGTAGAATTCTTAGGGAGTTTGATTTTCAAGTAGGGGATACGATTAAAGGAAACATTTCCGATAATCCTACTTCAATAGTAGTCGGCGCCTTAAGCGATAAATATCCTTTTGGGCTAGAAAATTACAATCAACCTATATTAGTTGTAAGTGAAGATTTATATAAAACTTTACCAACTAAAAGTACTTATATAGAGGCCCTATATTATTCAAATGCGGCTTCTAAACTTCAAGATGAGATAGAAAAAATTGTGAATAATGAAGATTATGAACTTTATAATAATGAAGAACGAGTAGAGATGATGCGTAACTTCTATATCTTAGTAGGTATCTTCTTATACGGCTTTATTATTGTTATTTCCCTTATTGGGATAACTAATATCTTTAATACTATTACGACTAGTATGCAACTTAGAAGAAGTGAATTTGCTACTTTAAAAAGTATAGGTATGACTACCAAAGAATTCTCCAAAATGATTCGTTTAGAAAGTATCTTTATGACTGTTAAATCTCTAATAGTAGGTATTATCTTAGGTACTGGTTTATCCGTTTTAATCTATCATTATCTAGCCAGCAGTGATTTCTCGGGTTATAAATTACCAATAATACCGATTATAATTAGTATTATGGCTGTTTACCTTTTAATTACCTTATTGATGAAATATTCATTAAGAAAAATAAATAAACAGAATATTATTGAAACTATTAGAAACGAAAATATTTAGAAAAGGGTTTAAAGCCCTTTTCTTTCGTTATAAAAAATTATAAGATATAAAAAAGGAGTACTTTCTATGCAAATATTATTAATTGAAGATAATTTAACTATTATAAAAGGCCTAACTTATACATTAAAGCAAAATAACTATGAAGTTTATGCCTGTAAAAATCTTTTAGAAGCCATATCTTATTTAAAAGATAATCCTAAGCTAAACTTAATTATTTTAGATGTAACCTTACCGGATGGTAACGGCTTTACTTTCTTTACCGATAATCTAAAAACTTTAAATATTCCCACTATCTTTTTAACGGCTAAAGATGAGGAAGATGATATTGTAAGAGGCCTTGAAATAGGTGCTGAAGACTATTTAACTAAGCCTTTTTCAACCAAAGAATTACTGGCTCGTATAAATAAAATCTTATTACGCCAAAAGCATAATAGTATTTTAAAAGTCGGGGATATAAGTTTTGATATGGATAAAATGTTAGTTTATAAAGATACCATAAAACTCGAATTAACCCCGTTAGAGTTAAAACTTCTGCATCTTTTATTCTTAAATCTAAACAAGCTCGTAAGTCGTAATACTATCTTAGATAAAATTTATGAATGGACTGGTAATGATGTTGATAGCCATACCATAACTGTATATTTCCAAAGAATAAGACAAAAATTAGGAACTGATATTATTTCCACCGTTAAAGGTTTAGGCTACAGGATTGATTATGAAAAATAAAGAAAAATTAAAAAAGTTTTTAATAATTTTAAGTTTATATACTATTTTTATTATCATTTTAACCTATGGTATTAATAAATATGAATACCAAGTATACAAGGATAACTTTGATACCAAAATAACTAGTATTATTTTAAAAATTAAAGAAGAATATCCGGCTATTACGGATGAAGAACTATATAAAATTTTAAAAAGTTTCAAAAAAGATGGTAAAGTTCTGGAACAATATAGTCTAACAATTGATAATAAATCTCTTCTTAAAGAAAATGATAATAAATATCAGCAATTCTTAGTAACTAATATTATGATAGTCTTTGTAAGTACAATCTTCCTTATTTTCTTATTTTTAAGATTTAATGCTAAAAAAGACCGGGAGATTAATAAAATTACCAAGTGTTTAGAAGAAATAAATAAAAGAAATTATAAGATTGATATAGAAGAAATGTCTGAAGATGAATTATCTATTTTAAAAAATGAATTATATAAAGTAACTATTAAATTAAAAGAAGATGCGGAAAATTCTAAACAAGCCAAAAAAGATTTAAAAGATACTTTAGCTGATATTTCTCATCAATTAAAGACTCCTATTACTTCTATTTTAATTATTTTAGATAATATTATTGATAACCCAGATATGGATAAGAATACCAGAGAAGACTTTATAAGAGATATTAAAAGAGAACTTCTTAATATCAACTTTCTTGCTTTAAACCTTCTAAAGTTATCAAAATTAGATTCTAATACAGTTCATTTTATAAAAAAAGAGGTTTATTTAGATGAGATAGTAACCTCTTCTATAAAGAATGTTTCTCCTTTATGTGATTTAAAAAATATCACGATTACCCAAAATTTAGAACCCGGTATTAAAATTTATTGTGATTTAAACTGGCAAGTAGAGGCTATTACGAATATCTTAAAAAACTGTGTTGAACACTCCAAGGAAAATAGTAAAATCGATATAACCACTACCACTAATAAAGTCTATCTTAGTATTAAAATAAGAGATTATGGTGAAGGCATTAGCGAAAAAGATTTACCCCATATCTTTGAAAGATTTTATAAAGGCAGTGGGGGAAGTGCCAATAGTATCGGTATCGGCCTTTCTCTAGCCCAAAAAATCATTGAAAGTAACAACGGTCTTATTAATGTCGAAACTGGTCCTGGTGGTACCACTTTTACTATAAAATACTTAATTTAAGAAAGGATAAATTTATAGCAAAATTAACATTAACTATCGATAATATTAGGTATCTATGATTAGAACAGTATTTAGAAAGTCTAGAAGAAGTAAATAAAGTCTTAATTACTAATAAAGAACATTTGATTATTACTATTACTTATGATAAAAATAGATATAAATACTTTAAAACTAGAAATACTTTTACATTTAAATTTAAGTAAAACTTCTAGTATTATTGGTTTTAATAAATATAAAAATGGTAATTATAAAGAATATAAGCCTTCTGTTAACGATTTTTGTGGTGAATACTGTCTTAAAAATATGACTGTACTGGAAAGTTAAATTCTACTTTTTCTATAGTGTAGTCAATTATTATAGACCTTTGAAAATAGTTAAAAGGACTTGTAAGTTTTAGAAAGTTGTGTTATAGTAGCAATTCAAAAGAGGTTGATTGAGATGAAAAAGAAAGTTTTAGTGTTGATGCTGGCGGTATTACTTCTTTGTGGGTGTAATAAATTTAAAGGAACTTGGTGTCGCAGTACTGAGGTATTTGGGACAATTATCGTTACGAAGAGTGAAGCCACAGACAAGCAAATTAGTAATATAGAGAGCAAGATTAAGGAATTTGGTAATTATAAGTCTTATGATATTATTGATTCTTTAGAAAAGGGAAATACTTCGATAACTATTTATTTTAGTGATAATAGTAAAGCGACGGAGTTTGTCGAAACGGTTAAAAATTTAGCTGGTGTTGAGAAAGTCGAAAAGAAAAGTTTTATTGTTACTAGTGAAAAGTTAGAAGTTAAAGGTAAAAAGGAATTTATTTATAGTACTAATTTGGATAATGTTGATGCTTTAGTTGAACAAGGTAATTATGTTTTAAATGATGATGGTACTTTAAGTATTACAAATAATAGAAGTTTCTACTTGAAGAACAAGTTTGTTTGTACAGATAGTGATTGTACGAATATATTGAGTAAGAAAAGTAAGACTAACACTTGTAAGTAAGTGGTGTAAGGGAGATTTTGGATATGGAAACAGGTATAGAAGTATTTGAAGGAATATTAAATAATATAGAGACAAGAATGGATAATGAATTTGTTGGAATTAATTCGGATTTGCAACAACAAATGATTTATTTTACGGCTGAAGTGCACGAATTTAAGGCTTTTTTAGCTAAAGTTGGTAGTGAAGTGAATATTTTCTTTGTTTTTCCTGATTATGCAGAACTAATTCAAACTAAAAGAAGTGGCGTGAAAAATATTTATTATTACGGCATGCATAAAAAGGGATTGCTAGCAATGAGTTTAGTTGATTTTGAACGTGTTTTGGTGGAACATGGTTTTACTAGAACTATTGATAAGTCAAATGAACAATTAGCCGCTCTTTATCAAAATTCGATTTTTGCCAAGAAAGTTAAAATTTCAATTAGTAAAGCGTATGAGCCATTAAAACAAAAGTTAATTGATCATGATAGAGAAGTTGCCGAGAGTTTTGGACTAAAATTGATGAAAAAATAATTAGAAGTCTTGACTTTAAAGAAAAATAGACATAAAATTAATTTAACAATTTTGATTAGGACGAGATTATTTAAATTACTTTTTAAAGAGAGTTTATCGGTGGTGGAAGATAAATAAAGGGATTAAATAGTTACTACCTAGGAATTGGCTAGCAAAACTAGTCCGGCAAGGCCGTTATAGTAATTAAGTAAAATGAAGGATGGTACCGCATTAATTGCTCCTTTTAGGGGTAGTTAGTGCGTTTTTTTATTGGAGGTTTTATGCAAGAACAAATGCCGGTCCAGATGACTAAGGAAGATTATGAAGCTTTTATTAAACAAAAACGTCAAGAACTTTTTGATTTGAAGTTGAAAATTGCTTTAGCAACATCAGAGACCGAAAAAGTTGGCCTTAAAAAAGCCGAGAAAAATTTAAAAAGAATATTAGCCAGTGCTATGCAAAATAATATAGATTATGGTTATTATAATGAATTAGATAGAAAAGGAAGAAGTAGATAAAATGATAAATATTAAAGAAGATAAAAATTTAAGTGTATTAAATCACTCGTGTGCACATTTAATGGCTCAGGCTGTTAAACATTTATATCCTAATGCTAAGTTTTGGGTTGGTCCAGTAATAGAAGAGGGTTTTTATTATGATATGGATTTAGGTGATACTGTTTTAACGGATGAAGATATTGAAAAAATTTCCAAAGAGATGAAAAAAATTGCTAAAGATGGTAAGAAAATAATTCGTCACGAAATTAGTAAGCAAGAGGCTTTAGAAATGTTTAAAGATGACCCATATAAGGTTGATTTAATTAATAATATGCCAGAAGATGCGTTAATTACTTGCTATAGTCAAGGAGATTTTACGGACCTTTGTCGTGGCCCTCATGTTGATAATGTTAAAATGCTTAAAAATTTTAAGTTATTAAAATTTAGTGGGGCTTATTATAAAGGCGACTCTAAAAATAAGGTTTTGCAAAGAATTTATGGTGTATGTTTTGATACTCCGGAAGCTTTAGAACAGCATTTAGCTGAACTAGAAGATGCTAAGGCAAGAGACCACCGAAAATTAGGCAAAGATTTAGGAATTTTCATGTTTAGTGATTTAGTCGGAAAAGGGCTTCCTATGTGGTTACCAAATGGATTTATTGTCCGTCGTAGTTTAGTTGATTATATTATGGATAAAGAAATCTCTTTAGGATATCAACATGTTATGACCCCATCACTTGGTAACGTTGAACTTTATAAGACTTCTGGACACTGGGATCATTATAAAGATGATATGTTTCCTAAGATGGAACTTGATGATGAAGCTTATGTTTTAAGACCAATGAATTGTCCTCATCATATGATGATGTTTAAGAATAGATTACATTCTTATCGTGATTTACCAATTAGAATTGCCGAGATTGCTAATGACTTTAGATATGAAGCTAGTGGAGCGGTATGTGGTATTGAAAGAACTAGAGCCTTTACGCAAAATGATTCCCATATCTTCTGTCGTCCAGATCAAATTGAAGAAGAAGTTAAGGGTGTTATTGATTTAATCTTAGACGTTTATAAAGATTTTGGCTTTAAAGATTTTAAATTTAGATTATCTTTAAGAGATACAAAGAATGTTGATAAGTATTTTGGTAATGATGAGTTATGGGAAAAGAGTGAAAATGCTCTAAGAAATATTTTGAAAAATACGGGACATGAATATTATGAGGCGGAAGGTGAGGCAGCCTTTTATGGACCAAAGATTGACGTTCAAGTAAGAAGTGCGATTGGTCATGATGAAACTTTATCAACAGTTCAATTAGACTATCAATTACCAGAAAGATTCGAACTTGAATATATTAATGAAGATAATGAGAAAGTAAGACCTGTTGTTATTCACCGTGCTATATTGGGTTCACTAGATAGATTTATTGCTTTCCTTTTAGAAGAAACAAAGGGATATCTACCTTTATGGTTAGCACCTCATCAAGTTAATATCATTCCTGTAAATAATAATTATCATTTAGAATATGCCAAAAAAGTTGAACAAATTTTAAAGAAAGATGGTATTAGAGTTAGTCTTGATGATAGAGAAGAAAAAGTTGGTTATAAGATGAGAGAAGCTATTATGAGTAAGACTCCTTATATTCTTGTTTTAGGAGATAAGGAGACAGATAATGAAGCTGTAACTTATAGAACTAGTCAAAGTGAAGATAAAATCACTTTAAAACTTGATGAATTTATAAATAAAGTTAAAGAAGAAATTGAAAATAAAACTAAATAGTTAAAATGTTTTGATAAAAATAAAGACAATTGGAAGTTAAATAGTGTTAAACTTTTTTCTGAAGATTGTTTTTTTCTGTAACTATTTTTTAGATATTTAAATTAATTTGGTTTTTAATTGATAAAATTTTATTTGAATTGATAAATCCGTAATCCGAACAGATTATTTTTGGAAAATTAATTGCGTAAAGAAAAAAATTATGATTAAATAGATAATCGGTGATATTGATGCAAATTGAAGAACTTAATGAAATATTAAAAAGAGGACGAATTACTAAGAATTATTTAGTTCGGGACCAAGATATTATTAGAAATAGTTTTGATAGAAATAGTATTAGTTTTAAAAAGGCAGAACTTTTAGAGAATATTGAAGTCTTAGATACTAATGTTGATGGGATTGAAGATGATATTTTAACAACAGTTGATAACTTAAAAGACAAAGGCTATCAAGGATTGGATTTCAGTGTTTGTGGAGGTTTAGTTGTTAAAAGTGATGGCCATAGTTATTCTTATGTTGATGATTTGTTCTTATATCGACTTATAATTTATCCTTTAGAGGAAGTTAATGGCGAGTATAAGCGTATTTATTCTTCAAGTAATGGCATTTATGTAAGCAAAAAAGGTAAAATAGAAAGAATAATTCATTATAGGGATTTGTTAACTATTTTAGATAAACTGAATTTGTTACCTGATTATCTTGATATAGCCTACTTTGATATTTTAAATAAAGGCTTTTTAAGTAGTGGTAAACCTATTTTGTTTAGAAGAGTACTAAAGAAGAATTAGTACTTTTTTCGTTCTTGTGATAAAATAAGTTTGTTAGAAGTGGGGTATTTATGATTAATATTCTGGTAGTTGAAGATGATATTAATTTACTTAATATTATTAGAAAAAATTTAGAAAGAGAAGGTTATCTTGTTTATACGGCTGGCGATGGCTTAACAGGTTTAGAAATTTTAGAAAATAATCATATTGATTTAATAATTTTGGATTTAATGTTGCCTAAGTTAGATGGCTATGAATTTACAAAGAAAGTAAGGATGACGGAAGAAAACTTACCGATTATTATGATGACTGCTAAGTCTTTGATGGAAGATAAGAGAATTGCTTTTTTAACCGGGGTTGATGATTATATGACTAAACCTATTGAAATGGAGGAATTACTTTTACGGGTAAGGGCTTTATTAAGAAGAAGTAAGATTATTTCAGAAAGAAAGATTGTGATTGGTAAAGTTATTGTAGATTGTGATGCAATGACGGTAAGAAGAGAAGATGAGGTAACTGAATTAACTCAAAAAGAGTTTGCTCTTCTTTACAAGCTTCTTTCTTATCCAAATAAAATATTTACGAGAAATCAGTTAATGGATGAAATATGGGGGTATGAATCGAATAGTGATGATCGAACGATAGATGCTCATATTAATAGACTCAGAAGAAAGTTTGAAAATTATCCGGAATTTGAAATAAAATCAGTTCGGGGACTTGGTTATAAGGTGGTTAGAAATGAAAAGAATTAAGGAACATGATATTGATATAAAAACTAATCAGAAGTTGACCATCTATTTTACAGCTTTAGCTTTTCTTACTTTTGCGGCGATTATTTTAGCTCTTAGTTTTTTAGTTTTTTTAGGCAATAAAATCTTAGGCTGGGATTATATGATAGATTTTCATCAATCGCAGTTTTGGATATTGGTCTTTGTGGCTATCATTTTGATTGGCGTTATTGCCTCTATTTTGATTGGGAGACCAATTTTAAAGGGAATTAAAGAAATATCTAATTCAACCAAGAAGATAAGTGAAGGAAATTTTTCTGTCAGAATCCAAGAAAATAACACGAAGTTTTTAGGGCGTCTTTCTCATGATTTCAATCAAATGGCAAAAGAGTTAGAAGGGGTTAAAATTTTAAGAAATGATTTTATTAATAATTTCTCCCATGAGTTTAAGACTCCAATTAGTTCCATAAAAAATTATGCTGAAGAGTTAAGAAATAATAATTTAACTAGAAATGAAGAGGAGAAGTATTTGGACATTATTATCAAGGAAGCTACAAGGTTATCTAATCTTTCTAATAGTATTTTGTATTTATCTAAGGTAGAAAAGCAAAGTATTTTGACGGATAAAAGTACTTATGACGTTGGCGAACAAATAAGACAGGCCATTCTTTTAGAAATGAAGAAGATAGAAGAGAAGAATTTAGAACTAGACTTGGATATTTTAGATTATAAATTATGTTTAAATGAAGATAGTTTAGAACAGGTATGGATAAATATCTTAGATAATGCTATTAAGTTTAGTGATAAGAATAATTCTTTAAAAGTTACCAGTTATTTAGAAGATACTTGGTATGTGGTAAAAATAAAGGATGAGGGAATTGGGATACCAGATGATGATTTGCCTTTTGTGTTTGAAAAGTTTTATAAAGCTGATAAATCTCACTCGGAAGAAGGAAATGGTCTTGGCCTTTCTTTAGTTAAAAGAATTATTGAACTTCATAAGGGAAGTATTGAGATTAGAAGTAAGGTCGGTTCGGGGACAGAAGTTATTGTTAAGTTGCCTGCTAATGATTGATAATTGTATAATATTCAAGTGAATACGAATTGCTGGATTTTTGGGGGTATTTGCGCTAGAGAAAAGCTTAATTTTGCGAAGAAAGTAAAAATAATTAATTTATCTTAATTTTCAAAAATTAAATTTGACTTTAAATAACTACTGCGATATAATCCGGATACCAATGGAGATTGGCTTTACTTTCAAAGAAAGTCTTCATAGATTGTTTTTGGCGTTTTAGGGGGGAAAACAAAATGAACGAAGAAAATATGAAATTAGAAATACTTAAATTAATTTTTGTTTATTCAAAGGCAGGGCGTTTTCCTGATCATTATTTTCTTGATAAGGTAGTTGAAGCTGTTGTTGGAGCAAGAAACCTAGATGGTTATGTTCATAATATAGCGTTTACTGACGAGATAGATGACAAAAACTTGGCTGTTTATAATTTTTATAAAAAGCAAATTTTAATGAATTATAAACAGTTTCACAATGATTGGCAGGAAAACGACCTCTTTGGACTTTTAACTGATTCTACTGAACTAGCATTTTATCATAATATAGGTATTACGCAGGTTATATTACATGAATTAGAGCACGCATTACAGTGGAAAATAGCTGATGATACTCAAAATACAACTATTGAAGCAAAATTAATACGAGTAGCCCAATCTTTTTCAATAATGTTTAATGAATTGGAGCAATCTGGTGAAATATCTCATGATTTGCTTGAAGCTTATGAGGCCAAATGCCGACAATTATATGAAAAAAATTATAAAGTAAATCCTGTGGAAAGAATGGCTCAAATAAATTCTTATAGAACTATTATTAATACCATAGAGCCTATTAAAAGCCAAATATTTAAGGCATATTTATTTCACAATATATTATCATGGCAAGCCAAAACAAGTGGGTATGAATCTTATTTGCAAGATGGACTATGTCCAACGCAAGTCTATCTAACAAACATGAAAAGAGAAGAAATCTGGCGAGGTTTTGACTTTTACGATGAAAATCTAGCCGTCCTATTAAAAAAAGTTAGTGATGAATATAGTTTTGACCAACGAATGTTGTTTGGTTTACCTGTTAGTTCTGGGGAATACAAAATGGCAAAAAGGACTTCTGTAAATGGTATTGCTAGGATATTAGTTTGATAATATAACTAATTTTATTGGGTGACGAAAGTCATCCTTTTAACTATTTAAAACAATAAATTTAATGTATAGTTATTTGGGGGCAGGATTTTAATCACCAACCCTATTTATAATATAATCAAGTTATTTAAGGCCTTTTTGACATCATGTAAAGGGCTAACATTTTTAGAAGAAATAATTGCTTCATTTAAGATTAAAGATAATTTTTCTTAATCGTGGAAAGTACAGAAAAGTCGAGAATATCTAAGAAACCTGAATTTTTAATTTCATATTCAGTTCATTTTTAGATTGTATAATGGAAGAGTTTAGGACATGGAAGGGGCTTGTATGAAGAAAAATTATGCCTATTATGAAAATCCAAAGATTAATTCTTTTAAAGAACTAATGAATCTTAGTATTAAAAAGCCAGAGGATATTGCTTTTTCTTACTTAGATAAGAATAAAGTTCTCGTTAATAAAACCTACCAAGAATTTTATGAAGATGTTAGATTAGTTAGTAATTATATAGCTAATCTCTATAACAATAAACATTTGGGATTAATTGGGGAAAATTCTTATAACTTTTTAGTGATTTTTATGAGTATTGTTATCAGTGGTAACTGTGCAGTTATAATTGACAAAGATTTAGATGTTACGGATATTAAGAGAATGCTAAAGAATACAAATACTAATACTTGTTTTTATTCTAAAGAATATTGTGGTTCTTTAGAGGGGATTGTAAGTAAAATGTATCCAATTGAAGAAGTAGATAGCTATAAGAGTGATAAAGATTTTATTAGATTTACTAATCCTAAGGATTGTAGTGTTATCTTCTTTACTTCGGGGACAACTGGTTTTAATAAAGCTGTTATGTTAAGTGAAGAAAATATCTGCTTTGATATATGGTCTTTAGCTAGTCTTTTTAAACCTAATGGGGCGGTGTATGCAGTATTACCTTTTCATCATTCCTTTGGTCTCATTACGGGAATTCTAAAACCTTTTTATTATCATGTGCCAATTTTTATCAATAGTAGTCTTAAATCTTTACAGAAAGAGATGAAGTTAGCGAGTCCTAATACTATGTTTGTGGTACCTGTATTTATAGAAACTTTCTATAAGACCATTTGGGCAACAGCCCGTCGAACTAAACAAGATAAGAAGTTAAAGCTAGGAATTAAGTTATCTAATAGTCTTTTAAAAATTGGTATTGATATACGTAAGAAGTTATTTAAGTCTATAAGAGAGCAGTTTGGCAGCAACTTAGAATATTTTATTTGTGGTGGGGCTTATTTAGATAGTAAGTATGTTAAGTGGTTCCGCAGTATTGGTATTGAGATTCTAAATGGTTATGGCATTACGGAATGCAGTCCAGTAGTAGCAGTTAATCGTAATTTCTATGGCAAAGACGGTTCGGTCGGTTTAATTGGTCGGGATATCGAAGTCAAAACAGTTAATGATGAGATTTTAGTTAAGGGTAAGAATGTTATGCTTGGTTATTATGGAGATACTAAGAGTACGAAAGAAGTTTTAAGTGATGGGTGGTTTAAAACGGGCGATTTAGGATATGTTGATAAAGATGGTTTTCTCTTTATTACAGGAAGAAAGAAAAACTTAATCATTTTATCAAACGGGGAAAATATTTTACCGGAAATGATAGAAGAAAAACTATTAAAAGATAAAGGGGTTTGTGAGGTTGTTGTAGACTCTTTAAATAATCAGTTAGTAGCATATATTTATCCTAGTGAAGACTATTTAGGCAATAATACTTACTTTAATAATTTAATATATAAGTATAACAAGAATGTTCCTAAAAATCATCAGATAAGTAAGTGTATTCTAAGAACGGTAGAATTTAAGAAAAATAATAACCATAAGATTTTAAGAAATAAAGCGATGGAGGATAATGATGAAAGATAAAAAAATATTAACTAGTGATGTTATTAAATTAATTAGTGAGATTTGTGAAATTCCCGAAGAAAAGATTAGTGAAAAGTCTAATTTAACAACTGATCTAGAGTTAGAGTCTTTAGATATAGTGACCTTAATTAGTGAATGTGAGGATAGATATCATTTAACAATTCCTGATAAAGATATTAAGACTTTACAAACGGTTAAAGATATTGTTGATTATTTAAATAAATAATGATGAAGTTATATATTAAAGAAGATATAACAACTAAAGAACTTATGGAGTTAATTGCCTTAGATAATGGCTTAGAGTCTTATGAAGTATTGAGGACAAATAATGGGAAGCCTTATTTTAAGAATAGTAATGTTTATTTTAGTCTTAGTGATAAGGATAATCTTGTAGTGGGAGTAAGTTCTACTAAAAATGTTGGTATTGATATAGAAAGACTTAGTTATAGACCTAAGGTTGTTAAGTACTTTTTTAATGCTAAGGAACAAGAATTAATTCAAAATAGTTCGGATAAGGCTTATCTTTTTACGAAGATTTGGGTTAAGAAAGAAGCTATTTTAAAGATGAAGGGATTAACTCTTGAAAGTATTAGGGATATAGATACTACTAAAGAAGATAAGTTTTATTTAGAAGAGTATAAGTCTTATTTAATAGGATATATAGAGGAGTAAGAGATGAATTTATTATATTGTGGAGATAGTAATATCAAGGATGGGTTATATCTATCTATAAAGTCTATTTTAAAAGTAGAAAAAGGTATCTTAAATATTTATGTTTTATCAATGAATTATTTAAATTATAAGATTATTGATAGAGAGTTTATAGAAGCTTTAGATACTTTAGTGAAGAGTGTTAATAAAGATAGTAAGGTTAGTCTTATTGACATGAGTGAAGTTTATAAGAATAATGAGTGTAAGGCGAATAAAGATACTTTGTTTACTCCTTATTGTATGTTAAGATTATATGCTGATCTAGTAGAATTACCTAGGAAGATATTGTATTTAGATACTGATGTTTTAGCTTATAAGAGTTTTAGAGAGTTTTATGACATAGATAATAGTACTTATGAAATAGTTGGGACTTTAGATTACTATGGTAGTCATATTTATAAGAAGAATATCTTTAAGAAGGATTATTTAAATTCGGGAGTTTTACTACTTAATTTAGATTTATTAAAGAAAAATGATATCTTAAAGAAGGCTAGAAAGTTGTGTGCTAGTAAAAAAATGTTGCTGCCAGACCAAAGTGCTTTAAATATTCTTTGTAAACATAAGCTTGTTGTTGATAGAAAGTATAATGAACAAAAAAGTATGCAGAGTGATACTGTTCTTAGACACTTTACAACGACTTTTAAGTTCTTTCCGATGATAAAGACCCAAAAGGTTAAGCCTTGGCAGATTGATAGAGTTCATGATATTTTGAATTGTCATGAGTTTGACTGGTTACTTGATGAATATAAGGAGTGGAAAATGAAAAACAGTAAGATAATACCAGTATTTTTTACTATTGATGATAACTTTGCCCCTTTCTTAAGTGTGGCGGTTAAGTCTTTGTTAGATAATGCTAGTCATGAGTATTTTTATAATATTCATATTGTTAATAATGGCTTGAGTGCCGAAAATAAAGAAAAAATCTCGAGTTTAGAAACAGATTATTCCAAGATTATCTTTAATAACATGGATGAAAGGTTAAAGGCGATTACGGATAAAAAAGGAACTAGACTTCGGGAAGATTATTTTAGTTTAGCAATTTTCTTTAGAATATTTATTCCGGATTGTTTTAAAGAATACGATAAAGCTTTATATATTGATAGTGATACTTTAGTAACGGATGATATTAGTAAGTTATATAATACCAATTTAGAAGGTAACTATATTGGGGGATGTGTTGATACTTCATGTTTTCCGGTTAAAGATATAACTAATTATTTTACTAATGGTGTTGGGGTTGATTACCGAGAATATATTAATTCAGGGGTAATTCTATTTGATATGAAAACTTTAAGAGATAAAAAGTTTGCAGAGAAGTTTTTATATTTATTTAATAAGTATAATTTTGGTAATGTTGATCCTGATCAGTCTTATATAAATGCTATTCTAAAAGGACATATTAAGTATTTAGATGGTAGATGGGATACCATGCCTGTTGATGGGGATAAAGAAATTCCAAACCCTGGGATAGTGCATTTTAACTTATTTAAGAAACCATGGCATTATGATAATGTTATGTATGAAAAAGACTTCTGGAAGTGTGCTAAAAAGACCCCTTATTATAAAGAAATAAAGATGATTAAAGATAATTATACTGATGATGATAAGAAAAAAGATGATGAGTGTTTAGAAGCTATGTTAAAGAGATGTCGAGAAATAGTTAATGATGAAGTTACTTTTAAGAGTGTATTCGATAGTGGGAAAGAAGAGAGATTATGATTATTGGTGGTTCTAAAAAAGAAGTTATTAAGAATATAGAGACTAATACTATAAATAAAGAACTAAATAAAAAAGTAGAAGTTAATGATGCTTCCCTGTCAGATGAAGAGATTACTAAGTTACTTGATACTTTCTATAAGAATAAGAGTAAAAAAGTAAGATATAGTTTAAAACATATGATAGCTAATATGACTGTTAGTAAGTATATGAAACTCTTAGATAAAGATATAACTATTAAAGGATTAGATACTATTAAAGACTTAGATTTAAGTAAAGGTGCTATTATTACTAGTAATCATTTTAATCCTTTGGATACTTTTATTATTAGAAAGTTAGTAGAGAAGGTCTTGAAGAAAGAGTTATATATTGTTATTCAAGATACTAATTTAGCCATGACTGGAAGTTTAGGATTCTTAATGAATTATACGAATACTATTCCCGTTAGTAAGAGTCCAACGTATTTAGCGGGTACTTTTAAAGAAAATTTAAGAAAGATACTTAGTGATGGGAATGTGGTCTTAATATATCCAGAAGAGGAAATGTGGTTTAATTATAGAAAGATACGTCCTCTTAAAAGAGGAGCTTATCAGTATGCGGCGATTTTAAATGTTCCTATAATTTCTTGTTTTACGAAGATAATAGATACGGATATTTTAGATAATGAAGAATTTAATAAGACTATTTATGAATTAAATGTCTTAGGATATATATATCCTAATAAGGATATAAGTCCTAGAGTTAATAGTATTAATATGTTAAATGAAGATTATACTTGGAAGAAAAAAGCTTATGAAGAGGCTTATGGTAAGTCTTTAGATTATACTTTCTCTAAAGATGATATTGCAGGTTATAGGTGGTAAGGAGTACGTGATACTTCTTTTTTTGGATATAAATTATAAAGTAGAAAGTTGTAAGAGTTTTAGAGCTAGAAATCATAACAATCAGGTATTTATAATTTTTTTATACAAATATTTTTGATGTGTCTAAATTTTAAAACTTTGTTATCACAGAGAAAATAAGCTATGTTAAAATAATTTTTGAAAGGTAGAAGTAGTGTGATATGAATGAAAAATTAAAAAGAGAAGAAGCTATTTTAAAGTGGAAATTAAAGAAAAAACAACATCTAAGAATGAACCGACTAGCAGTTGGTATTCCTTGTTTAATTGTTTTAGTATGTGCTATGTATTGGACGCACTCTCTATTTTTTGCGAGTAAGGAAGAAGAGGTTATAAGAACAGTTGTAGGTGATTTTAAGACGGGAGATGTTATTATAGGAGCTTATATAGATGGGACTTATAGTAGTAATTTTCCTACTAAGGCTTCTGGCTATATAGTTGATAAAGTAGAATGTGATAACGGTTCTACTGGGAGTTGGGATAGTAATAATTGGGATTTAAATGTATCGGGAATAACCAAAAGAACTAAGTGCAGTGTTTACTTTAAACAATTACCTGTAACTGATAGAATTATTGCATCAGTTGATAAAAATAATAATTGTCCAACACTTAATAGTGATGGTACTGTTAACATAACAGCGGCCGAAGCTACCAATGGCTATGTTTGTAGTGCTAAAGATGCTTATGGAACTAGTTATTATTTTCGAGGTAACGTTTCTAATAACTATGTGAAGTTTGCTAACTTTTATTGGCGTATTTTAAGAATAAATGGTGATGGTACTATTAGACTTATTTATGATGGGACAACAGCCCATGCTAATGGAGAGGCTTCGGAAGATAGAATGATTGGTACTAGTGATTATAATACTGCTTATAATGATAATGCTTATGTAGGATATATGTATGGTACTCCTGGTAGTTCTTCTTATAGTGCAACGCATACTAATACTAATGATTCAACTATTAAGACATATATTGATACTTGGTATACAACTAATTTAAGTGCTTATGCTTCTTATCTAGCTGATAATGTTTTCTGTAATGACCGTCAGCCAAGTGCTTTTAGTGATTTAACCCATAAAAATTATGGCTATGGGCGTAATTCTACTTACTATCGTTGGGCTAGAGGACCTTGGGATGGTTCAAGTTATGCTAATATTTATGTTAACTTAACTTGTGCTCAAAAGAATGATGCTTTTACAGTAAGTGATACAACACATGGTAATGGGGCATTAAAATATCCCACGGGTTTAATTTCTGCTGATGAAGCGGTTTTAGCGGGTACTTGGAGTAGTGCTAATAGTGGTTACTATCTTTATACTGGTAGTCAGTATTGGACTGCTTCTGCTGGTAGTTTTACGGCTGTTGCTTCTGGTAACAGAATGATAAGTGATGATGGTTCTTCACCAAACTTTAGTTTAGTTAATTTAAGTATTGGTGTTAAACCGGTTATTAACTTAAAAGCTAATTCTTTAACTGGGGGGATTGGTACTATGGATAATCCATACATATATTATTAATTAAAAGATTTAAATAAAACCTAGTGTAAGAAGAGATGATAAAATTTCATCTCTTTTTTGAGGTATAAAATTTAAAATTATGGGTATTCTAATCAAATAGCAAGACTTTTTTCATAGAGTTGCAAACTCTATGAAAGCGAAAATACGTTGGTATTTTTAATTTATAAGATAATTTTATCATAGAAAATGGGCTTTTTAAAGCCTAAATTGAGTAGAAAAAAAAGGCTTTTGTAGTCAAATTTTTAGTCAAAGAAATGTCTTTCCAGCCTAAGTGAATACTGGAATTGAAGAAGGTTAATATGACTTTAATTTTAAAGCTATTGTAGTCAAAATTATAGTCAAAATGCTTTTTCAGGCCAGTATTCACCGTGTATTTTCATAGAGTTTGCAACTCTATGAAAAGTGTCAAGAAATGTAAAGCGTATGATATTTTTAATATTGGGTAGTCTATAAGTGTCAGTAGTTTATAGACAGAAAGGATTTCTGGAATATATGAAAAAATTTGATAGGGATAAGTATTTAAAAAGATTAAAGTTTAAGAGAGCATGGCGTAGGTATGAAAGATATTTTTATATAGGCGTTCCTTGTTTAATGATTATTATCTTAGGAATATATTTTACTTATTCAAAGTTTAGTAGTTCTAAAGAAGAAGAGGTTGTAAGAACAACTGTTGGTGAGTTTATCCATGGTGATGTGGTAATCGGAGCTTATATAGATGGTGAGTATTCTAAAACTATTCCCGGTAAGAATGATGGTTATGTTGTTAAAAATGTAGTCTGCGATAATGGCACAGTTGGTACTTGGGACAATGATAAATGGGGATTGCTTACTACTAATATGACTAAGAGAAGTAAATGCAATGTTTATTTTGAGATTAAGAAGACATTAGTTAATGTTGTTACTAAAGCAAGTAGTGATACAAGCATGTTTGCGGCAGATGATAAGGATAGTAACATAAGATATATAGGAGCAGCCCCAAGTAATTATTTGTACTTTAATTGTAGTGATTATAATAATCAAACGGATAGTACCTGTGAAAAGTGGCGAATAATAGGTGTGTTCAACAATATAATTAAGAGTGATGGAACAAAGGAAAATCTTGTTAAAATAATAAGGGATGAAGGTATTGGAAAATATTCTTGGGATAATAAAAATACTTCAACTGGAGCAGAAACTGCTTACGGGAAGAATGATTGGACAACAGCAAGATTAAATTATTTATTAAACCCAGGCCATGACAGTGAGTCAATAGGCGGCTCATTATACTATAATGCAAAAAGTGGGACTTGCTATTATGGCAAAAATAATGCAACTACTTCGTGCGATTTTACGTCGACAGGATTAAAAAATGATACAACAAGAAATGCAATCGAAGAAATAGTGTGGAATATAGGGGGGGTTAGTTCATCATATTTTGGCGAAACTTCAAGTATGTTCTATGAAAGCGAAAGAGGAACAACAGTATACACTGGTCGTCCAACAACATGGACAGGTAAAATAGGTTTAATGTATCCAAGTGATTATGGATATGCAACCGCTGGAGGGCCTACTACAAACAGAACCTCTTGTTTAGAGAATAACTTGAGCCGTTGGAGTAATTCATCATATAGTGATTGTAAGGAAAATGACTATCTTTATAAACCAAGTTATAATCAATGGACATTAACGCCTTACGCGGGCTTTGCCGACACTTCATTCAGAGTAGACCCGACCGGCCATGTCATGGGTAACGGCTTTGTGTACTATGACAGTGGTTATTCCATGAGCGTTTATCCAACTTTATATTTAAAATCAAATATTTTAGTAAAATCCGGTAATGGAACAAGTACGAGTCCATACAAATTGGAAATGTAGAAAACAGTAAACGATGGTTGAACGGGTGGAGACTTTAGAACAGGGGCTAATGAATATAAAACTTAGAGGTGATGGAAAAGGCAATGGGCTGTAGCCCTTCGCAAAAGTTTGTATTTTAGATGATATAGATAGGTAAGTTAAAGGAAAACTCTTTACTTTTGAATACTTATTGTAAATAATAACTAGTTTAGATATAATTATTTCAGAGAGGAGTATATTCATATGAAATGTATATTAATGAATAAAAATACTAAAGTATTAGAGGTAGAATACAATGAAGAAGGTATATTCTTTCTTAAAATATATAAAGTTTATAATATAGAGTATGCTCCTTATATCTTAAAAAGTTTATATAAAAAAGAAAATATTGATGATAAAGAGTTTAGAAGTAGTTTATCTAAATGGTTTAAAGGAAGAGGAATTCCAGCTTTTAGAGATAAATTAGATTTATTATTACATAGATTAAATATAGAAGTTCCGGGAGAGTTATTAGATAAAGCTTTTGGCTTATCTTTATCAGACCAATATTGGTTAAAACCAGTAGATAAAGAGATATCTTATGATGATATTAACTTCTTTGATAATGATTTTTCTTATGCTGAGTTTAGAGAGGCTTCTTTATCTAATAGTAGTAAAGATATAACTAGTAGAATAGCATTAATAAGTCCGAATAACACTACTGATGGTATGTTAAGAAAAGCCTGGATTATCGAAGATGGAGTTAGGTACTTACTTAAAGGTGGTTATAAAAATGAAATCTTACAACCGTTTAATGAAGTATTAGCTAGTGAAATATGTAAAAGACTAGGGTTTAATCATGTTATCTATAGTATTGATAACTATAAAGGAATGATTGTTTCTAAATGTCCATGTTTTATTAATAAAGATACAGAACTAATAACAGCTTATCAAATTATGAAGGATATTCCTAAATCGAAGAGTATTAATGATTATGAAGAATATCTTAGTATTTTAGAAAAGCATGGTCTTAAGAATGCTAGAATTCAAATGGAAAATATGTATATTTTAGACTATTTAATTATGAATGAAGATAGACATTTAAATAACTTTGGGATAATAAGAGACGTAAATTCTTTAGAATGGATAAATGTTGCTCCTATATTTGATAATGGCCAAAGTCTTAATATTACTTATTATAGTCAAGATGAGTTATGTGTTACTGGGGAAGGAAGATTTTTTTATCAAATTAAGCCATTTGATGAGATAATTAAAGTAGTTAGAGATATCAAAAGATTAGATTTAACGAAGTTAGATGGTATAGTAGAGTGGTATGATAATTTACTTCATATGTATCAATATATAACAGGTATTTCAGATGATAGAATTAATAAATTATGTATTCTTTTAAATAGACAAATTAAGAGTTTAAAAAAACTACAAAGTTTAAGTTAATTACTTATTCTCATGTAGTTTTTTTCCTTGATAAGTATCTCTTTTTACCATTTCTTTATCTATATCATTTAGAACACAAAATTTCTTTAAGACCCATTCGGGAGTGATTAAGTCTTCTTTTTTAGGATCTCCTGTTAGTCTATGAATAACTATTTTCTGATTTAAGTATTCTAACTGGGAGACTACTATATCAATATATTCTTCTTTAGATAAGATAGGAAAATGTTTTTCTTTATACATTTGAGCTAACTTAGTATTTTTAATAACATGTAACATATGGATTTTAATACCAGAGACTCCGAGGGAGTTAACATATTTAGCCGTATTAATCATCATTTCTTTAGTTTCACCTGGTAGGCCATTAATAATATGGACAACTACATTTATATGGTTAGCTACTAATTTTTTAACACATTCATCGAAGTTTTTTAAGTCATGACCACGATGAATTAGTTTTAGGGTTTCATCATACATAGATTGTAATCCTAATTCTATAGTTAGATTAGTTCTTTTATTTAAATCAATTAAGTATTCTAGACATTCATTTGAGATACAATCACTTCTAGTAGCAATAGATAACCCAATAACATTAGGTATTTTAAGAATAGGTTCAAATTTAGTCTTTAAGACTTCAACGGGAGCATAAGTATTCGTATTAGCTTGAAAATACCCAATATAGTAGGCATCAGGCCATTTATGTTCCATGACATTTTTAACCATTTCAAATTGCGTTATTAAGTCATCTTCTTCATTGCCGGCAAAGTCTCCACTGCCAAGGGGTGAACAGAAGATACAACCATAACCATCTTTTTTATTAGGACAACTAAAACCGGCGTTTAAAGAAACTTTAAAGACTTTTTTACCATACTTAGTTTTATATTCATAATTAAGAGTATGATATCTTTTATTATCTAAAGTATATGGAAATTTATTTTGCATAAGTAATCACCTAGAAGTAGTTTATCATAAATAGAAATAATTACTAGCAAAAGTTATTTTGATAAGACAAAATAATTCTTAAAAAGTAAAAGTTCTTTTGATGAAACAAAATAACTTTAAAAAAAACTTAGTATTAGCAAAATATTTCCAATACTAGGGGAATTTCCTGACTTTTGGAAATAGATTTCCAAAACTTATTTAATATTCGCTGAAACTTTCTTTTAGATAAATTATTTTCTTGGTTAACGTAAAAGAAAACAGCCAAGAAGTATTCTTAGCCGTTTTTACTATTTACAAAGGTTGTCTATGACTTTATCTGCATCACTTACAATGTAGTAGTCTTCAATGTAAGAATTGTTATCAGCCATCTTATGACATTTAACAATATCATAGCTCTTAAAGTAATAAATCATCGTACCACCGTCATTTAACCCAGAACTTTTTTTAGCGCCTTTAACTAATTTATCCATGGTAGTTTGTTTATCTTTTAAGGCATTGTTTAAATCTTTAGATTTATACTTAACACTAGTAAATTCCGAGTAGATTTTTCTGTTATCAGATAATGTATAGATAGTAAGATAATTATTGTTTTCAATTTTACCGGTTGCTGTTAATTTTTCTCTACCAAGAAGTTGCAAGATGATGAGTATGACTATTAAAGTTATTAAGATAATGCCACCACTAAGAAGGATGTTTTTCTTTTTCATATGTTTTCCTCCTAATATCAGTATATCATAATCGGGGGGGAGTAAAGACACTTTTTAATTGAAAAACAATAAGTAGTTTGCTATACTTAAAATTAGAAAGAATAGGGATTTTATGAGTACTTTAGGAAATCATTTTTTACCAAATATGAACAATCGGATGACTAATCCAAAAGCTGTATTTAAGGGTAAAAATTATCGAATTAGTGTTATTAGTGATATGATACTACGTTTAGAATATGATGAGACAGGGGTTTTTAATGACTACTTAACTGAAAATATTCAAAATAGAAGTTTTCCTCGCCCTACTTTAGATGTTCAAGAAGATCATGCGACTTTAATTATTAATACTAAGTACTTTCGTCTACAATATCTAAAAGAAAAGCCTTTTAAGGGGAGTCTTTTTGCACCAGACTCAACTTTAAGAGTAAACGTCTTAAATTCGTCTGCTTATTGGTACTATGGTAGTGATGAAGCTAAAAATGTGGCTTGTTTTCGTCCTAATCTTGATTTAAAGAAAGAGTTTATTTCGGCTAGTGAGTCTTTAGAAAATAATAATTCTAAGGATGATAAGAAGAAAAAAGAAGCTACCGATACTTATAAAAAAGCTAAGAATAGTATATTCTCAAGACAAAAAAGTCTATATTCTTTAGATGGTTTTAGTACTTTGGATGACTCCGATAGTATGATTATTGATGATAAGGGGTATATGGTTCCAAGAACACATAAGTCTATTGATATTTATGTTTTTGTGTATAATAAAGACTTTAGATTGTTCTTAGGAGAGTATGTAACTTTAGCTGGAAGATGTCCTTTAGTACCTCGTTATGCTCTAGGAGTTTGGTGGTATCGAGATGATATTTATACCTTTGATAATATTAGAAAACTTGTTTATGATTTTAATAGTCATCATATTCCTTTGAATGTCTTAGTGATGGGAAGTAACTGGCATATTAAAGATCCTAATGACTTAAAGAAATTTAAGAGTGGATTTACTTTTAATAGAGATAAACTAGGTACTTTGAATAATTTTACGACTTTTTTACATGAAAGAGGAATTCGTTTAGGACTTAGTTTAGATCCAACGGAGGGTATTCATCCTCATGAATTTAAATATCGTGAGTATGCTAGTGAGTTAGGAATTAATGATAGTCAGGACTTACCTTTTAATGTTTTAGATAAAAATGTCGTTGCAGCTTATTTAGATAAGTTAATTAATCCTTTATATAATGATAATGTTGATTTCTTCTTCTTAGACGTAAGAACTAAGGATAAGAGAATAATGAATGCTTTAAACTATTATCATTATAATGACTATAAAAAGTTTACGAATACAAGAGGAATGATTTTAGCTCGTCCAGCTTCTCTTGGAGCATTGCGATATCCAATTTTATATAGTGGCGAGACTGAAGTTAGTTGGGATACGTTAAAAAAATTACCCGAATTTATTAGTAGTTCTTATAACTTAGGTCTTTCTTGGTGGAGCAATGATATTGGCGGTTTTAAAGGGGGGATTGAAGATAGTGAATTATATCTAAGATATGTAGAGTTAGGAACTTTTAGCCCTATATTTAGATTTGCTTCTTCGTATGGTCATTATTATAAAAGAGAGCCATGGCGCTGGAATAGTCAGGTTTTAAGAGTGGTTCAAGATTATTTAAATTTAAGGTTGAAGTTATCAAGTTATTTATATGCGGAGGGGTATAAGTATTATAAGTTAGGAATACCTATCTTTATGCCTTTATATCATGTAGTTCCAAATATGATTGATGAACCTGATTATAAGAATGAGTATTTCTTTGGTAGTGAACTTTTAGTTTCCCCAATTACGACTAAAAAAGATGCTGCTATGCAACGTAGTGTTGAAAAGATTTATTTACCAAATGGTACTTGGTATGATTTTAAGACGGGGAAGAGATTTAATGGTAATACCCGCTATGTAATGTTCTTTAATGATGAGGATTATCCCGTCTTTGCTAAGAAAGGGTCAATTATTCCTTTATATGTTCCTGATAAGAATATAAATAATATTGGAGTAGCCAAGAGTTTGGAAATTCATATTTTCCCTGGTAATAGTAATATTTATAATTTATATGAAGATGATGGTATTAGTTCTTTGTATGAACAAGGTTATTACATTGTCACAAGAATTGATTATAACTATTTACAGAATAACTACACGCTTATTATTCGTCCTTATGAAGGAAAAAGTGGGATTATTCCGGATACTAGAAATTATAAGATTAGATTTAGAAATACCAGAACGACTACAGATGTTAGAGTTTTACAAGAGGCAGATCCTAAGAAATTTACTGCTTATAGTGAAGATAGTGATTTTGTTATTGAAGTTAATGACGTTTCAACCGTTAAACAGTTGACTATTATTTGCCGAGGAAAAGATATTGAAATTGACGCTACGAGAATTCTAAATGAAGATATTGATGGTATTATCGCTGATATTCCGGTGGAAACTAATCTGAAAAATGATATTGCCCAGATTATGTTTAGTGATAAAGATTATAGTGATAAACGAATTATGGTTAAAAAACTAAGGAGTAAGGGGTTAAGTGATTTATATATTAGAATGCTACTTAGACTACTAGAATATACTAATACTAAAAAGTAGTATAGATAAGGAAAATAATTATTAAGATTTATTATATTCTAAGTATATAGTAGAATAACAAAAAAGAGGGTATTTGGCAATATTAGTGTAACTTGCAGATAGAAAAAATTATGCTATAATAGAAAAGAAAAAAAGAGGAGATTATGAAAATATATCAAATATTATTGTTAATTGGAGTTATTATTAGTAGTGTTACAACTTCATTTTATTTAGTTAAAATGTTTAGTTTGTTATGGAAAAATAAGACTGAGGAGACGATTAGTGGCAAAGAACTAGATGATAATTTGAAGAGAATGGTGATTTCTATTGTCTTACTTACCATTTGTTCTTTAGTATATTGTGTTATTAGTGTTATAGATTAGAGTGATTTTATGTCTGTAAGTAAAAAAATCGAATATCAAGAAGTTGTGCAAGATATTTTAGATAATGAAGAGTTTAAGAAGTTATATCGTGAACCTCATCATGGAATTAGTAGGTATCTTCATGTTTTAAGAGTTTCTAAGTTGGCTTTTCGTTTTTGTAAAATTTTAAGATTAAAGAAGATTAAAGAGATTACAAGAGCGGCTCTGTTGCATGATTTTTATTTCGATAAGGACTTAGAGGGGTATGATGCTTATGAAAGATTAAGTATTCACCCTTATAAGGCTTTAGAAAATTCTTTAAAGTATTATGAGTTAAGTGATTTAGAATGTGATATAATAGAAAAACATATGTATCCACATACGAAGGAGAAGCCTAAGTACTTTGGGTCATATTTAGTGTCTATTTGTGATAAGTTGGCCGCTATTTATGAAATGTCAAGATTTAAGTTGGCGTTAAAACTTAGTATCTATTTATTATTTATCTATAATGTTGTTAGTATTAAAATAGAACATTAAGAGTCTTGAAATTATGATATTTTTTAAAGAGTGGAAATTGGTAAGCCATCTCTTAGGAGGACTATGGTCTATCCTCTATTGCTAGATTTTAATTAATTGATTAGATGATAGATGGTCATTCAAGCAATTTCCTTAGCTTAAAGAAAATTACATTTTCTCAAATTATTTCCTTTTTTCAAGATAAATTTTTCTCTTTTATGTCTCCATAGCTCAGATGGATAGAGCGCGGACCTCCTAAGTCCGGTCTTTGGCCGAGTTCGAGTCTCGGTGGGGACACCATATTGTTAATAAGATTACTGTGTGAGGCAGTAATTTTTTTCTTTGGTAATTTTTAAATAAAATTCTCGGAGAATAGGCTAACTTCTAGGTAATAAAGGGCTTTTTTTTGACAGAAAAATTCTTAAAAAACTGGCCAAAATTCCAAAACTATGGTAATCTAGTAGGAGGTGATTAAAATGGTAAAATATGATGAATCAAGCATCAAGATTTTAGAAGGCCTAGAGGCTGTAAGAAAAAGACCGGGTATGTATATAGGCTCAACCGATAAAAGAGGATTACATCATTTAGTCTGGGAGATTGTGGATAATGCTATCGATGAAGCCATTAATGGATACGGTGATTATGTTAAAATATCTTTAAATAAAGATGGTTCGGTAACAGTAAGTGACCGTGGCCGTGGGGTACCAATTGGGATGCATGAGTCTGGAAAATCAACACCTGAAGTTATTTACACGGTGTTACATGCCGGTGGTAAATTTAGTGAATCGGGCTATAAGGTATCAGGTGGTTTGCACGGTGTTGGGGCATCGGTTGTTAATGCTTTATCCAAAAGAATGGACGTTACTATTTATCGCGATGGCGTTATTTCTAATATTCGTTTTAAAGATGGGGGTAAAGTAGACGTTCCTCTACATACAATAGGAAGTACTAATCGAACAGGAACAACTGTTACTTTTTTACCAGATGAAGAAATTTTTAAATCAACACAATTTTCTTTTACGACTATTGCGGAGAGAATGCAGGAGTCTGCTTTTTTACTTAGTGGTATAACTATTGAAGTTATTGATGAAATTGATAATAAAGACGTTAAGTATCATTATGAAAATGGGTTAGTATCATTTATTGATTATATGAATGAAAATAAGACGCCTTTACATAAAGTTATCAATTTTAAAGGCATGAAAAATGGAATTGAAGTAGACGTGGCTATGCAATATACTTCATCTTATCAAGAAGAAATTTTGTCATTTGTTAATAATGTTAAGACGGGTGATGGAGGTTCTCATGAAGTAGGTTTTAAGACGGCTATTACAAAAGTATTTAATGACTATGCGAAGCAAAATAATATTTTCAAAGGAAAAGATAGTGTTTTAGATGGTAGTGATGTTAGAGAAGGCTTAACAGCTGTTATTAACTTGAAAATTCCCGAAGAATTATTGCAGTTTGAAGGACAGACAAAGGGAAAGCTTGGGACGCCAGAAGCGAGAGTGGCTACTAATGACGTCGTTTATGAGAATTTACAATTCTTTTTAGAAGAAAATAAAGAAGTTGCGCTTACAATATTAGAAAAGGCTCAAAAAAGTAAAGTTGCTAGAGAAGCGGCGAGAAAGGCCAGGGAAGAGGCAAGAAACGGCAAAAAAAGTAGTAAACAAGAGAAGAATTTGTCTGGTAAACTTGCCCCAGCTCAGAGTAAAAATCCAAAGATTAATGAGCTGTTCTTAGTCGAAGGAGACTCAGCCGGTGGTTCGGCTAAGGGTGGTCGTGACCGTAAATTCCAAGCTATCTTGCCGTTAAGAGGTAAAGTTTTAAATACAGCGAAAGCTAGTATGGATGATATTTATAAGAACGAAGAAATTAATACACTTATTTATACTATTGGGGCCGGAGTTGGGGCAAACTTTGATGTTAGCGAGTCTAATTATGATAAAGTAATTATCATGACGGATGCTGATGTTGATGGGGCACATATTCAGATATTACTTTTAACTTTCTTTTACCATTATATGCGAGGACTTATTGAAGCTGGCAAACTTTATATAGCTCTTCCTCCTTTATATAAACTAGATTATGGAAAGAATAAACAAATCTATGCTTATAGTGACGATGAGTTAAATGAAATTAAGAATGATAATTCCGGTAAGTATACAATTCAAAGATATAAAGGCTTAGGTGAGATGAATCCAGAACAACTTTGGGAGACAACAATGAACCCCGAGACGAGAACTTTAATTAGAGTTAATATTAATGATGCTGCCTTAGCCCAAAAACGAGTAGAAGTTTTAATGGGTGATAAGGTTGAACCAAGAAAAGAGTGGATTGATGAAAATGTTGAATTCACTTTAGAAGACAATTATAGAGGGTGATTATATGCAAAATGAAACTGTAAAGAAAATTCAAGAATATGCTTTAGAAGAAATAATGGGTCTTCGTTTTGGAGCGTATGCTAAAGAAATTATTCAAGACCGCGCTATTCCAGATGTTCGTGATGGCTTAAAACCGGTTCAAAGAAGAATTTTATATGATATGTATATTAATCATAATGATGCTCTTCATCCTTTTACGAAGTGTGCAAAGACAGTTGGCGACGTTTTAGGTAAATTCCATCCCCATGGGGACTCTTCTGTTTATGATGCAATGGTGCGCATGTCCCAGTGGTGGAAACAATCAATGCCTTTGATTGATATTCATGGAAATAATGGTTCGATTGATGGTGATGGACCCGCCGCTTATCGTTACACGGAAGCTAGACTTTCGAAAGTCGCTAATGAACTTCTAAAAGACTTAGATAAGGGAACGGTGGAATGGGCTCCTAATTTTGATGATACTTTACTTGAACCAACGGTGTTGCCAGCGAAGTTTCCAGCCCTTTTAGTTAATGGTACCAATGGGATTTCAGCTGGTTATGCCACTAATATTCCGCCTCATAACTTAGGAGAAATAATTGATGCTACTATTAAAAGAATTGAGAGTCCTAATTGTCGTTTAGAGACGATTTTAGATATTGTTAAAGGTCCTGATTTTCCAACTGGTGGTATCTGTATGGGGAAAAATGGGATAATTGATGCTTTTACGAACGGTCGTGGTCGAGTTATTGTTCGCAGTAAATACGAAGTAGTTAAAAATAAGGGCAAAGAACAAATTATTATTACAGAAATTCCTTTTGAAGTTAATAAGGCTATGATGGTAGCCAAGATTGACGCCATTAGGATTGATAAAAAAATCGAGGGAATTGCTGAAGTTCGTGATGAAACTGACCGGACAGGTATTAGAATAGCTATTGACTTAAAAGCTAATGCCAAGAGTGATTTAATTATTAATTATTTACTTAAAAATACTGATTTACAAGTATCATATAACTATAATATGGTAGCTATTGTCAATAAACGCCCAATGACTTTAGGAATTTTGCCTTTACTTGATGCTTATATTGCTCATCAAAAAGAGGTTATTACAAGACGTAGTAAATTTGATTTAGAAGCTTATAAAAAGAGACTAAATATAGTTGATGGCTTCTTAAAGATGATGGATATTTTAGATGAAGTTATTAAAACGATTAGAGCTTCTAAAAATAAAACGGACGCTAAAGACAACTTAGTTAAAGAGTTTGGTTTCAATAATGAACAAGCTGAAGCTATTGTTGTTTTGCAGTTATATCGCCTAACAAATACTGATGTTTTAGCCCTAGAAGAAGAACATGATAATTTAGTTAAATATATTCAAGCTTTAGAACTTATTTTAAGCAATGAAGAGAAGTTAAAAGAAGTTATGAAATATGAACTAAAGAAGATTAAGAAAGATTATCCAACGCCAAGAAAAACGGAGATTGTGGATGAAATTGTGGATATTAAATTAGATACAAATGACTTAATTACCAAAGAAAATGTCATGGTGGCCTTATCTAATGAAGGCTATATTAAAAGAGTTTCTATGAAGAGTTATACTTCAAGTAATGGTGATGAAACGACTTTAAAACCTGGTGATTATTTAAAATATTTATTTGAAGTATCTACTTTAGATAATTTAGTTATATTTACAAACTTAGGTCAATATTTATATGTTCCGGTTCATACTATTTATGAAGGTAAATGGAAAGAACTTGGGAAACATATTAACAACTTAGTGACTGGTTTAGCCGAGTCAGAGTATATAGTAGGAGCATTCATCTTGAAAAATCCTAATGATAAAGTGACTTTTGTAACCAAGAATGGTCTTGTTAAACAGTCTGTTTTAAATGACTTTGTGGTATCCCGTTATTCAAAAGCAATGTTAGCCTTCAAGTTAAAAGATGATGACGAAGTAATTAGTGTTAATAATTCGACACCACGAACTATTTTAGTAAGTGCTTCAGGTTACTATGTCAATATTGATACGGAAGAAATTCCCGTAGTAGGTCCTCGGGCTTCCGGAGTTAAAGGGATGAACCTTAAAGATGATTACTTAGTAGCAGGTTTATCTTTGGATACTCAAGAATATTTAAGTATCTTCACTAACAATAAGACAGCAAAGAGAGTGAAAGTATCCGAGTTAGAAACACATAACCGTGCTAAGAAAGGTAGTACTTTAATTAAGAAAGTTAAATCTTTTGATTATAAGATTATTAAAGTTTTACTTACTAATGGTAAAGACAAGTTATTCTTAAAAAGTGATAGTGAAATCACGGAGATAAAAAATACTGATATTTCGATTTTAGACTTAAAATCAACTGGGGGAACAATTAGTAAAAAAAGAATAGATGATATATTCACTGGTACTGTAATGATTAGTAATTTAAAGAAAAAAGAATTTAAAGAAGAAGAAAATTCTTTGGAAAATACTTCTTTAGATGAAGAGAATAAAGAAGTAAATCCTTTAGATGAAGAGAAAACATTAACTAAAAAAGAAAAGAGTAAAGAAATAGAAAGACCACAAGAAGAACAAGTGTCTTTAGACTTCTTTGATGAATTTAAAATTTAATAAATAAAATCACTTACGGAAGAATAAAATCTAGTAGGTGATTTTTTTATGGATAAAAAGGAAGCTTTTAAAGATTTTTTACGAAAATATCCTCAGATTACAGAATATCTTAAGAATAATAAAGATTCTTCCATTCAAAAACTTTATGAAATTTATGATATTTATGGGGAAGATAAAAGTGCTTGGAGTCCGTATTTGACTAGTAATAAGACTTCTTTGGAAGGGAATTATTCTGCCGGAATAAAAGACTTAGTAAAAAATATTGACATTGATAGTTTACAAGAACATATTAAAACGGCCCAGAAAGCTCTAGGCTTTATTGAAGAATTAACTACGAAAGGCGCTAGTAACGTTAATAATATTCCTAAAGGACCAAAAAGTCCAAGGCCATTAGATAAATTTTTTGGTGATTAATATGAAAACAGAGTTAAACGGGAAATTAAATTATTATAAGTTTTCATAATTTAGGTCTTAATTTGAAGATGAGTCTAGTGATATAGAAAGGGAGAAACTTTAAAATGGAATTAGAACTACAATATAAGATTAAGAATACTAAGAATTATTATAACTATTTAAAAGAAAATTCTTATTATATTAAAAGACTTAATAGAAGTTCTAAAGAATTTAGTAATTTTGATAATTTTGTTAAAGATAAGTATGGTCTAAGAGTTAGTGATAAAATTAGTAAGACTATTGATAATATTGATTTGATTAATACGTTGTTAAAAGCAATTAAATAGATGATAAGTTCTAATGAGAACGGATTGGTTATTATAAAAATGGAATTTATGGAAGAAAGTAATGAGTATTTAGATAGAAAAATAATTTGGAAAAGTGATTGACTTTTAAAGAATTATTCTCTATGATATTAATACCAAAAGGATTGATACAATGAAGAAGCAATTAATTACAGAAAGTTTAAAAATAGAAGAAGAATATGCTTTAAATATAGAGACTTTAAAGGCTCAAGAAGAAAATTTACGATTAAGACTTAAAGATTTAATAGATGGGAAAAATGATCCTGCTTATCTAAGTCTTTTAAAAGATATTAAAAACACTAAAAATATGTTGTTAGGTTTTTTATTCTTAAGAAAAGAATTAAAGTGTTCTTTAAGAATTGCTAGAAAGCCGGGAATTAACAAAGATGCTGCGATGGAAGCTATAATCTTGAGAAATTTAGTAGTAAACAAGGTGGAAATAGAGAAAGCTCATGCTAAGTATAGAAAATATTTACGGGAGAGAAATGAATATATTTTAAAGATTGGCCAGGAGAAGAGAGCTTTAGAGGAACTAATTAAGGAAACTAATAAAGGGGCTTCGGAGTTTACAGAAGAGGCATTTACTAAAGAGTTAGTAAGAATTTTTAGAAGTAATGAGTTTGGGAAAATGTATGACACTAAAGATGAGTGTTTAGGTTATTCAATTGGGCAGATTTTTATTATTAAGTATGCCTTAAATAATTTAGTACAGTATTTAGATCAGGAAGATATATCTTTTAATATGCATATGATTATCAAGTTACTGGGTAACTATGAGTTTAAGTGTGATGGAAGGGTTAAGTCTTATCGCGATTTTGTAGCAGCTTTAAAAGAGGGAAATATTTATATGTGTAATTTTTCAAAGACTAGTCTTTCTTATCGACAAGCTCTTTATTTGTATAAACATGTTTGTAATACTTTCCATTTACCACGAGTAGTGGCTTATGGTTTAAGAAGAAAATTAAAATAGTTTGTCAAGAACTATTTTTTTTGATATAATTAACTTGTTTGTAGTCGCTTGTATTTAAAATTATTATATTTAATTAAAGGAAGTAGATAAAATATGAGTAAAATTAAAATATTTGGCTTAGGTGGGCTTAGTGAAACAGGTAAGAACACTTATGTCGTTGAAGTTGACAATTCAATTTTTATATTGGATTGTGGACTTAAATTTGCAACAGAAAATTTATATGGAATAGATTATATTATTCCTGATTTTGATTATTTAGTAAAAAATAAAAAAAAGATTAGAGGATTATTCTTAACACATGGACATTATGAGAATATGGGTGCTACAAATGATTTAATAAGATTAATTCCTAATTTGAAGGTTTATTGTACTAAGTTTACGAAGTATGTTTTAGAAAGTGATGGGGTAAATCCTAATAACTTAGTAGAGATTGAGCCACATAAAAAGTTGAATTTTAGAGATGTTAGTATTTTTCCAATTAGTGTGTCCCATTCAACTCCTGATGCGGTTATGTATGTTATTAATACGAAAGATGGAGCCATTTGTTATACAGGGGATTTTATTATTGATCCATTAATGCGTGGCGCTTATGATATGGATTTGGGAAAAATTGCTTATGTTGGTAAAAAAGGGGTTTTAGCACTTTTGCAAGAATCAACATTTTCAGAGAAAGTAGGACATACTTCACCTAATCATCGCTTGGTTGGGATATTTAAAGAAGCCATTAGTCATACAAAGAATAGATTAATGTTTTTAGTACTACCAACTCATCTTTATACTATCCAAGAAATATTTGCTGCTGCTCGTAATACGCATCGTAAAATTATTGTTATGGGTAAGCAGTTACAAAATTTGATAGATATGTCCTTAAAAGAAAATTATTTGACAATTCAAGATGGCTTGTTGGGAGATTTATCTAATATTAATGATAAAGACGCTATTATTCTGATGGCTGATAGTAAACAAAATCCTTATGCTTGTATTAGTAAAGTCTTAAACGGTTATGATAAATTTATTCATTTGAAGCCAACCGATACTGTTGTCTTTGCCGAACCAAGATATGATGAAAATGAAAAATTATTAGTTAAGATTGAAAATGATTTGGCAATGCACGGTTGTGAGATTGTTTCTGTTCCTAAGAGAAAGACAATTTTGCATCATGCGTCCAAAGAAGATTTAATGTTAATGATTAAATTGTTAAATCCTAAGTATTATATGCCGGTTAAGGGTGAATATCGTTATATGGTTAATAACGCTAATTTAGCTAGTGATTTAGGTATTCCGGCCGAAAATATTTTACTAAAACAAAATGGTGATATTGTAGAAATTAACAATGGGGTTTTACAAGATAACTTTAAGTCGATGAAGATTAATGATGTTTTGATTGATGGTAAGAGTAACGATGATGTTGGGGATTTGGTTGTTAAAGACCGTCAAATGTTAAGTGAAAATGGGATTGTCTTGATTTCTGCTACGATTTCCAAGAAAACAAGAGAAGTTTTAGTGGGACCAGAGGTAACCACCAGAGGATTTATCTATATTAAAGATAGTAAAGACATGATTAATGAGATTAAGAATATTTCTTTAGATGTTATTACGAGAAATATTACTGACCGTTATGTTGATTATACAAAGATTAAGACAGAAATTAGAGAAGAATTAGGTAAATATTTATATAGTGAGACGGAATGTAAACCGATGATTATTGCGGTTATTCAAGAAGTATAAAAAGAAGCTGATGAGGCTTCTTTAATGTTATACAAGAATTGATTGGTGTTATTTTTGCCATATTTTCACCAGCAAATATCATAAAATAGTATTTGCTGGTGAAAATCAACCTTTTTGCTAACAATTATTATAGTTGGTATTGGTTCTTAACTAACTGTATGTTATATTTTAATTAGATGTTTATTACAACTTTGATTGAAAAAGGTTGAAATTTATGAAGAAAGTAATTTGGATTTTAGCGGGATTTAAAATTTTCGAAGTAGTTTTTACGACAATCTTGGGATTAGTTTTATTGGTTTGGCTGGTGGGAGAGTTTATATATTTTAGAGAGCCAATTAATGTGGTGAATGCTAATTTTAAAGAAGAAGTTTCTTTTAAGAAACCGGTTAAGTCATCATTGATTTTCGAGACTCCAAACGCATTTCGTTTTGCAGATGAATTTTCTGTCTTTTTCTATGAACAAGATGATAATGAAGATATCATAAGACAATTAGAAAATAGTGATTTAAAATATCTTGAGAACCAGATATTAGTTTGTAAGAAGAATTTTAAATTAGAGTTTTATCATCTATTTGAAGATAATTTTTTGAAAGAGATAAATAAAAATACTAATCTATATTATAAGATTAAAACTTTAAGGAGTAGTAAGATGATACTTGTTTATGATAAGAGTACTTATAAACTATATTATATTGGGTGTTATTTTAAAGTGTGAAGGAATTTTTCTTATGCCGAGACATGAATTGGGAATTATTGAAAACATAGATATAGATGAATTAATTAGAAAATTTAAGAATAATAAATTAAATTTAAAAGATAAGATTATTACTTATAGACTTTTTCATGAATGTAAACCTAGTAAATATGATTGTATTTCTGTTGATGAGTTTATTATGGAGAAAATTAAAAATCTAGATTTTAAAAGTTATGCGTTTAATTTTTTAGAAAATAAGGGTTTTGATTATTATTATATTACTATTATCCCCCCAACTAGTTTATTAATAATCATTGAAAAATTAAATGTTTTGGAGATGGATAAAACTTGGCAAGATGAGATAAACATGTTAAAAGATAAGTTAAGCGAGGCCTATAAAAAGGATAAATATATTATTCATTATGGAATATAAAAAAAGATGTATAAATTTATTGATGATAAGGCACTATATAGATGTCTTTTCTTTTAACTATTTATTTAGTATAATCTAAGAGGTGATGTTAATGGCTTATATAATTATAGGTATGCTAGGAATAGTTATTATTCTTTTGCTAATATTACTTCTAAGAAATAAAAAGAGTAATAATACAGATATAGTAGAGAGATTAGGTAAATTAGAGACTAATTTAACTAAAGATATATTAGAATTTAAATACGGATTAAGTAAGGATATAAGTAGGGATTTTAAGGTACTTAATGATGACATTAGAAATAGTTTAATCAGAATAAATGAGAAAGTTAATCTTAATTTAGATGAGAATTTTAATAAGACTAATAAGACTTTTAATAATATTTTAGAAAGACTTAGTAAGATTGATGAAGCTCAAAAAAGAATTGATAATTTAAGTAGTGATATTGTTTCTTTACAGGGGATATTAACTGATAAAAAAACTAGGGGTATTTATGGAGAAGTAAATCTTAGTTATATTTTGAGTAGTATTTTTGGTGAGAAGAATGATAATATCTATCGACTACAATATACTTTACCAAATGGTTATATTGCTGACTCGATAATTTTTGCTCCGGAGCCACTGGGGCATATCTGTATAGATAGTAAATTTCCATTAGAAAATTATCAACGAATGGTCGATAAAAATCTAAGTATGGATTTAAGAAATAGTTATGCAAAAGCTTTTAAAAGTGACGTTAAGAAACATATTGAGGCGATTAGACAGAAGTATATTATCCATGGGGTTACTTCTAGTCAAGCAATTATGTTTTTGCCAGCAGAAGCCATATTTGCCGAGATTAATGCTTATTATCCTGAATTAGTGGCCTATGCTTATGAAGCTAATGTCTTTATAGCTAGTCCGACAACTTTAGTTAGTACCTTAACAACGATAAGTATGATTTTGCAAAATATGAAGAGAGATAAGTATGCTAAAGTGATTGCGGATAATCTTAATTTACTTAGTGATGAGTTCAATAAATACCGAGTTCGTTGGGATAAATTAAGTCGAAGTATTGAGGCGGTTAATAAAGACGTTAAAGAGATCAATATAACAACTACGAAGATTACCAAGCGTTTTCAAGCTATTAACGGTGTAACATTAGAGGAGATTACAGATGAAGAAGAAAGTTAACAAATTATTAGATAAGCATTATATGATGATAATAGGAATATTTCTGGTTGCTTTGGGACTTTTGCTGCCACTTTTTATTAGCAAGTACCATATAGGTAATGATACTATGTATCATTTAGCGACTATTTCCAGTATTAAAGACTTAATTAAAACCAATTTTATGAGTGGCATAACCGGGAAAATACTTCCTAATGTGGGAAATGGTTTTGGTTATGGAAGTAGGTTATTTTATCCACCGATATTTCATACTTGTACGGCTTATCTTTCTTATTTTTTAGATAATTTTGGCATAGGACTTACAACTAGTGTAAAGATATTTTACTTATTTACTTTCTTTTTATCGGGAGTAAGTATGTATATATGTAGTTATCGTTTTACTAAGAAGAAATCTTTAGCGTTTATAGCCAGTGTTATTTATTTAGCTAGTAGTTATCATTTGAATGAAATTTATGTCAGAGACGCACAAGCGGAGAGCATTTTATTTATCTTTTTACCTTTAGTTATTTTAAGTATTAAGGAACTTTTAGAAGGTAATAAGAAGTGGTTTTATCCTTGTTTTATTATTGGTTACGTAGGAGGAATTTTATCGCATTTTACGATGATGATATATGTAACTTTGTTCTTAGGAATTACAATGTTATGTCTTTATAAGAAAGTGTTTAAAAAAGAATTTTTAGTTCCTTTTATTAAGGGGTGTATCTTAGTCTTATTATTATCATTATTCTTCTTTGAACCTTTATTTGAACATAAACTATTGGGTAATTATATGGTTTATAAGAAGTGGGTTATGTCTTGGGGGGTATGGCATACGACATTATGGGGAATAGAATATCTTATACCAATAGGTTGTTCGGGAATATATTTTTACTTTTCAATAGTAGTTATTATTCTAATGATTTATTTATTAATTAAGAAAAGAGGAGCTTTTAAAGAAGATAAATACAAGTTAATTGGTATATTTACTTTGATTAGTTTTATTATGTCAACAAGATATTCTCCTTGGAAAATTATGCCCTATAGTCTGTTTATGATACAATTTGGGTGGCGTTTAGTAGCTTTAGTTATCTTAGGATTTAGTATTATGGCGCCGATAAGTTTAGAAAAGTCTTCGAGAGCTTTAAAAGTTTTATGTATAGTTGGTATTATTCTACCCGGAGTTTTAAGTATTCATTTTGCTAATGACAGTGTTTTTAAAGAGATAGATTATTCTTATGGATTAGGATGGCAAAATGAGTATATGCCAGTTAATTTAATTGACCATAAAGATTATTATGACAACAGAAGCAAGAATGTTATTAATATGGATACTAAAGAAGAAGTAAGTGTTACCGAAGAAGAATTTCCAAGTATCAAGTTTGCTATTAATGAAGATGGAGTATATGAGTTACCCAGAATATTCTATTACGGATATAGTTTAGTAGATGAAAATCAACAAAATATTGCTTTACATGAGAGTGAAAATGGCTTTTTAGAGGCTAATTTAAGTAGTGGCAGTTATACTTTAGAATTTAAAGGTAGTACTATGTATAGAGTATGTTCTTCAATATCTTTAGGAACTTTAATTAGTTTAATTGGTTACTGCGTAGTTAAGAAATGTGAAAAATCTTATAGAAAGAGAAGTCTATAAGATTTTTTTAACTGTAGATTTTATCAATACATTCGCGTTTATAAGTTAGAGAAGGGTGAACATAAAGATTAAGAGTGATACTGACGTTAGAATGGCCTAAAACCTCAGCTAAGGCTTTAACGTCCATGTTTTTTTCAACGGCATTAGTGGCAAAGGTGTGTCTTAGAGCATGGAATTTATGTTTTTTAATTCCCCATTTTTTTAAATAGAACTGGTATTTATTATAGTAAGAACGAGGTTCCATATAGTGGTAGGAATTAGTTAAAAAGTAATTTTTTTCACTAGGGAAAGTGTCTAAATATTCTCTTAGAGGAGTAAGAAGTTTATTAGCAATAGGGACAATACGGTTAGAATTATTGGTTTTAGGACTGTCTAAAACGACTCTAGTTTTATTGTTTAGATTATCTGATTTAACTCTGATAAGGGTATGATTTATGTAAATTAAACAATTATTTAAGTCGAAATTTTCTTTTTTTAGAGCACATAATTCGCCGATACGGATACCGGTAAAAAGAGAAAGAGCAATGCCGAGGCAAATGGGATTGTCGCTAACAAGCGTGTTGTTTTCGAGACGAGTTATTTCATTTTTCTGAAAGACATCAATGTTTTTCTTTTTTTTGATAGGAATATCAAAATCCAGCATTAAGTGATTATATTTTACTATTTGTTTTAAGAGCATTCCGAGTTCATGAACGGTATTTGTCTCCAAGAATATTAGCTTAGTGTTTAAATAACTTTCAATTGTTTGTTTATCTAGTGAACTTAGCTTATATTCACCTAGCTCTGGCATGATATGTTTTTTGATTTTACTAACATATGTGGCGTAAGTTGATAATTTTACTTTGTCTTTTTTGTATTCTAACCATCTTAGAACATATAAAGAAAATTTATTTCTATTGATGGTGATTTTCCTTTCTTTCTCTGTAATTATTTTTCTTCTTTTATTTTTGACATCGGTATAGCTTTTGCCGTATAAGTAACCGTAAACAGCTAAATCACCATTGTAGGCTTTAATATAGCGGGCTTCGTAACGACCGTCTTTTCTTTTAAATATGCTTTCTCCTTTTCTTCCCATAATTTATCCTCCTATACGTATTCTTTTATATTATTATCTATTATTTATTTTTAATACTAAAATATGAAAATTTCTTTATTCTCTCATCTTTAGATTATTATAGCATTAAAAAAGAGTCTGTTGCATGATAGGTTTACTATTTATAAACAGATTCTTTTCGGTTTGAGATAATTAGGGAGGATTTTACTCTATAATCAAGATTTTTTTTTCATAGAGTTGCAAATTCTATGAAAGCTATTTTATTTACGTTCCGGGATAAGAACATAATAAAACCACCCCTTTTAAGGGTGGTTTTTACTATCTAAAATAGATAAAGATAAATAAGGCTACTAAGACACAATAAATTGAGAACTTCCAAAGTTTACCGTTTTTAACAATCTCTGATAACCACTTATAAGTAAAGTAAGTTACAATACCAGCCGCTACCATTCCAAGGAAATATCCTAATAAGAGATTAGAAGCAATTCCTGATTTAATAACGTCTATACTACTTAGTCCGAAAGACGCCACTGAAACGGGAAAATACAACATAAAGGTGTATTTTAGGGAAGACTCTCTATTTAGACCACATAGTAAGCAACCTACTAAAACCATACCACTACGAGATAATCCGGGAAGTAGAGCACACATTTGAAATAAACCAATAATAAGAGCATCCTTATAGGTAATCTCATTATCTTTTTTCTTGCCATTACTAGATTTAACTACGAATAAGGCTAAAGCCGTAATTAAAAGGGCAAGTCCTACTTCTTTAACACTAGCAATAGCTTCAATCTTGTCCTTGAATAATAAACCTATAATACCTACAGGGATAGAACCAACGACAATAAGCAAGCAATACTTAAAGTCATCATAATACTTCTTTTTATCTTTTTTATCCCCAAATAAATACTTAAAGAAACTACTAACTAATCTAACGATATCTTTCCAGAATATTATTAAAATAGCAATAAAAGAGCCAAAATTAACCATAACTTCAAAGTTTAAATCATTAAACATATTAGTATTAAATAGTTCTCTAAAGATAAGTAAATGACCACTACTAGAGATAGGTAGAGGTTCGGTTAATCCTTGGATAATACCAAGAATTATGTATTTTATTAACTCCATATCAAATCACCTAGTTAATTATATAATAAATTTTCATAAATAGAAATATATTTTCCTAATAATTAGGTATTTCTAGGGAAATATTGACTTTATATATAAAGTGTAATATTCTAAGACTGCTAGGATTTAGAAAAATTATGGGTGGTGTTTATATGCATAATAAAGTATTAATAGTAGAAGATGATAGTGATATTGTAGAATTATTAAGATTATATTTAGAGAGTAATAATTATATTACAAAGGATGCTAGTGATGGTATAGTGGCTTTAAATCTTTTAAAAGAAGAGGAGTTTGATATTGCTCTTGTTGATATTATGTTACCAAAGATGGATGGTTACTCGCTTATAAAAGAAGTAAGGAAGTTTAGTAATATCCCGATAATTATTATTTCGGCTAAGACTGCTGATATGGATAAAGTATTAGGTTTAAAGTTAGGGGCTGATGCTTATATAACTAAACCATTTAATCCTTTAGAAGTTATTGCTTATGTTGAGGCTATTCTGCGGAGATTTTTAAAACTAGGGACGGGAGTTTTGGTTGATGTTTATAAAGTAGGAAATCTTTCCTTAGAAATGGATAAATATATTTTAAGAAAAGAGGAGGAAATTATTCCTTTGACATCAACCGAAATGAAAATGATGGTTATGTTTATGCAAAATCCGAACCGCGTATTTACTAAATCCCAAATATATGAATATATTAATGGCGACTACTGTGATAGTGATGATAATACGATGATGGTGCATATCTCTAATTTAAGAAGTAAAATTGAAAGTGATCCTGCTAATCCTAAATATATATTGACAGTAAGAGGACTTGGATATAAATTGGTGGCTTATGAAGAAAAATAAAAGTCTTATAATGATTTGTTTAATTCAATTTTGGGTTTTAACTCTCTTAATAGTAACCTTTTGTTTTATTAGTAATTATCTAAGTAATAGTCTTTTAGAGAAGAGTTTTCCGACTATTTATGATTTACTAGACTATGAAGAAGCTTTAAAGGATGATAATTTTCTTCTGATACCTATTAAAAGTCTGAGAAGTAGTAATTTTGCTATTTATGATGATTCTTTAAATTTATTATATACTTCGGATGCAAGAATCTCTTCTAGTTTAAGTAAAGGTGATATCGCTTTTATTAGTAATTATGCTAATAATGTCTATTATGATATGATTTCTTTAAAAGATGAGGATGGTAATTTAACTTATGAATTATATGAAAATAGTTATGATGAGGATACTTCTAGTGAAATTACTACCGGTTATGTTGAACTTAATTCTCATTATGAAGTAATGGGAGGTAATTTGTTTAAAGATTATACTTCTTTTACGAAAAGACAATTAGAGCTTATAAGAGGAGTTTATTCTAGTAATGAAAGTATTGAAAAGTATGTTTATGAGACTAATAATAAAGAAAAAAGAACTCTTATCTTTGTTGGACCTAATTTTAATATGGATACTTATAATTCGGCTATTAAAAAGAGTAAGATGGTCTTTATAATTGGTATTCCTTTAATTGCTCTTCTGATTATTATTAGTTCATGGTTATTTATAAAGAGAATGAAGAAGTATTTAAATACGTTCTGTCTTGCTATTTGTAAGTATCAAAATGGTGATAAGTTAGATATTACTAGTAATAATTTACCCAAAGAATTTAAAGAAATAACGGATAGTTTTAATGAACTAATGGCAAGACTTAATAAAGCCTTAGAAGAGAAAATGCAAATGTATCAAGAACGGCAAAGAATTATTGCGGATGTCTCTCATGATTTAAAGACTCCTTTAACAGTAATCCAGGGCTATTCTAAAGCATTTATTGATGGTTTAGTGCCTGAAAATAAGAAAAATCAATATCTAAATGCTATCTATAATAAAAGTATTTTAGCTGTAAATCAGTTAGAAAGTTTATTTTCTTATATTAATATGGAACATCCGGAATATAAACTAAATATGGAAAGAATAGACATCAATAGTAAGACTAAAGATTATTTAGCAGAAAAATATAATGAAATTTCTTTAAATAAATTTAATTTAGAAGTAGATATTTCTGATAAGGAAAACTATGTTAATGTTGATTTTAATGCTTTTAAAAGAATATATGATAATTTAATTAGTAATACAATGAAGTATAATCAACCAGGTGTAACAATATATTTTCAAATTACCACGGATAAGAATTATGTTTATCTAAATATTGGTGATAATGGAATCGGGGTTGCGGATAATATTAAGGATACTATTTTTGATGCTTTTGTTACAAGTAATAAGGCGCGAACAAGTGGTAAGGGGTGTGGTCTTGGGATGGCTATTGTTAGAAGATTAGTGGAATTAAATGATGGTGTAATTGTTCTAAAACAGCGTAAAGGTAAATGGAAAACGCACTTTTTAATCAAGTTAAAAAAGATTTCTTAAGAAAAATTAAGGTAAAGTTTATATTATTTTAAACTTTACCTTTTAAAATAATACTTGTGATTTTTATGAATAATGTATTAGAATATTTAGAAAATATTGATGTTAATAATCAAAAGGGAATAAAAGATCTTAAAGACTATATTTCTTATCAAGATTTAAAAATAATTAGTAAAAGAATAGGAACCTTTCTTATAAGAAAAACGGCTAGTCGTAAGGCAATTCCTATTTATATGGAAAAAGGGGCTAAGTGTGTTTCCTTGTTTATGGGTAGTCTTTATGCGGGATGTTTTTATACCCTTTTAAATACGGATTTACCGGCTAAAAGATTAAAAGATATTATGAATGTTTTAGAAAGTGATATTATTTTAACGGATAATGATCATCTAAAGACAATTAAAGAAATATTTCCCGAGAAAAGTATTTATTGTTATGAAGATATGATTAACTCGGATATTGATTTATCTTTATTAAGTAAAAGAAGAGAAAATTCTTTAAGTGGGGACCCTGTTTATGCTAATTTTACTAGTGGTTCGACCGGAGTACCTAAAGGGGTTTTAATTAGTCATGATAATATTATTTCTTTTATTGATACTTTTACCGCGACTTTTAATATAAGTAAGAATGATTGTATTGGCAATCAAGCTCCTTTTGATTTTGATGTATCAGTTAAAGATATTTATAGTGCTTTAAAGACGGGGGCTATGCTTGTAATTGTTCCCAAAGAATATTTTTCTCAACCTGCTTTATTACTTGATTATTTAGATGATAATAAGGTTACTACTCTTGTTTGGGCCGTTTCTGCTTTATGCTTAGTTTCTAGTTTTCATGGACTTAATTATAAGAAACCCCAAATGATTAATAAAATTTTCTTTAGTGGTGAGGTTATGCCAGTTAAACACTTAAATAATTGGCTCCAAGCTTATCCTAAGGCTTTATTTGTTAATTTATATGGACCTACTGAGATAACTTGTAATTGTACTTATCATATAATTGATAAACAAAAGAATTATGATATCATTCCTATTGGACGAGCCTTCTTAAATCACCAAGTGTTCTTAATAGATAATAATAACTTAGAAATAAAAGATGATGATATCAAAGGAGAAATTGTTGTAAAGAGTAAAACCGTGGCTTTAGGATATTATAATGACTTAGTAAGAACTAAAAGAGCTTTTATTCAAAATCCTCTTAACAATAAGTATTTAGATATCGTTTATAAAACGGGGGATTTAGGGTATTATCATAATGGGGAGTTATATTTTGCTGGTCGGCATGATTTTCAAGTTAAGTATATGGGACATCGGATTGAATTAGAAGAAATTGATAAAAATATAACTAATATACCTGGTATCATTAGAAGCACTACTTTATTTATTCTTGAAAAAGAAAAGTTAGTTTGTTTTTATGTCGGGACTATGGAGAAAAAAGAATTATATAGTAATTTAAAAAAGGATTTACCCTTATTTATGGTTCCTACTAAGTATTATAAACTTGATAATATGCCATTAACTAAGAATGGTAAAGTTGATAGAGGGGAGTTAAAAAGACTATATGAAGAAGATTTATGAGGAAGTTTTAGCAAGAGTTAATACTCCTTGTTATGTATTTGATATTAAGAAATTAAAAAGACGAATTTCTTATTTACAAGATAGTTTACCATCTAAGATTGATTTATGCTTTGCTTTAAAAGCAAATCCATTTCTAGGAGAAGTCTTAAAAGATATAGTAAGTAAATTTGAACTATGTTCTTATGGGGAATATAAGATTGCTTCTAGTAGTGGGATTAAACCTGCTAAAATGGTGATTTCTGGAGTCTATAAAGATTATGAGGAGTTAAAAGAAATATTAAGTCGAAAAGATTCTAAAATTCTAATAACGGTTGAAAGTTTTAACCAATTAAATTTAATTGAAAAGATTGGGGAAGAATTAAAAATAACCGTTAAAGTCTTATTGAGAGTAACTAGTAATAATCAATTTGGACTTAGTAAAAATGAAATAATAAAGATTTTAGAACAACGTTATTCTTATCAATATTTAAATATCGTGGGATTACATTATTTCTCGGGTACGCAGCATTTCTTACTTAAACATATTAAGAAAGATATTCTTTATATAGATAATTTCTTACAAGAATTAAAAAATAATTTGGGTTATTTAGCCGAAGAATTAGAACTTGGTTTAGGTTTACCAGTAAGTTATTTTCAAGAAGAAAAGGATTTTTCCGAAAAAAATTTACTAAAAGAAGTTTCTACTTCTTTAGAAAATATGACTTATCAAGGTCATATTACTTTAGAATTAGGGCGAAGTATAGCGGCTTCTTGCGGCTCTTATTTAACCAAAGTTGTTGATTTAAAAGAAAATGATGTAGGTAACTTTGCTCTTGTTGATGGGGGGATTAATCATATTACTTATTATGGTCAGATGATGGCAATGAAACATCCTTATGTTTTGTTGTATCCTAAAAGAGAAGGAAAAAAAGAATCTTATAATGTTTGTGGTAGTTTATGTACGATAAATGATATTTTAATTAAAGATTTTCAAGTAAGTAATCTTAAAATAGGGGATGTTTTGGTGTTTTTACGAGTGGGGGCATATGCCATGACCGAAGGAATTAGTTTGTTTTTAAGTAGAGCTTTACCTAATGTTGTTTTAGTTAACGATAATCATATTAAAGTGGTGCGAAACAATGTTTTAACTTATCCTTTTAATATGGCTAGAAAGGAGAAATAAAATGGAAAAATTAATAGCAATGTTAGAAGAATTAAATCCAGAAGTTGATTATCAAACAGAAGAACACTTAATTGATAATCATTTACTAGATAGTTTAGCTATTCTTTCTTTAATCGGAGATATTGAAGATGAATTCGATGTAGAAGTACCAACAGTTGAAATTATCCCTAGTAACTTTAATAGTGCTAAAGCTATTTGGGCTTTAATTCAAAAATTAGAGGAAGAATAATATGCAGTATTGTGATTTAGGTTATGTTGGTCTTTTTTTGCCCTTGGTAATTATTATTTACTTTATAGTTTTTCCTAAGCATCGTTATAAAGTCTTATTAGGAGCTAGTTTCATCTTCTTTTATCTTTTAAGTAAAAAGTTAATTGTTTATTTATTGTTTTCTGGTCTTTCTATTCATCACTTTGGCTTATGGTTATCTCATCTCAAATCTTTAAAAAAAGAAGAATTAAAGACTACGGAAGATAAAAAAGAAGTAAAAGAAAAATATAAACGTCAAGAAAATAAAGTCTTATTACTTGCCATCTTAATTCATTTAGGACTTCTAATAATCCTAAAATATTCTAGTTTTATAGGAAATAATATTAATAATTTCTTAAGTCTAATTCACTTAAATTATCAATTAAAAGTACCTCATTATATTATGCCAATTGGTATATCATTTTATACTTTAGAAGCTTTAAGTTATATTATAGATGTTAAAAATGAGACAATAGAAGCCGATGATAATCTAGGAAGATTAATGCTTTATCTTTCCTTTTTTCCTAGTATTATGGAGGGTCCGATTAGCCGTTATAAAGATACAGCAACTAAGTTATATAGTGGCGCTCCTATTAGTTATCGTAATTTAACTAATGGTTACCAAAGAATTCTTTTTGGAATGTTAAAGAAAATGGTCGTAGCTGATCGTCTTAATGTCATTGTAAAAAATATCTTTAGTAATTATCCCAGTTTAGGGGGAGCAATTATCTTGGCGGGAGCAATATTTTATACCATTCAACTATATATGGACTTTTCCGGAACAATCGATATTGTAATTGGCAGTGCTGAAATATTTGATGTTAAATTACCCGAGAACTTTAAACAACCGTTTTTTTCTAAAAATATTAGTGAGTTTTGGACTAGATGGCATATTAGTCTAGGAGCTTTTCTTCGTGATTATATTTTTTATCCTCTATCTTTGTCTAAACCTTTAAAGAAATTAACCGCCTGGGGACGCAAACGTTTTGGTAATTATTTTGGCCCGCTTTTAAGTGGGGCATTAGCACTACTAGTTGTTTGGCTTTTAAATGGATTATGGCATGGAGCGGCTTGGAATTATATTTTCTTTGGGCTATATCATTTTACTTTAATAATTCTGGCAGATTTATTTTCTCCTTTAATTCTTAAAATTCTAAAGATATTTCACATCAATAGAAATAATTTTTTCTATCGAACATTTGAAATGTTTAAGACAACAATTTTAGTAATCTTTGGGGAATTATTCTTTCGGGCTCACGGGCTTCAAGCCGGATTACAAATGTTTAAGAAGATTTTTACGGCTTTTGACTTAACTAATTTTAAAGAAAATATTTTGAAGCTAGGTTTAGATAAATATGATTTTAGAATAATTATAGTTACTTTATTAATTGTATTTGTTGTTAGTGTTTTAAAAGAAAAACAAATTAATATTAGAGAAGCTATTAGGAAAAAGCCCGTTTATATTCGTTGGACTTTATATTACGCTTTAGTATTATTTATTATTATATTTGGCGCTTATGGGGATGGGTATGTACCTGTTGATCCGCTTTATGCTAACTTTTAGGAGGTATCATGAAAAAAATATTAAAGATTGTTAGTTTTATTCTTATATTATTTTTGTTACTAATGATATGTTCTTATATTTTAAGTCCTAAAAATAATGGAATTCTTAGTACGGATAAACATATTGATAATGCGAGTGGTCCTTTAGCGGAAAAAGAAAATTCTATCGATGCTTTAGTGGTAGGAGATAGTGAATCTTTTGCTGCTATTAGTCCTTTAGAAATTTATAAAGAATATGGTTATACTATGTATGTAAGTGGTACTTCAGGTCAATATTTATATGATAGTTATAATTATCTTCTTAAAGCTCTTAGTAAACACCAATTAAAAGTGCTTATCTTAGAGACAGATGCAATATATCGTCAAATTCCCCTTAGTTATAATCTTCGTTATTGGTTGGGAGAATTCATTCCTGTATTTCATTATCATAATCGTTGGAAACAGATGACTATTAAAGATTTAAATAGTAAAATAAATTATAACTATACAGATACTTTTAAAGGCTATGACTTTAGTTTAAATATTAATCCTGCCACTAATACTAATTATATGGAATATACTGAAGCCAAAGAAAAGATTGATAAGATAAATGAGTACTATTTAGACTTAATTAAAGATAAGTGTGAAGAAAATAATATTACGTTTATTTTACTTAGTACTCCTAGTACAGTTAATTGGAATTATCGTCGTCATAATGGTATAAAGCAATATGCTAAACAAAATAAAATTAAGTATCTAGACTTAAATATTGATAATAAAGTGCAAATTGATTGGAGTAAAGATACTAGAGATATGGGTGATCATCTAAACTATTATGGGGCTTATAAAGTTAGTGCTTATTTAGGAAAATATCTAAGTAAGTTAAAAATTCTAGAAGACCATCGTGGTAATGACTATTATTCTTCTTGGAATAGTGCTTTAAAGCCTTATCAAGATGAAGTAAAGAAAGCTAATCCATAGCAATTATTCGGAGAGTTAATAGCTCTCTTTTTTAAGTATATTCTTAAAATATATTAATCATTATAACTAAAATAACTATAAAAATAATATATTTTAGTATGAATAAGTTATTTATGAAGTTAATTAGTACTTTATTTATTAGTAATTACCTAGTATTTATTATTCTTAATCTTAATATGTTAATATGTGGTTATAGTTTGTTTGAATATTTTAGGTATATTATCTTTAATCTGTGGTTTATTTTATTTCTTTTAGGAGTATATTGTTTAATAAAAGTATGATATCATCTTGATAGGAGGTAATGATATATGAAAAAGTTAGTTGGATGTTTATGTTTATTGCTATTATGTGGCTGTTCTTGGGATAGAATAGTCGAAGAGGAAAAGAAGGAACCAGTTAATTATGTTGAAATTGCTAAGACTAGTGATGATAAACGAGTATTTAGTAGTACCGATGAAATTACTTATAAAGGTGATAAGAAAAATATTATTGATGAACTTAAGAAGGGAAATATTTCTATTGAAGAATTAATCAAGGAGTTAGAACTTTATTCTGAACTTAATGATGGTGGTACTAGTGTTTATAAAGATACGAATGGTCTTTTTGATAAGGATATTCATGTTTATAAGTGTCATCGAATTAAGAGCTCTAGTGATAATGATTATGTTGAAGATTATTATATTTCTATAGATGAAAAATATGCAGGTATTTGTGAGAAAAATTAATTCTAAATACATATTAATTAGAAAATAATCTATGTTAGTAATAGTAGTATAGAGTTCTTTAAGAGTTAAAAAATTTATGTTATACTTCACTGGAAATTCCTTATATATGGACCATCACAGTCCCCTGTTTTAAATAATTAAAATAAATAATAAGCTTTCATTGAAAAAAAGTGACGGTAGTGTCAGTAAAATTCAATGAATACTTAAGAAAATGTATATTTCTTAAGGAATAATATATATTATTAATAGTAGTATAAGATTTTAAAATGCAAAAAACTTGCAAATAAAAAAAAATATGTTATACTACTAATGAAAGAACTTGATTGTTCTTAAATAAAAAAAGAGATACATTTGGCTTGGTCTGTTAGATGTTTCTCAGTCCATTAAGTTTTAGACGAAAAACACCCATTCATCAAACGATGCGTAGGTGTTTTTCAAATAATAATATGTAATATACTACTTTTTGATAGTAGTTATAATATCGTCTACAAAGACTAATAATATAACTAGTACAATGATGTACTCCACAGGAAATTCCTTTCATATGGACCACCTCCCCTCCGTATTTTAATAAAATATGGACCGAGAGTAAAACACCTAACAACCAAATGTATCTGGTTATAATAATACCATATGGTCAGATGAAAAGCTATATTAATTTTATAAAAATTAAAGCAAGTTAGAAAAATTTCTAAGGCGTATATTTTCTAAGAAATAATTCATATTATTAATAGTAGTATAGAATTTTAAAAGGCAAAAAACTTGCAAATAAAAAAAATTATGTTATACTACTAGTGAAAGAACTTGATTGTTCTTAAATAAAAAAAGAGATACATTTGGCTTCTTATGTTAGATGTTTCTCAGTCCAATTTGTATTGTAGAGAGACACCTATTCATCGCAAGATGGGTAGGTGTTTTGTAACTTTAAGTTTAATCCTTGTGATGAGAATTTTGTGTCAAAAGAAACAAAATTACAACTAGAATAATTAAATATTCCATTTGTTTTCTCCATTCTAGGACCACCCCCTTTCCGTATTTTTAATAAAATATGGACCGAGAGTAAAACACCTAACAACCAAATGTATCTGCTTATAATATTAGCATATATCCCAGACAAAAGCTATAAAATATTTATAAAGTCAACATGTAAATTTGGCAAGGTATTTCTTTAAAGAATAGTAATAATAATTTTAGATAGTTAATAAAACTTTTGATTAATTGTTTTCTTAAGAGAATAAGTCTACTAAAGACATATTATTCATATAGTTATTTAGGTGATAACTAATGAAGAAATGTCTATGGTTACTTATTCTTTTTTTAATACCTTTAAAAGTTATGGGAAGTTCTAGTTACATAGTAATGGATGTGGATAGTAAGAGGGTTTTAGAAGGGGATAATATTCATTTAGAGAAGTTGATTGCTAGTACTTCTAAGATAATGACAGCTTTAATAGCTATAGAAAATGGTAATCTAGATGAAGAAGTAATTGTTTCTAAAGAAGTATTAAAGGCTTATGGTTCGAATGTATATATTGAGATAGGAGAAAAGATTACTTTAAGAGACTTATTGTATGGATTACTTTTAAGAAGTGGGAATGATTGTGCGATAGAGATAGCTTATAAGATAAGCGGGAGTATGGAAGAGTTTGTTAGTCTTATGAATAAAAAGGCTAAAGAGTTAGGGATGGAACATACTAATTTTATTAATTCTAGTGGTCTTGAAGATGATAATAAGATGGGGAATACTTCAACAGCTTATGATATGGGGCTTCTTATGAGTTATGCTATAGATAATGATACTTTTAGAGAAATAAGTGGTACTAAAAGACATGTGGTTACTACTAACTATAAGACTTATGATTGGCATAATAAGAATAAACTTTTAAGTAGTTATAAATATACGATAGCAGGAAAAACAGGGTTTACTAAATTAGCAAGAAGAACTTTAGTAACAGCGGCACTTAAAGATGAGAAAAGATTAGTAGTAGTAACTTTAAATGATCCTGATGACTTTAGTAATCATAAATATTTATATGAGAAGAATTTTAAGAAATATAATAAAGTGAATTTACTTAAGAAGGGAAAGATTACGGTAGATAATAATCCTTTTTATGATAATTTATATATTGATAAAGATATAAACATCTTACTTACTAGTGAAGAAGAAAAGAAAGTAGAAATAAATTATGAATTGGATAAAAAGGAAAAGTATCATGATGATGAGGTTGTTGGAAATGTTTTAATCAAATTAGATGGGAAAGTTATAGGAAAAGAGCCTATCTATGTAAGAAAGAATGATGATATTACAAATGATCAAAAGAAGAAGAGTTTTTGGGAGAAGTTATTAGATATTATTCTATTTTGGAGGAATTAGAGATGATTAATGTTATTTGGTTATTTCTAGTTGGAAGTGCTATTATCTATAGTATTTTAAGTGGTAATGGTGGTGCGTTAACGCCAAGTATTTTGGCTTCTTTAAATAGTGGATTTTCTTTGATTATTAATATGACTCCAATGATTATTTTGTGGTTAGGACTTATGAAGTTAGCGGAAGAGAGTGGGCTTTTAGAAAAGTTTGGGAAGATAATAAGACCTTTTTTAACGAAACTATTTCCAAGTTTAAAAAAAGATTCTAAAGCCATAGATTATGTGGCTTCTAATATAGCTTGTAATATGTTAGGGATGGGTTCAGCGGCTACTCCGTTTGGACTTAAAGCTATGCAGGCTATGCAAGAAGAAAATAGTAATAAAGATGTGGCTAGTGAAGCAATGATAACATTCTTGGTTTTAAATACAGCCGGAGTAACTATTATTCCTACAACCGTAATAGCACTTCGAAATGCTTATGGGAGTATAGATGCTAGTAGAATTATTTTACCTAGTATTATAGCAACTTTTATTTCTTCGTTTTGTGGTTTAACAATGGATTATTTTATTCGAAAGAAAAAATATAAAAGAAAGGATTGATATTTCTTGAGTTTATGTATTCCTATAGTGGTCTTAGTAATAATCTTTTATAGTTATTTTAAGAAAATAGATGTTTATCAAGGGTTTTTAGAGGGAGCTTCTGAGGGAATAAAAGTTGTTTTTGAAATAGCACCGGCGGTATTAGGAATGGTATTTGCTATTAATTTGTTTGTTAGTAGTGGAGTTTTAGAGTTTTTATTAAGTCCTTTTCAGGGAATATTTAAAAGTTTTAATTTACCTAATGAGATTATAAGTATGGCCCTTTTAAGACCGGTATCTGGTAATGCTTCTTTAGCGATAATGAATAATATTTTTAACCAGTATGGAGTTGATTCGTTTTATGGGTTTTTAGCTAGTGTATTACAGGGATGTACGGACACAACCATTTATGTTTTAGCTCTATATTTTGGCAGTGTTAAAATTAGTAAGAGTAGATATGCTTTGAAAGTGGGGTTGTTTGCTGATTTTTGTGGAATTATGGCGGCGTTTATTTTATGTAATCTTTTGTTTTAGAATTAAAAAAAGATGCAAAATTTTTAGGAAAAATTCTTAGATTGTGTTGACTTGCTGAATAAAAAATGATAAATTATAAATACCTTGAAAAAAGTGTGAGCTTTTTTAAAGGGAAGTAAACAATTTTTGTTGACAAATAAGTGATAAAATGGTATATTTTGAAATGTATGTACGGACGCTTAGCTCAGTTGGTTAGAGCACCTGCCTTACAAGCAGGGGGTCATAGGTTCGAGTCCTATAGCGTCCACCATTATTTTGCCGACTTAGCGTAATTGGTAGCGCAACTGACTTGTAATCAGTAGGTTGGGGGTTCGATTCCCTCAGTCGGCACCACTTTTTGGAGGGATAGCGAAGTGGTCAAACGCGGCAGACTGTAAATCTGTTCCTTCGGGTTCCATAGTTCAAATCTATGTCCCTCCACCACTTATATATTGCCTCGTAGCCAAGTGGTAAGGCATCAGACTTTGACTCTGACATTCCGATGGTTCGAGTCCATCCGAGGCAGCCATTTTATTTATATTTATGTCTCGTTAGCTCAGTAGGTAGAGCATTTGACTTTTAATCAAAGGGTCGGGGGTTCGAGTCTCCCACGAGACACCATTTGATAATTAAAGCCCGATAGTTCGGACTTTTTTTGATACCTGAAACATATTTTAAACACAAGGTTCTAATAAACTAAATTTGTTTATGGTTACAAAAAGTAAAAAAATACGCCAAATTGGTTTATTTTTACAAAATATTACAGGAAACTTGCTAATATCTAATTGACTTTGAATAATTTGATATGCTATAATTTATTTGTTGCTGAAAAAGCAAATGGAGGAATACCCAAGTTGGTTGAAGGGACTGGTCTTGAAAACCAGCAGGTCGTGTAAGCGGCGCTAGGGTTCGAATCCCTATTCCTCCGCCATTTCTTAATTATATATCGCGGAGTAGAGCAGCCCGGTAGCTCGCGAGGCTCATAACCTTGAGGTCATTGGTTCAAATCCATTCTCCGCAACCATTTGGTTCGTTAGTCTAGAGGCCTATGACGCCTGCCTGTCACGCAGGAGACCACGGGTTCGAATCCCGTACGAACCGCCATTTATGGCTTCATAGCTCAGTCGGTAGAGCAGAGGACTGAAAATCCTTGTGTCGCTGGTTCAATTCCCGCTGGAGCCACCATGGAGATAAATAATACCCCAATTACTGGGGTTTTTTTGTTGCAATTTATCTTTTAAACACACTCCAAACACACTTTTATAAAAAGATGATATAATTAATGATATGGATGCCAATATGGCATTTGAATATATAATTTTATTAACTTAAATGAAATCTATGATATATTTTAAGTCTTTGACTTAAAGCGCTGTATGTAATAGCAAATTATCTCTAATGCTATATTATAAGAGAGACTATGGGAATTAAAGGTTGTATAATGAATCAAGAAAAATTTGGAAAATTAATTAAAGATATTAGAAAAAAGAACAAATTAACGCAAAAACAATTAGCAGATAAATATAATGTTACTTATTAAGGTTACTACTGATAGTGATAAAATAACTACTTATGAAATTCATTTGAAATTAGATGAATGTAATTAAGAATTTTATTGCTTTGTAAGATAAAATTTCATGAATTAGAAAGAGGAGATTATGGATAAGTTTGTTTGGAAAGTGGTTAATGGTTTATTTTTAAGAAACCCTTTATTTTGGTTATTTATTATTATTGTTTTTATTGTTGTTCTTTTTTACAAAAGAATTGTTGGTTTTATGGGTGAATTATGGACTAAGGAAGCTCTTTTTAAACTAAATAAGAATGAATATAAGATTCTAAATGATATTATGATTGAGATTGATGGTATTACTCATCAAATTGATCATGTAATTGTTAGTAAATATGGAATCTTTGTCATTGAAACAAAGCAGTATAATGGTTATGTCACTGGTAGTGAATACGATAAAAATTGGTGCTTAAAAGCAGGAGGTAAAATAATTTATATTAACAATCCTATGCATCAAAATTATGGTCATATTATTGCTCTTAGTAAAAAGCTTAATTTGCCTCAAGAAAAGTTTATACCCCTTATTTGTATTCCCAGCACGGCTAAAGTAAAGGTAAAATCTCAAATACCAGTTGCTAGAAATTATAATTTAGTAGATATTATTAAGAGCTATCAAGATAAAATTATAGAAGAACCAGAAAAAATTTCAGAAATATTAAAGCAGTCTAACATTTCAGATAGAGAAATGAAAAAAAGGCACATTAAGTATGCTAAAGAAGTTGCGAAGTCAAAAAAAGAAAATAGCATTGGTAAGTGTCCAAAATGTGGTGGTACTTTAGTTTTAAGAACCGGCAAATATGGAAAATTTCTAGGATGTAGTAACTACCCTAAGTGTAAATATACTCAAGAAAAAAGTATTAACCAATGTCGTTAATACTTTTTTCTTGGTGTGCCGTGCATGGCATATAACTAAGTGGTGAAAGTCCACTATACGCGTAAGTATCTGCGAAGTATTAGAGAAGCACAAAGCATCAACCGTGATGTTGGGACTAAAGGAAGTGTGAAACAAAATCGTGGCTCAACGTACAGAAAATTGATACAAAGGCTGCATAAAAGGATAAAGTTGCAAGACCAAACCAAATTAAATATCTAGGATATGGATTTTATTATACTAAAACGGGAATAATTAAACCAAAACCTCATCTAAAATCAATTCAAAAATTTAAGAGAAAGCTAAAACAGCTTACAAAAAGAAGCTGGAGTATTTCGCTAGATGAAAGAATTATAAAATTAAATCAGGTTATAAGAGGTTGGATAAATTATTTCAGAATATCCGATATGAAGATGAAAATGGCCTCGGTTGGAGAGCACTTAAGACGAAGAATAAGATGCATAACATGGAAACAATGGAAAGTGCTCAGCAAAAGAATTCCAGCATTAGTTAAATTTGGAGTCAATATTGAGCGAGCCAAGGCAATAACTTTTTCTAGAAAGAAATTTTGGAGCTTGTCACTTTTCATAGGAATTTATATAACCACCAAAAGATTACAACAAAAAGGTCTAGTTATGCCACTAGACTATTATTTAAAAGTACATACTGCAATATAAATTGAACCGCCGTATACCGAACGGTACGTACGGTGGTGTGAGAGGGACGAAATAACTAATTGTTTCTCTCTACTCGATTTGCAATTTATCTTTTAAACACACTCCAAACACACTTTTTAACAAAATAAATTTTTAATAATTATAATAAATGGTATAATAAAAAAGGAAAAGTAATTAGAGGACTTAATTGATGAAAATTAAACAATAGAAGGATATTAAAAAATTTTTAGATAATGAGTTTGGAGAGGATAAAGGAAATGAGATTTTTTCTTCTCAAGACAAGATTTTAGATGGATTGATTAAAAATATTCAAGACAAATCAGAAAATCAGAGAAAAACTCTTATTCAAACGATTTTGCCACGTATTGCTTTATTTAAAGCTATGATGAAAACTGATTTATCAGAAGATGAAGTTTATCAACATATAAAAAAATATATGATGGATATTGTAGCTACAAAAAAACATGATTCGATAATCAAAATGGAAAAAATCCCAGGATTTTACACTCTTTATAGAAAGGTTTTCTTACAAGTAGTTAAAAAAACAGATTTATGGGAAAGCACGCAAAAATCTGGTAAAGACTATTTTGATGTAACAATGAGAAAATGTTTATGGCATACAGCTTGTAAGGAAAATGACTGTCCTCTTTTATGTCGTCTTTTCTGTGATGTTGATGATGTAACTTATGATAATTTAAAAAAGCTAGGTTTTTCACGCACTAAAACTTTAGGATATGGCAAAGATTGTTGTGATTTCCATTTTTATAAAAAATAATTAAAAATATAAGTGATGTGGATAAAACAAGAATAGTTTTGCGAATTAATTAAAGATATCAGCAAAAAAAATAATTTAACTCAGAAACAATTAGTTGATAAATATAATGTGATTGATGAAGCTATTAGTAAGTGAGAAAATGGCTTAAATATGCCGGATATAGTTTTAATGTTAGAAATTAGTAAAGATTTTGGGATTAATCTTGCTGGTTTATTAAAAGATAAAAGTACTAAAATCAAGTGTGTCTAAGGCACTTTTTTTGAGTGTTAAGAAAATTTGCGGATATTCCAAATAAATTTGATAGAATAAAACTTCTAAAAAAGATAAAATCAAAATAGAAAGGAGTAAATAATGTTAGGAGAAAAAATTATTAAGGAAAGAAAAAATCATAATTTAAGTCAAGAAAATCTTGCTGAGATGGTTGGAGTTACTAGACAAACAATATCAAATTGGGAACTTAATGAAACTAGTCCAGATTTAAAACAAGCTCAAAAATTAACGGAAATTTTTAAGATTAGTATGGATGAATTAATTGGTAATAAGAATATTATTTTGGAAAAAATTGATAAAACCGAAAGTAATTCTAAGCTTATTATTAGGCTGATTAAAGTTTTAGGAATTACTCTAGGAATCCTTATTTTTGTTTTATTATGTATATTTGGTTTTTATATTTCAACAATTAATTATTATCAAAGTGAGGCAACGGCAAGTGGCGAGGGGAGGACTTGTTATTATAATGGCAAAATTAGCAATTATGTAATTATGCAAAATAGTGATGATAATAGTCTTTCTTTTGATATAGAAGATGAGAGTATAATAAACGAATTTAATTTGACTAGTATTAAAACGGGTAAGCCCAAAGAGATATTAGATAAAATAGTTACTTATATTAAAGAAAATGGTGGCGTTTGTTTAGAAGAAAAGTAGAGATAAAATTTTGATTTATTAATTGATTAAAGAAGTTTAAAAAGTCTAGAATGTATTTCTAGGCTTATTTTAATTTTAAGTTGATTACTTATACTATTTTTCTAGTTTTTTAGGATATGAAATTATTCCTGAAAATTAATATGAAATTTGGGTTAACAAGAAGAAATGGTGTGCTTTTATCTAGCAGTTTACGTTCTCAAATTTTGTTGGTAAAATATGTATATTAGACCATGCAATGAGTCTAGAAAATGTTGTATTCTTTTAGATAGTGAATTTGAAGATTTAAAAAAGCTAAGGGAGAAACAATAACTTATGATGAATTAAAGTTAGGGAGGTATAAAGATGAGAGAAAAAATTGCTAAAATAATTTTGAGTTTTGGAAGTTGCTTTTTAATTATTAATGGCATTGGGTATTTATTTAATAATTCGACATTTATTACTATTATAGATAATCTTACGGGTGGTGGTGGCAGGTCAATTAGTAATATACCAACTATTTTAAGTTTTTTGATAACTTGTGGAGTTTTAATAATAGGAAAAATTAAAGAGAGAAAATAATTAGTGTAGTTATTTATAATTAAAGAGAGATAAATATTAAATAAGATTACCTTTGATGATTAAATTTTATATAAAAAAGTCTCTAATTTATTACTTCAGAAGAAACTTTAGTACTGTATTTTAGTGAAGGTAAAATTGGTTATAATGTCTTTGAAGATTGAGTTATCAAAAACATTTGTTGGTTTTCTAGTTCGATTGCTTGAGTGAAAATGATTTTGCTTTTCTTCTTATAAACGTTTATAAGAAGATTAACTTGTCTTTTAGATAACCTAAGCTATTCCTAAGTTTTGTTTTTATTTTTGCTGGTTGATAGTTTTATATTTTTCTAATTCATTCATTCTTAATTCTATTTTTCTTATGTCACCTCGGTGACTTTATTAATTAATTGACACTGCAGCTGGTAAATGTTATAATTTTTAGTAGAAAAATAGGAGAGATTAGTATGGAAACAGTATTGGCCGCTACTGCTAATTGCATTGGCTTAATGATTGGTTTGGCCTTCTTAGGCCTGGGTATTGGGGTTGGCATTTTAGGCGGTAAAGTAGCCGAAGCAATCGGCCGTAACCCGGAAACTAAAGATGATGTTGTTCACTCTGTAATGACAATTTTAATTATTACGGCTATTTTTATTTTGTTACTATTTGCTTTTTGCTTTTTATTATTATTTTTTAATCCCCTTACAGCCTAAAAGAACTGAAGAGAAATGTCTTACTTGTCAATTGGGTGTATCGTATATAGCTCTAGAAATAATTCTTAGGGCTTTTTTTGAATTTTTATAGAAAGATTAATATTGGCTTGGAATGGCATCAAATATTAATATTTTTCTATTCTCTGAGTATAAATGATAATCAGCTTTTATCATGGTTGTGCTTTTATTTTATGATTTTTCAAAATAATATTGATATTTTTTATACCGACGTCTTATCTTTTTCTAAAAGTAAATGGACAATATTTTCAATATATTATATAATTATATACAGTTAGAATACAAGATAGGAGAGTTATATGAAAATTAAGAATGGTCTTCGGATTGCTATATTTACAAGTTTAGCTATAGTTTTAGTGGGAGTTTTTACTCTTTTTAGTATTAAGATAAATAAATCACGTTATACAGATTTCAAAGATGCCGGGTATGTAATAAGTACTAATTATGCTAGTGATAATAATAATACGGATATTAATAGCGAAAAGTATTATTTTAGTGAGAATACTAATTATCATAAAAATAATAATTCTACCTATAGTTTTACTGATTCTTCTAATGAAGAAGTAAGTATTAATAATGATAATTTTATCCATTATAATGATGGTTCCATTGGAGTTTTTAAAATATCTGCTCTTTTAAATCTTAATAATTTAGGAGATAATATTATTAAGTATTATAATTTAAATAGTAAGAATTATTTAGTTAAAGAAGGTAATAAGTATTTAGCTAAAAGTGTTTCTGAAAACATAGAGTTTACTAATTTTTTATTAAAAATTAGTAATGACAAGTATATGTTAGTAGCACCATCAATTAATATTCATATTAAAGATGATGTTCGAACAATTTCTAATTCTTATGTTGAAGTTCAATTTTTTGATGGCAATATTACGAGAATTGAAAATAATAATTTTAAATTACAAAGTGTTGCTTCTGATTTTTATATTGAGCTAGGTGATAACGTTATTATTGACCTTTCTAATAAAAATGTTTATCTAAATAAAGAACAGAAAATTAATTTAGAAGAAATCACCATTAACAGTGATGACCATGTTGATTTAGATAATATTGATAATAGTACTTTTGCCACTGAAGACGAAAAAAAGGCTCAAGAGGAGTTAGAAAAGAAAAAAGCTGCTGAAGCTTTAGCTAAAGCTAAAAAGGAATTAGAAGAAGCCCAAAATAAAATTAAGGAAGACATTAAAAGTAATTTTAGTAGTGAAAACCCTATAAATGGTATTACCAATGGTGTGGTAAGGCCATCATCACCGGATAGTAATGATGAAATAATTGATGATACGCTAAATTCCGCTGATCCTAGTTTTACAATTTCCAAATTTAATGTTAGCGCTAACGGCGTTGTTACGGAAATTAAGTATGAAGATAAATCAGGTATTCTGGTCGGAAGTCCTACCGTAAGCTTAATAGATGCTGGTAGTAATAAAGTTATAGATGCCGTTCATTTAAATACGGGTTTAACTAGTGTTACTTATTCTAACGAAACTTTAAGTCAAAGTACTAATTATGTTTTAGTAGTTAATGCTAACTATACAAAAGACAATGAAACTGTTAATAAGGATTTTATTCAAAAATCTTTTGTCACCAAATCTCTTGGCGTTAATTTAGTAAAAGATTATTTTAGTACGACAGCGCTTAATTTTAAAATTAAATTAAATAGTGATTGTACAGTTAAAAATTTAACGGCTAAACTTTATGATTCTAATGGAACTTTAGTTAGTAATCAATTAGTAAATACGGAGTCATTGCGAAATGTTAGTCTTAGTTTTGGTAATTTGAATCCTAATTCTACTTATAATTTAGAATTATCGGATTTTGTTTATCAAAATATGATTATTTCCGATAATTTCACTATTAAAGAACAGTATAAGACTTTAAAGAGGAGTCCTAAGATAGGGGGGACTAACTTTAGTGTTGATAAAGTTAATTCCAAATTTGTTTTAGAAACTAATAATATTGAAGATAAGGATAATGGGATTACGAAACTTCGTTATGAAATTTATGATATGCGTACCTTAACTGCTGATAATACGCCTGTTCCTGTTAAAACCATTGAGACTTCCTCTTTAGGGAGTGTGGATGTTAATGTTGATGGTGAAAATATTGAAAGGGCTGTTCCTTATACTTTTAAAGTTTTTGCGGTATTTAATGATAATGAAAAAGAAGTAGAAATTGAACATGGTTATCCTAAGGAATATATGCAGTTAGATGGTAAAGTTCATCCTGGTGTTGAGTTTAAGAGTGATAATGTTACTTTTGAACGTATTAGTGGTACCATTAAAATTAATGATTTATATGGGACAGTTGATTATTATAAACCAATTAAGGTTATTTATACTGACTCTCATGGAATTTCTAATACCTTGACTTTTAACTTAGCAACTTTAAATATTCCTATTGATATTAATGGGTTACGTGCTAATAATGAGACTTATACTTTTAATGTTTATGGTTATGTAGATTTAGATGATGGTTATGGTTCTACTAACCAGTTAATTGGTACTTTTAATGTTAATACTAATAATATTAAAAGCTTCTTATTAGAAACATCAGTTAATGATACTTCTCTTACGAAGACCTTTGATATTACAGCCCAGTTAAAAGCTATTAATGGTGAAGATAATGTTTTAGAAGCTAATACTCTAAGTAATTTGACATTTAATCTTTATTCCGGAACTGGTACTACTGGTCAACTTATTAAAAGTGTTTCTTATGCTGATACTAATCTTAATGAATATGAAAGTGATTTAAAGAAGAGTTATTATGATAAAACCTTTAATATTATTCCCGAAACTTTTGGACTTACTAGTAGTGCTCTTCGTTCTTATGAAAATTTAACCGTTGAAGTTACTAATGCTTATGATTATACTAAGTGGCCAAATGAATCTCCAATTGTTAATAATGTTATTACTTTAAAAGCTAAAGTACCTTTAGAAGATCCTGATGCTAATCCTAAGATTGTTACTAGTTATATAAGAAATAAAGATGCTGATAAAACTCATCATGATGATAAATTAAATGATGATACCATTGTTGGCGTTCGTGCATTAGCTAATTATGATAATAGTAGTCATTATGTTAAATATATAACTTATTATTTATATGATGCTAGTAATCCGGATAAATATATTACTAAGAGTGATTATTTGCCAGTTAATGCTGATGGTAGTATTCCGGAAATAGTTTTCTATTTAGGAAATGGTACGGCAAAAAATATTCAGGATGACGATTTTCGTCGTGGTAACACTTACTATATTACTTATGTTATGGATGTTGATGTGAATGGGGATGGCGTGATAGATGAGGGAGTCCATATTCCTACCACGGGAATTGCGGCATCAGATAATTTAATTATTCCTAAACAATTACCTGATTTTCAAACTTATCCTAGTACCGTTGTAACTACTAGTAATGGGGCTAAGTTAATGTGGGCATACAAGTATACGGATGTTGATAATGCTTTAGAAAACAATCAAATATTCTATAAAGTTAATGGTAGTGTTTATGGAACTAATAATATTTCTATAAGTGATAATTTTCAGACTTTTCCTATTGATCTTGATTATAGTGGAGATTATGGTTTATATACTATGGTTCGTTTATTAAAGGCTAATCAAGCTGAAGATTACGAGTTAACAACGCAAAAATTAGATAAGTTATTACAAGTGCCTAATGGAATTAATTATGTTCTTAATTTAGGAACTAATCGGTTAATGCTTTCAATTGCTGATTATGATTTATATGCTTCCTTTTTTGAGAAAGTTACTAATTTTAAAGTGACTTTTAGTGCTAATAACAAGACTCGTGAATTTGATAATATTGAATTTGATTACACCGGAACAGCTATTATTGATTTATCTGAACTTGAAGATTTTATTAATGAGAATATTGAGGTTAATCTATATGCATATTATGATTCTGGAATAATTGGCTTTGATACTGAGGCCAAATCAAGAGGAGCTTATATACCAAACTTTGCGTTAAAACAAGCTTCCACTGCCTTAATGCAAGGCGATTATTATGTTGTTAAGGGTAATAGTTTACAACATAGTGCTACAGCTCAAAATTCCTTATTTAGTTTTTCTTTGAATAAAACCCCGTTACAAAATGGTTATTACAGCTTTAATCTAAAAAATGATACTGGCTTTAACGGTTCTTATTATTTAGATTTGGATAGTGGTGGCTTTAAGTTTACAGAAAATAATGAAAATGTTTATTTCATGCCTAGTCAAGTTGCTGTAACTAAGTTAAATTCTTCTGATAATTATTTTACTTTTACAGGCTTAGTACCAGGAGTATCTTTAAAAAAAGATGGAAAATATTTAATTGATGTTGGTATTAATTATGCTGAGGTAACAGCTAGTGTTAGTAGTGCTTCTAATACGATTCAAGACAATAAAATATATTTTGAAGTCTATGAAACTGATGAAAATATGATTGAAGCTAATTCTAGTTTAGTTTATACCAAAGAAGTTAATATTAGTGATTTATCTAGTCCGGTGCTTTTAGATAACTTAAAACCTAATTCATATTATTTTTTTAAGATAAAGGCTAACGTTATTGATAACGGAACGGCTTCTTATATAAGTTTATATGATATTGATAATAAGACCAATGTTATAAATTACCCTGTATCTACTTTAAGTAACTTAACGCTTTTAGATCAAAGTTTTACCTTTAGTGCTACTAGTTATGAAAACAAGTATCTAACTTATAACTATACTTTAGAAAATATTAAGAATATTGATCATATTTCATATACTTTATATAAAGTTAGTACAAGTAGTAATGGGGAAAAAGTTTATACTCCTGTTGATAGCACGTATAATGTTTCTATTAGTGATGATGTTAATATTACTAATAATATGAGCAAGAAAATAAGTGTTTCTCCTGCCAGTGGTTTTAAAAGTGGAATAACATATGCTCTTGGGTTAAAAGCTTATTTAAAGAAAGCTAATAATACTTTATATGAATTAGATACAACTTATTCTACTAGTTATTACTTTAGTCAGTTAGTAGCGCCTTATTTCTACATTCAAGCTCTAAGAGATACGAATAAAAATACACTAACTTTTAAAGTTAATCCTATTGATTCTAACTATACTTTAGTTGGAGGAAAGTATACAGTTGGCTTTTATGATGAAGAAGGAAATGAAATTCCTAATAATTATAAGGATATCTATTCGGGAGGTAAGAACTTTGTTTTAGATAATGTTGATTTAACAAAGAAGTCTAAGATTGTTATTACTTATAAAGCTAATTTAACTAATACTAGTAATGAAGATGATTTGACAATTAGTTACAAGACTTTAAATGTTAATGGTTTAACTGGTGATGGGATTGATGTTGGTGATATTTATGCTACGACTAATTTAAATGATAAGTCCAAGGTTAATTTAACATTCTCGAATTCTGTTCGTTTAGCTGATATTAGTGCTATTCGTTATTCGATTTACAAAGATGGTGTGGTGGTGGCATCTCCAACAGGTTTAGAAGCTTTCACGCCTACAGCTAATGTCTGTGGAACTTCTACTTGTTATGCTTATACTTTAAAAAGTATTATTTCCGGAACGGGTATTTATTTCATTCAAATTCAATTTATTGATGTTTCTGGTCAAACTGTTGATGAGCGAACTGTATCTTATGCTTATACTATTTAGAAAGGATAGAATTAATGAAAAAGAAAAAAAATTCTTTACAATTTATTATTATTACTGTTATTACTTTTCTTATTGTAATAATGTTTATCTTGGCAGTTAATCACTTTACTAAGTTAGATACAGGTAATTATGAAGTTAGTAAAAATAGTATAACTTACGATAATGAAAATAATTATATTAATGTTAGTGATTCTGCTAACTTAAAAATGGGTTTAGATGGTAATTATAAGTTAATAAATAAAGAAAATCTTTTAAATGTTTCTTATAACTTAGGAACTCATGCTATTTTTAAAGAAGAAGGGGCTAGTACCTTAAATATTTATGGTATCTATTATGAAGTTGGTCATAGTGGTGAAATTAGTAGATTAACTAAAGAAAATAAAATTAGTTTAATAGATGGTGCTCGCTTCTTTAAAGTAGCTGATCGCAAGTATTTAATCATCGATAAAAAGATTTCTAGTAGTGATGGTTCTATTAATACAAAAGATTATCTAGTTATTGAAATTGATCGTAATGGCAATAGTACTCTTTATAATGATACTATTAATGTTAAAGAAATTAAACCTCTAGTAATTAATACTAGTGGCTTTGACTTTGATATTGCTAATGAATATTTAGATATCAATAATACAGTTATTGATTTAAAGAAAATTATTGGTAGTACTAATAACTATAAGGCTAAAGAAGATAAAACAGAAGACAATCCTGAGATTGATAATGCAACGATTAATTCTACAACGGATTATTTAAAGCAACAAGTAGAGAATTTACGTAAGCAAGTTGAAGCTCAAACTGATTATTATAATTCTTATTTTAAGACTGTAGTGGGTAGTTTTAATAATCTGAATTCTAGCTTACAAGATACTAATAAACAACAATATAATATGCAAGTTGATCAAAATACAATAAAAGGTAGTATTAAAAATTATAATCTGGCTCGTTGGTTAAGTATCGGTGTTATTGAAGCTTCTGTTAGTACTATTAAGGTTAATTACAATGTTTTTGATCCAAATAACGAGTACACAACAATTTATTTAGAAGTAACAGGTGGTAACATTATTGAACCCCAAAGATATTATTTAAATAAAGAGAGTAATAATACAACGATTAGAGATTTAAATGCCAATACTAATTATAATATTAGTCTTAAATATACGGTTAATGTTGATGGAAGTGCTACGACTATGACAGAAGATGTTATAACTGTTCGGACTAAGCAACCTAATATAGAGCTTAAAATAACGAAAGTAACTTCTAATAGTATTAGTTATTATTTAAAGACTGATAGCGAATATCGTTTTGATAAGGCTACTTTAAATGTTTATAGTGATAATAATAATTTAGCTAGTGAAGATATTGATATAAATAAGACCGATGGTGGGTATAATGGTACTTTTAAATTAGATCGTATTGGTTATAAAAATGAACTAAGATTAGAAAATATTTATTATAATGGAACTTTAACAGACTTAGATGTTTATGCAAAGTTTGTTAATGCGGATGAGTGATATTATGAGTGATATTTATATAGTTATTTTAAGTATTATAATTTTAATTTTATTAGTTATTTTAACAAGTTTAATCTTAAAAAAATTAGTCTTAGATGTTAATAATGAAGCTAAAAAAGAATATTTACTTAATGTTTCTCGGTATGAAGAGGAAATGAAAAAGACTATAAGCTCTAAAGAAGAAGCTAAAATAATTAATCCCTTTATAGATGATAATGAATCTAATAATGATAATAAAATATATGTTAGTGATGTTTGCTATAAAGGCGAGAGTGTCTTAAAGAAGGCTAAACAGATTGAAGAACGTTTTAATACTGATGATGAGACTATTATTAAACACTTTTTAAAATATCATTTAACGATGGAAGATTTAACGATGTATCAGAATTTATTAAAGATTAAAAAAATGTTACAGTCTTTAGAACCTTGTAATTTAGTAAAAAAAGTAGATAAGAATATTCTATTAAAGAAAGTACCTAAAGATGTTAGTATTATCTTAGAATCTTTATATTGTTGTCAAAATAAAATAAGTGCATTAGAACTTTTGGATACTATAGAAGAAGAAATAAAAAAATATGACCCTAGAGTTTATATTTATGCTGGTAATAAGACAAGTGATTATAAGACCTTAGATGCAAGAATTATTACTAGGTATGATGAAAATATTTATCGGGGTGTTAAGATATATTACCATAATCAATTATATGATTATAGTATAGAATAGGAGTATTATGAATATAGAAGATGTAATTAGTGATATAACAACAGGTAAGAATATTTTTGATGTTGGTAAGATTGTAAATATTAGTGATTTTGTTGTAGAAGTAGCCGGATTAGATAAGGCCTTCTATTATGAAAAGATTAATCTTAATAATAAAGCTATTGGTTATGTAACCTTGATAAATCCTAGTACTTGTATGGTGGCAATTATAAAAAAACAAGAGGATTTAGTACTTGGTGATAGTGCGATTAGGACTAATGAAGTGTTTGAGGGCTTTTTTAGTCATCAAGCTTTAGGAAGAATGATTAATATTTTGGGAGAAGATCCTCTTCTTTCCAAGACTTATGAGTCGTTAGTTAAAATACCTATTGAAGAAGATAATATTCCTATTATGGATCGTGGTACTGTTAATGAACAACTTCATACGGGAATTACGGGGATTGATTTAATGTATCCTATTGGCCTTGGACAAAGACAATTAATTATTGGTGATAAGAAGACTGGGAAGACGCAAATAGCCCTAGATACAATAGTTAATCAAAAAGGCAAAGGGATAGTATGTATCTATTGTCCTATTGGGAAAACGATGAAAGAAGTTAAAAAGATCTACTATGATTTATTAAATAAGGATGCCATGAGTTATACTTTGATAATCCCTGCCTTTAATGATTATCCCGCTCCTGCTTTAGTATTAACTCCTTATTATGCTATGGCTATTGCTAGACGTTATATGCAAGCTGGTACCAATTGTTTAGTTGTTTTTGATGATTTAAAAAGACATGCTGATGCTTATCGTGAAGTTTCTCTAATGTCGGGTAAAGCGCCAGGGCGTGATGCTTATCCAGCTGATATTTTCTATTTACATTCTAGGTTATTAGAAAAAGGGTGTAAATACAAGAATGGGGCTAGTATTACTGTTCTTCCCATTGTTGAAACAAAGGGTGAGGATATAACTGACTATATTTCTACCAATATTATTTCCATCACTGATGGACAATTGGTTTTAGCAAGTAAAAACTTTCAAAAAGGTATTAAACCGGCTATTAACTATGGTTTATCCGTATCCCGTTTAGGAGGGGCTGTGCAGAATAAAGCCATGAAAGCCACTGGTACTCTTTTACGTAGACGTTTGCTTTCATACTTAGAAATGGCTAGCATTTATGAGCTATCTAATCAAGATGAGCTTAGTGATGGCATTAAAGCTGTGATGAATGAGGGTAAGAAGATTTTAGCTAATTTAACCCAAGATAGATATAGTCCTAAAACGGAGCAGGAAATGTTAGAAAGTTTTGCTTTCTTAAGTGAGTTAAAATGACAAATATTAAAAATGTGGTCAAAGTTATGAATTTTCATTCTCTTTTAAGAGTGGATAAAGCCAAGAAAAAAGCCGATAAATTTCGTCAATTAGAAGCGGAAATCGAAGAATTTATGAGTATTATTTTAAATAATCAAAATCTTAATCTTGATCATAAAATTCTGAATGCTAAACCAACTGGTAAAGTAATAAATATTTATATTGGTAATGACCTAGGTTTTTGTGGTAACTTTAATAGTAGTGTAAAACATGAGGCAATAAATGATGTTACTGCGATGAAAATTATGGTGGGAAGTAAAATCTTCTTACATGATAAAAATACTATTTTAAATATTAGTAAAGAAGAATTATACAAGAGTTTTAAACGGTTAGAAGATATTATTAAACCTTTATTAGAAGCTAAAGAAATTAAAGAGATAAATGTTATTTTTATTCGCTATAAGAATATAAATGATATTCATTTAGATAAAACAAGACTATTTCCTATCGAACCTATACAAGTACAAAATAACAGTGACTTTGTGATTGAAGCAGATGGTAAAATCATGTTTACAGATTTAATACTTTTATATATTGATTGTAAATTACAAATTATTGAAAGTAATTCTTGGGCTTCAGAAAATATTGAAAGACAAAACTTAACTAATGAATCATTAAGAAAGATTGATGAATTGGAACAGGAAAAATTAAAAATAAGGCGAAAAGAAAAAAGAAGTGCTGACTTTAAGAAACAGCTAGCTAATTATAGAAAGGAACAGGAGTCATGATTGGAGAAGTAATAGCAGTATCAAATATTAATATTAAAGTTTTTATCAAAAATAAAAAAAATATTAAACTAAATGACATTTTGTATATAAATGATAAAGATAAGAAACGGTTAATTGAAGTAGTAGAAATCGATAGTAAAATTTTAACTTGTATTCCCTTTGAATCTGTAATTGGCGTTAGTAAAGGCTTACCGGTTTATTTTTACAGTAATGGTTTAGAAATGGAATATTCCGATCATGTTTTAAATCATACTTTTAATTCTTATGGCAATATTTTAAATGGCGAGGAATATGAAAGTTTAAAAAAACGTAGTGTTTATACTAAGACTTTGGATTTAAAAAGAATTTCTATTAATCAAGAAATTATGTGGACTGGGATTAAGGTTATCGACTTCTTTGCTCCGATTGCTAAAGGTTTTAAAATGGGGTTATTAGGAGGCGCTGGTGTTGGCAAAACCGTTTTAGTTAAAGAATTAATAAATAATATTTATAAACGTTTAAATTCTAATGCGGTCTTTATTGGGGTTGGTGAACGTAGTCGTGAAGGTAAAGAATTAATAGATGAGATGGGTACTTCGAATTTACTTGATAAAATGAGTATTGTCTTTGGGCAGATGGGTGATAATCCGGTTTCACGTAGTAAATCGGTTTATACGGGCTTAACAGTGGCGGAATATTTACGGGATGAAAAAAAGCAAGATGTTTTAGTCTTTATTGATAATATTTATCGTTTTATTCAAGCTAAAGCGGAGATTAATACGGAATTAAAAAGAATTCCTGTTGAAAATGGTTATCCGACAACAATGATAAGTGATACTTCAGCTGTCGAAGAAAGAATTAATTCCTGTGATACAGGCTCTATTACTTCGTTTCAAGCTATTTATATTCCGGCTGATGATATTACTGATGAAGCAGTTCAAACTATTCTTAGTCATATGGATGGTCAAATTGTTTTAAATCGTAAGGTTGCTGAATCTGGTCTTTATCCGGCTGTTGATGTTAGTCGCTCTTCTAGTAGTTTAATAGATGCTGATATTATTGGTAAACGTCATTATGATTTAGTAAGTCAAGTTTTAGCAGCTTTTGCTCGTTATGATGAATTAGAAGAAATTATTGCGGTCTTAGGTATTGATGAATTAAGTGAAGAAGATAAAAATATTTTTTATCGTTCTCGTAAACTACGTAATTATTTTACGCAACCAATGTTTGTGGCTGAAAATTTTACTAATATTCCTGGGCAAATGGTTGACATAAGTGATATTTTAGATGATGTTTCGGGCATTCTTGCCGGTAAGTACGATAATATTGATGAGAATAAATTCTTGTATATAGGTAATATCAGGAGTATCCTATGATTGTTAAGATAATGTCTTTACAGGATGGGGTTAAAACTATAACTGATTGTTTAGCTATTAAAATAAAAAGTGAAAAGTATAATCTTCTAATTATGGAAAATCATGCTCCCTTAATTGGTGAGATTAAAGGTAATATTGAAATAACTTTAAAAGATAAAAAAATGACTTTTGACAATATTAATGGTTACTATCTTAATTTAGATAATACTTTTAAGTTGATGTTAAGGTAATTATGGATACACTTATATATTTTGCTAATAAAATAGTATATTTTTTACTTTATTTTGGATTAATTACTGTTGTTTTAAGTATTATTTTAAAAGTACTTATTAATTCTAAAAAGAATAATAAGTTTAAGGTACTTATCATTGGTCTTTTAAATAATAATAGTATCTTTGATAATATATCATATAGTTTATTATACTTATTTGTTATTTTTACAACTTGGTTTATCTTTTTTAATCAAGATTATAGTAATTATATTTATAATTGGAATTTTTATTATCTTTTAATTCCGCTTATCATTTATGATATAATAAATGGGAAGATTTTAAGAATAGTTATTGATATATTAGAAGTATTAGGAATATTTTATCTCAATTATTTAAAATATGGTTTTGTTTTATATACTAAGATTGTTACTAGTGCTTGGTATATAAAAGTTATTTGTAACTTGACAAGTATATTCTTAACTATTTTGACTATTTTAATTGGTTTTAGACATTTAAAGTATATAGAAGAAAGGAAAGAATAAGATGAAAGATTTATTAAAGAAAATAGTAATGTTTATTAAGGATAAATATAAAATATTAATTCCTAGTATTATTGTTATTATATTACTAATTATTTTAATAATTATTGGGACAAAGACTAAGAAAAACTTAAATACTGTTCGAATTGAAAACCAAAATATGTATCAATATTTAGATGAAGTTAAAGTTACTTATGATACAACATTAACTCTAGAAAGCGATAATAATATTACGAAGATGGAAATAGGAGAAGAAAAAGAAGTAGTAGATAATTTGCCCCTTTATTATTCTGGAGAAGATACGCTTTTACTTCCTAGTAGAATGGCAGTTATTTTTCCTTTAAATAATAATATGCAAAAGAGTATTCCGGCTTTAACGGTTTTAGATGCTCAAAGTAGTTTATATAAAATCTTAAAATATCGAAATAATACTTATGATTTAGAAAATGCCTTCTTATATGATGGTAATGACTTATATTTATTTATTGAACCTACTAAGTTAGTTTTAGATGATAAAGAGATAAATCTTCAACCGTTATCCTTTGTTGTTTATAATAACTTAACTGGTTATGTCAGTTATTATAATTATGGCCAAGAAGCTAGTATGGTTGAAGTAAAAAAGAATTGTTTAGCGAAAACCACTAATTATACTATTAATCTAAAAATAGATGGTTTAGCTTCTAGTAGTGATTATAAGTTATTAGCTAAAAATCTAGATATTTTAAATAGTTTATTTTAATGGTTTAGAAAGAGAGAATTTAAATATTTTTAAATAGATTAATATCTCTCTTATCTTTTTTAAAGGAGAAGAAAATTTAGTATGAAAAGAAGTATTACTGTCTTAGGTTGTTTAATTTTAGTTATTGTTTACTTAGCTTTTTTTCAAGTTCGAAAACTTGATACTATTGGTCTTGATGGCTATGTTTCTAAGAGTTCTATTGAAGATATTGCTAGAAACTTGAAGACTAGTAAAAATATAAATATTTCTTTAGAAGCTGTAAGTTCTAATGACTCTTTATATAAGAATAGTAGCAGCTATTATATAGGTGAACAAAAAAAGACTAAAGTTTATTTAGATGTTCCTATTTATAATAAGGATAATTCTCGAGTTTTAAATTACTTTGAGAATAATTATATTAATGAAAGATATTATGATACCGGTAGTCTTTCTAATATTATAACAGCGGATAAGAATATATATAATACTAATGTTAATGAACGAATTGATGAAGATACTTATCTTTTTACTAAGCTTAAACAGAATTTATACTTAAATAATGTTTTAATTTCTTTAAAGTTAGTTAATGAAGAAATTGAAATACCTGCTTATAGTATTATTTATTTTAATCAGGATTACCTTAATTACTATTATAGAGTTAATGATTCTTTAGTCTTAAAGAAAATTGATTATATTATGTTAGATAGTAAAGTTAATATCTTAGATAATACTATTAGTTATGAGGCTTTACTTACTAATTTGGGTTTATATAGTAAGATATCTAAGAATGATGATTATATAACGAAACCGGATACTCCGAGTTATGACGATATTAAAGATGATAATAAAAATTCTAGTGATAATGATTCTTCTTTTGACTTGATTATTAAAGATACGGATATTATTATTAACGAAGATCCTAGTTATGATAAAGATGGCACTGTTGAAAATTATATTCGTCCCGAAGTTACTTTTGATGGTTTTTCAGGTAATGTCTATAGTGCTACCGGAAACTTAACTATTAGTGATCCGGCTAGTAGAATTATTACGAGTCCAACTTTCGTCTTAAAGTATAAAGGAAAAACTTATTTACGAAAGAGTTTCTATAGTAATGGACAGATTAAATTAAGTGGTTTATTACCAAATGAGACTTTTGAAGTTGAGGGGTATTTTATCTTTAAAAATCAAAATAATGAAACAGTTAAAAGAACTTTTTATACGGGTGATATTAAAACTAATAATATTGAAAACTTAAATCCCATTGGTTTAAAATATCAAATAAATAGTGTTTTTGCTAAGAAAGTATTGTTAGATGATTTAGAAATTGTTAATGACGCTTCAGATGAGGTTTTAAATGGGTTAAAGACTATTACGGTTACTTTAAATAAGCAAGAATTTACTTTAAGTACAGATATTATTAATAAATTAAAGAATAAAAATAAAGTTAAGTATCAAACTCCTGAAATTTTAGAATCAGATACTGATTATGATGGCACTATTAAAGCTTATGATGTTAGTGGTAATGAATTAGTAGTAAGTAATAATACTTTTAAAGCTAAAACTAGTAAAGAAGCGCCAACGGCTTATATTAATCATGTTGATAGTGATTTAACTTATTTTAAAGCTAAAATTAGTTTAAATAATAAAGATAATGTTGTTTTAAATAATTATCATTATGAAGTTTATGACTTAAATAATAATTTAATTACTGAAAAAGTTCTCGATGCTAGTAAAAGTAGTGAAGATATTGAAGTGGTTAACCTAGATTCTAATGAAGTCTATAAGATATATGTTATTGCTAGTTATGATTTAGAAGATGGTAATGGCACTATAAATAATAAAATCTTAGTAACAGCTCAAGTTGCAACCAAGCCAATAAGTGCTTTAGGGTATATGAAGTTTATTTTAAAACAAGAGAATGAAGACGATTCAACTCGTGATAGTGCTACTTATTCTTTAAAGATAAACAAAGAGAGTACCGATGAGAAGTTAATTGCGCTTTTAGATCGGGTTATTATTAAGGTAAAGAAAGATGATAAAGAGATTGATAGAATTATTATTAGAGATGAGGATATTAATTCTTTAAAAAGTTTAGGAACGTATACTTTAAGTATAAAAGGATTGGATTCTTGTACTGATTATACTTTAGAATATTCAACTATTGAAAAGCAAATTGATAAAGAATATGAAATTAAAGCTGTTGCTAATATTACTAATTTTAAGACGGCTAGAACACCGGCATATGCTCTTATTACTAATCAGTTTACTAATGAATCTATAATCGATTTTGATATTAAAATTGTTGATCAAGATGGTGCTATTCAATCTAAACGTGCTTTAATTCAGATTCATGATGAATTAGGTAATTATGTTTTACTAAAAGAGTTGAAAATTAATAGTACTGAGGAACGTATAACTTTAAATAAGTTAAATAAAGATACTAATTATATTGTTGATGTTATTGCTGAAGGATATAATGAAAAGTATACAACGGCAACTTATAAGACTAATAAACGTTTGGAAGGTTCAAGAAAGTTAGCTACAAAACTAGGGGTATCTGGTTCGATTAGATTAGAAAACTTACTTAGTGTTGTTACTAGTCAAAATATTTTTAATTTAAGTTATGCTGATAATTTTCGCTTTGATGGTAGTTCTAGTCTTAATAAGATTGCAACTGATATTGATAATAAGAAAATAAATTTTTCAGCAATGAATGGTTATGCAAATTACTCTTATTATATTCCAGAATATAAAGATACTCCTGTTATCGTTAAATTTAAGGCTAAATATGCTAATGGTTCGAATAATGGGGCTGCTTATTTAACTGTAGGAGCGGGAAATAGTTCAACTTATCCCTTAAATTTAACGAGTGAAGAAAAAGAGTATAGAATTGAATTGATTTCTGATAACGGTTATGTTGGTTTTGGAATTAGTGAAGAGAATGGGCGCAATAATACAACTACTGTTGAAGTAAGTGATATGCAAATTATTCCCTACTTAAATTATAATGATGCGAGAACAAAAGAAATGTCTATATATGATAGGGAATATGTATTTAATGATACTACTATATTAACGGGTAATGATGGGATAGTAGAGCCTAACGGGGATATTGAAACTGGACATATTGGCGATGGTTATGCCAGAATTACTAATACTGTAACGCAAGAAGTTTATAATTATAGTTATACTGGTACGGTCCAAGAATTTAAGGTTCCTACCAGCGGAAATTATAAGATAGAAGTTTGGGGGGCCAGTGGCGGCGATGCTTATAATAATAAGTATTTACACGCTAATAGTCACGGTGGTCGTGGCGGCTATTCGGCGGGAACTGTTAATTTAAAAGAAAATACAATCCTATATGTGGTCGTCGGTGGTCGCGGTAAATATGGTCCTAAATATGTTGACGGTGGCTTTAACGGCGGTGGTACGGGTGGTGCCAATAGTTCAGGTTCTGGCGGCGGGGCCACAGATGTTCGCTTAAAATCAGGAGTAGTAGAAACTGAATCGTTAAATAGTCGAATTATTGTTGCCGGTGGTGGCGGTGGCTCTGATGATGCCGGTGGATGTTATGAAAATTGCTCTTTAAGTAATGATGGCTCTGGTGGCGCTGGCGGTGGTATAACAACTGATGGTGCTTATATCAATGGGGTTTTACATACTCGTTATGCGTCCGGTCAATTGCCATTTACAACTAGTGATTTTACGGGTAATGTAGTTAATACGTCAAAATTAGGGATTGGTGAAAACGGAACGGCTACTGATACTGGTGGCGCTGGCGGTGGCTACTACGGTGGTGTTGCTTCTAAAGATAGTAATGGCGGTGCTAGTGGTGGTTCTTCCTTCATTTCCGGTCATGCTGGTTGTATTTCTGTTAATTTTAAAGATAATTTACAAAAAGATGATACTTATACTAACTATGAAGAAAAATATCAATATCAAGGCATTTTTTATGTTAATGTTGTTGATAATAACTATGAACTTACAGGATCTCCCCAGATACCTAATGCTGACTTTTATATAGAAATTTTAAAGAGTGATGGTTCTAGTATTGGTAATTATCATTATTACTTAGATGATAATGAGACTATTGATCATCGAGTAGATGATATGATGGTAGCATATAACTTTGAAAAAGGGACTAATTATACTTTAAATTTAAATATCTTTATGAATAATAGATATTATACAATTCATTCCCTTAACTTTACAACTGATGATCAAATAAGAACTATTAGAACTAAAGAAGAATTTTATAATATGTCTTCAACAGGTAACTTCTTAATTGATAGTGATATGGATTTACGTTATTCTAATCGAACTATTTCTGGTGAATTTAATGGTAATATTGATTTTCAAGGTCATAAATTACTCCTTAATGTTAAGAATTCAGCTTCCAGAGTTTTCTCCGAGTTAGGTAAAGGTTGTGTAATAAAAAATATGGATATGCATATTTGGTATGATGAAGCTAGAAATCGTTATGATACACTAACCGATTGGAGTAGTGCTACTTTTTCAAATATTATGATTACTATCGAGCAAGCGGTTAGTACTCCGGCGGAACAAATATCTTTCTTAGTTCGGGTTAATAGAGGGACTGTAGATCATTTTATTGTTCATAATAAGGCTGAGATTAATACGACCAGGTATTTTGGGCTTATTAGTAATTATATTTATGGTACCGTTAAAAATGGCTATTTATACGGTTCTAGAATTAATGGTAATCATAACTCGGGCTTAGATGAAATTAAGTATATTGGTGCTATCGGGGCTTATATGTCTGAGAGTGGCTATATTGAAAATGTTTATTCTTTAATTGATGTTGTTGGTTATGCTGATGATGATCGTCCTAATCAAGTTAGTGTTGGTAATTTAGTTGGCAGTGTATCAAGAGGTACTATTAATAATAGTTATTCATATAATGAAAATAATACTCGTAGTACGGCTTATGATGCCTCTGTTGGCTCTTATGATCAACTAAATACTAGTGAACTTTATTATGTTAGTCCTTTAAGATATAACAATGCTAAAACAACTAAAATCAGTAAAGTTGCTTTAACTAGTAGTGAATTTCAGAATAAGACTTTAAATAAAGATCATGCTTTTAATATTGATGATTTTGTGACTTATGGTTATTTTCCTCAATTAATTATGAATGAAGTTATGCCAAAACAAGATTATATTAAACTACCTAGTGTAACTGATGCTGACTTATTAAGTGTAATTAGCACTGATGTTCTTTCTCAAGATAAAAATGCTGCTGAAATTAGTATTTTATTACGTAATCCCGCCTTTGATAAGATAGAGGCAGTTAGTATTCAATATTTTGATTCTGCTGTAACGGAACAAATTGATAATGCTGATGGCACTTCTTTAATTAAGGTAAAACTAACTAATCCTAGTCGTTATATATCAGCATATGGACTTAATTCTATTACAGCAACCAGTAAGGTAGGTAATACTTATACAACTGATTTTGCTTCGGGAACTGTAGTTTTAAATATTTCAATGTACCGTGAAGTTAATAGTGAACAAGAATGGTTAAATATGAAAAACAATCCTAATGATAATTTTAAGTTAATGAAAGATTTGGACTTTACGGGTTTTACTAATCCTATTATTACAACTACGATGACAGGTAAAATTGATGGTAATAATCATACAATTAGAAATATGATTGTAAATACTAGCGAAGGAATTGCTTTTAGAGTTTTCCAAGGCAGTTTATTTAATCTTTATTTTGAAGATGTTAAAAAAACTAATAATAGTGATGAATCAGGATTAATTGGTTACTTACAAAGTTCAGCGACTGTTAGAAATGTTCATATTAAAAATATTACCTTAATGCTTGGTTATTATACTGGTGGTATAGCGGCTTTATCGAGATACAGTTCGAATATTCAGAATAGTAGTGTTACTAATTTGAAAATAATTGATCGTGCTAATGTAAATGGAATGCGGGTTGGTGGTTTGGTCGGTCAAATGGAACAGTCAAATATCATGAATAGTTATGTTCAAGATTTACACTTTGATTTAGCTAATTCTAGTCAATTTTATGCAGTTGGTGGGCTGGTTGGCTATAACAATTACGGTGTTATTGACTCTGCTTATACCACCGGCGAAATTAATACTACTTATCCTAACGCTGGCGGTATTGTTGGCTTGAACTATGGCCGAGTGGAGAATGTTATTAGTAATATTAGGTTAATATCAAGTCAAGTTTATGCTGGTGGTATCATTGGTAATGATGTTAATGATAATGTTTCTAATACCTTATTTACTGGTGAATTATATACTTCAGTAGAAAATGAAATCCATAGAACTATTGGTAATAAAAACTTAAATAATCATAATTTCTATGCTTGGGCTAGTCAACGTATTAATGGGATTATTAGTAATAATGGAGCTTCTGAAGAATTACTTACTACTCAAGAATTAAATGATTCCAAAACCTATTCAACTAAGATTAATATTGGCAATAACTTTTCTTATGATGATATTGGTAACAATAAATTACCGAAATTATATTATGATAACGTTAAAGAACTGTTACCTAATCAGAATGATAATTATTTAAATATAACCGATGGTGTCCCTTTAAAAATTAAAGAAATAACTGCTAAAAAAGATTTAACTAGTGCCGATGTTAGTATTTTAGTTTCTAATGCCGACGTAAATCGATATAAAATAACTGGGGTTGCTATTGCTGATATTGAAGAATTTGGGGAAGGCGATGTAAAAATATACAATGAAGATTCTGGTATAGCAGATACTTCCCTTATTAGAGTTACAATTCGTCCTAAATATTACCTAGATAGTTATCGAATTAGTACATTATACTATACTGAAGATGGAGTAAGTAAAGAAATTAATGTAGATTCGAAAATAGATGTAACTTTCTTTAGAACTATAAGTTCGGTTGAAGATTTTCAACAAATTAATACTAACTATTCAGAAAATTACACTTTAAATGCTGATTTAGATTTTAGTAATATTAAATCTTCTATTATCCGTAACGGAATTATGGTTAATCGCTTAGAGGGTAATGGTAATACAATATCTAATTATGCAATTGATACAAATAACGGTTCTACATACATTTTTAAAGAAGTCAAAACTTATATGAAAAATATAAATTTTACGAATATTACAATGAATTATACTGGTAGTAGCAGTGCTAGTGGGCTCGGTATTATTGGTACTGCATATGGAGAAATAGGTAATATTAATATTAATAATATGACCTTAAATGGTAATAAAAAGGTTAATAGAGTAGGCTTTATTACAGATAGTTATGTTAATGATTATCGAGATATTAATTTTACAAGCATCAATATTTCCGGTACTCACAGGTTAGGGGCTTTATATGCTGAAGGAGATACTTATAATCTAACTGGTATTACTATTAGTGATGCCAATGTTGATGGCACTGGTGATTTTGTTGGTGGTCTTATTGGCTATAAACATAATAATTCTAGTCAAACGCATTTTTATATTACAGCTTCTGATGTTCATGTAACAACTTCTGGGGGTAATTACAGTGGGATAGTTTATGGATATGGTGCCGCTATTAATGTTGAAGTAACTAATTCTTCTATAGCTGGTAACAATTTAGTGGGGGGTGTTTCTGGTCAACAAGACACTGACTCCGTTTATAATAATTATTTAACTAATGTTACAATCAGTGGTAAGGCCAGTCAAATCGGTGGTATTTATGGTACTCATGATTCTCTTTATAATAGTTATGTAAAAGACTCTACTATTTCCGGGGGCACTAGTCAAGTAGGTGGTATCAGTGGTTATGGTGGCTGGTCAATTTATAATTGCTCCGTCATTAATACAACTATATCAGCGCCTAATGCCTCTTATGTTGGAGGTATTGAAGGCCTAAACTGGGATGGCAGTCGTTACAATAACTATGTTTATAAAACAACTATTACCGGTCGTACTTACGTAGGTGGTATTATTGGCCATAAAAATGGTACTCCTAATAGCAGTTATCATAATAATTTTGTTAATGCTAACATCAAAGCCCTTGGTAGTGGAGCTGGTGGTATTCTTGGTAGTTATTCAAATGATTTAGAAGATGAAAATGTTCGCCGTGTCTCGATTTATAGTAACGTTGTTGCTAGCTCAACAATTACAGCTGAAGGTGAATCGGGTGGTTTAATTGGTTATATGTATAAAGCTACTGACACTTCTCTAGGTTTAATACATCATAATATTGTGGTAGCTAATGTTAATACTACTGGTTCTAATAAGAAAAGTGGCATCATTGTTGGCTCTGGTGATCTTTTAATTAAAGGTTCAAAAAATATTTATGTTTATAGTAATTCTAAAATAAATAATATTTCTGCTCCTTCTACTGTTGTTGGCTTGAATGATACTATTACTTTTATGTCTTCAAATAATTTAAAAAATAATAGTCTTGTTAAATCTTATTTGAATTCATCTAGTTATTATAATTATTCTAATGTTGATAAAGGTTATTATCCTTATAATGGTGGTAAACTCGCTAATAGTTATCAAGTATTACTTCCAAGTGGTTCTATTAGTACTTTTTCTAGCCGTATGTTAGTTAGAAGATTTACTCCTCTTCCTAATGTTACTGTCTATTCTAGTGGTATTAATACTTTAAACTTTGATTTTGATACTTTAGGAGGAAATATCACTATTAATGGTCATTCATATGATATTGATAGTAATACTATTTCTATTTATTATAACTATAATGAAGATATAACTTATGTGTTAGATAATGGCTATGCTAAAAAGGAATATCATTTAAATAAAGAATCTTTAAGAAACACCATAAATACTTTAAATGATTATTATTATTATTTAGATAACGGTAATATTATTAGTAACAATGGTAATATAATTGGTAATTATGTTCATTTATATAATAATGAAGCCTTAAATAGTGAGGGTAATATTTATGATATAAATACTGGTGCTTTAAAGGAAGTTAATACTAGTAATTTTGACAAATTGAGTAAACCAGTAGAGATTGTTAATTATATTTATCGTGGTAGTAAGATTAATACTTATGGTACTTATTCAACTATTGATAATAAAAAGATGGATAATCAAATATTTATTAAAGGTATTAATATGGCGATGATTAATACTAATTTAAATAACTTGAAAACTAAGGTTATAATAGATAATTATAATAATAAAAAAGTTTTAGTAACCTTGGTAGAAGACAAACTTACTTCTTTAATGAATGATATTAAGTTACCAAGTGATTTTATTAATCAAGATATTATTGATATGACAACAAATATTAATGATGATAGTAGTATTATTCTTATTAAATATAGTGATAATACCTATTATGCTTTTGATTATAAGACTGGTAAAAGGTTAGAAATCGTTAGTTTAAATGCGGATAAACAAAAATCTAATATATCTATTATGTCTTTTATGAAGGATTATTTAACTAATAATAGTAAAAATAAGATGATTGTTAGTTTAGAAAAGTCCTATGAACGTACGAATGATTTTATAACTAATTTAGATACTGATAAAGTAATTAACTATACCGGTTATGATTTTGATACTAATCAGGATAGTGCTAATAATACTTTGGCAACTAAGATTACTGATAATTATGCTGTTGCTTATAATCCTTTAAAAAGAGAATACGAAGTTTATAATATTCCTTATATAATTAGTAGTAGTGTATCTCAGGATAATGCTAGTACTAGTGTAAATGATGTCATTAATAAAACTGGTTCTTTCCAAAACAGTTTCATTAAGAAATATAAAGGTAAAGTTACTGATGATGTTAATGGTAAATATATTTTTATTATAATTATTATTGTAATTAGTATATCTTTATCCTTATTGGGTATTACATTAAAAAGTATTTATTACAAAAAGAAAAACTTCTCTTAAGGGGAAGTTTTTACTTTAAAATATACTTAATAATTTATGATCCAAATAAAAAACAATCATTAAGATTGCTTAAATAAAATGGTGCGATAGTTAAGATAGTCCGAAACCATCACAGCAAATAAATAAACAATTTAATTCTATAACAATTATACCATGACTTTTTCTAATTTGGTAAATTATTTTTATAAAAATGAAAAAGACCTAAGGCTTCTAAAGTTTCCTAGGCACTTTTCAATATTATTATATGTTATGAATTAATATTTATACAATATAATAGTTCTTATCAAATCCCATTACTTTTAATACTTCATCAATAGTAATTGAAATTAAATTATCTTTTAATGTATCTAATTCTTTTGTAATTAAGCTTTTCATTTCAACTATTTGATCATTTTCTAATAATAATTCTAATGATCTAATTATTATATACATATTTGTATGTAATACTTTATCTGGTGATTTTTTAGTTTTATCTAATCTAATATAGAAAGTACTTCTATAAGTATATAATCTATCATCATGAGCTGCTATATTACGAACCGAAGTAAGATTACCAAGAATATTTTTTAATATTCTATCATTTATATGAAATTGTTTACTTATCTCTTGTCTATCTTGTTGTTTCATTAAACCATAAAACTTACTAATAGTTCCTAGAGATAATATTTTAGTAACAACCCAAGGTGGGACAAATCCATATTTACTCATGTAATGAGTTATTGCATCATGTTTACCATTTCCTTTATCAATTTCATTTTTTATTTCTTCAATTAACTTTTCTATGTGTTCTAAATTAGAATTATCATCTTTTAAATCAAAGTTATTTATATTTAAATAATCTTCTAATCCATATTTTTCAGCAAATAGATTTGCAATTTTAGTTTTTATTACTGCTTCTATTTCAAGAATATATTTAAGCATTATTATTTTTAAATTTTTATCAAACTTATACATTGCAAATATTTCTTCAAATGAAGCATTATCTTTATATTTTTCTCCTATTTTAAATATCCATTTATAGGAGTTTACTATTGAATAATAAGAATACTTTTCAATTAAATATTTAACGCTATTTTCATCTTTTATTGATACACCTTTTGAATTTAATATTTCAATTAATTCATTTGTTGATTTAAATTCTTTAGCCATTTTTACCTCCTTATAAATGAAAAAGACCTAGGGCTTCAAAAGTTTCCTAGGCACATCTCGATAAATAATATACACTATTTATTAATAAAATACAATACTTTTGAAAAATTTTTAATCATAATCTATACTAACAGATATTTTATCTCTCGCAACACATATTCCATCTTTTATGATATAACATTCAACATAATGTGGACCATAAAAATTTGTAGATTCATTTAAATAATCCATTCCTTTTTTTATTTGACCTCTAATACAATTTCTACGAATCGCTTCATATCCGACATTTCTAACTTTCCAATAAATATCATATGGTTTAGCAACATTATTTTCAACTATCATAAATTTCAATTTACGATTTTGTTTAATCATAAATTTTTTCTTTATAAATTCACTTAATAATCCTGTTCTAAAGCCATTTTGAGTTATTTCACAATCTATTTTTAATGAGTACATAATATAAACTGGGTAAATTTCTTCAATAAATTGTTCTTCATCTGAATGACCATATTCATTTGCGAATTGCTCACTAATAGGAAATCTGCTTCCAAATAGTTCTCTTAACGTAGATGACTCATCCATGCTATTTGAAAGTTTATTATAGGATTTTTTGCTCTTTTTTATGAAATTGAAGTTCTTATTTTCTATTATTTGATTACTTCCCATAGCATTCCATTGTTTTCTATCTTCATCTTGCTCACGTAAATATTTAAACACACTTTTTAAAAGATTATAATAATCATTTTTCGATTTCCACTTATATTCAAAATTATCATCCAAGAAATTTTTAATTAAAGTATCTATCAACAATCCACAAATAGTTACACCATTATTTGCTTTCCACTCTCTAATCATTTGGCATATGTCACGATATGTAGATGTATTACTTATCATATTATTTGCTTCTTCTATTTCAGGTATGGATTTAGTTATTTTCCAGCTACCGCCATCATGAGTATCTGGATATTTATAAGAATTATCATCTTGCTTAAAACCAGGAACAAGTTCTATTTTGTATTTTGTAAATGATATAACAACAACTTGCCCATCTCCCTTAATATCTGTTTGTGGATATTTTTCTTTTAATATATCTCGTATTTCGTTTAAAAGTTGAGATTGTCCATTACTCTCATAATCATCAAATCTTTCAAACACTTCATCTGGAAGCTCATAAATAACATCTATATCACTTTCTCCTTTAATAGATGTATTTCTTCCCGTAGAACCTACTATTATATAATTTTCTGTTGTGGAATTATCATAATACTTCTGATTTAATTTTTTAGCTATTCCCTCTAAAGAAGTGTTTATGTCATCAAAATTATCAATTTGTAAATTATTTATAAATTCATTAAAATTATCTTCCATTTGCGTCATTCACTTTCATCAAAAAATTCATCATTTACTTCTTCATCTTTACGAACCTTAAGTTTATATTCAGCAGATTTCATTATTTTATTTGATGCAGTTTCAAGATTAGAATAAATATTTTTTCGATATTCTAAATTTTCTTCTAATTTATCTTTTGCTAATTTCCAATCAATAATATCATTTTCTAAATATTCCATATTCATAGTTAATATTTTTTTCATATACCATAAATTATTTACATTCTCATTAGTTATTCTAATCCTATTATCAAAATTAGAAAAACTTATCACATTATCAAATATTATTGATATAGTTGATACAGCACTTGATATTAAAGCTCCTGTATACTTTTGATAGTATAAAAATAATACCGATACAAAGCTTGATAATCCGATTAGCAATTCTTTACATATTTTATATATTTTGTTTTTCATTTTTAAATCATCAAGTATGGTTGCTTGAATCTTATGTGTCCAAATTATTTCACTAATATTATCACGATATAATTTAATAATCGTCTCTTTCTCTTTATTTTCTTTCTTCATTTTTTACTGCCTCCTACTACTAAAAAAGAGCATAGTATCCCTTATGTATTATAATAAGTCTCTGCTAGCCCTTATTTTACTTTATTATTTATTAGGTGATTCTAATTTTAATACTTTACAATTAGATTCTTCACCAATTTGAACATTTTGTTTTTTATCTATAATTTCTAGACAATTATCAATTCTATCGATTAAACCAGGTAAAGGTAGCTCTCCTCTAATGCATTTAACCATTTCTATTATTCTTCTTTCAGCTTGATTTACTGATTGCATATTAAAATCAGAATTGTCAAAACTAATAGCTTTTTCACTTAAATTTTTAGCAATTGCTACTTGCGTAGAATTAGCAAAATTAGAAACAATGATATCACCACTATTATCACTATTTGCTTGAGGCAATAATAATGTATTTGCAGTACCTAATAACACAGGATTACTAGTTAGATCAACTTTAACTCCTTTTCTAGAATAGAAATTAGCACGAACACCTTTTTTTCTGCTGACATCAAATCTATATGTTCCATTTACTTTTCCGTTTCCTTTATGTGTTTCTACTGCAACTGCTCCATATTCTAAACTATCATCTGGATTTAATGCTGCTTCAAATGCTACTGAAGCATTATTTTGTCTATTTCTTTTATCATATTTTTTTACAATTCTTACTAATCGCATTCCTGTGCTTAAGTCTCTCATTATTTCAGTATCATTAAATTTTTCTATTAATATGTTACCTTTTAATGATAGTGAAAGATAATCATATTTATATTTTTCTCTCCAGTCGTCAGTTAACTGATCAAGAGTAATTGATATTTCAAAATCGTTTGATAATACATTAAACAATGTATTATAAGAAATTCTTCTTGGATGTTGTGGAGTTTGCTTTTGTCCTGCTTTAGTAGATTTAGAAAATTCAACAATACCATTATTATTAAAAGAAAAACGTCTAGTTGATTTATGAGAATTCATACCATACCAGTCAATTCTTCCAAATTCGCATTCATATTCTTTTCCATAATCATCTTCTAATATTACTTTTCTAAGTGGTTCTCCTGTTCTATTTTCAGGATAATATACATTTGGTAGTTTATAATGTTCATGATACCTTTTTTCAATATCTTGAACGTCTGCCATTCCGGTATGATATAATGACATACTATACGCATCTAAACATTGTTCCCACCATGAAGAATTCCAACTATTAACACATTCTTCTGCTTTTTGCATTTCTTCTAATACTTTTTCAACTGCAATTAATTGATTTTCTTTATCTAAAATTTCCATAATATCCCCCTATGACTTTATATTATATCATACTTTTCTGTTTATCTAATAAAATCTTTATTATTATCTCTCAAAATCATCTTTTTCCTTGCTTAAACCCAATTCTTCTATGTCATCATCATCTAAAACATTATTATCATACATGTCATTAATAACATCAATGTATTTATCATCTTTATCATACCAACTATGAAGTTTATCGTGTAAAAAGGATATTAATTTACTAAATTTATCCTTCCAATAATCTATTGTATCTTTTAAATCTTGTATTTTAGATTTTAAAAATGATATTTCATTATTCTTTTCTTTAATTTTATCATTTAAAGTCTTAACTCTTAAATTAAGTGCTTCATTATTCTCAGTAAGTGTTTTAATCTTATTATTTTTATCTTTTAATTGTTCGTGAACATTAACTAGTGTATTAGATAATGTTTGTATCTTATCATATTCTTTATTAGTATCATTAACTTGTTCGATAAAGTCGATAAATGAATCTTTATCTTCTTTTGATAAAATATAATTATCTTTATTTAATTTAGATGTTTTAAGTTTATCTATTTTATCTTTTATATCTTTAGAGTTTTGTTTTAACTCTGAAGATTTTTTATTTGCCTGTTTTAAGTTTTCGGTATTTTTTTCAATTTGCTTTTTCATTTCTATATAGTTATCCATATCAGATACATGAATATCTCTGTTTCTACCTTTTTGCTTTTTCTTTAAAGTTGATTCTAAACTATAAACTTGATTAAATTCTTCAATACATAAAGTTCTCATTTTATCTTGTAGTCTAATTAGTGATTCTTTTGTAAACACATCAGTTTTACCAACTTGTTTTTCCATACCATTTTTATTTTTATATTTAATAGGAACTCCAACAATATGTAAGTGTGGACTTGTTTCATCATAATGAATAATAGCACTAGCTACTTTAAAATTAGGAACAAATAATTCTAAATCCTCAACTTGTTTTTTATAAACTTCTGACATTTTCTTTTTAAAGTTTTCATCCTTCATATCCCAATATTCTTTATCTCCTAGTTCTAAAATTATCTCACAAGCAAGATCTTTCTTTTCATTATTAGATACATTTTCAAAATAATTATCAATCATTCTACTGGGTCTAGATTGTTTAGAATTGTATTCAATTCTTGCTTCTTCAAACTCACTTAAATATAATTCTTTTACATCATCAAGTGGAGAAGAAGTTCCTCTTACTATTTCTATTAAATCGTGGTCATTATCATATTTTCTATAATTATGTTTATCTACTTTTGATAATTGTCTTACATTTTGAATAGCATTATTTGGTAAAGAAGTTGTACCACTTAAATTATTTTTACCATTTTGTTTAGATATGTTTTTTCTGTTTTTATCACTACCTAAATGTAATGAATAAGCAAGTTCTGACATAATTTTTCTCCTTTCTAGAAGTGACCACTAGAGCGGCCATTTTGGTCATCCAAAATTTCTAACCCCCTAGGAATTTTGTACGTCGAGCATACAAAATATCCAGTGGGCTAAGGTTTAACACCTTAGAATCCGTTTACTTTATTCCGTAATAACCAAAACTTCGTAATGGTTAAAACTACATAAAGTATTAATTTTTAAATTGCTATCGCCACTTTCATTTACTTCGTAAACAAAACGTGCCACGCATTTTAAAAATCCTCTTCGGTAACATTATCTGGTATTGTTTCAAATACATCTTTAATGTTTACCTTTATATCATTCGGGTTATTCTTTGTAGCAAGCATTCCCATAGATAACCAATTCTTATTCCCATTATTATCTTTTTGTAATGGGAATACTCTAATAGGAACTTCATTTTTAAGAAGTGGTACTATATCTAATTTTTCCGTTTCTTTGTAATAAGTCCCTTTATATAAATTAACCTCATAACATTCATTTAATCTATAAAAGTTTTGCATTATATCCTTAATACTAGTAAATTCACTATACCTAACTGGAACTGAGGTTTGTATTCCATTAAAGTCAATAATCATTTCTCTTTTACAATCGATATAACCTTGATTAAATAACATTTTAAAATCTTCATAGAAAGTACTTCTAAAATTAACTTTCTTAACAACATACATATTGTTTATTTCTTCAAGTTCTATATCATCAATATATCTTATTACTATATCTGCTTTATCATCTCTATCTAAATCAGGCCAACAATCTTCAAATGCATGATAAGTAAGTGGTAATTTGATTTTATTAATATAATCCATATCTCTTTTAAGCAATATATCATCAACAGTAAAATTTAATTGTTCTGCTTGTTGATTATATATTATTTTTTCTTCTAAATCTTTAATTAGGTTATCTATTTTTTCAGTTTCATTTTTAAATTCTTCTATCGTAAATAATTCATTAACAAATCCTTCTTTTAATCTTTTCTTTTTATTATTTAGTTTCTTAATTTCTTCTTCTAGTTCATCCTTAGGATTTTCTAATTTATTTTTAAGTACTGGCAAAAAGAATTCATTAACAACTGAATCATATTCAAATACATCATTTAAAATATGCATTATTGCTTCTTCAATTTTGTTTTCTTTAATATTGTTTTTACAATCTTCACATCTATAATAGAAATACCATTTATCATTTTTTATTTTGTGAGTTGCTCCACCTGCAAGTATTCTTCCGCATTTAGGGCACTTTAGTTTTTGTAAGAAAAGATAAGTTTGTGTTCTCATATAATTTCTAGAATTCTTTTTCTTTTGTACTTGGCAATTTTCCCATAGTTCTTTACTTACTAATGGCTCAACTACATTTTCATAATAAACTGAATTGCCACTTCTTTTGCCAGATACATAATCACCTTTATAAATCTCGTTAGATATTATTTTTAAAATAGTTGTATCTCTCCAATTAGTTTTTCCTAATACTTTTTCCTCATTATAAATTTTTGCTATCTTAACATAAGTACAACCTTCAAAATATAAATTAAATATTCTTATAATAATATCTTTGGTAAGTGGATCAGGTACTAACAATCTATCTACATGCTTATAACCTAGTGGTGCTCTTGCTGGAATATGTCCTGCCTTAATTGCTCCAGATAATCCAACTTTCGTTCTCTCACTAGTTCTTTCTATTTCTTGTTGAGATACACTCATTAATATTCTTGAAATCATTTTACCATTAGCATTAGTAGTATTTATATCATCATTAGCACAATCTAAATAAGCGTTATTCTCTTCTAAAAACTTAATAATATTTTCCCAGTCATAAACACTTCTTGTAAGTCTATCTAGTTTTAATACAACGATAGTATTACATTTCTTATCTTTAATATCTTGTAATAATTCTTCAAATGCAGGTCTTTTATTACCAGTTTTAGCACTTATACCAGCATCTTTATAAAGTTTATATATTTCATAACCTTTATATTCACACATAGCCCTTAATCTTTTCTCTTGCTCTGGTAGACTAAATCCTTCTCGTGCTTGATCTTCAGTACTAACACGAATATAAAGTCCAGCTATTTTCTTTTCTTCATTCATTAATCTTCAACTCCTTTTCCACAAAAAAGGGAGTCAAAAATACTAGTTCAAACTAATACCTTTGACTCCACTTAATTTCATATCATATTTTTTATTAATTGTGCTTTTGACCATAGTGTACCTCCTTTTTAATAAAAGACGGATACTGCTTGTCATTTATTGGTTTTATATAATATACTTAAAAGTTCATTTTGCCAATTCCCTGATTAGGGTATAGATATTAGTTATGTTTTAAATAGTTTTCTAATTCAGATAATTTAATCTTATTATTTAAGTTTTCAATAAATATCTCATTAGAATAATTAAATGCTAAAAAGGTTATATCATTAATTATTATTCTATGTGGTTCTAAATAAGTAAGATTAGTTTTATCTATTGTTCTTAAATTACCATTAATAATAGTTGGTTTAACTCTACAAAACTCACATATAAACTCTAATCTTTTTCTTAATGATTCTTCCATTCTAACTTCTTGCTTGATAACATTTACCATTTTAATCAATCCTTTCTTTGAAAGACTTTTTTCTAAACAAGAAAAAAATCAATCCTAATTTAGAATTGATTGTCTATTTATTCTCGATACTTATAAAAAGTTCGAGCGGATTTCCCTATGGTGCCAAAGAAGGGACTCGAACCCCCAACCTTCTGATTACGATTCAGCTGCACTACCAATTGTGCTACTTCGGCAAGAAAAAAGGAGAAGTAATTAACTTCTCCTTAATAATCTAAATGGTGTCCCCTTAGGGATTCGAACCCTAGACCCACTGATTAAGAGTCAGTTGCTCTACCAACTGAGCTAAGGAGACATTTCGCTCGTACAAGAAAAATTCTAACACAATCAGCTAATTAATGCAAGTACTTATCTTGCGTTTTTGGACAATTTACTATATAATTTTCTTACGAAAGAAGTGATTGTATGTTGGATTGTTTCTTAGATGGACTAATTGATACGATAAAAGTATTTCCTTTTTTATTAGTATCTTTCTATATTATAGAAGTTTTAGAACATAAGATTAATTCTAATAAGAGGTTAGAAAGTTCTGGTAAATATGGTCCAATTTTAGGAAGTATCTTAGGAATTATTCCGCAATGTGGTATTGCTAGTATAGCGACTAATTTATATGTTACAGGAATTATTACTTTAGGAACCTTGATAAGTGTTTTCTTATCGACTAGTGATGAGATGATACCAATTCTTCTTAGTGAGAAAGTGAGTCTTAAGTTAATTTTTATTATCCTAGGAATAAAGTTGGGGGTTGGTCTAGTTAGTGGGCTTTTGATTGACTTAATTAGACCTTGCAAGTTACATAGGCATTATGAGGTGTGTGAAGAGGAACATTGTCATTGTGAAGAGCATAAGTTTATCTCGGCTTTTAAGCATACTTTAAATATTAGTTTATTTATCTTAGTAATTAATGTTCTTTTAAATATAGTTTTTAACTATGGACTTAATGACTATTTAAGTAATTTGCTTTTAAAGGATAGTATTTTTAGTCCGATTGTTACTAGTTTGATTGGGCTTATTCCTAATTGTGCTTCTAGTATTGTGATTACAAAGTTGTATTTGGCGAGTTCAATATCTTTTGGAAGTATGATTGCTGGTTTACTTACTAATTCGGGAATAGCCTTAGTAGTTTTATTTAGAACAAATAAAAATTGTAAAGAAAATATAAGCATTATCTTGTTAACTTATTTAATTGGAGTAGTTGCTGGAATAATCCTTAATGTCTTAAAAATTGCTTTTTAAAAAGCATTTTTTATTTTTGAAAATTTTAGTGCTTTAGAAAAGACTACCATTTTTAAGGGGACTTGAGGAATGCTAGTTTGAAATTTGGTAAGAAAACGAATAGCAAAATTTTTTGTGAAAATTGGAATATTATATATTGCAAAAGAAAATTCTGTATTGTATAATTATTACTATAGGAGAAGATAGTTATGAAATACAAGTTAAATAAAAATGGTTTTACTTTAGTAGAGTTATTAGCAGTTATCGTTATCTTAGCTGTTCTTGCTTTAGTTGCAATGCCAAATGTTACGAGATTGATGAATGATTCACGTAAAAATGCTTTTGTTACAGAAGTTGAAAATTTTGTTACTTATGCTCAAACTTCATATACAAATAGTCAAATAAGTGGTTTAACTTCTGGTAATGGTTCTGATGATGAATCTTTAATTACTGGTCAAAATTTCAATGGTACGACCTATGATTATTATTGTGTAAGTTATAAACAATTAGTAAATGGTGGTTTTATTCAAAAATCTAATGGTCAAAACTATAATGGTATTTTTGAAATTTATATGCCTACTGATGGTTCAGCCTCAACTACTATAATTTATATGACTAATGGTAATTATTATGTTAATGGTATGTCTATTAATAAGTTAGCTAATAAGGGTAACACTGAATCAACTACTCAAGCTGATTTTGCCTTCATTAATAACAGTGCGGCTTCTTTAAAACATGATAAGTGTTATAAGAATGCTACTGAGGCACTTGCCAGTGAAACTTTAAAAGTTCATTCTGAAGCTGCTTTAGGGGCTGCTCATAGCTAAGAGACCGTTAGGTCTTTTTCTTTTATCTTTTTTTTGATAGAATTAATACGGAAGAAGGTTTTAAGATGATTATTGGTTCACATGTATCTTTTGGTAAAGAACAGTTGTATACTTCTGCTAAAGAGGCGGTTTCTTATCAAGCTAATACTTTTATGTTTTATACAGGGGCACCCCAAAATACAATTAGAAAAGAAATAGATATAAATTTAGTTAAGAAAGCTCAAGAGTTGATGAGCGCTAATAACATAGATATTAATAGTGTTATTTGTCATGCTCCATACATTGTTAATCCAGCTAGTAATGATTTAATTAAGCAAGATTTTGCCGTTTCTTTTTTACAAGAGGAGATTAGAAGATGTAGTTTGATGGGGATTACAAAGATGGTGTTACACCCTGGAAGTGCAGTTAATGAGACTAGAGAAGATGGTTTAAATAATATTGTTAAAGTCTTAGATAGAGTCTTAGATAATCCTTATGATGTTAAAATTCTTTTAGAAACAATGGCTGGTAAAGGCAATGAATGTGGGATAAATCTGGAAGAAATAAACTATTTAATAAAGAATGTAAAAGATAATACGAAGTTAGGCGTTTGTTTAGATACTTGTCACTTAAATGATTCGGGGGTAGATATAGCATCATTTGATAAGTATTTAGATGATTTTGATAACTTGATTGGTTTGGAAAGAATTGGTTGTGTTCATGTTAATGATAGTAAAAATCCCATTGGTAGTCATAAAGATCGTCATGAAAATATTGGCTTAGGAACTTTGGGGTTTGATAACCTTCTAAAGGTTATAAATAATCCAAGATTAGAAAAAATTCCGTTTATTTTAGAAACGCCTTATGTATGTAGGGAAGATAATGAGAAAGAAAAGATTTACCCTCCCTATCGGTTTGAAATAGCTATGTTAAGAAATCAAGTGTTTAATGAGAATTTATTAGCTGATATTAGGAGTTATTACAATTAAGGAATAAGAAAAAAGAATAGGACTTTAAGGTCTAAGAACATAGTTAGTTTTTAGAATCTTCTATTCTTTTTTGATATTTAATATAGGAATAAGTACTTTTTTGGCTACGAATTGTCATTTGATTAAAGACTTTATCTCTTAAAGACGTAGCTTGTTCTTTTTTAGTTGGTAGGTCATCTGGGTAGAACGGACCATCAATATAGATAGTTATCTTTGGTCTTTTGCCAATCTTTCTTTTTTGATAAGTAGTGGTCATTGTAAAAGCAGGAACATTATCTTTAACAGGAAAACGAAAGGAAGATACTGGGAGTGGACGAATCTTGGTATAATAGGGCCAGAGATGGGCTTCAGGGTAGATAGTGATGGAATGGTTTTGAACTAGGGTATGCATGGCCTTAAAGAGATCTTCTTTTTCGTGGATCTTTTTAGGAATAGGTAAGGCACCGACAAAAGGTAAAATTTTTCCTAAGAAAGGAATACCTAGGTTAGCAGTGCTGGCAACGACATAATTTTTTCTAGGAAATGTTAAGAGCAGAGGATTTAAGGCATCGCCAATCATTTGCGTATGATTACCAAATAAGTAGTAGCCTTTATATCTCTTTAAAATCTCTTTATTTTGAAATGATACCCGAAGAAAAAGTTTGCAGTAAATAAGGGCAATTAAGTAAGCAATAAAGTATAAAATAGTAGAAATAATTTTATAGATAATGCTGGTGTTTAGCCATCTGTAATTGCTTTTGAGTTCATAGTCTTGATTACTGGAAGTAACAAAGTCTTCCGTATAGTTATCATAGGTTATTGAATTTTGTTTTTTCATAAATATCACAGGAATATTGTAGCAAATTAATTGACTAATTTCACTAATTTTGCTATCATTTGATAGAAAGAAGTGGTACTTATGCGAAAATTAACAGAGCAAGAACTTGTTCGAAGAGATAAATTAAATGAAATAGCTAAAGTATGTAATCCTTATCCCGATAGTTTTAAAAGAACACATACGTTAAGCGAAGCCAGAAATTTAAGTGATGGGACGACTGCGGTTAGTGTTTGTGGTCGTATTATTTTCATGCGTAAAATGGGCAAACTTTCTTTTGTTCGCATTAGAGAGTTAGAAAGTGATTTACAATTAGAGTTTAGAATTGATGAAGTTGGCGAGGAAAGATATGAATTTTTTAAGAAACTTATTGATTCTGGTGATTTTATTGGGGCAACAGGCGAAATTTTTACAACCCAAACCGGGGAGAAAACTTTAAGAGTTAAAAGTTTTGAATTTTTAGGAAAGGCTTTAAAACCATTGCCAGAGAAATTCCATGGTTTACAAGATACGGAACTTAAGTATCGTCAAAGATATGTTGATTTAATTATGAATCAGGATTCTCGAAATGTTTTCTTAGGTCGTAGTAAATTTTATGCTTTTTTACACCGTTATTTAGGAGAAAATGGTTTCCTAGAAGTAGAAACTCCTATTATGCAAACGGCTGTTAGTGGCGCCGCAGCGAAACCATTCTTTACTCATCACAATGCCTTAAATTTAGATATGAATTTAAGAATTGCTCCCGAAACTTATTTGAAACAATGTATTGCGGCTGGATTTGACCGTGTCTATGAAGTTGCTAAATGTTTCCGTAATGAAGGTATGGATACTGAACATTTACAAGAATTTACGCAAGTTGAATGGTATGTAGCTTATTGGAATTTTGAAGATACAATTGTTTTCTTCCAGAATTTCATTAAGAATGCTTTACTGGAACTTTTAGGGACAACAACAATTAATTATCGTGGTAATGAGTTGAAATTTGATGGTAACTGGGAAAGAATTAATTACATTGATGCTATGAAAGGACTTTTAGGCGCTGATTTTCTTGATATTACTAATCCCGATGAGTTAAAAGGATTAGTTGTAAGTAAGAATTTATTTACGATGGCGGATATGACTGAGTATAAATCAGTAAGCCAAATTATTGATTTTGTTTACAAAAAGAAAATTCGTGCAAATATAGTAGGACCAACCATTCTCTATAATTATCCAGCTGTTTTAAAGCCTTTGGCTAGAAGAAATGATACTGATAATAATGCAGTAGATGTATTCCAAGTTGTTGTTTGTGGTACGGAAATTTGTAATGCTTATTCAGAACTTGTTAATCCTGAAATTCAAAGAGCTAATTTTGAAGACCAAGCTAAAGCTAAAAGTCAAGGTGATGATGAAACAATGGAACTTGATGAAGATTTTATGGGAGCAATGGAACAAGGTATGCCTCCTATCTCTGGCTTAGGTTTTGGAATTGATCGTTTAATGATGTTATTCTACAATCAAGAGTCAATTCGTGATGTTGTTTTATTCCCAATTATGAAAAAGGAAAATGGGACATCGACTGCTAGTACTTTAAAGACTAATACGGTTGTATCAGATGAGCCAATTGATTTTTCTAAAGTTGAAATTGAGCCATTATTCCAAGATTATGTTGATTTTGATAGTTTTGCTAAATGTGATTTTAGGGCTGTTAAAGTTAAAGATTGTGTCGCTGTGCCAAAGAGTAAAAAGCTATTACAGTTTACTTTAGATGATGGAACTGGGACAGATAGAACAATTCTTAGTGGTATTCACGGCTTTTATGAGCCAGAAGCTTTAATTGGTAAAACTTTAGTAGCTATTACAAATTTACCACCAAAAGCCATGATGGGTATTGAGTCTTGTGGCATGCTGTTATCGGCAGTTCATACTGAAGAAGGTGAGGAAAAGCTAAATCTTTTAATGATTAGTAATAAAATTCCTGCGGGGGCTAAGTTATATTAGAAAGCCTAATTATTTAGGCTTTTTTCTTTTGACTTCAGGTATATAAAGGTATTTGTTTTCATAATATGTTTTAGAGAGGAATTGATTTTATGAGAGAGAGTATACCTTATGAAAAGGAAATTGTTTTTAATACGAAAATAGCCGAAATTACTTCTATTTCTTTAGAATATGAAGCTAATGTTTTAGATGAAGATATTGAAGGTGATTTTATTGTTTCTGGAGATTATAAAATTCATGAGTTGAGTGTCAACAAAGAACCTTTTAAATACCGTATTCCTTTTAGCGTTTCCTTAACTGATGATATTATTAGGGACTCAATTAAGTATGATATTAATAATTTTACATATGAGATAGTTGATGATGATACTTTAAGAGTTAATATTTCTTTTGGCATTGATTATGAACTTGTTAAGGAAAAAGTTTTAAAAGAGGAAGAAAGTATAGAAAAAGAAGATAATTTGATAGATAGAGAAGATAAGACTGATGGAGTTTTACAAACTAGAGAAGATAAAGCTTCTTTAGAGTTAAATAATCTTTTAGATGATATTGAACTAAATAATACTTCTGATAATAAAAAAGTTTTAGATAATACTTTTATTCAAGATAGCGGGGTTACTGAGGTTAAAAATACCACGTTAACTGATAATACTAATAAAGAGGTTGTTTTAAATAATGTTAGTAATGCTTTAAATACGTATGTTACTTATCATATTCATGTGTTAAGTGAAGGCGAAGATATTGATACTATCATTAATAAATATAAAGTTAATAAAGATATTATTGAGGAGTATAATCAAGGTCTCGAGTGGGTCATGGGTGAGAAAGTAATTATTCCTGAATTACAAGATGAATAAGGAAATTAAAGAATTAATTGAAAAATATAAACCCCTTAAATATACAATTAAAGGAAAGACAGTAAGTGTCTCTAGTACACAAGGAAACTTTGTTATTAAGCCAACTACTAAGGATATTAAAGGCCTATTTAATTATTTAGATTCGAGGAATTTTTATAATTATCCGAAAATTGTAGCACAAGATGACAAATATATAACTTATGAATACATTAATCAATTGGAAACACCAAAAGAGCAACAGCTGTTAGATTTAGTCTTAGTGGTGGCAAAGTTACATAATAAAACAGTTTATTTTAAAGAGGTTACCGAAGATAAATATATTGAGATATATGACAATATTAAAGAAAACGTTATGTATTTACAAGATTATTATAGTAAGATTTATGATGAGGCTTTTATGGAAATTTATATTAGTCCAGCTAAATATACTTTTCTTATAAATTACAGTTTAATTAATAATGATTTAACTTTTATCTTAGAAGAATTAGATGAGTGGTTTAATTTAGTTAAAGAGTCCAATAAACAAAGGGTCTGTTTAATTCATAACAATTTGTCATTAGACCACTTTGTAAAAGGTATGGATAGTTATCTTTTAAGTTGGGATAAGTATCAATTTGATACACCGGTTATGGATATTGTTAATCTTTATCATAATGAGTATTTAACTTGTGATTTTAGTGGTATTTTAAAAGAATATTTAAATAATTTTAAACTAAGTGTTGAGGAAGAAAAATTATTATTTATTTTGATATCACTACCGCAAGAGATAAAATTTTTAGATAGTGAGTTTAATAATACAATTAACATTGGTAATTTAATTGATTATATTAAAAGAACTGAAAAGCTAATAAGGCCATATTATGCGGAAAAGCAAAAAGAACAGAATTGATACTTCAATAAGAAGAATGAAAATATTAAAACGAAGAGGCAAAATAAGAGTTATTAAGGTTTGATAAAAAATTAAGATAGAAAGGCCAATAATAGCTAATATAGTAAAAAAATTGGGGATTCTTGGTCGATTATTACACATATATATACACCTATTTTATTATATGTAAAGTATAGTAAAGGGTGTTTTTTCTTGGCCTTAAGTATTTAATTATTAAGAATATTCTGTTATAATGAGGATATAAAGTAGGTGGTAGTGTGAAAAACTGGAAAAGAGATGTGGTTAACATCTTGTTGATTAGTGGTATTAGTATTAACTATTTTTTAGGAGGGATTAATGTTAATGCTAAATCTAATTATAAGGCATATACTAATGATGATGTTAACTATCGTAGAGAACCTAATTTAAATGCTACTACTGCAAGCGGTGATGAAAACATAATTGCTCACTTAGATAATGGTGCGCAAGTAACAGTGGTCAGTGATAAGAAAGTTAGTTATAGTGGGTGTAAATCAGGTTGGGTTAATATTATTTATAATGATGTTTCAGGGTATGTTTGCTCTTACTATTTAAGTGATACACCACCTAAAGAGGTTTATGGCAGACCTTGGAATAGCCCTAAAAAAGCAATAATGGGCGGGGCAAAGTGGATTGGCTCGGGTTATATTTCAAGGGGACAATTTACTTCGTATTTAAAAAAGTTTAATGTAAATCCTAAAGCAGAAAGTGCTTTATACAATCATCAATATCAAACTAATATCGCTGCTCCTTCGAGTGAATCGGTAACAACTTATAATGCTTATAAAAAGAATAACTTTTTAGAATTACAGTTTACTTTTAATATTCCGGTATTTAATAATATGGCGGATAGGTATGATAGATATATTGGTTATGACTCACTTGGTACTAACAGGCGGATTAAAAACCTAGTTGATAATATTCCTGTTCAAGATGAAGTAACTGATCAAGTATTTGAGGATACTTTAAATCAGGAAGGGTTCCCAGAAAGTTATAAAAGAATTTTAAGATATTTACATAATATTCACCCCAATTGGGTTTTTAAGGCTATGTTAACTGGTGAAGATTTTCTATATGCAGTGAACCAAGAAAAGCTAGCGGGGGCAATTGACATGAGTGATTATTATGATGAGTCTCGTTTGGTTGTTGAAGGAAGTCGTTGGTATCGTCCTACTACGAGTGCAACAGCATATTATATGGATCCGAGAAATTTCTTGACAGAGAAATATATCTTTCAATTTGAGGCTTTGAACTACGATGAAAAGTATACAGAAGATTTGGTACAAGGAGTTTTAAATAATACTTTTATGAATGGCGATAGCATTATCGATAAACAAAGTTATAAGAGTATTTTTGTAGAAGCAGGTAAAACTTATGATATGTCACCCCTTTATTTAGCTTCTTTGGCAAGGCAGGAAGTAGGGACTAAAGGAAGTATTGCTTCATCAGGCGCTAAATTTACTTATAATGGTAATGAGTATCAAGGAATATATAACTTCTTTAATATTGGAGCTTATACGGGGGTTTATGATGGCTTAATGTATGCCAGTGGGGGATACTGTAAAATTTGTGGAGATTATATAGAGCCTGTAAATCCACCATCAAGTGATAATAACAATAATAGTGGGGATAATGGTAGCAGTGATGATGATAATCCCGTAATTGTTCCTAGTAGTAAGACACTTATTGGTAATTTAGGTCTTAAGGAAGATGGTAGTTATCTAAAAGGCTTTAATGTTGGTAGTAAGATTAGTGATTTGAAAGCTAAAGAATTGAGTGTTACTTATAGTTCTCTTAGTATAATTGCTACCGGAACTAAGGTGACTTTTAGTGATGGGGCCAGTTATACGGCAGTTATTTATGGAGATTTAACTGGTGATGGTATTATAAATTCAGCTGATCTTTTAAGATTAAGACAGCATTTATTAGGAACAAAAGAATTAAATGACGCCTATTTAAAAGCTGCGGATTTGACTGGCGATGGTACTGTTAATTCAGCCGATTTGCTTAAATTAAGACAATATTTATTAGGACAAACTAATATTAATCAATTATAAGAGGAAGGATAGATATGAAGAAAAGATATATTTTATATACATTAGGTTTGATGGCTACTTTAAATACGGTTGTTTTAGCAGCGCCGAGTTATAGTTTTAGGACATCTAGCAGTTCAATAACTAATGGTGGCAAGGTAACGGCTTCCGTAACTGTTAGTAGTACGGCTAGTTGGCAGATAAAAATAACTAGTTCCGGTAATACTTACGGTTGTACGGAATCTTTTGCTGATGCAACGGGAAATGCTAAAAATACTTCGAAGACTTTTTCAGTTACTTGTAAAGCTAGTAGTGTCGGAGTAGTTAATTTTACGTTATCAGGAAATATTACTGATGAGTCTGGCAACACTGTTAATTTAAGTGGTAGTAAGAGTGTTTCGGTTAAAGAAAAAGCTCCTGACTCAAAGGTTAATACTTTAAGTAGTTTAAAAGTTGATGGTTATGAATTGTCACCAGTCTTTGATAGTGAAGTTTTAGAGTACTCAGTAAATGTTCCTCCTAATACAACAAAGATAAATATTTCAGCAACTAGAAAAGATAGTACTTCTTCTGTAAGTGGTACTGGAGAGTTTGATGTTGTTGAAGGTAGTAATAAATTTACAATTGATGTTAAAGCTCAGAATGGAAATTTAAGAACTTATACGATTAATGTCATGGTAACTGATGAAAATCCTATTAAAGTTAATGTGTTAAATGAAGAATATACCATATTAAAAACGTCAAGAAATTTAGAAATTCCTTCATTGTATAATGAAACAACAATGGATATTAATGGGGAGGCTGTACCTTGTTTTATTAATGAAGAAACTGGTATAACTTTAATAGCGCTTAAAAATAATTATGGAGTAGTTAATTTCTTTATCTATGAAGATGGTAGTTATACTAAGTATGTGGAACTAACTAGTGATAATCTAATTATTATGCCTACTAATAAAGAACTTAACTTAAAGGGGTATAAAGAAGAAGAGATAGTCATTAATGAAAATAAAGTTAAAGCGTATCACTATAAGAAATTAAATAGTAGTTATTATGTTTTTGAGGCTAGAAATTTAGAAGACAATACGGTTAATAAGTATTTATATAATTCTAATGATAATACTTATATGTTATTTGATGAGGAATTATATCATAGTCTTTATAATGATATTATGTTTTATCTTTATACTATAGGTGGCTGTGCCGGTATTATTATTTTGAGTCTGATAATTATCATGATTATATCTAGTAAGAATAAGAAAATTCGAAAATTAGTAACTGTTTTAGAAGAAAAAATTAAACTTAAGGATAAAGAGATAGCCAAAAGAAAGAATATATATTATAATAATAAACATAAAAAGCACAAAAAGGATAAAAATGTTAATGAAGTTAAAGCAAATGGGGATACTAGTGATAAGTTAGATGTATCTAGTTTAGATGATACTACTGATACTTATAATATTTTAAAAGACTAGGAGTATTTATGGAATTAACGGTTAATGGACATAATGTGTTTTTAATAATAATAATTACTTTTTTGTGTAGTCTCATTCTCGTACCAGTGATGATGAGAGTGGCTGTTCATGTTAATGCGATGGACTATCCGGATGGAGTTAGGAAGCTCCAGAAGAAGCCCATGCCAAGATTAGGCGGCGTTGCGATTTTCTTATCGTTTATGGTTGGCTATATGTTGTTTGCTAGAGAAAGTACGATGATGTTATCAATCCTGATGGCTTCCTTTTTACTAGTGTTAGTAGGATTTGTTGACTCAATAAATCCAGTAAAGGCTAGATATCAGTTATTAACTCATTTTATCGCAGCTTTTACGGTTTCAGTATATGGTGGTTTAGTCTTAAATGATGTTTCGTTTTTGGGACTTAATTTTAGCTTTCCATATCCTTTAAATTACATAGTGACTATAGTATTTATTATTGCCTTTATAAATATGGTGAATTTGATTGATGGACTAGATGGTTTAGCCGGGGGTATTTGCTCTATTTATTTTGCTACTATAGCTATAATTGGGTTTATTTTTACCCAAATGGAAGGTTTAGATGTTATATTAGCGCTTATTATGTTTGGAGCGACGACTGGTTTTCTGGTTTATAATTTCCCACCAGCTAAAACTTATATGGGAAATTGTGGTAGTGACTTTTTAGGTTTTATTGTCGGCGTAATTGCTTTATTAGGATTTAAAGCCACAACTTTAACTAGTATAGTCATTCCGGTATTAATAATGGCTATTCCTATTTTTGATACTTTATTTGCAATTTTAAGACGGGCTATATCTCATAAAGGTATTTTTACTCCTGATCGTGAGCATTTGCATCATCAATTATTAAAACTTAAATTTTCACCTCGTACTTCGATTTTAATCATTTATGTTATCACAATTATGTTTAGTGCAGTGTCAATTTTCTTTGTATTAGGTGACCAAAAGCTTGCTATGACTATATATGTTGTTTTAATGTTAGTCCTACTTTTCATTGTTATGAAAACGGATATTTTATTTAAACATAAAAAAACTAAAGAAAAAGAACTAAGAGAAATCAAGAAAGCGGCTTATGAAGCCCAAAAGATAATGCATGAACGCAAAAAGAAATTAAAGATTAAGAAAAATAGGTAAAACTTTACTGCGAGTAGAGTTTTTTCTTTTGGTCTGTGATATAATTTTAAGAGTGGTGAATATGAAGAAAAAGTTAAAAGAATTAATTCCTTATGTAGTAATTTTAGTAGTAGTGGTGTTTTTTAGAACTTACATAGCAACGCCAGTTATTGTTAATGGTCCTTCCATGCAAGAAACTTTATATACTAATGATTTACTGATTTTAAGAAAAACAAAGAAAATAAGTCGTTATGATATTGTGGTTGCTAATCATGAGGGGGATAAACTTATCAAAAGAGTAATGGGGGTTCCTGGTGATAAAGTGAAATGTGTTAGTGGTATTATTTATGTTAATAATGAAGAAGTTTCTAATTATGGTTATGGGTCGTCATTTGATTTTCCACAAGTCATTTTAGGTTCCGATGAATATTTTTTGATTGGCGATAATAGAGAAGATTCATTGGATAGTAGATATTTTGGACCGGTTAAAGCTGCAAGCATAAGTGGTGTTGCTGATTTTCGGATTTATCCTTTCAATAAAATTGGTAAATTAAATTAGTGAGGGGAAATTGTAGTGATAGATAAAATATTAGAATTAGCAAAGAAGAAGACAAATTCAGAAGAAGTTAGAGCTTTCGAAGAAGAGTTAATGTCTTTAGATAATCCACGTTATTATTTTTTAGCTAGTTATTATGTTAAGGGATTAGACATTAAAAAATTAAGTGAAAAGATGTTAGCCACTAATGATAAGAGGTATATTCAGTTTTATTTTCGACAAGTAGATAATATTGATTTAGAAAAATTTTTCATAAAGATTCTTGCTTTTAAAGACGCCAAAATTATTTTTTATTCTTTGTATGACAGAAAAAATTTAGATGATATTTTCTTTATCAGAGGGATAGAAAGCTTAAGGTCACTTGATAATAATCATTATTTAGGACTTACTTTTTATTATTATTTTAATGTCTTAAAAAGATTTAATTCTGTTATTTTTAGTTATTTAAAAGAGGTAATACCACAAGTTACCGAAGATAATTACGTAGAGATTTTAGAAAGATATCGTAACCAAACTAAAGAAAAAATTAGCGTTCACGATGAAGAATGCCCTAATAGATATATTGGTCATAATGGGACAATTCCCGATATGATAGTTTGTCATATAAGCTTTGATTATGGTCGGATTATAAGTCTTTTCTATGACGAAAAAACAGAAGTTAGCAGTCATTTTGCAGTAAGTAGAGATGGAAAGTATCAACAATTTGTTTCTTTAGATAATAGTAGCTGGGCTAATGGGACTTCTTTTAAAGATACGAGTGATGTCTATAATGCTTTTGCTAGAAGTTCTATTGTTAAATCGAGAAATATGAATGCTAATTACTATACTTTTACGATTGAACATGAGTCTATGGATGGTAGTTTAACTAAGGTTCAATATCAAACTTCTTTGAAGTTAATGTGTCAGATTATTGATTATGTTAAGGAAACTTATGGTGTTGATTTTCCCATTGATAACGACCACATTGTTGGGCATATGGATATAAATCCGGTAGTACGTGTAAGTTGCCCTGGCGAGAAATTTCCTCTTGAAGAATTCATTTTGGATTTAAGAAGAATTTATAAAAGATAAGAACCATCTGGTCTTCTCGGGACTAAATGGTTCTTTTACTTTGTTTTCTCTGAATTAAAATATATATAAATCCTCTAAATTTTTTGCTTCCATTAAAAGAAGCGATAAATGGTAAACTATGAGTTGGGAGTAAGAATGTATATAGTAAAAAGAAAATTTTAAATGCTTTTTAATTTTTTAAAAATTATCAGAGAAAACAAGGATAGGGCTTAAAAAAGATATTTTAATTTAACTTACTAAGTGTGTAAGACCCTAAAAGTTAAAACTCGAATTCAATAGAATTTAATTTCGAAATTTCAAACTCAGTGGCTTCAATTTCTTGAGTTATTTTTTCAATTCTTTTCTCAATTTCTTTAACATCGTAGTTTAAGTTACGACATTCAAAGTAAGAGTTATTAACTTCGGTAATACGTTGTTTCGTTGACCTATTATTAACAATAGAATTATAAAAATTTTTAAGCTTACGTAAATAATTATTATCGGATATAGCTTGTTGAATGGTGCGGCCATCTTTTAAGTTTAAAGAATTATTCTTTTCAAATTGAAATTTCTTAAGTTTAGTAAGAAGTTCATAAGAGTTTTCAATTGCTCTTAGTTCTTTATCTAAGTCAGCTTTATAGTCTTCCAAGACTGTTTCAGTACCATCTAATTCCTTAATAGAAGTACTAAAGAGGTGCTCACGAATATTAGTCATTAAGGCATTAAAGTTGGTTTCTTCCTCATTTATTTTACTCATTAGAGTAGTCAGATTTAGTTTCATATATAATCATTCCTTTCAATTCGTATTAACTATATCATAAAAAAAATCAAAAGTGGTCGCATAAAAAGCGACAATTGCATTTTTTATTGATTTTTTGATTTTAGGATATAAAAAAAGCCACTAAAGAGTGGCAGCGCAGTAATTATATAGGTAATTATTAACCCTTTTAGGATCATAAATCTTATTGTCAAGGCAATAAGCAATAATAGTATCGAAGTTGCTACCACCTAAGTAGTAGCCGGCACTATTAAGAAGATTATTAAAGTCCAAACGGTCTAAATTAAGAGCGAGTCCTAATTTAATGACGTTTTTCTTTTTAGGAATATAATCTTCTTGACACCTAATTTTTGAAAATAATTTTCTATCTAATTCTGCAGATTTGTAGACTTCTGTTTCGTCAAGTTTCTTTTTAGCTATTAAGTCAAAGAGAAGCTGATGAAAACTTAAAGTCCTTTTTTTGCTTAGATAAGCCATTAACTTTGCATCATCCATGAATGATACCTCCTATATAACCTTTGGGCTCATCTAAGCACTAAGAATATAGCAAATTCTTTTTAAAAATTCAAGAAAAAGGAGAAATTATTTGAAAAATATATTTGTCTTAGAAAAATTACTTAATAGTTATCTTTTGAAATATCTCGTTTCTATATAACATTGATATGAAATTTTGACTATTAAAAATTCAAGAGTCAATGTGAATAAGATAGATTAGTATTTATAATTTAAAATTGTTATAAGACAAATTAATTCAAAAAAAGAAGAACCAAGTCAGTTCTTCAAAGTTTATTTAATATAGAAATAGTAAGAATTACCATCGGTATTAGTTTCATAAACTTCCCCATAGTAAATAGCAAAAGGTTTTTTCATGTTATTTTTTAGGTCGTAAGAAATATTGATTTCTTTGGCCTCATTAATATCAAAAGTATATTTTTGCGTTTCATCTAAAGAATAAGTGTAAGATGATTGCTCTTTATCTAAATTCCACATTAGAGGAAAATCTTTATTAGTCAATGCCTTTTTACTATCAGTGGTATTTTTGATTTTTAAAGTTATACTTAATTTATTATCTTCTTCTTTATAACTTTCAATTGTAATATCGAAGTCAGTAGTATGGGCAGTATCCCCAACATATAATCCCATAAAACCACTATTGGAGTCTTTATTGGTAATAAGATTTTTAGTTTTCCAGGCTGGATAGTTAGTGCTTTGGAAGGGAAGAGAGCAACCACTTAAGAGAATGATACTGATTATAACGAGAATACTTTTAATTTTTTTCATTATTTATCACCAATCTTTCTAATTTCATAAGTATTAGCATTTTGTCTTTGGAGACTATATGAAGTGAAGACACCAATTATTGATAGTAAATATCCGGTTAGAAGGCCATTGTTAAAGAGCTTATGAAATTCTGTAATGGTATTTAAGTAATAAGGAATAGCCTTGTAGGCATCTATTAACTTGATGGCATAGTCGACTTTATAAAGGTTGTAAATGTAGATAGCACAATTGATTTCATGAACAACTAAAACCATGAAAAGACCAATAAAACTAGAAATAATGATACCTGGTAGTTTAATATTATGAGCAAATTTTTTATAAAAAACAGCTGATCCCATGGTAATAGCAATGCCGGCAATTCCTGGTTCAATACCAATAAAACCAAATAAAATCCATAAGATAATACCAGGAATAGTACCTAGGATAGCCCCGATGGTACCAAGAAGGATATTTTCCTTTGATTTATTATATTTTTCTTTTTTGTAGTTAGCAGACTTTTGAATAATTTTATAACAATCATTACAGTAAAAGCTAATTTCAGAGTCATTATCAACAAGATAGGTTTTTTTGGCTTCTTTACAGTGGCGGCATACTTCTTCGGCTTTGCCTTGTTCTAAGTAAGTGCCAACGATGTCAAGAAGCGGGTTAATCATTTCCGGTAAATATTTTTTATTAGTAACCGAGCCGACTATATTGAGATTTTTGTTGTTATAGCTAACAATGGCGTCTTTAACTTCTTTTTTGATGTTATTGGTTAATTTAGTGATATTGTTATTCATATCAACACTAAAACTTAGGGTGTAAACGCTTGATTGATTATCATATTTAATAAGAAAATGATAACTTTTTATATTGCCAGCAAAAATGTTACTGCCACAATAGATGGTATTAGTTCTGATTTTTTTTGCTATTTTCTTCATTTTTATCTTCCTTTTCTTTTTTCTTGGTATATTTTTCATAGGTTGCTTTTAAATATTCTTTATTGATGGTGTATTTTTCACCTTGGGCTCCTAAAGTCTCAAAGACTTCAGTAATAAAGCTTTGAATTTTTCGGTTGACCATCGAGGTATCACGGACTTTATTCCAATAATAGTAGGGCGACATATCGGTGTATTTTTTGTCTTGATACGTTTTGGAGGCTGCTATCATATCACAAATCATTTCAACGGTGTATTTATAAGGAATAACGGGGGCTTTTAAAGGAGCAGCGTAATCAAACCAATATTCGTGATGGTGTTTATTACGACCTTTGTGATGAAGCCAGGCTTTAGAATATCCTTGGTCTTTTTTGGCGTTAATGATAGGGGAATACTTTCCTTTGGCATAGTATTTAACGCCTTCAAAAAATTCCGTCGGACTATATTTTGATAAATCGTGAAGCAATCCCTGTAAGGGTATCCCAGCTTTGGTGCAAAGAATAAATACTTTAAGTCGATGTTTATTAATTGTATGTAAATGACCAAAGAAATATAAGATATAGCGCATAGTATTATTCCTTTCAACAACCTTATTATAGCATTTCTCTTTGGATGTGTAAATTAAAGGACTAAAATTTATCAAAATAAGAAATTTATCTTAAGAATTACTTTATTTTTTAGACTATTTTTATTTGGATGTATAAATTCACACAAATTTCATATACTAAAAAAGAAAATATAGTATAATAAGATTATATTAATAGAAAAGAGGATATGTAATGAAAAAGAAAACTGTTGCTACTTTAGTTGGTGGCATGGCCGCTGGTGCGGCTTTAGGAGTTCTACTTGCTCCAAAATCTGGTAAAGAAACTAGAGATGATTTAAAGAAAGCTTTTGATGATTTTATGAAGAAAGTTAAAGATATTGATAGTGATGATGTCAAGAAGTATGTAGATAAAAATATCAAGAAAATAAAAAAAGAACTAGATGACTTAAGTATGGAAAAAGTCGGTAAGATTGCCAAGAAGAAAGCTAAAGAAATTGAAAAATCAATGAGTGATTTAGTAGACTATGTTAAAGAAAAAGGCACTCCAGTTTTAGAAGATGCTGTTGAGACTTTAAGATTAAAAGCTATCGAAGTAACTAATTCGGTTATTAATAAATTAGAGAAAAAAGAAGACTAGGACTGACCTAGTTTTTTTAATGGAAGAAGGGGTAGTTTAAGGGATTTAGAGTAAAAATTATCATAAAGAGAAGAATTAAGAAGATATATAACTTATAGAAATTAGTTTTTCTAGCGTATTTATAATAATGATTACTTACTTTTAGACCAATTAGAATACTTAAGAAGAATAAGAAGATGTCAAAGACTATACTTTCAATATTAAAGCCATATCTCATTGAATAGTAAATAAGAATCATACTGGAAATACTAGTAACTAAGTCGATAATAAGACTACTAAAGAATTTATCTTTCTTTAAGATTAGTTGATTCTGGTAGTAGAAAAGACTATAGAAGATGATAGTAGGTATAATGAAGAGTTTAGTATGAGAGAAAATAGATTCATTAGTGGGACTTATTAAACCGATAAAGAAATTTTCATTAGACCATGCATAGATAAAATGAAATAAACTCCCTAGGATAAAAATAAACAAAAGATGATAAAGATTATATTTCTTAGACATAGAAGCCTCCTAATAAAGAGTATGTCTAAAAAGAAGAAATAGTCTTAAAAAAACTTCCTGATTAGAGGAAGTTTCATATTTACTAGTAATTTTCTTTTTTGATTTCAAAGAAACTTTGAGGATGATTGCAAACTGGGCATACTTCGGGAGCATATTTACCAATAACGATATGACCGCAGTTACGGCATTGCCATATTCTATCATCATCTTTAGAGAATACTACGCCGCCCTCAATGTTTTCAATAAGCTTACGGTATCTTTCTTCATGATGACGTTCAATTTCGGCCACAGCTTCGAATTTTTTAGCTAATTCTAAGAAGCCTTCTTCACGTGCTGTTTTTGCAAATTCTTGGTACATGTCAGTCCATTCATAGTTTTCGCCGTTAGCGGCGTCATTTAGGTTTTCTAATGTACTAGGAATTTTACCGTCATGTAATTCTTTGAACCACATTTTAGCATGTTCTTTTTCATTATTAGCAGTTTCTTCAAAGATTTCAGCGTATTGTTCATAACCATCTTTACGAGCTTTAGAAGCATAGAATGTATATTTATTTCTTGCTTGCGATTCACCGGCAAAGGCTGTTAATAAATTTTTTTCGGTTTGACTACCTTTTAATTCCATATTATTAATTAACTCCTTTCTCAAAACCTTTTGGTTTCTTTACTTAGTATAACAAAGTAAGAGAAAAATGCAAGCATATTTAGTGAAAAAAACTAATCAAAAGACTTGTAATTTTCTTTAGAATAGTGTACCTTATATATCTATAAAAGATAATAAGTCTTAATACTTATTTTCATTATTTATATAGGGTTTAAAATGACTAAATTGGAAATTTCAAAAAACCTATCTTCGTTAAAGAAAATAGGTTTTGGTTAGAAAATTTAAGCAGCAGCTTCCATTTCTTCTTCTTCACTGGCGTTGTTAAAGCTAATAGTATTATCTTTAGCAATGTCGTTATCAGCTTCTGCAAGTTTAATAGCACTTACTGGACAACTGTCAACCATGTTTTTAAGATTATCACTTTCTAAGTTTTCTTGACTTATTACTTCTGATAGGCCATTATCATTAATGGTAAAATGTTCAGGGTCCGAAGCAGCACACATTCCACAACCGATGCATACACTATCATCAACTATTAATTTTTTCATAAATATCCTCCTAAGTAATTATAGCAAAATCTAGAAAAAAGTAAATTAGTAATACCAAAAATTTACAAATTATGCTATCATGTTAGTGATAGAGGTATGATATGAATACAAATGATTTTTATAATGACAATACACCAAGTCGCGTTAGAAAGAATGCTAATCTTTATAGAAGAATAGATGCATCAAAGATTGATGAGATAGAAGTTCCTAAAAAGGAAGAGTTACTAGAGAATAATACTTCTACTATTGATGTTGAGAAACTAAAGAGTATGTTGGATAAAAAATATCGTGAACCGGAAAGTGAGAGCTTAAAAAGCGATGAACCAATTGTTCATGAACATATTAATTTAGAAGAAACTAGAGAATATGACTTAGATGATATTTTGACTAAAGCTCGTGATAATGATGATACCGATTATAAAGTAGAAAGACTAAAAAAACTTGGGGATACTAATTCTCTAATTTTAGATGGGTTAAATATTAAAGACCCGAAAGATGAAGCATATCAAGAAAAGCCTAGTAAAGTTAGTAGTGATTCAAAGAAGTTAATTGAGCTTATTGATACGATTAATTTGAAAGAACAAGAAGGATATGATAGTCTTTTAAAGGAAAGTAAAACGTTACCAGCGGCTTTGGATTTAGAAAATACCAGTGATAATGAACCTTTAGATATGTTAAGTAGTCTTAAGGGAGATAATGAAAATACAAAAGTTGTTGGAGCTTCTTCAATAAATAAGACAACTGATGATAATGATGATACTAAGTATGAGGACATTGACTTAGATGAAACTGATGATGATTTTGATACAACGGAGGTAGTCAATCGAGATGATACTAGTGAATTTACAGATAGCATAGAGCTTACAACGACGCAGATATTTACTAAAGAAGATTTTGATGACTTTGATGATTTAAAAGAGGCAACAAAGCCGAAAATTTTTGTTAAGATTTTAATTTTTATTATCGTAGTTGCTGTTATTATTGGAACGGTGTTTGTTTTAGACCGTGTATTAGATTTGGGTATTTTAAGTCGATTAGGAATTAATTTTTAAGAGAAGAGTTAGTTATTTCTTCTCTTTTTTTAGGTTTATTAATATATTCTAGTATGAAAAAGTTTAAAAGTAGGGTTAAGTTTAAAGAAATATTATGGTTTTATTTAGTTTTGGTTTTGATAGAAGTTTGGTATTCAATTAGTCAAATTGGTACTTTAATAAGTCCGAAGATTATTAATATCATTAAGAATAACATAACCTATTATGATAATGTTTTAGTTGAAGAGTATTTAGATACTGAGGAGTTAAGGAGCTCTTTAATTATGGAATTAATTACTTTGGATAAAAATAGTAAAGAAGAGATTATTAATATTAATATTGATACGGCTAAGAGCTATACGGTTTTAAATAACATTAGTAAAAGTTTAAAACATAATAAAAGTAATTATAAGGATATGTACGCTAAAAATCAAAAGGATAACATTGTTTTAAGGTATCCAATTGGGCTAGCAAGTAATAATATTTTGATAAATGGGTTAGGATATCGAATCCCTATTAAGTTGGAGTTAAATAGTAATGTTTTAACAGGTATTAAGACGAAAGTAACTAATTATGGTTTAAATAATGCGTTAATTGAGGTATATCTGAAGGTGAAATTTACTTCTAATGTAGTATATTTTAGTTTAGATGAGGCGATTACCAGTGAATACGAAGTGTTGTTAGCATCCAAAATGGTTATGGGAAGAGTACCCGAAATGTTTAATGGCTATTTGGAAAAAGGAATAGATAGTAATTAAATAAAGATACTGAGTATTTTTGATGGCTTTTCATAAGATGTTAATTTTTATAAATTAGGTTTTTAATAATATATAAAATTTTAAAAAGATAGCTGGTACTTATAAAATACTTTAAATGCTGTTTTTTCTATTTTCTTATGGTGAATTTATACTTTTAAAACTAAGAAAATATGATATACTATAGGTAGAAATAGTAGGTGATTTTGATGGATATATTTGTTTCAATAGGATTTGATACAGCATTAAAAAAATATATTTTATTTACCGAAAAAAATCATCGTGAGCTTGCAACCGATTACTTAGTATATATTATTATGATGCTCATATTTATTTATGGTAAAGCTGACATTATGAATCCTTATGTAGCTAGATATAAAGATGGTGCTGCTAGTATTAAGAGAAATCTAATGAAATATGGATTAGATGACTTAAAAGTTCATAAATTCTTTAATGATTTAAATAATTATTTAGAAATAGATAATTATAATAAAGTATGTAATAAGTATCAAAATCCTTATTTTATAGTTTTACAAGAAGACTTAATAGATATGTTTTATTATAAAACTTTAAGTGTAGAAGTAAGTGGGGAAGAAAAAGAAAAGTTTAAGAACTTATTATATTCAAGTAAAAATAGTAATGAGTCAGTAAGAAAGTTAAATCGTCTTTATAATACTAATTTAGACGGGGCTTTAGTTTATTATAGTAATCTTTTTAGTAGAAGTAATTATAGTATTAAGATGCTTCCTAAGAAGGATAAAATTTTAGATATGGATGTATATCGTTTATTTGATCTTAATGAAGAAGATATTGTTAAGTTAAATAACGAGACTTTAGAAGAGATAAATAATGGCATATATAATTATTTTCATGTTAATCCCATTGGAGTTAGGGCTTATGATAAGTTAATGGCTCGAGTTAAAAGGCTAGCTAATACTAAGTATCGCCTGGCTAATAACAGTGGTAGTATTAATTTGCTTTTATTTTCTAGTTTCTTTGGTTTTGTTATTGTTTTAGGGATAACGATAGGATTATTTTTGATATGAAAACAGTAATGATTAATAAAATAACATATTATGTCTTAAGTGATGAAAATAATCTTTTAGATAATATGGACATAAGTGAAAAATTAACTGATTATTTTGATGATTTTGATTATATAGTTGGTGATATAAGTTATAATGCTTTAAGATTAAAGGGGTTTAAAAGAAATTCTAAGAGTAACAACAAGTATAATAGAATTGATTTTTTAGAAGAATATTTAAGTAATTATTGTGCTTATGGGGCCAAATGGTTTATAATTAGTAAGATTTATAAAGATATAAAGTGAGCAAAGGATGGATGGTTATTGTGATAGAAAAAATAGAAATTTTAAAAGAGAATAATGACAAACTAATGGTAGATGCAGTTAGCGCTTTTAGTTTAGATTTTAATAATGTTACGCATAGTTTTTGTATTGCTACTAGTAATGAATTGGATCAAAATGGTTTAGTTAAGTTAATGGTTAGTGAAATTAACAATGATATTTTGATTAAAATTAGTGATGAGGCTCTGTGGAGTGAAGTAAAAAATGTTATGAGGGCTATTATTAGTAGCAGTAGTTATAACTATTCCTACATTATAATGCCTAAGAGTATTAAAGCTAAGAATGATTTTGCAAGAGTTATTGCTGTTCAAGAAGCTGCTAAGACCCAATTAATAAGTGATTATATGGCGAAAGCTCCCACTGCCAGTGCTCCGGCTCCTGTAAATGATAGTTTAATTAATAATCCGGCTATTTATCCGACGGAGTCAGCTGCCATTAATAGCGGTAGTGAAATAACACCGGGTATTATTGTAGATACACCCGTAAATAGTAATAATCAGGAAGAAGTTAAGGCTGTTAATGTGATGGAAGAATCTCCAGCTGTGGAAACCAGTCCCGAGCCGGAAGTTTCTATGGATGATTTAGTTAAAGAAGCCATTGAAAAGAGTGAAGAACCTACTAATTTTGACAGAAAAAATGAAGAGGATAAGTTGGCAATTGATGCTACTTCTTTGGTAAAAGAATTAGAAAATTATATTAGGTTGGTAGTTAAAGATGAAATCAATAAGTCTAAGTAGCTTATTGTTTTTTTTGACGATTTTAAAAAAATGTAAATGCTTTTGATAAATTATTTAGGAAAAAATTTGCTTTGCTTTTAAAATTTAAAGTGTATTTTTAATAATGTTCGCTTTAGGCTCAACTAAACAAGAAGAAAAAAATTTACGGCCAGAATATTGTTAAAGTTTTTTTAGAAAAGTTTGTTTTAGGGATAGACAAAGGTGATAAAAGATGATATCATGCAATCACATGTCTGGAAGAAAGGCTGAAGTGCTGCTCTAATAAAAGAGTTAGGAAGAAGGTTAAAAGACAAAATTTTATATATTATGGGTATTTAAGCTTAATTCCGACAAAATATTAATGAGAATAATTATAGACTGATGGTGGTGATATTATGAAAAAGACTTTGATGATGATAATTCTAGCAGTAATAGTTGGTTTTTCTTTTGGATATTTATTTTTAAGAAAGTTTAATAATGAGGTAATTACGGAAGTTAGTAGCATCAAAAGTCAATGTTATGCTTTTCAGATAGGTGTTTATAGAAATAAAGAGAATGCTTTAAAAACCGCTAATGATAGTAGAGGAATAGTTATTTTGGATAATGATTTTTATCGGGTGTATATTGCATTACTGAAAGATGAAAACCTTATTGAGAGCTTAAAAAGTTACTATGATACTAAAAATGTTAATTATTATTTAAAGGCTATAGATATATCAGATAAAACTAGTAGCATTTTAGATAATTATGAAATTATTTTAAAAAGGACAAGTATTGATAATTATGAAGCCATTATAGAAAATATGCTAAAGGAAGTAGATAGTAGTGAGTTATAAAATAAAGGAATTACAAGAAGAACTAAAACCACGTTATCGAGCTAAGAGTAAAGGAATAAAAGCTCTTTCAGATGAGGATTTGCTAAGTCTTATTATCCGATGTGGAACTAGAGAAAAAAATGTTAAAGAATTAAGCTTAGAAGTTTTACAGAAAGTTGGGTCCTTGGATAATTTTTTGAATATGGATATTAAGGATTTAGAGAGTATTAAAGGAATAGGAGAAGTTTCTTCTTTAAGTATTATGGCATCAATTGAGTTAGGAAAGAGAATTCTTAGATATCATAAAGATAAGATTAAGTTGATTAATTCACAGCTTGTTTATGAAATGTTTAAATATGAATTTGTTGGCCTTAAACAGGAGGTAGTGATTGGTATTTATTTAGATAATGCTAAGCAATTGATATGTTTTAAAGAACTGTTTAGAGGGACGGTTAATGAGTGTAATATTCATCCCCGGGAAATATTTAAATATGCGGTTTCTTCTTCGGCTAGTAGCATTATTTTGGTTCATAATCATCCATCTGGAAATATAAATCCAAGTATAAAAGATGAGATTTTGACAGAAAAAGTTAGTGAATTGGGTCAGAGTATGAATATTCCTTTAATTGATCATATTATAATTGGCAGTAGTGGTTATTATAGTTTGATAACAAAGCAAAAATTTTTTGAAAAGATAGATTAAAGAGTAGGTTTATGTGCTACTTGAAGGTATGATATATATATAATTGCTCATAATAATAATGTGATTGTGTATGTTAAAGAAAATGATACCTTATTTGAGTTTGGTTCTCTTTTTACTTCTTAATCCATTGATTAATTTATTGAGTCCAAACGATTTAGATCAAGTTAAATATGAAGAACTGCAACTAGAAAATGCCTCCTTAAAGAAAGAAATAGAAGAATTAAGCAATATATCTTATACGAATTATGATTATAAAATAGCTAAAATCTTAGTTAAAAATCTTTATAACTCTAATACTTATTTTTTGTATAGTAATGAATCGATTACTCCCAAGCATCCGGTTATTAATAAATATGGACTAATTGGCATTACTAATAAGAATAGTACCTTGATTACGCTTAATGATTTAACTATTTCTGTAAAAGTAGATGGAATGGTTGGCATTTTTAGGAATAAAAAAATATTTCTCGATACTAATAATTTACCAGCAGCGGAAACACCAGTTTATACGAGTGGTTTAACAAATTTTCCAACTAATCTAAAAATTGGAAGGATCAGCTCTTGCGAAATTAAAGACACTGGCGTTTTTTGTAGCTTAGAAGAAAATCCAATTGATACCGTCTATTGTCTTATTTTAGAGGAATATTCAATATGATTTTGGTTTGGCTATTTTGGGATCTTTTAATGAGTACTACAATTGTTCCTACTTGCTTTTATTTGCTTTATTTATCCAAAGGAAAGGTAACAAAGATAGAGTTGCCACTAATTCTAATATCGCTAATTATTTTGCTTTTTTATACGCAAAATTTCTTTTATCTATTTGGTATTCCAATGATATTATTTTTGAGAAAACACCGGTATTTTGGCATAAGTAATAATGTTTTACGATTGATGATTGATTATCTTTTGTTTTATCATTTTAATCTTTCTTTTGAGACTTTGATTTCTTTAATTGTTAGTGTTTTAATTTTCGCTTTATTAGCATAAGTTTTAGTGGTGATAACTAATGAATCCAGAAATAGAAAATTATCTTTTACATCGTCATAAAACTTCTTATAGTCATTATTTTGAAAATATAGATGAAGGGGCTTTTCAAAATAATAATTTGTCTTTAAAAAAGAGCTTAGTGAAAAGTAAACATCTGGTTTTGAGACCGAATATTAAAAAATATTTAAGTAATTCTTTAACTAAATTTTTATTAAGTATTATTTTTTTACTTTTAAGCATTATTTTAATTAAGAGTAATTCTAATATTAAGAATTTTTATACGGTAGAAATTTTAACAAAGCAGTTAAACTTTACTAAATTTAATAATCTTTATAATAAATATTTAGGTGATGTCTTGCCAGATTACACTATTCCCGAACCAACGAAGACGGTTATGAATACAAATTTTTCTTATAGTAATGGAGAAAACTATTTAAATGGTAGTAAGATTGATACGGAAGAAAATTATATTATTCCAACAATAACAGGTGGTATTATTGTCTTCCTTGGAAATAAAGATAACTTAGGCCCTACTTGTATTATCCAAGGTGTTGATGGGATAGACATTTGGTATTCTAATATTAATATTGATAATTTGAATCTTTATGACTATATTGATGCTGATACAGCTTTAGCTCCGGTTTTATCTAATTATATGTATTTAACAATTGATAATAATGGAACTTTTATTTCTTATGAAACGTATAAATCTTGATGTTTCAACTGTTCTTATTTACTTGTTCTTATGTTTGGCTGGTTCTTATAAACAAGTTATTTTAAGTTTTATTATTATTATTTGGCATGAAATTGGCCATTTGTTTTTTCTTGAATTATTTAAAGTGAAAATCAAAAAAATTACGATTTATCCTTTTGGAGGGCTTATTTCAACTAATAAATTAATTAATTTTCCACCATTAAGAGAGCTATTGATAAGTTTGGGTGGGGTTATGAACCAGTTGTTACTTTTCTTTGTTTTCCGGTATTTAAGAAATCTTAATTATATAAATTTATATACTTTTCAACTTTTTAGACGGCTTAACTTTGGCATTTTGCTGTTTAATATTTTACCGTTATATCCTTTGGATGGTTATATTATTTTTAATAGCATTTTAAATGTTGGGCTGCCATATTTAAAAAGCAGTATTATTAGTCTTATTATTTCTTTTTTTGGCTTATTAGGATTTATAATAGTTAGTTTTAATTTGAAAATAAATAACTTTTTTGTTATTAGTTTCTTAATTTATAAAGTATATTGGTATTTAAGAGATTACAAATTTTATAAGAATAAGTTTATTTTAGAAAGAATTATGTATGATATACCATATAAAGTGATTGTTTATAAAAAAACTTATAGTCCTTACTATCTGGGCCTTAATAAATATTATTATTTTAATTATCAGAATGAAAAAAAGGTTTTAAAAAACGAGTATAATAATCATTTATAAAACAAGACTAAATGAGTAGTTGACTTTATTAATCATAATTTTTTTTAAATACAATATTCTATAATCATACCGATAAATATAATGAAGAATTTGAGTTAACTTTAGAAGAAATGGATAATCATGCTAAAACCTATTATGATAAAAATACTAATTGTATTTCTTTATAAGTATTACTATAGCTACTCAAGATAACTTGATAGTTTTTTGCTTTTATAAAGCATTGATTTTCACCACATTTTACTATATAATGATAAAAAGAGGTGAAAATATGTTAAAAACTAATGACATTATCAAAAGTGAATTAAGTAATTATTCTAATAAGGATACTAAATTAACAAGAGAAGTTAATAAAGGAAATTTAATAAAAATAGTAAATGGTCTTTATGAAACAGATCCTAATACGCCGGCTTATTTACTTGCTAGTAGTATTTATGGACCATCTTATATTTCTTTTGAATATGCCTTATCTTATTATGGATTAATTCCAGAAAGAGTAAATGTAGTTACTTGTGCTACTTTAAATAAAAAGAAGAAAAAGAAATATAATACTTTTTTTGGTACCTTTACTTATCGAGATGTTCCAAGTATTGTTTATTCCGAATCCATAATTTTAAAGAGTGAAGACGGTTATTCTTATCAAATAGCTACTAAAGAAAAGGCGTTGTGTGATAAATTATATACTTTAAAACCACTAAAAAATTATCGTGAATTGGAAATAATGTTATTTAGCGATTTAAGAATAGACAAAGAAGAATTTTTAAAACTTAATGTTGAAACAATCGAAAAATTAAGTAAGTTATATCATTCAACTAACGTTAATTTATTAGCAAAATATATGAAAGGCGGTAAATATGAATAATATTATTGAACAGATGCTTAGTAAATATGAAATAAAAAATCTTAAAGATGAAATAAATGCTTTAAAAGAAATAATCCAAGAAATAGTTTTAGCTGGCTTATCCCGTGGAGGATTTTTTAATGAAGTTGCCTTTTATGGCGGGACAGCCTTACGCATTTTTTATAAATTAGATAGATTTTCCGAAGATTTAGATTTTGCTCTTTTAAAACCTAATCATAATTTTACTTTAGAAAAATATTTTTCTTATATCGAAAATGAACTCCAAGCGTATGGTTTAAATTTAGAAGTAAGCTCTAAAACTAAAAATATTACTTCTAATATCACTTCCGCCTTTGTAAAAGGTGATACTTTAGAACATATTTTAAAGTTTTTTCCTAGTGAGACCTTAAATAAATATAGTCAAATTTTAAAAAGTATTAAAATAAAATTTGAAGTAGATATTAATCCCCAAAGTGGTGCCTTATATGAAAATGTTTATAAATTATTACCAAGTCCGCATGAGATAAAATTATATACTAAAGAATCTTTATTTGCCGGTAAAATTCATGCTATCCTTTGCCGTAATTGGCAAGCTAGAACCAAAGGCAGAGATTTATATGATTATGTCTTCTTTCTTGCTAATGATATAAGCGTTAATATAGACTTAGTAAAAAATAAATTAATCGCATCTAATTATATTAATGATGATACTAAATTTAATATAGATATTTTAAAAGAATTACTAAGAAAAAAGTTTTCGAAAATTGATTATAGCGATGCTAAAGAAGATGTCTTACCCTTTATAAAAGATACTACCAGTCTTAATATTTGGAGTAAGGATTTCTTTATAAGTATTACTAATAACTTAACATAACTATTCAAGATAAAACTTGATAGTTTTTTTAAGACTTTAAATATGATATTATTTAATTAGAATAAGTTGGAAGGATAAATACTATGGATGAATTATTTAAGATAACTAATTGTTATCAAGATACTAATTATTATTATTTCTTCAGAGCTTTAAATAAAAGAGATATGGCCGGTATTAGAGATAAATCTACTTTAGATAGTAATGGTCATATCAGGAAAATAGTTACTGACAGTACCTTTTATAACCATAAAGATAGGTATAATGAAGAATCAGAACTTACTTTAGAAGAAATGGTTAATCATGTTAAAACTCATTATGATAAAGATACTAATTGTATTTCTTTAAGTAGTGATGCTAATGTATGTTTAACTTATGGCCGAAGTGATTATGAAGATAAGTATGTTATTATTAAAGTTCCAAAGAAGGAAATAGGATATACTACTTTTAATGCGGGTAAGTATATTTATGAAGAAATCTTAAAAAGAGTTAATACTTACATTGAAGAACATCAAAGTACTTTAACAGATTTACAAAAGTATTATATTGAGTCTATAAAAAATATATCTACGAAAGAACAATTAGAGAGTATTAAGAAAACTTTACCAGAAGAATATGTTGATAAAACTAATGAGGAGTTTCAAAATGGCCTAGATTTTATTAAAAGTAAGCCTTATGAAGGTTATAGTGATAAAGAGAATTTAGCTAAAGATAAATTAGTTATGCTTTTAGATGTCTTAGACTTTGAAGTCATCAAGGGTAAAACTAATCGCTTTGTGATTCAAACAATGGGTTCGGCTTTTTCTTCGCGGGAACTTGAGCATTATAAAGAAGTACCGAAGGAAAAGATTGTCGAAATGCCAACTTCTTTAATTGAGATAATGGCTCTTCTACAACAAGTACCAGAAACAGAAGAAATTAAGGAAATAAAAAGTTACTTGATTACCCATTTAGATGAGATAAGACAAAGTACGAAAGAAGTGGATTATAGTCACTTTAATCCAGAAAATTTAAATTTAAGTTTAGATAATTTATATAATCTAACCGCAGGTAAAATCAGTTATAAAGAGGCTAAAGAATTATATTTAAATTCTATGTATTTAGTAAAAGCTAAGTTAAGAAGTTTTTACTCTGTTAATTTATTAAATCAAATGCTTGGTAATAATCCTAAGTATCATAATACTTTACAAAGTATTTTAGATAACTCTTTAGGTATTGAACCAATAATTATGGCTAGAAGTGGTAATCATGCCCTAAAAGTAAGTGATACGGTGGCTTTATATTTACCTAAAAATTATCAAAGTCTTTATGATTATGTTAATAATTTAAAAGTTCAAGATATGTATAATTTATTTACTAATCCCACAGATGCTTTTAATACTTTATTTACTAAATATATAAGTGATAAAGAATTAAAGCCTCAAGATAAAGAAGAATGGTATGCCAATGGGCTAATTGATGCGATTGATTTAGAATCTTTAAATATTAAGACCAACTTTAATGAGACGCAAAGAAGAAAAATAGTTAATGCTTTAGTAAGTCATAATTTTATGGATTATTATGAAAAAGTTAAAGCCTTAAGTGATGATGGTTCGATTGCTACTTCGATGTTTGCTTCCTTAATAGCCAATCGAAAAGAATTTACCAGTGATTCTGATATCATTTTAGAACAGTTAAAAGATTATATCGGTTATAATAATTTAAAAGAATATAATTTACCATTAAGAAAACTGCAAAGAACGGCTTACAAGAAAACGGAAGAGGTATTTGCTAAAAAGAATTTTGCAACTGCCGTTATGCCGACTGGCTCTGGTAAAAGTTTTCTAGCCTTATCGGAAATGCTGAATCGTAAAGATGCTAAAATGCTTTATATTGCTCCCAATGATATTATTTTAAATCAGATTGAAGATTATATTTATGAGTTCTTTGGTTATACGGATTATCATACTTTATTTCCTAATTTAACTTTAACTACTTATCAAGATTTAAAGGATCAAAAAACTAACCACTTAAAAGCAAAATATAATGTTAAATATGATTTTATTATTCTAGATGAGCTCCATCGAAGTGGGGCCCCCGAATGGTCAAAGTTTGTTAATGAATTAATGGCAAATCAAGATCAAGAGAATATTAAAGTCCTTGGTTTAACCGCCACCCCTGAACGTGACCGTGATGATAAAGACATGGCTGCTTACTGGGCAAGATATTTTGGCTATACTGATGAAGAAATAGAATTAAATAAACATTTAGCCATTAATGAAACTTTAGAATCAGCCATTAAAGTTGGACTTTTACCTAACCCTAAATTTATAAATTGTTTATATTCATATAAAAGTGATGGCACTTTAGATGAAATGTATGAAAACATTAGTATGCTTGATGATGGTGAGAAAAAGTCCAAAGCTTTTTCTAAGTATGAGCAACTATGTAGAAGCGTTGAACAAAGTAGTGGTATAGAAAAAATTCTTGGTGATAATTTAAGCAAAGATGGTAAATATGTTGTTTTCTTACCAGTCGGTCGCAAAAAAGATGGTACTTATTATAATAGCGAAGATGGCAGTAAAATAAGTAGACAGCAGGCTGTTTTAATAATGGAAGATTACACCATTTTGATTAGACAATATTTATATTCTAATGAGTATATGAAGATGCATGGTGATAAGTTATTATCTATTTATGAAAAGATTACTAAAAAGCAAGAACTATCTAGTGAAGATAAAGACTTCTTAAACAAAGAACAAGATAACATTATGTTACTAGATATGGTTAAGATTAAACATAAACCAGCAGCTTTAAATACTTTCAATAGTACTATGGTAAGTGTGATTGCTAGACACCAAGATTGGGAAAAATTAGATAAAAAAACTCTAAAAGTAAGAATAGAAGCCAAGACTTATGATATGGTTGATACAAACTCGCTTCTAAGTTACTATAGTAATAGTAAAAATAAAGCGGAATTAGCCGAATTTAATAAAGAAACTAATGGTAAACCAAAGTTGTTATTTGTCATGGATAAATTAAATGAAGGTGCGCACTTAAAAGGCGTCAAAGGTATTGTCTGGTTGCGTCCATTAAGTGTTGATTCAAGAATACTATTCTATCAGCAGTTAGGCAGATGTATTCATTCTTATCCTGATGGGCATATCTTTACCGAGGAAGAACGCCCAATAGTAATGGATTTAGTTAACAATATAAATACCGTTAACTTAAAAAGAAATCAATCACCAATAAATGATTTAGAAGATTTGAAAATTATTATAGCTTGGATAACTGATAATGGTGGTAAAATTCCCAATAAGAACAGTAGTATTTTAGAAGAAAAGAATTATGGTCTAAAGTTAGATGTAATTTTATATCGCTATATTAAATATTTTAATAATTCTGAAGAATTGGATAGCGTTAAAAGCAGAAGAGTAATTCAAGAAATCTTAAGATTAGGTTCCCAAATCGACTTATGGAATATTAAAATAGATGAGCCAACCAGACAAAGAAAAGAAAAAGAATCAGAAGATGATGAAGAAAAATTCTTACAAGGATTTTTACAAGTCGAAAGTTCCTTCCGTGATTTTGTTGATTCAAAAGAAGAAATAGATGAGTTAGCATCGCCTGAGTCTACTTTCGATAAGATATTTAATTATTTAAGCATATTAAAAAAACAAGGAGTTGATATAAATAATATTAGTGATGCTGACAAATTAAAGGTAATTGAAACTGACGGTAATTTTACTCTTCGATTAGTGAAAATAAAAACAAAACAAGAAAATGGTAAAACAGTTATTATAAATGAAAAAGAATATAAGGAGTTGGGCTTAATTTGGATAGGACACTATGTCTATGCTTTTAAACAAGGTAAAGCTTATATTGCTTCAAAAAGTCCAGACTTAGAGGCTGACCAAATTAGTAGATTAAAGACTTTGCATTTCATTTTTGATTGGGAAGTAGATCCTGTATTGAATCCAAGAAGTTTTGAAGATTATATCTTACTCTTAAAGGAGATGCAAAAGGCTAAAGATAAGACGGGGCATGACATAAATGATATTAGAAGTAAAGAAGTAGTAAGAATAACCAAAATAAATGATGAGTATGAGTTTGAGTATTTTGAAAATAGAAAAAAAGCTGAAGAAACATATGGTAAGACTGTAAAAACAATTGGAATAGGAGTCGTTATTAGTTGCTTTAAAAGAGGAAAAAGCATCAATAGTAAGCAAGATTTAGATGTTGAACGGATAAAAGAGTTAAGAAATATTGACTTAAGGGTTGTACCAGAAAAAGAAAGAGACCATATAATGAAACCCAAAAGTTTTGATGACTACCTCTTGCTTTTAAAAGAAATGCAAAATGCTAAAAATAAGACAGGCCGTGACATAAACAGTATTAAATTTTCAGAAGTAGTAAGAATAACCAAAATAAATGATGAGTATGAGTTTGAGTATTTTGATAGTAGAGAAGAGGCAAAAAATAAATATGGCGAAGATGTAGAAATAATTGGAATAGGCCAAGTTATTAGTTACTTTAAAAGAGGAAAACTTAGCAGTAGCGGAAAAGATTTAACTGTAGAACAGATAGAAGGGTTAAGAAATATTGGCTTAATGGTTGTACTTAAAAATGAAAGAGACCCTATAATTATGCCCAAAAGTTTTGAAGATTATGTTGAATTTTTAAAAGAAATGCAAAAGTTTAAAGATAAGACAGGTCGTGATATAAATAATATTAAATATTTAGAGGTAGTAAGAATAACAAAAATAAATGATGATTATGAATTTGAATATTTTGCTAATAAAGAAGAAGCAAAAAGTAAATATGGTAAGGCTGTAGAAATAATTAGCATAGGGTATGTTATTAACTACTTTAAAAGAGGAAAACTTAGCAGTAGCGGAAAAGATTTAACTACTGAACAGATAAAAGAGTTAAGAGATATTGGTTTAATGGTTGTGACAGAAAAAGAAAGAGACCCTATAATTATGCCCAAAAGTTTTGATGACTACCTCTTGCTTTTAAAAGAGATGCAAAACACCAAAGATAAGACAGGCCGTGACATAA
>CAKOON010000003.1 GCA_934098565.1 uncultured Bacilli bacterium
TCTGGAAAAGCCTGAAATACAGGTAATATTATAAATACAAATAATACAGATAATATGGGAGTACAAAGTTCATGTGGAAGTGGTAAGAAATATAAAAATTGTTGTGGTAAATAACTTATTTTATAAGTGTTTACAAGTATTTAAAAAATCAAAAAAATTCATAAAATGGTCAATATTTGTCCAAAAACGCAAATTTGTATGCAAAATGTGTGCATGAAATTAACGTATATAACCGGTTATCCATTATAAGTGATTTTTTGATGAATATAAAAGTGATAATCAGCATTTATGCTGATTTTTTTGTATTAGTATGAGTAAATATTAATTCCTGTTATAGAAAAAGATATACCTGTTATAGAAATATAGATATAATCACATAAAGTCGCTCGTGCAATAACTAACAACAAATGCAAGCGTTTATATGAGCATCAATATCAATAAATTTAAAATTTATTCTATTCGATTTTCTCAATAATAAACTAGGATAGATAATTATAGTAATTGTTAGAAAATATAGATTTAATTCTGTATAATTTACAATTAGCTTTATTATATGTTTTTGTTTAGTGATATCTCTAATAAAATAATTACTTATGGTAAAAAATACCATGAAAGCGTTGACAAAGTTTTACATATGGTATAAAATACCATATGTAAGGAAAAAACAGAATGATAAAGTTTCTTGAGATAGGGGCGACAGTCTTTGGGTTGTTACAAGGGTTTCTTGCAATGCTAAATAAGAGAAGCAATTGGATAGCCTATGGTATGCAAATGCTTTTTATGATTATATTTTCTTTTATGATGAATTTATATGGTGATGTAGCTAATAACGCATTTTATTTGGTAATTGCCATTGTTGGATTTATCATCTGGAATAGAAAGGACGATAATGATATTAAAAAATGTTCTTTTAAAGAAAGAATTATTTATTTGGTTATTATTGCTCTAGGAACTATTGCTTTGTCAAACGTGTTAAGTAGGACAGATGATCCATTACCTTTACTTGATGCATTTACAACAGTATCTAGTTTTGTAGCAACATATTATATGATGGTTAAGAAAATAGATACATGGATTATTTGGTTTGTAAATGATATATTCTATGCCATAGAATACTTTATTTTACCTAATCAAGCTTTGTATTTATTTTGTTTAAATGTTGTTTGGACATTTATGGCAGTTTGTTCTTATATTAATTGGAAAAAAGTTATGAAAGGAAAAGAATATTAAATATGAAGAAAATATATTTTGCTGGTAAATTTACTTTAGAAAAGGATGATAATTTATCTTTATCAGAGAAATTAGTTAATGATTTTAGATCAATTATATTATGTGATTCTAAAAAATTAACTTATGCTACTGATAATTTAAAATTAAATAATAAATATATTTATAGTGGGCCATTTTATTGTGAACAAGCCTCTAATGGCGACTATACATCTACAGATTGTAATGTGGTTTTAGATGCTGAATATAAATCAGTTTCTGATTGTGATGTATATTTTGCAATGTTTGATGAAAATTTTTCAGTGGGAACAATTGTTGAATTAGGGTGGGCATTAAATTTAGATAAAGATATTATTATTTATTATAAAGAAGAAGATTCGAAATATAGAATTAAATCTGATTATTGGTTTGCAATTGCTGATGCAATAAAGAGAAGTAATAAAATAAAAATATATGGATATGGTGATAAAAAAGAGGCTATTAGGAAGATAAAAGAGGATGTATTAGGATATGAAATATAAAGAGTTTGAATTAATCTTATCATCATTTAAATGTGATAAGAATTGTCCTTATTGTACAGCATGTTATAGATGACAAATTGGATACGTTAGAAGAAAAATTGAATTATTTAAAGAATGAGGGCATTATTTTTAGATACTTTATATTATGTGGTAATGGAGAACCTTCTTTAACTAGTTTAGATAACTTTAAAAAGATAGTTGATTCAACACGTAAAGTAAATATATTTGATGAAAAGAGATTGCAATCTTCAGGTAATATATTTTATGAAGATGAAAAACTTGATTATATAAAAAATGATTTTATAGTAGAAATAACAAGAGTAGATTTTGATTCTAAAAAAGATATGAAAGTACTTGGATATAAGAGAGATTATATTGAGAGTGATAATTTTTCTAAAGCAAATGTAAGATTAAATTACGTTATGTTAAAGAATAAAAGCTTTAATGAATATTTAGAAGAAATAAAAAAATATATTGATAAATATCCTAATATAAAAACTGTTAGTTTAAAGACTTTAAATTTAAATACAAAAGATGGAAATATAGAGAATAGGTATTCTAAATGGATTTTAGATAATGCTCTTACAAAAGCCGATGCTGATAATATAATAAATTGTATGAGTAACAATGCTAATTTTGTAACAAAAGATATGAAATTTTTTGATAGATATGAATGGATTTATAACGGTGTACCAGTCACATTTTATGCTAAGAAGTTAGATTATGGATATTCAAATATAGTTTATTATGGAGGAAGGCTAGTAGATTATCATTTAGATGATATAATTTTAAAGAAGGAGAAAGAATAATGGTTGTTTTAAGATTAGGTAAAGTAAATAATGAAGAAAGAAAGTTTATTCCTACTAAAAAAGAATACTTAGAAAGGTATTTAGCAGGAATGGAAATAATAGAAGAGTATGAATTAACACAAACATATAAAAATGGATATAAGTACCGAAGATATAATGATGATGGAGATTGTAAGTACACAGTTAATAATAAAATGAGTAAAATTACGGATGTTAGAGAAAGTAACGAAGAAGAATTCTTGAAAATATTAAAGGAAAATGGTAAAGCTATTAGAAAGATAAGAAAGTATTATAATGATGGACCATATGAAATAGATGTAGATTATTTTATTGAACCAATACAGATGATTATGGTAGAAGTGTCAACAGATAAAGCTCCTCTTAATGCGTATGTACCACCAAAAGGATTTGTTGAAGTAAGTAATACTAAAGTATATGAAAACTATGGCATTTATAATAATAGTATAAGGTCAGTTGGAACAATAATAGAAGGAACAGATGGAGTAGGAAAAAGCGTTACTATTGAAAAATTAATAGAAAAAGGTATTATTTGTCAAGATAGATGTATGGATGTTATATCTAGAAATATGTTATTCAATATAGCTATGGATAAGAGAGCTAATATATATCAAAAATATTTAAAAAATATTCACAAAAAGATAATTTTTCTTGTTAATAATAGTAAAGAAGAATTGGAAAGTAGAATAAATAAACGAGAAGTACTAAGTCAGTATGATAAAGAAGCTTATATGTATAATCAATTATATTTAGATACATATAACTATATGAAGGATAAAGAGATGACAGAAAATAAATTATATTTAGTTGATTGTACAGGACTTACTTTAGAAGAACAGGTTAGTAAGGTAGAAGGAATTATTAATGCCTAGTATAGCAGCACACCTTGCATGTGCTGATCTTGTATATAAAGAAATAAACAATAAGATAAGCGATAAAGATAAATTTTATATGGGTTGTATATTACCAGATATAATTAATTTAGAAGATAGCCATCTTAAAGTAAAAGGAAAATATTATTTAGTACCAGATATAGAAAAATATAAAAAAGAATCAAATGTAGATTATGATATAAAAATAGGTTATTTATGTCATTTATTACTTGATAAATATTTTTTAGATGAATATGTTATTAAAAATATTAGAAATTATGATAAAATTAATTTATTTTCATCAAACATGATATATAATGATTATGCGAGTTTAAATGCAGTAATAGTTAATGATTTTAAAATAGATTTAAATTATATTAATAAAGTTATTAGAAAGATACCAGATAATTTTAAAATACTAGAAGATAAATATAAGTTAAATGTAGAAAGTATTAACAATTTAAATGGTGGAGAGATAATGTTTATTGATATAGATAAATTTAAAATGTTTATTAAAGAAATATCGTTAAGAATTATAAAAGATATAATGAGGTGATGAAAATGAATTTATCAATAGTAGGATGTGTATTTGTTTTAGATAATGAAGTAAATGTAAATAAAAAGAAGAATGATATTAAAAAATTAAAAGTATTAGTTAATAAAGATACTAAAGAATTAGTAAAGTGTGATTTTACTAAAGAATTAGGAATTAAAGATAGCATTAGAAATAAGATAGAAACTATCATTGGTAGCGATAAATTTCATTTAGAGCAAGTTTATACATTAGGAGAAAAAAATTTTTTTGATGATAATAGTATAGATGTACTATATATGGGTCTTACTAATGTATGCAATATAAAAAAGTTAGATAGTAATTATGAGTTGATAGATTTTAATATTATTAAAAATAATGAAATGGTAGTCGGAGATAATAGTTATAAATATAAGACTGAGAGAGTACTTAAAGCTGGAAGTTTAGAATATTATTACAAGATAAAAGTAGATGATGTAAGGTTAGAGAAAATATTATTAGAAATTATGATAGTTTATAAATATTTAAGATCTAGAATGGATAGTACAGATATCTGTTTTAAATTGTTATCTGAAGAATTTACTTTGGAAGATGTAAGAATTGTTTATGAACTTATTAAAGATGTTAATGTAGATAAATCCAATTTTAGAAAGAAAATAGTTAAATATTGTACTAAGGTAGAGGATGTAGAAGATAAAAAAGGTTTTAGACCATCACAAAAATATAAGTTTAATCCAAATAATGTTAGAGATTGGATTTAATATCAAATATGGAGGTATTATAAATATGATATTAGCAACTAATAATAAAGGTAAGTTAAGAGAAATAAAAGAAATATTAAATGAATATGAAATAAAAGGTTTAGAAGAGGTTGGAGTTACAGTAGATGTAGTAGAAGATCAGAATAGTTTTTATGGTAACGCCTCAAAGAAAGCGAAAGAAATATATGAAATTACTGGGAAACCAGTTATTGCTGATGATTCGGGTTTGTGTATTCTTATTTATAATGGATGGCCTGGTGTTATGACACATAGATTTGCCGGTGAAAATGCCACGGATAATGATAGAAATAATGCAATATTAAATCAAATGATTAATGTAGATGATAGAAAAGCACAAGTTATTTGTAATTTAGTTTATTATGACGGAAGTAACGAAATTGTTGGAGAAGGTATTTTAAATGGAAATATTTCTTTGGAACAAAGAGGAACAAATGGCTTTGGGTTTGATGAAATCTTTGAATTAACAGATGGGCGTACTTTAGCGGAGTTAACTAATGAAGAAAAGAATGATGTTAGTGCAAGAAAATTAGCTGCAGAAGATTTAAAGAAGAAGTTAAAAAAATTAAAAAACATGAAGTAATTAAACTTTAGTAAATATTGAAATTATGAAAAAGATTTAAAGTAGTACTTGCATAATAATAACAATAATAATCGTTAGGAGTTATAAAAATGCCACTAATATCGGATACTAATCAAAAAAAATTAGAAAAATTAAATATAAATATTAAGACTAAATATATAGTTAATAAAAATATCTTAGAGAGAAATACTAACAATAGTAAAAATGATAACATTAAAGATGGTATAAGATGCGAAAAAGATTATTTTTATAATAATAAACTACTTTATATTGAAAAAAACTTCGATACAAGAATGCAATATTCTTATATTCAAAGTGAGGATAATGATAAAGATTATAAATGTTTAAATTGTGGAATGGTAGGTAAGTTAAGGGCATTTGTAAATGGGTGTCCTTACTGTCATACTATTTATAATATAGATTATGAAGGCAAAGACTTAGGAAGTAAATACCACTATGATAGAGTACTAAGGAATCTTGCTTATTTATTTATAACCGGGATAGTTGATTATGTTGTAAGTATTATTTTTATGTTTATTTTGTTAAAAAATATATCAAGAACTTTTAACGAATATGATATTGCTAAAGTGTTTATTTATGGGAGTATTTTAGCCATGATACTTTATTATTTCTTTTATATAGTTGATGCTTATGTTATTTTAGAACCTATAAAAAGATATAAAGATAAAGAAAATAAAAAACAAATGGAGTTTTGGTCAAGAACAGGAATTAATAAGAAAACATTTTTTAATAATTTAAATTACGAGGTTAGTAATAAGTATTATAATTGGGCTGATATAATTGATTATGATATTTTAGATTATGATTCATTTTTAGATTATCATTTAAATGATGATTATTTTGTTAAAGTTAAGGCTTATGTTAGAATTGTTTATTTTATAAATAATAAGTTTAAGGCTAAATATATTGAAGATACTTACGTAATGAAAAAGAATACTAATGATATTGTAAAACTAGAAAATGGTTTTAATAAGATAAAATGTCATAAGTGTGGGGCGAGTATTGATGTAACTAAGGGTGTTTGTGAGTATTGTCATAGTAGTACAAAGTATTTTCAAGAGTGGTTTTTAGATAAATAATTCATGTAAATAAAAATTTTAATGATGGAAATCTAATGGGCAGCTGTTAGATTTTTTTGTGTTGATGTTCATATTTAGATATGCTAAAGAAGTTCTATATTATAAAGGTTTGGTTGCCTTTATATTTTCTAATGATGACAGAAGTTTGCATTGTTTTCAAAAACTTGGCTTTAAAGAATATAAAAGAGAGGAAGCTGTTAAAAAGGAAAATGGTCAATTTATAGATGATATTTATTTAAAATTAGAATTATGAGTTTTAGAAATTAAATTATATCCTAAAATGAAGGAAAGTATAGTATAATTAAATTAGGTAGGTGGGTTAGTTATGACATTTACTTGGTTAGTGTTATTTATTGTCTTAGTATTTATTGAGCTTGTTACTGTAAACTTAGTAACTATTTGGTTTGCTATTGGCTCTTTAGTAAGTTTCTTTGTTAGTTTATTTTCTGATAATACTTCTTTGCAGATAGGAATATTTGTTGTAGTAAGTTTTATTGCCCTTTTGTTAACGAAAAAATTTGTTAATAAAGTAAAAAATAAGCAAATAATTCCAACTAACTTAGATAGAGTAATTGGGAAAATGGGAATAGTTACAGAAACCATTAGTCCATTAAAAATTGGAGAAGTTAAAGTTGATGGTAAAAGATGGAGTGCAGTTAGCGATACTGAGATTAAACTAAATGAAAAAGTAAAAATACTAGCGATAGATGGCGTAAAACTTAAGTGCCAACGAGTAGAGGAGAAAAATTAATATGGGATGGATTATTTTAATAGTAATTCTATTAGTGATTGTGTTAGGAATTAGAATTATTCCCCAATCAACTGCAAAAGTTATTGAAAGATTAGGTAGTTATCATACAACGATGCAAACAGGGGTACATTATGTTATTCCATTTATTGATAGAGTGGCAAATGATGTAACTTTAAAAGAAATTGTAAAAGATTTTGCACCTCAACCAGTTATTACGAAAGATAATGTTACTATGCAAATTGATACAGTTGTTTATTTTCAAATTACAGATCCAAAATTATATACTTATGGAGTTGAAAATCCAGTAAATGCTATCGAAAATTTAACAGCAACAACTTTAAGAAATATTATTGGTGAGTTAGAATTAGACCAAACTTTAACGAGTCGTGATATTATTAATTCTAAGATGAGAGCAATTTTAGATGAAGCAACTGATCCGTGGGGAATAAAAGTTAACCGTGTTGAAGTTAAGAATATTATTCCACCAAGAGATATTCAAGAAGCTATGGAAAAACAAATGCGGGCTGAGCGTGAAAGACGTGAGAAAATTTTACAAGCTGAAGGAGAGAAAAAAGCTGCAATTCTAATTGCAGAAGGTGAAAAAGAAAGTGCTATTTTAAGAGCCGATGCGAAAAGAGAAACACATATTCGTGAGGCTGAAGGTGAGGCACAAGCCATTTTAAAAGTTTCGGCAGCGAAAGCCGATGCCTTAAAATTATTAAAATCAGTTGATGTTAATGAGGCTGTCCTTAAGCTTAAGAGTTATGATGCTATGGTAGAGGTTGCTAATGGTAATGCAACTAAGATAATAGTACCAAGTGATTTACAAAATCTAGTTACAGCAGGTACTGTATTAAAAGAAACTTTTAAAGAAGACAAGAAAGATAATAAATAGTTATTGATGATTAAAGTACATTTTTAGTGTGTTTTTTTGCTTTTGTTTTTAATAAAAATTTATTTTAGATATCATTGACAATTTGATAAAATAACTGGTGCATAATATAAAGATAAAAAGTGATAATGAATTATTTAAAATTTGTTATCGCTTTTTAATTTTTATTTAATATTTCTTCAATATAATTGATTTTATTGGAGGAGGATTTATGTATATAATGAAAAATGCTTTTATTTCGATATCAAGAAATAAAGGGAGAAACATACTTATTGGAATTATTATAACGGTTATTGCTTGTGCTTGTACGATTACTTTAGCTATAAGAAATACTTCTAATATGACGGTAGAAGAATATCAGAATGCAAATGATATAGTAGGAAGTATATCATTTGATAGACAATCTTTGATGGTAAAGATTTAAAAGAAATGAATTTAGATGAATATCGAAGTACGCATATTGGGATAGTTTTTCAAAGTTATAATTTATTACCTTATTTAATGGCTTTAGAAAATATAACTTTGGCAATGGATATTAGTAAAGAAAAAATAACTAATAAAAAAGATAAGGCTTTACAATTAATGCAAAAAGTAGGACTTGATGAATCTTATGCTAACCGTAAAATTTTAAAATTAAGTGGTGGTGAGCAACAAAGGATTGCTATTGCTAGAAGTCTTAGTTATGATGCGAAGATGATTGTGGCTGATGAACCAACTGGTAATTTGAATAAAGATACCGAAAATGATATTATGAAAATATTTAAAAAATTGGCTAGAAATGATAATAAATGTATCATTATAGTTACACATTCAGATGATGTTTGTAAACAGGTTGATACTGTTTATGAGTTGAAAAAGCAAAAATAATAAGAGAGATAAAGGCACTTAAGTGGTGTCTTTTTAAATAGCAATGTGTTAGAATAAAATTAAGATGTTACTAAGTTATAGATGAGCTAAATTTGTTAAATTAAATTAATGATGATGAATGAGACAATAGTTTGGAGTGGGAATAGAATTATGAAAGTGCTAATTGATAATGAGAAAATAAAAATGATGGTATCAGAGAAATTTTTAAGACCTAATAATACTCTAGATGGTAAGTCTTTAGCAGATTTTATGTTTCAAAATACAATGGATAAACTGGCACTTTATAGAAAAATATTTGGTGTTGAAATATTAGAAAAAATATGCTTTGAGACGTATGATGTCGATACAGAGTTAGATGAATTTTTTAAAAGACGAAGGGAAGTTGATAAAAGTCCAGTTCCTTCTTATTGCCGTGGTTTCTTTGATGATAAAAGCAATCTTTCGTGTTCTTGCAATCATGCCAATGCTGCTTATAAAAGTGGGTGGTGGTATAGTGCTATGGGTACCAATGCTCATGAGGCTTTTCATTTATATTATAAGAAATATGTTTATGGTAATGATAGAATAGTATGGTTTGATGAGGGAATGGCACAGTTTATATCGGGAGAAAAGGACTGGCTACTAAATGATGAAGTAAAGTTAGAACAAACATTTAGAAAATTTTTAGATGATTATGTGCCTATAAATAATTTAAATGTAAGATGTCATGGGGGCAGTGAAGTTTCTGATGAATATATATTTGATAGACCAAAAGTATTTAGAGGATATATGGCCAGTCTTTTAATAATTAAATATATAGATGAGGTTTATGGTAGAGATTATTTATATGAACTAATGAAAGATAATAAGAAAATTAGAGAATTTGGTAATATGGCTCTAGAAGAAATGATATACTATTATAAGAAAAAATATACCATTTATGATGGTATTAAATTATAAAAGAAATTTATTTAAGAAAGAAGAATTTTAATGCGATGTAAGTGGTGCAACGAAAAAAATAAGAAATATGTAGAATATCATGATAAAGAATGGGGTATTTTAAATACAGAGGATAGATATTTATTAGAAATGTTAATTCTAGAGTCTTTTCAAGCAGGATTATCATGGGAATGTGTTTTGAATAAAAGAGAGGCTTTTAGAAAAAGTTATGATAATTTTGCTATTGATAAGATAATAAATTATGATGATAAAAAAATAGAAGAATTAATAAATAATAAAGATATTATTAGAAATAAATTAAAGATAAAATCTAGTATAAATAATGCTATAATATTTAAGAAGATTAGTAAAGAATATAAAGGTTTTTATAATTATTTAAAGACTTTTACTAAGGGTAATATCATTTATGAAAATGATAAAACTACTTCTATTTTAAGTGATAATATTTCTCAAGACTTACAAAAAAGAGGAATGAAGTTTGTAGGAAGTACAATAATTTATTCTTATTTGCAGGCAATTGGAATAATTAATAGTCATGATGATACTTGTGATTATAAAAATAAGTAATAATTAAAGAAGAAAAGTAGTAATTTAAAAAATAATTTATTAAAATAAATATAGATAAAGTTGTAAGAATAGAGTGATTAAAATGCTTGCTAATGTCTTACTTAGTATAGTTTCAATTTGTACATTAATTTCATATGTACCTAAGATAACCCAGTTAATTCTTTAGAAGAGATGATTGCTTAGACTAATTATAGTAGAAGTAAAAATAGTGATATAAGTATTATTTGTGTTTCTAGTGGGGTAGAAAAAAGTAGGATAGTCAAAGCTTCTAAAGCCATATTGGTTGATGATCATTCTTGTAATTTGGCTAGTTGGGTAAAATCAGGAGGGACTGGGATTAAATTTGGCTATGATAAGGATTATGTTTCGATTGATTCCTTAACTTACTTTGCATCTAATGGGGTTATAAAAAAATTAGCGTTAGTATGCTAAGAAAAAGACTCCTTATGATATAATTGAAGAAGATAGGATGGATTTTGATGCCAAGAGAAGAATTATTATCAGCAGTTTATATGATTATTAAAAATGAAAGAGGAGAAGTTTTATTTCAAAGACGATTGGGTAGTAAATTATGGCCTAACTTTTTAGGACTGCCCGCTGGTCATGTTGATAAGGGAGAAGATGTTTACGAGGCTTTAATTAGAGAGGCTAAGGAAGAACTTGATATAGATATAACTACTAAGAATATAGAAGATATATTTGTAGTAAATCGAATTAATAAGAATTTAAAGCCTTATTATGATATCTATTTTGTTATTAGAAGTTATAAAGGAATAATTAAGATTAATGAACCTAATAAATGTCAAGAACTTAAGTGGTTAGATTTAGATAACTTACCAAATGATGTAATTGGCTTTGAAAAAGAGGCTCTTACTAACTATAAAAAAGGAATAAAATTTAGTGTTATTAGAATAGATGAAGATAAAGATATGAAAAGGTTAAATAAATTATGAAAAAGATACTTAGAATTACTTTGTTAGTTATTTGTTTGGTTATAATTATTGTATTTTTAGGTTTTAAAATTTATACCGGGAAGATAGCTAATAAAGTTAAATATGACAATAGTCATTTTGGGATTGCCACTTATCACAGTAATATTGATAAAGATAATGATGGTATTGATGATCAAACGGATATATTAAATAGTGTTAGAAGTTATATTGCTACTAAACCTAAATATGATAGTAAGTATTATGCGGGTGGTTATCCTGATGATGGGTATGGAGTTTGTACTGATGTGGTGGCTTTTGGTTTTTTAGGTGCTGGGTATGATTTAAGAGAACTGGTTAATGAAGATATTAAAAATAATCCCGAGAAGTATAATATTAAAGTTCGTGATAAAAATATTGATTATCGGAGAGTAAGAAATTTGTTGACTTATTTAGAAGGAAATAGTATTAATTTGACTACGGATATTAAGAATATAGATGAGTGGCAAGGCGGGGATATTGTTGTTTTTAGTACGCATATAGGTATTGTATCGGATAAAAGAAATAAAAAAGGGATACCTTATATTATTCATCATGAAAGACCTTATCAGGAAGAATATGAGGAGGATATTTTAGGTAGTAGGAAGAATGATATAAAGGGTCATTTTAGAGTTAGTTAGTTTTTTAGGAATTAATTAGGTTTAGCTAGTTAGTTTCTTTTTTTTAACTTCCCAACCCACCCACCCTGAGGGAATATTAGAAGTAAAAAGTATCAAAAAAGTGTTAAATTTAAAAGAAAATTGTAATTTTTAGAAAAAATTTAGTAAAAAAAGAAGGAAATCAGAAGTTTGTTACCAATAAGTATAATTAGAGGAAAGTATTTTTAACTACCTCTAAAAATGACAAGAAAGTATTGATTAGAGATGTCGTTACAACAAAAAAATTTAATGAAAGAAAGGAAAAATGTAAGAATGGATAAGTTAGCAAAAGGTCAGATAATTTCTCTAAAACAAGATTTTATGTTTACCTAAATATTTAATGATGAAAACTATGATTTTGTTCTTTATCAATTATTATCCGATGTTTTAAGTATTAAAAAAGAAGTATTTATTGGTAATATAAGACACTTAAATATAGATTTAAAGAATTCTAATAAAAAGAATATGTTAAATAAAGTAGATTTACTTATTAAACATAAAATGTTTAACGAAGATGGTAATGAAGAAGAAGAATATATTAATGTGGAAATAAATACTTCTAATTCTATGTTAAGAAGAAATAAGGTTTATAGTAATAAAATTGGTGGTTTTTCTTTAGATGTAGGCGATAATACTTATGATAATATTGACCGCCTAGTCCAAGTGAATTTCGATTTTTTTGATACTAATATATTAAGATTAGTTTCAATTAGTCAAATGAAGGACCAAGATAATATTATTGATACTGGCTGAGATGATATTTTTTATACAATTTCTGTTAATTTTGTTCTTAACCCATGGTATAATCTAATTGATTAAAGAGAGAAAAAGGTTGCTAATTGGTGTATTTTAATGAATACAAATGATTTAGAAACTTTTAAAAGAAAGGCAGAAAAAATTATGGGAAAAGAAGATGCTGAAAAATTAATTTGTCGTGTCGAAGAGTTTTCTTGTGATAAAGAAAATATTGCTTTATTTACGAAACTTAGCAATGAAGAAATGGCCTTTAATACTAGACTTGCCGAAGCCGAAAGAGATGCAAAAAAGCGTTATAAAGACGGTGTAGAAGAAGGTTCTAAAGAAAATGCTTTAGCAAATGCTAAAAATGCTATCGGCTTAGGCCTAGATAATGAAACTATATCTAAGATAACTGGTCTTTCAGTAGAGGAAATAGAAAAGACAAGAAAGTGCTAGGCTTTAATTCTATGATTAACAGATACTATTAAATCTTTTTGCAAATTTGAGACTGATAATGTTTGGAGTAGTAAGGAAGGAAAAAAATGGAAGTAGTAGGAACAATGTTTTTAAAAAATAAGTGCTTATTGATAGATAAGCCAAGGAAAAGACTAACTTATCAAATGATAGGTGGTAAGGTTGAAGACGGAGAAACGCCTTTAAAAGCTGCAATTAGAGAATGTCATGAGGAATTAGGAGATAAGGCTATATTTGATGAGAATTCTCTAGATTTAGTGATGGAATTTGATGAGATTGCAACAAGTGATGGGATAACGCCGATTCATTTTTATGTTTTTAGATATAATGGGGTGTTGGAAGGTGAATTTTCAACGTCTTTAGAAATAGAAAAGTTTTTATGGTATCAATCTAACGCTGGGGAAGAAATTTTATCAAATACTTTAAAACATAAAGTCATACCTTATTGTTTAGAAAGAAAATTAATTAAGTAAAAAGTTTTAAAAGATTGTTGTATATTAAAAATAGCAGCAGTCTTTTAATTTTCATTTAATATTTATTTCCAGTAGTTTATGGATTGCCTTGCTAGTTATGTACTTAATTATGTCTGAATTTAACAAAAAAAGTTTTAAAGAAATATTTACAAATAAAGATAAAGTTATGATTAGTGTTTTGGGCATAATTGTTTTAACCGGGGCTTTATCAACAGGTAGTATTATGTTAACTAATAATTCCTTAAGTAATAAAGGTGGTGATTTGGGAAAACCTAGTATGGGAGAAATGAATGGAAGTAATAATACATGTTATAGTGCTACTAAGGAAATAACTAGTGCTACTACTATTACGGAGGGTGAATTTACTTCCACTAATGGCGATGAAAATGTGATTATGGTTAGTGGTGAAGTAACGACGGATATTAGTAATGTAACTGTTAATAAGACTGACGATTTTGATGGCGGTGATAACACAAGTTTTTATGGAACTAACTCTGGTGTTATTGCCAAAGATGGGGCTACATTAAATATTGAAAATGCCACTATTACAACGGAGGTAGCAGTAGCCCATGGGGTTTTTACGGTAGTTTGGGAACTTTTAAAGCTAGTAATGGTGCAATAACTACCAATAAAGAGGTGATACTTTGTATGTAGCAAATACTAATGCAACTATTACTTTAGAAAATAATACGATGGCTAACAATGATAAGACTGCTAAAGATATTAGCTTTACTTTAGATAAGTCGTCAAAGATTAAACTTACTGGAGATAGTTATATTACTTCATTTGATAATGAAGATAGTTCTAATAGTAATATTGATTTTAATGGTTATAAATTATATGTAAGTGGTGTTGCTATTAATTAAGACGTATATAGAAAATTATACTGTTTAGAATGATATACCATTGTTAGTATGACTTTTTTAGTTGACAAATTGATTTATAAATATTAGATTATCTATATAATTTTAAAAGGAGTTTATATAGATGTTTAAGCATTATAAAAAATTAAATACTTATTTAAATGATATTTGTGTTTATTTAGAAAAATATCACCCTTATCTTGTACAATATATAAAAGAGCTGGTAATATTAAATAATAATATTTATTCTATAATTAAAGATAAGGATTATACTGCTGATACTGATGATCAAGAAACTGATTATCTTACTTTTTTAGAAGTGTATGAGATGGCACGAAATGTAATAGGTAATATTGACAGTGGCTATATAAATGCTTATGATCAAATATTAAATAATGGGGAACTGGAATTTGGATATAATAAGGAATTTTCAAATTCTTCGGTAATAATTACAAGGACGAATCAGGAGATTAAAAGAATAATAGATATAGATAGAAGTTTTGATTATAATGAAGTAAGAACATTAGTCCATGAATTTATCCATTATACAGCCGGTCATTTTTTTAATAATAATAGATACTTTTTATCAGAGTTTTTGGCTATATATTTTGAAATGATGGCTGTTAGAAAATTAGAAGATGATAATAAATTAGTAGATTATTATTTCCGCTTAAAAACATTAAAAAGAACTGGTAATAGATTTTATGGATATGGGATTGTTCTTTTTGCTTATATAAGTTTTGGAAATATAAAAGAAGATACTTATAAAGATGTTTGTAGGGTATTTAAAAGTTTTAATCAGGAAAGTTTTAACAAACATTGTAGTTATGTTTATAAGGTTTTAAAGAATATTGAAAATGAATCTGAGTATAAGTTTACCGATGATTATGAATTAAGATGCAAAATGACGGCAGCCAAATTTATGACCAGTGATTATTTATATATTGTTGGAGTAATACTAGCTATTTATGCTCATCAATATTGTGATAATAATGCCATTTTGTATTTAAATAGTCATCTTAGTTCTTTTGATAATATGAATATAGAAGAAGTTTTGAATTATATAGGAATAGATATACATAATGAGGAATTTATGAAAGAGTTAGAAGCCGCATTGAATACTTATATTAATGATTGTAATCAAAAGGTCAAGAGATTAAAAAGAATTTAATATTCATTTAACAATTTATTATATAATAATATTTAGTTAGGTATAGCATGAATAAATTAATTATTGAAGATGAAAAAACGTTAGCCGATGTTATAAGGGTTAGTTTAGTAAATAATAATTATCAAGTAGAAATAGAAGGTAATGGAGAAGAAGGATATTATAAAGCATTAAGTGATACTTATGATTTAATAATATTAGATGTTATGTTACCTGATATGGATGGTTTTACTATTTTAAAGAAATTAAGAAAAGATAAAATAAATACAAAGATTATTATGTTAACGGCTAAATCAACTTTAGATGATAAATTAGAAGTCTTAAAAGTTCCAAATGCCAAGTTGACCTTTGGCGTAAATTGGCTCTTCTAAGACTTCTATTACTTCTAATTTCCAAGCAAAACGTCCTATTTCATAATGACCAGAATTATATTCTTCTTTATTTTTCTTAACTTCGTTAATAAAATCCTCATCCATATAAATACAATCCTTTAATAAACATTTACAGATAATATGTTCAGGATTTTCTTTAGATTTAAGATAAGTACTTGCAATATTTACATTATTAGCCTTACTTCTTGCTTTAGCAGCATGAATATATATTTCCCCACGATAATTAGTTTTCCAACTTCTAGTTTCATATATTTTTACTTTATCTTTAATTAAAGTAGCAAAAGGCTCTCTTATAGTTATTACTTTCATAAATAATTCTCCTAATTAAATTATAACAAATAGAAAGTAAATATGGTAATATAATTGTAGGAAAGGACTTAAGAAATGCTAAAGATAAATAATGAAGAATATAATATTTTATCATCAGAAGTTAGATGGGTAGATGCAACTTATAATAAAAGAAAAGGATATTCAATATTAGTTGATATAAAATTAAATCATAATGGTATTAATGGTTATATTAACTTTTATGTGGATTTCTTTGATAATAGAGATGATAATTATATTATTAATAAAAAATATAATGAATTGCCAAGTGAATTAAATTCTAAAATAGATTCTGTAGAAATATTTGATACGAAGACATTCATAGATCTTATTGATAGTAATGTTGCTTTAGAATTTGGTAATATTAAAGATAATAAAATATATATGAAATTAGATATCAATGATGAATTAATAAAGATAGAATATGAGGAAATGACTGAGTATAAGTAAAAGAATTATATAATTATAGTTTCTTAATTGCTATAAAAATAATAAATAAATAAGAAAAAAGTGGTAAAATAAATAAGTCCAAAGGAAGGACTATATATGAAAGAATTAGATATAAATAAAGAATATAATAATGGTGGGAGTTTATATCTAGAAGATGGTTATTTATATAAGGTTTATGATGAAATAAGTTATTTTAGAGAAGAAAAGGAAAGAAATATTAAGTTCTTAATGAATAATAATATTCCTAATACTCCTAAAATATATAAGATGTTATATAAGAATAATGAATTCAATGGTTATGTAATGGAGTATATAGATGGGGCTATAACTTTTAGAGAGTCTTTAAATAAGAATATAGATTTTATAGATAAAGTAAGTGCTATTAAAGATATTTATAAGTCCTTAAAGACTTTACATAGTTATGGAATATGTATTGGAGATATTCACTTATCTAACTTTTTATATAAAGATGGACATGGTTATTTAATAGATTTAGATGAAATAAGATATCCAGAAGATAACTTTAAATTTCGAGAGAGATATTTAGTTAAAGAAAGTATTAAAAGTGTACCTAGTAAACAGGCTAGTTTTATTACAGATAATATTAAGGTTTGTATATGTTGTTTGTCATTTTTATATGGAATGGATTTAGAGAATATTATTTGTAAATATTCTCTTAAGAGTGTTAAAATGATTCTTAAATTCTTAATTAGTGATGAAGAATATAAAGAGATATCTAAAGTACTTGATATTAATAAACTTTGTTATTTTGATGATATATTAGTTAATAGAGTTAATAAATTAAGAGTTTTAAAGAGGTGATAACTATATTGTTATTATCTTTTTTTTATAAGGGTTGGAGGGTGGGAAGTAATACTAATTCTATACTAATATTAATAAAAATAATATTTATTTAAGAATAATTATGATAAAATAGTTTTATTAAATTTTAAGGGGATGATTAAATGATTTATCTTGATTATGCGGCTGCAACACCAGTAAATGAAGAAGTCTTAGAGACTTATAATAAGTTAACAAAAGAATATTATGCTAATCCTAATAGTAATCATAAGTTAGGAAAGAAATCTAAAGAGTTAGTAGATAGATATACTGAAGATATTGCTAAGAGTCTAGGAGTTTTACCCGAAGAATTAATTTATACAAGTGGTGCGACAGAAGCGAATAATTTAGCTATTAAAGGAATATGTGAAAGATATAAAAGTTTTGGTAAACATATCTTAATTAGTGCTTTAGAACATAATTCGATTGTTGCTAGTGCGGTTAAAATGCAGAGCCTGGGTTTCGAAGTAGAAGTTATTCCGGTTAGGAATGATGGTTTAATAGATATTGAATCTTTAAAAAAGATGATAAGGAAAGATACTATTTTAGTAAGTGTTTGTAGTGTAGATAGTGAGCTTGGTTTAGTCCAACCTATAAGTAAGATAAAAGAAGTCTTAAAAGATTATCCCCATTGTTTATTACATACGGATGCTACTCAAGGATTTGGAAAAAATAACTTAGATTTAACTATTCCGGATTTAGTTACTTTAGCACCCCATAAGTTTTATGGTTTAAATGGTATGGGTTTACTTATTAAGAGAAAAGAATTAGGCTTAGTACCGCAAATAGATGGAGGAAAATCAACGACTATTTATCGAGCCGGTACGCCTGAATTACCTAGTATTGGCGCCTTAGATAAAGCAATAGAAATAGCCCTAAGAAATATAGATAGTAATTATAATTACGTAGAACAATTAAATGTATTAATTAAAGATAAGTTAAAACAATATAGGAATGTAATTATTAATAACAGAGATAATAGTCTTCCTTTTACGATTAATTTTAGTATTAAGAATGTTAAGTCTTTAAAAGTAGTAGAAAGTTTAGAAGATAAAGAGATATATGTATCGGCTAAGACTAGTTGTTGTCCAATAGAAAGTCCTTCTAAGTTAGTATATGCCTTAACTAAAGATAAATCTTTAGCTAGCACATCAATAAGAATTAGTCTATCTCATTTAACAACAAAAGAAGAAGTAGAAGAATTTTTAAAGACATTTGACAAAATTTATTATGAATATTATGAGGATTAAAAGAGATGGAAAAGTATAAGGAAATAGAAAGAAGTATTATTAAGAAATATCGTAAAGAGATATGGAGTAGATTTACTAAAGCTGTTAAAGATTATGAACTAATAAATGAAAATGATAAGATTATGGTGTGTATTAGCGGGGGTAAGGATTCTTTTTTACTGGCTAAGTGTATTCAGGAATTAGAAAGACATGGAAAAGTTAAGTTTGAAGCTCATTATGTCGTAATGGATCCGGGGTATAATGATTATAATAGACAATATATAATTGATAATGCTAAGTTACTTAATATTCCTATTGAAATATTTAATACAGATATTTTTGATGTTGTTAGTACAATTGATAGTAAGAGTCCTTGTTATTTATGTGCGAGGATGCGAAGAGGATACCTATATAATAAGGCTAAAGAATTAGGGTGCAATAAAATTGCTCTTGGTCATCATTTTGATGATGTTATCGAAACCACTTTACTTTCAATGTTTTATGGTTCCGAGGTTAAGACTATGTTACCTAAATTACATAGTACTAATTTTGAAGGTTTAGAGTTAATTAGACCTTTATATATGGTTAAAGAAGCAGATATTATTTCTTGGCGAGATAGTAATGATTTAGTATTTATTAATTGTGCTTGTCGTTTTACTGAAGGGTGTTCGTTAATAAATGATGGAACCAGTAAGAGAAAAGAGATTAAAGAGTTAATAAAGAATTTAAGAAAAGTAAATAGTGACATTGATAATAGTATTTTTAGAAGTATGAATAATATTAATTTAGATTGTATTCTAGGGATGAAAAAAGATGGGGAATATAGGAGTTTCTTAGATGATTATAATTCTAAGGGTAATAAAGAAGAATAGATATGAATAATGATATAAAGAAATTAATGTATATAGTAATGATTGATATAGAGATGCTTCTAAAGAATGAGGTCTATAAGAGTAGTAAAGATATCTTAGGAAAGTTAAAAAATAAAATGATAGATTTTACTTTTAAAGATAAAAGAGATTTATTAGAAGAAATTACGGATTTAGTAGAAAAAGTATATCAAAAATATATGGGGAAAACTGAAGATAGTGATTATTTAGTATTATATAAAGACTTCGATAGACTATATGAATTAGTAAATAAAGATTAAAAATGTCAGGAGGAAATGGATGAAATTTAAGACATTAAGTGGAAGTGCTATGCCACCAAGATTAACTACTAAACCAGATAAAAGAGGAATTCTAATACTTAGAGAATGGCAAAGATGGTTAAGTTATTATTTAGAAAAGACCGCTAATAATTTAGAATTAATAGAGAAGAGAAAAGAAGCTGCGGAAATATTAGGTTTGATTTCTAGATATTTAAGTGAGAATGGTACTCATGAGGAATTAGTTGAAATTGAAAATTTTATTAAGAAACATAACATCTGGGACTATATAATAGTAACAGCAGATGAATTACGAGAAGCATCTTTATTATTAGAAAAATTCAGAGGATTATCATATTCAGAAATAGAAGCTGAAATAGCTAAAAAGGAAGAAAGATTTGGAGAGTTAACAAATTCGGAATACTATGTTTTATATGAGTTAACAATTGGGTCTTTACGAAGAAATTTAGCTAGTAAAATGAATAAATCTTTAGAAGAATCTTGTAAATCTTATTTAGATAGAATAGGTCAAGAGATGGTTTATAGTCTAGAATTGGCAAGAAAAGACTGTGCTTATCGCTAAAATTAGATAAAATAAAAGAAATTTAGAGTGAAAATAGAATCTAAGCATCAAATTTGGTTTAACTGAATTTGTTGTTTTTAAATGTTAAAAAGATATTTACTGGAGTTTAGATTAAATACTTGTAATTGAGGAAAAAATGTTTAAAATAAGAGATATTATAAATTTTTCAGAAAATATGTCTAATAATTCCTTGTAATTGACAGAAAATAATGTAAAATAAAATTAGAAATAGGAGAAGTATTATGTTTGAAAAGAAATTAACAGGTTATGCAAGCATCGACAAACCACAAAATAAAGGAGCAAAATTTTTTGAGGCTCATCCTATAATACCAGATATTAATATATATACAGCCATTAAGGTTATTAGTAGTTTTTATCGTGATGAAAAGGCTGTTGATTGTTTAAAATTATCAGCAACTTATCAACAGTTATTAGATGATGCCGTTACCGTCTCTATGGCTTTAAAAGAATTAGGGGTTAAAAAAGGTGATATTATTACCGTATCTATGCCTAATTTTTATCAGGCTGTAGCCGTTTTTATGGCCGCTAATAGAATTGGAGCAACAACAACATTTTTAAATTCTTTTGCGCCAGATGAAGAAATTGTATCATATTTAAATTTGTTTGAAAGTCCCATTTATATAAATTTTAATCGTAGTGATGAAGAAAATCAGAAGATTGTTGATAAGACTCATGTTAGATATGTTATTACTTTAGATAAAAGCAAAGTTAATTCTTTAAGTCTTAATGGTAATTATCATTTAACTAAGAGTAATACGATTGATTTTAATACTTTAGGATGTTTGGCTAAGTTTCAAAAGAAGGCTTTCGAAAATCCATTTAATGCTTTAGATGATGCTTTAATTCTTTATACTAGTGGGACAACCGGAAAGCCTAAGGCAGTAGTTTTAACAAATAAGAATGTTTTAGCAGCCGCTACTTATTTAAAAAATTCAACTCATATTAGTGATACTCGGGGGGAAAAAAGTTTAGTTTGTGTTCCATTTACTTATCCTTATGGTTTTTCTACCTCAACACTTATGTCATTAATGTGTGGAAGAACAGCTATTTTGGCTCCATATTTATCCAAGGACAATCTATATTATTATTTGGCTAAGAATCCTAATATAATATTTGGAAGTCCAGCCCTTTTAGAATTAATGATGATAAATGCTCCGAAAGACTTTGATTTATCTTCGGTTAAAACTTTTATCTCTGGTGGTGATTTCTTAACTCCAGCAAATGCTAAAAGAGGAGAAGATTTCTTTCAAGAACATAAGGCAAAGACGGTTATTACAAATGGCTCGGGAAATGCGGAAACTGTTTCTTGTGGTACAAATTCGGTAGGAATTGAAGTAAAACCAGAAACGGTTGGACGAGTTTTAACCGGCAGCGATTGCTTAGTTATAGATATGGATAAATACAATAATAATAGAACAATAGAAGAAAAGAAAATAGGTGAAGAAGGTTTACTGCTTATTGGCGGTGAGCATGTTTTCAAAGAATATTATAAAAAACCAGAGTTAACTAAAAAGGCTAAAATTGTTGTTAATGGAAAAAATTATGTAGCAACGGGAATGTTTGGAAGGCTTGATAATGATGGTTATTTCACTTTAACTGGTCGTCAATCAAGATTTTATATAATATCTACTTTAAATAAAGTTTATTTAGATTATGTTCAGGGAGTTATAAGTAATTTTCCTTGTGTGAAAGACTGTGCTGTTGTTAAAGTTGATACTAATGATGGAAGTCTAGCGGCAAATAAAGCCTATATTGTTCTAGACGAAAGTAAAATGCTCGATAATAAAGATTTTACTAGTCAAATACTTGATTTGTGTTTAAAGCCTATTAAAATGGTAAATGGTGATGTTGTTCAATTAAAAGAATATGAAATTCCTGCCTATATCGAGTTTGTTAATGCACTTCCTAGAAGAAAAGGAACTGAAAAAGTAGATTATCAATTGTTAGAACAAAAGGCAGCCGATGATTTAAAAAATGGCGAACCTCAAAAATTTTATAAGTTAGAACTTGCAAAATAAAATGCAGGTTCTTTATTTATATTCAGAGACTTATTTGATATAATTAATCTTGTAAGATAGGAGTTGATAATATGCAAAGCGGTGTTTATTTTCCAATGCTGGCATTACCATTTAGTTTTTTAATGCTAATATTATATTTCGCAAAAGAACATATTAATACGAAAGAAACAAAAATATTTGGAGTACTTATTGTATCTAATTTTTTAGGGTTACTTATAGAAATAATGTGTACGGTAGCTTCGATAATATATTTTAAACATCCTCATATAAGTAATTTTATTTATAAAGCGTATTTAATGTATATAATCGTATGGATATCTACATTTGCTTATTATGTTTTTAGTGTAACCAGACCTAGAGGTTTAGAAGTAAGAAAAGGAAGAATTAAATTATTTACTTTGTATTATTTATTGGTGGCAATTTTTTTAACTGTTTTGCCAATTCAATCAGTTATTGAAGATGATTTTAGGACTAGATATACTTGTGGTCCTTGTGTTAGTTTTTCTTATATAATTTCTTTTGTGGCTATAATGGTGGTTTTAGTATGTTTAATATTAAATTATAGAAAATTAAAAACAAAAAAATTAATTCCTGTATATTTGTTTTTGATAATTGGATCAATTGCTATACTTATTCAATCCTCACATCCAGAAATTTTAATGATGACTTATGTAGAAACTTTTATCTGTGTAATAATGTATTTTACCATTGAAAATCCTGATTTAAAAATGGTTAATCAGTTAGAACTTGCTAAAAATGAGGCGGAAAAAGCAAACAGAGCTAAGTCAGATTTCTTATCTAGTATGTCTCATGAGATTAGAACACCTTTAAATGCTATTGTTGGGCTATCTAATGATATTAAAGAAAGAGGTAATTGTCCAAAAGATATGCAAGAAGATCTTAATGATATAGTTAATGCTTCGAATACTTTACTTGAAATAGTTGGTAATATCATGGATATTAATAAGATAGAATCAGATAAGATGGAAATTATTGAGGTGCCATATAACTTTAAAGAAGAGATAGAAACCTTAGCAAGGATAGACTCAGTAAGAATTGGGGAAAAGCCAATCGAATTAACTGTTGATATAGCTAGTGATATGCCTTATGAATTAATTGGAGATAAAGGTCATATTAAAGAGATAGTTAATAATTTGTTATCCAATGCCATTAAATATACTGATAAAGGTAAGATTGAATTAAGTGCTAAATGTATAAACAAAGATGGTATTTGTAATTTATATATTACTTGTAAAGATACCGGAAAAGGTATAAAAGCCGAGAATATTAGTCGATTATTTAATAAGTTTGATAGATTAGATGCCGAAAGAAATACGACTGTTGAAGGAACGGGACTTGGTCTTGCTATCACGAAAAAGTTAGTTGAATTAATGGGGGGTAAAATTAATGTAGAATCAACTTTTGGTAAAGGTTCAATCTTTATGGTAAATGTTCCTCAAAGAATAGGGATGATGAGTAAACCTTTAACTAAAGAAGAATTAAATAATACAGCTGAGTTAATATTAGATTTAAGTAAGAATAATATCGATTATAGTAAAAAGAAAATCCTAGTAGTTGATGATAATAAATTAAATATTAAAGTAGCTAGAAGAGCCTTAGAGCCTTTACATTTTAAAGAAATTGATGAGGCTGAAAATGGGTTAGTATGTGTTAATAAAATTAAAGATGGTAATACTTATGATATTATTTTAATGGATATAATGATGCCAGTGATGAGTGGCGAGACTGCTCTTAAAAATTTAAAAGAAATAGAGGATTTTAATACTCCTGTTATCGCCTTGACAGCAGATGCCATTGCCGGAGCCGAAGAGAAGTATAAAGAAGAAGGATTTACTAGTTATATATCTAAACCATTTAGTAAAGATCAAATAAAACTTAAATTAGATAAAGTATTTGAAAAATTAGAAAATAATAATAAAGATAAAGCAAAAAAAGATAATTCTAAAGATAAAAAAGTAAATAAAAAATTAGATAAAAATACGAAGAAAAAAGATAATAATTATAATAAAACCTATGATGAAAAGTATTTGTTAGATAATGGAATTGACTATAAGAAGGGTGTAGAGTTATTTGAAGATATTACCACTTATAAAGAAATGTTAAGGGACTGGTATAATGATTCTTTAAGTAAATTTAAGAAAATAAAAGAATTATTAGATAAGAAAGATATGCCAAATTATAGTGTAGAAGTACATTCCTTAAAGAGTGATGCTAAGTACTTTGGAATGGATAAGTTAGCTAGTATTTCTTTAGACCATGAGTTAAAGAGTAAAGATGGCAATTATGAGTATGTTTCTAAGAATTTTAAGACTCTAGAAAAAGAAGTAAAAAGAATAATTCAAGTAGTAAGTAAGTACTTAGATTAGTATTTACTTTTTTCTTTTGTTTTTTTATAATCGAAAGAGAAGTGAGAGGTAAGTATGATAAACACAAAGTTAACAAGATTAGCAAGTAAAATAGCGTATGAAGCTCATAAAAATCAATTTGATAAAGCAGGAGTTCCTTATATATTTCATCCTATTCATATAGCAGAGGGTATGACTACGGAAATAACCTGTATCGTGGCTCTTTTACATGATGTTGTTGAGGATAGTAATATGACTTTAGATGATTTAAGTAAGTATTTTGATAGTACGGTAATTGAAGCTTTAAGAGTGTTAACTAAGAAGAATGATGATAATTATGAAGAATATATTAAAAGGGTAAAAACTAATGAGATAGCTACGATAGTTAAGTTAAAAGATTTAGAACATAATATGGATTTAACAAGATTAGATGAAGTTACGGAAGATGATATTAAAAGAAAGGAAAAGTATGAAGATGCTATTTCTTATCTAGAAATGGTTGAACTTATCTAAAAATCTCGATTTGGTGTATGTTATGTATTTTTAAATCTTTAATTTGGTACATTTTAAGTTTTAAGTTAATAAATTCATTGAATTCTAGTTGCAATTTGTAAACAAATGTGCTAGTATAAGCAGCAACCAGGGGGAATGGTTGATGAAAAAGAATAAAAAGAAGCTTGTGGTACTAGGGATTATTGGTATTTTAATAGGACTTACTGGTATGATAATTGGTCTATACATAGGGTGTATGCATACGGATCATACGAAAGAGATATGTCCAATTACGAGATTATTGAGTGCTATATATTATGTATATCCAGAGGCTAAAGGACTGTGGTCACATCAAGTTAAGAGTATGCTAATAGCATATGATAAGGCTTCTAAAGAGATTATTAATGTTTCCTATGGAGAGATTATTGAACCGGTTTATAAAGTGAAAACAGTTGAGGCAATAGTTAGCTCTGATGAGACTGGCCATCTTTATTATGAAACTCCAGCAGGGTATACTTTACTTAATGATGGTACTGCTGAAAAGAAGATAAAAATCGGGGAACAATTTAGAGGTTTATATGGAGTTACTACATATTTTAAAGATGGTACGACAGAAGAGTTAGTTGTTATGGATTATTCTAAATAATTTTTAGTTGCTTTTAGAAATAATAAGTGTATAATAACAATTACCTAAGGGGGATATTATGAAGATAGATAAAGAAAATTTAAAGAGATATGTGGCTTGTGGAGCATTGCTTTCAGTGCTTTCAGGAACTTCAGTTGGATTAGCGGTTAATTGCAAGAAGACTAATCATACAGAAGAGAAGTGTGCAATAGCTAAAATTATGGATATACTACCACCAAAGACTTATGAAAATGGGGATTTTATTATTCCAAATAGTTCTAAGCATATGGCTAATGAAATGTATCGTGAATATGTTAATACTTCTAAAGATATTGTTTATATTGAAAGTGGTCGTATTACTTATCCGGTTTATTTTGAAAAAATTACACCTGAATATACAACTGGTTATAAATTTGATGATATGTTTGATGGTGAGTATGGCTTAACAGCTCATTTTGCTGATGGTACATCTAAGTCATTAGTACTTGTTAAGGATAAAAAATATTGTGATAAATAAGAATGCAAACTATTAATTGAGTTAATTTCTTTATGTTGATGAGTTTGATTAAAAAAAATAGTTCTGTTAATAGAATAAATAATTATTATATGGAGGTTTATAATGGATATTAAAATTGATAAAGTTAAAATCGTTAGTTATAGTTCAAAGATTTTATTAGGCGCTTCTATAATTGGCTTGATTAAAATAGAAGGCATTTGTGCTAAGACTAAACATAGAGAGGAGCTATGTCCAATTACTAGATTAGAAATGTTTTTGGGCCATAATGAAGATGCGATTTCTCATCAGAAGGACAAGATATATGACGAGTTAGCATTAGAACATGATTATGAAAATTACCCACGACTTGGTACTTTAGAACGTGAATACATTTGTTATACTGGAATTGGAAATGATTTTAAAGAGCCAGTAAATTATGCCTGCTTTAATGCTTTAGATGATGGAGGATTCGCTTTCGTTGAAAATGATATAAACCGTGAAAGGGTTGGTACTGGCTTACTAACTGGAGATGATTATGTTCAACTTAGAGAAGCTAAAGACAAGGATGCATTAATTGTTGGCGAATATAATGATAATTATGTTTATGCATCTTCTAAAATGTATCGTCTTATTAATTCAATAAATTATATAGGACCAGTAGGCAAAAATTATCCTAATTCAGTTGTTTTAGAAGACCGTGATGGTAATAAGAAAGAAGTTGTTTCATTAAATAGTGCTTTAACGGAAGAACAAGTAGCTAAATTATTTAAGACTTATTATTTTGATGAAAATGATGGTTTCTATAAAATTGATGAAGATTTATTTGTAAATTTTATGAGAACATCATTTGTTACAAGGGAATATACTGATAAAGTTGTAAGACAAGACATGGTAGAAGACAATGGTGTTCAAAAGTTAACTGAGGCTGCTACTTGTCCAGATGGATATGTTGAGGCTGCTAATGGCATGTGTTATCGTGACGTTAATCCTTATGCTGATTTTTCGTTCTATTCATTTAGAACAGTTTCTCGCGTAGAAACAAATGATGAAGCTTTCAAAAATGTTAGAAAATTAGTAAAATAAATTATGGAAAATTGGTACTTATTGTGGTACTGATTTTTTATTTTGGAGAAAAATATATCAAAAGGTTAAATGTCGCTTTTAAAGCGACCACTTTTAAAACTTAATATGATATACTTAAGTGGTCTTGTGAGGAAGTTTATGATTAATAAAATAAAAAATATGTTACTTTATAATATTCGAGAATTAATTATATTTCAAGGAACTTTTAAAATTACGAGTTTCTTAATTTTTACACCGTTATTTTTAAATCTTTTTAATGTAATTATGCGAATTACGGGGTATGATTATTTGACTTTAGAAAATATTTCTAGGTTTCTTTTTAATCCTTTAGTACTTATTATGCTTATATTATTAGTACTTTTTATGATGGTTTATACTTTCTTTGATTTAAGTACGATAATAATTATCTTAGATGCTTCATATCAAGAGAAAAGAGTTGAACTTAGAGAAGTTTTAGGCCTTTCTTTAAGAAAATCAATAGAAGTTTTTAAGATAAAGAATATTCCTTTAGCGTTTATGATTCTATTTTTGATACCTTTCTTAAATATTGGGGTAGTATCAGGGTTTATATCTTCTATTAAGGTGCCAGAGTTTATTATGGATTATATTAATGGGAATATCTTATTTATGAGTATTTTCTGGGTAGTATTTATATTTCTAGGTCTTCTTCTTCTTAGATGGTTGTACGCTATTCATTATTATGTTTTAGAGAATTGTGATTTTAAAGAAGCAAGATTAAGAAGTATTAATCTAGGGAAGAAGAGATATCTAATTGACTTAGGAAAGCTAATTTTATTTCAAGGAATAGGATATCTTATATACATCGTATTTGTTTTAATAGGAATGGCACTCATCTACCTAATTTATAAGTTACTAAGTAAAATCTTAATAATTAGTAGTGTTTTTATTACTATTATTGCTTTGTTTTTAGCGCTTTCTTTGATTTTGTTTGCCTCTTTATCAACGCCTCTTTGTTATGCGGTTTTAAGTATAATGTATTATCAAAAGAAAGATAAAAAAGGAGAAATAATTAGACATATTAAGTTTAATAAGAAAAAAAGAGTAGTTATTCCTACAAAGAGATGGCAACATTTTAAAGTGTCTTTAGGACTCATAGTAATTATTACAGGAAGTGTTTTTACTTATGGAATAGTTACTAATAAGTATAATTTTAATATTGAGTATATTAAAAATACAGAGATAACGGCACATCGAGGAGATACTTCTTTATATCCGGAGAATACTATTGAGGCTTTTAAGATGGCAGCAGAAAAACAAACTGACTGGATTGAATTAGATGTTCAAGAGACTAAAGATAAGAAAGTTGTTGTAAGTCATGATGCTAATTTAAAGAGAGTAGCAGGTATTGATAGAAATATTTATGATATGAATTATGATGAAGTAAAGAAAGTTATACTTAAAGAGATAGGTAATGTTAAAATACCTACTTTAGAAGAGGTTTTAAAATGGATGATTTTAACTAATGTGAAGTTAAATATTGAGTTAAAACCTTATGGTGATGATGATTCGTTAGTAAAGAATACTGTAGATTTGATTGAAAAATATCATTTAGAAGAGCGGGTAGTACTTTCTTCTAGTAAGTATAGTATTTTAGAAAATATAAAAAATATTAATAACAAAATACAAACAGCATATATAATGAGTATTGCTTATGGAGATTTATTGAAGTTAGATAAAGCTGATAATTTTAGTATTGAGTCATCTATGATTAACTCTTCTTTGGTAAAGAAAATTCACAACGATGGGAAAGAAATATATGCTTGGACAGTTGATAGTAAAGATAATATTAATAAGATGTTGGATTTAAATGTTGATAATATTATTACAGATGATGTAGAATTAACTTATAAGTTATTATTTGCTAGTAAGAGTAGTAATTTAGTAGCGGTTTATCTTAAATGGATAGAAAGAATATTTAGATAGTATGAAAAAATTAAATAACAAATGGAAATATGGTATATTGGTGGTTTTTTTCTTAGTTTTAGCTAATTTAGAGTTTTTGGTTCGAAAAGATTTAATTTATGGTCATGATATATATTTTCATTTGGCAAGAATAAAAGGTATCAGTGATAGTATTAAAGCAGGGACTATTCCAGCTTTGATATATCCTGGTTATTTAAGTGGGTATGGATATCCAAATGGGGTGTTTTATGCGGATATATTTCTTTATTTGCCGGCTTTATTAGTCTATTTGGGCTTAAATATTAATATTGCTTATAAGATAATGATGATTTTGATAAATATAGGTATTTTTGGTAGTATGTATTATGCTATGAAAAAGATTGCTAAAAATAAATATACCGCGTTGATAGTGAGTTTAATGTATTTGATGAGTTCATATAAATTCTGTGATATGTTTTTAAGAGCTGCATTAGGTGAGACTTTAGCGTTTATGTTCTTTCCTTTATTTATCTTGGGACTTTATAGTATTTTTTATGGGGATAAGAAGAATTGGTACTACTTTACTATTGGATTAATTGGGATTTGCTTTTCGCATAATTTAAGTTTACTTATGTGCTTAATGGTCACGATATTGGTATTTTTTCTAAATATTAAAGAAGTTTTCAAAGATAAAGAACGTTTTAGAAAGTTAATGATCGGAGGAATCTTAGCAATCTTAATATGTTTATCTTTTATTGGTCCAATGGTGGAGATGATGGTTTCTGATAAGTTTAGCTATAGCACTTTACTTGGAAGTGATATGGTGGTAAAAAGGGCCGCTAATCCTTTATATGCGATTATAGCGATTCCAAGTGGGGCTAGTCCATGGCAACCTATGGGGATTGGACTTGGTTTTATCTTTTTATTAGTCTATTTAAGAAAAGTAATGATTAAAGATAAGAAAGATAATAAATTTAGTAGAGATATGTTATTCTTAGGACTTGTATTTTTAGTTTTAAGTACTTCTATATTTCCTTGGAATCTAGTTAAGAATTTCTTAGGAATTATTCAGTTTCCATGGCGTTTTTATATGTTAGTAACTATTTTATTATTGGTAGGATTTGGCATAAAGATTAGTAATTATAAGAATTTAAATAAAAAGATATTTACAATAGTAGTAAGTGCTTTTATGATAGTGACTTTCTTAATAGGAAGTGTATATCATTTACGTTTTAATGGATTAGATGATAATAAAGAGTATTGGATTAGTCAAGGAGAGTATGTTCCAGATGATGTGGATTTGGAATATTTAAAGACAAGGGGAGATATTATAACTTCTAATGAAGATGTGAAGACAACCTTTGAAAGAAGAGGAATAAATCTGGAGATAAGTTATAGTGATAATAATAGTGGTAATAATAGTGGTAATACTTATTTAGAGTTACCTTTAGTTTATTATAAAGGGTATGTGGCTAAAGAAGATAATAATACTTTAAAAGTAATAAAAGGGGATAATGGGTTAGTTAGAGTTTACCTAAATAATAGTGAAGGGAATATTAAAGTTTATTATGGTTTTACTAAAGTAAGAATAGTATGTTTAATTATATCTGTTATTGCTTTAGGAGGGTTTATTATTATAATAAAGAATCAAAATAAAAATTATTTGATATAATCTTAAGTATTGACTGGATGTGATTAGATGAAATATGTTATAAAGAATGGGGCTGTTAGTATAAACGGAGAAACCATTTTAGAAAGTATTAACTTAGAGATAAATGAGAAAAGTCATATTGGTATTGTAGGAAAGAATGGGGCTGGAAAGACTACTTTACTTCAGTGTATTATTGATAATAGTCTTTTAGAAGAGGGGACTGATGATACTTCTTTTCAAGTTATTAAACAGGGTAATCCTAGTATTGGGTATTTAAGACAGATTGAACTTAATGATAATAATACGATGTTAGAAGAGGTAAGAAAACCTTTTAGAGATATTATTAAGATAGAGGATAGACTAGAAGAGTTAGTTAGAGAAATGAATACTAAGGATGATATTAAACTTGTAGAAGAATATACGTCTTTAGAAGAGAAATTTCAGAATATGGGTGGTTATACCTATAGAAAAGAGTATGAAATCTTAATTAAGAAGTTTGGGTTTAAAGATAGTGATAAGTTTAAGTATTTAAAAGAATTCTCGGGAGGAGAGAAGACCAAGATAGCTTTTATAAAGATGTTACTTAATAAACCGGATATATTATTACTTGATGAACCTACTAATCACTTAGATATAGATACGGTAGAATGGTTAGAAGAGTATCTAAAGAGTTATAAAAAAGCAATAGTAGTAGTATCTCATGATAGGATGTTTATTAATAATATAGTTGATACTATCTATGATATTAGTTACGGAGCTTTAACGAAATACAGTGGTAATTATGATTATTATGAGAAACAGAAACAATTAAATTATGAGAAAGCTTTAAAAGACTATGAGTTTCAAAGAAAGGAAATAGAAAGACTTACAAGAATATATGAACGTTTTAGAAGTAAACCTTCTAAAGCAAAGATGGCTATGTCAAGGTTACATCAATTAGAAAAGATGGATATATTAGAAAGACCTAATAAGATTGAGGCCATTACTTTTAAGACTAATATGGATAATATAGTTATGCCTAGCCGAGATATTTTTATCTTAGATAATTTAGGTGTTGGGTATGATAGAGTTCTTTATAAGCTTAATTTATATATAAGACGGGGGGATAAATTAGGAATTATAGGGCCTAATGGATTAGGAAAATCTACGATTTTAAAGACTTTAGTAGGACTAATTCCTAGTTTAAGAGGAAGCTTCACAGTTGGTCATAATGTTAGTATTGGTTATTTTGATCAGAATTTAGCTATGTTAGATGAAAAACATACGGTCTTAGAGGAGTTTATGGCAAAGTTTCCTAAAGTTTCAGAGTATGAAGCCAGGTGTAGTTTGGGTTCTTTCTTATTTAAGGGAGATGATGTCTTAAAGAAAATAGAGGTATTATCTGGTGGCGAAAGGGTTAGACTACAGTTATGTAAGATTTTATATACGAAACCAAATGTCTTAATCTTAGATGAACCTACTAATCATTTAGATATTGTAGGAAGAGAATATTTAGAGAGTATTCTAAGTGAATATCAAGGAACGGTTTTATTTGTATCGCATGATAGATATTTTATAAGTAAGGTTGCTACTTCTTTACTTGTTTTAGCTAAAGATAATTATCACTTATTTAAGGGGAATTATAAAGAGTATTTGGAGAGTCTTAAAGGTCAAAATATAGATAATAATACTAGTAAGAATATAGATGATTATAGTAAAAATAAATACGATGTCTTGACTGAACCAAAGAAAAAGGTAAATACTTATAATCTTGGTAAAGAGATTAATAAGTTGGAAAGAGAGATAAAAAAATCGGAAGAGAGGATTAAATCTTTAGAGGAATCTCTTTATTTAGAAGAAGTTTATGGTGATTATGATAAGCTAAATCAAGTTAATAATGAAATCAAAGAAGATAAAGAGAAATTAGAAGCCTTAAACAATAAGTGGCTAGAATTGATGGAAAAAAATGATAGCAATTAATGAATGAGCGTTATATTAGTTTAATTATTTAAGGTGTCGTTTTAAATGATAAAAAAAATAAAATTCAAGAGAGTGTAAAGTATCTTAAATTTTAGTAAATAAAAATAAAAAATCATGGTAGAATAAATATTAGAATAGAAGGAGAATATTTATGTTAAATTATGATTTTAAAGATAAAGTAGTTCTTATTACGGGAGCTGGTAGTGGCATTGGTGAAGAATGTGCAAAAAGTTTTAGTAAATGTGGCGCTAAGGTGGTTCTTTGTGATAATAAAGAAGATAGAGTTCGTAAGGTAAAGGAAGAACTTGCAGAAAATGGTGGTACTGTTTTAGGATGTAAGGTTGATGTTACTGATTATCATATGATTGAAAAGTTAGTTAATTTTACGGTGGAAAAGTTAGGCCGTATCGATATAGTTGTTAATTCAGCAGGAATTTGTAAACTTATGCCAATTGATGAAATGGCGATTGAGACAGTTGATGCCTTAATAGATATCAACTTAAAGGGAACTGTTTATATGTGTAAGGCTTTAACGCCAATTATGAAGAAACAAAATGCAGGAAAGATTATTAACATGTCAAGTATAGCCGGCCGGATTTGCAATAGTGGTTCAAATGTATATGCCACAACTAAAGCTGGAATTATGGCAATAACAAGTAGTATGGCTAGGGAACTTGCTCCTTATAATGTAAATGTTAATTCGATTTTACCTGGAATTGTTCGTACTAATATGTGGGAAGGCATTTTAGATGATTTTACAAAGAAAGATGATAGTATTAGAGAACAAACTTTTAAACAATCAACTGATGCTATTCCGCTTAAAAGACCACAGACAGTAGAAGATATTGCTAATATGGTTTTATACTTAGCTAGTGATTTGGCAAAGAATATTACAGCTCAAAATATAGCCGTTGATGGTGGATATACTTTTGATTTATAGGTACTAGAAATAGTATCTTTTTTTTCACCAGATTATTTTTACTAACCATGTAATGATTGGGCTACTAGTAAAATAAATTAAAGTTATAAAAGATAGGTAAATAATTAAAAATAAAGTATCAGTTAGAAGGCCTTCTAAATGCCAGAAATTAAGTAAGTAATCAATAAAACCTAATAAGTAAAGATAGATAAGATTAATTCCTAATAAAATAAATAATGTAATAAAAGTTAAGAAAAACCATTCTAAATAGTTGGGATAAGTATTTAAAACGCTGATGAAATAACTAAAGTAAGCTGGAATTATAGTAATTAATAAAGCCTGGGGATAGTTTTTAGTACGAATGTAGTCTTTAACCTTAAAGGAAAAAGGAAGCCAAAACAACAATGGAGTAATAATATATCCATATAATTTAATCCATAAAAGATAGAAAAGAAAATAAATAATAATTGACACGATATTCACCAATTTTATTGTATAAAATAAGTTAGAGGAAAGCAATTAAAAATAATTGACTTTAGTTATAAAGTGTAATATTCTAATGCTACTAAAGAGGAGACTTATAATGGCAATAATAAGAGTAGACAGCATAAGTGATATAAACATTCCTGAAACGTTGGTAAATCAAGAAAGCTTATGCCTAATGATGTTCATATGGGAAATTTGTTGTTTAATGGGTCTTTATATATGTTAGATTTTGATTTGTTTACTATAGATAGTGGTGTTGATTCGGATAAACTTTATATGCGAATAACTTATCAAGTTTGGCACCAAGTTTTAAGAACTATTTTGTGGTATGATAAATATGATTTGTATACTACTTTGAATCAACTAAGGATTAGTGATTTTAATTTGGTTGCTTTACAATATGGTATAATGGATATTACAAGTAGTATTGAGGTCTTTAAGAAGAGTCTGTTTACTTCTTTAGAGGTTACAGATGATGTTACTCTTGAAGAGGTTGATAAAGCATTAAGGAGAAGGAAAAATGGATATTAATAATAAATATGACGAATTAATTAGTCGAATGAATGTAATTGGGAGGTCTCTTTGACTTAGAAAGTAAAGATAAGAGAATTAATGAATTAGAAAATAGCCTAAATAATCCAGAAATATGGAATAATCCAGAGGAAGCAAGTAAGATTAATGGGGAGTTAATTAATTTGAAAAAAGAATGCAGTTTGGCGAAAAAGCTAAATACTAATTTAGCTGGCTTAGGTGAGTTAGTGGAGTTAGCCGGTATAGATGAAGAAATTAGAAGTGAAGTTGAAAAGGAACTTGCCTCATTGACAATGATGATAGATGAGCTAGAGGCTGCTACTTTACTTAGTGGACCTTATGATAATTTAAATTGCTTTTTAGAGATACATCCAGGAGCTGGGGGAACAGAAGCAATGGATTGGGCTGCAATGTTACTTCGAATGTATGAGCGTTTTTGTGAAGCGAACAATTATAAGTACGAAGTTGTTGACTTTTTAAAAGGCGAAGAGGCTGGGGTGAAGTCGGCAACTTTAAGAATTAGTGGTAATATGGCTTACGGTTATTTTAAAGGGGAGAAGGGAGTTCATCGGTTAGTAAGAATTTCTCCTTTTGATGCGAATAAACGTCGTCATACTTCTTTTGCTTCAGTTAGCGTAATTCCTGAGTTTGACAAAGTTACAGATATTGAAATTAAAGATGAGGATTTGAAAATCGACGTTTTTCATTCTAGCGGCGCTGGTGGTCAATCAGTAAATACTAGTGATTCTGCAGTTCGAATTACCCATTTACCATCTAAAATTGTAGTTTCTTGTCAAGTTGAAAGAAGTCAACTTCGTAATAAAGAGCGAGCTTTAGAAATGTTAAAAGCTAAATTATATCAATTGGAAGTTGAAAAGAAAGAAGCTGAACTTAATAAGGAAAAAGGGTTGAATGATAGTATTAATTTTGGTAGTCAAATAAGAAACTATGTTTTAGAACCTTATACTTTAGTAAAAGATTTAAGAAGTGGCTATGAAACTAGTCAAGCTGCTAAAGTCTTAGATGGTGATATTTTGCCAATTATGGAATCGGTTTTAAAAATAAAAAAAGGTAAAAATTAAAGAAAAGAGAGATTAAATAGAATAATGAAACAGCATTTAACGGGGCGGTTAGCTGCAGCATTTTTATTAAGTTTTTGCATTATTATAACTGGAAATAATAAGATTTTAAAAGGATTAGCGGGTTCTTTTAAAACTGATAATGATTTAAAAGATAATCAAACTTATTTAAATCAATTGGAAGATATAAAGGTTTTTAACAATGATGAGACTTTATTAACCAAAGAAGAATTAACAAGATTGCGAAATACTAGTTATAAACCTTGTACTTATGAATTTAAGGGAGATAAAAATGATTTATATAATACTATAATTTCAAATAGTAATAAATTTTTACAAGATCATAGGGAATACAAGAGCCTTTTAGAGATAGAAGATACTGGGATAAGGGAATATGTTATTCAAGTGATAAAAAATATTATTGAAAGAAACTTAAAAGAACAAAAGAAAGATAATATTCATAAATTAACTACTTTAAAGGTTGTAATTTGTTCCTTGCAAGAGGAAACACTTAGTGATTTGGAAACTGGTAGTAGTTCAATTACCGGTGAAGAAACGAATGGTGAATATAGATCTTGCGATAATTTAATTATTTTAGATATTGATAGTATTCTGAAGCCAATTTATTCTGTTGATGATATTTATATGGGACTTTATGATTTAATAAATCATGAATTTAATCATGCTTTTCAAGGGTCTTGTGCGGATATCTTACCTAATAACGTGTCCTTTATTGTTGAGAGTAGTGCTGAGTCATATAATTATAATGTTTTACGGAGTAGTTATAAACCGATTAATAAAAATTTTGCTTTTGAATATGCTTATTCGGAAGAAAGAAAATATGAAAGTAAGTTGTTTTTGCTTAGTCTTTTAGATAATAGTAAATCGATTAAAATGTATTATGAAGCGATTGATAAAGGTGATTTAGGAGAGCTTTTTGCTTTTTTAGATTTGTATGGTAAAGAAAAACAAGAAGAACTATTGCAAGGAATATGGCTTGCTGATGGAGTAATGTTAAGAAATGATTACTGGTGTCGAGTATTAAAGACTAATGATTTTAAAGCTTTAAATGATTATAATCTTCCCGAATTATTGAAAGGGGAAGCTAAAGGAGCCTTTGAGAGTTTTATTCTAAAGAATGCGGTTAGTAATTTAATACAACATAATATAACCAATAAAGATTTAAGTTTAGAAGAAAATTTAATTATTTATCATTTTATTTTACTTAATGTTTTAGATACAGTTAGTTATAATGGATATAGTTTTGCTACTTGTGAAGCTAGTCATACATTTTATGCTGATTTTTATCGAAATTATGTTAGTATAGAATCTTGCTTCTTTGAATTTTTGAGCAGCTATTATGATTTGACAAGCGAAGAAGTGAATGAATTCTATGAGAGGATGGATAAAGAAAAAATTGTAGACTCGATTGATGGTTATGTAAAAAATAGTTCTTATTTAAAAGACGGTGATTGTGTTAAGAGACTTGTAGATAAGTATCCAAAGATAAGAACGGTTATGAAAGGTATTGTTGTTTTAACTAATTATGATTATGATAATATTAAGAGTTTACGAAATAATGAATATAATAAAAATGGCGTAAGATTGATATTAAAGTAATTATGATACTTAAAGTTAATCGATATTTACTTTTGGGGAAAAACAGGTATAATAAAGCCATCAGTTAATGGGGGAATTTTGGTGAAAAATAAAAATCGAAGAGTAGCATCTTTTTTGCTAGCCTTATGTCTAGTTATTACAAATTGCTCTAAAGAAATAAAATATAGTGATATAGATATGTTGAGCTATGCTGATGGAGCGGATATACGTAAAGATAACTTAGCAGCGGTAATTCAAGATAATTTAGCTAGTATTGATGGTACGGGCTTAGATGATGTCTTTAATATTAAGACTTCTACTCTTGAGGTTTTAGCTAAAGATATAAGTGAGTGCAGTTATGCTTATCCCGGAAGTATTAATGATTTGGCTAATCAAATAGTTGAAAATAGTCAAGAATATGCTTCTCAAAATGATAATTATTTATCTTTATTTGATGATGGCTTTTATAATACTTCTTATACAAATTATTTTGGCTGGGTTTTTAGTGAAGAGGATTTTGCTCAGATAAAGGATAATATTTTTATGACTTTAGAGAGTTATCTTAGTTATATTTATAGTACAGGTAGTCGTGAAGATATCCATAATCTTAAAGATTTAAAAATAGTAATGTATGTTGATAAATCAAAGGAAAGAGAAATGGTTTTTGGAGATTATGATAGTATTTATAATCTGATTAGAATTGACTTTTATAATATTTTAGACTCAGCTTGGGAAATGAATGATGTTTTAGGACGCTTTGATGAAGTTATAAAGCATGAAATTAATCATGCCTTAGCTCATAGCTGTTTGGATAAAGCTGAGGCTGGTTCTTTAGATGAAATTGATTTCTTAAATGGGCGACAATATACTTTTTTAACAGAAGCTAGTGCCGAGTCGAGCCTTTATAATTTAGGAATTGCTAGTGGTTATGAAAATAGAGGGTATGTCTTTTATTATGTTTATGATAATTTTCGAGATTTAGAAAGTAAATTATTGTTATGTTCTCTTTTTGATAATAGTAAGACCATGGAAGATTATTATAGAAATATTAATAGTGAAGATATCAATGCTTTTTTAGAGTTTTTAGGGGCGGAGACTTTAGAAGAAAAAGTCGAGTTATTTCGAGTAGTGTATGCTATGGACGCTTTAGAGGGAAGAAATGATTATTTTCAAGAAATCCTAGGAACAGCAGATACTTATACAATTAAGGATATTTTAAAAGTAAGTGATAATATTAAGTTTAAACATTATATAAGTATTCTAAAGTATAGTGTAAGGTCTTTAATAGATTATAATGTTAATAGTAAGTTACTATCTTTAGATGATAATCTTCTTTTGTATTATATTGTTCTTAGTAATATTGTAGATGGTTGTTTTCTTTTAGATGATAGTAATGGTCTTAGTACTTATTATTACTATGAAGATTTTATAAAGGAGTATAAGGTTATTGAAGATAATTATTTTGGAGTGTTAAGTAAGTTTTATGGTAAAAAGGTTGAAGAAATAAAAGAACTTTTTGAAGGTTATAAGGATATAGATATTAATAAGTCTTTATGTTATTTAAGTATAGGAAATGATGAAATAGATAGTAATGCTAGTCTTAATAAGAAATTGAATACTTTATTAGAGAGATTTCCTAAGTTGAAAGTAATTGCTAATCTTAAGTTTTATAATGGTTATGTACCAAAAAGAAATTATGTAAAGATGTTAGATAAAGTTATGGCTGATGATAATAAAGATAAGACTTTAAAATTAAGAAGATAAAAAGAACTAAGATGATCATGAATAGTTGGTGATTTTAGTTCTTTTTTTGTTTATCAATTGTAGTTGGATTTTCCATGTTATCGAGTGCATATTCGCAAGCAAGGATAACAAAACGACTAAAAGTAATGTTTTGACCGACGATGGCTTTTTCGATTTTATCAATGAGTTCCAAAGGAAATCTGATGGTTTTGTTGTCGGTTTCTCCTTTGGGAGATATTTTAAATGGTTGCATATACTACCTCTTAAAGTAATTGTAATATATTAGGCAAGGCAAATATAGATTGCATATTATGATACAAAGTGCATTGCATAAATATAAGCCGTTTTTTGTTAAGATAATATTGTTAGAATGTGATAATGATGAAAAACAAAAGAATATTGTATTTTTGTGGTGTTTTGGTTTTTATGGCTTTGATGGGAATAGGGTTATCTTATGCTTATTTTAGGTATGGAAAAGTTCAAGATAACAATAATATTGCTGGGTCTAAATGTTTTAAGTTAGAATTATCTAATGCAAAGAATGAAATTAATCTAACTAATATGTATCCCATAAGTGATGAAGAAGGAAGAAAACTAACTCCTTATAGTTTTACAATTACTAATACTTGTGATATGTTAGCAGGATATAATGTTAATATAGAAATGTTAGCAGGTACGACTTTAAATAGTAAATACTTAGATTTAATGGTTAATAATGAAGAGATAAAGTTACTTTTTAAATATGAAGAAACAAAAACGGTTATTGATGGCAGTACGGAGTCTAGAGTTATAGCCAAGGGGACATTAGGCTATAATGATTCTGTTGATTATACAGTTAGATTTTGGATGGATAAAGACGTTGAAGATGTTGATTCTATGAATAAGTATTTTGCATCTAAAATAGTAGTAGTGGCAACTCCAAGTACTTGGAATTCAACCAATGCTGGTTATAATACGTTACATGATGCCATCTTAACTAATGAATATCAAAGTACTCCTGAAGATGCTATAAAAAGAATAGAAGCCAAGGAGTCACCGGATTTAAGTAATACGGCGCCCATTATTAAGTGGATAGAGAAGACTGGCGAAAGTTCAACACGTCAGGTTATAAAACCAACAACTGACGCCATAAGTTCAGTATCCGAATTAAGTGGCATAAATGCAAATGAACAATACATGTATGTGTGTACAACAAAGACTTTTAATGCTGATACTGCTCAATATAGCCTGGGTGGTTGTTCACTAAAAGACCCAACAACCTTAGATTATTCAGGAGACACTAAGTATTATTATTCAAATGAATATATGGCATATAATCAGAGCAACAAAAAGTTATACGTAGCAAGAAATACTGGAGATATCACGGTTTATCAAATTACTGGTGCGACCAAATCAACTAGTACTCAAACTACAGATGGCGTGAAATATGATACAAACGTTTATAATTTATCTTGCGTAACTTTAACTGGAATTGAATTAGAAACCGATAAATCTGATAAGGGGTTATATCAAGGTACTGATGATTATGGTACGACTTATTATTATCGTGGTAATGTTAAGAATAATAATGTTTATTTTGCTGGCTTTTACTGGCAAATAGTTAGAATCAATGGCGATGGTTCGATTAGATTAATCTATAACGGTACAGAAAATAATGCCACCGGTGTAAAGCAATCAATAAATAATCGAACATATCAATTTAATAGTAAATATAATGACCCCGCTTATGTTGGGTACATGTATGGAGACCCCGATGCAACCACCTTCGCTGAAGTTCATGCTAATACCAATGACTCAACCATCAAAGCTGCTGTTGATAGTTGGTATAAAACAAATATTTCCGATAAAGGATATAGTCAATATGTTTCAACTGCCGTTGGGTTCTGTGGCGACCGTAGTTTCTATACCAACAATGGTGGTAGCGGTGGCGATGGTGTTCAAACGGATAAAGACACAAGATTTGGAGCCTACGGTAGATATCAAGCTAATACTGCTCAATTTACTTGTCCGGAACCAGCAAGAGATTTATATACTACGGCAGATTCTGGTGTCGGCAATAAAGCCTTAACTTATCCCGTTGGTTTAATAACATACGATGAAGTTATGTTTGCTGGTGTAGATAATAGACACGTTAATAAGTTATCATGGATTTATTCAACCGGGCATTCTTGGACAATGTCTCCGTCGACTTTTTGGGCGGCAAGCAGCCATGTTAGTGAGTGGGGGGATAATTCCGCTGGTTTTTTGCGCTATGACTGGAGTACCAACAGTTTTAGTGCTCGTCCTGTTATAAATTTGAAAGCCGATGTAGAAATATCTGGGGGAACAGGAACAGCAAATGACCCTTTTATAGTTAAGTACTAATTGAGAATTTAAACTACTTATAAGCTGTCCGATTTTTGAAGTTCAGTTTAATCTGGATAAATAGGAACTATACAAATACGAAATTTATCCTTACAAGAAGGTGAATAGGACAATTATTTAACTAAGTCAGCAAAAGGGATTGATACTTTAGATACTTTGCCGAGTCCAACTAGGGAAAGTTATGCTTTTTTAGAATGATATGCTGAACTAATTGAAGGAGATAAAGCAGATATGGAGTACATTTGTAACTGAAGATATTACTTATTAGGCTTATTGGTAATATAATGATTAGCTCATTAAAGAAAAATTACACAAATGTAAAAATTCTTTAATAAAGAATTAGACATCGTCTTAATTTTAGAAAACTACTTGTCAAAAAAGAAAAAATAAATTAAAATGTTGTTAACATCTTATAAAGAGTGATGGAGGGACTAGCCCAGTGAAGTCACACCAACCTATTAAATTAGGTGGTAATGCTAGAGCGATAAGATAACTTACCAGTAGACTCAAGGTACATAGTTATCTTGGGTGTTTTTTATATGATGATGAGAAAGAGGTAAGGAAAATGGAAAAATATTATAGTAATGAAATTGTTTTTAGAGGTCATCCAGATAAAGTCTGCGACCAAATAAGTGATGCTATACTAGATGAATGCTTAAAACAAGATAAAAATAGCCGTTGTGGTATTGAGACAGTCGGTGGAAAGGGAAAAATTTTTATAACTGGGGAGGTTACAACAACTGCTAAATTAGATATAGAAAAAATAGTCAAAGACGTTCTTCAAGATATTGGCTACAACTATGACGGGGAAATAATTAATAATATAGGTATTCAAAGTCCCGATATTGCTTTAGGTACTAACGATACAGTTGGTGGTGCTGGTGATAATGGAATGATGTTTGGTTATGCTAACAGGGATACGGAGGAATATTTACCGACTGCTATGGTGATTTTACAAAAATTGAGTCAAAAATATGATGAACTTGTTCATACTGATAAACGTTTCTTAGCAGATGGTAAAGCGCAGATAACCGGTGTTTACGAGAATAATAAACTCATTAGAATTAAAGATTTTACAATTTGTTATCAAAATACAGAGGAAGAACGAGTAAAGACAGATAAAATTTTACAAGATATTTGTAATGAGATTTGTTTGGAATACGGTATAAAAGTTGAAAAGTACTTAATAAATCCAACAGGAAGATTTTATATTGGAGGATTCGATGGTGATGCTGGCTTAACTGGTCGAAAGATAGTAGTTGATAGTTATCAATCTTTTGGAAGTGTCGGTGGTGGTGCTTTTTCGGGGAAAGACCCATCTAAAGTTGACCGCAGTGGTGCCTACAAAGCTAGAGAAATTGCTAAGCAAATTTTAAGAGAAAATTCTAAGTACTATTGGTGTAGTGTTCAAATTTCGTATGCTATTGGGATTGATAAACCTTTAGCTATTTACATAACAACTGATTTAGGAGATATTGAAGTTCCTGAAAGTTTGTATGCTGAATGTACTCCTAAGAGAATTATTGAAGATTTAGACTTAAAGAATGAATGTTTCTTTAAGAGAGCAAGATACGGTCATTTTACTGATTAGTATCTTTTTTATTAGCAGGTTACTATATAAAGAATAATCAGTTAAGGTGACTTTTTATTATTTTTTTGATACAATCTTTTTAGAATAGATGGTGTGTTATGAAGAATATAAAGAGATGGATAAGCTTTCTAACTGGGTTATTTATAGTAGCTTTTAGTTTCAATTTGTTTTGCGTTCCTGATAGTTTGGCTTCTTCAGGTATTGGGGGCTTATCAATTGTAGTAAGTAATTTTATTGATATAGATAAGTCGTTGTTTGTAGGAGTTATTAATGTCTTTTTGATTATTATTTCTTATATATTTTTAGGAAAAGATAATACTATTAAGACAGTTGTTGGGTCTTTAATTTATCCTGTCTTTTTAAAAATTACAAGTTTGTTTACTGGGTATATTAATTTAAGTGAGGTTGATTTATTAATAAAGGCTGTAGTGGGAGGAATTGTAACCGGTTATGGACTTGGATTAGTTTTTAAATCAGGCTATACGACAGGAGGAACAGATATAATTGAGGCCATATTATGCAAGTATTTAAAAATATCAATGGATAGGGCTATTTTATTAGTAGATGGGATAGTAGTTATTTTATCTGGAATTGTTTTTGGTTTAGAACATTTAATTTATGCCTTAGTGTTATTGATATTTCAAAGTATTTATTCTAATCAGTTTATGTTGGGTCTTAAAGAAGATAAAGTTTTATATATTAATTCCAAGAAAAATAAAGAAATTACAAAATTTTTAAAAGAAACTTATAATTATGGTATAACTATTCTTAATGGTAAAGGGGGATTTACGAAGGAGAGTAATCCAATATTAGTGGTAGCAATCAGATATAATTTCTATTTAGAAATAAAAGAGGCCATTATGTTAATTGATCCGAGAGCATTTATTACAGTTTGTAATTCTTATGAGACTATATATATTGATAAAGATGAGAGAAAGAAATTAAGAAAAGAAAATATAACAATAGAATTATAGGAAAATCAAATCTAATGATTTTTTAGAAATGTATTATGGTGTTAAGAGAATAGAAAGGCTAGTTAATAATTTAAAAAGTTATAAACATTAAAAAAACATGCAAATGATGAGTTATATCTTGCTGATTTACGGAAATAGATTTCTTAGAAAGGAGTCTTTTTTCTTTACAATTGGGTTAATTTTAGTATAATAATTGGTAATTAAAGAGGAGACTTATGGAAGAAATAAAATACATTACTGATGGGTTAGATGAAGAAGAAATTATTAAACGAAAAAAGGCTTTTGAAAGATGGCATAAACTGGTAATGGAAAGCTATATTAAATTTACTAAGAAAAGTACTATTGAATTAGCTAACTTAGAAGAACTCTTTACAATGGTTTTAGGAAAAGTTTTTGAAATTCCAAATTTTAAAGAAAGTATTAATAAGAATAATTTTGGAGACTCATTGTATTTGAGTCTTTTGATGAGAGAAAACAAGGAAGCCGGTATCGATGGTATTTTTGCGGATAATGTTTTTTCTTTAGATGAGTGTTATTTTTACTTAGCTTTACTGTACTATGATTGTGATTCTAAAGAAATAGCTAACTTTTTAGTTAATTATGATGAAGAAGCAAAGAAGATTTTAAGAAATTGGCTTAAAGAACAAGCTAGATATGGCACTTGTAATTATTTATTGAGGGCACTTTTGACTTGCATAAAAAATGTGGATAGTTATTTTTATGAGAATTTTTCTGATATTTTGAAAGTGATGAATCAAGTTAATTGTGATTTATTTAGGAATAATCTATTTTATGGATTTAGTTTAGAGGAAATTAACTTGCCAAATTTATCAAAAGATGAGTTAAATTCCTTAATTAAAGGGTTCTTGGTAAGTATTAAAGCTCCAAAAGAATGGTATCAGGGATATGTTACTTTAAAAGAAGCTGGCAAAATAATTATGCAAGAAGGGGAAACTTCATTTCGAAATAATAGTTTTTATAATAATGAAACTGGTATTATCACTATTGATTATCGAGGAAATATTTCTGATTTTCCAACTTTAATTCATGAACTTGGACATTATTTTTCAGCTAAAAATAATAAGGGGGTTTTTCTTATAGATGAGTTACCTTCTATTTATTTAGAAAAATTAGCTATTCTTTATTTAGAAAATATCGGGTATGATAAGACAGTTGTTGATTTTCTTAAAAATCAGCGAACGGTGTCTAACTTTTTTGCTTATCAATCTTTATTTGAAGTTTTAATGCTTATTGATAGGTATAAAAAGAATGGGGCAATTACCAAGGAACGGTTAATGCAAGCGTTTTTGTATGCCAATGAAGAACTAAAAAAAATTCAAGCTGAGATGATTAAGATTGCTATTCGTAATGGTAAAGAAATAACGGATGCATTGACAGAGGATTATTCAGTTAATCCAGAAGAAGCTGCTAATGCCCAAATTGATCAAGAAATAGATAGTATTTTAAGAAATCAAGGATTGGTTTTGGATGGGTGTCAACATATTATAGATACTATTATAGTTCAGGAATTACTTAAGAGGCCACAAGATGAGGTGCTTTCGAAAATGATTGAAATTACTGGGAATTTATCATCTTTTGACTTAGAAAGAGTTATAAGAGAATTTAATATTCAAGTCTTTAAGATTGATGAAAATCCTGAAAGAAAATTGAAGAAGTAGGAGAGTTTATGGAAAAGATACAATTTATCGATGATGGTTTGAGTGAAGAAGAGAGGATTAGAAGTTTAGAGGCTTTTGAAAGATGGAGTGGCTTAGCTAGATTTTATTGGCAAAAGACTGGCGATAAGGTTGTTGATTTACGAAATATTAACGAGTATTTTATAAAAGTTGTTGAATGTTTAGTTAATGATAAAGAATTTATAAAGGATCTAAGCAATATAGAGTTTTTGGCAGCTAATTATTATCGCTTGATGACAATGAGGGAAACAGAAGAGTTTATGGATATTATAGATGAGGCCTATATTTTGAGTTCTTTTCCTTATTATGAATATCAAGCTCCTGCAATTGCTTCGTTTATGATTAATTATGATGATATTAAGAAGCAAGAAATATTTGGGTGGTTAAAGCAAAAAAGTCGTTTTTATTTATATAATTCTTTATTAGGCAGTGTGATTAATGGTTTAAGAAAATTAGATAACAGTGCTGTATATAAATTAGAGATACTTGTAGAAAAGATGAAACAAAGAACAGGACAGTTACCAGTTTTAATAAATGATGAAAATCAAGAAAAATCATTAGCTAAAATAACCAATGAAGAATTTGATTTTTTGATTAAGGATTTTTTTAAGTATATTAAATCCCCAGCTAGTTGGGAGAAGACTTATGAAGAAATAAAAGCTAGTAAATTGCTCCAATTTTCTGATGCTAGTGGTAAATCTAGAGGTGTTTGTTATTTTAATTTAATGGGAAATTTACGAATTTCTTTAGAAAGAACGGGGACAATTGATGATGTTAGTATATTTATTCATGAATTTACGCATTATATGGCTCTTCAAAAACGAAAAGAATTTTCTATTTTAGAAGAATTAATTACCATATATATGGAAATAATGGCTGGTGAGTATTTAGAAGTTAAAGTATATGGTGAGGATTTAGGAAAATTATTTTTAACTAGACACAGAATAGATGATGATAAAACTTTTATGGCAAATGAGCTGTTTTTAAAAGATTTAATAGATGTTTTGAATGGTAAAGTTATAATTAATGAAAACAATAAAACCGGTGGTGAACCTTCAAAATCTGGTAAAGTAAGATTTGAAAGAAGAAGAGAGTCTTTAGATTGGCTAATGATTTCAAAAAGAGATAGAATATGTGATCTGAATACGGAGAAAATTTTAAAAGATGGTTTAGGCGTTTTAGATTGTTTTAAGTATTTTCTTGGAACAATGGTAACAGAAGAATTAGTTGAAAGACCTAAGGAAGAAGTATTACCAGTAATGTTTGATATTATTGATAATATCCAGGATTATTCTTTAGATAGGGCTATAGAGTCTTTAGATATTAAGTGTTTAGAGCAAGATACAGAAGAAAATAAAAAAGATTTAACTAGGAGTTTAAAGAGAAAACAATTGTCATAGAGTCGATTTTGTGTTAGTATAGCTGACGAGGGAAGAGGTATAAATATGGTTGGTGATATAATTGAATTTGAGAATATTAAATACCTGGTCTTGGCAATGATTGATTACCGAGATAAGCCATATTTGATGGTTGTTGATAAAAGTAGCAAAGATTTATATAAAGTTTTAAAGTGTGTAAATGGTATTTATAAAGAGGAAGATAATAAACATGTAATTAATAGACTTCTACCGGAGTTTAGTAAAGAAATAAATTATTTAATTGATGAAGTTATGGGGGATAAAGATGAGTAAATTAGTAGAGTTAACTGAAAAAGATATTAATTATTTAATGACATTGGATTTAAATCTTCTTAAGCGTATGATAATGTATTTTGATTATGATTTAATCATGAAAAACATTGAAATGACTCCTAAAGAGATAGATGAAATGGAAGATGGCTATGATTATCAAGTTATCTCTTGGTTTGATGATTTATTGTTTAATGATTTAGAAGTCTTTAATGGCGAATGTTTTGTTGATGAGTTAACAGCGGGTAAAGAAAGAATAAAAAAAAGCTGTCCTTTGAACGATAAGAATAGTGAAAAATATAAAGAATATATTAATTTAAAGAAAGTGTTTGCTAGTTCTCTTAAGGCTGTTGTTGATGGTAAGAGTGAGGTTATTCATAACTATTATGAAAATATTATTAATTTTAAAGAGAATGCCAGTGATGAGGTTCAAGAATTTAAGGACGATTTAAATACGCTTACTGATGGAAAATATCAAGAAGAAGCGAAGTATAGTGAATTAATTCATTTAGACAAATCTCTAAAGACATATAAGAGCGTTTGGAAAGATAAGAAAAAACCAAAGATAAAGGAAGAAACAACTTTAAGCGACATTATTGATGCTGTTATTTTATCAACGTGTAATGGAGAACTTAGTGATTATGAAAAAGAAATTGTTGACTATCTAACTCGCTTTTTCGACGTTGACAATCTATCAGATGTTATTGATCGAAATGTTCTTTACCATGAAGAAAATATGGCATCTTTGATTTTTGCTGCACAGGCTTTACTTGATAAAGAGGATTATTCTGAAGACTATAGGGATGTTTTTAGTCAGAAAAAAGAAGCTAGAAATGTTTTAGATGAAGCTATTTTAAAAGATTATAAAAATTCATCTGTTTATAATAGTATTAAAACTTTAGATAGTATGTTAGTGGAAAATTTAGAAACGGTCAATATTTATGATAAACTTTGTAGTGATGTCATGTATTATAGCAGCAGATATGCTTATCTTGTGAGAATTGATAGTGAGTCAAAAGAGGAAGTTGAGAACGTTAATAATCAATTTTTTATAAAGAAGGATTTTGGCAAAGATATAACTTATTCTATTAAAGATGGTGATGAAGAAGTTTCTTTCAAAAATAGATTAACTAAAGAAGAGTTAGCTAGTGATAATGAAAAAATAGAAAAAGCCAGAGAAACATTGTTAGCGGAAGATAAAGAGTTAATTGATAAAAAGCAATTAATGGATATTGTCGAGAAGTCAGCTCAGAAAAAGGATTTAAGTCAAGCCGAGTTAGAGCTTCTAGCTCAAAATGGTATTGATGGCAATTTGACTGCTGAAGAATTAAAAAACGAGATTTCAAAATTGTCAGATAGAATTAAAGAGTTAGAAGATACGGCCTTAGAAAGAACAGCCAATAAAGAAGCTTTATTGAAAGCCGATGATATTTTAGGAACTGGTAGTATAAAGAAAACAGCTGTAAAAAAATCCAAAGAATTAGTTGATTTTGTTAAGACTAAAGCCCAAGGGGTGTGGTCTAATAAGAAAAAGATTTTAAGCAGATGTTTATCTGGTACTATCGGTGGAGCGATTGGTGGTTCTCTTGCTTTTGCCTTAGGTCCAGTGGGAATTGTTCTTGTAAATGCTGCAGTAGTACCAATTATTACGCAGGCTTATGCTTATGCTAATAAGTTAGAGGCTACTGAGTTAACTGGCGGGACTGTAGAAATTGAAAATGTTGATAAGAGAAGTAATAAGATTATTGCTAAAGTTAACAACTTTTTAAGAAAATCGCATTTTGAAAAGATTAAAAAAATAGCTGATTTCAATATGTTTGCCAAATTAGCTAATTCTAAGAATGAGACAATCGCTAAAATATTTAGTAATAAAGAAGTTCTAAGAAATATTGGTGTTGGCTTAACCTCAGCGTTAGTAGCCCTTGACTTTATGGCTTTAACGAGAGCTACTAGTCATTTAGGAGATAAATATAAACAAAATGCTAGTCAACCAAGTAGCAGTGCTCCAAGTAGTAATTCAACAAGTGGCAATATTTCAGGTGGTAGCAATTCTGTTGATAGAGTTGATTACGGCGACCCTAAACCAATGGAATCGTTAAAAATTGGTGATACAATTGGAACCGAAAATAAGATTACTGTTGGTTATAAAACTTCTTATGACGCTAGATTAGGAATTAATCCGGTTAAATTAAATCAAGATGTTATGTATGATGGTAGCTCAATTATTAAAGAAGCCTATTATTATCATAATGGTGTTATGGAAAAGTTAGCTGTTGAGGCTAAAGATTTAACTAAAACAATCCAAAATATGGGAATTAATCCTAACGACATAGTCGTTAATTTAGCTAAAAATGGCGGCGAAGGAAGAGCTTGGGTTAGCGGTGAAGTAGCGGCTAAATCTTTAGGATTGACGTTGGTACCATGATAGAAAAAGTTGTCAATTTAAAAGATGGAACTTCAATCTACATTGCTGATACTATAGATTATGAGGGCAGACGATATATTTATGGTTTACAGTATGATAAGTTAGCAGAAAACATTACAGGTAAATATTATATTTTAGAAGTTAAAATTATCAATGATAAATTAAATTTAGCTAATGTTAATGACAAAGAGTTAAAAAACAAGTTATATGTTTTATTTACTAGTAAACAATTTGAAAATATTTTAAATAATTAAAGAGTTTTGTGGAAAAGCAAAACTTTTTTCTCATTATAGGTTATAATAGTTTCGAGGTTATTATGCAAGAACTTATACAAGTACAAAAATTTAGTGAAAACGAATGGCTTATCAGCGGACTTTACGAAGGCAATTCAACCGCGTCACATTTAGTTATAATGGTTCATGATGGGGGCTGTAATAAAGACGAAAATGGGGCTTTTCCAGTAACCGTTGATGGTCAAATTAAGAAAGTTAATGGCAGTGTGGTTTTTCAGGAGAAAGAATATGGAAATTATGAAATTCTTAGTAATACCTTATGTCTTAATGACGAATTTGGTGTTTTTCGCTATGATTTAAGAAATTATGGCTATAGTAGACTGGATAATAATATTGATAAACGTGATATGTTATATGAAAGATACGCTAAAGATTTAAGAGATATTATTAAATATTTAAGAGGGAAGTATCCATTTAAGAAAGTTTCTTTTGTGGGAACAGGAGTAGGAGCTTTAATTATTGAATATTATTTAACTAAGTATTTAGAGATACCAAGAAATATGGTTGCCAAGGTCATTTTGATATGCCCGAATAGTCCTAAAATCATTGATAATGGAGATAGTAAATATTCATTTAGTTATCAGAAAAGAGATTATATTTTAAAGACCAATAGGCAGTTTACTAAAATAAATGGTCTTTATGAAGGAATAAAAACTGTATATGAGGCAGAGAATAATTATAACTTGATTATAGATTATGCTAATATGAAAATACCAACTATGTTTATATTATCTTTTCAAGATAAAATGTATCCTTGGGAAATATTAATTCAAGAGATAAGAAAAATGCAAGAAATAAATTCTAATATTGAAGTTAATTTAATTAATCAAATGACGGCTCCGGGGGCTTTTCATGGAATTTATGATGAAGAGAATAGTTATAAAATGTTAAGTTATATTTATGAGTATTTGATGACTTTGGATTAAATTGAAAATGAAATTGTCATATGTTTTCATGACTATAAGTGTTTTTAGGATGATTATTAAGTAAGATAGAAAGGAATTAAGCTTAAAATGAATGAAATAAAATGTCCAAATTGCGGCACGGTTATAAAAATCGATGAAAGCATTTATGCTAAAATAGTTAAACAAGTAAGAGATAAGGAGTTTGCTGCTGATTTATCTAAGGAGTTAGCGGCGGAGCATAAAAGAGAAGAACAGTCTTTAGAGTTACAGAAGAAAACTTTAGAACAAACTTATCAAGAAAAAGAGTTTCAATTAAAAAATGAACATAACAAAGAAATTGATGCTTTAAAATTACAATTAGTAAGTAAAGAAAAAGAGTCTAGTGATCTTTTAAGTAAGAAAGATAAAGAGTTAGTAGAGTTACAGGTTAAGTTAGCAAATCAGGAAGAGTTTGTTAAAACGAAGGTAAGTAAGGAGTATCAAGAGACAGTTTTATTAAAAGAGAAGAAGATTACAGAGTTAGAAAGTGATATAAAGCTTCAAGAAAGTAAGTATAAATTGGAACTACAGGATAGTTTAAATAAGAAAGATAGAGAAATAGAAAGTCTTACTAACACAATTAGTAGTGCTAAAGATAGTTATCTTTTGAAGGAAAATAGTTTAAAAGAATCTTATGAAGAGAAGTTGAAACTTAAAGATGAACAGATTGCTTATTATAAAGATTTCAAGGCTAAACAATCAACGAAGATGGTTGGAGAGTCATTGGAAGTTCATTGTAATAATGAATTTAATAAGTTAAGACCATTATTTCCTAGAAGTTATTTTGAGAAAGATAATGATTGTAAGACCGGGTCAAAAGGAGATTTTATCTTTAGAGACTATGATGATGAAGGCACTGAGATTACTTCTATTATGTTTGAAATGAAAAATGAAGCTGATAAGACAGCTAGTAAACATAAGAATGAAGATTTCTTTAAAGAGTTGGATAAAGACCGTAAGGAGAAAAAGTGTGAATATGCTGTTTTGGTTTCTTTACTTGAGATTGATAATGATTATTATAATGAGGGCATTGTCGATGTTTCTTATAAATATTCCAAAATGTATGTTATTAGACCCCAGTTCTTTATTCCTATTATTACACTTATTAGGGGGATGGGACTTAATACTTTAGATTATAAAAAAGAAATTGCGTTGTTGCAAAAAGAAAATATTGATATTTCTCATTTTGAAGAAAATATGAATAATTTTAAAGAGTCTTTTGGCAGAAATTATCGTTTGGCGAGTGAGAAGTTTAAGAAAGCTATTGATGAAATTGATAAGACAATTGAACATTTACAGAAGACTAAAGAAAATTTATTATCTAGTGACAAGAATTTAAGAATTGCTAATGACAAAGCTGAAGGTTTAAGTATTAAGAAATTAACAAGTAATAGTAAGACAGTTTCTGATATGTTTGCTAAGTTAGAAGATGAGAAGGAACTGGAGACAAAGACAAAAAAAGAAAAGATTGTTAATAATGATGAACAAGCTGATGCTTAGAAAAACTAAAATAATAGAGTAAAATTAAAAATATGGAAAGAAAGTTAGGTTAATAGATAATGTTTAGAGAGTTGTTGGAAGATGACATTGATGAAAGAGCTTATGACAATTTGATTTATGCACTTCATAAAAACAATTTATCAAGCGAGACTATGCAAAATCCGTACGATTTGGCTAATCATAAGAAAGAAGCAATGGCTAGGATGGTTTATGAGATTTTTTGTGGTCTTGCTGATAAGGGGGAAGGATATCGACATTCGATTATTGGTTTAGATAGGGCTAGACTGTTTGCTGATGATTATAATGCTAATTTTGGTAATGTTGATATTGTTACTAATTATGATTTATTGATAGCTGAAAGTCACTTGGAGTATAATAGTTATATTAAAGTTATTAAAGGAAATGATAAGACGACAATATTTGGTTTATTACAGTTAAATGACGGAGTAGTAACCCAAGTATCTGGTAAGGAAGAAAATGGTATGATTAGTAAGGTACAGATAGCGTCTAAAGATTATGTTTATTATATTAAAGGGCTTAAATTGCCTTATTTAGTTGGTCTTTTGTCTAGTGGCGTTATATCAGAAAAGTTCTTAAGAGGTAAAGAAAACACTAGAGATGGTAGAGCGGCAGTTGTTAATGAATTATTAAATAGATATCCTTTCTTAGATAGATACGATTTATATGATTTTATCAATAAAAATGTTACTGAGTATGTTGATTTACATTATTATCAGAATCAGTTATCTAGTTATGTAATTAAAAAATCTCTTGAAAATTTTTTGAAAGAGCTAGAAATGGGTTATATGCCAGGTGTTTTAGTAAGTAAAGAAGAAATCAAAGGCCTTGATTTTGGTAAGGATGCTATTGATAAATTTATTAATTATGAAATTACGGATATATTTGGGGATAAATGGAAGCTAACGGATATTCCTTTATCTTTAAAAGACAGTGGAAATCTTGTTGAGTGTCAATTCTTGGACTATTTAAGTCAAGTACCGGATGAAGATTTAGATGTTTTTGCAGTTGGCCTTTGTTATTTTGCTAATTATTGTGAAGATATGGGGGAAAATGATAGTAGTAATAGAATGGGTGTACTTTTTGCCAATCGTTTAAGGGGCAAGAAATTAAATACAGCGATTAAATCTAGAGTTTTAGGGGTTCCTCTTGCCGATTATGCTAATTATCGTGGCTATTGCTATTATTATAAGAACCGCAATTATCCAAAAGACAGCGATTTTATGATACCAGTATTTTATCGTATTTTAGGTTTTAATATTGGCAGTCAAGATTTAGAAAAAACAATGGATTACAAAGATGTTGACGTTTGGGTATTTAGAAATATTTTGCCTAATATGAGTCCGCGCCGGGAAAGAAAAAGTTATTGGCATTATTGAAAGTGTTTAAAAAAGCCATAAATCTAATTAAATGTACTAAAGGAACAGATTATAATATAGGATATTTGGGGAAAAATCAAAAAAATATTGTATGTTTTATGGGTAATATGGAAAAGATATATACTAAGTTAGTAAGGGATAATATTTTAGAGATTATTGAGGAATATGGCATTTATTTAGATGCGAAAAAGATTTCAAGACAAGAAAAAGCTAAGAAAAAAATGGCTTTGTTAAAAGATTATATTTACAAAAGACGATAAAGTAGGTAAGATAAAAGAAATTTGGGAAGAGGGAATATATCAATGTTTGAATTAGTATCTAAATATCAACCAAGTGGCGACCAGCCAGAAGCAATAAAAGAGTTAGTAGAGGGAATAAAGGCGGGTAAAAAAGAACAAGTTTTATTGGGCGCCACGGGTACTGGTAAAACTTTTACGATTGCTAATGTTATTGCTAAAACGAATAAACCAACGTTAGTACTTGCTCATAATAAGACTTTGGCCGGTCAACTTTATTCAGAGTTAAAAGAGTTTTTTCCACATAATCATGTTGAATACTTTGTTTCATATTATGATTACTATCAACCAGAAGCTTATGTTCCTTCAAGTGATACTTATATTGAAAAAGATAGTTCTATTAACGATGAAATTGATGAGTTAAGACATGGGGCGACAAGTAGTCTAATTAATAATCGAGATGTTATCGTTGTAGCAAGTGTTTCTTGTATCTATGGTATTGGGGATAAAGAAGATTATGTTAATTCAATGTTAATACTTAGTGTCGGGCAGAAGATTAGTCGAGGACAGATTCTAGATAGATTAGTAGATATGACTTATGAGAGAAATGATTTAGACTTTCATAGAGGGACTTTTAGAGTCCATGGGGATACTATTGACATTATTATGGCTAGTGAAAAGGCTCATGGGATAAGAATAGAGTTATTTGGCGATGAAGTAGATAGAATAGATATATTTGACCCATTGACAGGGGTAATAGAAAAACAAGTTAAGAATATATCTATATTTCCTGCAACCCATTTTGTTACTAGTAAAGATAAGTTAAATGAGGCTATTAGAAGAATAGGGGAAGAGTTAGAGAGTAGATTAAAGTATCTTAAAGATAATAATAAGTTATTAGAAGAACAAAGATTAAGAGAAAGAGTTAACTATGATATAGAGATGTTAAAAGAGACTGGTTTTTGTAATGGAGTAGAGAATTATTCTAGACATTTAGCTTTAAGAGGAGAGGGAGAGACACCTTCTACTTTGATGGATTTCTTTCCTAAAGACTTCTTATTAGTAGTAGATGAATCTCATGTAACATTACCGCAAGTAAGAGGTATGTATAATGGGGATAGAATGCGTAAACAAACACTTGTAGATTATGGATTTAGATTACCTAGTGCTTTGGATAATAGACCTCTTAAGTATGAGGAGTTTGAAAGTAAGATTAATCAAGTTATCTATGTATCAGCAACTCCAGGGGACTTAGAGTTAGAACATACCCATAATAAGTATGTCGAACAGATTATTAGACCTACTGGTTTATTAGACCCAGAAATAGAAGTTCGAAAGACAGAAGGCCAAATTGATGATATAATTAGTGAAATTAATATTCGGAAAGAAAGAAATGAAAGAGTCTTAATAACTACTTTGACAATTAGAATGGCAGAAGAATTAACAAATTATTTAAAAGAAGTTGGCATTAAAGTAGAGTATTTACATAGTGAAGTTAAGACGTTAGAGCGACTTAAAATTATTCATGATTTAAGATGTGGAAAATACGATTGTGTTGTTGGTATTAACTTGTTAAGAGAAGGAATTGATATTCCGGAGGTGTCTTTAATATGTATTATGGATGCTGATAAACAAGGATTCTTAAGAAGTACGAGGAGTTTAATTCAGACGGTCGGTAGAGCGGCTAGAAATGCCAATGGTCATGTTATTATGTATGCAGATACAGTAAGTCAAGCGATGGATGAGACGATTAAAGAAACTAATAGACGTCGTAGTATTCAAGAAAAGTATAATAAAGAACATGGTATTGTACCAAAGACAATTATTAAAGAGATAAGAGAAGTTGTTTCTAATGAAATTAAGGAAAATAACGGTAATAAGAAGACAAAGATGAATAAGAAAGAGAAAGCATTGTTAATGCAGTCAATTGAAACTCAGATGAATGAAGCTGCTAAAAACTTAGATTTTGAAAGGGCAATGGAATTAAGAGATATCTTATTTGAAATGAAAAGTAATTAAAAAATGTCACTTAGTAACTGGGTGGCTTTTTTAAATAAAGATTTTATCTATACAAAACAAAGATTGTATCATGATTGAAATAGTATAATTGACTAACTTTTTGATAAAAAGTAAAAATAAAATGCAATAAACTATCCAAAAAAACTTAAAGAGATATATACTAAATAAAGATAAATATGCTATAATACCACTAGCAAAGAGGAAGTGTAGTTATATGAAGAAAACATATGTCATTGGACATAAAAAACCAGATACTGATTCTGTGTGTGCTTCTATTAGTTATTCTTATTTAAAGAATAAGTTGGGATGGAATACAGAACCAAGAGTATTAGGCAATGTTAATAAAGAAACAAAGTTTGTTTTAGATTATTTTAAGGTTGATGAACCTAGATATCTTAATGACGTAAAAGTAGAAATTAAAGATATGGCTTATCTTAAAGATGCCTATATTAATGAACATACATCTATTGAAAAAACATTCAAGGAGTTACAACGATTAGGGGTAACAGGCCTACCTTTAGTAGATGAAAATCATAAGTTAAAGGGCTATATTAATGTTAAAGAAATGGCTAAAATAATTATTGAAGGCGATTTATATGAATTAAATACATCTTATGATAATATTTTAGAAGTTTTAGATGGGAAAGAAATTTTAAGATTTGATGATAGGATTAAGGGAAACATAATCGCCGCAGCTTATAAGAGCAAGACTTTTACTGAACGTGTAGAACTTAATAATGATAATATTTTAATTGTTGCTGATAGACAATATATTATTGATTATGCAATTGACAAAGGTGTTAAGCTAATCATTATTGTAGGGGATAGAGAATTCCCAGAAGAGTTATTAGAAAAAGCTAAGAAGAATAGAGTAAATGTAATTAGTACTCCAGCTTCAACGTATGCTACTGCTAATAAGATGAAATTATGTAATTATATTGAGACTGTTAATATTAATCCAAATCCAATTAAATTTACAGATTCTGACTATCGTGATAATTTTATTAGTATTTCTAATAAATATGGTCATACCAACTATCCAATTGTTGACCAAGATAATACCTGTGTGGGTATGTTGAGATTAATTGATCAAAATAACTATGATAAAAATAATGTGATTTTAGTTGACCATAATCAACCTGCTCAGAGTGTTGAAGGCTTAGAAGAAGCTAATATCATGGAAATTATTGATCATCATAACTTAGGCAACTTAGGTACACAAATACCTATTCAGTTTAGATCTATGCCAGTAGGGTGTACTTGTACTTTGATTTATCAAATATTTAAGGAAAATAACATTGAAATTCCCGAAAATATAGCTGGTTTAATGTTGAGTGCTATTTTATCAGATACTTTATTGTTAAAGAGTCCAACGACTACGGATATGGATGTTGAAGTGGCTCGTAAGTTAGCTGCTATTGCTAACTTAGATATTCAAGAATATGGGATGTCTATGTTAAAAGCTGGTTCATCTATTAAAGGAATGAATATTCCAGAAATTGTTGAACAAGATTTTAAAACATTTAAATTAGGCGAAGTTTCTTTAGGAATTGGTCAAGTTATGACGATGGATTTTGAAGAGATAGCTAAAGATATGCCTAAATATATTGAGCATTTAGATGATATGTGTGTTAAGAATAATTACAAAGTAGCTGTTTTATTTGTTACTGACCCAGTTAAAAATGGTTCTTATGTCATTTATAGTACTGGTAATGATGCGTTAATAAGAGAAGCTTATAAGGACAGTAATTTAGTTGAAGGAACATATCTTGATGGTATGGTATCAAGAAAGAAACAAATGTATCCACAGTTAGCTGCTGTAATCTAAGAGTCAGGATTGGCTCTTTTTTTTGATTTTCAACGATAAAAATGTAAAGCAAATGTCAAGATTAATGGAAATATAAAATACTTTGGAATTTTTGAAAAAAAATCGCCATCGACCGCCATTATATATATGTAAGAATAATTTTTTAAATTCTTACAATTTGCAGTTTAAGATGAAAGGCAGTTGATGGTTGTATGCAAAAAAGAATAAAAAAACGAAGAAAGGGAAGAAGAAAGGGAATAAGATGGCAAATAGTTCCAGAGGATAAGATTATTGGTTTATATTATGATTTTATGTTCTGTCCAGTATTTGGAGATAGTAATTTAAGTTTTGCTAATAAAATGTGGCATACTTATCTTGATGAGAGAGAAGAAAAAGTATTTCTTTGGTGTCAATTAATGAATACTGAGGATTTAGCAACTTTTCGAGAAAGAGGCTTTAAATAAGGATAAAAATATAATTGTTAAAAATCTTACGAAGGCTGGTTTTAAGAATGAGGAAATTGCTAAAATGATTAATATGTCCTTAGATGATATTAAGAAAATAAAAAATAGTTAATTGAATAACCTGATAGAAAAGTTCTACCAGTTTTTATTCATATAAAGATAAAATAATAAAAAATGAATAACAATACTTAGGACAATATTTAGTTTAAAATACCACTTTTTAGTCTTATGATGACAAAGATACATCCCGACTATTGTACCAACGAAGCCACCAAAAATGGTAGAAAGCAGCAAAGTTTTTTCAGAAATACGTCTTTTTCTTTTGATTGCTAAGTGTTTGTCTAAGGAATAAAGAAAAAAACTAAGAACATTTATAAATAAATAATAATAAACAAGATACATTTTATCACCAAGATAATTATAAATGAAATTAGGAAAATATGATATACTAAAGATGAAAGTAGGTACATATGAAAGCATTGATAACAGGGGCATCAAGTGGACTTGGCAGAGATATGGCAAGATACTTAGCTTTTTTAAATTGGGATTTAATCTTAGTAGCGAGAAGAATGGAACGGTTGGAGGAGCTTCAACGAGAATTAAAGACTTCAGTAGAAATTATTTCTTTAGATTTGGGGAAAGAAGAAAATTGTTACAAGTTATATGAAATGACGAAAGATAAAGAAATCGACCTTCTAATTAATAATGCCGGCTTTGGTTTATTTGGTTTAACGACACAGACGCCTTTAGAAAGAGAACTAGAGATGATTAATCTTAATGTTAAGGCTGTGCATATCTTAACTAAGTTATTTCTTCAAGATTTTTATAAAAAAGATAAAGGAAGAATACTAAATGTGGCTTCATCGGCTGGATTTTTAGCCGGACCACGTCTTAATACTTATTATGCGACAAAGAATTATGTTTTGAAATTTACTTTGGCTATTTATGAAGAACTACGTCATCAGAAGAGTAATGTCAAAATGTCTTGTTTATGTCCGGGACCAGTAGCTACAGAATTTAATAAGGTTGCAGGTGGAAAATTCAATATTGAAGAAAAAAAGTCTTATCAAGTAGCAAAATATGCTATCGACAAGACACTTCAAAATAAATTAATTATTGTACCTGGATTAAGTGTTAGATTAGGTTTGTTTTTTAATCGTTTTCTTCCTACAAAATTATCTCTTCGCATTGTTTATCATATTCAAGAGCGAAAAGTTAGAAAATGATTATGGTTTTAATGTCAATCTTTTTTGTTTAACTAGGTTAATAGCATCGTTGATATGATTTTCTTGAATCCCATCATCTGTTGGGGTTTGAATAAAATGTTCTTGAATTTCTGGTACTTCTTCCAGATTCTCGTCTTCTAAAATTAGGTATCTTGGAACTTCATGAGTTTTTAAGTAATCTAATATTTCTTGACTTTTATTATCATCAATTTGTTTAGTAGTACCAACTATTGTAAATCCTTTTTGCATAAAGGCTTGTACTAGTTCGCTAAAATCATTTTCTAGTCTTAATGAAGAAATAAAAACAATCTTACCGTTAATTTCTTGTATCAATTTATACAATAAACTTAATTTATCTTTATTGACATTAAATCTCGCAAAAACATCATTTTTATTTTTACTAGTAACTGTAGCATAATCACTTAAAACTCCTTCAATTCCTAAAAATACTGTTGTTTCCATAAAATCACCGGCAATTATTATAAATAATTTTTGGACTTTTGTATATACTATTAATGGTGAAATGTATGAAAAATAGTAAAAATAATAGTTTAAATCAAGAAAAAGTTAATTATAAAATGTTATTATTGTTTATTGGCTTGGCTTTAGCGGCTGGTTTTCTAGGTTCTTTATTAGGTGGAAATATGAATAGTTTTAAAACTTTAAAAAAGCCTTTCTTTTCGCCACCTCCTATCGTCTTCCCGATTGTCTGGACAATTCTTTATATTTTAATGGGGATTTCTTCTTATTTAGTATGCTGTAATAAGACGGATAAAAAGTTTAAAAAAAGAGCTTGTTTCTTTTATCTAGCTCAGTTATTGGTTAATACTTTATGGTCGTTATTTTTCTTTCGACTTGGATGGTTATTTTTTGCTTTTATTTGGTTACTTCTATTGATTGTTTTAGTTGTTATAATGATTATTAAGTTTTATAAGTTAAAACCCTTGGCGGCTTATTTGCAAATACCTTATATTTTATGGTTGGTAGTAGCCGGAGCGTTAAATATTTCTATAGTTTTGTTGAATTAAAAACTTAAAGGAAGGAAAATTTAATTAAGGTTATTAGGGTTCATTCGATAAGATGAAGCTCAAAAAAAGACGGAATTTCAATATACAAAGTGTAATGATTTATTACAGAAATGTAATTCATTGTTGCACTTTTTTCTATCTTTTGGGTGGCTTTTCTTGGGAACGAAGGTAGTTTATTTGCATTTCTAAATAGTCTTGAAGATAAGGATTGTTGGTGTTATGATAATCGCTTTCTAATTCCAAAAAGTTTTTTCTTCTGACAGTGCCATTTTCATTTAAATAGATGGTATTTAATAGTTGAAAATTTGGCTGTTTTAATATTTGGTTATTGTTTTCAATAAGAATGTCAAGTAGCTCGTGATTACGCATAGCTTCCTCTGGACTATTTTGGTTTCTTTTGACAAAAAAATTTTGGCTGTTAGGTAGTTTTTCAAAGGGGAAGTTATCAGTATATATAATTGAACCAGTTTTAAAATCAATGCTATAGTAGTTCATTTGCGCTTGTTCCATGACTTCTCTTGTTTCATCACTATATTTTGTAATGTCTTCTTCGGAAACTAAATCTTTTAGAGTTTTAATTAGTTCTCTAACAAAGGTATCAGCATTTTTATTAGCTGTTATTTCTTCATAATTTATTTTATAATTATCCTTCTTATATATATCTTGGTAACCGTATTTTTCGGCTAAAGAACGACATGCCCTCCCAATACAATATTCCATCAAATATTTTAAATTGTGATTTTGAAGTCCCATTTTAAGTTCATAAGTAATTTTTGTATGAACTAATTCATGAATGATTACAAATGTTAAATAGAGTACAGTCATTTCGTCATTATATATTTTTTCTAAGAAATCTTTATTAAGGTTTATAGTGCAAATGCCTGCGCTGGAACCTAGGCTAAATGTGTCTTTCTGGTGAGGGCGTGTAGGAAAGAAAAATTCAATATTTGATAATCCCGTTTTTAGGCTTAACTTTTTAGCATAGATTTTAATTATTTTTAAATAATTATCATAATTCCAGTAGTTTTTCTTGGCATTAAGAAGTAAGTAGAAATCTTTATCGTTAAAAAGTTCAATGATTTTTGGCATTTTGGGGTCATATTTAACTAAAGCATTAATTACATCCTTATTAGCTTTGAAAAGTTTATTGTCATCGGCATTTTTGTAGAAACTTACTCTTGTTTCTTTAATTAAATCATCTAGATGAAATTTTTCTTTTATTTGGTCAAATTTGGAGTTTTTTAAATTTGAAAAATAAAGATGAATTAGTCGAGAGGTGAGTTCAATAGAAGATTGGGACAATAATTCATCTAAATAATTATCTAAGTCTAGGAAATCTTGCATTTCTGAAATGAGATACGTACAATCTTTGCATTTGCCCGTAGCGTTTAATTCATTTTTATAGCCACAACTAGGACATTGAAAAATCATTAGTTTAAGTCTCTTTTTCTAATAGCTTCACTATACCAAAGACATTCATCTTTTTCACGGTCTTTTAACATTAAGAAATTATTAATCATCTTATAAGTTTTGGGGTTCATACTTTTAATATTGTAACCGGTAAGAGGAGAGTCATCTTCAATCCGACCTAGTAAGTAGTCGCAAGAAGTATTCAAATAATCAGCTATTTTGATTAAAGCGTCGCAGCTTGGTTGAGCTTTTCCCGACTCATAAGCACTGATTGTTTCTTGTTTAACATTGATGACTTTGGCTAAGTCAACTTGAGTTATTTTTCTTTTTATTCTTATTTTTTTAATATTGTTCATAATTATCCTACCATTTCTATTTATATTATAATAGAATTCACATTAATTGTAAACGATGAAAAAGATTAATTTTTAACTTATGTGATTTATTAAAATTTAAATTTCTAAATTGGTTCGAAAAGAAAACGGCTTATATATAATAATGAAAAAAAGTATTAAGACTTATTATGTTCTAAGTATATAAGATGATAATGAAAATCTTTAGAAAACTCAAGTTCTTAGTTAAGTTTTTTTCCTAAAAGATAAAGAATATGTTACAATAACCGGGACATGGGGTATTTATGAAGAAAAGATTTAAAAAGATTTATTTAGAAATTACTAACATATGTAATCTGAAGTGTAATTTCTGTCCAGGAAATAAACGGCCTAAAGAAGAAATGACATTAGAAAATTTTAGGATTATTTTAGAAAAATTAGAAAATTATACGGATAATTTATATTTCCATTTAATGGGAGAGCCTTTAGTACATAGTAAAATTAACGAATTAATTGATGCGGCTAGTTTAAAGTACCAAGTAAATATTACGACTAATGGGTATTTAATAAAGAAAATTGAGAATAATAAGAATATTCGGAAAATTAATATTTCCTTGCAAGCTATTAAGGGTGATGAAGAAATAGATAATTATTTAAAAGATATCTTTGAGACTGTAGATAAACTTCATAATCAAGGTACAACTGTTGTTTATCGTTTATGGAATGAACAAGCGAGTTCTAGTAAAATTATAGAAAAGTTAGAAAAACATTATAAAATCAATTTAAATGGGAATACTAAAATACAAGATAAAATTTATTTGGATCGTGAGATTCCATTTATATGGCCCGATTTAAATAATAATTATTACAATGAAGAAGGCTCTTGTATGGGACTTCGTAGTCATATTGGTATCTTAGTAAATGGTGATATTGTTCCTTGCTGTTTAGATTATAATGGGACAATAACTTTAGGAAATATCTTAAATAATGATATAGATACTATTTTAAAAGACAAAAGAGTTCAAAATATGCAAGAAAACTTTTTAAATAATAAAAAATGTGAAGAATTTTGTCGCCATTGTAATTTCTATGATAGAATAAAAAGTACCAAAAAAATTAATTCAGCCACCGATAATTAGCAATAAAAATAAAGAAGTAAGGGTGATTATTTATGAAAAACGATAAAATAATAATAAGAGGAGCAAGAGAAAATAATTTAAAAGATATTGACTTAGACTTGCCAAAAAATTCCTTAATTGTAATGACCGGAGTATCAGGTTCTGGTAAATCCTCATTAGCCTTCGATACTATTTATGCCGAAGGTCAAAGAAGATTCGTCGAAAGTTTATCCAGTTATGCCCGTCAGTTTTTAGGAGGCAGCGAAAAACCAGATGTTGATTCCATAGAAGGGTTAAGTCCTAGTATTGCTATTGACCAAAAGACTACTAATAACAATCCCCGTAGTACTGTTGGCACCGTAACCGAAATATATGATTATCTAAAACTATTATATGCTAGAATTGGTACCCCTTATTGTCCTAATCATCATACCCCAATTGTTCATCAAAGTATTGAAGAAATGACTAATAAAGTTATGAATATGCCAGAAGGTACTAAATTAGAAATAATGGCTCCTATTGTACGCAATGAGAAAGGAACTCACAAAGACATTTTAGATGATTTAAGAAAAGAAGGATATTCAAGAGTAAGAGTTAATGGGACTGTTTATAGTTTAGATGAAGAAATTACTTTAGAAAAAAATGTTAAAGATACAATTGAAGTTGTTGTGGATAGAATTGTACTTTCAAGAGAGGAAAGGTCTAGAGTTTTTGAGGCTATAGAGACTGCAACTAAACTTGCTGATGGTATGGTTTTAGTTCATGTTATTGATGGCGAAGAAATTTTATGGAGTGAAAAATTTGCTTGTGTGGAATGTAATTATTCTTTACCAGATTTAGAACCAAATATGTTTTCCTTTAATGCCCCATTTGGAGCGTGTCCTGAATGTAAGGGTTTAGGCTTTAAAACCGCCATTAGTGAAGACTTACTTGTACCAGATAAAGCTCTTTCTATTAATGAAGGAGCTATTCAAACCTTAAAAGATGATACTAATATTTTCTATACTAATGTTAAAACGGCTTGTGATTATTATCATATTGATATGAATAAACCATATAAAGAATTAACTAAAAAAGAAAAGAAAATTCTTTTATATGGTAGTGATGAACCATTAAAATTTGAATATACTGCTAAGAATGGTAATAAAAGATTTACTACTGATTATTATGAAGGTATTATTACTAACTTAGAACGTCGTTATATTGAAACATCTTCTAGCTGGATAAGAGAATGGTTAGACAACTATATGATGGAACTTATTTGTCCTGTTTGTCATGGGGCTCGTTTAAAAGAAGGTATCTTAAATGTTTTTATAAACAAGAAAAACATTTATGAAATGACGCAAATGAGTATTGGAAATTTATTAGAATTTATCAGAAATTTAAAGCTAACTAAAGAACAACAAGAAATTAGTAAATTAATTGTTAAAGAAATAATAAATCGGTTAGAATTTTTAAAAAATGTGGGGTTAGATTATTTAACTTTAAATCGAATGGCTGGTAGTTTATCCGGTGGTGAACTACAAAGAATTAGGTTAGCTACGCAGATAGGGAGCCGTTTAAGTGGGGTCTTATATGTCTTAGATGAACCAAGTATTGGTTTACATCAAAGAGATAATGATAAACTAATTCTTTCTTTGAAAGAAATGGTTAATCTTGGTAATACTTTGATTGTCGTAGAACACGATAGTGATACTATGCTAGCCAGTGATTACTTAGTAGATATTGGACCTCGGGCTGGTAAAGAAGGCGGTCAAGTTATGGCTGCTGGTACCCCTGAAGAAGTTATGAAAAACCCTAATTCTTTAACAGGTAAATACTTGTCGGGTGAGTACTTTATTCCAATTCCTAAAGAAAGAAGAAAAGGTAATGGTAAGTTCTTAGAGATAATCGGCGCTACAGAACATAACTTAAAAAACATAGATGTTAAAATACCTTTAGGTAAATTTGTCTGTGTAACTGGTGTATCTGGTTCCGGCAAGAGTTCTTTAGTAAACGAAATTCTTTATAAGTCTGTATTTAAAAATATTTATCCTAAATCCAAAGTATTTCCAGGTAAATGTAAAAAAATTAAAGGCATAAATGAGATAGATAAAGTTGTTCAAATTTCCCAAGATCCAATTGGGCGTACGCCAAGAAGTAATCCTGCTACTTATGTGGGCTTATTTGATGACATAAGAGATTTACTTGCCCAAACTAAAGAGGCTAAGATTCGTGGTTTTGATAAAGGAAGATTCTCCTTTAATGTCAAAGGCGGGCGCTGTGAGGCTTGTTACGGTGATGGAGTTAAGAAAATAGAAATGCACTTTCTACCTGATGTTTATGTTCCTTGTGAAGTTTGTCATGGAACTCGCTATAATAAAGATACTTTAAATATTCGCTACAAGGGTAAGAATATCGCTGATATTTTGAAAATGCGTGTGGAAGAAGCCCAAGAATTCTTTAGTAATGTTCCAAAAATAAAGAGTACTTTAGATATTATGATGGATGTTGGTTTATCATATGTTGAATTAGGCCAAGGTGCCCCAACTTTGTCTGGTGGTGAGGCTGGTCGTGTTAAGTTAGCTAAAGAATTACAAAAGAAACCAACTGGTAAAAGTTTATTTATCTTAGATGAACCAACAACCGGACTTCATATTGATGATATTAAAAAGTTATTAGTTATTTTACAAAGAATAGTTGATAATGGTGATACCGTTGTTGTTATTGAACACAATTTAGATGTTATAAAAGTAGCCGATTATATCATCGATTTAGGTCCTGAAGGTGGTGCTGGCGGTGGCGATATAGTATGTACTGGTACTCCTGAAGAAGTAGCCCAAAATCCTAATTCCTATACTGGTCAGTATCTAAAAAAATATTTAATTGATAAATACCGTGTTTAAAAAATATAAATTATACTTATATTAAATAATAAATAAAAATAGATATTAAATAACTATGATGGTTACTTAGTATCTATTTTTTTAACATTTCATTAATTTCTTTAATTATCTTTTCCTTATCCTCTTCTGTAAGGCTGTAATATTTATCAATCTCTTTTTCTTTACCAACTAAACAATCTATCGAACAGTCTAACACTTCACTTAATTTATAAATAACCGGTAAAGAAGGTATTCTTACTCCTTGTTCATAGGCTTCAATTGAGGAAGAACTTACTCCAACTAAGTGTTGTAGTTTTACTTGTGAGTATCCTTTCTTTAATCGAAGTTCTTTTAAGTTAGACATATTTATTTTAGTTTTAATTATATCAAATTCTTCTTTATTATTTCGCATAAGTTACATCTAATATTATTGTAATAGAAAATAATTATCATAACTCTTACACCAGGTAAGATTGATTGTTTAATCACTTTGCTATAATAAAAATTAGCAAGATATAAATTAATAATAGGTGGTGTAAACATGAAAAAGAAGTATATAATTATGTTGAGTTTATTAGTGATTTTAACACTTTTATTAGGAGTAGGTGTTTCTTATTCATTATGGAATACCAGTGTTAGTCAAGATAAAGTAAATACAGCCATGACTAGTTGTTTTGATATAACTTATAGTAGTGAATCAAATGCGATTAATTTAGAAAAACAATATCCTATCAGTGATGAGGTTGGTAGTAAGTTAACACCATATGCTTTTAAGATAACTAATAACTGTGATATAAATGCTTATTATAAGATTAATTTAGAAACACTGAATACTAGTAATATTGATACTAGATTTATAAAGGCTTCTTTAAATAATACTAATCCTCAAGTTATCCACAGGTATAGCGAAACCGAAACATCATTAAAAAATGGTAAAGTTTCAAATACTTTAAAATCAGGTTATCTTCCAGTAGGTGGTTCCATATCTTTTGATTTAAGAGTATGGCTAGATTATGATACGACTATTAATGATATAAAAAATGATGGAACGGATAAGTGGGTAGGTAAAATAGTAGTCGTTTCAAGTCCAGTAACCGAAGATGAAATAAACAGAGTATGCCAAGAAAAAGGTGGCGATTTAATTGATGATGGAGAATGTCGGAAGTATTATGTGAAATTAAATAACTATATTGAAAATGGAAACTTTCGTAATGGCATAACTGGTTGGAGAGAATTTCACTCTACATATATTTCATATGATGATGATTATTTATTAAATTTAGAATGCGTAGATGATGGACTTTGTGGTATATGGCAATCAAGTTTTTGGGAGAATTGTACAGAACAACATTACTATTATTTTGCGCAAAATGTGAAAGTTAAATCAAGCAATGCCGCCTTTTATTTAGGGTTAGAAAATATTTATGGTCCAAATCAATCAATAGATGATTTAAAATGGCACAAAATTAGTAAAATTATTCAATATAGTAATACTGTAATTGATATAGTTGCAAATAAAAATGCCTCTTTCGTAACATATATTTATAATAATGAAAACAATGGTTTTTACTATAAAAATCCGGCATTTATTGATTTAACTTTAATGTTCGGTGAAGGCAATGAACCAAGTCAAGAATGGTGTGATAAATACTTAGATAGATATATTGAATATAATTTAGAAGGAGCTTCGATACCAATTAAAGAAATAGGAGAATCTGTAAAAACGAGTTATTATGACGTTATAAGTCTAGAAAATTAGGGGATAATAATGCTAGAAATAGTGTTATTTTTAAAAGTAAATTGTCGCTTTTTATGCAACCACTTTTAAAAAGAAATATGCTATACTTAGTGCACATTTGGAAAATAGTTTTTGCTAACTAGTAAAACCCATAGGTTTTTGATATAATCAAGTGGAAGAAAAGAGGAATGATGATGAACCCAGTACTTTTTACATTAGGAAATCTTGAGATAAGGTGGTATTCTGTACTAATTTTAGCAGGAGTAATAATTGGTTATGTGATAGCTGAAAAAGAAGCTAAAAGATTAAAATTTAATACAGATTTTCTTTTTAATATGTTTTTCTATGCTCTTATTTTCGGAATAATCGGAGCTAGACTTTATTATGTAGCCTTCAATTGGAGTGCTTATGTTAGCGACCCAATATCAATATTGTATGTTTGGGAAGGAGGACTGGCTATTCATGGCGGTTTAATAGTAGGCTTAATCACAATGGCCTTATATTGTCGCAAATATGACGTTTCTTTAGAGAGAGTTTTGGATTTTGTTTGCCCTTCTTTATTATTAGCTCAAGCTATAGGTAGATGGGGAAATTTCTTTAATGGAGAAGCTCATGGTCCAGTAACTACTTTACTTACTTTGCAACGTAAACATATCCCAGAATTTATTATTAACGGAATGAATATTAATGGCTTATATTATGAACCAACTTTTTTATATGAGTCAGAATGGTGTTTACTTGGTTTTATTATTATGCTTATCATTAGAAAAAATAAAAAAACTAAGATTGGAACTTTAAGTGCAACCTATTTAATGTGGTATGGAGTTGGTCGTTTTCTAATTGAATCTAAGAGAACAGATTCTTTAATGTTAGGAAGTTTTAAAGTAGCCCAAATAGTATCGGTTATCATGTTTGTGGTTGGCCTTTTATGGATAATGATTATTAGCCGAAAAGATAGAGTTGAAGATTTATATAATCGAGAAGAAACAAAAGATATTAGATTTTAGGTGATTATAAATGTATGATTTAATAATAATTGGTTTAGGACCGGCCGGTATAAGTGCGGCTATCTATGCGAAAAGAAGTGGTTTAAAGGTTTTATGCTTAGAAAAAAGTATGCCAGGAGGAATTGTTAATTATATTGATAGAATCGATAACTATCCAGGGCTTTTTGGAATAAGGGGGACTGATTTTTCTTATAAACTTTATGAACATCTAAACAGTTTAAATATTGAATATAAATTAGATGGTGTTATTGAAATTAGGAAGAAGAATGACTATTTTCTAATAAATGGTGAAAAAGAAACTTACAAAGCAAAAAGAATAATTGTTGCTAGTGGTCGTAAAGCTAAAAAGTTAGGCATAAAAAATGAAGATAAATTTTTAGGACGCGGTATTAGCTATTGCGCTGTTTGCGATGGGGCTTTTTTTAAGAACCAAACCATTGCAGTTGTTGGTTCTGGTCGCTCTGCAGTTCAAGAAACGATGTATCTGGCTAATTTTGCTTATAAAATATATATGATAGTTAGAAAAGATACTTTAAAGGTTGAGCAAGAGCTAATCGATAAATTAAAACTTTATAAAAATATAGAAATAATTTATAACATGAGAGTTACCAAAATAAATGGTCAGGAAAAGGTAGATAGTGTGACTTTAAATGATGAGGATGAGTTAAAAGTTAGTGGGCTATTTATATATATAGGATACGAGCCGAATATAACTTACTTGCAAAATTTTGATATTTTTGATAATGACGGTTATATTGAGGTTAATGAAGATTATGAGACAAAAGAAAAGGGATTGTATGCTGTTGGCGATAGTATCAAACGCAAGTATTATCAGATAATTATGGCAATGTCTAGTGGTGCCGAGGCGGCTTTGAATGTTAGCAATTCTTTAAAAAAATAAAAGTTAAAAAATTCAAAAATAGTTTTACTTTTAAAAAGATATGTGGTAATATTTGGGACGTGATGTGAAATGAAAAGTCCTTTGATTTATGCTTATTTGGGTGATTGTATTTATGAGTTTTTTGTAAGAAGATTTTTAATCGATAAAAATATTTGTAAGTTAAAAGATTTGCAAAAAGAAAGTCTGAAGTATGTAAGTGCGGTTAGTCAAAGAAAAATTTATGAAAAATTAAGTGAAAGAGGTTTCTTGCGACCAGAAGAAGAAGAAATCGTTAAGTGGGGAAGAAATGCACATGGCAGTAAAGCTAGGCATGCAGATATTGTTACTTACAGGATAGCAACTGGATTTGAGTGTTTGTTCGGTTATCTTTATTATGGTGATCAGAAAGAACGTATTAAAGATATTATGGAGGAAGTTTTTAAGTATGAAAGTATATGGTAAAAATGTTTTAAATGAAGTTTTATCTAATCCAAAAAAGGTCAAAAAACTTTATATGACGAGTAATATGAAAGACGAAAGAATTATGAAGTCTATTAGGAATAATAAAATTCAATTTGAATCAGTTTCTAAAGAAGCAATGGACCGTATGGTAAAAGGAAATCATCAAGGAATAATGGCTATTATTGATGATTATACCTATGCTGATTATAAAACTATGTTTAATGATTCTTTGGTGGTTATTTTAGATCATTTGGAAGATCCACATAATTTTGGTGCTATCATTAGAACTTGTGAGGCTGCTGGTGTGAAGTCGATTATTATTCCTAAAGACCGCAGTGTTGATATTAATGAGACGGTTATGAAAACATCTACTGGGGCTTTAGAGTATGTTAAAGTGGCAAGAGTAAATAATTTAGTTAAGGTAATGAATGATTTTAAAGATAATGGCTTCTTTGTTTACGGTGCAGAAGCAGATGGTATTTCTGATAAAACTTGTGATTATAGTGATAAAGTATTATTGGTAGTTGGTAGTGAAGGCAATGGTCTATCAAGATTAGTACGTGAAAATTGTGATGAAATTGTTTCTTTACCTATGAAAGGTCATGTCAATAGTTTAAATGCTTCGGTGGCTGCTGCAATTCTTATTTATGACATTGTGTTTCGTTAATGAAGAATAAATATAATGATTATATAACTACTAATGATAATGAACTATTATATTTAGTTGGTGAAGAAAATGAAGATGCTAAGGATATTCTATATGAGAAGTATCATTATATAATTGCTTTAATAGTAAAGAAATATGTTCCTTTTTGTCATAAGTTGGGATTAGAATATAAAGATTTTTATCAAGAGGCTTTACTTGCTTTTGCTGATGCCTTGACAAAGTATGACGAAGATAAAAATTCAAGTTTACCAACTTTTATAACAATGTGTGTGGAAAGAAGAATAAGGGACGTTTTAAAAAAAGGAATGACTCAAAAGAGTAAGATTATAAAAGATTCGTTGTCTATTGACTACATATATGAAAATAAATCGAAAACTACATTGCAGGAACTTATTGGTGATGATAATAGAAATAATCCCCTTAATAGTATTGCTACACAAGAACGTATTGATAATGTCATAAAACAATGTTTAAGCTTATTATCTGATAGTGAAAAAGATGTGTTTGAGCTTTTAATATATGGTTATGCAAAGACAGAAATTGCTTCTATTTTAAAAATTAGTATCTCAGGAGTTAATAATACCCTTCAAAGGATTAAGAGAAAATGTAAAGAAGTATTGGAGAATGGTTTAGAGATGGAATAACCGCTGATTATACGCAAAAAATAACGGAAAATACTTGCATTTTTTAAATGATTATAGTATATTTTAGGTGTGGTGCGCTGATTGGCGTTTTTATTTTATAAAATTGTACTATATTGAATTATTTTATAATAATGAATGCAAGTATACTTTCAAAGCGCCGAGTATTTCATATTATATAAAAAAGTATGAATGAATAAAATTTTAACTATTATATAATTAAATAGTAGAGGTTAGATTATGACAAAGAAAGAAAATCAAAAAAATAATGATTCATATTTAAGTGGAATTAAGTTTGAACTAAAAAAGGTTAGTTGGCCTAAATTTAAAGATATTATTAAATATACATTGGCTACTGTTGCTTTTTGTTTAGTTTTAGCTGGTTATTTTTCACTTCTAAATTTAATTTTATCATTAATTAAGGGGGCATTAGTTTAATGGAAAAAGAATGGTATGTTGTTAACACTTATAGTGGACATGAGTATAAAGTAAAAGAAAAGTTAGAATCAAAAATTGAATCAATGGGGTTACAGGACAATATTTTTAGAATTGTTATTCCTGAAACAACTGAAGTTGAAGTAAAAAATGGTGTTAAAAAAGAAAAGCAGAAGAAGATGTTTCCAGGCTATATTTTAGTAGAAATGAAAATGTCTGATGAGTCTTGGTATATTGTCAGAAATACACCTGGGGTTACTGGTTTTATTGGTTCCAGCGGTAAGGGTGCCAAACCAACCCCTTTATTACCTCAAGAAATTGATCATATATTAGCTGATATGGGAATGTCGAGAATCGATACTACTTCAGCACTTGCCGTTGGTGATAAGGTTAATATCATTGATGGTCCATTCAAAGGTATGATGGGTAGTGTTGATACTATTGATTTGGAAAATAATCGTTTGAATGTGTTAATTGATTTATTTGGACAAGAAACTCCGGTTGAAGTAGAACTTAATCAAGTTAGTAAGATTAATTAATGATAATTATTGAGTACTTAGTACTCTTTTTTTGAACTTGGATGTTTGGGCCGAGACTGTATATGTGATGATGTTGAGGCAAAATGATACTTGCTAAAATTTTGCAAAAAAAATAGTTTTTTTCTTGATTTTTTCTGGTTACTATGGTAGTATCATTATCGATTACATATATTACAAATTTATTATTTGGTTAATATGTAAGGCATTAAGTGGAGGGGAGTGCGGAATGCCCATACCACTTACGCGACAAATATTTTATAGGAGGTGTTTTTCGTGGCAAAAGAAATCGTAAAAAGAATTAAATTACAAATTCCAGCCGGTAAAGCAACACCAGCTCCTCCAGTAGGTACTGTGTTAGGGCCAGCAGGAATTAATTTACAAGATTTTTGTTCAAAGTTTAATGACGCATCTAGAGATAAAATGGGAGATGTTCTTCCTTGTGTTATCACTATTTATGATGATAGATCATTTGATTTTGTTCTAAAAACTCCACCAGCTCCATTCTTAATTAAGAAAGCTGCTAAAATTCAAAAGGGTAGCACTAAAGGTGCTAACGAAGTAGTTGCAACTTTAACTGTTGATCAATTAAAGGAAATCGCTGAAACTAAGTTACCTGATTTAAACTGCTACACTTTAGAAGCTGCTATGAATATCGTTGAAGGTACTGCTCGTAACATGGGTGTTGCTATTAAAGGCTTAAATGATAAAGAATTAGCTGAACAAGGAAAAGAAGCTGCTTTAGAAGAAGCTGAAGCTGCAAAGCGTGAGGCTGAATTAGAGGCTGCTGAAGAGGCTAACAAGAATGCAACTATTGGTGAAGTTGAAGTAATTAACGATAAAGCAAAAGACTCTGAAGAATCAGAAGAAAAGTAATTATAAATAAATCTCATTCCGCTAATAAACCACAATTAGAAAGGAAATTAGTATGAAAAAAGGCAAAAAGTATGTGGAAGCTTCTAAAAAAGTAGATAAGAATGTATTATATACTAAAGAAGAAGCTATTAAACTAGTTAAAGAAACTGCTACTACTAAATTTGATAGTACAGTAGAAGTTGCCATTAAACTAAACTTAGATACTAAGAAAGCTGATCAACAGTTAAGAGGTTCATTCGTACTTCCTAATGGTACTGGTAAAACTAAAAAAGTTTTAGTTATTGCTAAGGGTGAAGCTGCTAATGCTGCTAAGAATGCTGGTGCTGACTATGTTGGTGATACTGACATGATTGAAAAAATTCAAAACGAGAATTGGTTTGATTTTGATGTTATTGTTGCTACTCCAGACATGATGGCTCAACTTGGTAGAATTGGCCGTGTTTTAGGACCTAAAGGTTTAATGCCAAACCCTAAGACTGGTACTGTTACTATGAACACTGCTAAAGCTGTTGAAGATATTAAAAAAGGTATGGTATCTTATAAAACTGATTCATTTGGTAATGTTCATACAGTTATTGGCAAAGTTTCATTTACTGAAGAACAATTATTAGAAAATTTAACATATGTATATAATACAATCGTTAAAGTTAAACCATCTACTGTTAAAGGAAACTACATTGAAAATATTTCTGTAGCATCTACAATGGGACCTGGAATTAAATTAGATAAAAATTCATTTGGAATCTAATTATTAAATATGTTAAAAAAGCCTTAAATACCAAAGACAGTAAGTATAAAAATAAATCTTACCGAGGGAAATTAAAGAGTAAAATCTTTATCCTTTCCTGATTGGAAAGCTTTTTTATATAAAATTTATAGAAAGGAAAAAACTATGGCAAGTAAGAAAATTCTTGAAGCAAAGGCTGCAGTTGTTTCTGAAATAAGTGATAAAGTTAAGGCTTCTGAGTCTGTAATTGTATTCTCTTATCAAGGATTAACAGTTGCTGAATTTACTGAATTAAGAAGAAATCTAAAAGATGCTAACGGGGAAGTAAAAATTTATAAAAATACTCTTGTTAAACGTGCTTTGAATGACTTATCTATTGATATGGAAGATTCATTTTTAGAAGGACCTAATGCAATTGTATTTGGTAAAGATTTACTTGAACCAATTAAAGTTCTAAGCAAATTTGCAAAAGAACATGAAAAAGCCACTATTAGAGTAGGTATCATTAGTGGTAATGTTGCTAGTCTTGAAACGATTAATGAATATGCAAGTATTCCATCTCGTGAAGGCTTGTTAACACAACTTGCTGGTGGTATGATTCAATATGTTAGAGATTTATCTATCGCATTGAACTTATACTCAGAACAATTAGAAAAATAGTTTGTTAAGAAAGGAAAGAAAATATGGCAAAATTTACTAAAGAAGAATTTATCGAAGGTTTAAAAGAAATGACTATTCTTGAAGTTAAAGAATTAGTTGATGCAATGAAGGAAGAATTTGGAGTTGATCCATCTGCTGTTGCTGTTGCTGCTGCTCCTGCTGCTGGTGAAGATACAGCTGCTGCTGCAAATAAAAATGTTGTATTAAAGGATGCTGGTGCAACTAAGATTGCTGTTATCAAAATTCTTAAAGAATTAACTGGTCTTGGACTTGTTGAAGCTAAGGCTTTAGCTGATAACGGTGGAAATGTTAAAGAAAACCTTCCTGCTGAAGAAGCTGAAAAAGTTAAGGCACAACTTGAAGAAGCTGGTGCTACTGTTGAATTAGTTAACTGCTAATTTAAAACCAATGATAAATTAGACTGTGGATAAGCAATTAGTTATTCACAGTTTTTTCTTGCTTAAAAATAAGTAATGATATATAATCTATCTCGAGGTGAATACCATGCAGTTAAATAATAAAGGATGGAGTTTAAATACTCTTTTGATATGTATTGCGGTTTTATTACTTTTTTTAATGCTATCAATATTTAATGCCTATAAATTATCAGCTAGATTTGCAAATGATTTTAAACAAAATGGTAATATAAACAATGTTACTGATATAAATAATTCTTCAGATTCTAATAATAATGATAGTATAAATGACAATAGCAGCAGTGGTTCTAGTGAAACAAATGCTTCTAGTACAAGTATTCCTACCTATTATGCCACTAAGGAAAGTCAATTAGCTGCTGCTACTATTCGTTATTTGAGAGAGAATGCTATTACTGTAGCTGATGATGAGAAAATTGTAGTTAGGATTTCTGATATAATTAAAGATAAGTTTATTCAAAACATTAAGGATGAAAAAACCAATAATATATGTGAGGCATACAGTGTGGTTGGATATAAAGATAATAATTATCAGGTTATACCTTATATTTCTTGCGATAGCTATGTAACTGCAAATTATGGAGTAACAGAATGAAAAAATTTAGAAAATTTACGATTAGCTGGGGAATAATTTTAGTGTTAATATTTATTTTATTTACCAGTTATTCTTTTAAATTAGACAAAAAAATAAATGAGTATCGAGGACTAGAGAATACTTTTGCTTCTAAAGTGGCTGAGTATAACGACGCTAATAAAATATATCCTTATTCAATTGAAGTTATGAATGTTACAGCCAGTGAGGCAATTGAAAAAGGAATTATAACAGATTTGCGGATAAATAATGATGTATGTGATGGGTATGTTACGATTTCTAATGATGACATCGTTGTATATACTCCTTATATTTCTTGTAAGAACTATACAACTAAGGGTTATGATAAGAATAAAAATTAAGTGGATAAAGGGGAAAGCTATCTTAAATTTATACGATTGAAATGGCTTTAAACTGATTAAATTCTAAAAAATCTTTACTTTGAGAATGAGGTTTGCTATAATACTTAGCGAGTAGTAATTTGCTCCTTGCTTCGTATAGAAACGAAAGCCGAGTAGACCAAGAGGAGGTGTAAGAATGAATAAATACGAAATGATGTTCATTATTAAAGCAACTATGGAAGAAGCTAATGTTAAGGCTGCTGCTAATAATATTAAGAGTTTAGCTGAAAGTCTTAAAGCTAAAGTAGAAGGCTTTAAAGAAATGGGTCAAAAAAAATTAGCATATCCTATTAAAAAGGAAGTTAGTGGTTATTATTTTGTTATGACTATGACTGCTAGTAAAGATGCTGTTAAAGAATTAGATCGTAAAGCATCTATTGATGAAAATGTTATTAGACATTTAATTATTAAATTAGACGAGGAGTAAGAATGAATAAGGTAATATTAATTGGTAGATTAACAAGAGATCCTGAATTGCGTACTCTTACAAATGGCAATGCGACTGCTTCTTTTACTTTGGCTGTTAATAGAAACTTTACTAATCAGCAAGGTGAAAGAGAAGCTGATTTTATTAATTGCGTAGTTTGGAGAAAACAGGCTGAAAATGTTGCTAAGTATTGTGCTAAAGGTTCACAAGTAGCCATTGAAGGTCGTATTCAAACTAGAAATTATGATGCTCAAGATGGAACTAAACGTTATATTACCGAAGTAGTAGCTGATAATGTTACTTTCTTAAGCTCAAGAGGTACTGGTTCTCAATCTTTTGAAAGTTCTAACAATACTTCTTATACTAATAATTATAACAGTGATGCAGTTACAAATAACAATGGTGGGGCTGGTAGCGATATTATAACTTCTGATTTAAATATGGATCCATATGCTGCGATGGGGAATGAAGTTTCGCTAACCGATGATGACCTACCTTTCTAAGAGAGGAGAAAATAATATGGCTGATTTTTATCGTAAAAAAAAGAAAATTTGTCAAATGTGTGCTGGAAAATCTATAGATTATAAAGATGTTCCTATTATTACAAAGTACATTACTGAAAAAGGTAAGATTGTTAATAGAAGACAAAGCGGTGCTTGTGCTAAGCATCAAAGACACATTGCACAACAAATTAAATATGCTAGATTTATGGCTTTAATACCATATGTTAAAGATTAAGGTACTTAGTTAAGTACTTTTTTTAATTATATAAAAACATCGATATATTCTATAATTTTGAATATGTTTACCAATTGCAACAATAAAATTTTATATAAGTAAATTGTCAAAAATAATTGCGGAAATTAAGCAACTTTTTTTGACTGATACTATGATATTTGATACAATAGGTAGGAATTAAAAAGGAGAATACTATGAAAGTTATATTGCTTAAAGATGTAAAAAAACAAGGTAAGAAAGATGATATTATAGAAGTAAGTGATGGTTATGGCATGAATTATTTAATAAAAAATGGTTTAGCTGTAGCAGCAACAAAGACTAGTACAAAAATATTATCTGAAGAACTTGATATGCGTAAACAAGAAGAAGAAAAACTAGTAAAAGATATGCAAGAAATGCGTGATAAGATAATTAGAGAAAATATTACTTTTAAAGTTAAAACTGGCACAATGGATAAAGTGTTTGGTAATGTTTCTTCTAAACAAATTGCAGAATACTTAAATAAATTGGGGTATAAAGTAGACAAAAAACAAATTCAAATTGATAATCCATTAGATACATTAGGAACTCATAATGTTATAGTGGAACTTCATAAGAAAGTACGTTTTAATATTAGAGTTAATTTAGTGAAGTAGGTGATAATTATGGCAAGGAAAATGCCGCAAAATTTAGATGCTGAAATGTCAGTTTTGGGTGTTTGCTTTCTTGATGATAGAGTTATTGGTAGAATATTAGAAGAAGTTAGCGAAGATATGTTCTATAATGAAGCCAATCGTAAAATTTTTCTTGCTATAAAAAACTTACATGAGGCGGGAATTCCACTGGATATGACAACTATTACCGATGAACTAGATAAGACAAAGTCATTGGCTAGCATTGGCGGAATAGAATACCTTGCTAATATAGCTGCTAGTGTTTCGAATGCGGCTAATCTTGATTTTTATATTAACATTTTAAAAGAAAAAATGATTGTTCGTAATTTGATTACAACGGCGACTGACATTGTAACAGAAGCATACGAAGATACTGATGACGTTACCGGTTTATTAGATACAGCCGAAAAAAACATTTTAGATGTTATTAGGTCGAGACAAACAACAGAATTTGCACCGATAACCGAAGTTTTATCGAGAGCTCAAGCTCAATTAGAGTATTTATCACAAAACCATAGTGTTATATCTGGCTTAGAGACGGGATTTTATGACTTAGATAAAGCTACTAGCGGTCTACATGAAGGGGAAATGATTGTTATTGCTGCTCGTCCAGGTATGGGAAAGACCGCTTTTGCTCTTAATATTGCTACTCATGCGGCGATGACTACAAAGAAAGCTGTAGCGGTATTCAACTTAGAAATGTCAGCTGAACAATTAGTTAATCGTATGATTAGTGCTCTCGGTGGGATTGAAGGAAAAAAGTTAACTAATGGTCAATTGGGTCAAAATGATTGGAAAAAGTATAATGAAGCTGTTAGTCAATTAGCAGATACAAATATTTACATTGAAGATAATTCTGGCATAACCGTAAATGATATAAGAGCTAAATGTCGCAGGTTGGCCACCAAAAAAGAAGGATTGGGGTTAATTATTATCGATTACCTACAGTTGCTTACGATGGGGGGGCGAAGACCAGAATCAAGACAACAAGAAGTTTCTGATATTTCTCGTTCTATTAAGATGATGGCAATGGAGTTAAAAGTGCCGGTAATAGCGCTTGCTCAGTTGTCACGTAATGCAGAAAAACGTGAAAATAACGAGCCAATGCTTGCTGATTTAAGAGAATCTGGTTCAATTGAACAGGATGCTGATATTGTTATGTTTATTAATCGCAAAGATTATTATAAAGCAAAATCAGAACTAGGTAAGTCTGAAAACGTGGAAACTGATATAATTATTGCTAAGCATAGAAAAGGTGGTACGGGTAAATTTACGGTTTTATTTGAACCTAGTATGATGAATTTCAAAAATTATATGGTTTTAGAAAAAGAAGGAGATTATTAATGAGTAAAAAAACGCAAATTTTGTGTGTGCTGACAACTATGATATTTGGAGTTGCTTTATTTATAGCAACTTCATATAAAACTAGTTATGCTGATGAAGTAGAAGGGGTTTATCAAGTTTATTTAAATGGAGAAAAATTAGGAATGATTAATAGTCAAGATGAATTATATTCTCTTATTAATGATGAACAATCTAACTTAAAAGAGGAGTATAATGTTAATCAAGTATATCCCCCTAAAGGTTTTTCTATTACTAAATTAAATACTTATAATTCGGATGTTACAAGTGTCAATGAGATTTATGACAAGATAAAAGAATCAAATAGTTTTACTGTTAAAGGATATACTATTACGGTTACAAGTAAAGAAGATGAAGCTGATAAAGTGTCTTTTAAAGTTAATGTTTTAGATGAACAAGTGTTTGAAGATGCTATTAAGAAAGTTATTTTGTCTTTTATTCCAGAAGCTGAATATTTGGCTTACATAAATAATGAACAAAAAGAAATAGTAGATACTGGTGAAAAGATTGAAAATATTTACTTTAAAGAGAATATTTCAATTAAGGAATCCTATATAGGAACTGATGAGAAAATATTTACTGACGTTGATTCTTTAAGTAAGTATTTGCTGTTTGGAACTGATAATAAAGAGACTGAATATACAGTAAAAGTTGGTGATACAATAAGCAGTATAGCGGAAGCTAACGAATTAAATGTTTCAGAATTTTTAGTTGCTAATCCTAAATACAAGAGTGAAAATGACTTATTAGCTGTCGGGGATAAAGTTATTATTTCCTTGATTAATCCAATGATGCATTTAGTCTATGATAAGTATGTTGTTGCTGACGTTGAAGAGAAATATTCAACTGAGACTAAGTACGATTATTCAAAAGATACAAGTTATCGTTATGTTCAAACTAAAGGTGTAAATGGCATTCGCCGAGTTGCATCCCGTACTCAGGTAATCAATGGTGATGCTAACCAACAAGTTGTTGTTGATACAGCTAATACTTATGTAGTTAGGGAAGCTGTTAATGAAGTTGTTATTAAAGGTAAAAAATCTAGTTATAATTATGGTAATTATATAGAAATTACAAATGATGACTTTGCATGGCCTACCTTACCAGGTTATATGATTACTTCTGGCTTTGGTACTCGTTACTTATTTAATCGTACTAGTCATGACGGTTTAGACATTTCTGGTACTGGTTATGGTTCTCCAATATTTGCAATAGCGGCGGGAACTGTTATTTATGCTGATTGGTATGGGTATGCCGGAAGAAGCATTGGTTTAAATATTATTATTAGACATCCAAATGGTTATTATAGTTTGTATGGTCACTTATCTAAAGTTTATGTTTCTGAGGGACAGCAAGTAGCAAGAGCTCAAAAAATAGGAGCTATGGGTAAATCAGGGCAAGTAACTGGTACACATGTTCATTTAGGTTATTGGACTGGAATTCCATACCAGAAAGGAAGCAAGGCTATTAACCCAGCGTTGTTATATAAATAATGAGAATTTGTGTATTAGCGAGTGGTTCTAAAGGAAATGTTAGTTTTATAGAGACGACTAATCATAAAATTCTTCTTGATATGGGGACTAATTTAAGATATATTAGTTCCCATTTAGAGGTTTTAGGAGTTAATTTAAATGAAATTGATTTAGTTATAATTTCTCATATTCACACAGACCATATAGGAGCCTTAGAAAATTATATAAAAAAATATCAGGGTAAAGTTTATATGACTCTAGGGATGATACAAGAATTAAGTGAAGATAGTCCTATTAGAAGTTATGAAAATTTGGTTATTTTTGATGATGATATTTATTTAGATGATATTAGAGTTAATGTAATAAAAACTAGTCATGATACTAAAGATTCAAGGGGATATGTTATTAATGAAGGCTTAAATAGTGTTGTTTATTTGACAGATACTGGATATCTTAACCAAAAGTATTTTAATATTTTAAGAAATAGAACGGTTTATTTATTTGAAAGTAATCATGATGTAGAAATGCTTATTAATGGGAAGTATCCAGCTTGGCTTAAAGATAGAGTAGTTGGACCTTATGGACATTTATCTAACAAAGACGCTAGTATTTATTTGGCAAAGTTAGTGGGATCGGATACTAAGAAAATCATTTTGACTCATTTATCGCATGAAAATAATACTGAGGATTTAGCACTTTCAACGATTAAGGATATTTTTAATGAATATGGAGTGAATTTTTCAGATATAAGTTGTGCTAAACAGACAGAAGCATCTGAGGTAGTAGAGATATGATAAAATTGATATGTGTTGGTAAAATCAAGGAAAAATATTTAAATGATTTAATTAATGATTATGAAAAGAGAATTAATAAATATCATAAATTACAAATAATTGAGGTTAAAGATAGTAATATAAATGATGAAGCAAGGCTAATTGAAAAGTATATTGGAAATAATGATTATGTTATTTCTTTAGCCATTGAAGGGGAGATGATGAATTCAGTAGAATTTGCTTCCTTTATCGATAAAATATTTAATCATTATAGCTGTATTACTTTTATAGTTGGCGGCTCCGATGGAATTTTAGAAATTATTAAGGATAAATCTAATAAAAAATTATCATTTTCTAAGATGACAATGCCACATGGTTTGTTTAGGGGAGTCTTTTTAGAACAAATTTATCGAACCTTTAAGATTTTAAATAACGAAACTTATCATAAATAGAGAAGATTACTGAAAAATTTGAAGACAGTATTCTTTTTGTTTGATAAAATAATATTAAGAGAGAAGTGAGTAATATGATAGGAAACGATTGGGACCAAGAATTAAGTGTTATCTGGAATAGTCCTAATTTTAATAAATTTTATAAAAATGTTTTAAGTCTTTATGCCAAGGATACTATTTATCCACCTAGAGAGGATATTTTTAATGCTTTGAAATTAACCCCTTATAAAGCTGTGAAGGTGGTTATTGTTGGACAGGATCCGTATCATGGCGCTGGCGAAGCGATGGGATTATCTTTTTCTGTTCATAAAGATATAAAAATTCCGCCATCACTTAAAAATATTTATCAAGAGTTGTATGATGATTTAGGTATTAAACCACATGAGGATGGCGATTTGACTAAATGGGCGAAAGAGGGAGTATTACTTCTAAATAGTGTCCTAACGGTTAAGAAGGATAGTCCTGCTTCCCATAAAAATTTAGGTTGGGAACCTATGACTGATTATATTATAAAAAAAATAAATGCCAAACAAACACCGGTTGTATTTATATTATGGGGAAATTTTGCAAAGTCTAAGGCTGTTTATATAACTAATCCAATTCATTTGATTATTAGTAGTCCTCATCCATCACCATTTTCAGCCAGAAGTGGCTTCTTTGGGAGTAGACCATTTTCGAGAACTAATCGATTTTTAGAAAAAAATAATCTCCAACCGATTGATTGGCGATTATAATTTAAAATCATTGATAATATCATCATTTAAGTTTTTGTTATCAAAAAAACTACGAACTTTGATGTTGTGAAATTTAGCAATTATGTTAGAAGGAAATTTGCGAACTAGTTCATTGGATTTTGAAGTATATTTATTGTAGAATTTCTTGGCTGCATTGATTTGTTCATCCATGATGCGAATATCATTAAGGTAGTCACGATATTCCTTGATTTCTTCAAGTTCGGGAAAATCATCTTGAATTTTAGCTATTAGTAAGAGAGTATCGACTAGTTTGCGTTCTAATTGAAAGTTGGATAAACTTTCTTTTTTTAAATCGTTTAAATCTTTAAAATTAATTTTAGTTTCTTTAATATTGTTTTTTATTAGCGTTTCTAATTTTAAAAGTAAGTCATATTTGTTGCGAAGGGCTTCATCGATAAGACATTCAGCTTCATCAATTTTAATTTTGCAGTCTTGAAGCTCATTATAAAAGAAAATATAAGTTATTAAAATTAAACAAACAATGATAATTATGATCAAAAAAGCGTAGATAATATACATATTGAACCTCATATTCTATAAGAATAGTATATCAAACAATTAATTGATAGTAAATAAATTATATGTTATTCTAAGTATGGTGATGACATGAAAATTAAATGTTTAGTAGTAGGAGAATTGATGGCTAATTGTTACCTTCTTGAAAAAGATGGTAGGATTTTGATAATTGATCCTGGTGATGAGTTCAAAAAAATTGAGAAAGCTATATTCGGAGAAGTAGAAGAAATTTTAGTTACTCACTCTCATCAAGATCATATCGGGGCTTTAAAAGAGTTAGAAGCAAAATACCAAATTAAACACAATGTTTTTAAGAAAGAAACGTTTAACTATGAAGTTATAAAGACTCCTGGGCATACTAGTGACTCTTTGAGTTTTTATTTCCCTGATGACCACGTGATGTTTACTGGTGATTTCTTGTTTGCTAATTCGATAGGCCGCATGGATATGCCAACGGGAAGTAGAAAGGATATGGAATCTTCTCTCTTAGAAATAAGCAAATATCCTTTAGATACATTAATATGCCCAGGCCATTATTATACTAGCCATTTAGGAGAATCCTTAGATATCGTAAAAAACTTCTTTATTTAGAAGTTTTTTTCAGAGTAACTGTGACTGTAGTTAATACGTTCATCAAAGGTAACATAATTTAAATAAATCATTAAGATAAGGTCCCATTCTCCTGTTTGGGGATTACTAATAATTAAGTGATCACGACCAGCTTCTTCGATGCGACCAGCAAATATTTTGTTGCGCCATTCAGTTGAGTCGGGAAAACTTACGTAAGCCTTTACCATTTTGCCTTTATTTAATCTTAAAATATTTTCAATGTAACTTTGCTCCATGGGAAGAGAAGTTCCAATTGAATAGTTAGGTTGATTGAAATTATCTTGGACTCCTTGAGAAGAATTATTTGGCATGGCCCCAGGGACACTCATATTAACGTCATAATTATTTTGGTTAGTTGGAAAAGTAGGGTTTTGATAATAAGTTCCATTCATTTTAAAATTTTCACCTCATTAACTATATGCAAAAAAATAAAAATATAGTATCATAATTACGGTAGGTGAAATATGAAAAGGGTTATAACTAAATTTAAAGATAAAGATAATTTAAAAAACTTGTTTATTTTTCTATTAGGACTAGTTATTTTGGCTTTTAATTACAATATTTTTGTGTATCCTAATCAATTTAATGTTGGGGGGATGACGGGGGTTGCTACTATTTTAAACTACTTATGTGGTATTGAACCAGCCTATTTTATTTTTGGTAGTAGTATTTTTTTAGTTGTTTTATCATATTTTACTTTAGATAAAGATATTACTTATAATAGTGTTATTGGAGCAATTATGTATCCCCTATTACTAGAGTTTATGAAACCTTTGTGTAGCTTTTTGAGTCCATATTTAACTTTTTCTAATGCGATTATAACTTTAATAATTGCAGGAACTTTATTGGGGATTGGTAGTGGGTTTATTTATAAAAGCGGTTATACAACTGGTGGTAGTGATATTATTATGAAGATAATCCATAAGTATCAACATTTGACAGAAGGAAATTCTAGTCTTCTCATGAATACTATAATTATTCTTTTAGGCGCTTTTGTCTTTGGAGCGTCAAGTGTTATTTATTCGATTATAATTCTGATTATTTCCACGAATATTGTTGATAAAATTTTAATAGGTATTTCTAGTAGTAAAATGTTTTTGATATCAAGTAAAAAGTATAAAGTTATTGAGGATTATGTCATAAATACTATGAATACTGGGGTGACGATTTTGGATGTAACAGGAGGCTTTTTATTTCAGAAACGTAAAATGTTAATGGTTGTAGTACCAACTAGAATGTATAATATTTTTAAAGAACAAATATTAGATATCGATAGAGACGCTTTTATTGTAGTTAGTGATTGCTATGAAGTTACTGGCGGTCAAAAAAGAAAAAATAGTTTATTAGATTAGGAAACTTAGGAAAATATTATGTTAAAAAGAATAATGATGAGTTTTACTTTAGCGGTTGGGCTAACTTTAATAGTCTTTGTTTGGGGCGCTAAGTGTGTTAGTGTTAACTTTAGCAATAATTATGATTTTGAAATCGATAGAAATATTTTAGACGATAGTTATTTTGAAAAAAATAAAGAAATATTAAAGAATAATTATTTTGTTGATGATAGTAGTGATTGGAGTAATTATAGTTCAGAGATTAACGAGAATGGCTATAAGACTAGCCATATTCGGGTAAATGATATTTATTATAAGAGAAATATCATTACTACTTATAATACTAGCTACCAAATTTCTCCTGAAATATTAAATGTTCTTAAGACAAGTATTGATTCTTATAGGGGCGCTAGTTCTTTTTATATTTTAGATCTAGTAAATGGTGGGAGTTTCTTTTATAATGTTGATACTATTTATCAAGCCGCTAGTTCGATTAAAGCAGCTTATTGTTTATATCTGTATGAAGAAGCAAGTCTAGGGAATATTGACTTAGGGGAAGAAATTCCCTATTTAGCTAGATATTACAATGATGGGACGGGAATTGTTAAGAATAGTGAATTTGGTACAATGTATAAAATCCGTGATTTGATTAGATATACAATTGTTTATAGTGATAATGTTGCTTATAAAATGTTACATGGTAAATTTGGAGTTCTTGGATATAATAAAATGCTTGATAATCTAGGAGTAAAGAGACTACATTTGACATATGCCACTCCTTGGGGATTAACTGATTTAAAAAGCTTGGCAATTGTTTGGCAAGAAATATATAATTTTAGTTTGGTTAATGAGGAGTATGGTCGTGAGTACTTTAATTTATTATCTGAAAATATTTATAATTATTTGAAAGAAATAAGACCAAGTACTTATAGCGCTACTAAAGAAGGATTTACAGATGAGGTAACCTTAGAAAGTGGAATTTTATTTGAAAGTCATCCCCTTATTATTGTTGTTGGCGCTAGTAAAGCTTATGATAAAGAACCAGTTCGGGAAGTGAAAGAACTGTTAAATCACCTGAATTTAGTTATTGATGAATATATGGAGTATCTTGAAAATTAGAAAGTATATGTTTTTTGCCTTTTAAAATAGTGATTAAATCTATTTAAAATCTTTATAATGCTAATTAGGATAAGAAGTTAAATTAAGTATCTTCTTTTATTTTTTAGAATTTTATGGTATAGTGATACTGATAGTAAGGTGGTAATAGTGAAGTTCATAGAAGTCAAAAATTGTTCCAAAGTATATAAAAATGGTGTTACAGCTTTAGCTAATATTAATCTAAGTATTAAGAAAGGTGAATTTGTTTTTATAATTGGTCCGACGGCGTGTGGTAAATCAACGTTAATTAAGATGCTTTATAGAGAGGAAAGGCCAACAGAAGGCGAAGTTTATGTTGGAGGAATTAATGTTGGCAAGTTAAGAAACGGCAAGGTTTATAAGTTACGTCGTAAGTTAGGAGTTGTATTCCAAGATTTTAAATTATTACCGAAGTTAACTGTTTATGAAAACGTTGCTTTTGGTTTAGAATGTATTGGTCTTAAGAAAAGTGAAATTAAGCCAAAAGTTATGGAAGCACTAGAACGTGTTGGCTTAAAAGAAAAATCAAGAAGTATGCCAAGGGAGCTTTCTGGTGGTGAGCAACAACGCGTGTGTATAGCAAGAGCAATAGTTAATGAACCTAAGCTTTTAATTTGTGACGAACCGACTGGTAATTTAGATCCAGAGACTTCGAAAGAGATTATGAAAGTTATTTATGGAATTAATAAGGATTTGGGGACAACGGTGGTAATGGCTACCCATGATAGGGATATTGTCAACCGAATGAAACAAAGGGTTGTCATGATTGATTCGGGAGTTAAAGTCAGTGATATTGAAAAAGGAGGTTATAAAGCTAATGCGATTAATTAGGATATTAATTAGAAATTTCCGCGACGCTTTACGAAGTGTTCTTAGAAATTTTAGTCTTTCGATAGCGTCAATTACTTGTATAGCAATTACTTTGATTTTAGTAGCTTTATCGATTGTTATAAGTGCTAATATTGATCATTTTACTAAGACATTAGAAGATACTTTGACAGTTGTTGTTTATCTTAATGAAAATGTCACTGAAGAAGAAAAAAACAATGTTATCAATGGGATAAAAGCTTTAGATAGTTATGAATCTTATATTTATAAATCAAAGGATGAATGGAAAGAAGAAATGGCCAGTACGAGTAGTGAACTGGGAGCGACTTTAAGTTACTTAGATACTAACCCTCTTTTAGATTCAATAGTTGTCAAAGTTAAAGATATTAAGAGTCTTAGTTATGTAGCTAGTAGTATTCGTAATATGGATGGCGTAAAATCGGCCAAGTATGGAGAAGATACCGTTGATAAGATGATTTTGATGTTTGACGTAGTGTCAAAAGTGACGATTATAATTGTATTAGCGCTTATCTTGGTAACGGCATTCTTGATAAGCAATACAATTAAATTGACGATATTTTCTCGTCGTAATGAAATTGAAATTATGCGTTTAGTTGGAGCTAGTAATTTTGCTATTAGACAACCATTTATCATTGAAGGATTTATTTTAGGCGTTATCGGTGCAATTATTCCAATAATAATTACTGTTTATGGATATATTTTATTTTATGAACATTTTGATGGTTATTTGTTTTCTCATGTTATTGAATTAATAAAACCTAGTAACTTAGTTTGGTTTGTTTCTATTATTTTGGTAATTGTTGGTGGAGTTGTTGGGATGTTTGGTAGTAATCGTGCCGTTAGAAAGTATTTAAAAATTTAATGAGAAAAGTTATTAATTATAGTTTTAGAATTATTTTAAGTATTTTGTTACTTATTCCTTATTTTTTAGAACCTTTTAGTGTAATGGCGGCGACCAATAATAGCAAAGCTACTACTATTGCGGGATTAAGAAAAGAGCTAGAGGCTTTAAAGAAACAAAAGACTGATGCTGAAAATAATAAAAAACAAACCCAAAGTCAAATAAATAAGAATAAACAGGATGTTGAAAATGCAAGGAAAGAACAAGAACAAATTGCTCAAGACGTTGTTGATGCGGAAGAAAAAATCACTAAGAGTAATAGTGATATCGAGAAAGCTAAGGTAGATATTGATGAAGTTTTGAAGTATTACCAGTTAAGTGATAATCAAAATGAATTTGTTGAATATATTATGGGAGCTTCAACGCCAACAGACTTTATTATGCGTGCCCAAGCTGTCTCTCAGATAAGTGAATATTATAAAGATAAAATTGATACTTTAGATAAGTTAATCAAGGCTAATGAACAGTTAAAAGTGGATTTAGCCAATAAGAATGTCGAACTTGATAATAAAATTGATGCGACTTCAAAAGCTATTTCTAAATTAAATGATGAACTTGATAGTATTAATGATATCAATGAAGATATTAATTCTCAGATTAAGAATCAACAAGCTTTAATTGATTACTATAAAACTGTTTGTAGTAGTGAAACCCAGTTACTTTCTTCTTGCGTTAGTGTCGCAGCTTCGACTGGCTGGTTAAAACCTGTCGTTAAAGGACGCATTAATTCCCGTTGGGGATATCGTAGTTCGATTTTAGGAACTAGTACTTTCCATAACGCTCATGATATTGGCGGTAACAACGAGGGGACGCCAGTTTATGCGGCTGCGGCGGGAACGGTAGCGGCTTTAACTCGTAAAAGTACTTGTGGTGGAAATATCGTTTATATCCATAATAATGTTAATGGTAAAGCATATACTACGCAATATGGTCATCTTTTGACTATAAATGTTAAAGTTGGGGATAAGGTTACGGTTAATACGGTTATTGGGACTGTTGGTGGTGGTTCGACTGCTTCTAAAAACGGTGGTTATGACCGTTGTACAACTGGTACACATTTACATTTTGGTATTTCAAAAGGTTATTATTTAGGGGGCGGAGCGAATGGCTATTCTAAATGGTCGAAGTTTATTGCCAATTCAATCGAGCCACCAGGATATCCAAAAACCGGTGTTTTCTGGTATTCAAGATAGAAAAAACTATTCAAAGCAACGCTTTGAATAGTTTTTTTGATGCGAGCGGAAGTAAGGTATTAGAATAAGAAAAATATAGAAGTTATATTGTTGATTATTAGTTATAAATGGGGTAAATTTTATGAATATAACTCATATTGCTCGCATCGATGGGTAGAATAACATAAGTACAAAAAATACGCAAAAGCTTATACTAGGAAAATAAAGGCTAAGAGCATTCTAAAAGTTAAATATGGCTTAAAAAAAGAAGAAGTTTTGGTATAATAAAAGTACAAAAAAAGAAGTTTAGGAGTTATTATGACATATACAATAAAAGTAAAAGAGGAAATAGCGCATTTGGAAACAGAAGTAGTGGAAGCTTTAGCGGAACTTTCTGGGTTTATTCGTTTCGATGGTGAGGTTAATAAAAAAGAGATTATTTTAAACATAGAAAATGCCAGTGTGGCTAGAAGAATATACAGTTTGATGAAAATGTGTTTTCAAGTTAGACCGCAGATAACAGTTAGAGTTCAAAAAAGATTTCGAGTTCATCAATTATATATTTTAATCTATAATAATGATATTATAACTGTTCTAGAAAAGCTAAATATTTATAAAAATGGGAAGAAAATTCTTCCAGAAGATTATTTTTTAGCGACTAAGGAAGAAAAGATTGCTTTTTTACGTGGAATTTTTTTGGCAACGGGAAGTATCAATAATCCGCAGACTAGCGGCTATCACATGGAGTTTAGCGTTACAACAAGACTTGATGCAAATTACGTTGTAAAGTTGTTAAAAGAATTTAATATTACGTCGAAAATATTGAAGAGGAAAACTAGATATATGGTCTATATTAAACAAGCGGAGATGATTAGTGATACTTTGAAAATGTTGGGTGCGATTAACTGTATGTTCTTCTTTGAAGATATTAGAATTTATCGTGATCATAAAAATATGGTTAATCGATTGAATAATTGTGAAATTGCTAATCAAGAAAAGACGACGATTACGGGGTTAAAACAACTTGATGATATTGCTTATTTGAAGGAGCATGATTTATTACCACTTTTAGATGAGAAGGTTCGAGAAGTTATTGAATACCGAGAAAAATATCCAGAAACTTCATATCAAGAATTGGCTGAAATAGTGACAATGGAGAGTGGACATTCCATTAGTAAATCAGGAATTAATCATTATTTTCGGAAAATTAAGGAGTTGGTTAATAAGCATAAAGAAAAAAATTAATTGCTTTTTTGGAATGTTTAGAGAAAAAGAGTAATTAACCACTTTGATATTTATGGATAAAATACTAGTAAAAACTAAACTTTAATGATAAGATATTCTTAAGGTAGGGTATTTTATGAAGAAAAAAAGAAGATTAAATCGCTGGGTCTTGGTGAGTCTAATAATTTTAGCTATTTTGGCATTACTTGGTGTTTCATTTATGACTTTAATGGCTAATCCTAAGTATGTGATTAGCGAAAGCATTGTTAGAACTTTTAAAAATTTAGAAAAAATTGAGAATAATAATGGTGAGGCTACTTTGCAATTTGGTACGACTATTACACTAGGTGGTAATATTTTAGGGGACAGTTTAGCTAATAATACATTTAAGATAAGTGGTTTTATTGATGATGAAAACTCTACTTATCAAATAAATGCTAGCGTTTTAGAAAATAATAAGAAGATTTTAAACGGTACTTATTCTTATATTCAGGGAAAGAATTATGTTGCTAGTGATAATTTGTTTACTAATGTTTATAATATTGATGAATATGATTGTACGAATAAAAACGATTTAATCTGCTTTTTACAAGTTAAAGAAGATGAGGTTAAAAATAGTTTAGATTTTGATACAAAAAATATTTCTCTAGATAAAGCTATGACATCCTTGGAGAATGCTTTAAAAGACTCTATTAACAATAATAATACTTATCGAAATAAAGGTTCTTTTAAGGATGAGCTAAAAGATTATAATAAATATACTTATAAGCTAGATAAAGATACGGTAAATGATATTTACTCTAAATTAGATGATAGCGCTAAATATTATCTTTATGACATCACTTGTTTAGTGACAGAAGATTGTGATGATTTGGCAATTGGAAAAGAAAAGATTGAAGAAAAAATTAGAGACTGGACGGAAGTTTTAGAAATCAATATCTATACAGATGGTTTATTTAATCAGTTTAAAGCCTTGGAGATTGGTAATAATAGCACTTTTATTAATTTATATTATAATAAAGATACAAAAAAAGTAAATGTTTCGCTACCAGAGCAAAAAATTAAAGTAGAAATCGCTAGTACTGATGATAAACAAGTTATTACAATTTATTATAAAGAGGTTTTAATTGGTACTCTAGATTATGAGCGAAAAGAAAAAGAGAAAGTTTTAAATTATAAATTTAATTTTTTAGGATTTAGTTTGACGGGAATTGTTAGCAATAAATTTAATAGTCATGGTGATTATATGGATGGTGTCTTGGATGCGAATACTAGCTTGGATGCTTTAATTTTTAAGACGGATTTAGATATTAACGTTGATTATAATTTGGCAAGTAAAATTACGATGAGTCTTTTAGATACGACGGGTGCTTTAGATTATAATGCGATGACTGAAGAAGATAAGAGTCAAATGGCTAAAGAAATAGAGAATTTTAAGAAGAGTGATATCGGTAAGATTTTTGGCCTTCTTGATGATGAAGAGATAACTGATAATTTAATGAATAGTGAGATTTAAGATGAGACTAAGGATTCTTTAAAAAAAGGTTCTTAGTTTTTTTGGTCTATTGTGCGTAGAGAAACATAAAATTTAAAAGACTTTTAAAAAGTTTTTTGATATAATTTAAATGATGATAAGAAGGGTGCTTATGAATAAGAAAATAACGGTTATTTACAATAATGGTAAAAAAGTAATGGTGGATATTAATACGAAAATTATTGATATTGTAAAGACTCTACCTGGTGATATACAGAAAAAGATTATTGGCGCGAAAATTGATAATCGTCTTACTGGCCTTGAGACTAAGTTAAAAAAAGATTGTACAATTGATTTTATTGATAAGAAAGACTTGGCTGGTTATAAAATGTATCAGGCTGGATTAAAGTTTATTTTTTTGGCGAGTGTTAAAGACCTTTATAAAAATGTTAAAGTTAGTTTTGACCATTCAATTATGCGGGGAATGCATATAACGTTAAAGACAGATAGAAATTTGACAACTGATGATATTTTGCAAATAAAGAAGCAAATGAATACTTTAATTGCTGAAGATTTACCTATATTGAAAATGAATGTTTTAAGTAAAGAAATGGTTGAATATTATAACAAGATTGGGGATTTAGCTTGTAGTGCTAATATTTTGAATGTTGATTATGAACTGGTTAATATTTATCGGTTAGAAAAATATTATGCTTATTTTTATATGGAAATGCCTTATAGTACAGGGTGTTGTGGTGATTTTGATTTAGCTTTATTAAATTCTAAAGAGTTGGCTTTGTTATTTTTAGATGAAAACGCTGCAAATCAGGTACCTACTTATATTAATTACGAGAAAGTTATTGAGTGCTTTCGAAATGAAAAGGCATGGCTTAGTAAGTTAAATGTTTCTTATGCTTACCAAGTAAACGAAGTAGTGGCTAACGGAAAAATTAATGATTTGATTAGATTATCGGAACTAAATTTTGATAATAAAATTCACAAAGTTTGTGATGATATTGTTTTAAAGGGTAGTCGTTTTGTGATGATTGCTGGGCCTTCTAGTAGTGGCAAGACGACAACATGTAAAAAGATTGCTCTTGATTTGCAATCTCGAGGGATAAAGACAATTGCACTTAGTGTTGATGATTATTTTAAAAATCGGGCTGATACGCCGAAACTTCCTAACGGTGATTATGATTTTGAAAGCTTAGAGGCCATTGATGTTTCTGGATTAAATCGTGATATTAATTTGTTGCTGGCTGGCGAAAAAGTCAAATTACCAACTTATAATTTTGTTCTAGGTGTTAGAGAATATTTACAAAAAGAAATAAGTATAAATGATAATTACGTTATTCTTATGGAGGGTTTACATTGTCTTAATGATTCACTTACGCCAAAGATTGATAATAATTTGAAATATAAAATTTATCTAAGTCCATTTATGCCTCTTAACATTGATAACAATAATTATATTAGTACGACTGATTTGCGTCTTATTAGGAGAATAATCAGAGACAATCGTATGAGAGGGCATGATGTTAGTAAAACTATTGCAACTTGGAAAACAGTTCGCGATGGTGAAGAGAAATACATTTTCCCATACATTAGTACGAGTGATGTGATTATTAATACGTCTTTAGTATATGAATTAGGGGTTTTAAAAGTTTTTGCGGAACCACTTCTTTATTCAGTAAGGACAGATTCTAAGTATTATGAAGAGGCAAGAAGGTTAATAAATTTCTTAAAAAGTTACTTTCCTATCTCGAGTGAATATATTAGAGATGATTGTGTTTTAAGAGAATTTATTGGTGGGTCATGTTTTGATAAGTAATAATTTGTAAGAAATAAATAGATTTAGTAAAAAGGCTCTATATAAGATAAGGAAAAATTTCTATAATGTAGTCTATCTTAGTAAAGAGTATAGGCAAGAGAAAAAGAATAGTCAAGGAAAAATTGAAACTAAAAATATACCAAGTTGAAATAATATGTATTCAACAACAAATAATTATTAGGAAATTTTTTGAAAAAATGACCGGAAAGATAAGAGCTAAAGAAAGACTAAGCTAAGAAAAGAAAATAAAAAAGATAAAAAGAAAAGGAAAAAAAGAAAAATGATAAAAGTTGCAATTAATGGATTTGGAAGAATTGGAAGATTAGCATTTAGAGAAATGATTACGAGTAGGGATTTAAATGTGGTGGCAATAAATGACTTAGCAACGGCTGAGGAGTTAGCTTATCTATTAAAGTATGACACTAATCATCGTAGTTTCCATGAAAATGAGATTGGTTATGAAAATGATAATTTGGTGATAGCAGGAGTTAAAAAAATCAAAGTTTATAGTGAGAAAGACCCCGTTAATTTGCCTTGGCAAGAATTAGAAGTAGATGTTGTTTTAGAATGTAGTGGTCATTTTACCAAGTATGAAGATGCTTATAAACATATTGAAGCTGGCGCTAAAAAAGTTATTATTTCGGCTCCCGGTAAAGGTGATATGAAAACCATTGTTTATAATGTTAATCATGATATTTTGGATGGCAGTGAAAAAATCATCTCGGCGGCTTCTTGTACAACAAATTGTATGGCTCCAGTTGTAAAAGTAATTGAAGATAATGTTGGTATCATTGGGGGGGCGATGAGTACGGTTCATGCTTATACTAATGACCAAGCCACTTTAGATATCACTCATAATAAAGGAATTTATGCGAGAAGAGGAAGAGCTTGCGCTCAAAATATAGTTCCCGCTTCAACTGGGGCGGCGAAGGCTATTGGCAAAGTAATTCCTAGCTTAGATGGTAAAATCGTTGGTAAAGCGTTTAGAGTGCCTGTTTCGGATGGTTCGATGATTGATTTGACTTTAGAATTAAAGAAGTCGATAGAAGCTCAGGAATTGAATAATCTTTTTATAAAAAATCAAAACAGTACTTTAATGGTTACTAATGACCCTGTTGTTTCTAGTGATTGTTTAGGTAAGAAATGTGGAGCGATAGTTGACTTGCTATCAACAGAAGTTATTAATTTTAATAATACTTGCTTATGTAAAGTAGTTGCTTGGTATGATAATGAGGTTGGTTATACTCATCAGATGATTGAGACTTTAAAATATTTAATGAGTTTATAAGAAAAGGAACTTTTTGAATAATTGACACTTTTAGAATAGTTGTTTCTAGAAGTGTTTATTTTTTGAGTATTTAAAGAAAATTTTTGATATAATGAGATTGAATTTACGAAAGAAGATAATTAGTGGGGAGAATGCTAATGGATGGTAGAAATGAAAAAAATACAAAAGTCATAGTTCTTAATGATAAAATGGTTATTGAAGAGGATTTTAAGGAAGAATATCAAGCAGCTAGTTCAGCTCACTTGGAGATGATTAAGAAAATAATTAAACAATTGCAAAGTAAGGGTTTAATAAATGGATATGTGGAACAAAATAATATTAGGGATGCTGGCCTTTTGGTTGCCGAGCTAATACATGGTCTGGTTATTCAGGTTTTTCCAAAAGTTGATAAAGGAAGGAAATGATAAAATGAAATGTTTATTACAAGATATGGATATTTTAAATAAAAGAGTTATTGTCCGTTGTGATTTTAATGTTCCTTTAGAAAATGGGCGTATTCTAGATGATACAAAGATTAAGGCTTCTTTAGAAACTATTAATTATTTAATTGAAAAGAATTGTAAGATTATTTTACTTTCTCATATGGGAAAGGTGAAAACTATTGAAGATAAGAAAAAATATTCTTTAAAAGTCGTGGCGGAAAGATTAAATGAATTAGTTAGTAGTAATGTTATTTTTTCACCGGAGACGAGAAGTAGCTTCTTAGAGATAAAGGCGATGGAGTTACAACCTAAAGAAATATTATTAGTAGAAAATACTCGTTTCGAAGATATTGATAATGGGTTTGAAAGTAATGATGATATGCAGCTAGCTTCATATTTCGCTTCTTTAGGAGATGTTTTTGTTTTTGATGCTTTTGCTAGTGCTCATCGTAAGCATGCTTCAACTTATGGAATTACGAAATTTATTCCGAGTTGTCTAGGCTTTTTAGTTCAAAAGGAAATGGATATGTTAAATAAGTATGTTTTAAATGCTCCTAAGCCTTTTGTAATTATTATGGGGGGAGCTAAAATTGATGATAAATTAGCTTTAGTTGAAAAATTATTACCAAAATGTGATCATATGCTACTAGCTGGTGGCCTTGCTAACAGTGCTCTTAAATCTTTAGGGCTTAATATTGGTTCTTCTTTAGCAACGGATAGTGAAGAAACTTTAATAAATGTTAAGAAAATTTTAAGTGAAAATAGTCGTAAAATCATCTTGCCTTTTGACGCCATTGTTGGTAATAAGTATGATGATTCTTTGGCTCTTAGCAAAGATATTAACAAAGTAAGTTCTGATGAAGTTATTGGTGATGTTGGTCCGAAGACGTTGGGACAGTACCGAAAAGTTTTGACTGGGGCGAAGACTATTTTTATGAATGGTACTTTGGGTATGTATGAAGACAAACGATATAGTAATGGTACTTTAGAGTTATTGAAATTATTAGCTGATTTACCAGCAACAAAGATTGCCGGCGGTGGAGATTGTACAAGTGCTATAGATAAGTTTGGCTACCAAGATAAATTTGATTTTATTTCGACTGGTGGTGGGGCGACTTTAGAATACATTATGAATGGTACTTTGCCAGCGATTGAAGCTATTAATGATGCTGAAGAGGTCTTGTAAATAATTAAAGAAAAGTAGATAGATATAAAATTGTAAAGTAAAAAAACAAAAAGTCATTTAGTTCGACAAAAATTGTCAAAATAAAAAGTGGAATTTTGTAAAAAAATATTTTATAATAGACATAGGTAGTACGAATAGGGAGAAAATTATGATTAATGTACTTATGGTAGATGAAGTATCTAGTATTAAGGCAGTAAAAGAATTTTTGACGAGTAAAAGTAGTACTAATGTCAATATAAAATATAGTTGTAGTGATGGCCTAGAGGCAATTAAACTAATTAAAGAGAAGTATGACGATTTTGATTGCATTGTGTTATCAACGATTTTGCCGTCTTTAGATGGTATTGGAGTTTTGAAGTTTTTAAAAAAAGAAAATTTAAATAAGAAAATAATTTTGTATACTTATAATAAAAATACGGACTTGTTAAGAGTACTTACAGATTATAATATATTATTTTGCTTATATAAAGGTACTGATTTGAATGTTTTAGAAGATAGAATTAATGATGCGGTAACTTTAGATAGTTCGAAGCTGCCAATTGGTTGTAATAAAGATATGACAAAGGAAATTTCTAAACTTTTACATGATCTTGGAATGCCTAGTCATATTAAGGGCTATCAATATATTAGGGACTCAATTGCACTTATGTATAATAATCCTGATTGTTTGGGAGGGATAACTAAAGAGGTTTATCCCTATATTGCCGAAAAATATAATACCACTCCTTCTAGAGTAGAGCGTGCGATTAGACATGCTATTGAAGTGAGTTGGACAAGGGGAGATTATGACTTGATGGAAGAAATCTTTGGTCATTCTGTTGATTTTGATAGAGCCAAACCAACTAATTCAGAATTTTTAGCGACTTTAGCTGATAAACTAAGTGTTGATAGTAGACATATGGCAAGGTGACTTTAAGATTGTTCTTAGAGTTTTTTTATTAAGACTAGAAAGATGCTTTTGCGGTGGTAAAAGATATTGTGAAATATCAGAAGAATAATAAATTCATAGGAAAATGACTTGAGTAAATGGTTAAAATTAGGTAAAGTACTTGTCATTAAAAGATGATTTGTGGTACTATTTTAGTGCTATATTGTTAGATAAAACTTCTTAAATAGTTAGAAAAGAGATTTTTATGAAAAAAGTATTAACAATAATATTAGATGGTTTTGGTTTAAGAAATACGGTGCATGGAAATGCGGTGAAGTTGGCAAAAATGCCTAATTTTAAAGAGCTATGGAATAAATATCCTCATAGTCAGTTGCTGGCTTCTGAACGTGCTGTTGGCTTAGAAAAAGGACAAATGGGTAACAGTGAAGTAGGACATACTACTTTGGGAGCTGGTCGTTTGATTAAACAAAATTTTATGGAAATAACGGACTGGTTTAGTAAGAAAGAAATTCTTAAGAATGAAGCTTTCTTAGAGATGGTTAATTATGCTAAAGAAAATAATAAACCTATTCATATGTTAGGACTTTTATCTGATGGGGGGATTCATTCGCATATTAAATTTAATTTGTGGATGCTAGATTATCTTTATGAAGCCGGGGTTAAAGAAATATATGTTCATGCGATTACTGATGGTCGAGATACTTCAGTAATGAGTAGTGAGACTTATATTGATGAAGCTAATGCTAAGTTAAAAACATATGGTTATAAAGAAGTAGCTAGCGTTTGTGGTCGTTACTATGCAATGGATCGTGATAAAAAATGGGACCGTACGAAACTTTACAGTGATATGTTGACCTTAGGGACGGGGGCTAGGGTTAAAGATTTAAAGGAAGCTATTAACTTCTGCTATAAGAAGAATGTAACAGATGAGTTTTTACCACCAATTATCATGGAAGATACGCCAAAGATAATGGATGGGGACATTGTTCTATGGATGAATTATCGTCCTGATAGAGCTAAACAAATTTTACAAGTTTTAACTGATACTAAGTTTGACATTTATGATACAGTTAAATTTAATAATTTGAAGACTTATACAATTTACCCAATTGCTGAGGCTAAGAATTCAAAATCGTTCTTAAATTTAATGGAAGTTAAAAATAGTTTGGGCGTTTATTTAGCTCAGTTAGGTTTGACACAAGCTAGGATTGCGGAAACCGAGAAGTACGCGCATGTAACTTATTTTTTTGATGGCGGTAAAGAGTATAAACTTGAAAAATGTGATCGCTTCTTAATACCTAGTCCTAAGGTAGCAACTTATGATTTAAAACCAGAGATGAGTTGCAAAGATGTAACAAAAACTTGTTTAAAGTGTATGGACAAGGGATATGATTTTATCTTAGTTAATTTTGCTAATCCGGATATGGTAGGACATACTGGTAACTTGGAAGCGACAATCGAGGCTTTAGAAGTAATAGATTATTGTCTTGGTACTATTTATAGCAAAGCTTTAGATGATGATTATACTTTATTTATAATGGCTGATCATGGTAATTGTGATTATATGTTGGATGACAATGATAATGTGATTACAACGCACTCTTTATATCCTGTACCTTTCATTGTTACGGATGAAACTGTTAAGCTAAGAAATGGTGATTTGACTATGGTAGCGCCTACCATCCTTAAATATATGGATATCGCATGTCCACCAGAGATGAAGGCTACAGAAAATTTATTTGCACCGGAAAACGATGATAATAATAAGTAACAGTTAGTAAATTTGATAAGAATAGTAATAAGAGATAAATAGAAGAACCTTCGAGAATGAAGGTCCTTTTTTTGGTAAAAATATTTTATTTTAAAGTAATGGTTTAAACGTAAAATTGAGGAGTTAAATTAATATAAAAAGTGCAAAAAACACTTGATTTCTATGGGAAAAGTATGGTATTATTTTGATTGTATGACTGCAGGGATGTGTGAGGTTGCTGATACACTAGGCAAAGTTGATTGATGAAATTCAGCTAAAAATGGTGACATCAGGTAATTCATAACGGAGCAAGTCTATACTAGATATAGGCGAAGGGAGGACATATAATGTCGAAAATACGCATTAATCTTAAGGCATATGATCATAGAAGCATTGATTTAGCTGCTGGCAAGATTGTAGATGTTGTAAAAAGAACTGGGGGAGTTATTTCTGGTCCAATTCCTCTTCCTACTGAAATCGAAAAGGTTACAGTATTAAGAGCTGTACATAAGTACAAAGATGCACGTGAACAATTTGAATCACGTACTCATAAGAGACTAATTGAAGTAAAAGAACCTAGTAAAGAAACTATTGAGGCTCTAAGTCGTTTAGACTTACCAAGTGGAGTTGCAATTAGTATTAAACAATTATAATAAATAATGGAGGAAAAATTATGAAAGGAATCTTAGGACGTAAGGTTGGAATGACTGAAGTCTTCACTAAAGAAGGTAAAGTAATTCCTGTCACAGTAATTGAAGTCGAAAAAAATACCGTTATGCAAGTTAAAACTGTTGAAAATGACGGTTATAATGCAATTCAGTTAGGCGTATGTGACAAAAAAGAAAAGAACGCCACTAAAGCTAGTATTGGTCATGCTAAAAAGGCTAATACAAATCCTAAGCGCTTCTTAAAAGAAATAAGAGATTATGAAGGCTCTTATAACTTAGGGGATACAATAGATGCTTCCTTATTTACTGCTGGTGAAGTAGTAGATGTTACAGGAACAAGTAAAGGTCACGGAACACAAGGTGTTATTAAACGCCATGGCCAAAAGAGTGGTCCATCTGCACACGGATCACGTTATCATAGAAGACCAGGTTCAATGGGTACTATGAGACCAATGAGAGTATTACCAGGTAAAGCTTTACCAGGACATATGGGTTGCGAAACTGTTACTATTCAAAATTTAGTAATTGTTGATGCTAATCCAGCTGAAAATTACATTTTAGTTAGTGGTAATGTTCCCGGTGCAAAACAATCTTTAGTTTTAATCAAATCTGCTGCTAAAAATGAAAGAAAAGCAGAAAATAATGAATTGGTTTCATACGAAACAGTTGTTGATAGCGTTGCTAACGACGATGTAGAAGCTAAAGAAGAAAGCCAAGAAAATTAATTTTCTAGAAAGGTGATTAATCTATGGCAAAAGTTGAAGTAAAAAATTTAAAAAATGAAAAAACTAAAGATTTAACATTAAATGCCAAAGTATTTGGCGTTGAAGTAAATGAAGTTGTTTTGAAGAAAGCAATCGATTTACAACTTGCGGCTACTAGACAAGGAACTGCCAAAACTAAGACAGTTGCTGAAGTATCTGGTGGCGGAAGAAAACCTTGGAGACAAAAAGGTACTGGTCGTGCTCGTCAAGGTAGTATTCGTGCTACACAATGGCGTGGCGGTGGAATCGCTGGTGGCGTAGTTCCTCGTGATTACACATTCAAAATGAATAAAAAAGAAAGAAGCTTAGCTCTTAAGAGTGCTTTAACTGATAAAGTTAAGAATAAAGAATTAATTGTTGTTGATTCTTTAGAACTTGCAGATAGCAAGACTAAGACTGTTAAAGACTTACTTAAGACTTTGGGCTTAGACGGCAAAGTGTTATTTGTAACTGCTGATGAAGCTGCTAATTTGTATCTAGCAACAAGAAATCTTGGTTATACTTATACACTTATGAGTGATGAAATTAACTGCTATGATTTAGTTAATGCTGATTATGTAGTTATGGAAGAAGCTGCTGTTAAAATGATAGAGGAGGCACTTAAATAATGAAAGATTATACTGATGTAATTATTGCACCTGTTATAACTGAAAAATCTATGTATGCTAAAAATAATGGTGTATATACATTTAAAGTTAGTAAAAGTGCTAACAAAATCCAAATTAAGAATGCTATTGAAAAGTATTTTGGTGTTAAGGTTGCAAGCGTTAATACTGTAAATACTAAGGCTAAGAGTAAAAGAGTAGGTCGTTATACAGGAAAAACTAAGACTTACAAGAAAGCTATCGTTACATTAAAAGATGGCGAAAAGATAGAATATTAGGATAGGAGCTGATATTATGCCAATTAAGAAATATAAACCTACTACTAATGGTAGAAGAGGTATGTCGACACTTGCTAATACAGAAATTACTACTGCTACTCCTGAAAAAAGCCTTTTAGTTAAAAAGGCTAAATCTGGTGGTAGAAATAATCAAGGTAGAATGACTGTTCAACACATTGGTGGCGGCGCTAAACAAAAATATAGAATAATTGATTTTAAGAGAAATAAGACTGGTGTAACTGGTAAAGTTGCTACTATTGAATATGATCCAAATCGTAATGCTAATATTGCTCTTATTAATTATTTAGATGGTGAAAAAAGATATATTATTGCACCAAAAGATTTAAAAGTGGGAATGATTATTGAATCTGGTAGAGATGCTGATATTAAAGTTGGTAATGCTCTTCCTCTAGAAGCTATTCCTGTTGGTACTGTTGTTCATTGCATCGAACTTCAACCAGGAAAGGGCGCTGAACTAGCTCGTTCTGCTGGCGCTAGTGCTCAAATTCTTGGTCGTGAAGGTAAATATGTAATGTTAAGATTACAATCTGGCGAAACAAGAAAGGTTTTAGGTACTTGTATGGCTACAATCGGTGTTGTAGGTAATGAAGACTTTGAACTTGTAAACATTGGTAAGGCTGGTAGAAAACGTCATATGGGCGTTAATCCAACAAACCGTGGTTCTGTTATGAACCCTAATGACCACCCACATGGTGGTGGCGAAGGCCGTACTCCAATTGGACGTAAAGCACCAATGACTCCATGGGGTAAACCAGCTCTAGGCTTGAAGACTAGAAAAAATAAAAAAGCATCTGACAAGTTAATTGTTAGTCGTAGAAAGAAATAGGAGGAAATAAATAATGGCAAGAAGTTTAAAAAAAGGACCTTATGTTTTCGATAGATTACTTAAGAAAGTTCAAACATTAAATGAAACTGGTAAAAAAGAAGTTGTTAAAACTTATTCACGTCGTTCAACAATTTTCCCTGACTTTGTAGGACATACAATTGCTGTTCATAACGGAAAAGAATTTATTCCAGTTTATATAACTGAAGATATGGTAGGACATAAGCTTGGTGAATTTGCGTTAACTCGTAAATTTGGTGGCCATGCTGGTCAAAAATAGGAAGGATAATTAGAATGGAAGCATACGCAATACATAAAGGTGCACAAGTTCCTCCACGTAAAGCAAGAATGACTCTTGATTTAGTTCGTGGTAAGGACGTTAAAACTGCACAAGGTATTTTAGCTAATACAAATACAAAAGCTAGTCGTTTAATCAGCAAAGTTTTAAATAGTGCTGTTGCAAACGCTGTTAATAATAATGGCGCTAAAGAATCCGATCTAGTTATCAGTGAATGTTACATTAATCCAGGTGTAACTCGTAAGAAAATTAGATTCGGTAGTCGTTCAAATGTTGATAGACACGATAAACGTACTAGTCATATAACTATTAAAGTTAGTGATAACGTTAAGGAGGCAAAATAATGGGACAAAAGGTAAGTCCAATTGGCTTAAGAATTGGTGTTAATAAAGATTGGGAATCTAAATGGTTTGCCAACAATAATGATTTTGCTAAATGTTTAAATAACGATATTAAAATTCGTGCATTCTTAGCAAAAGAACTAAAAGAAGCAGCAGTTGCCTCAATCGTTATTGAAAGAAATGACAAAAGATGTGATGTTACTATTAAATCTGCTAAACCAGGAGTAATCATTGGTAAAGGTGGAGAAGACATCGAAAAATTAAGAAACAAATTAAAAAAATTAGTTGGCGAAGATATTTATTTATCTATCGTTGAAGTTAAAAATCCAGATTTGAATGCACAAATCGTTGCACAAAATATTGCTTTACAAATCGAAGCAAGAGCACCATTTAGAAGCGTTCAAAAACGTGCAATTAGAAATGCCATGAAGGCTGGGGCTAAGGGTATTAAAACTCTAGTGTCTGGTCGTGTAGGCGGCGCTGAAATGGCAAGAAGCGAAGGTTATACAGAAGGAACGGTTCCTTTACATACTGTTCGTGCTGATATTGATTATGGTACTGCTGAGGCTTTAACTACTTATGGTATTATTGGTGTTAAAGTTTGGATTTATAAAGGAGAAATTCTTCCAACTAAAAATGTTAAGAAGGGAGAGACTATAAATGTTAATTCCAAAAAGAACTAAATATCGTAAACCTCATAGAGTAAGTTACGATGGACATGCTAAGGGTAATACAGAACTTCACTTAGGCGATTATGGTCTAATGGCTAAAGAAGGAGCATGGATTTCTGCTCGCCAAATTGAAGCTGCTCGTATTGCTATGACACGTTATATGAAACGTGGTGGCAAAGTATATATTAATATTTTTCCACACTTAGCATTAACTAAAAAACCACTTGAAACTCGTCAAGGTACCGGAAAAGGTAATGTTGATGACTGGGTTGCTGTAGTAAAAAAAGGTAAAATTATGTTTGAAATAAGTGATATTGATGAAGCTACTGCTCGTGAAGCACTTCGTCTTGCTTCTCATAAATTACCTGTTACATGCAAATTTGTAAAGAAAGAAGGCATTTCTAATGAAGGTTAATGAATTAAGAAAGTTAACTAGTGAAGATTTAACTAAGAAAATTACTGAATCTAAAAAAGAATTATTAGATTTAAGATTTAAACAATCAACTGGAAGTTTAGAAAAACCTTCTAAAATCCATGAATTAAGAAAAGATGTAGCGAGAATGAAAACTATTCTTCGTGAAAGAGAATTATCAGAGGGAGGAGAAAACTAATATGGCAGAAACTAAAAGAGCAGAACTTATAGGTAAAGTTGTATCTGCTAAGTGCGATAAAACTATTACTGTTTTAGTTGAAACTTATAAAAATCATCCACTTTATGGTAAGAGAGTTAAATACTCTAAAAAATATGTAGCTCATGATGAAAATAATGTAGCTAAAGAAGGAGATACAGTAAGAATTGCTGCTACTAGACCATTATCTAAAACTAAGAGATATGAACTAGTTAAGGTAGTAGAAGAAGCTGTAATCCTATAGGAGGTATCATTATGGTAATGCAAGAAAGTAGATTAAAAGTTGCTGATAATTCAGGACCAAGAGAATTGCTTGTTATTCGTGTAATGGGTGGCTCTAAAGTTAAATATGGTAATATTGGAGATGTAGTTGTTGGAACTGTTAAAAAGGCTATTCCAAACTCTAATATTCCTGAAGGCAAAGTAGTTAAAGCAGTTATTGTAAGAAGCGTTGAAGGCGTTAGAAGAAAAGATGGTTCTTATATCAAATTTGATGATAATGCTTGCGTTTTAATTAAAGATGATAAGAGTCCAGTTGGAACAAGAGTTTTAGGACCAGTTGCAAGAGAACTTCGTGATAAAGATTATATGAAGATTGTATCTCTTGCTAGTGAAGTAATATAGGAGGCTTTTAGATGAAAGTTAAAGTTGGAGATCAAGTTAAAATTTTAGCCGGAAAAGATAGAAATAAAGAAGGCAAAATTATTAAGACTTTAAAGAACGAAAATAAAGTAGTTGTTGAAGGCATTAATATTATCAAAAAGCATGTTAAACCAAGATATACTAATGAATCTGGTTCTATCGTTTCTATGGAAGCACCTATTCATGTTTCTAATGTTAAAAAAGTAGAAGCTAAAAAAGCTGCTGCTAAGAAAAAAGAAACTAAAGTAGAAGATGCTAAAGTAGAAGAAAAAGCTACAAAGAAAACTACTGCAAAAAAGACTACAAAGAAAGTAAAAGAAAGCTAGTGAGGAGAAGTTATGAGTAATTTAAAAGAATTATATAATAAAGAAATAACTGCTTCTTTAATGAAAGAATACAACTATTCTTCTAAGATGGAAGTTCCTAGATTAGAAAAAATTGTTGTTAATATGGGTGTTGGTGACGGCGCTCGTGATTCAAAATTCATTGAAGCAGCTGTAAAAGACTTAGAAGCAATTACTGGTCAAAAACCTGTTGTTACTAAAGCTCGTAAATCTATTGCTGGCTTTAAGTTAAGAGAAGGCCAACCAATAGGTTGCAAAGTTACATTAAGAGGAGAAAATATGTATAACTTTATGGATAAACTTATAAAGTTAGCACTTCCTCGTGTAAGAGATTTTAGAGGTATCTCTAAAACCGCATTTGATGGGAGAGGAAATTATACTTTAGGTATTAAAGAACAATTAATTTTCCCTGAAATCAATTATGATGAAGTAGTTAAAGTAACTGGTATGGATATTGTATTTGTTACTACTGCAAAAACAAATGAAGAAGCGTTGCATTTATTAAATGCATTTGGTCTTCCATTTAGAAAGTAATGCTAGAGGAGGAAAATATTTATGGCAAAAACAAGTATGGTTGTTAAACAACAAAGAACACCAAAGTTTAGTACTCGTGCATATACACGTTGCGAAAGATGTGGACGTCCTCATGGTGTTTTAAGAAAATATGGATTATGTCGTATTTGCTTTAGAGAACTTGCAAATAAGGGACAAATTCCTGGTGTAAGAAAATCAAGTTGGTAGGAAAGGAGGAATTTTAGATGGTACAAGATAATATAGCAGATATGCTAACAAGAATGCGTAATGCATTACAAATGCGTTATCAAACAGTAGTAGTTAATGGAACTAAGATGACTTTAGGAATTGCTGAAATTCTAAAGAAAGAAGGTTTTATTACTGATTATAATTATGAAAAGAATATAACTGGTGATAAATTAACTATTACTTTAAAATATGGCGAAAAGAAAGAACGTGTAATTACTGGTTTAAAGAGAGTTTCTAAATCTGGTTTACGTGTTTATGCTAAAGCTAATGAAATTCCTCGTGTTTTAAATGGACTTGGAATTGCAATTATTTCTACTTCAAAAGGATTAATGACTGATAAAGAAGCTAGAGAAAATAATTTAGGAGGAGAAGTACTTGCCTATATTTGGTAAGGAAAAACTTAAGTTATGAGTAGAATTGGAAATAGACATTTAGTTATTCCTGAGGGCGTTACTGTAACAGTTAATGGTAACAATGTATCAGTTAAAGGCCCTAAGGGTGAATTATCAATTGTTGTTAGTAATTTAATTAAAGTAGAAGTTAGTGATGGTAAAGTATTAACTACTAGACCAAATGATGAAAAGGCAACTAAACAACTTCATGGTACTACTAATGCTTTAATCAATAATATGATTAAGGGTGTAACTGATGGTTATACAGTAGGACTTGAAGCTGTAGGTGTTGGTTATAGATTCAATGTTTCTGGAAAGAAAATTGGTATTACTGCAGGTTTTTCTCATCCTGTTGAAGTAATGGTTCCAGAATACTTAGAAGTAAAACAAGAAAGCAATACTGAAATTACACTTTCAGGTATTAATAAAGAAAAGCTAAACCAATTTGCGGCTGAAATTCGTTCAATTAGAGAACCAGAACCATATAAAGGTAAAGGTATTCGTTATAAGGGCGAAGTTGTTAGACGTAAAGAAGGTAAAAAAGCTGCTAAATAAGGTAAGGAGAGATAGTTATGATAAGAAAAGAATCAAACAATGTTATGCGTAAGATTAGACATACAAGAGTTCGTAATAAGATTAACGGTACTAGTGAATGTCCAAGACTAAATGTATTTAGATCTAATAGTAACATTTTTGCTCAAATTATAGATGATGAAAAACAAATTACCTTAGTTAGCTCATCATCTGTTGAACTAAAATTAAATAATGGTGGCAATATTGAAGGTGCAAAACTTGTAGGTAAAGATATTGCTCTAAAAGCTAAAAAGAAAAATATTACAAAAGTTGTTTTCGATAGAGGTGGATACCTTTATCATGGACGTGTTGAAGCCTTAGCAGAAGCAGCACGTGAAAACGGACTAGAATTCTAAGAGGAGGATAATATGCCAAAAAAAGAAACTGAATCTAAAAAAAGTATGCTTGAAGATCAAGTTATATCAATTGGACGTGTTACTAAAGTTACTAAGGGTGGTAGACATTTTAGATTTTTAGCTACAGTTGTAGTTGGAAATAGAAAAGGTCTAGTTGGTCTTGGTAGTGGTAAGTCTAATGAAGTTCCTGAAGCTATTAAAAAGGCACTTCAAGCTGCTAATAAGAATGTTGTAAAAGTATCTTTAGTTGATAATAGAACTATTCCTCATGAGGCTACTGCTAAAGTTGGTCGTGCTGAAGTTTTATTAAAACCTGCTAAAGAAGGTACTGGTTTAGTTGCCGGTGGTGCTGCTCGTGCTATTTTAGAACTTGCTGGTGTTAAAGATGTTGTGTCTAAATCATTAGGTTCTAATACTAAGGTAAATGTTGCTAAAGCAACTTTAGAAGCATTGAAGGCACAAAAAACTAAAGAACATGTTGCTGAATTAAGAGGAAAGAAAGTAGAGGAATTATAATATGAAATTACATGAATTAAATGCTCTACCTGAAGCAAAATCTAGAAAAAGAGTAGGACGTGGTCCTGGTTCTGGAATGGGTAAAACATCTACACGTGGAGAAAAGGGACAAAAGTCTCGTAGTGGTGCATCAATTGCTCCATGGTTCCAAGGTGGTCAAACACCGTTATATAGAAGATTACCTAAACGTGGATTTAGTAATGCTAAATTTACAACTAGATATGCTACTATTAATTTAGATGATTTAAATAAATATTTTAAAGATGGAGATGTAGTTACTCCAGAAGTATTAAAAGAGAAAGGTATATTAAAAAATCAATTATCTGGTGTTAAAGTTTTAGCTAATGGTACTCTTGAAAAGAAATTAACTGTTAAGGCTAATAGATTCTCAAGCGTTGCTGTGTCTAAGATTGAAGCAGCAGGTGGCAAGACTGAGGTGATCTAATATGTTTGCTGGTTTGAAGCAACTATTTAGTCCTTCTAATAAAGATTTAAGAAAAAGAATATATTTTACTCTCATGTGCTTAGGTTTGTTTTGCCTAGGTACAACTATTACTATCCCTTGGGCATCGGCTTTATACCAAGAACTTGGTTTCTTAGAGATATTTAACTTGATGTCCGGTGGTGGTCTTAGAAGTTTTTCAATATTTGCTCTTGGTGTTTCACCATACATCACAGCATCTATTATTACTCAATTACTACAAATGGATATAATTCCTTATTTTAAAGAATTAAAGGAAGAAGGCTATACAGGTAGGCAAAAAATTAATCGAATTACCAGATATTTGGGGATATTATTTGCATTTATTCAAGGTTATATTTTAACTATTGTTTATATGAATGGGATGTCTAGTCTTGATATTCTTAAGACAACTGTTGTAATGACAGCTGGAACCTGCTTCTTACTATGGCTTGGTGATCAAGTTACTACTAAAGGTATTGGTAATGGTATTTCTCTACTAATTATGGCTGGTATTATTCAAAGTATGCCATCGATGTTTGTAACAACTTTCCAAAGTTTAGTTACATCAGGTACTTACTCAACGGTTCTTGGTAGTATATTATTTGCTTTGTTTGTAATAGTTTATATTTTCATTATTCTTGGAGTTGTATTTATCCAACTTGCAGAGAGAAGAGTACCTATTCAGTATTCTAATCGTACTAATAGTGCATATGGTGCGCAAACATCATATTTACCTATTAAGTTGAATCCTGCAGGAGTAATGCCTGTAATTTTTGCTCAAACTTTACTTACTATTCCAACGACAATTATTGCTTTGGTTGGTAATGATGGTGCAAAAAACTTTGTTAATAACTATATAGCTTATACTAGTCCAACTGGTTTTATCCTATATGTTATTCTTATTCTATTTTTTGGATATTTCTATACTTTTATGGAAATGAATCCAGAAGAAATGAGTAAAAACTTAAATAAAAATGGTGGTTATATTCCTGGTGTTAGACCGGGAGCTGATACTACTGATTATATTTCCAAAGTTATTGGAAGACTTACAATCGTAGGATCAATCTTTCTAGTAATTATTGCTGGGTTACCTATAATTTTTTCTAAATTTTCAGGTTTACCTAGTAGTGTAACAATAGGAGGTACTGGACTTTTAATTGTCGTTGGTGTTGCTATTGAAACTTATAAACAGCTAGAAAGTTCATTAGTAAGTCGTAGTTACCGTGAGGGAAGAAGGCATCGTAGATAATGAAAAACATTATTTTTATTGCTCCTCCTGCTGCTGGTAAAGGGACTATGAGCATTTTGTTAAAAAACAAATATAATTATGTTCATATTTCTACAGGTGATTTACTAAGAGATGCAAAATCTAAAAATGATGAATTTGGGAAAATGCTTGCTGGAATATTGTCTTCTGGCAAGTTAGTACCAGATGAAATTGTCTTAGAATTATTAGAAAATCGAATTAAACAAGATGATGCTAAGAATGGGTTTATTCTTGATGGATATCCTAGAAATATTAAGCAAGTTGATTCTTTGATTAAATTATTCAATGAACTTAATATTAATGATTATGTAGTTATTTATCTTGATGTCGATTATGAAGAGGCGATGCATCGTACTTTAGGAAGAATGATTTGCAGCAATTGCAAGAGTAGCTTTAATAAATTTAAAGAGGCTACTAGACCTAGAGTAGATGGAATATGCGATTTTTGTGGAAGCAAATTAGAAGTTAGAGCCGATGATACGGAAGAAACTTTTAAAGTTAGATATCAAACTTATATTGAAGATACAAAACCAGTTTTAGATTGTTTTAAGAAAATTGGCAAGTTAGAAAATATCGAAGTAAATGATAATCCACAAGAAATGTTAGAAAATATAGAAAAATATTTGGAGGTATAAATGGTTAGTATTAAAAGTGAAAAAGAAATTGAATTAATGAAACACTCTGGACATATTAACTATTTATGCCACAAACTTCTAGAAAAGAATATTAAACCGGGAATTACAACGGGAGAATTGGAAAAAATAGCAAAGGATTTCATGGAAGCTAATGGCTGTGTTTCATCAACTATTGGTTATGAAGGTTATCCTGGTTATTTATGTATTTCTATTAATGATGAAGTTGTACATGGTATTCCAGGTAAAAGAAAGCTAAAGAATGGTGATATTGTAAAACTTGATATTTCAATGATTTATAAAGGATATCATTCAGATTCTGCTGCTACTTATCCTGTTGGGGAGATTAGTAAAGAAAAGGCTTATTTGCTTTTACATACTAAGAAAGCTCTATATGAAGGGATAAATCAAGTTAAAGAAGGATGTCGTTTAGGAGATATCGGCCATGCGATTGAAACATATGCTAAAGAGCACAATTTAAGTGTGGTTAGAGAGTTATGTGGACATGGTATTGGTACGGAACTTCACGAAGATCCTGATGTATTAAATTATGGAAAAAAAGGTACGGGAATGGTTTTAAAAGCGGGGATGACTATTGCTATTGAACCAATGTTAAATTTTGGGGAAAGATATGTCTATATGCTTGATGATGATTGGACTATTTGTACTGATGATGGCAGTCCATCTGCTCATTTTGAACATACCGTATTAGTAACTAAAGATGGTTACGAAATATTAACAGGAGAATAAAATGGCTAAAGAAGATAAAATAGAAGTTGAAGGAAAAGTAACGGAAGTTTTAAAAGGTGGCGAATACCTAGTAAACTTACCTAAATTTCAAAAGACTGTTAAAGCTTACGTTTCTGGTAAAATGCGCGTTAATATGATTCGTATCTTACCAGGTGATACAGTTACAATTGAATTATCGCCTTATGATTTAACACGTGGGCGCATTGTATGGAATAAGAGATAATGGAGGAATTATTATGAAAGTTAGACCATCTGTAAAGAAAATTTGTGCAAAATGTAAAATTATCAAAAGAAAAGGTAAAGTAATGGTTATTTGTGAAAATCCAAAACACAAACAAGTACAAGGCTAATAGGAGGTAATTATGGCACGTATTAAAAATATTGAAATTCCTAACGAAAAACATATTTGTATTGGCTTAACTGCAATATATGGTATTGGTAGAAATCTTGCTAATACTATTTGTGATGATGCAAAGGTTGAGAGAACTAAAAAAGGTAAAGATTTAACTGATGCAGAAGTTGCTGCAATTAGAGCACAAGTTGAAAAATATGTAGTTGAAGGTGATCTTCGTCGTGAAGTTCAAATGAACATAAAAAATAAGATGGAGATTAATTCTTACCAAGGTACAAGACATAAAAAAGGTTTACCAGTTCATGGTCAAAGAACTAGTAGAAATGCTCGTACAAGAAAAGGTAAGGGTAAGACTGTAGCTAATAAGAAAAAAATAAGTAAGTAGGAGGTAAGTAATTATGGCTTATAATAGAAGAAAAAGAAAAGTAAAGAAGAATATTCCTGAAGCTCAAGCACATATTCATGCAACTTATAATAATACTGTTGTTTCTATTACTGATGTAAACGGTAATGTAATTAGTTGGGCATCAGCTGGTACTATTGGTTATAAGGGTTCAAAGAAGAAAACTCCTTATGCTGCTGGTATGAGTGCTGAGGCTGCAGCAAAAGTTGCTTTTGATAACGGGGTTAGAAAAGTTGAAGTTTTTGTTAAGGGCTTAGGTGCTGGTAGAGAGAATGCTATTCGTTCTTTACAAACTGCTGGATTAGAAATTACTGCAATTAATGATATTACACCAGTTCCACATAACGGATGTCGTCCACCAAAACGTCCAAGAAATTAAGAAAGGAAACTGTAATTGTATGATAAAATTTGAAAAACCGGATTATAAAATTGCAGAATATGTTGAAAATACTCACTATGGGAGATTTGAATTAGATCCACTTGAAAGAGGATTTGGCACTACTATTGGTAATGCTTTAAGAAGAGTTATGTTATCAAGTCTTCCTGGTTGTGCATTAACATCAGTAAAAATTGATGGAGTAATGCATGAATTTCAAAAGATTGATGGCGTTGTTGAAGATGTAACTACTATTATTTTAAACTTAAAGAGTGTTGTTTTGATTAATCATTCTACTAAAGAGGAAGGATTAGGACAAAAAGTGCTACGTTTAAGTGCAAACGAAGAAGGTCCTGTTACTGCTGGAATGATTGCTAAGGACGCTGAAATAGAAGTAGTAAATCCTGACTTGGTTATTTGTAATTTAGTTAAAGGTGGAAAAATTGACATGGAAATGACTGTTGGTACTGGTCGTGGCTATGTTGATGCTAAGGCTAATGAAAAGTTACTAGGTGAGAAGAAATTAGGTGTTATTGCTATTGATAGCTTATATTCACCTATTGAAAGAGTAAGCTATGATGTAGAACCTACTCGTGTTGGTCAAAATGAAAATTTTGATAAACTTATTATGAATGTTTATACGAATGGTTCTATAACTCCAGAAGAAGCTATGGCTTTATCAGCTAAGATTTTAATTGAACATTTTAATATTATTGCTGATTTAAATAATATTGCTGATATGGCTGGAATTATGGCTGAAAAAAAGGTGGATACAATCACTAAGACATTAGAAACTCCTATTGAAGAAATTGAATTTTCAGTTCGTGCTTACAATTGTTTAAAGAGAGCTGGTGTAAATACAGTTCAAGATTTAATTAATAAAAAAGAAGTAGAAGTTACTAAGATTAGAAACTTAGGTAAGAAATCTCTAAAAGAGGTTATTGATAAAGTTAAAGAAATGGGTCTTAGCTTTAAAGACTAATTAATTAGGAGGGAATATGACAAAGTATAGAAAATTAAACAGAGAATCTCGTATTCGTAGAAGTATTCTTGCTGGTTTAACTAAAGATGTTATTAATAATGGTTATGTTGTAACAACTGAAGCTAGAGCTAAAGAAGCTAGAAAATTTGTTGATCGTATGATTACTTATGGAAAAGATGGTTCTTTAGTAGCAAGAAGAAAAGCACTTGCTTTCTTACATAATGATAAAGATGTAGTTAGTAAAGTATTTAATGAACTAGCACCTAAATATAAAGATCGTAATGGTGGATATACTAGAATTATTAAATTAAAAGAAAGAGTTGGAGACGATGCTCTAACTGTAAAATTAGAACTTGTATAAGGTTCTTTTTTTATTGCATTAAACTCCCTTTTATGATATAGTTTATTTATAGTAATAATAGAGGGATTGATAAATATGAACAAGCAAATTATTTTAAATCAATGTGATAAAATTAAAGATGTTGTAAAAGATGCTACTCAAAATGAAGAAGAAGCAAGAAGCAATGCAGAGAAGTTTAAAGAAATTAAAGAGTCTAATACTAAATTATTAAGTATTTTGAATACTGCTAAAGATATTTATTGGGAGCTAGAAAGAACTTTAAGAATTATTGAGATTGATAAAGAGTATGATAATACTTCTGATGAGTTAGAAAATCTTAAGATTAGAGTTAAAGATTTAATAAGTGATTTAGTGAGTAAAGTAGAGGATTTAGAAAATTACGAGTCTGTTAAAGAAACTGTTGAGTTCTATAGAGAATCTATTAAAGATGCTAATGAATTTATTGATGGCGACTCTGTTAAAAAAGTAGAAGAAACTACTAGAGAAAATAATTCCGCTGGCAATATTGATTTCAGTTTTGATAAAGATGAAGAAGTAGATGCGCCATTTAGTTTTGATGATGACATATTTAATGCTTCTGATAAAGAAAAAGTTTCAGATGATAATAAAGAAATTGAAGATTCTTCTAAAGCTGAAGATTCATCTAATGTTAATAGTGAATTAAATACGTTTGATTTTTCTTCTATGTATGGTTTTGATTCGAAAGAAGATGAGCATGCAGATAAACAAAAAGTAGTTTCTGTTACTGATTTTAGTGATAGTGTATCTCATGATGATGATAAAGAAGTAGTTAAAGATACTGATGAAAATAAAGAAGATTCTTCTTCCGATAGTAAAACAAGTGATGATACATCTTTGGATGAATTAAATGATTTGTTTAATTATTTAAATAGTGATAATAGTTTTAATGAATAGTAGAGGTAGTTATGGGCTTGAAGACAAATACAATTATTACTTTAGAAAATAACGAAAAATATGTAGTTTTGAATGAGACTATGTATGGTGGTAGTAAATATTTTTTAGTAATGGGAATTGACGATAAACTAGAAGTGGTTCCTAATAAAGTAAAGATAATAGAAGAAATTTTAGATGGTTCTGATGTTTATGTTGATACGGTAACTGATTCTAATTTGATTGTTATATTAACAAGATTATTGAAGGCTCAAATGTAGCCTTCTTTTTTTAATATAAAAAAATAGTCCGAAGACTATTAATTTTTATTAATGGTGGAGCAGAGGAGAATTGAACTCCTGTCCAAATATTTAAACATTAAGTTTCTACAAGTTTAGCTAAGAATTAATTTTTATTATTAAACTGGCTTTAGCTTACCTATTTAATAACTAGTTTAGTTGGTATTCGTTAAATTATTCTAAACACATAATTTAATATAATCTACTAATATAAAATCTAATCTAAATCATAGATAAATCTAGAGAAGATTGCCCCAAGCTTATCTTAAGCAAATGAAGGAGCAAAGTTGAAACCGAAGTTTCTTTCTGTTTTGTCATTTAATTTTTTTAAGATTTTTAAGTCTTCTTGCGACTACTTGCCACTTAACACTTAACAATATTTGTCGAAACCATTACTGCCCCGTGATATTAATTATAACATATAAGATACCAATTGACAAGAATTGGTTTTTATGTTAATATATGGGCGAAAAACAACTCGAGATGTACTTGAATAAAGAAGTTGATTGGGGGAATCAATATGAAAAATGAAAAATTAAAAGTGGAAAATGTCGGTGACATTATATTATCAAGAAGACAAGTTATGCAGTTAGGAGCTTTAGGATTAATTTCTTTAGTAACTGGAAATGGTGAAATTAAAGCAGAAGCTGCTGATAATTCAGAAGTTTTATATCAGTCATTTATTAATGCTTTTGCTGATAATATTACAGGTTCTAATGAAAATACTTATGGTTTAACTGTTAAATTTAATAATTTAGAACAATTCTTAATAGCTGACTCTAAGGGCAATCCTTTCATTTATAATTATTATAAAAATTGTGTTGCCAAGAAAACTAGAGGTAATTGGTCAAAATTTTACGCTGATGCTTCTCAAAAACAATTATTGAATCAATGTGAAGCTTATTTATATCATTTATCAGTATATCCAAATGATGAGGCTGTTGCTAAGAATTTCTTGAATTATGTGAAGGCTAATATCTTAGAGCAAAAGAATCCTGTTCCGTCAGTTGATAGTAAAACAGGCGAGGCTTTTACAGCAATGTATGCTGATTTTGATGCTTATTATTTTAAGAATGTTCCAGTTTTTGAAACGATTTGTGAAATGGTTCAAGTTGCTTGGGAGAAGATTCCAGCTATAAGCAAAATTCGTCAAAGTACTAAGCCTGAAGATATGGATGATACTCAATCATATAATTGTGCCCAAGTAATTATAGATAAATGTGCTGGTCGTACTGATACAAGTGATAGAAACGGTCATCCAAGACATTCTGGAATTACTAAAGGAAATTTTCAAACTGATGAACTAATTAATCTTAATTATTATGCACCTAATAAAGATATACAAACAATGATTGCGAGAAATTTGATTTCTGTAGTTGATGAGAAGGGCAGTAGAGCTTTTAGTGACGATGAGATTCGTGATATTCTAGGTTTAAGCACTAATGGTATTTCACTTGCATTAAAACGTTAAAGGGGGAAAATATTATGTATGAAGATACTAAATATCAAATTAAAATAAATTGGAAAAACATTTTATTTATTGTTGGAATAATTGCTTTAACAGTAATAGTTATGATGATTATTATGCCAAAAACGAATAAAGAAGCATCTAGTAAACAAGCATTTACTACAAATTTAAATATTATGAAAGAAGCTGCTAAAAGTTATTATACTTCTGGGGGTAATATGCCTGAAAATATTGGCGAATCATCAACAATTAATCTTGAAAGTATGATTAGTAAAAAGTTGGTTTCTGATTTTGTTGATAAGAATAATAAATCTTGTAATAAAACTAATTCTTATGCTCAAATCACTAAGACTGGTTCAAGTGAGTATGTTTTAAAAACACAACTTGCTTGTGATACTTCTAGTGATTATGTACTTGAGACTATTACTACTACGACTAAAAATAATAATATAGCTTCTGATAGCGGTGATGATAAGACAACTATTGATAATAATAACAATAATGTAAATAATGATGAAGATGATGATGAAGATAAATTAAAACCTGGTGAAACTGTTGATAAAGATGGAAATATCATTAAGACTGTAAAAGAATATGAATTTAAGAAACCAGAATATAGTTCTAAAAATACTTATCGTTGTGATGATGGTTATAAATTAGATTCTTCTAATAATAAGTGTTATAAGGAAGTAACCGGAGAAACTATTCCTGCTACTCCTGTATATTTTGAGAATAAGACTGAAACAACTGATGCAAAGAAAAATACTAAAGATGGTTATGATGAAAAGACTGAACCTACTAAGACAGTTGATAAGACTGAAACTAAATGTCCAGAAGGATATACTGAAAATAATGGTACTTGCATTAAGTATGTAGAAGCTACCGTTACTCCTGGTACTACAACTTATACTTGTGATGAGAAAAACGGTTTTAAATTAAATCCAACAACTAATAAATGTGAAAGAACTGTTACTGTTGCTCCTACCAAAAAAGAAACTACTGCTACTGTTGCTACTTGTAAATATACTGGAGATAATTTAAATAGTTATAATAATACTTGTTCTTATAGTTCTAATCAAAGTAATAATCAATCTTGTAGTTGCCCAAGCGGTTCAACAAGAAATTGGCTTGGAATGTGTGTTAAAACAGAAACTGTGACAACTTGTTCATGCCCATCTGGTTACACAGAAAATTCTGCTGGTAGATGCGTTAAGACTGAAAATAATCAAACATGTTCATGTCCTTCTGGCTATACAGAAAATTCTGCCGGTAGATGTGTAAGTCAAGGTAGCAAAACTCCTGCTTTATGGGATAATGGTAAAGATGCTGGCAAATTTAGTTATGATAAATCAGGATATACAAGCACTGGTAAAATAACCTGTACTGCTTCTAGTGTTGGTGGTAGGGCAATGTATACATGCATAAGTTCAAATGCACGTTGTACTACTGGTACTTACGATGGTAATGGCTATTGTGTATCTGGTGGTAATAGTTATACTAATAAAGTATGTAGTGGTGGAAGTTCTAATTCTTACACTAATAAGGTATGTAGTAATGAAGATAAGAAAACTTATGTAGATGAAGTATGTACAGGTACTAATACGGCTACTTGTGATAAGGGTGGAACATTGTCTTATGATAAGACAACTTGTACATATAATGCTACTTTAGAAACTAAGAGTAATATCGAATATACTTGTGATACTACTAACGGTTATAATTTGGATACAACTACTAATACTTGTGTTAAGAAAGAAGTAGTTGAACCAACAAAGAATACTACTGATACTCAATATACTTGTCCTACTGGATATACTAAAGACGGTACTACATGTTATATTACTACTGGTAAAGTAACTAATACTACTTATAAATATACTTGTCCTGAAGGCTTTACAGCCAATGGAACTGGAGAAAATATGACTTGTACAAGACATATTGATTCTAGTGAAGAATACTATTGCGAAGATAAAGATGCGGTTTTAGATAAAGAAACTAAAAAATGTACAAAAACAATAAAAGGCGATATAAAAGGATATGAATGTCCTAATTCCGTAGATTATATTTATGATGGTAATACACATACATGCATTAAGAAAACACTTGATTGTAAAGATGCCATTGTTGATACGGTTGAGAATGTTACATATAAATATACTTGGAGTACTAGTGAGACCCTAGATGGTTGGACTAGAACCGGTAACGAACGCGAAAAGACAATTCAATCTGATGCTTTAGTAAAATAAATAAAAAAAGTTCAACTTGAACTTTTTTTGTATTTGAAAATTTGTAATACTATACTTTATTGTATTTAAAAATCACGTTTTTAAGCGTGGTTTTTGATTTTATCATTTAATAATTCTATTGCTATATCTAAACTTGCATCATAATATGGAAAATAAAAGGTACCGGCATTAATAATTTTCATTATGTATCTATAATTAGTTTTTTTAAAGAATAGAAATTTTTCAATATATTCTTCTTTTTTTATATATTCTACTTCTTTATACGTGATGGCTCTCGTTTTTTTTAGAGTTGTGTAATAGAATTCGTTTTTAAAAAATTCAAAACTTCCCTTGGTTATCTCTGCTTTTGGCTTAATAATATATATCCATACAAGTATTAATATTCCAACAGCAATACTAGCTGGAATGTACAAATAAAGAAAGAAAATATACTTATATAAAACAATTAGTGTTAGAAGATATAATATGATATACAAAGGAATTAATAACTTAAAAAAGTGTTTGTTTCTATATTTAAATTCATATTTATTTTTATTCATATTTACACCTATATCCTAAATTGATTTTATAATATTATTGCTAAAAAAACAATCCTATTTAGTAATCTTTTGTGTTTCCTATTGCATAAAAAATCACTTTAAATTATAATAAAATTAGAACAAGGGTAGGATGATGGGGCTGATTGAAAAAGTGAAAAAAATGTATGAAGAAATTTATATTTATAATAATAATAGTGTGATTGGCATTGCAAAAGTTTACGAATTCATGATTCAACTTATTGATTATAGAATATATTACGACGTTAATTTAGGAAGAATGGTAAAGGATTGATAATATGGATATTAATTTTTTAAAACAAAATGGAGTAGATACTGATAAAGCTATGGAGCTTTTTGGAGATGTAGATACATACAATGAAACTTTTCAAGATTATATAGATGGTATTGATGAAAAGTTATTAAATTTAAAGAATAGTAAAGACCAAGAAAACTGGCAAAATTATGGTATTTTTGCTCATTCTATAAAAAGTGATGCAAGATATCTTGGATTTACTAAAGAAGCAGAGATCTTTTTACAACATGAAATGGCTGGTAAGAATGAAAATCAACATTTTATTGAGAAAGAATATGATAATTTACTGAAAACAGTTGACCATATGACTTCAATTGTTAAGAGATATTTAAATGGTGAGAAGGCTTTATCCAGAATGCCGGAACCAGAGATTAAACCGCAAATTAGTACTGAAAATTTAAAAAAAGAAAAAATCGTTTTAATTGCCGACGATTCAAAGATTGTGGATAATTTTGCTTTAAAGGTATTAGATGGATTATATAAAGGTGTAATAGCATTAGATGGTAAAGAAGCTATTGATATAATTAGTAGTAATAAATATGAAATTTTAGCTTTACTTCTTGATCTTAATATGCCAAATGTTGGAGGTTTTGAAGTTTTAGAATATTTAAAAAATAGTAATCATTATGATAAAATTCCAGTTTCAATTATTACTGGTGAAGATTCTAAAGATATGATAAACAAAGCTTTTACATATAATATTGTTGATATGTTAGTAAAACCATTTAGTAAAAATGACTTTTTAAAAGTACTTGATAAGACTATAAATTTGAATAAATAGGATAAAAATTGCAAAAATTGTTAATTTTTGCAGTTTTTTTTTGAATTTTTGAAAAAAAATCGATGGTTATGTCTAATATATATATATGAAGGGATAAATATTTCCTGGATAAATTTGTTGTCAGAAGATTAGACTTGTGATAGTATAAATTTAGATGATTTTACAATGTAGGAGGGTTAAAGATGAAAGATTTAATAGCAGAAAAAGATAAGGCTTTAGAACAAGTTCTGGCCGATATTGAAAAACAATTTGGTAAAGGAGCAGTAATGCGTTTGGGTTCTCAAGAACATTTAAATGTAGAAGTTACTCCTAGTGGTTCCTTAGCGCTTGATATAGCTTTAGGAGTTGGAGGATATCCAAAAGGAAGAATAATAGAAATTTATGGACCAGAATCTAGTGGTAAGACTACTTTTGCTTTACATGCTATAGCAGAAGTACAGAAAAAGGGGGGACGGGCAGCATTTATTGATGCAGAGCATGCTTTAGACCCAGTATATGCTAAGAATTTAGGAGTCAATATTAATGAATTATTATTAAGTCAACCGGATACGGGGGAACAGGCGCTAGAAATTTGTGAAGCCTTAGTACGTAGTGAGGTTGTTAATATAATTGTCATTGACTCGGTAGCGGCGTTAGTACCTCAAGCTGAAATTGATGGCGAAATGGGAGATAGTCATGTTGGATTACAGGCTAGATTAATGAGTCAAGCTTTGAGAAAATTATCAGGTTCTATTAATAAAACTAAAACAACTGCGATATTTATAAATCAGTTACGTGAAAAAGTTGGAGTCATGTTTGGTAATCCAGAGACGACAACTGGTGGCCGTGCTTTAAAGTTTTACGCTTCCGTGCGATTAGATATTAGAAGAGGTGAACAAATTAAAGACGGTGATAAATTTATTGGTAACCGTACTAATATTAAAGTTGTCAAAAATAAAGTAGCTCCTCCTTTTAAAACTGCATCTGTCGATATAATTTACGGTCATGGTGTTAGTCATATAGGAGAGATTTTAGATATTGCTAGTGATTTAGGAATTGTAACAAAAAGTGGGGCTTGGTATTCTTATAAAGGTGAAAGAATTGGCCAAGGAAGAGAAAATGCAAAAGGATACTTTGAGAAAAATAAAGCATTACTTGATGACATAGAAATGCAAATTAGAAAACATTACGAGTTTAATGATGTTAAAAACAATAATTTGCCTAAAGAAAACGAAAAAAATTCAAAAAAATAGTTATTCGTGTCTTGAAACTCAAAATTTCTTGTGCTACTATTATTTATAGTTTTAGAAATGGGGGCTCCATAAAATGTACGTGGTAAATAAGAAAAAGAAGAAAAAACATTTTATAGTAGTCATTAATTTTCTAGTCTTTTTTGGTCTTGTTATTTCTATTGGTTTGGGAGTTAATTATATTGTTACGAATGCTCCAACTTTTGATAAAAAAAACCTTTATATGAGTCAATCGAGTATAATGCTTGATAAAAATGGGAATGAAATAACTAGACTTGGAAGCGAAGATAGGGAGCTTGTTACTTATGATGATTTACCTCAGGTTTTTATTGATGCAATAGTAGCTGCGGAAGATTCAAGATTTTTTCAGCACCAGGGGTTTGATTTAATAAGATTTACTAGTGCTGTTATTAATCATCTAAAAGGGGATAGTAATGCTGGTGGTGCTTCGACACTTACAATGCAAATATCTAAGCAAGCTTTTACTTCTAATGTTGCTACTGGAATTGAAGGAATAGTAAGAAAACTTACTGATATTTATTTATCAATGTTTGAGATAGAAAAAAATTATTCAAAAGAAGAAATTTTGGAGATTTATGTTAATTATCCTTTTTTAGGAGCTCATAGTTATGGAGTAGAGATGGCTTGCCAAAATTACTTTGGTAAAAGTGTCCGTGATATAAATTTATCCGAAGCCGCCTTGATTGCAGGATTATTTAACGCACCATCTGATTTTGATCCTTATATAAATACTTATAATGCCACTAAAAGACGCAATGAAGTTTTAAACTTAATGTATAAACATGGTTATATTACGGAAGAGCAGTTGCATGATTCATTAGATATTTCTGTTAGTAGTATGCTAGTGGGAAAGAAAAATAACTTAAATAAATATCAGGGTTTTATTGATACTGTTACAAAGGAAGTCATAAAGGATACTGGTTTAAATCCTTATAATGTACCAATGATTATTCAAACGACATTAGACCCTACTGTCCAAGATGCAGTTAACGATGTTATGGAAAATAAGAAAAATTTTAAAGACGATGTTATTCAAGCGGGTATTGCTGTAACTAGTAGTAGTGATGGTTCAATTTTAGCAATAGGCAGTGGTAGGAATAGGACAGGTGCTCGCCAGTATAATTATGCTACTCAAATAAAAAGAGCGCCTGGTTCTTCAATTAAACCTTTTATGGATTACGGACCATATTTTGAATTTAATGGAGGAACACCAAATGATATTGTTTTAGATGCTCCTTATACGTACAGTGATGGTACGCAGATAGTAAACGCTATGCGTGATTATAAAGGGTACATTACAGTTAAGCAAGCATTGTCAGATTCGAGAAATATTCCAGCTTTAAAAATTTTTCAACAAGTTGATAAAAATAAGATAGCTAATTATGTTCATGCTTTTGGGATTGATTATGGAGATAATTTATATGAATCGGCTTCAATCGGAGCCTTTGAGGGTGTTTCTCCACTTACAATGTCAGCGGCATATGGTACTTACGCTAGAGGTGGAATTTACATTGAGCCTTATTCTTATACAAGAATAATTTATCGTGATAATAATGAAGCTGTAGAAAAAACTTATAAAAAAGAAAGAATTTGTAGTGAAAAGACTGCTAAATATATTAATGAAATCTTGTTGTATGCAGTTAGAACTGGTAAAATTTTAGGAACGTTAGATATAGGAAGGTCAGAAGTAGCTGGTAAAACTGGGACAACTACAATTTCTAGAAGTAAAACAGAAGCTTTAGGAATTAGTGAATATGCAATACTAGATTCTTGGGCTTGCTTATATAGTCATGATTATTCAATTGCTTTATGGTATGGATACGATGAGGTCTCTAGTGATTATTATATGTTAAATTATGATGGCACTTTAGGGCGTCGAAGAATAATGAAAAAACTAGTTAAGCAAATAATAAATAGCGATAAAAAGTTGTTAACTTCTTAAAAAAGTTATTATTATTAAAGAAAGGATAGAAGGTATTTCTATCTTTTTAAACTATTAGAAATTTAAATTAAAATAACTATTAAGACATTATCATAAGTTAAACATAATGTGAAAATTTGATGAAAAATAAACCGTTGATAAAAAAGTTAAAATTAATTATAATATAATTGTAGATTGATTTCTATTAAAAGGAGAAAATTATATGGGAGAAAATTTATCCACCATTGTTTTCTTGATTTTGGGACTTTTTGCGGGGGCAGGAATTGTCATCGTTATTTATATGATTAGAAAGAGAGCTTTAACTACTAAGGCTGCTGATTTGATTAGTGAAGCAGTAAAAAAAGCAGAAGAAGCTAAAAGATTAAGCTTAGCTGAAATAAAAGAAGAAAGTTTAAGACTTAAAGAAGAAGCTGATAAAGAAGTTAAAGAACGCAAAAAAGAATTAAAAGAAATGGAAGACCGCTTAGATAAAAGAGAAAGCAGTTTGGACAAAAGAGAAGAATTATTACAAAGTCGTTCTAATAATATTGATAAAAAAGATGAAGATTTATTGAATAAACAAAAAAAGTTACAAGAAAAAGAAGAAAAAATTGATGGTTTAATTAAAAAAGAAACGGAAAAATTAGAAGAAATAAGTAAATTAAAAAAAGAAAAAGCTTATGCAATATTGATGAAAAAAGTTGAAGAAGAAATGTCTTTTGAGATTGCTGATTATATTAAAGAAGAAGAACAAAAGGCTAGACTCAATGCACATGAAATTGCCAAAGGAATAATTGTGGAAGCAATGCAAAGGTACTCATCTGATGTTACTAATGAACAGACTGTTAGTACGATTGCTTTACCGTCAGATGATATGAAGGGGCGGTTAATTGGTCGAGAAGGTAGAAATATCAGAACAATTGAGGCTGTTACTGGAGTTGATTTGATAATCGATGATACCCCAGAAGCTATTGTTATATCGTCGTTTGATCCTTTAAGAAGAGAAATTGCTAAGATTACAATTGAGTCTTTAATTAAAGATGGCAGAATTCATCCAACTAGAATTGAAGAAATTTATACGAAGGTATGTAATGATATTAATACGAAAATAACAGATTTAGGTAATAGTACAGTTTATGAGTTAGGACTTAGTAAAATAGATCCAGAATTAATAACAACAATTGGCCGTTTGAATTATCGAACTAGCTATGGTCAAAATGCTTTGAAACATTCAAAAGAGGTTGCTTACCTTTGTGGTTTGATGGCTGGAGAATTAGGGGAAAATGTTACCTTAGCTAGAAGAGCAGGTCTACTACATGATATTGGGAAAGCTATTGATTATGAAGTTGAAGGTTCACATGTTGAGTTAGGTGTAATGTTAGCTAAAAAATATCATGAAGATGAAGTGGTTATTAATGCGATTGCATCTCATCATGGTGATTGTGAAGCTACTAGTGTTATTTCTGTTCTGGTACAAATTGCTGATACTTTGTCAGCGGCACGACCAGGAGCTCGAAATGATTCGATAGAAAATTATGTCAAGAGATTAGAACAATTAGAGGAAATTGGTAATTCTTTTGAGGGAGTTGATAAAACTTATGCTATGCAGGCTGGAAGAGAAGTCCGTGTTTTAGTAAAACCAGAGGAAGTTAATGATGCTAAGGCTAAGATTATTGCTCGTAATATGAAAGAAAAAATTGAAGCGGAAATGCAATATCCAGGAACTGTTAAAATTACAGTTATTAGAGAAACAAGAGCCTCAGAAGAAGCAAAATAGATTGCTATATCTTAAATAATGTGGTAGGATACTATTACTTATGTATTAGTTAACTAGTTAAAGTTTTAGAAAGAAGTTTTTATGGAAAGATTACAAAAAGTTATAGCTGCTGCAGGTATTGCCTCAAGAAGAAAAGCTGAAGAATTAATAGTGGCTGGTAAAGTAACTGTTAATGGTGAAGTTGTTAAGACTTTAGGAACTAAAGTTAATGGTGAGGATGTTATTACTGTTAATGGTCGTCAACTTGCGAAAGAAAGTTATGAATACTATTTACTTAATAAGCCCAGAGAATATATTTGTAGTGTTAATGATGAATTTAAAAGAAAAGTTGTTACCGATTTAATAGCTACCAATAAGAGAATATATCCTGTTGGGCGTCTTGATTATGATACCACTGGATTGTTAATTTTAACCAATGATGGAACTTTAGCTAATATTTTAATGCATCCTAAGAATGGCGTTGAAAAGACTTATGTTGCTAAGATTGAAGGCAATTTAAGTATGGAAGAATTACATAAGTTAAAGATGGGAATTGTTATTGATGGAGTTCTTTGTAAGCCATTACGGGTTAAGATTAAAAAACATGACATTGTTAAATGCGTTGATATTGTTGAAGTAGTTATTACTGAAGGACGTAATCATATTGTTAAGAATTTATTTAAGGCTGTTAATCATGAAGTTATTAAGTTAAAGAGAGAAAAGTATGGTTTCTTAGAGTTAGGTAATTTGAAATCGGGGGAGTATCGCCCATTATCAATTAAAGAAGTACATCGTTTGTATGCTTATAAAAAGTAAGGGTTTAGTACAAGGTTATTAAACTCTTTTTTGAAAGAGAGAGAAGTAGTATGAAATATGAGTTATTAGCGCCAGCTGGGGATATGGAATGTTTAAAGTGGGCGATTGAAGCTGGCTGCAATGCCGTTTATTTAGGTGGCAGTCGTTTTGGTGCCCGAGCTTTTTCTAAAAATTTTAATGATGAGGAGTTAGTGCAAGCTATAAGTTATGCGCATCTTTACGGAGTTAAAGTCTATCTTACTTGTAATACTTTAGTCTATGAGCCAGAAGTTGAGACGTTTGTTGCTTTTGTTAAATTTGCTTATCAAAACGGGATAGATGCCATTTTAATTCAGGACTTAGGTATGTATGATTTGATTCATCAGAAGTTTCCTGATTTAGAAATTCATGCTTCGACCCAAATGCATATTCATAATTTAGAAGGGGCTATGGTGGCTAAAAAGCTTGGTTTTAAAAGAATTGTGCTAGCTCGAGAAACTAATTTAGAAACAATAAAGAAAATTAAAGAAGAAACAGATTTAGACATCGAAGTATTTGTGCATGGTTCTTTATGTGTTTCTTATTCGGGCCAATGTTTATTTTCGAGTTTGGTTGGAGGTCGCAGCGGTAATCGGGGTGCTTGTGCTGGCAGTTGTAGACTTCCTTATGACATTCTTTCTAAAGATAACAAAATTATAAATAAAGATAAGAGATATCCATTATCGATGAAAGATTTATGTGCTATTAGTAGTATTGGTGACTTAATTGATATTGGGGTTAATTCTTTTAAAATTGAAGGAAGAATGAAGTCGAGAGAGTATGTTTATCTTGTAACTAAGTTGTATCGTGAAGCTATTGACAGTTATTTAGGGACAGAGGAGGTTTCTATTAACTATGATATTTTAGGTAAGCTAAGGAAGGTTTTTAATAGGGAGTATACTTTGGGATACTTGAATAATGTTCTTAATAATGATGTAATCAATGGTAAACAGCCTAATAATGTTGGTGTTAAAATTGGTGAAGTTATTAAAATAAATGGTAAAAATGTTTTTATAAAACTAAGTGATGAACTACATATCAATGATGGTTTAAGAATAAAATCTAAAGATAAGGAAATAGGAGTTTTGGTTAATGATTTTTATCTTAATGGTAAATTAGTTAAAGAAGCTTTTAAAGATGATATTATTAGGATTCTAATAAAAGGAGAAGTTTCTTTAAATAGTGATGTTTATTTGACTTCTTCTAAATATATCGAAAAAGAAATCGAAGAGTATATTAAAGAAAATCCAAGAAGAGTTAAGATCAAAGGAATTTTTAAAGCTCACCAAAATCAGTTAATGTCATTTAGCGTTAGTGATGGTAAGAATAGTGTTACTGTAAGAGAATATACACCAGAGATAGCTAGTAAATTACCAACAAGTGAAGAAATAATTCACGAAAAGTTAAGTAAACTAGGGTATAGTGTTTATAATTTTTCAAAATTAGAAATTAATATAGATAATAATCTTTTTATACCACTTACATTTTTAAATGAAATTAAGAGAAAAGCTGTAGTTATGTTAGATGAAGAAAGATTGAAGGTAGGGTCTTTTAAAGAAGGCAAGTATTGTGCAATTCTTCCAGATTTTGAAACTTCTAGGAATGTTAATGCTTATATTCATCATGATGAAGAAATTGATAATCTTAGTAGATATAAGTATGTTTATTGTACAGATGAAAAAACTAAGTATATAAGGGCTTATTCTAATGTTGTAAAGAAGTATGATAAGTCTAAAGATTTGGTATTAGTGGGAGAGCTAGGTGGTTTGCTATTAGATAATATTCATACGGATTATTCTTTTAATGTAGTTAATTCTTATACAATAGCATTTCTGCATAGAATTGGTGTCAAAAAGATTACTTTATCCCTAGAACTTAGTAGAAGTCAAATTAAAGATATGTTAGATGGCTATATCAATAGATATGAGAAAAGACCTAATGTGGAAGTTATTGTTTATGGATATGAAAAAGTTATGACAATGAAATATCTTTTAAATAAAGATTATCAAGGTGGAGTATGTTTACAAGATAGGTTTGGGAATAAGTACTATTATCAAGAAAACAATGGCTATTGTGAGGTATATTTTTATAAAAAATTAGATAATCGTGAAGTAGAGTATTATAGTTTGGGAGTTAATCATCTTCGATATAACCTTTACAAAATTAAATAAAAAAGATACAATGGTGATATAACTAGTAAGGAAGTTTATTTTATGTGGCAAGCAATTTATTATATATTTTTTACTTTAACATTATTTTATGGACTTTATTATTCTTTAACAGGACTATATGGTTTTCTTAAACCCAAAAAGTTTAAGATAGTGCCTTTTGAGGCTAAAAATAAGTTTGCGGTAGTTATTGCTGCTCGTAACGAAGAGGCAGTTGTGGGCAATTTAGTTAGGTCGGTTTTAGACTCTAACTATCCAAAAGAGCTATTTGAAGTTTATGTTGCGGTTAATAATACGACTGATAACACAGCTAAAGTTGCTAAAGAAGCAGGCGCAATTGTTATTGATGTTAAAGAGAAAGTTAAGTCTAAGGGCGAAGTTTTAAGATATGTTTTTAAAAAATTAAGAAATCGTAAAGATATTGATGCTTATATAATTTTTGATGCGGATAATATTATTCATCCTGATTTTTTAGCCCGTATGAATGATACTTTGTGTTGTGGATATAGGGTGGCTCAAGGATTTAGAGATAGTAAAAATATAAGTGATAATTGGATAAGTGGGTCCTATTCATTGTACTACTACATGCAAAACTTCTTCTTTAGTAAAGCTCGCATGACAATGAATCAAAATGCTTCTATTAACGGAACTGGTTTTATGGTTAAAAAAGAACTTATTGAACAGATGGGCTTTCCAACTCAAACTTTAACGGAAGATATTGAGTTTACGGCTCTTTGTGCTCTAAGAGATGAGAGAATTGCTTTTGTTGAAAATGCAGTCACTTATGATGAACAACCTGTGGAATTTAAGGCTTCTTGGAAACAAAGAAAAAGATGGTCGGTTGGATGTTTGCAATGTTTAAAGTTGTATTGGAAAGATTTATTAGGTCATTTCTTTAAGACTGGTAGTCAGCCATCATTTGATATGTTTATGAATTTTGTGGCCCCCGTTGTTCAGGTTATTTGTTTAATTGAGTTTGTAGCATTAATTTTCTTTAGAATTTTTAATATTCGTTTGTATGATATTTTTTCATCGCTTTTCTCTAGTGGAGCAATATTTATGATTTTGACTTATGTTAGTGGAGTTATCGTAAGTATCTTTGTCTTAAAATATAATAAAAGAAAAGCTAAGAATTTACTTTCGGCTATTGCTTTATTTGCAGTGTTTATTCTAACCTGGATACCAATTAATGTGGTTTGTTTATTTACTAAAGATATGAAGTGGGAAGAAATTAAACATAATAGAGGTATAGCTTCTAATGAAATGAAGTTTAATAAATAATTATGTTAAAGAAGATAAATAATAATTTAATGTTAGATGAATATGAAATAAGTGTCTTAAAGAGATATGATATTGATGTTAGTGAGTGTTCTTCTTTAAGAGAGGTAAGCTTACTAGTCGAACGTTTCATGAATGATTTTGAACTTGATAGTGAAGAAGTAGATGAATTAGATTATATTTTAGAGAAATTGCAAGAACGAGATTATTATGAAAATACAAATAAATAATACTTTTATAGGTGTTATTTTTTTTGGCTTGTGATATAGTATTAATTATTCAAGTCAAGACTTATTTTTTAAAAAATATAATGTTATACTAGGAATTGTTGGGTGGTGATATTATGAAGTATAATCCTTTAGGAATAAAGACTGAATATACTTTACTTTCGAGTTTGATTAAGATAAGTAACTTAATTAATTTTGCGAAAGTTAATAATATCACAGCACTTGGGCTTTTAGATGACAATTTGAATGGGGTTATGGAGTTTTATGATAATTGTCTTCTTAATAATATTAAACCTTTAATTGGACTTAAAGTTGCTTTAGATGATAAGACTTTCTATTTATATGCTAAGAACTATGATGGTTATTTAGACTTAGTTCAAATAAATAATAAGATAGTTTTAGAGGAAATATTGACTTATGATGATTTTAAAAGTAAAAATATCTATGTAGTTATTCCTTATTCTTTTAAGGCGTCTTTTGCAGAATTAAAGAAATTTAAAGATAAAGATGATATTTATTTAAGTTATACTTCTTTAGAAGAGAAGAATAGTCTTAGAATTCTTAGTGCTAATTTGTTGTTTCTTAAAGAGATTAGGGTTCTAAAAAAAGAAGATATTGTTTATTTAGAATATCTTAAAAGAATTGGGGATACTTCTTTTGATGATAGTAATTGCTCTTATGAAGATAATTTGGATAAAGATGATATCTTAAGAATAAATAAGTTCATTAAACATATAGACATTAAGATAGATAAATCTAAGAGATATATTCCTATTTTTGATGAGAGTAAGGATAGTAAGAGTTATCTTTATAGTTTGGCTTTTCTGGGACTAAAAAAAAGATTAAATAATGTCTTAGAAGAGAAATATGTTAGTAGACTTAAATACGAGTTAGACGTTATTGATAAAATGGGATTTAATGACTATTTTTTGATTGTTTATGACTATGTTAAATATGCCAAGAAAAATAATATTTTAGTGGGACCAGGACGTGGTTCGGCAGCGGGAGCTTTAGTCAGTTATTGTCTTGGAATTACTAATATTGATCCTTTAAAATATAACCTTTTGTTTGAACGTTTCTTAAATAAAGATAGGGTAACCATGCCAGATATTGATATTGACTTTGAAGATATTAGAAGAGAAGATATGATTAGTTATGTTAGAGGACGTTATGGAATTTATAACGTTGCTCCGATTACGACATATGGAACATTACAATCAAGACAAGTTCTTAGAGACGTTAGTAAACTAGTGATTGTCGATGACAAGTTAATTGATGCCTTCGTTGATAATATTGACTCCAAATTGACTTTAAGAGAAAACTTAGAAAAGCCGGTTATTAAAAAGATGCTAAAAGAAGAGGAAATTTTAACGAAAATTGTGAAAGTGGCTCTTCGGTTAGAAGGTTTAAAGAGGCATATGTCGGTTCATGCCGCAGGAGTAGTTATTTCTTCGGTTTCTTTAGATAAAGTCATGCCTGTTGTGAAAACTAATGAAGGAATTAATACTGGTTTTTCAATGAATTATTTAGAAGAATTAGGTTTATTAAAGATGGATTTTTTAGCTTTATCTAATTTAAATTTTATTCATAATATTTTAAGAGAGCTACCAAGTGATTTTAATCTTAATACTATTCCTTTAGACGATAAAGAAACTTATGAATTATTGGGACGTGCTGATACAGATGGGGTTTTTCAGTTTGAGTCTAGTGGAATGAAAAATTTCTTGTTGAAATTAAAACCAAAGTGTTTTGAAGACTTGTATGCGGCAGTGGCGTTGTTTCGTCCGGGCCCAATGAATAATATTGACTTATTTATTGAAAGAAAAAATGGCGGTCAAGTTGTTTATGAAGTTCCCGCTTTAGAGCCGATTTTAAAAGAAACTTATGGTGTTATTGTGTATCAAGAGCAAATAATGCAAATCTTGGTTAAAATGGCTGATTTTAGTATGGCTGAAGCCGATAATATCAGAAGAGCAATGAGTAAGAAGAAAAAAGAAATTCTTGAAAAAGCTCAAAGTGATTTTGTTAAAAGAGCAATGGAAAATGGTTATCAAAGAAGTGAGGCTGAGACTGTATACGAATTGATTTTGAAATTTGCTAATTACGGTTTTAATAAAGCACATTCTGTAAGTTATGCTTTAATTGGTTATCAAATGGCTTATTTAAAGGTTCATTATAAAGAAGTTTTTTTAGCGGGAATGCTTAATATGGTTGTTTCGAATAGTAAGAAAACCGAAGAGTATTTAAATACGGCTAAAAATTATCATATAACTATTTTGCTTCCGAATATCAATTTAAGTACTGATAAGTATTTACATAAGAATAATTATTTGTTGTTACCATTTAGTATTATTAAAAATATTGGGTCTAATACAGTTAGATTGATTTTAGAAGATAGGGAAACTAATGGTATCTATAAAGATTATCCTGATTTAGTAGTAAGATTTTTAAGACTAGGGATAAAGAAAAGTGTAATTGAGAGTTTAATTAAAGGTAAAGTTTTAGACTGCTTTAAACTTAGTCATGCCACTATGCTTAATGGATTGGAAGAGGTTTTAAGATATGCTGAGATTGTTAAAGCCGTTGATGAAACATTGGTTGAAAAGCCCCTTCTCAAGAATTATCCTGATGAAGTAAAAACCTTAATGGCTGATGAATATCAAACGTATGGGTTTTATGTTAGTAATCATCCAGCTAGTAAGTATAATGGGAAAGAGATAACCAAAATTAGACAAATAAAAGAATTTTTAGGAAAAAATATTAATCTGGTTATTTTAATTAATGATATCAAAAAAATTAAAACGAAAAATAATCAAGATATGGCTTTTCTCTTAGGAAGTGATGAGACGGGCAAGATGGATTTTATTTTATTTCCAAAGAATATTGGGTATTTAGAAAAACTAAAGGTTGGAAGTTTAGTAAATGTTTATGGAACGGTAGCGCGAAGGTTAGATAAATATCAAATAAATATTAATAGAATTAGGGTGTTAGTAAATGAGTAGTGAAGAATTATTTTTACAAAGTATTGGTCTTACGGAGATAGAAAAATATAAGGACTATAAGATTACCAATGTTACTTTAAATGAGAAGAAACGAGAGTTTAATGTTGATATGGAAGTTACTTCGATGGTAAATCCAAGTGATATTGATGAACTTTATTTAGCTTGTAAAAAAGGAATTAATGGTAATATTAAAGTTAATTTAAAAATTATTAGTAAAGCTAGAGAAACTGATGATATTATTAGAATTTTTAAATATGTACTGGCAGACTTTATTAAGACTAAACCATCTCTTATGGGAATTATGGGTAATAATATTACTTTGGATGATGATGTTTTAGTAGTAGAAGTAAATACGAAGCCAGAAGAAAAGATTATTCTAGATAGTGTTAAAGCTTTGATGAATAAATTAAGTCTTTATGGAATTGAAGATATTAATATAACAACGGTTGTTAGTGAGAAAAAACAAGAAGAAGTAAAGAATTTAATTGCTTCTAGTCATGAAGAAGTAAAGGTAAAAGAGAAGACACCAATTATTGTTGGTAAGCATATTGATGGTGAGTTGACCCCAATAAGTGATATTATGGGAGAAATGCGTAATGTCATTGTGGAAGGCTTTATATTTGGTGAGATAGGGACTTTAGAGAAAGAAAAAATTAATATTATTACTTTAAAATTTAGTGATAAAACTAATAGTATTTTGGTAAAGATATTTAAAAAAGACCATGATGAATTTGCTAATGTTATGGATGAGATGAAGGTGGGGTCTTGGTATCGAGTTCATGGTAATGTTGAGTTTGATAACTATGCGAAAGAGTTAGTGCTTGCTGTTCGTAATATGGAGCATATTGCTTCAAAAGATAGTAAAGTTAAAGATGAGGCTGAAGTTAAGAGGGTGGAATTGCATACCCATACGATGATGAGTGCGATGGATGGGGTTATTCCGGCAGAGGCTTTGGTTAAGTATGCTTATGGTTTAGGCCACAAAGCTATTGCGGTTACAGACCATAACTGTGTCCAATCATTTCCAGATCTTTATCATACGGTGGAGTCCTTAAATAAAGGCAAAGAAGCTAAAGATCATTTTAAAGTTTTGTATGGGACAGAGATTAATGTTGTTAATGATGATATTGATGTAGTTTTTAATTCCAAAGAATATAGTTTATTAAATCAAGAATATGTTGTATTTGATACCGAAACAACGGGATTCTATGCTGGAAATGACCAAATGATTGAAATTGGCGCTGTTAAAATTAAAAATAACGAAATTTTAGACCGCTTTGATGAATTAATTGACCCCCATCGTCCTTTACCACAAAAAATTACGGATTTAACTTATATAACTGATGATATGTTAAGAGGTAAAGAAGATGAAGCCGTTGTTACAAAGAAATTTTTGGCTTGGGTCGGTGATTTGCCTTTAGTAGCGCATAATGCGAAGTTTGATATTTCTTTTATGCGAGCAGCTTGTAATAAATATAACTTAGGAGAATTTAATGCAACTGTTTTGGATACGATGAGTATGGCTCGGATGTTACATCCTGATTGGCCTAATCATAAACTAAGTACTTTAACAAAAAAGTTAAATATTCCTTGGGATGAAGATAAACATCATCGTGCTGATTATGATGCTGAAGGCACTGCTTATGCTTTCTATAAGTTTTGTAAAGATTTTGATGCTCAAAATATTTCTACGATAACGAAGTTAGTAGCTAGTATTGATACAGAAAGTTTAGTTAAGTTTGCATATCCATTTCATGCTACTATTATTGCTAAAGACCGTGGTGGTTTAAAGAATTTATTTAAGATTATTAGTATGGCGAATACTAAGTATTTGTATAAGAACGATCAACCTAAGATTCCAAGAAAAGAAATTATTAATTTAAGAGAAGGTCTATTAATTGGTTCTGCTTGTATAAATAATGAAATCTTTGAGAAGGCTAGTGGTCTTGAAGATGAAGAACTTGTTAATATGATGAGTTTTTATGATTATATTGAAGTTCAACCGATAAGTGTATTTTCTCATTTAATCGGACCAGAACGTAAGTTTGGTAGTGAAATAGAGGCTCAAAACTATTTAAAGAGAATTATCAGAGTAGCTAAAGAAGCTGGCAAACCAGTGGTGGCCACGGGGGATGTTCATAATTTAACCAAGGAAGATTTGATTTACCGAGAGATTATAATTAATCAAAAGTTCAACGGTAAACTTCATCCTTTAAATCGTAAAGGTTTAAAAGTACCTAATATGTATTTGAAAACAACAGAAGAAATGCTAGAAGAATTTAGCTTTTTAGGGGAAGAACTTGCTTATGAGATAGTTGTTACTAATCCTAATAAGATAGCTGATATGGTTGGTGAAATTGAAGTTATTATTGCTACACCAAAGCCATTTGCCCCAAAAATACCTAATTCAATTGAGACCATGACGGAACTTGTTTATACAAAAGCTCGTGATTGGTATGGGGAAGTTTTACCTTATCATATTGAAGATAGACTGGCTAAGGAGTTGTATGGTGACTCTTTAAAAGACGCTATTAGTTATTATGTTAATAAAGATAAAAGTATTACGGATAAAGATAAAGAAATTTATGCTATTTTGCATAAGACGATTGTTGGAGGGTATACTTCTGTTAAGGATTATATTAAGGAATATTTAAAAGATACTTTAGAAGAGGTACCAGCTGATGAAGAGTTAGAAAAAGAAGCAAAAAAGAAGTTAGGCGGTATCATTGGTGCGGGGTATGATGTAATTTATTTGATTGCCCAGAAGTTGGTAAAGCACTCTAATGATGAAGGCTTCTTGGTTGGCTCCCGTGGGTCCGTTGGTTCTTCTTTCGTTGCTTGTATGATGGGTATTACGGAGGTTAACTCATTAGCAGCGCATTATCGTTGCAGTAAATGTAAACTGAGTATTTTTGATGATGAAGAAGGTAATCCTTTAGGATCAACTTATTCAAGTGGATTTGATTTACCGGATAAGAAGTGTCCAAATTGTAATATTCCAATGATTAAAGATGGTCAAGATATTCCCTTTGCAACTTTCTTAGGATTTAATGCTGATAAAGTACCAGATATTGATTTGAACTTCTCTGATTTAAACCAAGCTAGTGCCCATGATTATACGAAAGTATTGTTTGGGGTGGATAATGTTTATCGTGCCGGAACTATTGGAACGGTCGCTGAAAAAACGGCTTATGGTTATGTTCGGGGTTATTGCGAAGATAAAGGAATAATCATGCGTAATTTAGAAATTGAACGTTTGGCGATTGGATGTACCGGTGTTAAGAGAACAACAGGTCAGCACCCGGGTGGAATTGTCGTTATTCCTGGATATATGGAGGTTTATGATTTTACTCCATTCCAGTATCCTGCTGATGATCCTACAAGCGTTTGGCGTACAACTCACTTTGATTATCATGCTATTGATGCGGATGTCTTAAAGTTAGATATCTTAGGACATACTGATCCCACTCAGCTAAGAATGATTCAGGATTTAACAGGTGATGATATTACGAAAGTACCTTTAGATGATAAAGCTACTATGTCAATATTTACTTCGACAAAAGCTTTAGGAGTGACTTCAGAGCAAATAATGTGTGATACGGGAACGCTTGGGGTACCAGAGTTTGGAACACCATTTACTATTTCTTTAGTTAAAGATACTAAACCAACGACTTTTGCTGAATTAATAAAGATTTCTGGTTTGTCACATGGTACCGATGTATGGCTTGGCAATGCTCAAGAATTAATTGCTAATAACGTTGTGCCATTTTCCAAAGTTATTGGGTGTCGTGACGATATTATGGTCGATTTAATGTATCGTGGTTTGCCACCTTTTAAAGCCTTTAAAATAATGGAGTTTGTTCGTAAAGGAAGAGCATCAAAGCCCAAAGACCACGAGGAGTGGGAAGGCTATGTAAAATTAATGCGTGAGTATAATGTCGAAGATTGGTTTATTGACTCTTGTGCAAAGATTAAGTACATGTTCCCAAAAGCTCATGCGGCTGCTTATGTTACTAGTGCCTTTAGAATTGCTTGGTATAAAGTTCATAAACCAATAATTTATTATGCTTCATATTTTTCTACTCGTTTTGATGATTTTGATTTAGAGGTAATGGTAAAAGGTTATGATACTATTAAAGCTAAAATGGCTGAGCTAATGGCTAAAGGTTATGATGCAACAAATAAAGAGACAAGTTTGTTAGAAACCTTAAAATTAGCTTTAGAAGCTACTGCTCGTGGAATTGATTTTGCCAATATTGATATTGAGAAAAGTGATGGTAAAAACTTTGTAATTGGGGATGAACATACTTTAATTTGTCCTTTCAAAGTCCTAGATGGACTAGGAGACTCAGTTGCTACTAAGATAATTGAAGAAAGAAATATTCAACCATTTATTAGTATTGAAGATTTACAAAGTAGGGGTAAAGTGAGTTCGACTACTATTGATAAATTAAGAACTTTAGGCGTTTTAGATAACTTACCAGAAACTTCACAATTAAGTTTATTTTAAATTGAAAATATGGTATCCTATTAATAGGAGGATACAATATGTCAAAAAAAGAACGCAAAGAATATAATGATAGATTAATGTGCTATGCTATATTGATACTTACGATAGGTCTAGTTTTAGGAAGTGGACTTATATGTCTTGGCATAAAAGCAGATAGTTTGAATGCTATTGGCTATTGTATAGTAGGGTCTGTAATCTTATTAACCTTTTTATGTTTATCTTTGGTAATGTATATTGAAGCTAAAAAAGATGAAATAAAGTTATTAGTAAAAGAAAATAATTAGAGATGATTAAATTCATCTTTTTTAATTGCTTTAAGTGAAGAAAGTCTTGTAAAAGCTGATTGACAAGCACCTGATACTTTGGTAAAATATTAATCGTTTTAAGGGCTTTCTTAAAACCGCACTAGAAAGGTTAGAAGAGTTTTATAAACCACCTTGAGGGCGTGTCTTAAATTTATAAGGAGGGATAATATGAAAGCTATATTTGTAACAGGTGGAAAACAATATTGTGTTTCTGAAGGCGACGTAGTTTATGTTGAAAAATTAGATGCTGAAGTCGGCAAAGAAGTTACTTTTGATGAAGTACTTATGGCTGGTGAAGTATTTGGTAATCCAACAGTAAAAAACGCTAGCGTAGTTGGTGTTGTTGAAAAACAAGGAAGACAAAAGAAAATTACTGTATTTAAGTATAAACCTAAGAAGAAATATCGTAAAAAACAAGGACATAGACAACCATATACTAAGGTTACTATTAAGTCTATTAATGTTAAGTAATTATGATAAAAGTGAACTTTGTTGTATCTAATGATTTAATTACAAATGTTAATATTAAAGGTCATGCTTTCTATGATACTTATGGTAAAGATATTGTGTGTGCGGCTGTATCTAGTATAGTTACAACTACAATTAACAGTATACTAGCCTTAACAGAAGATGGAATTAAATATGATACACAAGATGGTAATGTTTCTATTACTGTCGTAAGTGATAGTCAGGTTGTTCAAAAACTTTTAAATGTTATGTTAAATATGTTAAAAGAATTGGCAAGTGATTATCCTAAAAATATCAAAATAGGAGGATTAAAATGAATTTTATGAAATTGAATATCCAATTATTTGCTCACGTTAAAGCTCAAGGTTCTACTCAAAACGGTAGAGACTCTGTTGGTCGTAGATTAGGCGCTAAGGCTAGTGATGGTGAAACTGTTACTGCTGGTGCAATAATTTATCGTCAAAGAGGAACTAAGATTTATCCAGGAACAAATGTTGGAATGGGCAAAGACCATACTTTATATGCTAAAGTAGCCGGTGTTGTTAAATATGAACGTCTTGGAAGAGACAAGAAAAAAGTAAGTGTATACGAAGTTAAGTAGTATATACTTCTTTTTTTATTTTTGATATAATTTTTCTATAAGATATAAAGGTAGGTTCATATGTTTGGAAAGATTATAAGAGTAGTGGATAATTATATTTATATTGAAAATAGAATGGAAAAGGCAGAAACTAATTTGATTGGTTATCACTTGGTATTTAGTGATACTAGTAAACAGTTGGTTGGAGAGATAATTAATATATCCATTAAAGAAATAGAAGTTTTATTAATTGGAGAGATTAAAGATAATGAGTTTTTAGCAGGTATTCTTAAGAAACCTAGTAGTGATTGCGTTATTAGAGTTATTAATAAAAAAGAAGTAGAATACTTATTAGGAAGTCAAGATTATAGTAATAAAGCTAATTTATTGATTGGTAACTCTTTAGTCTATAATAATTATAAAGTTACAGCTGATAAGAATAATTTTTTTAGTGGACATTTTGCTATTTTAGGTAATACGGGGTCGGGGAAATCTTGTACGATGGCGAGACTACTTCAAAATTTATTTTATAGTAATGATGACAAGTTACCGGTTAATTCTCATTTTGTGGTTTTTGACGTTTTCGGGGAGTATAAAAGAGCTTTTAAAAGCATTGATCGAATTGAAGGCTTAAAGTTTAAAAGCTATTCTACTAGTCCAAAGGAAGAAGATATTGAAGTTAAAATTCCCGCTTATTTTTTAGGAGTGGATGATTTAGCTTTGTTACTAAGTGTTAGTGATTATAATGTTATTCCGGTATTAGAAAATACTTTAAGACTTACCTATATTTTTAATAGTAAAGACCCTAATACGGTTAAATATAAAGATTATATAATAGCATCGACAATTATGGATATATTATCTTGTGGAAAACCAGCATCAGCGATTAGAGACCAGATAATAGCGGCTTTGACTAAGTATAATACAGTTAATATTAGTTTAGATACTATTATTCATCAACCAGGATATGATAGGACTTTAAGACAGTGTTTACTTATTGATAGTCAAGGAAAGATGAATGCCATTGGACTTATTACGAATTTTATTAAACAATTTTTGAATTTTGATTTGAATGAGTTAAAGATAGAACCTAATTTTATTTATACTTTGGATGATTTACAAAATGCGTTGGATTTTTCACTTCTTAATGAAGGCGTGTTAAATTCTAGTAATCAGTATGATAAGTTAAATACTTTAAAGATTAGATTGAATTCAATTATTAATAGTGAGTATAAGAAAATATTTGAATTTGATAAAGTGGTTTCTAAGAATGAGTATATTAGGAACTTCTTCATGACTAAAGAGGGAAAAGTCGCTCAGATTATTAACATTAATTTGAATGGTGTTGATGATAGAATGATTAAGACTTTGTCGAAGATTTATGGAAAAATGTTTTTTGATTATGTTACTGGTTTGGAGAAAAGGGCGACTTTTCCTATTCATATATTAATGGAAGAAGCTCATCGTTATGTGAAGAATGACCATGATTATGAGATATTGGGTTATAATATTTTTGATAGAATTACTAAGGAAGGACGAAAATATGGGATACTTTTGGGACTTATTACCCAAAGACCTAGTGAGTTGTCGGCAACTTCTTTGTCGCAATGTACTAATTTCTTAGTACTTAGATTACATCATCCTGATGATATTGATATTGTTAGTAAGATTAGTGCATCGGTTAATAAGAATATTTTAGAGAAAGTTAAGACTTTAAGGTCGGGGATGCCTTTGTGTTTTGGAACGGCTTTTAATATTCCGGTGATAGTGGATATGGATTTACCTAGTCCCATGCCTGAAAGTACTTCAGTTGACATTGTTAGTGAGTGGTATAAATAAAATTTGTAGGAATAAAATCTTAAAATTCATAGGGTTGATAAAGCAAAATCCATAGGGATAAAAATAGCAAGTACGTAGGGTTGAAAGTTTAAAATCTATAAGAATGGCGTTAATTTTTGTAAGATTATCTTTTATACTCGTTATCTTGAAGATGAAAGAAATATAGAGGTAATAAGTAAAGACATATATACTTATTTTAAATAATTAAAGAAGTTAAATAGTAATAAGGTGGCTAGTTTAAAGTGAATTTAGTTAAATTATAGAAAGCAATGATATTTCAGTTTAAGTGATATGGTAATAGTCGTTTAAGCTGAAATATTTTTTTAATATGTTTGCTACTTGGTGTCAAATTGATAAAATTTTAACTATGAAAAAAGTTGTTTTTATGATATAGTTAGTTTAGATAAAAAGTAGAGAAGGGTAATTATGAAGAAATTTGACAAAGATAAGTATTTGAAAAATTTAAATTTTAAAAGAAATTTGACCAAATATGGAAAATATTTTTACATTGGTGTTCCTTGTGTGTTGGCTGTGGTAGCAGGGTTTTATTTTGCTTATTCAAAGTTTACAGTTTCTAAGGATGTTGAAGTTGTTAAGACAACAGTTGGTGAGTTTATTCATGGTGATGTGGTAATTGGAGCTTATATAGATGGAAAATATTCTACTACAATTCCGGGTAAGAATGATGGTTATGCTGTAAAGAGTGTGTCTTGTGATAATAATGCTACTGGTTCTTGGGATAAGGATAAATGGGGTCTTACTTTAACTAATATGACTAAGAGAACTAAATGTAATATTTATTTTGAGACCAAGAAGAATTCAGTAAATGACGTTATAAATGAAGCGGTAAATACAAATAGTAGTATGTTTGCTAGTGATGATGCTGCTAAAAATGTAAGGTATATAGGAGCTAATCCAAATAATTATGTATACTTTAACTGTAGTGATTATAATAATCAATCAGATAGTACCTGTGAAAAATGGCGAATAATCGGTGCATTTAACAATGTAACAAAAAGTGATGGTACAAAAGAAAATCTTGTTAAGATAATAAGAGATGAAAGTATTGGCAATATTGCTTGGGATAGTAATAATGTCAATGATTGGAGTACCGCAACATTACAACAAAACTTGAATAGTGGGACGTATTATACAACGACATTAAAAAATGATACAACGAGAAATGCTATCGAAAGTGTCGTATGGAATTTAGGAGGTACAGATGCCTATAATACTTCAACGGCAAGTATGTTTTATACAGCAGAACGAGGAACGACAGTATATAGTGGTAGACCAACAACATGGACAGGCAAGATAGGCTTAATGTATCCAAGTGATTATGGATATGCGACAGCCGGTGGCTCTACTACAAATCGTGCAACGTGTTTATCAACTGTGTTATATAATTGGGATGGTTCTGGAGTTGCAGATTGCAAGAATAATGACTACTTATTTAAATCAAGCTACGTCCAATGGACATTAGCGCCTAGCTCGGGCCTTGCCTTCAATGTGTTCAATGTCTATTCGAACGGCAATGTCGACTACGACGTTGCTTACGATGCTCGTGGTGTGCGTCCGGCGCTTTATCTGAAGTCTAGCATCTCCGTTGGTTCAGGTAATGGAACAAGTACGAGTCCATACAAATTGGAGATGTAGAAAACAGTAAACGATGATTGAACGGGCCGAATTTGCTTGGTTAAGACAAGCCGGCCCGCCGCAAAATTAGTTCGTGAAGAATGATAAGAGAATAAAAAGCGAATAAAGTCAAGGGGCTGATAAGTCCCTTGTAGGCGTTTTTGGGGCGTTAAGCCCCCGAGGCCGATATAAAAATTGAATGCAAAGTATAAATTGTGAAATAGAAAGTCATAACTCAAACAGTTATGGCTTTTTTGGAACAAAAAAGCAAAAAATTGCAAATTTTTTAAGAAATTTAGCATTTTTTGAAAAAAAATCGAGGGCGACTTCTAATAATATATATAGAGGGTAAAAATAATTCCTCTTAGAAAGGAGAAGAATTATGACATATCAAGAAAGAAAAGCCCAAAATCCTGATTATCAAATATGTGCATTGAAAGATATAGCTTTTAAGGCCTTAGCTAAGAATAATAAGAAATTTTTTGAAATGCTAGCTGCCAACTTAATTGGCATTGACTATCGAACTTTAAAAGGTAGTTTATTTGTAGATACGGAGTTAAATGGAACCAATAAGGACGATAAGTTAATGGTTGCAGACTTAGTATTATGTATTCCAAATGTATTGATAATTAATTTTGAAGCTAACACGTATGAGTCAAATTCATTAGATTTGAAAAATACTTATTATACTTACAAGTTAACATTACATTATCAAAAGTCAGGGGAAACATATAATAAAATTAATATTTATCAAATAAATTTTGATATAAAACATTTAAAATTTAATAAAAATGTTATTAATTGGTTTGTAACAATTGACCCCAATACCCATGAAGAATTACCGGGAACACCTAAAATAATTCACGTAGACCTTGAAAATTATAAGAAAAATCCTTATAATGAAGACATAAGCGATTGGTTAAATAGAGCTTTTGGCTTATTATTATCAACTAGTATCAAAGAGTCAAAAAGATTAGCTGGTAATAACCCAACCTTAAAGGAAGTGGCTGATTTTATGGAAAAGTTTTCAAGTAATATTGATAATTTAGCATATTTAGACGAACAAGAGGCTTTAATGAAGGCGTTTAGAACAGATGCTAAAATAGCAGAAGAAAAAGCGGCCAAAGCTGGTCTGGAAAAAGGCGAGAAGCTTGGAGTTAAAAAGGGTGAAAAAATTGGCTTGGAAAAAGGCGAAAAAATTGGCTTGGAAAAAGGCGAAAAAAATGGCAAGAGGAAAAACGCAATAGAAAATGCGAAAAATGCTATTGCCCTTGGTTTGAAAAACGAGGATATATCAAAAATTACTGGTCTATCAATTGAAGAAATAGAAAATTTAAGATAATAATTACAAAGACTTATTAGATAATTTCTAGTAGGTCTTTTTTAGTTCTAAAAGCCTACCATTTAGGTAGGACTAAAATAGTTGTCAGGTTTTAAAACTAGTTTAGAACCATCTATATTATCTCTTTAGGGATAAACCCAAGGTTTAATCTTGTTTCCAATCTATTTAATAGACTACTAAAATTTAGTTACTTCTTAAATTAACAGCTATAACCGTTAATTACTAGTGACATAGAAATATTCTATCGTAGTAGGAAGCTGGGCGGGCACCATTCCAGTTAGTGGCGTTCCCCCATTGGTTGAGATATCCGGCGGAGTTCTCATTCCACTCATTAGCATTGCCGCCAGTCGCCCAGAAATTCGACGGACGGTAATGAACAGTCTAAGTCTTATGGATTAAACCTGAAGATTACTCTTCAACTTAATTATAGTCCAAAAATTAAAAAATATGTAAAAGTTATCAATTTTATTTGAAAAAAATAAAATGGAATTGATAGATGAAAAAATTCATTTTAACATATCATATTTTTAATAAAGATAAAAAATTAGTAAAATTTAAAACTGGGGTTGATTTTTAAGATGAAAATTGATACCATGGAGTTAAGTTTTAAGTTGGTAGAATAATTATGAGTTAAAGAAGAATTTTATACTAAGATGAATAAAAAAATAGATAAAATATATTTAACGAAAGGAATTAATACTTTAGAAACTAATCCAGTTTTATAAACTGGGATAGGGAAATTGCTTTCAAAGCGCCTAACTCGGGCAATGCCAACAATGTGTTCAATGTCAATTCGAACGGCAATGTCAACAACAACAATGCTAACAATACTAATGGTGTGCGTCCGGCGCTTTTGGGTAGCTCCAATGTATTATGTTTATATGGTTACGGCTATATAAGAGAAGCAATGGAACAGTGATTTTCCTTGACGAAAAGTCTAAAGATAGAGTATGTACGAAAATTCCTACGGGACTTTTCTAATGGCATACTATTTTTTATGCAGTAAAAATGAAAAAATTAGAATTACAAAAACAGGGGATATTTGTTAATGCTTATGATGAGAGTGCAATTATTTTACATAATATTCTTGATTATAAATTAGTAGAACAAGATAAAATTTATAAAGTTGGTTTTCCAGAGAGTACTTTACCAAAAGTCTTAAACACTTTAGAAGAGAAAAAAATATCATATGTCTACTATGGGGTTAATAGAACAATTATAGAAGAAAGAGATTTTAAAAGACTAAATAAATTTAATGCTGAATTTACAAAAGCTAGTAGAAGACAAGAAATAGATATGAAAGCTAATCTAATATATACAAAGATAAAGAGATTAAAAAGTGATGAATTGGATATATTTTTAGATAAGGTTTTAGAATGTCTGAAATAAGAAATAAAGAGTTCTTAATTCTAAGTAAATCTAAAGAATTGTTATTTGATTTAGATGATATATTAGAAAATGTACCCAGGAAAGATTTTTATTATAAAGATAAGATTAAAGAGTATTATAATGAATTAATTTATAGTATTTTAATGATTAATAATCTAAGTGGGAGTAGTAAAGTTAAGAACACTTATTTTAGTAAAATATTTACAGACGTATCTTTGATAGATATGTATATTGAAAGATTATATAAGAAACAATATATAGCTGAGTCAACAACGAAAAAAATTATTGTAAAATTAACGGAAATAAACAAAATGTGTAGTGTCTGGAGAAAAAATAGTGAAGAAAGTTAATATCAATGATTTAGATAGTATTTATAATGATATTAGGTCAAACATTAAGAATAAAAAACGAGTTTATGAATTTGAAAAATATAAGTTGGAGTATTTGCAAGTGGCTTGTGATATGCTAAATAATAAGTGCTATGATGGCGGAACTTATAACATCTTTATAATTTATGAGCCAAAGTTAAGAGTAATAATGAGTCAGAAGATTTTGGATAAAATTGTTAATCATTATATTACGAGGACTATTCTTATTCCGAAAATGGATAAGTACTTGGCAAAAGAGAATACAGCAACTAGGAAAAATATGGGTTATACTTATGCTATTAATTTACTAAAAAAAGCAATTGAATATTATAAACGTTATCCAGTGTTTTATTTTTTAAAGATGGATATTAGAAAGTATTTTTATAATATTGACCATCAAGTCTTAAAAGATTTAATAAGACCATATTTAGATGATGATGAGTATGATTTAATGTGTAATGTTTTAGATAGTACTAACAGGTCTTACATCAATAGAATTATTAAGTATATAAGTGAAAAGTATCATGAGGATTTACCTATCTATGAATTTGATAAGGGCTTACCAATAGGTAATATGACAAGTCAGTTTTTAGCGGTATTTTACTTGTATAAGTTACACCACTATATTAAGAATAATCTACATATTAAGTATTTTATTGTTTATATGGATGATTATGTTTTACTTCATCAAGATAAAGAATATCTTAAATATTGTTTAAAAATAATTGAAGATAAGATAACAAATGATTATCATTTAACACTTAATAAAAATAAGACTATGATTGTTAAAAGTACACAAGGGATTAATTTTTTAGGATATCATTTCTTTGTTAAAGATAAGAAGACAATTATTAAAATAACGAAAGCTAGTAAAAAGAAATTATGTAAAGGTCTTAGGAGAAATATTTATATGTATAGTAATAATTATATTAATTATCAGAAGTTATTTAGTAGTGTTGAAAATTATGCAAATAGTTATAGCTATGTAAGTCCAAAAAAAGTTAAGGAGATTATAGAAAGAATTATATAATGGAGAGATATCGCGTTACAAAGTTTTTTTATAAAGATTATTTGTTGTATATTAAGAAAAAAGGAAAGTATCATTTATATGGAGATGATTTGAAGATTAAGGATTATTTTAATTTGAAGAAGTATCATTTGAATAGTTTAAAATTAGATAATTTAGAAATCTTAGAAGAGAAGAAGTTTACGGATAATAGATATAAAGAACTTTATTGTAAAATGATAGTAATTGAGGCGATTAAACGGTATGTTAGTCGTAGTAGAGTTAATTGAGGGAGCTTTCTGGGCTCTTTTTGAATTTTAGATTTAAATAAAAAGCCTCCGGTGGGGGCATTATTATACGTTAAGAATTAGTTTAACATTTGCAGTAATATTTTCGTCATTTAAGTTTGACTCCAAGTTTAAACTTTTAATCATTGCTGAGTATTCAATTCCTTGATTTAATTTTTCTAATAGTTCTTGGCAATAATATCTAGGAACGTAACCTAAGTGATATTCTTTATTGTTTTCTTTAAAAATAATCTTAATAGCATTTTTATCGCTTGGGTTGGTAGGCTCTGGTTTTAAATATAATTTTTTATTGATTTCAAGTAGTTTTTTACATTTTTTAATATCTTTGCAGTGACTTGTACCAGCTACGTCGAACTCGATTTTGGCTGGGTCAAATGCGGGAACAAATTCATAATTATCTGTAATTGTTCTTCCTCTTGTAGCTTTTAGAATTTCAAAATTATCTGAGTCTTTTTCTAGATTATAGCAGTTAAGAATTTCTAAGTAATCTGGTCTGGTCTCATTAGGAAGTCTTGTTAGTATGTTTGGAAATAGAGTTTGACTTTCGTAAATTTTAGTTAAATCTTCAAATCCTGGAAAATATTTGTAACCTGCTTTTCTTGCGTCGTCTAATTCTGGGTTAACATAGTTAAATTTATATTCATTTTTTTCTTTAGTTAGAATTCCGATTTTATATCTTCTTCTGGAAGTTGGTTCTTTCCAAATTAACCATAATTGATTTTTCATTATCCACCTCTTCTATTTTATACTTAATAATATGTCTCTTCTTTTAATTAGATATTGTATTATATATTTTTTATGTTCGCTAGTCAATAATTCGTCTGGTATTTGTAAGACGATTTTCTCTATTATTTTATCAGTTAAAATCGTTAATTTTTTAATTTCAGCAGTCGTTTCTATAGGATAGTTATCAAATAAATATTGGATTAGTTCAAAATGCTTATACTTATCTTTATTGTTTTCTTTAAATATTATGGTTTTGCTTCTTGAAATATATGCGTCAAAGTTTTTAGTACCATCATAATATTTTTGAAAATTTATTGGATTTTTAAATTCTCTTAATAGACTGTCTCCATTATCATACAATGGAGAAATATAATACTTTCCTTCTTTTTCTGTAATTCCCCAGTTTTCTTCATGTCTATCTTGTTCGCCTATTAAAGCGTCAAAGACCATTATTCTAATAAAATTTTGAAACAAATTTGGACTTATATCATCAAGAACTGTTTTAATATTAGAAATTGTATAAAAATTTTGTCTTTGACGTGAGTCTTTATTTAGGTAAGCAACTATATCGGTGTGAGGTGCAGTAAAACGGTTAGAAAAATAATAGTTTAAAACGCCTATTTTACCATCTTCATCATAAGCTAAGTCAATTTTGGCACAATCAAAACCGAGTGCTTTTGCTAGTTCATATGCCATTTTTTCTGAACAAGCCTCACTGCAAATATAATCTTCTCTTTCATATTTAAACATAGCGATTTCATTTTCTTTAGTTATGGCTAGTAACTTTTTTCTTGAACCTCGTACGATTGGGGCGCTTTGAATAAAGTTGAAATCAGTTCCAACTCTTTTGATTTTGTATTTTTTCATCAAAAACCTACCTACTTTTGTAATTCTAATATAGTAATTATAGCATAAAATTTCCTAGGTATGATGAATATTTCGTTAATATTAGTTGAAGTTATAGATAAAAATAAAGATTTTCTCATCATTATTATTTGGTGTTTGTGATTTACTAAACCGCTACTTCGTGTTATAATTTTTTTAGATTATAGATAATAAAGAGGGATTTATGAAGAATTTACGAAAAGGTAAAGTTGTGTGTATTACTAGTGGTAAAGGCGGGGTTGGAAAAACTGTTCTTACGACTAATTTAGCAGGTATTGTGGAAAGTCTTGGTAAGAAGATACTCCTAATTGACTTAGATTTAACTAACGGTGGCTTAGGACTTATTTTAAATACAGTCTACAAGAAAAATATTTGTAATATGTTATATGACATTGAACATAATACCTATAATGATTTTAAAGACTATGTTGTATCTTATGATAAATATATTGATTTATTACCAGCGTCAACAGATCCTAGAGACTTCAATAAAGTTAATAATTCTTTAATAAATATTATCTTAGAGAAGGCTTCTTTTATATATGATGTTATTCTTATAGACATGAGTCATATTTTAAATGAAATAAATGTTTTTGCGTTAGATTTTTGCGATATGGCTTTACTGGTAACGACTAATTGTATGATGGACTTAAAGAATACAGCTAGTTTAGTAACTTTATTTAAGAATTTAAATATTAGTAAGTATCGTATTTTGTTAAATGAAAGCATTAATCCTTTAAAACAGTATTTTAGTATGTATGATATCAAGAGTATTATTAAGGCTAATATTGATTATCATTTATCAACAGAGTTTTATATGACGGATATTGATTCTATGTTGATGAGTGGTAAGATTGCAACTTTAAATGGCAAAATGATTAAGAATTTTCAGAATGACTATACGGCTTTACTTAATTTAGCCGCTGATATTGTAGGAGGAGAAAATGAGTAAGTCTTTAGTAAATGCTTTTAATATTAAGAACAATAATCTTTTAAGACTTAGTGATTATGAGATTTTTCAAGATAAAGAAACTTTAGATAAGTTAAGAAGTGAGATTACTTTTAGTATTGTTGATGAATATAGTCTTAATAATAATTATGATATTCATGGTAAAGTTGATTACTATACAAGAAATTTGAATTTATCGACTTTAGAAAAACAATACTTATATAATTTAATAGATAATGAAATTTCCGGAATGGGGCCTTTAACAGAGGTTATGCAGGATACTTCGGTTAATAAAATATTTGTTAATGGTCCGGATAAAGTTTATGTTCTAGGTGATAAAGGGTATGTCTTAGATAAGAGTATTTCTTTTATTAATGATGAACATATCATGAGAACGGTTAAGAATATTGCTAATCATAATAATTTAAATATTAATTTTGATGAAGCTTATATTAGTTTTAAGACAAGTGATAATACGAAGTTTATTTTACTTAATAAGCCTTTAGTAGAGGGAATATCTTTAACAATTATTAAGAATAATAAGACTTTGGAAAATATTTCAGAACTTATAAGGCGCGGGACAGTTACGCCTTATATGGCAAGATTTTTAGAAGCTTGTGTGAAGTTAAAGCTAAATATTTTAGTTTGTGGGGAGAAAAATAGTGGCAAAAGAACATTAGTTAATGCTTTAATGGAGTTTATTCCTAGGGATGAGCGTAGTCTTTATGTGGGATATAAGAGTACTTATGATAAAAATATTTTAAGTGTAAATACGAGTGATATTGAAATACTAAGTGATTTAGGGGCTAGTTATATAGTGTATTCTAAAGATGAGGTGTTAAGTCTTTTAAAGTTAGTAAATATGAGAAATGGTATTATTTCTTCTTTTGATACGAGAATATTTAGTCTAGATAATATTTGTACTAATGTTAGTTTAAAGAATAATACTTTAAATAAAGAGTTAATTTTAAATAGTATTTATAGTGGATTTGATATTATTATTAATATTGAAAGACAAGATAATAATAAGATAAAAGTTACTTCTATTAAAGAAGTAGATAATAATAATTTAAGAGAAGTATTTTCTTATAGTAAAGAAACTTTTAACTTTAATCGGGGTAGTAATACGGTTTATAAGAAGATAAAGAATAGTGGTAATAATGACCTCTTTGATATGTTTGAGGGGGAATAATATGTATGTTTTCCAGTTGATAATATTAGTTATTGTTTTATTAATAGGGATATCTTTAATAAAGATGGCGAAGACTTTTAAGATGGTTCGTCGGATTAACCGTTTTAGTTTAGCCGATGAGACGGTAGAAGTATCGTTGTTAACTAAAATAGATAATAAGTTTTGGCATGTTATTCATTGCTTTAGTACAGGACTTGCTCGTTATAAACTAGTTAATAAGTTATCAAATAAATATGAAAAGTATATTTTAGATATTAATAAAGATAAAGTTAAAAAGACTGATTATTTTACTATCAAGTTGTTAGTTATTATTGGTTTATTAAGTGTTACTTTGGTGAGTGTGGTTTTAGGAAGTATTCCTGCTAAGTTAATTAGTTTTGTTTTAGTCTTTTTAATGGGATATTTCTTACCAGATTTATTTTGGAAATATTTGTATATTAAAAGAACGAATAGAGTTTTAAATGATATTTATATTAGTACGAAGTATATCTATTATGCTATATGTAAAAATTATAACTTAGATGATGCTTTAAAGTACGCAATTAATTCTTTAGATGGGGATATTACAGATGAACTTTCTAAGATAAGAAGAGATTTAAAGAATAATCTTTCTTTAGAAGATGCTTATTACAAGTTTTATAAACGTAGTGGTCTTAAAGAGGTTAAGTATATTTATGATAATTTAAAGCTTGGTAGTAGACTTAATATTAGTTATCAAGATACTTTAGGTTATATTGTTAATAATATGAGTAAAGAATACGAAGCAAAGAATAATATCTTTAGGATTATTGATATTTATAATTATTTATTCTTAGTAGTTTTAATTATTCCATTGTTGGTATTTGTCTTTGGAATGTTTATTAATATGGATTATTTTATGAAGCTAATGAGTGATAAGGGACTATATTTAACGGGATTTATTGTTATTTTGTATAGTATATATATTTATGTTGTTAAGAATATTCTGGAGGTTTCAAATGAATAGTTTTATATATACATTATATCCTAAGAGGTATTTGAATTCTTTAGAAAAGAAATTGCAAAGACTTGGTCAAGAGAAGAAAATTGACTTGGAAATGTTTTTAATAACAAGACTTATCTTAGAATTTACTTTATTTATTGTCCTTTTATTAGTGCCAGTATATGGGCTTGTTATTGGAATTTTATTTACAACTTTGTTTCACTTTCTTTATGAAGATTTAATTATTAATTCTCGTCTTATTAAAAGGGAAGCAACGATTAGAAATGACTTGAAAGAATTTTTAGGTTTATACTTACTAGGACTTAAATATAATAGTGATAGTTATTTAGTCTTTAGAAGAGTTGTTAGTGAGCTAAATAATGATTTAACAAGGGAGATTAAAGGTTTAATGACAAAAAATTATGGCTTTAATGAACTTTTAAGTAATTTAGTTAAAGTTATTCCAGAGTATGAATTTAGTGATGATATTTTAATGCTTAGTAGTAAGGACTCTATTAAGTATGTCAATAATATTTTAGGGGTTATTGAAGGTCTAAATACCAATAGCAGGAATAAAATAGTTAATATGGTACCAGTTAAGATTATTAGTATTAGTATTTTATTTTTAGCAATGGTTTTACTAATTATTTTAATTGGGCCGAAATACTTATAAAGTTATTGCAATAAGTAAATATTTATGATAATCTAAAGGAGAATAGAAGGTGCTTGGATGGAAAAATTTATAAATAATTTATATAGTAATAGTAATTTTCCAATAATCTTATTTTCATTAATAGGAATATTTGTTGTTTTGTTTATTATTACACTTATTTTGGCGCTAAGGGACGCAAAAAAGTATAATAGAGAAGATTTAAAACCAGAGGAAGCCACTGAGGAAGAAGCAGAAAGTAATGATTCTGACACTAAGGTTTTTGAAGATATAACTTTTAATAAGGATGAGGAAAAAACGGCAGAAAGTTCTAAAAAGGAAGAATTTGCAGGGGTGTCATTTGCTAATAATGAAAAAGAAAATGAGACTGAAGCTAAAGAAGACGTTATTTTAGAGACAACAACTCGACTTCCTGTGTTAAAAGATGAGGAAATTAGTAATTTTGAAGAATTTTTCTTGGAAAATTTAAAAGAAAAGAAGAATAATGTCTTTGATTTTAGTAAGATTGAAGATAAAGAAGTTACTGATAAGATGAAGAATAATGAGTTAGATTTTAATAGTGATGTTGCGATGGAACTTCCTAAGAAGAAGGCTGAGTATTCTTTTAAAGATATCGATGGCGAGTCTTATAAAATTAACAAATAAGATAGATAAAAATTTTTAAGTGGCTTATTCATTAGGTGATGGATAGGTCTTTTTGCGGTCTATAAATATTTTAGTGACTTGGAAAAAATATCGTGAGTTTTTGGTGAATTTAAATAAGAGATAAAAGATAAATAGTAGATAGGGAAGTTAAGATGACAAAAACCTATATAAGATAAGGAAAAATTTCTGTGATGAGGCCTATCTTGGTAAATAGTATAGGTTTAGAAAAAAGAATAGTTAAGCTAAAAAGTGTCTAAATAAAAAGAAGAAGAAAAACAGTAGAAAAGATTGGTTAATTTTAAAAAATTGCAAAGGAAATTGGCCTCGGCTTTAAAGAGAGAGAATAAAAATGTTTTTCGTTGAGTAGAGAGAAGTTTTAAGGTATAATATTTTTGTAAAGAAACGAAGTGAATGAAAATGAAAAAGAATATTTATGGTTTAAAAAGAAGTGACTTGGAAACTTATTTTTTAACTAAGAATGAAAAGAAGTTTAAGGCTTTACAGGTCTATGAATGGTTATATCAAAAAAGAGTTAGTAATTTTTCACTTATGAGTAATATTAAAAAGGCTCTTCAAGAAGAGTTAAGTAATGATTTTACTATGGAAATGATTGAAGTTAGTAAGGTTCAACATGATGTTGATGCTCATAAGTACTTATTTCATCTTTATGATAATAATTATATTGAAGCTGTTTTAATGGAACACGATTATGGTCTTAGTGTTTGTGTTTCTTCAGAAGTTGGTTGTAACATGGGATGTAAGTTTTGTGAGTCTGGACGTCGTAAAAAAGTAAGAAATTTAGAAGCTTATGAGATGGTTGAACAAATTTTGCTAATTGAGAAAGACATTGGTAAGAGAATATCTAGTGTCGTGGTGATGGGAATTGGGGAACCATTTGATAATTATGATAACTTAATGGATTTCATTAGGATAATTAATGATGCGAAAGGTATTGGTATTGGGGCTCGTCATATAACAGTTTCAACTTGTGGTTTGGTGCCTAAGATTTATGAGTTTAGTAATGAGGATTTACAAGTTAATTTGGCTTTAAGTCTTCATGCTCCAAATGATGAAATTAGAAACAAAATAATGCCAATTAATAAGGCATACAATGTTAGTGAAGTCATGCGTGCAATTAAGGATTATATTGATAAAACTAATCGTCGAGTTACCATTGAGTATGTTATGTTAGATGGGATTAATGATACTAAGGAGTGTGCTTTCGAATTAGCTAAACTTTTAAGAGGATTAAATGTCTATGTTAATATGATACCTTATAATGAAACCAATCATTTGGAATTTAGTAAAAGTAATAAAGAGAAAATTGATGAATTTTATGATATACTAGTAAAGAATAGAATAAATGTTACCGTAAGAAGAAGATTTGGTAGTAATATCGATGCGGCTTGTGGACAACTAAGAAGTAAGGAGGAAGAAAGTGAAAACATTTTATTTAACTGACGCTGGGAAAGTCAGAAGTCATAATGAAGACTCAGTTACGATTTTAGAAAACGCTTCAGGAGAATATCTTTTGATTGTTGCTGATGGTATGGGCGGGCATCGAGCTGGGGAAGTTGCTAGTTCGATGGTTGTAACTCACTTAGGTAAAAGATTTAATGACATTGGAACAGTTGGGACTAAGTATGATGCAACGAATTGGTTAAAGGATAATATTAGTGAAGTTAATCATCATATTGTTGAGTATGCTAATAACAATCCCGAAAGTAAGGGTATGGGCACTACCGTAGTGGTCGCATTGCTCACTAAAGATTATTTATTGTATGCCAATGTTGGAGACTCTAGTGGGTTTGCGATGAAGAATGGTCATCTTTTAAAGGTTACTAAAGATCATACTTTAGTGCAGTTGCTGGTTCAAGCTGGTGATTTAACAGAGGAGGAAGCTAAATATCATCCTAAAAAGAATGTTTTAATGAAAGCTTTAGGGGGCGAAGAGGATGTTATTCCAGATATTTATGAAGTTGATATGTCTTTTGATGCTATTCTCTTATCAAGTGACGGGCTAACTAATATGTTAAGTAATGAAGTAATAGAAAAAGTTCTAAATGAAAGCGAATTAACGGTCGAAGAAAAGGTAGTAAAATTAATTAGAAAATGTAATGCCAGGGGTGGAACGGATAATATATCTGTTGCGTATTTAGTAAAAGAAAGTGGTGAATAGAAATGATAATGAAAGGTCAGAAGATTAACGACCGTTATCAGATAATAAAATCTATTGGTGAAGGGGGCATGGCTAATGTTTATCTGGCATATGATACGATTTTAGACCGTAATGTAGCGGTTAAAGTCTTACGTGGTGATTTGGCTACAGATGAGAAATTTGTTCGTCGTTTTCAAAGAGAAGCTTTGTCGGCTTCTAGTTTGAGCCATCCTAATATCGTTGAAGTTTATGATGTTGGCGAAGATAATGGTCAGTATTACATTGTTATGGAGTATATCGAAGGTTGCCAGTTGAAACAGCTTTTGAAAAAAAGAGGTCGCTTAACTTTAAGTGAAGTAATTGATATAATGCTTCAGATAACAGATGGCTTATCAGTGGCTCATGATGCTTATATAATTCACCGTGATATTAAACCTCAAAATATAATGATTTTAGATAGCGGTCTTGTTAAAATAACGGACTTTGGTATTGCTATGGCGATGAATAGTACGCAATTAACGCAGACTAATTCGGTTATGGGGAGTGTTCATTATTTGCCACCGGAACAAGCTAATGGCAAAGGTTCTACTTTACAAAGTGATATTTACTCAATGGGAATTTTAATGTATGAGTTGTTAACTGGTGAGCTTCCTTATAAGGGTGACAATGCAGTTGAGATAGCACTTAAGCATTTGAAAGAGAAAATTCCCAGTGTTAGAGAAAAGTTTCCAGAAATTCCTCAAAGTGTAGAGAATATCATTATTAAAGCAACGGCTAAAAATCCCAAGAATAGATATGCTGATGCTAGAGCAATGAATGAGGATTTAAGAACTTGTTTAGATGATTCACGTGTTAATGAACCAAAGATAGTCTTACCATATCCAGAGTTTGATGAAGAAAGAAAACCGAAGAAAGATACTAAAAGTTCGAAAGATAATGAAAAAATGGTAAAGGAGATAAAAACAGAAGAGTTGGAAACGAAGACAAATGATAATAAAATTTTAATTAGCTTAGCGGCTATATTCACAAGTATCATGGTAGTTATGACTTGTATAATTGTTTTTCTACCAATGATTACTAATCAAAAAGAAATTAAAGTTCCTGATGTTATTGGCTTAGAAATTACGGAAGCTGTAAATAAGTTACAAGAAGAAGGATTTAAGATTGCTGATGAACAAAAAGAAACTTCTTCGGATGAAGTTCCCGCTGGTAAAGTAGCCAAGACCAATCCAGTAGCCGGGGTTAAAAAGACAAAAGGTAGTGAAGTGACCTTATATATATCAACTGGCAATGCAGGTTATGTGATGGAAGATTTTACAGGGAAAAATTATTTAACAGTTAAAGGTACTTTAGAGGCTTATGGCATTTATGTTATCTTAGAGAAAAAAGATGTTGATAATGTGACTGATGCTTCAATTATCTTAGAGCAATCAGTAAAAGCTGGTGAGAAAGTATCGAAAGGGGATACGGTAACGCTTTATATTCCTAATATTACGGCTAAATATCCAGACTTTACGAGTGGGGATTATACGAAAGAACAAATTGAAGAATTCTGTACGCAAAATAATATTACTTGTAAGTTTAATGAAGTCAGTGAAGCACCAGGTAATTATAAGAGTGGTGATATCATTAAACAATCTCGTCCTGTAGGTACTCAAGTTACTAGTGGTGTTAGTTTAACCATAACTATTTACGTTAAAGAAGACATCGCTGAGTGTAATCCAAATGAGGAAGTTTGTGAGTAAGGGTAAAATTATTCGCATTATTAGTAACTTATATACGGTAGTCGCTGACGAATTGATTATTGAAGCTAGAGCTCGTGGGAGGTTTCGTAAAGATGAGATAACTCCTGTCGTTGGAGATGAGGTTATTATCGATGTTGAAAAGAAATATATTACGGAAATTTTACCTCGAAGAAACTATTTGCCGAGACCTAGTATTAGTAATATTGACTTAGTTATTTGTGTTACTAGTACTAAAAAGCCAGATTTATCATTAAATTTGTTAGATAAACAACTGGCTTTTCTTGCTCTTAATGATATACCCAGTATGATAGTTGTTACAAAATATGATTTGTTAGATGATTTAGAAAAAGCCAAATTTGATGAAGTATTTAAGTATTATGAGTCAATTGGAATAAAAGTATTGTTTAATACTGATATTTTAGGAATAAAAAGGTATTTAAAAGGCAAAGAAGTTGGATTGCTTGGTCAAAGTGGCGCTGGAAAGTCTAGTCTTATTAATAAGCTAGGTAATTATAGTATTCTTACCCAGGAGATATCAGAAGCCTTAGGTCGTGGCAAGCATACAACGAGACATGTAGAAATCTATCCTGTTGATGATTTTTATTTAATAGATACACCGGGTTTTAGCGCTTTAGATTTAAATTTTTCAGATAGAAATCGTCTCAAAGACGGTTTTAAAGAATTTAATAAATATAGTTGCCGGTTTAGGGATTGTCTTCATTATAAAGAGGTAGATTGTGGAGTAAAAGAAGCTGTTGGAAAGGCAATTTTATCCAGCCGCTATGATAACTATGTGAACTTTTTGGAGAAAGAAAAATGGAAATAAACGTATCTTTTTTAAAGAAAAATAAGAGCATGGAAGAAACGATTAAGTCTTTAAATGCAAGCAGTGCCGATGGTATTCATGTTGATTATATGGATAATACCTTTGTTAAGAATAAATCTTTAGAAATAGAGAAAATGCATTTAGAGTTATTTCAAAAGCCTTTAGAAATTCATGCGATGGTTAAGGAACCTTTAAAGTATTTAGAAAAAATAAAAAAATATAATATTAAACATTATATTTTTCATGTGGAAGCTGTCGAAAATCCCTTGGAAGTCATCATGGAAATAATAGAAACAGGGATAAGACCGGGGCTAGCAATTAATCCGGGAACATCTTTAGAGATTTTAAAACCTTATCTGAAATATGTTGATACTATTCTTTTGATGAGTGTGATGCCTGGGGAGGGCGGTCAAAGCTTTTTAGAAGAGACACCAAGGAGATTAGAGATTTTAAAAAGTTGGTATCCAGGCCGAATTGAAGTTGATGGGGGCATTAATATTCAAACAATTGATAAAGTCTTTCTTGCTGATGCTGTAGTTTGTGGCTCTTTTATTTGTATGAGTGATAATTATGAAGAAAGAATTCAGAAATTAAAAAACTCTAGGAACGAAATAAGTTTCTAGAGTTTTTAAGACTCTTGGTCTTTTTGATACATGAATACTCTTTTGGGAAGGATTTTAGCCTCTTCGGCAGTAGCTTCATTAAAAAGTAATTCTGGTTTAATATTTAAACATTTAGCAATAATGGCAATATTATTTAAAGTTAGATTAGTAATACCATTTTCGATGATGCTAATATAAGCCATTTTGAAGTTAGTTAAAGCGGCAAATTCTTCTTGAGTTAGGCTTTTCTTGTAACGATAATATTTAGTATTTAAACCAACGATTTCTTTAATATTCATAATAAATTCCTTTTCTGTAAAATTGTTTTTTTGCAAGCTTGGTATCTTTTAATGCTGTTTTTTTTTGTAAGATTATTCTTTTATAAGATGGTTTTTTAGGGGATTACTTCTTCTACAATAGTATTTTTTCTATATAATAAAAATTAACTTAATATGTTATAAGTTAATATATAATTTGAATAAAGGAGACAGTAATAAAACTGTCTCAAAAAGAATAAAAAGGGGTTGGCTAGTGTGATACTAGCACCAACTTGCAGTAACGCAAATTGGTATCTAATATACTAATAAAAAAAGGTAGTTTTGTCAATCATTTTTTGTTATAATTTGGATGTGATGGCGATGAATTTTAATGAAGTAAAAGGATTAGGAGAGAAAAGTTTACTATTATTAAAAAAACTTCAAGTAGGGACGGTTAAAGAACTTTTAGAATACTACCCATATCGATATGAAGTGGTAAAAATTGGCCGTTTAGATGACTGCATTAATAGCAAAGGAACGATTAATGTGCAGGTTGCTAGTAGTCCTGTTGTTAGTTATTTAGGTGGGCATTTAAATCGTTTAGCTTTTAGATGTTTATATAATAGTAAGATGATTAATGTTTCTATTTTTAATCGGGGATTTTTAAAAAGTAAAATTATTCCGGGAATGTATTTAAGTATTACAGGAAAATATGATGGTTTTCGCAATAGTTTTACGGCTAGTGATATTAGCTTAGAAGTTATAAAGTCTAATGAAATTATTCCAGTTTATCATTTAGTTAATGGTCTTAATAATAAACAAATTCGAAATATTATGAAAAACACTTTGGCAAGTCAGTTCGATTTAGAAGATTATATACCAGCCTACTTAAATGAAAGATATAATTTTTTAGATAAGAAAACTGCTACAATGATTGTTCATGACCCGAAGGATATTAAAAGTTTAAAGCAGGCGCGATTGAAGCTGATTTATGAAGAGTTTTTTGTTTTTGCTTTTAAAATTAATTATTTAAAAACTTTACGAAGTAAGAATGTTGGTATTAAAAAAATGGTATCTTATGATAAAGTCGAAGAATTTTTGAAGAATTTGCCTTTTTTTCTAACAGAAGACCAGCTAAAGACGGTAAAAGCTATATACAGTGATACAATTAGTAGTGTTCGTATGAATAGATTAATATTAGGAGACGTTGGTAGTGGTAAAACAGTGATGGCGTTAAGCGCTATTGTAATGAATAAAGAAGCTGGATATCAAAGTGCTATGTTGGTGCCAACGGAGGTTCTAGCAAGACAACATTATGCGTCTTTAAAAGAGCTGGCGCCGTTTGTTAATTTTGGTCTTCTAGTTGGTAGTATGAGTAGTAAAGAAAAGAAAAAGACTCTAACTGATTTAGTTTATGGAAAAATAGATTGTCTTGTAGGAACTCACGCTATGTTGGAAGAACAAGTTATCTTTAAGAACTTAGGTCTAGTTGTTACGGATGAACAGCATCGCTTTGGAGTTAATCAGAGAAATATTATTGAAAATAAAGGGACAAGTGTTGATGTTATTTATATGAGTGCGACCCCGATACCGAGAACTTATGCTTTAGGTCTTTATGGTGACATGGATATTTCGATTATTAAAAGTAAGCCAAAGGGAAGAAAGCCTGTTATTACAAAAATGCTTTTGGATAAGGATATTATGGTGGCTTTGAAAAATTGTTATGATAATTTAAAAAATGGTCATCAAGTATATGTAGTAGCTCCTTTGGTATCGGAAGAGGAAAGTGGTAATCATAATGCGACTTTAGAAGACATTAAAAAATTGAAAGAAAAGTTTAACATAGCCTTTCAAGGAAAGTTTTGCATAGGGATTTTGTATGGCAAGATGAATAAAGAGGCTAAAAATCAGGTGATGAAAGACTTCAAAGAAGGAGTTATTAAAATTCTTATTTCAACTACGGTTATCGAAGTTGGGGTTGATGTAAGTAATGCGACCGTGATGATGATATATAACGCTAATCTTTTTGGCTTGGCTACTTTACACCAGTTAAGGGGCCGTGTTGGTCGTAGTGATATTCAAAGTTATTGCTTTTTAATAAGTACGGTGGAAGAAGAAAGACTAAGAGTTTTAGAAGGCAGTAATGATGGTTTTTATATCAGTGAAAAAGATTTTGAAATGCGAGGCAGTGGGGATATATTTGGTGAAAAACAAAGTGGCGATATGACATTTAGAATTGCTAACATTAAGACGGATGGCAAAATTTGGTTACAGGCATACAAGGATGCTTTGGAGTATGTTGACAACTTTGATGATAATAAGCTGTATTTAGATATAATTAAAAAATTACGGGGTAATTAGTAAAGTAAATGTCAAGGAATAAAAAATCTAAAATTATTTTCTAATTGTGTACTTGACAATTGGTCTAAAAAATTTTATGATGTATGTAGCATGATAAAGTCATGCTGAAAAAACAATGGTTGTGTATTTTACGACATAAAGTGACTTACACAACCGACCAAAACCCCCTGAAGGAGCCGAAAGGCTCCATTTTTTTTGTCTAATTAAACCCATCGGATAGTCCGAGGGTTCGGTTCAGCTTTAACGATGAGTCTTTAAAATTAAAACTCCTTTGTTATAATAGATAATGCAATCTGACAAAATACATTAAAAATAACAAAGGATGGATGTCCAATGAAGGACATGAATGGTTTATCACACGCAAAGTGGAATTGCAATCGTGTAAGTAAGAAGTCCGTCTGCTCAGATTGTTTTATCCGCTTTTTTTGTAATCGTAAGATTACTTAGCATCGTAACGACACTTGTAACGAAACTGATTAATATCGGAATTTCATTGATATTGCCAGTTGCGTTGACTGTATTTCTTAATTCTGTTTTTATAAAAAGTTTAAGACTTATCTTATTCTCCTATGATATTTTATGTTGTCTTTTTTAATTGATTCCATCATCTTTAACCATCAATCCCATCTCAGTTCCATAAGTATTACCATTTTTTTCTCCTAAATTTCCAAACTATTTTTAATTTTATAAATAACAAAGATTTTCAAATTACTCATTTACCAATTAAAATTTTTATTTTTACCACCGCTAAGTCTCCACCCCAAATCCTATTTCTAAATTATCGCAACCTTATTATCCAAGATATCTAAAAAAATTTACAAATCATAAATAATCACCCCAACTCTATCTATTTTTGATAAAATATTAGTTAGTAAAGGAGTAACCATGTTAGATAAACTACAAAATAACGATGTTATTATTACAACCAATAATATCAAAAATAATATTCTTAAAGAATTAACTAAAGCTAAAAAACTACTTAATTTGAAATTTTACACCTTAAAAGAATTTCTAGCTAACTATTACGGTGAACCAACCAAAGAAGCACTTTATTTCCTAATTAAACACTATCATTATACTTATGATGTTGCTAAAGTCTATTTAGATAATATTTTCTATGATACCGAAGAATTAAGAAACTTAAGGGATATCTTAGATAGTAATCATCTAATTAATTATAATCATTATTTTAAGAGAAATCTAAAACGCGTAGTAGTAATCGGCCTTGACTTAGATCCTTCCTTAGAAAATTCTTTATCTTTTTATAATTTGAACTATCTAGATTATACTAGTGAAAATATTTACCATCATCAAGTTATCCAGTATCCTACTAGTAGTGACGAAGTTTTAGGAACAGCCATTAAAATTAGAAATCTCCTAAAAACAGATATTAAATTAAATGATATTTATCTTGTTAATGTTGATAATACTTATCATTCGGAACTTTATCGTATCTTTAAAATGTTTAATATTCCCCTAAATTTAGATACCACCCTACCTATCGGCAATACAAAAATGGTTCAAGAATTTTTAAAAGTACTCAAAGCCACCAAAGACTTAACAATCAGCTTAGAGAATGTTACTAATAATGATATAAAGGAAAAACTGCTTAATCTTTTTAACAGCTATACTTTTAATTACGAATTTGATGACGCCTTTTTTGAGCTTTTAGAAAACGAATTAAAGTCTTTAAGCCTTAATTTTCCAAAGTATGACGAAGCTATAAATCTTATTAATATTGAAGATATGTTAGATCCAACTAAGTATTATTTTGTTCTTAACTTTAATCAAGGAATTGTGCCTTCTATTTATCATGATGACAAACTCCTTAAAGATGATACCCGTAAGTCTTTGGGGCTTGCAACTTCTCTTGATTTATTACGTTCAGAAAAAAAACGTATAACGAAAAGACTATCTAGTAATCCAAATGTCTCTATTAGTTTTAAAGAAAAAGATAATTATAGTACTTATTATCCTAGTCCTTTAATAAGTGATATGACTTTAGAGATTAAAACAGAAAAACTTCAGCCTTATATTTATTCTCATAGCTATAATCGCCTTACTTTAGGAATATTGCTTGACCGTTATTTAAAATATAATGAATATCAAGAAGCATTAACTGACCTCTTAAGTACTATTCCTGATATTAACTATAATACTTATGATAATCGTTATATTAAAGTTGATTTTGATGATCTTTATAAATATCTTAATGGTCGTAGCAATCTATCTTACTCAGCCATGAATAACTACTATTTATGTGCTTTTCGCTTTTATATTGCTAATATTCTAAAACTAGACCCTTTCGTTGATACTTTTGCGGCCTTTTTAGGTTCTTTATTTCATTATTGTCTTAGTAAGATGTATAATGACAGTTTTGATTTACAAACTGAATATACTAAGTATCTAGCCAAGCGGGAATTAACCTATAAAGAAAGATTTTATGTTGATAACTTGTATACAACCTTAGAATTTATTATCAAGACAATAAAAGAGCAAGAAAGTAAGTCTCTTTATGATAAAACATTGACAGAAACTCGTCTTAATCTACATAAAGATGGTAAAATTTCTATTAACTTCTTAGGTTTTGTTGATAAAATTAAGTATTTAGAAGACCAAGATGGCAAGTGCTTAGTAGCAATTATTGACTATAAGACGGGTTATGTTCCGACAACTTTAGATAATATAAATTATGGGTTACATTTACAATTGCCTGTCTATATCTATTTAACTAAACGAGGCCTTCATAAAGATATCAAGATAACTGGTTTTTATCTTCAAAAGATTTTAAATAGTAAGACTGTGGACTCCGACTCGGAGGAAGAAGAAGAAAAGAAAGCCTTGCGACTAGATGGTTATTCCCTTAATAGTGAAGAAGAGATTCTTAAATTTGATTCAACTTATACCAAAAGTGACGTTATTAAAGGAATGGCTACCACAAGTAAAGGCTTTGCTCATTATACTAAGTTGTTTAATGATAGTGATATTGATAAAATTGATAACATTGTAGAAAAGAGAATTAATGAAGTAGTAGGTGCCATCGAAGAAGGTAATTTTCCAATTAACCCCAAACGTCTTAAAGGCGAACTAATAGGGTGTGATTTCTGTAAATATAAAGAAATTTGTTACCGCCGGGAAGAAAATATCGTTGATTTAGAATATAAGACTAGAAAAGAAATTTTAGGAGATGATGATAATGCCAAAATGGACTAAAGAACAACAAGACGCCATTTATCAAAAGGGCACCAATATAATTGTATCAGCTGGCGCTGGTTCCGGTAAGACCGCTGTTTTATCCGAAAGAGTTTTGGAACAAGTTAAATCGGGTATAAGTGTTGATAACTTATTAGTCTTAACTTTTACTAATGCTGCGGCTGCTGAAATGAAAGATCGTATTCGTAGTAAAATCCGTAAAGTTCCTGAACTAAAAGACGAATTAGATAAAGTCGACTTAGCTTATATTACAACTTTTGACTCCTTTGCTTTATCCTTAGTGAAAAAATACAGCTATCTAATGAATATTTCTAAGAATATTAATATTGTTGACGCTAGTATTATGGCATTAAAAAAAGAAGAAATCTTAACAACTATTTTTGAAGAGCTATATCACCAAAGAAGCCCTTTATTTCTCAAATTAATCAAAGACTTTACTGTTAAAGATGACAAAGAAATTTTTGAAGCTATTCTAAGCCTTTATGCTAAACTAGACAACCGCTATGATAAAGATACTATTCTAACTACTTATGTTGATAATTATTATACCGAAGAAAACTTAAATAAGTTGATTAATTCGTATGTTGATTTGCTAAAGTCTCGGCTAGAAGTCCTAAATAATACAGTTGATAACTTATATCATTATACTGATGATACTTTCCAAAATAAGATGGAAGAAGTTATAAGACCTCTAATAAATGCTAAAGATTATTTAGAAATCAAACGCCTAAGTATTCTTAAACTTCCTGTGTTAAGAGGAGCCGATGACATCACTAAGGCTATTAAAGACCAAGTAAAAGACTTAGTTATCGAAATTTTGGAACTAACTAAATATAATTCTTTAGAAGAAATTAAAGAAAGTCTTTATTTAACTAAAGATTATGTTGCTATTATTATTAAAATTATTCAAGAATTAAGTATTAGACTAGATAATTTCAAAAAAGATAATAATGCTTATGATTTTATTGATATTGCGAAGATGGCAATTAATATTCTAAAAGACAATCCTGACGTTGCTAAGGAAATGAAAACTAAATATAAAGAAATTCTAATTGATGAATACCAGGATACTAACGATATTCAAGATATCTTTATTTCCCTTATTGAAAATAATAATGTCTATATGGTTGGTGATATCAAACAATCGATTTATCGTTTCCGTAATGCCAACCCTAATCTTTTTAAAAGTAAATATGAAGCTTATCAAAATAACCAAGGAGGCATGAAGATTGATTTAAACAAAAATTTTCGTAGTCGTAGTGAAGTTTTAAATAATATTAATATGATGTTTAATCTTTTTATGGATAATTATATAGGTGGTGCTGATTACATAAGCTCTCATCAAATGATTTTTGGCCTTACTCCTTATAATGAAGTAGCTAAAGAAAACTATAATATGGAAATCTTGAATTATACTTATGATAAAGATTCGAAATTTACGAAAGAAGAAATAGAAATCTTTACAGTTGCTAGAGATATTGCTACAAAAGTAAGTAATGGCTATGAGATGATGGACAAAGAAACTATGCAAAAAAGGCCAGTTAACTATGGGGATTTTGTTATTCTGATGGACCGCTCTAGTAGTTTTAATTTATATAAAAAAATCTTTGAATACCTAAATATTCCTATTACTATATATCGTGATAAAACCATTAGCGACTCTGTTGATATATCTATAATTAAGAATATTTATAATTTGTTAATTTTAATTAGAAGAAAAGACTTTGGCACTATGTTTTCTTATTCTTTTATGGCTGTTGCCCGTAGTTACTTATTTAATATGAGTGATAAAGAAATTTTAAAAGTTATCAGTAATCGTAGCTATGCCGAGACCAAAATTTACAGTCTTCTTTATGAATTATCAAAGAATTTAGATATTTTACCAAACGACAAGTTGTATCAACTTATCATTGAAAAATTCAATTTTGAAGAAGCTTTTATTACGGCTGGAGATATTAAGGAACACTTAGTAACGATTGACGCCATTGGTAAAATTGCTGAAAATGCCACATCTTTTGGTTATACCCCATATGAATTCTTAGATTACTTAAATCAAGTTTATGAAAAAGGCCTGGATATTAAGCTGTCTTTAAATAAAGAAGCTTCTAACTCTGTTAAGATTATGACTATTCATGCTTCTAAAGGTTTAGAATATCCTGTTTGTTATTTTACTGGTCTATCGAAAAAGTTTAATATTGATGACTTAAAAAATAAATTTTACTATGATAATTCTTTAGGATTTATTACACCATATGTTAAAAAGAGTATCCATAGTACGATTATCAAGACTATGTTAAAAAATAAATATCTTTTAGAAGAAATAAGTGAAAGATTGCGTCTTTTCTATGTAGCTTTAACTCGTGCTCGTGAAAAAATGATATTAGTAGGGGAGTTTTCTAAAGACGAATTAGCCTATAAAGTTAATGGTGTCATTGATAACGAAACTAGAAGTAGATATCGTCGCTTTAGTGATATATTAAACTCTATATATGATTATTTAAAACCATATTTAAAAGATATTGACTTAGAAAAATTGGGTTTAACTAAAGATTATAATCTTTCTGTCAAAAAAGATTTAAGCATTTTAAAAGAAAAAAAAGGTAATATAATTACCATTGAAGAATATCATCCTAATAGTAAACTTATTACTAATAGTCATTTCTCCAAGACAACTAGTAGTATTAGAACCAAAGAAGAAGAAAAAAGTATTGAACTCGGTTTAAAAATGCATTATCTTTTTGAAATAACTGACTTTAACAATCCTGATTATACGGATTTCAATGCCTTTGAAATTAATTGTCTCAAGAATTTTATTAATAATGGAATTCTAAACGATAGTAGAGAAATATTTAAAGAATACGAATTTATTTATGAAGACAATATGACCGAGAAACATGGTATCATTGATTTACTTTTAATCAAAAAAGATAAGGCTGTTATTATTGATTATAAATTAAAACATACCGCTGATGAAGCTTATCTAACTCAATTAAGTGGTTATAAAAAATATATTGCCGAAATGACTAATCTTCCTGTAGAATGCTATTTATATTCTATCATGGATAGTGAGTTAGTTTTCTTAAACATTTAACGTGCTAGCGCTGGTCATCATCCCAACTTTCAAAAAAGAAGTTAAAAAAAATAGACACTCTACATTAGTAGGGTGTCTCAACTCTAATATAAGGGGATGACATTCACTTGCAACTATAAATGTTCCTCTTTTTAATTTTATGTAATATTTCTTGCTGCATCCTAATATAAAAATTAATTGATTTCAAGTAGCAGTATCATTCAGGATTTACACTCACTAAATCGTTCAAATCTTTCTAAAATAAAAAAGTCCAAGACAATTTGGACTTTTTAACAATCTAAATTAATTAGATTTCTTCAATTTTTAAGAAGTTAGTATGAGCTTCTTCAGGAACAGAACCAACAACACAAACTAAATCCTTGTATTTTAAGTTTAACATTTCCTTAGCAGCTTTAACACTATCATTTACTAAATCATCAGTATTCTTAGAAGTACCAACTACTTTAGTATAAACACCCCATTTAAGTGCTAACATACGAGCCATTTTTTCATTTTCAACAGTTGCAATAATGTAAGCATTTGGTCTTAAGCAAGATACATCTAAAGCTGTTTTACCTTCTTTAGTTGAGACAACGATAGCTTTAATAGGTAATTCTAAAGTAGCATCAACAGCACATTTACAAATAGTATTGTGAATATCAGTACCTCTTAATTTGTAATCAGCAAGATTATATTTAGTAATCTTTTCAGCGTTAACAGCAATTTTAGCCATATACTCTATAGTTTCAACTGGATATTTACCCATTGTAGTTTCATCACTAGTCATAATGGCATCACAACCAGCAAGTACGGCATTAGATACATCAGTAACTTCAGCGTTTGTTGGACGAATGTTTTCTTTCATAGATGTCATCATTTGCGTAGCCATAATAACACCTTTGCCATTCTTATGACACATATCAATCATTCTTTGTTGATATAATGGTAAGTTTTCTAAACCAGTTTCAATGCCTAAATCTCCACGCGCAACCATAATGTAGTCAGATGCATTAACGATTTCTTGAAGATTATCAATAGCATATTGAGTTTCTACTTTCGAAATAATGATCATATCTTCACGACCAAATTCCTTACATAGGTCTCTAACAGCCTTAACATCTTCAGCAGTGTTTACAAATGATACAGCAATGTAGTCGCCATCATGTTCACAAGCATATTTAATATCTTCTCTATCACCATCAGAAATAAATGGAACGTTAAGTTTAACTCCTGGAATACAAACGCCACGACGTGATTTAATCGTACCACCATTAATGATTTCACAAGTAACACCATCGTCTTCTTTAGATACAATAACTAATTTATAGAAACCATCATCTAATAGAATAGCTTGTCCTACTTCTAAATCTTTAAGAATTCCCTTATAGTTGAATGAAATTCTTTCTGCGTTACCTAAAACATCTTCTTCAACAATACGAATTGTTTTACCTTTAACAAGTTCAATGTAGTCACCATCAAACGTACAAGTTCTTAAATCTGGACCCTTAGTATCAAATAAAATACCAATATTAGCGCCCAATTCTTCATTAGCACGTTTAATTAATGATAAGTCTAATTCTCTTTCTTCTATTGTTGCATGTGAGAAATTGATACGTGCAACATTCATACCAGCTTCTACAATTCCTTTGAAATTTTCCCAAATTTGTGTAGAAGGACCAATACTACAAATAATTTTTGTCTTTTTCATCTTAATTAACTTCCTTTCGCTAGTTAATATTACCATAAATGAACCCTTTTGTAAATCAGGTTTTTAGTATAATTTTCTAATTTTTCCAAGAACTTTGTTCCTTGAAAATAGTTGCTTTAGAGCTGGCTACTTTACGGCATTGATAAAATTTTTATTATTAAGCAAATGTTATTTATTAAGGAATACTTCTAAGTAAGTAAAGCTATTGTCTCTATTCTAATGACTTCTATTATCATAATAGTTATTTTCATTATTTATATAGGATAATAATTGATTAATCTTAAAGTGTCAATAGACATTTTTTTCTTTAAAAATAGTCATAAAATCATAATAAATTGAACAATACGTGCTATAATTAATTGAGGTGGAATTTTTATGGAAACAGTTGTGAATAACAAACATATTTTTTATGACCAATTAGGTAATGGCTCCTTAGATATTGTTATGCTTCATGGTTGGGGTCAAAATATGGAAATGATGAGACCTCTAGCACTAAAAATGATTAATGATAAGAATAATAAAAATCTTTATCGTATTACCATTTTGGATTTACCAGGCTTTGGTGCTTCTAGTGAACCAGATATGGATACCGATATTTTTGGTTATACTCAATTAATTGAAAGATTCTTACAAAATTTAAATATTGAAAATCCCATTTTAATTGGTCATTCTTTCGGAGGCAGGATATCCATTGTTTATGCTTCCCGTAATGAAACTAGAAAAGTAATTCTTTTTGGTGCTCCTTGTATTCGGGAATATAAGCCTAATTTTAAAGAAAAAGTTTTAAAGACTATTAAGAAGATACCATTTACGAAAGACTTAGTAGAATTAGCTAAACAACATATTGGCTCAACTGATTATAAAAATGCTAGTCCTGTTATGCGAACTGTCTTAGTAAATACCATCAATCAAGACTTAAGCGATTGTGCAAGAAAAATAGTGGCTCCAACCTTACTAATCTGGGGAACTTTAGATACTGCAGCTCCCTTAGAACTAGCGAAGAAACTAGAAAAACTCTTAAAAGATGGTGCTTTAATCGAAATACCAGGTGCTACCCACTATGCTTATTTAGAACGAATTGACTATGTTACTAATATTCTAATAAATTTTATCGGAGGTAAATAATGATAATCAATATTGTAATCTTTTTAATTATTTTCTATGCTGTAACAATTAAATCTCGTAAATCTCTACATATGCTACAGCAAAATCTTTATAACGAAAATAATCGTTATTTGAAATGGCTTCATCAAAATAGAAATCAAGCTTTAAAACACTATGACCTTATCGGCTTAGTTTTATCTGTTTTTAGCTTGTTTACTGGTAATATTTTAAGTAAAATACTTCTTTTTATCAGTGCTGCTATTTACTTATTTGATACCGAAGTTATCAAGTATTCAATTATGGTCGAAAAAGCTAAAAAACCGTTAGTAAAGACTTCAAGAGTTAAAAGGCAAATAATAACCCTTTATGTTTTGAATTTACTACCACTTATTTTATATATTATTTTTAGAAGTAATGCTAAAATTTTAATTCTATTCTCATCTTTGATGTTAGTTCTTAATTATTATGTTGTGTACTTAGTTAAATTAATTAATGATCCAATTGAAAAAGCTATTTATAAGAAATTCTGGTATATGGCGGAAAATAAATTGGCATCTTATAAAGATTTAAAAGTCATAGGAATTACGGGGTCATATGGTAAAACCAGTAGTAAAAATATTCTAAATGAAATTTTATCTATGGATTATATATCACATCCAACTCCTAAAAACTTTAATACTGATGTTGGTTTGATGACTACTATTAATAATGGTTTAACTAAATTTGACGAGGTTTTCATTGCGGAAATGGGAGCTTATCGTGTCGGTCGTATAAAAAATGCTTGTAACTTAGTTCATCCTAAATATGGGTTATTAACAACGATTGGGAAAGCGCATTTGGAGACTTTTGGTAGTCAAGAGAATATTATTAAGACAAAGTTTGAACTTATTGAAAGCTTGCCAAGTGATGGTATCGCTTTTCTAAATATGGATGACCCCCTACAAGTTAATTACGATTTACAAAATAAAGTAAGAGTAGTTTGGTATGCTGTTAACAATAAAAAAGCTGACTTTTATTGCCTAGACCCTAAATGTGATGCTGCTGGTTCGACTTTTAAAATTTTCTTTAAGGCCGAAGATAAAGCCTACGAATTCCAAACACGTCTTCTAGGACGTCATAATATCTCTAATATTGTTTCGGCTGTTGCCGTTGGTTATGAATTTGGTATTTCTATTCCTAAATTACAGGCAGCTGTTAGTAAAATAAAACCAATTGAACATCGTTTAGAACTTAAGAAAATTGGCAATATGTACCAGATTGATGATGCCTATAACTCAAATCCCGTCGGCGCTAGAGTAGCTTTGGAAGTTCTTGCAATGATGCCGGGTGATAAAGTGGTAGTTACCCCAGGAATGGTTGAACTTGGTAGCGAAGAAGAAAAATATAATAAAGAGTTTGGCGAAGAAATAAGTGCCGTTGCTGATTACGTTATTTTAGTTGGTGAGAAACAAACAAAGCCAATCTATGAAGGCTTAATGGCTAAAAAATATGATAAAGACCGAATTATAATTACTAATGATGTTCGCCAAACTTATATTTTGGTGAGTAAATTAAAAGAAGCAAAAGATATATATGCTTTATATGAAAATGATTTACCCGATACATATAATGAATAATTGAAGAAAGGAAGTTAAATATGAATATAAAATTAGGAGTTATCTTTGGAGGTGTGTCTGTAGAACATGAAGTAAGTATTATTTCAGCAGTTCAAGCGATGCAAGCCATTGATAAAGAAAAATATGATGTAATACCAATTTATATTACTAAAGATAGAGAATGGTATACCGGAGAAATTTTAAAAGACATGGAAACTTATACTGATATGTCATTGTTAAAAAGATATACTAGTAATGTTTCTTTAATAAATAAGAAAGGTAAGTTTTATTTACAAACAAAAGGTTTGTTTAAAAGAATGGTTACAGAATTAGAACTTGTTTTACCAATTGGGCATGGTACTAATATGGAAGATGGTACTTTACAAGGTTATCTTCAAACAATTGGCATTCCTTATTGTGAGTCTGACATAGCCTCATCTAGTATTGCCCAAGATAAAGTTACACAAAAACTAGTATTTCAAAGTAAGGGTATTCCGATGACCGCCTTTACTTGGTTTTATGATACTGATTTTAATGCTAATGAAAGCGAAATTTTAAAAGAATGTGCTAAGCTAAAATATCCATTAATAGTTAAACCAGCTACTTTGGGGAGTTCAGTAGGTATTAACTTTGCTAAAAATGAAACCGAGTTAAAAAATGCTATCGAAGAAGCTATTGGTTATGATAAAAAAATTCTTGTTGAACATGCTGTTGAAAATCTAAGTGAAGTTAATATTTCTGTCCTTGGTGATTATAAATATCAAGAGACTTCGGCTATTGAAGAAGTATCAACTATCCATCATTTACTTACTTATGAAGATAAATATATTGGTAATGCCAAAAATATTCCTAGTAAGGGTATGGCTAGTTTAGGACGTAAAATACCAGCAAATATTAGCAAAAAAATGCAATCAGAAGTTGAAGAAATTGCCAAAAATGCTTTTAAAGCAGTTGGGCTATCCGGTGTTTGTCGTATTGACTTTTTAATTGATAAAAATGATAACAAAGTCTATATTAACGAAATAAACGCTATCCCGGGGTCTTTATCTTTCTATTTATGGGAGCCAAAAGGCAAAAAATATCGTGAATTACTAGAAGAAATTATTAAAATTGGTATTAAAAATTACCAAGATAATAATAATAAAGTTCATTCTTTTGAATCAAATATTTTAGCCGGTTATAGTAGCGGCGCTAAAGGGGTCAAAGGTTCAAAATTTAGTTCTCTTAAAGGCAGTAAATTTTAGGTGAGTTATGAATAGAAAAGGGTTTACTTTAGTTGAGCTATTAGCAGTTATTGTAGTTCTTGCCATCTTAGCCGTTGTTGCGACGCCAAACATTATCAATTTATTAAATCATTCCAAAAAAAATACAACCGAAATTGTTTTAAATAATTTAAGAGACGCTACAACTGGTTATGTTAAGGAACAAGTATCATTAAAAAAGATAAATTTAAGTTCTTGTAACTTTGAAATTAATGATAAACAGACTGCTGACAATAATACTAATTATAGAATGTCAATTAATAATAATAAAACGGAAATCAAGAGTAACGTTGGCAAAGGAAGTCAGTGTGTAGCCGCTATTCAAATTAATGCTCTAGAGATGAATGGTATCTTTGATGATAAAGATAATTCTTGTAATAAGACTAGTTATGTTTATGTTTACAAATATAATAATGGTAATTATACTGACATTAAAGTCTTTATTCCAGATAAAACTTGTGAGGTTAAATAATCTAAATAAATTAGGAATTTATCCAGAAAATAGGGATAATTCCTTTTTTTTAACTAAAATTTAAGATATAATAAATTATTAGAAAGAAAGTGAATATATGGGAATTTTTGATAAATTAAAAAAAATAGTAAATAATAAAGAAAAAGAAGTAACAACTAAAGAAGAAGTTGATAGTTATAGTAAAGGACTTGAGAAAACTAGAAATGATTTTGTTTCTAAACTAAATATATTAGGTATCAAATATACAAAGATTGATGAGGCTTATTTTGAAGAATTAGAACAAATTTTAATTATGGCCGATATTGGAGTTAATACGGTTGAAAACTTTTTAGACAGATTAAAGACAAGAGTGAAAAAAGAAAATATAACTGATGCAAAGTACTTAAATGAAGTAATTGTTGATGAATTATTTATTATCTATGTTAATGGCGAAAATATTACTGATAAAGTAAATCTAGCTACCAATGGACCAACGGTTATTTTAATGGTTGGCGTTAACGGTGTGGGAAAAACAACGACGATAGGCAAATTAGCTTACAAATATCACAGTGAAGGTAAAAAAGTTATGCTAATAGCTGCTGATACTTTTAGAGCCGGAGCCGTTGAGCAACTAAAAATTTGGGCCGACCGAACAAACTCTAGCTTTTATGGTAAAGAAAATACCGACCCAGCCGGAGTCATTTATGACGGTTTAGTAAAGGCTCAAGAAGAGCAGGCTGATATTGTTTTAATTGATACTGCCGGTCGTTTACAAAATAAAGTAAATCTAATGAAAGAATTAGAAAAAATGAATAAAGTCATTGCTAAATTTATTCCAGAAGCACCTCATGAGACGCTTTTAGTAATCGATGCTACTACTGGTCAAAATGGTATCATGCAAGCTAAGGCGTTCAAGGAAATTACTAATATTACCGGTATTGTCCTAACTAAACTAGATGGTACTGCCAAAGGGGGCATTGTTTTAGCTATCAAAGAAGAAGTTAATATTCCGGTTAAATTTATTGGATTAGGCGAAAAAATGGAAGATTTAAAACCATTTGATATTGAGTCTTATATTTATGGCTTATTTAAGGATATGATGTAATTTGATAAAAGATATAAATTCTATAAAAATGAAAAAAATTAATAAAATTTTAAATGATATTGGTATTTATGAGGAAAATATAATTAATTATGGTAATTTTATAGCTAAAATCTCTTTTAATAATTTAGAAAAATCTAAAGAACAAGGTAAATTAGTTTTAGTAACAAGTATAAGCCCAACTATTTACGGTGAGGGAAAGACTACGACTACTATTGGCTTGGTTGACGCCTTAAATTACTTAAAAGAGAAGGCTGTTGCCGTTTTAAGAGAACCAGCCTTGGGACCAGTCTTTGGCACGAAAGGCGGGGCGACTGGTGGTGGTCTTGCTAAAATTATTCCTGAAAGCGATATCAATCTTCATTTTACTGGGGACATGAGTGCTATTTGTACTGCTAATAACTTGTTGTGTGCCATAGTTGATAATCATATTTTCCAAGGCAATAATCTCAAAATTAAAAAAGTTGTTATACCTAGAACTGTCGAAGTAAATGACCGGGCTTTACGAAATATTACCATCAATTCGACTTACCAAAGAGAAGAACATTTTATATTAACGGTAGCCAGTGAATTAATGGCTTGTGTATGTCTTGCCCAAAATTTCAAAGACTTAAAAAAGATGGTTGCTAGAATTATCGTTGCTTATGATGAAAAAAATAAACCTGTTTATGTTTCTGATTTACAAGCTACTGACGCTGTTTGTATATTGCTAAAAGACGTTATAAATCCCAATGTCGTCCAAACTTTAGAACATAATTTAGCCATAGTTCATGGTGGCCCTTTTGCTAATATTGCTCATGGCACTGCTAGTATTCGTGCGATTAAGTTTGGCCTTACTAATTTTTCTTACTCAGTAGTGGAGGCCGGCTTTGGGGCCGACTTAGGAGCAGAAAAATTTTTAGATATTGTCTGTCCACGAGGAAATTTCTATCCAGACGTTATTGTTCTTAATGCCACCATCAGAGCCCTAAAATATAACGGCGAAGGTAATTTAGAAAAAGGCTTGGCTAATCTTCAAGCACACATTGATAATATGAAGATTTTCAGTAGTAATATAGTTGTATCCTTAAATAAATTTTACGATGATACTTTAGAAGATATAAATATTGTAAAGCAATTTGTTCAAAATCAAAACTTAGAATTTGCCCTTAATGATACATATTCTAAAGGAAGTCAGGGCGGTTTAGAATTAGCCCAGAAAGTAATATATCTAAGTCAATTAACAAATAAAAAAACAACTAAGTTGTATGCAGATAATTTAACGATTAAAGATAAAATAGCTACTTTAGCTCATAAAATTTATCATGCTAAAGACGTTTCTTATACCAAAGAAGTTGAAGAAAAAATTAAATTACTAGAAGAGTTAAATTTAGATAAATATCCAATTTGTGTAAGTAAAACACCCATGTCTATTTCTGATAATAAAGAAGTCTTGGGTTACCCTAAAGGTTATACCATTCATGTAACGGATATTAAATTAAATAACGGAGCCGGCTTTATAGTTATTTATCTTGGCAACGTCATTACTTTACCCGGCTTAAGTAAAAATAGTAATTATTTAAATATGCAAATTTCTGATGATGGTATGATAGAAGGGGATATCTAATGAATAGAGTAAAATTAATTAATTTATTTGATATTTATGAATTCTTGTTAACAAGTAGAGAACGAGAAATATTCAAGTATTATTATTATGAGGATTTATCTCTTAGTGAGATAGGAGAAAACCTTAATATTTCTAGAACCGGGGTTCATAATACTCTTAAAAAAGTTGAAGAAAAATTAAAAAACTACGAAGAAAATTTATGCTTATACGCTATTAAAAACACTTTGAATACTATCTTAGATGAAGAAGATATTAACAAAATTAAAAATCAAATAAAAAAATTAATTTAAAAGATTGTAAGAATTAGTCCTACAATCTTTCTTATATTCTTCTTCTTATTTTTCAATCTTTTTTTCTCTTTTATAAATATACTTGATAAAAATGATTAGATAAATTAATGCTGAAATGAAACCGCCAAAAACGTCAGAAGCATAATGGACGCCAAGGTAAATGCGACTTAATCCAATTAGACCAATTAATAAAGCTAATAAACTGATGATTATGACCTTCCAAGTCCTATTTAGATGCGAACAATAAACATAATAAATAATAAAACCATAAAAGGCAAAAGACACCATCGAATGCCCTGAGGGAAAACTAAAACCATTTTCGATAATTAAATTTATATCGATTGGACGTTCTCTTCTAACAATACTTTTAATTAAGAAATTACTAGCAAAAACGGCTACCAAATTGATAGTAAAATATCGGTTGAAACTTTTATCCTTATTAAGTAAGTAAAATAAAACAATTATCGGCACCATCACTGTATAATTGCCAAACTCCGTAAGTATTTTGACTACTGGAGTAACTTTTGGATTTATAAAACTCTTAACAAGCCCATAAACATAATCATCAAAAGCTTTAATTGAACTCGTATTGACAGCCTTAATCAAGTAGAAAAAACAACATAGGCCTAACAGCAACACAATCCAAACTAAATATTTATTTATAAACTCTTTTATTTTCATAATATCACAAATCTATTGTACCATTTTTCTTTCTAAAAGTATGTAGAAAATAATCATCTTCTTAAAAATGGCTAATTTTCTTATAAACTTTCATTTTTAGTAAAAACTATTTTTTATTTTTTAACTTTTAATAACCTAAATTTTCTGGCTTTCTTAACTAGAATAACCACAAATTTTTTAAAATTAAAAATTATAATAGTAATTTTAAAAAATATAAGTTATAATAAAGTAGTAATAATAGTGTAAGAGGGAATGTGGTATTATGAATTATACTTCGATGATAAAAAAACAAAGTACAATTATAGCTGTCTCTGTATTTGTGATGGTCCTAGGAATTATTGGGACTAGTTATGCTTTATTTATGAAAGTAGACCAATCAGAACAACAAACCGTTGAGTCTGGTAGTTTAATTATGCAGTTATCTCCATACGATGGCAGTACCGTTATTTCGGCTAATAATGTGCCAATTGCTGATAACGAGGGACTTCTTACTAAAGGCTATTCTTTCTCTGTAACTAACAATGGTACTTTACCAATTACCTATTATATAGCACTTTATAATAACTCAGCTGATACTAGTAAAAACAAATTAGATTATAAATATATTAAGGTGTCCTTAGATAATGGCACGCCATTTTTACTAAGTAGTATAACTAATAAAGATAGTAGTGGTCGTAGTATTTTAAAACAAAACATCTCTTTAGCACCTGGTAAATACGTTGCTCACAATATAAAAGTTTGGATTGATGAAGATACCCCTGAATCAGAAATTGGTAAAAGTTTATCTCTAAAAATTTTTGCTTACGGCGAAGTTTGTGAAAGTGGCGACTGTACTGGCGGCACTGCTGTTCAAACGACTGAATAAATTCTTTATACGTTTTAAATTTTCAAGTTCTTCTATTTCTTTTGATAGGAGAGCTTTTTTGTTGCTTTTTAATTATTACTTTTTTAACAGTCATTATATTATTTTTATCAAAGAATTTTATTTATCCTAAAAAGTTTCCCAAATCCATTTTTTTTGTACCACTTTTTTCTTATTATGCTATACTAACCTTGAGGAGGGATTAATCAATAATAGAAATTAATCACCATTTCTATAAAATTGATTATAGGAATGTTTATATGTCTAAAAATTTAATTAAAATTCTAAAACTAATCGGTCTTTATCTTTTGTGTCTTATTCTAGTCTTTTTAGCTTTTATTATCGATGGTAATTTGTATGTTATAGGAACACCTATGTCCAGACTAGTAAGAGTACGTCTAATTGTCTATCCTTTCTTTTTAACAATTTTAATTTTAGGAATTTACAAACTAATTACTAATCATAAACTTAAAAATAATAAATAAAGTATCAATTTCCTAAAGTAATCTACTTTAGAAATTATTTATTGCATCCTAAAAAATTATTGACTATCGAAAAGATATTTACTAAAATAAAGGAGAAATTGCAAAAATAGAAAAGTAGATAATGCTGAATTTCCAAAAGAGCAAGGAATGGTAAAAAACGGCCAAGAAATTTTATTGAATTGGTTATGGAGAAACTATTGAATAAAAGTTAACTAGTACAGAGTACTTAACTGTTAAAATAATTGGCATCTATTGGTCCAATTTAGTAGCAGTGAGATTAAGTTTTATTCTAATTTGTTAGGGTAGGACTTTTGTTCTATAATAGGAGGATATTTTATGAAAAAAATTATATTAACAGGCGAAAGGCCAACTGGCCCTTTACATATTGGCCATTACGTTGGTTCTTTAAAAAATCGTGTTAAAATTCAACAGGAACATGATTATGATGAAATGTATTTATTTGCTGCCGATGCGCAAGCTCTTACGGATAATTTTGATAATCCAAAAAAAGTCAGAGACAACGTTTTCGAGGTAGCTTTGGATAACTTGGCTTGCGGAATTGACCCTAATAAAGTTTGTTATTTTATTCAATCTGAAGTACCTGAACTTACTGAATTGACATTCTATTATATGAATTTAGTAACAGTTTCTAGATTATATCGTAATCCAACTGTCAAAGAAGAAATCAAATTGCGAGGCTTTGAAGATAGCATACCTGCTGGTTTCTTTACCTATCCAGTTAGTCAAACTGCCGACATTACAGCTTTTAAAGCAACGGTTATTCCAGTTGGAGAAGATCAATTACCAATGATTGAACAAGCTAGAGAAATTGTTCGTAAATTTAATTCCATTTACGGTGATACTCTAGTTGAACCATCAGCTCTTTTACCAGGAAATGTTAATGAAAGACGCTTAGTAGGAACCGATGGCAATGCTAAAATGAGTAAATCTATTGGTAATTGTATTTACTTAAAAGATAGCCCAGAAGAGATAAAAAAGAAAATAATGGGTATGTACACCGACCCTAACCATCTAAAAGTAAGTGACCCGGGAAAAGTTGAAGGTAACGTTGTCTTTACTTACTTAGATGTTTTCTGTAAAGAAGACTCCTTTACTAAGTATTTGCCGGAATATAAAAATTTAGATGAATTAAAAGACCATTATCGTCGTGGCGGCCTTGGTGACGTGAAAATTAAAAACTTCTTGAATGATATTTTACAAGAAGAACTAAAACCAATTCGGGAAAGAAGAGAAGCTTTAGCCGAAAATCCCGAATATGTTTATCAAATTTTAAAAGAAGGAACTAAAAAAGCTCGCGCAAAGGCTAAAGAAACTTTAGAAGAAGTTAAAAAAGCTATGATGCTTGATTACTTCTCAGAAAAATAATTCTTGTCAAAAGATAGCTTTAATTGTAAAATTAAAGTGGAGGAATAATGTATGCGAGAATTAAAAATTAATGGCATATATCGTCATTTTAAAGGTGATTATTACTTAGTATTAGAAACTGCTATTCACAGTGAAACTAAAGAGAAATTAGTTATTTATCGGGCTTTATATGGTGATAATTTAGTTTATGCCCGTCCTTATGATATGTTTTTAAGCGAAGTAGACCACGAAAAATATCCAAATGTTAAAGCAAAATATCGTATGGAAGAAGTGCGCCCAGAAAGTGTAGCTAAAAGCTTCCAAAAGTAATAAAATGATTGAAACTTAGCAAATAAAAAAGATACCAATAATCCTATTTTGGCATTAATTAGTATCTTTTAATCAAAAACTTGACTCCTAAAACTTAAGGCGTCCACGGAAGAAGAGATAAAACTCTTCTTTTTAAGTAGTAACTTTTTAATTGCTTTTCATCTTTACTAAAATTAATTTTTTGACTCAAACTAATAATTTCTTCATCGCTTAAATTAGCAAAAATATCCTTTCGCAAAACACCTGTATTATAAATGATATTTGGATTACTATGGTATATTCTAAGTACTCTTTGCAAATCAATTGCCAATTGCGCTGCTTTCTTAAAATAATATTCTACTTTTGGAGTCATGTTTTTAAGTTCTTCATCACTAAATAAAGAAAACATAAAATCATAATCATGGAAATATGTCGCAAAATCACTCGTAATAATTAGTCCATTAAGACGTTTTTTTGTCTCTTCAGATGGTACTTTTTCTAGGAAATTCATCACTTGTCCTAATTGGGTTTCACTAGCGTGTCTATAAGCCTCATCGCTGAATGTGTCCAAACTATTCTTACTGAAAATACCACTAATATTGATATATTGATTTAACTGAATGTCTTCTAGTTTACTTTTATTTACTATCGTTAAATAAATAAACCTTTTAAGATAGTAATCTCTTTTTTTCTCATCAATATTTCTAATAGATAAAAAGAAGTTCGCAAAAAAAGGCTTAAATATCCTGATAAATTCCATATAAGACTCCTTCGTAAAGTATCTTGACATAGACTTATCTAAAAGATAAATACTAAGATTACTAGGAAATATCCCTAAACTAAGACCACTCTTTTCTAAGTATTCTAAAAGTTCCAAATTATCATAATATATCGCCGCATACATCTTAATTAAAAAACACTTAGTCTCATCATCAAAGACTTGACAAGTCTTAATAACATCTAAAATCATTTTATCTGTTAAAATTTCTTTTTGCTTATCCAACTTTATTTTTCTTTTGACTTCTAATTTTATTTCTTTTAATATATCCATAGGGCCCTCTTTAAATGATATGAATTACAATTATATCTTATAATCTTTAATTTTTCTAGTGTAATTCATAAAAAAAGAGTATACTAGATACCACTGGAGGTTAAATATGCTAAATGTTGTTGAAAAATTATATCAGAAATATGCTTTTGCTTTTGAAAATAGAGATACTTATTTATCTTTAATAGATGGGGTGTTAAGTCAAGAATTCTTAAGTGGTGATAATGATTACTACAAAAGACTTTTAATTGAAGAAATAATTAGAAAATATATTCAAGAAAATATTTCTAAAGACAATTATAAAATCGTTCATAATTATATTAATAGGGAAGGGGAAAGTTTAACCAAAGAACATTATTTAGAGTTCTTAATGAGTTTATCAGCTCTCCTAAGAAGAGGAAATATTTATGTTAGTGAGATATTAGCTCAAAAACTTTTAGAAGATAATCCTAAGTTGATTGATATTTGTGGCAATATTGTAAAAGCTAATAAGTACTATTTTCAAACTGGTCAACTTAAAGAATTAGTGAGTGATGATTTTAGTCTTAAACTACTTTATGGTTATTGTGATTTAATGGAACTAGATTTTACTCCTAATGAAAATACTAATATATATAGTGATATGGTTTTACCGCCCTTTTCTAATAAAGATCAAGAATATGCAACTTTATCTAAGGCTAAAATTGGTGATGCCAAGGCCTTAGAAAATGTTGTTTGTCGTTATTTAAAAATGGTTTATAAAGAGGCGAACTGGTATAAAAATAATTTTAATACTTTTGATGACTTAGTAGACCAAGGAGTTATAGGTATTATTTATGCCATTAAAAGTTATGATTTTTCTCGTGGTATAAGTTTTAGTACTTATGTTAAACCATGGATAAGGCAAATTATTTTACGGTATCTTGAACGTAATTCTGGCTGTATCCGAGTTTCTGATGAATACCGCAGTCTTTACCGTCGTTATAAAAAAGCCGCAGAAGTCCTATTGCAAGAACTTGGGCGTGAACCTCGTTTAGATGAAATCGCCCTAAGTATTAATGTCGATTTAAATAAATTAGTCAATATTATAAACTTAATGGATTTACGGATTTGTCCTGATATGCCAATTAAAACTGATGAAATTGAAGAAAGCATTGGTAATTTAATTCCTGATGACTCTACTGATATTGCTATTGCTACAGAAATCAAAGCAAATGAAATGCTTTTAAGAGATGGTATTTTAAAAGATATTTTAACGCCTAAAGAATACCAAGTTGTTCTTTTAAGATTTGGCTTTATCAATAATAATCCACTAGTTCGTCCTTTGATTGCAGAGATAATGAATATTACGCATCAACGAGTTAGTCAATTAGAAAAATCGGCCTTAGAAAAGATTATGAAAAGCAAGCTTTTCGACCAATATATTCAAAGCTATGATGATTACCAAGAAAAATTAGCTATTTTAACTTTAAGAAGAAAATAAAAACTATTAACAAAGAGCAAAAAAAGCATAGCCTAAGTATCTTTTTTTTGCTATACTTAAAAAGAAAAAGGTGAAGTTATGATTTATTTAGATTACAGTGCAACAACTCCTGTCAATCCAGACGTGTTGGACAGCTTAATTAAAGTTACTAGGGATTATATAGGTAATCCCAATTCTATTCATAGTTTAGGAGTAAAATCAAGAGCTCTCTTAAGAAGTGCCACCAAACAAATTGCCGAAGTTTTAAATATTAAAGAACAAGAAATTATTTATACTAGTGGGGCTACTGAGTCCAATAACACTGCTTTACTGGGTGTAGCTTTAAGATATAAAAGATTAGGAAATCATATTATTTTATCTAAATTAGAACATCCATCTGAATATGTCTTGGCTGATTATTTAGAAAGTCTCGGTTTTAAAATAAGTTATGTCAATAACGATACTGATGGCTTAATTGATTTAGAAGATTTAAAAAGTCTAATTACTAAAGACACTATTTTAGTAAGTATAGTTGGTGTTAATAGTGAAGTAGGGGTAAGACAACCTTTAAAGACTATTAGACAAATAATTAAAAAGGAAAATCCTAATACGCTTTTTCACAGTGATTTAACGCAAGCTCTTGGTAAGGTTTCTATTAATTTAAATGATGTCGATTTAGCCAGTTTTTCTGGTCATAAAATCTTTGGACCTAAAGGAATTGGTTTACTATACAAAAATGAAAAAATTGATTTAGTTCCTTTAATTCATGGCAGTAGCAAGGAATTCCCTTATCGGGCTGGAACTCCACCTTTACCTTTAATTGTGGCTTTTTCCAAAGCCATTCGTCTTTGCACTATGGACTTAGATAAGAAAGAATTATATGTCAAAAAATTACAAGAGAAGATTATTAATGATTTAAGTCATTATCCGGACATAGCCATTAATAATACCAAATATTCAATTCCTCATGTTGTTAATATTAGTTTGATGAATATTAAACCGGAAAGTTTTGTACATGCGATGGAAGAACATGAAGTTTATATCAGTACTAATACCGCTTGTTCATCTGGAGAATTATCCACTTCGGTGATGGCTATCTATGGTAATAAAAGACGCTCCATGACAACGATAAGAATTAGTTTATCAAGCATTACCTCTTTGGATGAAGTTAATAAATTTTTAACTTTCTTTCATGGTGAATATCAAAGATTTATCCGACTAAAAAAGTAAGATTAAGTTCTCGTTAGCAGGACTTTTCTTTAAATATATAAAAAAATAAATTATTGTTTTTAAGGCACCAACTTTTGCTTTTAAAAATGAAAATTGAAAAAAGGAGAATAGAATATGAAGAAAAAAGTATTAATAACAGGCGCTACCAGCGGTATAGGGTATGCTACTTTAAAAGAATTAATTAGTGATTATGATATAACTTTTACTTATTGTCATAATGAAACCAAAGCCCAAGCCATTGCGAAAAAATATGGTATAAAAGGTTATTATTTAGATTTAAAGAATAAAAAAAGTATTGAAAACTTAGCATCAGCAATCGCTTCTTTAGATATCTTAATTAACAATGCAGCCATTGCCCAAGACAACTCATACGAAGATAAAACGTATGAAGAATTTATGGAAACTATAAAGACTAATTTGACCGGAACGTATTATTTAACTAAATTATTAAGTGAAAAAATTTCTAAAGATGGAAACATTCTTTTTGTTAGCAGTACCAATGGTATAGATACTCCTTATATTGAGTCTATTGATTATGATGCTAGTAAAGCTGGAGTTATTTCTTTAATGCATAATTTTGCTAGATACTTAAAACCAATTCGCGTCAATGCGCTTGCACCTGGTTGGGTCAATACCGAAATGAATAAATTTTTAGAACCTAAATTTAAAGCCCAAGAAGAAAAGAAAATTCTTCTAAAACGATTTGCAGAACCGGAAGAAATTAGTAAAGTCATTAAGTTTATTATTAGTGCTGATGCAAGTTATATAAATAATACAATTATAAGAGTAGATGGTGGTGTTAATAATGGATAAAATTTTAGAATTAATAACAAAGTTTGAAGCTGAAAATAGTAAACTTTTTAGTGAGTTAGATGAGATTGCTTTTACAAATAGTAAGAAAGTCTTAAAGGCTTTTAAAGAAAATAATGTGAATGCTCTTGATTTTAGTGGTACCAATGGTTATGGTTACGATGACGCTGGTCGTGATAAAATTGAACGTATTTTTGCTGAAGTTTTAGGGGGCGAAGACGCTTTAGTCCGTCCCCAATTAATAAGTGGAACTCATGCTTTAACAGTTTGCTTCTTTGGTCTTTTACGTCCTGGCGATACTATTTTATCTATTAATGGCAAACCCTATGATACCTTAGATGAGGTAATAGGACTTCGTAGTAATGCTAGTAGTCTTAAAGCTTTTAAAGTAGCCTATGACCAAATCGACTTAATCAATAATGATTTTGCTTATGATCAAATCAAAGAATATCTAAGTAAAAATAAAGTTAAAGTAATTGAAATTCAACGTAGCGTTGGCTATGCTAATCGGGATACTATTAGTATTGAAAAAGTAGAAAATGTCTGCAAATTAATTAAGAGTGTAAGTCCCGAAACTATTATTATGGTTGATAACTGTTACTGTGAATTTGTTGGCATTAAAGAACCGCTTGAAGTAGGTGCTGATATTATGGTGGGCTCATTAATTAAAAATTTAGGAGCTGGTATCGCTAGTACCGGTGCTTACATTGTAGGCCGTCATGACTTAGTTGAACTTTGTGCCCAACGCTTAACCGCTCCCGGTGAGGGAAAAGAAATTGGTCCTTCTTTAGGTTTAAATCGTTCTTTTCTCCAAGGTCTTTATATGGCTCCGCAAGCCGTTAAAAACAGCCTAAAGACAGGAATATTAGCTAGCTATTTATTAGAAAATCTTGCTTTTGAAGTCCATCCTAAGTACGATGAAATTCGTAGTGATATCGTTACCCGTATCATCTTTAATAACGAGAATTTATTAATTAGATTTGTTCAAGGAATTCAAGGCGCCAGTGCTGTTGATAGTAACGTCTTACCAATTCCTGTTAGTACGCCAGGCTATGATGATGAAATAATTATGGCGAGTGGTTCCTTTACTCAAGGCTCATCCATTGAAATAAGTTGCGATGGTCCCCTAAGAAGTCCTTATATTGCTTATTTACAAGGCGGTATCACCTATGATTATGGTAAGTTGGCTATTGTAAACGCTATTGAAAATATTTTAAAAAAATAATAAGAATATGTTAAAATAAAAGAAGAATAGAAAAGAGGAAATAAAGTGAATGAAATTGAATTACCCCAAAAAAAGGAAGTAGTTATTGAAAAAGAAAAGAAAATGCCCCTAACTTTAAAAGAACTTGTTAAGGAAATATTTACTTTTTTAACTCATACTAGTTTATTAAATATAATTATTTTTATTTTTGAATTATGTCTTATTGCCTTAGTAGTTATTGTTTTTAAGCTTCCAGTTGAATTAATAATTGACCTAGGTCCTAAACTATTTAACTTTATTCAAGATGCTAAGTTATTAAGCCTTTTAATAAATGTTTGGACCCTTTTCTTCAATATTATATATACTATATGTGGTATTTATGCTTACTATAAAATATGCTCTGTAAGGTTTATCGATTTGAGCAAAAGAAAATGACTTTTTAATACTGATTAATACTGATAAAAATAATTTTTAGATGATGAATAACTTGCCTTTTATAGATGGCTATTTTTAGTAGCCAACTTATCTTTAACAAATAAGCTGTCAAATTTGGACATTTTCTCATACCTATTGTATAATAAAAAAGAGGAGGGAAAATGAATAATAAATTATTAACCAAAGTATTTGGGTGGATGGTATTAGGACTTCTAATAACTTTTGGTACCGGCTTTCTAGTTTCTCATAACGAGAACATTTTAATTAATGTTTTATCTGGTCCTGGACTTTTTCTTATCTTAATAATGGAAATATTAATTGTTTTATTTTTATCATTTAGGATTACCAAAATGAGTCCGGCGGTTGCCAAAGCAAGTTTTATCCTGTATTCATTTGTAAACGGTCTATTTTTCTCAACCTATTTTGTTGAATTTGAAGTGGCGTCTTTAATTTTTATCTTCTTAGTTACTGCTATTGTTTTTGCTATTTTTGCTTTTATTGGCGCTGTTACCAAAATAGATTTAGAGAGACTTAGTACTTATTTATTTATGGGGCTAATTGGTATCATTATCTGTGGAATAATCAATATTTTTGTTGGTAGTTCTACATTTGATTTTGTTTTATCAATTATCGGTATAATTATCTTTATTGGTTATACCGCCTATGATGTTAAAGTAATTATGAATACCGAGAAATTTGCTCTAATACCGGAAGATAATCTTGCTATATATGGAGCACTACAACTATACTTAGATTTTATTAACCTATTTATTAGATTAGTTCAAATCTTTGCTAAAAATAGTGACAACTAAAAAATCTCTGCAATAGAGATTTTTTCATTTTATAATAATTATTTTAAAATATTGATTAATAATCTAATTGCCGTTTTTTCTTCGCCATTAATTAAAACGTCGTTAAAGGCAGGAACAATTCCAATGTTAATACCAGCCGGTGCCAAAAAACCTCTAGCGATGGCTACTGCTTTTACAGCTTGATTTAAGGAACCAGCTCCTATTGTTTGTAATTCAACACTACCATTTTCTCTAAAGATATTCGCAATCGCACCAGCTACTTTACTAGGATTTGATTTTGATGATACTTTTAAAATTTCCATAATTTCCTCCTAGAAAATATATATGCACTTATCAAAAAAACTTGACTACAAAATCAAGTTTTATGATATGGCACTAATGAAAATAGCGGCTCCAAGGACAATACCAATGCTTAAAATTAATAAAATATTTAGAAAAATGTTTAAGTAGCCAGCTCTTGAAAGTGGTCTTAACTCCTCAATACTAGGGTCGTAATAAGTTTCTTTATCTTGATAGTTACCATTAGTTAAAACTTTAACAAGTCCTTTATGTTTACTGTTCGTATCAGTATCTAAAGAAGTATCATTTAACTTTAATAAAGCCTCATCATAAAAATATACTTCCTTTGCTAGTCTTGAATTGTCATCATAATTAGTATTACTCCTAACCAAGGTAATTTTATTAACAAAAGTTCCTAAAAAATGTCTAAGTTCTTCGGTTAAATAGTCAAAAAACAACATTAAATTGTAATAGTATTCGTTGTATCTGTCTACAAAATCCATATCGCCACCAAAATTTTCATAAAATTTGTCCTCATATTCAAAATACATATTTTTGTTTTCATAGATGCGGAAAATTCGAAATATTTTTTTAGCACTTAATAATCTTTCTCTTAGATGGCGATAAAAGGAATTTGAACTATCATAAAATATTTCTTTAATATCAAAGCTTTCTAAAGATAACTTATTATTTTCAAAAACTAAGAATTTATCTTGCCAAGAAAACTCATTAAAAACTGGGAAAAAGCCCTTTAAATAATTAATAAAACTTATATTCTCATCACTTTTATCTACTGGAGTTGTATATTTAGAAGTACCATTCATGATTATACCCTCTATTCTAAAATAATTTTAACAAACAATTTCTATTTTTTCAATATTATAGTATAATATGGTTCGTGATTATTATGAAAGAAAAACTGAATAAAGAATTTGTTATTAATTTATCAAAGAAAAAACAAGAGCCCGATTGGATGCTAAAACATCGTCTTGCCGCTTATGAGAATTTCCTCCATCAAAAAGAGCCTAACTTTGGTCCAGATATCCATATCAATTTTGACGAAATTTGTTATTATAAGGATAAAACCAATACTATGACCAATAAATGGGATAAGGTTGCTTGTAATATCAAGACGACCTTTGATGATTTAGGGGTTATTGAAGCCGAAAAAAAATACCTTGGTGGGGTTACTAATCAGTATGAGTCAGAGGTTTTTTACCATAATCAAACCCTTGGCAATGGCATTATTTTTACTTCTACTGATGATGCTTTGAAAAAATATCCAGAGTTATTTAAAAAATATTTTAATAATTTAGTCAAATATGAGGAAAATAAGTATACAGCTTTAAATAATGCGGTTTGGTCTGGCGGTTCCTTCATTTACGTACCTAAAGGTGTTAAGGTTGATAAGCCTTTACAAAGCTATTTTCGTATTGAAACAGAGTCCCTTGGTCAATTTGAACATACTATTATCATTGTCGATGACAATGCTGACCTTTCTTATATTGAAGGCTGTACTGCCACAGCTTATTCCAAAACCTCTCTTCATGCTGGTGTTGTTGAAATTTATGTCGGCAAAAACGCTAAATGTCGCTACTCAACAATTCAAAACTGGTCAACTGATGTTTATAATTTAGTAACTAAAAGAGCTATTGTTGATGATAATGGCCTAATGGAGTGGGTTGATGGCAATATCGGTAGTGGTTTAACGATGAAATATCCTTCTTGCATTTTGAAAGGTGATAATTCCGTTGGCAATTCAATAAGTGTTGCCTATGCAAAGCAAAATCAAGTTTTAGACGCCGGGGCTAAAATGATTCATTTAGGTAAAAATACGAAGAGCAGTATTATCAGCAAATCGATTGCTGAAGCCGGGGGCATTGCTAACTATCGTGGTACGACTAAAATAACAAAGAATGCCTTTAATTCTGAGGCTACCATTAAATGTGATACTATTATTTTAGATGATATTTCCAAGAGCGATACTTTTCCTAAAAATATTGTTGGCAATCAAAGTTCAACGCTTACCCATGAAGCAACTGTGTCTAAATTAGACGCCGATAAGCTTTTCTACTTATGTAGTAAAGGCCTATCCGAAGACCAAGCTCGTGAGCTTCTAATTATGGGATTCATTACCGATTTTAAAAATGAATTACCGATGGAATATGCTGTTGAATTAAATCGTTTAATTAAAGAATAATAAAATTTTATGTGAGGCTCCACTTAATGTGGAGTTTTTTTTGAACTTTTAATTTGATAAAACTATTTTTGCTTAACTGAGAGAATTTAGTCTTTTAATTAACATTTTAAAAACGATTAATAATTTTAATGAATTTTGCTTGCTTTACTAGAAAACCTACTATATTCTATATATCTATAAAAGATAACAAGTCCATATAAATTTTTCCTTATCTTATATGTTTGTCATTTTACAAGAGTGAAAAACAAATGCCAAAAGCTAAATAGGTAAAGAAGACTAAATAAGTTCAAAATTACTCGAAAAAAATCGATAAATAACTAAAGTTCTAAAATCGTTTTGAACTCATTACAATGATTTCAGTTTGGACTAAACTAATTAAGAGTTTTTTTGTACAAAAATCTTCAAAAACTTAAAAATGTCAGTTTGCTTAAAAACTATAATCCTGATAATCTACCACCAGAAAGGAGGTTAACATGATTAATGAAGTGGTGCTGGTAGGACGTCTTACAAAAGACTTAGAAGTCATAGAGACCGAATCAAAAAAAAGAGCATTGATAACCTTAGCTGTCCCTCGGAAGTTTAAAAATGTTGATGGTATCTATGAAACTGACTTCATTCGGGTGGTTTTGTGGAATAATATTGCCTTAAATACGAAAGAATATTGTAAATGTGGCGATTTACTCGGAATTAAAGGCCGCTTACAAGTAAATGCGTATAAAGATAGTGATAATAATACTCGCTATAGTACCGAAGTAATCGGAGAGTCAATAACATTTTTATCATCTAAACATACTGCCGAGACGATTGAAGAAGAATTAGAAAGTTAGCATAAATTTTATGACTTCACTTTATTTTCATCCTTTCTGTTTAATAGAAGCTGTAAGAATTAAAGAAGATTTTCATTTGTGCTAAAAGATGTTAATAAGTACTCAAAATGACACAATCGTTACCTAACCATAAGTAATTATTGTGTTTTTTTGTTTTTCATTTATATTTTCTTGTCTTTCTTAAATTTACAATTATTAAGATAAATGATAAAATCTTATTAATTAGAAGAGGTGTTTTATGGATAATAATCGGATTTTACATAGTTTAGGAGTTGCCAAAAAAATGGTGGAAATAGGCAGTGAAAAAGGCTTGAATCATGAGGATTTAGAAGATTTATTTACTCTTGGGATTAATCATGATATCGGTTACGAGTTTATAGATGGTTCCCATCATCACCAAAAAGGTGGTCTCATTTTAAAAAGAAATGGATATAAATATTGGCAAGAAGTTTATTATCATGGTCTTGTTCAAACGGAATATTCATCGCTTTTTTTAGATATATTAAATCAAGCTGATATGCAAATCGATAAGTATGGACATGATATTGGATACACTGGCCGTTTAGAAGATATTAAGTCTCGTTATGGTGAAGACTCCAAAGTCTATAAGACTTGTGTTGAACTGGTAAAGTTCATTACTAAAGATGAGGAGGTAGTAAAAAAAATTACTAAGGAAGTTAAAGAAGAAAGCAGTAGAAAGGACTAATTAAAATGCTAAGAAAACACGCTATCCTCGTTATAAAGAATAAAAAAGAGGAATATTTACAATACTTTGAACCCAACTGGCAAAGTTATTTATTTTTAAATTGTAAATTGGAAAATTCTTATGATACAGCTAAAATATCTGAAGTAGTTTTAAAAATGCTAGGAACTGAATGCCAAAATATAACTTATAAATTTTATAAAATTCATACTAAGTTTTCTGTAAAAGACCAAATAGATAAAGAATATCAACATTTCTTTTATTTAATTACCTTAAAAGATGCTATAGGTGAAGAAAGAAAAGAATTCATTAAAAATAATATTCAATATAAATGGTTTAGCTTAGAAGAACTAGAACAAGGTTTAAGAATTCAAGCAGTCAATAGCGATATTGTTAGTTTTATTAAAGAAAATAAACTTTAAAGTAAAAAATGTTTATTATCAAAGAAAAGTATGGAGATGGAATAGATGTATGGAGCAGTTATTGGTGATTTAGCCGGAAGCATTTATGAATATGATCAGTTAAAGAGGATTAAACCTATAAAGATGGATAAAGTAATTCCAGATAATACTTTTTATAGCGATGATACTATTCTTACGGTTGCTATCTGTGAGGCGGCTTTAAGTGGGGGCAATTATGCCTCTTATTTAAGAAAATATATTAAAGAGTATAGTAATTATCATCCCGATTTTAGTCCTTATTTTAAAAGTCCTTTTTCTCCTAATACGATGAAGTGGGCAAATTCTTCTTATGTTGGGACGAGTTTGGGTAATGGCGCAATGATGCGAATTTCCGCTATCGGTTATCTTTTTGATATCGAAGAGGAAGTAATGGAAGAGGCCACCATAGCCACTATTCCTACCCATAATTCGAAAGAAGCTCTAAGTGCTGCGATGATTATTGCTTTAATGATATTTTATTTTCGAAAAGGCTTATCTAAGAATGAGGTTTATGATTTATTGAATTTAAGGGCTGTTTATACACCATTTACCCATTTTAATACGACTTGTAAGGAAACTTTAAGTAATGTTTTATATGCCATATTTTATAGCACTTCTTTTAGCGATGCTATTAGACTTACTTTACTTATGGGCGGAGATACAGATACTAATCTTTCGATAGTAGCCTCGGTGTGTGAGGCGTTATATGGTATTACCGATGATCTAATTAAAGGTGCTGAAGCCAAAATACCCAAGGACTTTTCTAAAATCTTAAGAAAAGTAAAATAAGAAAATATTAGGATAAATTAATAAATTTTAGAAAGGCTAGTAATTAAATAAACAAAGAATGTATGAATAGTAAAATAAAATTAATCGATACTAGTTATGGAAAAAATAGGGATGTAATTATTGACAACCTTAGTCAAGAAATAGGAAAAAATTAGAAAATAAATAAAAAACTTAAGAAAGAAGTAATGACATGAAAACAAAAATTATAAGCAAGACTTATTTAAGAGATATAGAAAAATATGAGTTGAAAGTCTATTTAGATTTAGATGATTACTATATAAGTGTTAAAAAGTTAATTGCCTGTCGAGAAAAATACATTATTCATGATGATGTTTGTGTCATGGATGATGGATACTATGTATTTGAAGTTATTCCTAAGGATAAAGATTATGCTATGCGTTTATTTTTAGATAGAGATAAAAAGCCTTTAGAATATTATTTTGATGTCTGTAAAAATGTCAGGTTAGATGAAAAATATAATATTCCTATGTATGATGATTTGTACTTAGATGTAACTTGTCTTTTTGGTAATATTAATATTTTGGATGAAGATGAGCTCTTAGAAGCTTTTGATAACGGCGAGTTTTCTAAAGAAGAATTAGATAGTATTTATGCTACTAAAGATAGACTAGTTGAAGAAATAAAAAATAACACTAATCCTTGTATGCAAATAGATTATTTGAAATACTTGGAAAATATGTAACATGATAGATTATACAAAAATAATACTTGGTACTGGTTCTTATGACGCCGTTAAGTCTGGCAATACCGTTTCAATTACTGGTGATGGTGGCCATGCCTGGCACTACTTTGGACCTTCTTATAAAAAATTGGCTCCTAGATTAATAACTTATCAAGAATATGCCAATACCTTAAACTCTTTAGAAGTCTTAAAAAGCCAAATAAGTCTTCAAGAATATGAGTATTTAAAAAAGCAAAATGAACTTTGCTACATAAAAAGCTACTATATAACGAGACTAAAAGACTTAAACGCCTACTACTTACTAGAAACATTGCAAGAAAAGTATGGCTTTCAAATAATTCTTCTTTGTCATGAACCTGTAAATGAATTTTGTCATCGTAGACTTGTTGCCGATTATATTCATCTTCAAACGGGAATTTGTATTCCAGAAGTTGAAGTCTTTGCTAATGGCAGTATTACTAAAAAAGAGCCAATATCTTATGAACAAACTTTAAAAAGACTAATGAAATTATAAAAAAGGAAAAAATATATGAATTTATTAATAATAATTGACCTCCAAGCAGCCTTTATAAATGAAAATACTAAAGAGGCTCCTGCTAAAATTCAGAAACTAATGACAACTCATCATTTTGACAAAATTATGTTTACCAAATTTGTTAATTCCTTAACTAATCCGGTTTATACTAATATTAAATGGGATAAATGTTTAACCGAAGAAAGCAAGAAAGTTCTTCTGAATACTATAGACTGTCCGGTTTTATCCAAAAAAACTTATTCTGTTTTTACGCCTGAATTAAAAGATTATCTAACAAATAATAATATTAAGAAAATTTATTTATGTGGTATTGATATTGAATGCTGTGTTCTCGTAAGTGCTTTTAATCTTTTTGAGAATAATTATGATGTTTATGTTTTAAAAGATTATTGTTTTTCGATGAATGGTAAAGAAACTTATGAAAATGCTATTGGTATCTTGAAAAGAAATATTGGAAAGGACAGAGTAATATGACTTTAGAAGAATTAACAACCTATCTATTAAGTATATGTAAAGAAAATAATTATCGAAAAATATACATCTGTGGGAATGGTAGTAGTGGGAAGACAACTTTAAGTAAATCTCTTTATAATAAGGCTTCTACTATCGGAATATGTAACTTAATCTCTTTGGATGACTACTTAGTAGATATTACTCTTCGTAAAAATTCTATTTATACTTGGTATGAGAATGATAAGAAATATCAAGGAAGATATACTTCTTCTTGTAAAGAATCATATGACTTAAAAAGTGTTTATGCTCTTTTATATAATCTTGATAATGGTCTAGATACATATTATTTCCCTCTAAGATATCAAGAAAAACATAATATTAGAAGATTATACACTAATTATACTTTAACTATCTTAGAAGGAGTAGGGACAGTCTTTTTAGATAAAGATGCTAATGAGTCCTTAACCATTCTTCTAGGATGTTCTAAAGAATTAGAAATAAAAAGAAGGAGTAAACGAACTAAAGAACTTAAAAGAGATATTTCTGAGAACTTTGATGAAGTAAGAGCTAATGAGTATCGTGTGAATGTTTTAAGTCAAAAAGATACATTTGATTTAGTTATTACCAGTGATGAAGACTATAAGTACCATTTAGTTGGGGGAAATTTAGTTGAAAATAATTCTTAAGGAGCAAAAATGACATTAAAAGATTTAAATAAAGAATATGATAAATTACAGAAAATTTATGGAGCCGAAGAACTAGACTCTATATATAACGGGGGTTGTACGAATAATCCTGATATCTGCTTTGTTTTTATGAATCCAACAGGCAAGAATATCGCAAGTTTGAAGACTTGGCAAGGTCCTAAATACCCTTGGCTTGGTACGAAAAATATTTGGAAACTTTTTTATCAAGTAGACTTGTTAAGTGAAGATACTTTTAAGAAAATTTTAAATATGAAACCCAAAGACTGGGATTATACCTTTTCTTATCAGTTATACGAAGAATTAGATAGTAAGAAGATTTTTATTACTAACTTAGGTAAATGTACCCAATTAGATGCTAGACCTTTAAAAGATGAAGTTTTAAATAAATATTTAGATTTACTTTATGAAGAGATAAAACTAGTTAATCCGAAAGTTATTATTACTTTTGGTAATCAAGTGAGTTCACTTATCTTAAAGAAAAAGATATCGGTTTCTGAGACTAGAAAAAAGTATCATGAATTAACTCTTGGTGAGAAAACTTATCATGTTTATCCTGTATATTATCCGGTTGGTAATGGTATTTTTAATATTGATAAAGCTATCCAAGATATTAAATGGATTAAAGACTATGAACTTTAGATACCATAAAATTTTGAAAGTTGAATAATAAGTGAAGATGATAAAAAACTATTGTCTTCTTTTTGTTTTATTGATATCCTAGTAGGGATAAAATTATTAAAGAAGCTGGGTGTAAAAGAAGTAAGAAAGGAGTAAATTATGTTAGAAAAAGGCTTTAATGACTGTTTAATTCGCAAATTCTGTGATAAAAATTACTTAACGGGAAAATGTACTCACTTTAGGGTGCCAGCTAATCCTGAAGAAGGATTTAATTTTGAATATGTTTTAATAGTCCCAGAACTTATAAAGAATAATACTAAACTAATTTTAGAGTGGATGAATTACAGCACATAAAAACATTTCACTGAAGAAGAAGGAATAGAATACCTTTATGAAAAATCTAAATCTTTTAGGCATCCTATTTATTACTGTAATTCTGATACTAATTATTGTATTTTGCTCCCATTAATTCCTAGGTACTATGATAGCAAATTAAATTTTTGAGGATGTTGTTGATAAAGATTAATATCATGAACGTTCATAGAGGATTTATTTTTAAGATAAAAAAGACATTTATCATTTCTACAAAAATAAACATCAAAATTTTCACAAATAGTAAATTTTTGCCATTACGGCGTTTAATTGGCTTGATATTATTATCTTTGATAAGTTGCTTTTAGCAAAAGGTTCAATAATAGCTGGAGCATCAATATTAAATAAACGGTATTTAACATCATCAGGTTTATCATCAAGATGATTAACTTCATCAACTTTAATAAATTTGGAAAGAAAGATAATAATTTTCCAAATAAAGTTATTAATTTTATTCAAAAACGCAATAACAAGTGATATAATTTTATACATGCATATACCTTGTTTCTAAGTGTTATGGTTCTAAAAAAAACATTATAGAGGAATATGCCATTTTTTGATAGAGATAAAATGATATTTCTATATAAAAATCAATCCCAAAAATAGGGGATGATTGAAAAAATATAGAAATTCATTGAAAAATAAAGAAAAAAGAGTGGTAGTGTATAAAACTATTCACACTACTAATATAAGGGCAATGAGCAATGAATTATGAATTAGTAAAATCTTCTAATAAAGATATAGATAGATTAGTTGAATATAAAAAAAAGACTGTTTACGAGTATGCTAAAGATTTAGCGAGAGAAGATATTGATAGGATAAATAATTATATAATAAAGGAAATTCCTAATTTAATTAATGATTACTATAATATAGTAGTTAATAACAAAATTGTAGGGTGTTTATTATTAACTAGAAAAGATAATGTTAATTTGTTAGATGAAATTTATATTGAAAATGATTATCGCAATAAGAAAATTGGTACAAACATAATAAAAGATATTTTAAAAAATAATGATACTGTCTACTTATGGGTGTACAAAGATAATAAAAAGGCTATATCTTTATATAAAAGAATGGGATTTAACATTTGTGAAAGTACTGATACCAGATATTATATGGGTTTTAAGAAAAAGTGTGATTAAGAAAAAAATATAAATAGCTATATAAAAAGATGATAGGTTTTATCTTTAAAAATTATTAAATATATGTATAATAGTCAGTAATTAGGAGGCAGTATGTCAAAGGAGCAAGATGTAATTAATTATTATGTTTTATGTAATAAATTGAAAAATGTTATAAGAACTGGGTGGCTTGATTGGAAAGTTCAAAGAAATAGGTTAGAAAGTATTGCTGAACATATTTATGGGGTGCAAATGCTGGCTATTGCGATGAAGAGTGTATATCAATATGATATAGATATTATGAAAGTAATTTATATGCTGGCTATTCATGAGTTAGGAGAAACCATAATTGGTGATTTAACTCAATTTCAAATTAGTAAGGAAGAAAAAGAAAAAAAAGAACATGAGGCTGTTCATAGTATCTTATCATCTTTAATTGATGGGGATAAAATTGAAGAGTTGTTTTTAGAATTTGATTCTCATGCGACGGCGGAGGCTTTATTTGCGTATCAATGTGATAAATTAGAATGTGATCTTCAGTGCAAATTATATGATCAAGAAGGTTGTGTGGATTTAAAACAACAAGAAGGTAATGCTACGGCTGATAACGAATTAGTAAAAAAATTATTAGAAAATGGTCAATCCTGGTCAGATATGTGGTTAGAGTTTGGGCAGAGAAAGTATCCGTACGATAAAAATTTTCGGGCTGTATCGGAGTATGCCAAAAATAATTATATTGAGGAAGAAATTACAAAAAAATTAATAAAAAAAGATAAATAAGAACTGAGATAGATTTATAATGAGTCTATCTTTTTTAAGTTTAAAAATAGAGAAACTATGGGAAAATCAAATGATTTTTAAAGTAGGGTATGGTATAATTTTTAACAGATTTAAGGAATATTAGAAATAAAAATTATTAAAGATTAGGGGGGATTCTAACTTATAATAAATTGAAATTTTAAATACTAAGGATGAGAAAAAAGGCAACAATTTGTTGCCAAATTAACTTTACTACTAATTAAAAAATTTAAGATGACTAGCATGAGGATGATTGCAAATGAATATACTAATAGTATTTTTGAAAATATAAAACGCATAGATGATTATGGAAATGAATATTGGTGTGCTAGGGGATTACAAAAAGTATTAGAATACAAGGATTGGAGAAATTTTCAAAAAGTAATAGATAAAGCGATTTTATCAGCAAATAACAGTGTTTCCTACAAAGAAGATTGGGTTGTTGCGGTTAACAAGCCAATAAAAACTGGTAAAGGAAAAGAAGAGATTATTAAAGATTATAAACTATCAAGATATATATGTTATTTAATAGTGCAAAATGCTGATCCAAGTAAGGCAGTTGTAGCTTTAGGACAAACTTATTTTGCAATACAAACAAGAAAACAAGAGATAACAGAACTAGAATATGACTTGTTATCAGATGATGAAAAAAGATTTTATCAAAGAAAGTTAACGAAACAAGGTAATTATACTTTACAAAGAGTTGCAGTAAGAGCCAGCGTTAAAAATATGGCTGAATTTCATAATGCCGGATATAAAGGATTATATAACGGGGATACTGCTGATGATATATTTAAAAGAAAAAAACTAAGATATAGAGAAGATATTTTAGATAATATGAATGAAGATGAGTTAGTTGCTAATTTATTTAGAATAAATCAAACTAAGCAAAAACTTATAAGAGATAATGTAAAAGGTGAAAAATAAGCAACAGATGTGCATTATGAGGTAGGTAAAAAGGTAAGAAAGGCCATTGCTGATATCGAGGGTATGATGCCAGAAGATATGCCGACACCTGAAAAAAGTTTAAAGAAACTTGAAAAAGAAAAGAAAAAATTAGAAATAAAAGAACAAAAGATGCTTGAGAAAACCAAATAAAATAGTAAGTTGCATATGGTGTAAGACTATTTATGCTACCCAAAAATTTTAAGGAGAAAACTTATGGAAGAAAATGAATTAGATAAAAAATCAGTTACCGAGAAATGCTCGTTAACTGCTGATGACGGAAAAAAATATAATACTGAAGTTTATAGTTTAGATGCTGTAATTGCCGTTGGATAATAGAATTGATTCTAAAAAAGCCACCGACTATTATTTAAATTCTATCGTACTTTTACTGGAACCTGTAGAAAAATTATTACGTTTTATAAAAATTAAATTTTAACTATTTAAAAAGTAAACCATTTCTGATTTACTTTTATAAATTATAAATATTTATTACTATT
>CAKOON010000004.1 GCA_934098565.1 uncultured Bacilli bacterium
GGCGTGGACTACTAGGGTATCTAATCCTATTTGCTCCCCACGCTTTCGTGCATGAACGTCAGTAATGGCCCAGCAAACCGCCTTCGCCACTGGTGTTCCTTCTAATATCTACGCATTTTACCGCTACACTAGAAATTCCGTTTGCCTCTACCATACTCTAGCTTGCCAGTTTCTAAAACGAACCGAAGTTAAGCTTCGGACTTTAATTTTAGACTTAACAAACCGCCTGCGCACGCTTTACGCCCAATAAATCCGGATAACGCTCGCCACCTACGTATTACCGCGGCTGCTGGCACGTAGTTAGCCGTGGCTTTCTTGAAAAGTACCATCAAATAAGAATCATTTCCTAATCTTATCATTTTTCCTTAACAACAGAGTTTTACAATCCAAAGGACCTTCATCACTCACGCGGCATTGCTCGTTCAGGGTTTCCCCCATTGACGAATATTCCTAACTGCTGTCTCCCGTAGGAGTCTGGGCCGTGTCTCAGTCCCAGTGTGGCCGATTAACCTCTCAGTTCGGCTATGTATCGTCGCCTTGGTAGGCCATTACCCCACCAACTAGCTAATACACCGCAGGCCCATCTCTTGGCGAAGCTTTAAGGGCTTCTTTACTCCGTAGAGCATATTCGGTATTATCGATCGTTTCCAACCGTTATCCCCAACCTAGAGGCAGGTAACCCACGTGTTACTCACCCGTTTGCCACTCGAAGGTAATCTAAATCTTACTGTTTCCAATCTTTGAGCGAACTCTCCAATCTTCCACAGTAATCATTAGGCCTTCGCGTACGACTTGCATGTCTTAGGCATGCCGCCAGCGTTCATCCTGAGCCAGGATCAAACTCTCATATAAAATCAAGTTTATCCTAAGCTACTCAAATTGACTTTTTTACTTAGTTTTCAAAGATCATTTTTTTCTGCGCTCTTTTCGTTTGCGCATTAGTAATATATCAAATCTTCAACATAATGTCAACAACTTTTTTAACTTTTTTTATTTAATTTTTTTAGTTAATTAAGCGTGTTGCTTTATTGAAAACCCTCTATATTGAACTATCGAACCTTTTCTTTCGCAGTTCTTTTTCAGTATATACCATTGCCAAATAAAAAGCAAGCAAAAATTGCACTTTTTTTGATTTTTTTTGATTTTTATGGGTTTTTGGAAAAAAACGAGGCTTTTTGTTAAATTATAAATTATTAATTCGGCTAGAAATTGCCTAAAACAAGATTTTTACGGCTTATGATTTTAATAAATACCAATGATAAAGCTTAAAACTTTAGAAAGATAAATTACTTTCAAAAGTTAGAATTTTAAAATATATAGTAAGATTATTGGCTACAAGTTTTAATAATGTTTGTAAAAGAATTAATTACATAGTCATATTTATAAAAAAAATATAGTTAATAATAAAAAAAAGAAGCTGACTAATCACGAACGACTTTTAACTTCCTTGTATATTTTATAATAATACTCAACTTGACCTTTTCTAAAAGGACCTAACATACTTTTTTTCAAATCAATTAAATAAGCTAATTCTTTTTTTATTATTATATCTATTATGTTAGGATAATGCATAATCCGGCGATGATAGTTATATTCATTGCAGTCTAATATGCGATAGCCGCCATCTGGAAAAACACGCAAATCCAAATCATAATCAATATATTTAATAATGTTACCATCAATCAAATAAGGACTAGCGATATTACAGTAGTAAAATAATCCGTATGGCTTTAATTGACCGATAATATTAAACCAATGCTTCTTATAAAAGAATAGAATGGCTGGTTCGTTAGTACGATGACTATGGCCATCATTTTCAGTCACTATAGTTTTGTTATTACCACAAATGAGCATTTCCTCATTTTCAAAAAGAACAGTTGCTTCATCCCACGTACGGTGTAACGTACCATTATGTTTGTAGCAGTGTATTATTAGCTTACTTCCTCTTTTCAGTTTGTTTTCATTCATAATTCTTTCTCTTTCCAAAACATTATATCGCAAAAGCGAACCTTATTGGGAAGAAATTTTAAACAGAATAATTAACTTGACACTTTTTTATAATTTATTTTGTTAGTTACTACTAGATTCAATATTATTTTCTAAAGAATTCTGTGCTGCTTGATTAGCACTATCACCAGAATTCATTTTTTCCTCATATTTAGGATTGGTTTCATCATATTCTGGAAGTCCTAAAAGACTTCTAGCTTTAGCGAGTTGTGTGTCCGTAAGACCAATTATATTGTCATCTTCATCATATTTAATATCTAATTCAACACCATACTCTGGACTTATACCGTAAGTATCAATACATTCGTTATTAGGAGTTACCCAAAGAGAAGTTGTATATTTGACTAAGGAGCCATCAGATAGTTGTTTGGTTTGTTGAACTTTGCCTTTCCCATAACTTGTTGTACCAACAGAAGTAGCACCATAAGAGTCAATAAGGGCAGAAGCCAAGATTTCACTAGCAGAGGCAGTCGCGCCATTCATTAAAACAACAATAGGATATTCTCTTCTAGTACTGGTTGTATCATAGTAAAATTTAGTGTCTTTGCCATCCTTACCTTCTAAACCATAAATAGCTTTACCTTTTTCTAAAAAAAGATTAGCTACGTCAACGGCGGCGCTTAAAAGCCCACCACCATTATTGCGTAAATCTAAAATCAAAGACTCAATACCAGCACTTTCCATTTCCTCTAAAGCATTCTTCACCTGACTACCTAAAGTATTACTAAAGGTAGAGATGGCTAAGTAACCAACCTTTTTATTATCATTACTTAGTACTTTGTAATCAATAGCTGGAACCGATAAGGTTTCGACATTAAGATCAACATTAAATATTTCTTCACCACGTTTTATAGTAAGACTAACTTTTTTATTTTGACTTTCTTTAATTAACTTAGCAATGTCATTGCCAGTAAGGTTAATTATTTCCTGTGAATTAATAGCGGTTATGTAGTCATTTTCTTGAAGTCCGGCTTTCTTAGCTGGTGAATCAGCATAAACTTTAACGATTAACCCGGGTATTTCATTACTAATACTAATACCAACACCCTCATAAGTTCCATTTAAGGAATTATTTAAAGAAGAAGCCTCATCTTTATCAAGATAGGAAGTATAATCGTCATAAGCCTTTTTCATTAAACCATCTATTGCACCATCGATGGCACTTTTTTTGTCAACACTGGCATAATAATCTTCATTTAAAGTAGCGTAAACATCTAAAAATTCTTTTAAATTTTCATCTTTTAGAAGGGCAGCATAGCTAGTGCCGTTTTTAGTACTATATTTATGATTAATGACGGCACCACCAGCAAAGGCACAAATAATCCCCGTAATAGTTATAATTGCAAACATTTCTTTAAGACTAAAGCTTGGAGTATCTTTATATTTGAAAGAACATTCAGAGGCTTTACGTCCCGTTGTATCTAACTTTAATTCCGGGGCTTTTTTTCTTTCTAGGGTACCATATTGGTTATCTTGTAAAAGATTTTCGATATTAGTATTAAAACCACCTTTGGATAGTAACGATTTCAAATTAGACTTGTCATTTGACTCATTACCTGTATTGCATGTAGCAACCATTTTATTGCTTATAGTATCAGTCTTAGGCGACGTTTCATAAAACTCGGTAATACTTGTGTTTACTTCTTGATGACTTTCTGTCTTGTATTGGACGTTTTTAACATCTTTGCTACCAATTCTCATATCCACATTAGTTAGATTTTCTTTATGAATATTAGTATTTTCTGTGTCTTTCGTATTTTGGTTGTCTTTTGCAGTTTCTTCATTACTTAGATTTATCGTATCTTTTGAGACTGCTGAAGCCTTTATATTGTATGTATCCTCTCTTATATCGTTTACATCTTTATTTTTATTATTCATATTATCACTCTACTTAATCTTAGCACACTTTAAATCTTATGAAAAGAAAAATAACTAACAAACGTCAGTTATTATTTTTAACCATTTTTTAGATAATGGCCTTGGCTAAACTATTATTAATCAGTTATTTTCCATTCACTTTTAATTTTATCAACGGTTTCATAAGCGTTAGTAATCTTATTATCCTTGACTTTCAATAGAGTTACGGTTCCAAAACGTAAATCATTTAGACTACTAGCAGTTGGATTAGTCTTATCATCAGTTGCTACGTATTTACTGTTTAAAGGATTACTTAAGTCAACTGTATAAGTTGTAATTGCATTCTTAGCATTACTATGTTTTGATAAAAGACGGGCATACGTACTTGCATCTTCTCGCTTCATATCATATAAAAGAACATAATAAGTACCAGCTCCTTTATTTAACATAGTGCCAACAATCGCTACTGTTGGGTCAATTAGATTTGTTTTAGCAGTATCATTATCACTACTACTAGAAGTGTCTTTCTTAACTACCTTTGAAGTTAATAAGTAAATAGCGCCAACAATTATTAAAACTACTAGGAAAATAACGATAAATTGTTTAACCGTTTTTGTTTCTTCGTTTTCTAGTTTCATATTCACCACCCGACTTCATTATATCATAAGATAAGGCTTTTCTAGCATTATTTATCATTCCTATGGTCTTTTTTAGACTTTTTTAACAAAATTAGTATCTTTTAGAAAAAGGCTGTTAAAGAAATTATTATCTTCCTAAAACTGTTTTAATAAAAGCTGTTTAAAAAATCATTCTCATTAAAAGAGCCTCATCAAAAAAATCAATCCTTATATGATAATAGTTATCTAGGATTGATTTTTATACATATTTATTTACTTGTAACAACGGTGTTTGAAATTGAATTCGCAACGTTTAAGAGTTCTTCACTGGATAAGGAACTGCCAGCTAAATAATAATCAACATTATTACTAGTCCAGTAGATAGCGTTGCCGCTTAAAGCACCAATATTTCCATCCATCATTAAAGGTTCTCCGTAGATAGGAATAACTTCTAATTCATTATTAGCACGACTGGCTTCTTCGACTAAAACAAAGTCTTTCGCTCCACCAAAGGTCAAGATAGCACGATTACCATTGTCAGTGTTAATAGTCTCTTTAGCAGTTAGATAGGTATCTTTAGGAATATAAAGAGGATACAAAATATCATTAAAGCTTGAAGATTCTTCGGTTTCCTTACAACAATTACCGTCAACTACCTTGGATAAATCGAAGTAATCATCATCAAGATTAGCTTTATAATCTATAGAATTAATATTAAAAGTTATTTTTATTGAATCACTAGTATCATAAACTTCAACTTTCTTTAGATTAATTTCTTTATCAAAGTACAATTTTTGGTAACTTAGTTTATTGTTATTAGGATAGTTAACATTGCTTGTTAAGACATAATAGTCATTTTCTTCAGTGAATTTTTTATCTTCGGTATTAGTTAAATCAGTAAGAAGAGAAGCTAGGATATAGGTTTGACTGGAATTATCAGGCCAACTACTTTGGAATTTAAAACTCTTATTGAGACTTGGAGTAATTAAGTAAACACCATCTTTGTTCTTTAAGATTACTTGTTCATGGCCACTAGTCTGGTTAGTAAGGGCTACTTTATAATAATCACCTTTTTTATAAGAAACAGTTATATCATAGTTAAATTTATCTTCATCATTAAAAATATCTAAAGTACCAGCAATAACATATGATTTACTACTATTAACATTATCTTTAAATTCTTTTTGTATTTTCTTATCCATTTTCGAGGAACACCCGGTTATAAGAAAGATAGTTAATATAAGATATATGAATTTTTTCATTATCTGACTCCTTTTCTAATAAATTATATTTATGTTGATGAATAATATTCTAAATATTGATAATACTAAAGGTATGAAAGGAATAAATGATGAAAACATTACAAAAAATTTGCCTAGTATTCACGATTATTGGGGCAGTTAACTGGGGCTTAATTGGGTTATTTGATTTTAATCTTGTAACAGCTTTATTTAAAAGCATTCCAGTATTAGAGAAGATAATTTATATTATTGTTGGTGTTTGCGGTTTAATTAATATCGGTATTTTATTTGCTGATGTTGATTATATGGGTGAACCTAAAGACTAAAAAAAGCCCAAAGGACTTTAAGAATAAATAATTCTTTTAGTTTGGACTTTTTTATTTGGATTGGGTTAGCGATATCTCAACTTCGCTTTCAACAATAAATTTAGCCATTGCGGTATTGATGGAGTTACCAGTAATATAAACAGGAACTTTATGAGTACCAGCAGCATAGCCGGTTAAATCAATGTATGCAGAGATATTAGAAGCGTCAATAGAATTTATTACACTTTCAACGCCGATAACTTGAACGTTAACAGAAGCACTGCCAATTGCATTAGCTGTTAAGCCACTTGGCGTATTACGAACGTTTATCTGAACGTTATTAATTGTTTTTTGTTTAGCTTCTCCAAAATTAACAACAATACTGGCACTAGTAGTTGGCATGTAACGAACGCCAGTTGGCTTCGAAATAGTAACATTATAAGTCTTGGAACCATTATTACCTTGGTCGGTTAAATCGATAGTAACAGGAACGCAGTCAATTGACTCCAAGGCTTGTTGTTCGCCGTAAATAGTCACGTTGTAGTCACTCTTACCATTTATTGTGATAGAACTGATAGCTTTGCCCGCTACCAAATCACCCGTTGTTAATAATTGAATAGGAACGCTCTTACTGTATGAAGTAAATGTTACCGTAGCGCTAATGCTTGAAGGAACAATTTCTACATTCTTTAAGATATTACCGGTCTCATCATAAGCAACGATAGGAACATTTTCTAATGTATAAGTACCTTTGGCAGTGAATTCTTTATTATTTAAGTCAATTAAGGCTTTAACAGTCGCAATTTTATCTAAAGTATCTTGACTGCCTTTAACGACCACTTCACTTTTATTAAGTTCAATATTAGAAACACTTAGTTCTGGATAAGACTCATTTAATTTATCTTGATTGATAATATCATAAGTAATTGTCTTAAGACTTGATACTTTCTTCTTAATGGTTACATAAATGTAATTAGGGTCAAGCTTATAACTTAGAGTATTGATTGTTTGATTATAAGTTAATTTTACACGATAAGGTTCATCTCTTGGGGTATAGTCAGTTAAATCAAGGACAACTTCATTTTCTCCTAATTGTTTAGCTAAGTAGAGGTCACTTTTACGACCGATTAAGGTAATATCTGCAGTTTCTGGTAAATCCTCAATAACATAGGCTTCAGTATTGTACTCAACTTTAATAGGTTGATTAGTAATAATTTCGGCTTCTGTTTCCACAAGATTAATAACCTTTTTATCGATCAAAAGGAAAACTACAATAGCCAGTCCCAAAGAAATATAAAGAAGCATATTGGGACGATTAAGAATTTTTTCTATCTTAAAATTGTTTTTATTGATTTTTTTATTTATATTATAGATTACTTTACTAATAGGAGTGATAATGTATTTATCTAACAGTCCATATAAAAATTTAGCTAAAGCGCCGATTAATTGGAAAATTTTATTCATCTAAATCACCACTTTCCTTAGTATCATCATTATTATCAGCGTCATAGAAAATTTCTGTCTTTGGTTTTAATTCATCAACTAAAGTCATTCTAAATTCATCTAACGATAAGTTATATTTTAATTCACTATCAACAGCAATTGAAAGTTTACCTGTTTCTTCAGAAACAACTAAAGCGATAGCATCGGTTTCTTCAGCAATACCTAAAGCGGCACGATGACGAGTCCCTAAACGTTTAGAAATTGCAGGGTTCATACTAGTTTTGAAAACAGCACCCGCACAAGTAATACGGTCGCCTTGGATAATAACCCCACCATCATGAAGTGGGCTATTAGGGAAGAAAATAGTTCCTAACAATGGACTAGTAAGGTCCGCATAAACTTTCGTTGCTGGAGTAATATATTCTTGCAAGGACATATCTCGTTCAATAACGATTAAAGCGCCGATACGATTTTTCTTCAAGTATTCGACTGCGTCCATGATTTCATAAACTACTCTTTCTCTTTCATCAACCGTTAAAATCTTATGACGACCTAGTAATTGGGTACGACCAATAGACTCTAGGACATTACGAATTTCAGGTTGGAAAATCACAATTATAGCTAAAGGTCCCCATTCTAAGACATACTCTAAAAGTAAGCCAATGGTATACAAATTAAGAAGATTACTTAAAAGCTTAATAGCTAAAATCAGAATAATTCCCTTAACGATGAGAACCATTTTGACATTATTTTTAATATTTTTTAATATATAATAAAACATTAACCAAACTAAGGATATGTCGATTATCTTTGTAAATACATTCCATATGGTTTGAAGTGTCATAACAACATCTCTCTTTCTTATTCTAGTTTATTATAGCAAATTCTTTTTTAGATTTCTAGTCCCCCCTCTTGTTGATGATTTTGGTGATAATTTAATGGAAAGTTAATAAATTTCATATAAATTATATTTATGCAAAAAGACAATCCTCATTTATCAAGAATTGTCTACTACTTATTGATTATTAGTATTACTTTGCATTAAGACAACGTTATTATTGTTCGATGGAATATTCATGTCAAGTTGTTCGACTTCTTCATCGGAAGTAGTTGGATTTTGATTTAGAGAAGTTCCTAAACCGATTCCACCTTTTTTGGCAACAGCATCCATATCAAGAGTAGGTTCGGCAGCTTTTTCGATGGGGTGTTTTTTATCAATAAAGTAACCAACAATAGCAAAAATACCAATAAGTGCTAAAAGAATAAATAAAATGTAATAATCAGCTAATACTTTTAATAAGTTTTCCATATAATCTCCTATTCTTCAATTTTTAGAGTCTGATTCTTCGGCTGAATTTGGATAAAGGTATTGCCGTCATTGACTTCTAAAGGCGTACCGTCAAGATAAGTATAAACTGTCTTACTATCACGGGCAGTCTTTTCCCAATTAATCTTTACAGCATACCCATCAGTTATATAGTAGCCTGTTCCCTTACCGATATTATTCAAAGTTTGACGGCCTTTATCATCGCCAGAAATAGTGGAGTTGCTTACTTGATAAGTAATAATATTTTTAAATGTATATTGTTTTTTAGTGATATCATCAACATGTTCTTTGTTATTAACATATCTTTTGTAGACTTTATTCTCTATATCATAGACATATTTATCGGTGATACTAGAAGAATATTTAATAGTTACCGTGTTAGCTGGTATTTTATCAGTAAAATCGTCGGCATTAAGTTCTTCAATTTGATAATTCAAAAGAGGTGTAACATCCGAAGTCGTACGATAACCATATTTATCAGCGGCTTTTTTTAGCATTGTCATAGTCGTAAAGCCAGTATGTTCCCTGGAAACTTTTAAAGTCTTATCACGATAAAAGTAAGTCCCCTCACCGGTTAAGCCATTAATATTATTGATTTTATAAGCGGAAATGTCTCCTTGAGCTTGTGGAGACCAGCCCCAATGAACATAGATGGCGTCATTTTCCATTGCATAATCCAAGAAATAATGACGACTGGAACGAACACTACCTATCTTAGCGGTTTCTTGGTCTTTAAATAAGGCCATGTATCTGGTTAGACCACCCTCGACAATAATTTCGTAAATAAGGTATGCATCTTGAAGTCCCGCATGATGAGCTCTAGCCTGTGAATGATTATTAATCATCACGGCGTAACTACGACTTTTGGAATCTACGTCCATTATTTTTAACTTAGGTTTTTCTGGCTCAGTGGCATTGCCATTTTGATTTTGATTATCATTTGGTGTATCACTAGTATTCTTTTTAGGTATTAAATTCAAAATGATGATAATAATCAAAAGAAAAACTGCTCCAACGATAACTCCTAGTATAATTTTTCCTTTTAAACTTAATTTTTTCATAATATTCCCCACTCTTAATAATTATTTAATCTTTTAGCTTGTCTTTGCAAGTCTCTTTCTTTAATAGTTTCTCTCTTATCATAAAGTTTTTTCCCTTTACATAAGCCAATTGTTACTTTGGCTTTGCCATTCTTAAAATGAATATCTAAAGGAATTAAAGCATAGCCATTTCGAGTAACGCCAGTGTATAATTTTTTTATTTCATTCTTATGAAGAAGAAGTTTTCGAGTACGGCGTTCATCATGGTTAAAGATATTACCTTCTTCATATTTACCAATAAAAGCATTTAGAAGATATACTTCATTTTTACGAATTAGGACATAAGAATCTCTTAAATCAACGGATGATTTGCGAATTGATTTAATTTCGGTACCTTTAAGTTCAATCCCCGCCTCATAAGTTTCTTCGATAAAATACTCAAATTTTGCTTTTCTGTTTACGATTTCCATTTTTTTCTTCTACAATTTCAAAGTCAATCATCGCCGTTTCTTTGCTAGCAGCAACACAGCGGACTTTTACTTTATCTCCTAGTCTATATGTTTTTTTAGTACTTTTGCCAACCATGCTTAAAAGTTCAGGTATATAATAGAAATAATCACCTTTTAGAGTGCTGACATGTACTAAACCTTCAATTAAATTATCTAATTCAACGAAGAAGCCAAAATTGGTTATAGTGTTAATCTTGCCGATAAATTCTTCACCAATATGATTTTCCATGTACTCAGCCATTTTCATATCATCGACATCTCGTTCAGCGTTTACAGCAGCTACTTCACGTTCACTACTATGAGCTGCTATCTGAGCAAGGGAGTTTTCTAAAGTATTGATAGTAGCTTTAGAATAATCATTTTCCACCAAATACTTCTTCAAAAGTCGATGAACTTCTAGGTCAGGATAACGTCTAATTGGTGACGTAAAATGGGTATAAGCACGAGAAGCAATACCAAAGTGACCTAAATTTTCATTAGAATATTCGGCTTTACGCATACTACGAAGTAACATTTCGGAAAGAATAGCAAATTCTTTTTTATCTTTTAATTCACTAAGAATACTTTGCATTGTACGTGGGGTTATTTCTTTGGTATTAGTTCTAATTTTGTAACCGAGAATTTTCACCATTGTCATAAATTCTTCGATTTTCTCTGGTTTAGGAACTTCATGAATACGATAGATAAATGGCAAATCCATGTTATAAATATGACTTGCAACACACTCATTGGCCGCTATCATGAAGTCTTCGATTAATTTCTCACCTTCCCCACGAACACGTTTTTCAATATCGATGGCATGACCTTCTTCATCTTGAATAATTTTAACTTCATCTAAATCAAAATCAATATAGCCTCTTTTTTCTTTAGCTTTTCTAAGAATTTTGGCTAGTTTATGCATTTCTTTTAAAATAGCAGCAAAGTCTTCATAGCCATCAGGAATAGTGTTTTCCATGATAATTTTATTAACATTTTTATAAGTCATTTTTTTGCGACTCTTTAAGTAACTAGGAAAAATGTCATAAGATACCAATTGTCCTTCCGAATTATAAGTCATAACACATGACATACTAAGACGAATAACACCTTCGTTTAGAGAACAAATACCATTAGAAAGTTTATGAGGCAACATAGGAATTACAGTATCGGCTAGATAAGAAGAAGTCCCACGATTATAAGCCTCATCGCCAAGAGCTGTATTTTCTTTAACATAATTAGAGACGTCGGCAATATGAACTCCTAATACGTAGTTATCGCCATCTTTTTCCAAACTAATGGCATCATCAATATCTTTAGTATCATCACCGTCAATAGTAAAAATCACTTTGTCAGTTAAATCACGGCGATTTTTTAGTTCCCTAGGGTCAACTTCATCAGGAATATCATCAAGTTCCTCAATGACCTTAGGATTAAAATCTTCATAAATACCATATTTATAAGCAATACTTAAAATATCTACTTGGGGGTCATTTTTATGTCCTATTATTTTTAAGACATCACCTAAATATAGACGATTTTTAAGGTGCTCTGTAATTTCTACTAAAACTTTATGGCCTTCAACACAGTTATGGGTTGTATCAGGATTTAATAAAACCATTATATCTTTATTAGAGTCATCTAACTTTAAGTACATTTTATGTTGCTTAACATAGACTTCTCCAACAACATTCTTTAAGTCCCTCTTAATTATTTTAACAATTTTTCCCTCTAATCTCTCACCTTTAGAAGTTACTTCACATAAGACAATGTCATCAGAAATAGCGTCTTTTAAATTGGTTTTATCAATATAAATATCATCTTCTTCAGGAAGAATGACAAATCCAAAGCCTTTTTTATTAACAGATAATCTACCAATTTTAAGAGAAGGACAGTTCTTTAAAAGAATATATTTGCCTTTCTTCGTATAAAAAACTTGATATTCATTAATTAAACAATTCAAAGTATCTTGTAATTCTTTTAACTCCTCCGCTGTTTTTAAGTTTAATAAATCATTTATTTCGATTAAAGTCTTAGCTTCATGTATATTTTTTAGTGTATTTAAAACTTGATCTTTCATATAATCCTTTCTATTATTTTATTATGAAATATTTTTCACTTGATGAAATTCACATTTTTTTACTTTATAGCCACCATCATTATCCCAAAAAATAGCAACATAACTACTATTAGTATTTAATTTTGTTTGAATATCAAGGCCAGTATCATCATAAGCAGCATAACCATCTATTAAACCGTTTTTTATTAATTGTGTTAAAGTTATTCGGCACTGGCCGCTTGGTTTAGCCATACATTCATCACGGGTAAAATTAGCAATTGTTTTAATATTTATACTGTCAACTGCATTACAAGCCACTTCGGTTATACGCTTATTATTTTTTTCCTCAACAGATTGTTCCTGCTTGCTTGTACTACCACCTAAATTAATAACTACAACAGTCGATGATAAAACAATTAGAAGAATGGTTGCAATCAATTCAATTAATGTAAAACCTCTTTTATTCATTTTCTACCTCTAATTACATTATAAGGCATATTTAATTTAAAAAAAAGTCTTTTAATTGTAAGACTTTTATTTTTGTAAAAATATAATTAACGCTATCACGAAAAAGAGAATTCCTAATATTAAAGTTAAACGACTGATAAGTAATTCTAATCCTCTTTCTTTTTGATGAGTAAACAAGGCTTCATTGCCACCAGATATAATTTGACCGGCATCGCTTGCTTTATTGCTTTGTAATAAGACTATAGCAATTAAAAATATTGATACAACTAATAGTGCGGTTTCCATGATTGCCACTTCCATTTCTTGTAAAACTATATCATACTTAGCAAGCAATTTCAAGAATTAAAGCAAATTATAGTTTAAATGCTTACTTCTCAGTTAGTTTTTCTTCGATTCTTAGTAAGCGGTTGTATTTAGCTATTCTTTCACCACGAGATAGAGAACCAGTTTTGATATATGGAATATCTAAGCCAACAGCTAAATCAGCAATAAAGGTATCTTCAGTTTCACCACTACGATGAGAAATTACCATTTTATAGTTATTTTGTCTAGCAAGTAAAATTGTTTGCATCATTTCAGAAACAGTGCCAATTTGGTTAGCTTTTAATAAAATGGCATTACCCGCATGCATATCGATAGCTTTTTGTAAGAATTTCTTATTAGTTACGAAGTAATCATCGCCAACAAGCATGATTTTTTCCCCAATTTTAGCTGTTAATTTTACTAATGACTCAAAATCATCTTCCATGAAAGCATCTTCAATACTGATAATTGGATATTTAGCAATTAAATCTAAATAATAATTCATTAAATCTTCACTTGTTAAATTCTTCTTATCAACGCTGTAAGTTTTTGTTGCATCATCGTACATTTCACTTGAAGCGGCATCTAAAGCAATAAATACTTCTTCGCCTGGTTTATAGCCAGCTTCAGTTATAGCTTTAACAATAAGTTCTAAAGCTTCTTCGTTATTTTTTAAGTTAGGAGCGAAACCACCTTCGTCACCAACACCAGTTGATAATCCCATACTGTCAAGAAGCTTCTTTAAAGTATGAAACACTTCGGCGCCGGCTCTTAATCTTTCTTTAAATGGTTTGATAACAGGAACAATCATAAATTCTTGAATATCTAAATCATTATTAGCATGCTTACCACCATTAATGATATTCATCATAGGAATTGGAAGACCTACATTACCGTTAGAAACGAATTCATATAGCTCTTTATTAGCAGCTTTAGCAGCCGCTTTCAAACAAGCTAAAGAAACAGCTAAAGTTGCATTGGCACCTAAATTAGTTTTAAATTCAGTTCCGTCTAATTTTAATAAAGTCGCGTCGATTTCATTTTGAATTAGTTCTTTTCCTTCTAGTTCTTTAGCAATAATATTATTAACATTGGATACAGCTTTTAAAACACCTTTACCATTATAACGATTTTTATCGCCATCTCTTAGTTCTAAAGCTTCTCTAGAACCGGTTGAAGCACCAGATGGAACAGAAGCAGTTGCAATAACACCATTTTCTAATTCGCAATCACATTCGACAGTTGGATTTCCTCTTGAATCAAGGATTTCTCTTGCAAATATTTTCTTTATTTTCATATAATTACCACCTTCATTTTTGTACCCTTATAGTATACATCTTTTTATTTTTTTTAGCAATAAAATACTCTTGAAAATAAGTTGATTGCCCCATATAATCTAGTTGTTAATCAGTCTTTTATGATAAATACAAGTTTTTAATGATAGCTAATTATTTTCAAAAGAAAAGACTGCTATTAAAGCAATCTTACTCAAAAAATATTTTAACAAATTCTTTAACTCTTTGTCTAAATAATATTTGTTGCAAAAAGTCAATAGCAGCATATACACAAGTGATTACGCCAACAAAAGTTGTTAAAACTAAAGCAGTTTTAAAAGGATTAATGATTACGATAATGCCTATAATTAATGTTAATATAGAAGTAACTAGGGAAAATAACCATGTCTCCTCATTAAATTTCTTTAGTTGTAGAGCTAAAGCAAACTTAAATGACGCTGATAAAATTAGCCAAATCCCAAGACCGATAGTTATTATTCCCGATAAAGATAAAGGATTAATAATCATAAAAATACCAGCAATAGCACTTAAAATACCATAAGTAGCTTCGGCAACAAAGAAGGAACTATGTTGCATATTAACAATATACTTAATGATGTTATAAATACCAACAACAATCAAAGTAATGCCAAAGCCGACACCTAACACAGTTGTGGAACTACTAGGATTACTAGCAAAGTAGACACCAATGGCAAAAAGTAAAATATCGATTACCATTTGACCATAAGTAGCAATATTAAATAATTTTTTCTTCTCTTTCATAATTTACCTTTCCAACAATATTGTAAAATTTTAATTTTTAATTGTCAAACTATTCTAAACCATAAATTTGCTGTTGACAATAATTTGTTCTATTACTGTAGAAAGTGTCTTCTAGTTCTTGATACTTCTTATTAATATTATAAACAATCTCTTTATAGTTACCATTACCCAACTCGGTTAGAATGCTTGCATAATACGGATGGCTATAATAAACAATCCCATTATTATGAAAATAAATATCATACTGACCATATTTAGTAGCAGCTTCGATTTTATTATTTTCATCTTTTAAGTAATTATCTTGACTGGACGTAAAATATGATTTTAACTCTTCACCTAGCGTAGAATTGCTGTTTATAAAATTATACAATTCTTTTACATATATTATAGCATCATTGACATTAATATCCCCGAAATTATCTTTTCCAAGAACAGTATGATTTAAAGTTGATGTAGCACCGAGAGAACTACCAAAAGCTTTCAAATTATCATAACCAATATAGTTGATCAACATATGATGGGCAGTATTATCACTAACAGTAATAGCATACTTAACAAGGTCCCGCAAACTTACCATATCATTAATTTTGTGTTTAGCCATGCCAGATGAATAACTAGATTTAAATTTAGCTAAATATTTAATCGTTTCATCTAAATTAATATTTCCTTTAGCAGCTTCTTCATAAATATATAAGGCATCAAGCATTTTAATGGTGCTAGCAGCATAATAGATTTTATCCTGATTATACGCATAAGTATAGTTAGTTTTAATATCTACAAATTTTACACTAACGCTATATTTTTTTAAATATGTTGTTAACTCAATTTCTTTTTGCTCTAAGTTTCCTGTTTTTTCTTCGTCTGTATATTCTTGAACTAAGCAATCATTATATTTTTTTTCTAGCTCTACTTTTTTATCTTGTTTAGACTTTATCGCTTCAATCTTTTCTTTTAAATAATCATAAGTACTGTTAAAAGTTTCTTCATAATTATTAAAAGAATTTTTCAATATCATAAATAAAGCAATTAAAATCATAATTAGTAAAATAGTACGGGGAGCTTTTTTTAATTTTCTCTTTTTTTTTCGTTTCTTGGCCATATGACACCTACTTAAATATATTATACCTAATTTTAGGCGAAAAAAAAGTGAAACATTAAAGTTTCACTTAATCTTCTAAGTTTAATTACTCAATAATGTCAGTAACAGAACCAGCACCTACAGTACGTCCACCTTCACGGATAGAGAACTTAGTACCTTTTTCTAAGGCAATTGGAGCAATTAATTCTACTGTCATATCAACATTGTCGCCTGGCATAACCATTTCAACACCTGCTGGTAATTCAATAACACCTGTAACATCAGTTGTTCTGAAATAGAATTGAGGTCTGTAGTTTGAGAAGAATGGAGTATGACGTCCGCCTTCTTCTTTGCTTAATACATAAACTTTAGCAGTAAATTTATGATGAGGAGTAACTGAACCTGGTTTAGCAAGAACTTGTCCACGTTCAACTTCATCACGGTTAATACCACGAAGTAATGCACCAGCATTGTCACCAGCTTGAGCAAAGTCTAGAGATTTTCTAAACATTTCGATACCAGTAACAACAGTCTTTCTTGTAGGTTTAAGACCAACGATTTCAACTTCATCGTTAAGTTGTAATTTACCACGTTCTACACGACCAGTAACAACTGTACCACGTCCAGAAATAGTAAATACATCTTCGATACTCATTAAGAATGGTTTATCTAAGTCTCTTACAGGAACATCAAAATATGTATCGCAAGCTTCCATTAATTTCTTAATTGCACCGGCACCCATATCAGATTCATCACCTTCAAGAGCTTTAAGAGCAGATCCACGGATGATAGGACAATCAGCATCAAAACCATATTCTCCTAATAATTCACGGATTTCCATTTCTACTAAGTCTAATAATTCAGGATCTTCAACCATATCGCATTTGTTGATAAATACAAGAATTTTAGGAACACCTACTTGACGAGCAAGTAAAATATGTTCTCTAGTTTGAGGCATAGGGCCATCTGTTGCTGAAACAACTAGGATAGCACCATCCATTTGAGCTGCACCAGTAATCATGTTTTTAACGTAGTCAGCATGGCCTGGGCAATCTACGTGAGCATAGTGACGAGTTGCAGTTTCATACTCAACGTGAGCGGTATTAATTGTAATACCTCTTTCTCTTTCTTCAGGAGCTGCATCGATTTCTGAATAATCTTTGAACTCTTTACTGAAATATTTAGTAATAGCAGCAGTTAAAGTAGTTTTACCATGGTCTACATGACCAATAGTACCAATATTTAAATGCTCTTTACTTCTGTCAAATTTTTCTTTTGCCATATTAAATATTCTCCTTCTTTTTAATTACATATTTATTTTATCTAATGCTTGATGTTTTTTCAAGTATTATTTTTAGTTAGCGCTGTTTTTCTTTATGATATCTTCAGCGATAGATTTTGGAACTTCATCATAGTGATCTAGCTCCATTACAAAGTTTCCACGACCTTGGGTATTACTTCTTAGAGAAGTAGCATAACCAAACATTTCAGCTAGTGGAACCATTGCTAAGATTTGTAGAGCATTACCACGAGATTCTTGACCTAGCGGACGACCTCTACGACTTGTTAAGTCACCCATAACATTACCCATATATTCTTCTGGAACTGTTACAGCAACTTTCATAATTGGTTCTAGAATAACTGGTTTACATTTATTCTTAGTTTCTTTAACTGCTAGAGAAGCAGCAATTTTGAAGGCCATTTCTGATGAATCGACATCATGGTATGAGCCATCATATAATGTAGCTTTAACATCAACCATTGGGTATCCTGCTAAAACACCACCAGCAAGGGCTTCTTGTAAACCTTTATCAGTTACTGGAATATATTCACGAGGAACTACACCACCAACGATAGCATCAACAAATTCATAACCTTTACCTGGATTTGGTTCAAATCTAACCCAAACATGACCGTATTGTCCACGACCACCAGATTGTTTAATATAACGTCCTTCACATTCCCCAACTTGAGTGATTGTTTCACGATAAGCAACTTGTGGTTTACCAATGTTGCATTCAACATTAAATTCTCTACGCATTCTATCTACAAGAACGTCTAAGTGTAACTCACCCATACCACTAATAACAGTTTGACCTGTTTCATGGTCAGTCTTATATTTGAATGTTGGATCTTCTTCTGCAAGTTTTTGAAGAGCAAGGGCCATTTTATCTTGATCATTTTTACTCTTTGGTTCGATTGCTTCATCAATAACTGGTAATGGAAATTCCATACCTTTCATAATAACTGGGTTCTTTTCATCACATAATGTATCAGCAGTAGTGGTATTTTTTAAACCAACAGCAGCAGCAATTTCTCCACAGTATACTTCAGAAATTTCTTTACGAGTATTGGCATGCATCTGTAGGATACGACCAATTCTTTCTTTTTCACCCTTAGTACTATTTAAAACGTATGAACCACTTGTTAATTTACCAGAGTAAACACGGAAGAATGCTAATCTACCTACAAATGGGTCTGTCATAATCTTAAATGCTAAAGCTGTAAATGGTTCATTATCACTTGGATGACGCATTATATCTTCACCAGTCTTTGGATTATAACATTCAATTGATGGAACGTCAGTTGGAGCTGGTAAATAATCAATAACAGCATCTAGTAATAATTTTACACCAATATTTCCTAGAGCAGTTCCGCACATAACTGGGAAGAATTCAGCAGCAAGTGTACCCTTACGAATACAATGTTTAATTTCTTCAATAGTTAATTCTTCACCGCCAAGGTATTTTTCCATTAACTCATCATCAAATTCAACAACAGTTTCAACTAAATCAGAACGTCTCTTTTCTGCTTCAGCTTTTAATTCTGCTGGAATTTCAATTTCTACAGGATTTTCAGCTTGTTCACCATCATAGTGATAAGCTTTCATAGTTACTAAATCAATGATTCCATTGAATTCAGATTCTTGTCCAATTGGCCATTCGATAGGTTTAGCATTAACGCCTAATCTTTTGTCAATTGTATCTAAACTGTAAACGAAGTCTGCACCCATTTTATCCATTTTATTAGCAAAAATAATTCTTGGAACTTTGAATTCAGTTGCTTGACGCCATACAGTTTCAGTTTGTGGTTCTACACCAGCTTGTGCATCAATTAATGCTACAGCTCCATCTAGAACTCTTAAACTACGTGAAACTTCTACAGTAAAGTCTACGTGACCTGGGGTATCAATAATATTGAAACGGTATCCTTTCCAGTGTGCAGTCGTTGCAGCAGAAGTGATTGTAATACCTCTTTCTTTTTCTTGCTCCATCCAGTCCATTTGTGACTCACCATCGTGAGTTTCACCAATTTTATGTGTTACCCCAGTATGGAATAATACACGTTCAGTAGTAGTTGTTTTTCCGGCATCAATGTGAGCCATGATACCGATGTTTCTTACTTTGTCAATTGAGACATCTCTTGCCATATATTTCTCCTACCATCTATAATGAGCAAATGCTTTATTAGCTTCAGCCATTTTGTGAGTATCTTCACGTTTCTTAACAGCTCCACCAACGCCTTTTGCAGCATCCATAATTTCGTTTGCTAATTTTTCAGACATTGTTTTTCCACGTCCATTTTTAGCATAATTTACTAACCATCTTAGAGCTAGTGATTGAGCTCTTTCTGGGCTTACTTCTAGTGGAACTTGAACATTAGAACCACCAACACGTCTAGATTTAACTTCTAGAGCAGGCATAATATTCTTCATGGCTTCATTGTAAACTTCCATTGGGTCTTTTTTTGTTTGCTTTTCTACAATGGCAAATGCATCATAAAGAATCTTTTGTGCAGTACCTTTTTTACCACCAATCATAAGAGCGTTTACTAGTTTAGTAACGACTTTTGAATTGTATATTGGATCAGGTAATACATCTCTTTTTACAGCACGTCTTTTACGCATAATTATCTTCTCCTTCCTTTAATTATTATTTAGTTTTTGGCTTTTTAGTACCGTATTTACTACGACCTTGTTTTCTATTATTAACGCCTTGAGTATCAAGTGTACCACGTACAATGTGATATCTAACACCGATAAGGTCTTTAACACGACCACCACGAATTAATACTACGCTATGTTCTTGTAAGTTATGACCTTCACCTGGAATATAAGTATCAACTTCACGACCATTTGATAATCTAACACGAGCATATTTTCTTAATGCTGAGTTTGGTTTCTTTGGTGTACGAGTAGCAACTCTTGTACAAACACCACGTTTTTGTGGACTATTTGTTTCAGTTTCTTTTCTTTCCATAGAATTGAAGCCAACATTTAATACTGGGCTCTTACTCTTTTTAGTTTTCTTACTTCTTCCTTTTCTAACTAATTGGTTAATAGTTGTCATAAAATTCCTCCTTCCATTAACACACATCCTGGTGTATCAATCTTATTATTTAAATTAGGTTCCATCGAAATAGAACCATAATTAAAATTCAGTAATACTATAGCATTCTGAGGAAGAAATTGTCAAGCGTTTTTTGACGATAAAATTTCAATTCTAATACACCAAACATATTTAAAGGAAAAAAGGACGGACCAGATAAAAAAATATATACAAAAGGCATAGAAAAAGACCTCTTTAAAAGAAGTCTTAAGCATAAGTCATAATGGTAAATAAAATTAACAAAATAACTAAAACAATTACAGCAAATTTCCAAATAGCTTTTAACCATTTTTTATAAGATACATCATACATTGATAATCCTGTTACTAGTAAGACACTAGTTGGTGCTACTAAGGAAACTAAACCATTAATGGATGTCATGATTGTCATCATCGTACCAGTATAATCAGCAAATCTAGCAGCGTAAACGCTTCCTAAGGAATAACCGCTAAAACCAAAGTCAACATTGAAGAATGTTGCAATAGCATTGGCAACACTAGCACTGAACGGATTAAAGTTAGTTCCAACAATTTTATCAACCATCGTATTAGTATAGCCACTCCAGTATGAGATAACAAACATTGTATAAGCAAGAACAATAAATAAAGCAGGTTTCAACATTTTTTGCATCCCAGCGACTACGCCATCTAAGCAATCATCCATTTTAATCTTTGTAAATAGTTTAACAAAGATTAGAATAATCATAGCGATATAGCAAATTGTAAACATATCCCATGAGCCAAAGGCACTAACCTTACCAAGAATGTAACCAAAGATGGCATGTTCTTTGCCACCAATTGTCATTGTTACTTTTGTAGTTAACCAAGTATGGAATGTATCAAAAGCTGTAATTTCAAAAGCAGAGTTCCAAGGCATATAGCCTAAAATCATAAAGACAAATAACACAATGAAGACTAAGACATAAGGCCATACTTTTCCTTTTTTCTCATCACCAGTTAATTTTAGTAAGTCAATTGGTTCGACGTTTTCGTTTTTCTCCTTCTTATGCATTTTAATTAAGAAGAAGTTTAAAAGAATATAACTTACCGCAAGAATACCAAATCTTACACCTAAATTAGTTGTAATTTTAACGTTCATTGTACTTACTAAGTAATCAAGTCCTAAAGTTGCTGTAGTTTGACCAATAAGTCCCACTAACATTGCCCCAAATGTCATTACAACGCTACTTATCTTACCATATCCTAGACGACTAGCAATACTAATTATCATCGGAATGAAGAAGAGAATTGGTAGACTTTGAGTTGTCATAGATACATATAAAGCAATAACTAAAGTATGAACGAGTGCAAACCATTTTTTCCTTGGTTTCCAGAATTCGACAGCTTTATTGATTAGAGCTTTATAACCATTAGTCTTTGAAATAACGCCGTAGAATAGACCAACTATTAGCACTAATACTACTTGAAGTAAGTAATAATTTGATGCATAGAACATTGATAAGAACATTTCATTAATACCAGTTCTAGCCGGTTCTGTAGTCGTTAAGTTTGAAGAACTAAAGGTTCCGGCTGGAATAATCCAACTGATGACGATACCAACAAGAATACAAATGGCTAAAGCTTTAAACAAGAAATGATTAGTCTTTGTAGGTTGTTTTTTATCGTTTACTACTTCTTTTTTGGAAACTACTTTTTCAGTTTTATTTTCTTCTATAATAGGTTCTACGACAGTCTCTTTTTTAGGAGCTGTTTTTGTAGTCTTAGTAGAAGTTTTCTTTTTTCCACTTTTCTTTTCCATTTTCTTTACCTCCATCTAAATTATAGCACAAATCAGGCACTTGCCAAGTGTTTTTAGGTGAAATGTTTCTTCACAAAAGATTAAATATGGTTAATTATCACAATAGGTAAACTATGCATAGAAATATAAAGAATATTTTTAAAATTTTACTCGAAACATTACTTTATACGAGGATAAGCTTTTCGCTCGTTAGTAAGACTAAGTAAGTAATCGACACTTGTATTATAAAATTTAGCTAGTTTTACTAGTCTTTCAACTGATATTACTTGAATGCCTAATTCATACTTAGAATATTGTTGTTGGGTTGTTCCTAAAACACTAGCAATATCACTTTGTTTATAGTCTCTATCTTCTCTTATTTCTCTTAATCTTTCTATTTTCATTTTTATCTTCCTTAAAACATCTAATTCTAAAGAAATAATCTCATACATTATATTAGGTGTATTGACTATACATCCTTTTAAGTGTATATTATTTATGATAGGAGAAAATAGTTATGAAGCAAAATAAATTTATAATGTTATTTCTTTTTATTTCTGTGGCGATATTCATACTAATAAAATATAATTCCATTGATAATTCTTCAATTGCAGTATACCTTGATAATATAGAAAGCGCTTCTATTCCAGATAGAAATTCTAATTATATTATAGATAAAATAGTTTGCGATAATGATGCTGTAGGAACATGGGACAATGTAAATTGGAGCCTATTAGTAACTAATCTTTCCAAAAGAAGTAATTGTAAATTATATTTTAGAAGCAAAAAAGATATTACCATAACTTATGATAATAACTATATAAAAAATGATATATTCGAAGATATTTACGATACATCACACTTTATCGTTAACGATAAAGAAAATATATACAAAGAATACATTACTTCAAATATTGAAAGCAAAAATAATTCAAAATATTATATAATTTCAAATCTAGCAGGAACATATGATGTTAATCAAAATTCAGGTGTATACTTTAATTTAAAAAATCAATTAACAACCGGCAAAACATATTCATTTAGTTTTGAAATAAAGGGAAATTCCTCATTTCAAGTGGAAGTAGGAAGCGAGCAAACTAAAAATAAGCAAATTACGGTACAAACAAATTGGAACAGAATTATTAACAATTTTACCGCTAATAATACTCCATATAAAGCATTTAGAATATATAACTGGATAAATCCAAATATTAATAGAACTTTGGAAATCAGAAGCCTTTCTCTTCAAGAAGGAGAATATAATAATTACTCTACTACCATATTAAAAGAATATGATAATCTAAATAGCACATTGCCAACTCCAACTAGAGATAATTATACATTTTTGGGATGGTATACTCACCCTATTGATGGAGATAAAATTTCTAGTAGTACAGTTGTAACTGATAATGTAACTTATTATGCCCATTGGCAATATAATGGTTAATTTCAAGTATTATAAATATTGTTGCCAATTTTAACATCAAAAAAATTAGTAAATCTTTAAGAAATACTAATCTTTTTATTACTTTCTATTTACTCTAAATCTTTCATTAGGATCTAAAATCTTTTTACGAAGTCTAATTATAGCAGGAGTAACTTCTACATATTCATCTTCTTCAATAAACTCTAACGCTTCTTCTAAGCTAAATGTCTTAGGAGTAACTAAAGCAATCGCATCATCAGCAGATTTACTTCTGGTATTAGACATTTCTTTATTCTTGCAAGGATTAACGTTTAAATCATTATCTCTGTTATGAATACCTACAATCATACCGATGTAAACATCTGCACCGGGTCCAACTATCATTTGACCTCTGTCTTGGAGATTGTATAGAGAATATCCTAAAGCCTTACCCGTTTCCATAGAAACAAGAACCCCATTCTTACGACCTCTGATTTCACCAGCATATGGTTTATATTCATCAAAGGAACGAACCATAATGCCTTCACCCTTAGTATTGGTGATGAATGCACTACGATAACCAATCAAGCCACGAGTTGGGGCACTAAATTCTAAATGAGTATAGCCTTCTTCGCCATTGGTCATAACAAGTAAAGTAGCTTTTCTTTCTTGTAAATCAGCAATAATTGTAGAAGCATAATCACTAGGAGTATTAACAATAACAGTTTCATATGGTTCACACTTACGACCATCTATTTCTTCAAATAAAACTTCTGGCTTAGAAACACAAAGTTCATAACCTTCACGACGCATTTCTTCTAATAATACAGATAAATGAAGTTCGCCACGACCAGAAACTTTGAAACCATCAGTACCAGGTAATTCTTCAACTTCTAAACCAACATTGGTCTCTAATTCTTTTTCTAATCTTTCTTTAATATGACGAGAAGTTAAGAATTTACCACTTTGACCAGCAAAAGGAGATGAGTTTACCATAAAATTCATTGATAGAGTTGGTCTTTCAATAACAATTGGTGGAAGGGGATCAGTTATTCCTTGAGGACATAAAGTATCACCGATAGAAATATCTTTGCAACCTGCTACAGTTACAATATCACCATAATAAGCTTCATTTACTTCTTTACGTTTAATGCCTTCGTTAACAAATAGTTTAGAAATTCTAAAGGACTCAACCGCACCAGTATTACGGCATAAAGTTACCATTTCTCCAGTTTTAACTACGCCCTTACTAACACGGCCAATACCTAAACGACCAATAAAAGAGTCATAGTCTAATTGAGATACTTGAAGTTGAAGATTATCATTAACACTACCTTCATAAGGTTTTACTTGTTTTAAAACAGTATCAAGTAATGGTGAAATATCATCTTCTAAATGATTTAAGTCTAAAGTAGCCTTACCATCTCTAGCAACACCATAAACAATTGGGAAATCTAATTGTTCATCAGTAGCATTTAATTCCATAAATAAATCAAATGTCATATTAACTACTTCTTCAGGTCTTGCATCTTTTTTATCAATCTTATTAATGAAAAGAATTGGTCTTAAATTTTGTTCTAAAGCTTTCTTAAGTACAAATCTAGTTTGAGGCATTGGACCTTCTTTCGCATCGACAATTAGAATAACTGTATCAACAGTACGCATAATTCTTTCTACTTCACTAGAAAAATCGGCATGGCCTGGAGTATCAACGATATTAATTTTGTAACCCTTATATCTAATTGCACAGTTTTTAGAATAAATAGTAATTCCTCTTTCTCTTTCTAAGTCATTACTATCCATTACTTGTTCATGAACTACTTCATTTTCTCTAAAGACACCATTTTGTTGTAGTAAGGCATCAACCAATGTACTCTTACCAGCATCAACATGTGCTACAACGGCAATATTAATAATTTTATCCATAATAAAAACCCACTTCCTTTTAATACTTTTAAGATATTACTACATTTTTTTCTAAATTACAAGGAGTAAATAGAAGATTTTTTATTTCATGTTTACTTTTAAATTTATATTACTTTCAATTAATTTAATCTATTATTGTTTTTTTCTTTTCCAGGAACGGCAACTTACTTTTTATATTGTAAAGATTAAAAATAGCATTGATAATACTAATTACCAACACTATTCCAAAGTATATTTTTCTTTTTGAGTAATAATTAACAGGAATTTATCTATCTTCACGGTCTTTTGCAGCCAAGATTAGTCTAAATATCTGCAACATTGAAGCTAAAACTCCAGCAACATAGGTTAAAGCCGCTGCAGTTAGAACTTCTTTAGCTCCGCCAAACTCAGAATTATCAACGATTTTGTAATCTTGCAACTTTTCCAACGCTCTACGGGAAGCATCAAACTCGACAGGCAAAGTTACAACTTGAAATAATAAACCACAACAAGTTAAGGCGATTCCTAGATAGATAAGTCGGAAAGCCTGCATTAAAAAGCCTAATAAAATGATATAGTAAGAAATACTTGTAGCCACATTTACGACTGGATATATGGCACTTCTAATTCTTAAGAACGTATAAGATTCTTTGTCTTGAATAGCATGTCCACATTCATGAGCAGCAACAGCGGCAGCTGCTATAGTTTCACCATGGAAAATATCAGTCGATAAGCGAACAACTTTTTTAGTAGGGTCATAATGATCAGTTAATTCCCCTTTTATTTCAACAATGTAAATATCTTCTAAGCCATTTTTATCTAATATTTCTCTTGCCACTTCAAAGCCAGATTTCTTCTTATTATTTTCTACTCTCTTATAACGATTATAGCTGCTTTGAATTTTTAACTGAGCTAGTAGAGGAATAATAATTATTAATAAAACTAGTATTGTATCCATTGTACTCCTTTATTTCTAGATAATATTTCTATTAATTAAATCTTCACGAATGGTATCAGCGGTATTAAAATCCTTGTTTTTCTTAGCTTCTAACCAATTTTGGTATAAAGTTTTATCGCTAGCGGTTAAGGTTGTAAATTCATAATGAAGACCTAAAATTTTGGTAATAAGAAGGATTTTATCATAAGTAGTTGTTATGTCTTTATTACTTCTAATGTTACTATTAAGTTCTTTTACTAATTCTAAAAGATAAGTTATTAAGTTAGGAGTATTAAAGTCTTCATCCATTATCTTATTAATGTTATCATCTTTAGTTATTTTATTTGCTTCTAAATTCTTAATTTGAATTAAGAGATTAGCTTGTTTTAAAGAATTATAAATTTTATCATTAATAAGATTACATTCATTTAAAAGTTCTTCTTTAATATTAAATGGCAGGCGGTAATGAGTTTTAAACATAGCTAATTTAATAACATTTGGCTTATGATTTTTAATAAAGTCTTTAGCTAAAATAAAGTTACCCAGAGATTTGCTCATCTTAACACCTTCGACATTAATATGACCATTATGAATCCAATAGTTAGCTAAGTGATTATCGTTTAGAGCCATACTTTGAGCAATTTCATTCTCGTGATGAGGAAATTTCAAATCAACTCCGCCACCGTGAATATCGATTTTAGAACCGAAAAGACTATTTATCATAACAACGCATTCGGTATGCCAACCAGGGATTCCTGGTCCCCAAGGTGAGTCAAAATGTTCACCATCAAGAGATTTACGCCATAACGCAAAGTCAAGAGGGTCTTCTTTTTTTTCATCAACTTCCACACGAGCACCACTTTCTAACTCTTCTAAACAATTATTGGATAGGCACCCATAGTCTTTGATTTTACTAACCCGAAAATATACATCACCATCAACTTCATAAGCATAACCTTTTTCCAAAAGTTTAGTAATAAAGTCATAAATATTGTTAAGATTTTCTAAAACAGTTGGGTGATAGTCAATACGGCCACACTCATAAGCTGCCAAATCATCAAGGTAAGCTTGGATAAATTTGTTAGCAACTTCTCTTTCGGTAATTTCTAAAGTCTTCGCAGCAGCAATAATCTTAGGGTTGATATCAGTAAAATTAGAGGCATATGTTACTTTGTATCCTAAATATTCTAGATAATTTCTTATCATATCAAAGGTAATTACAGGTCGCATATTGCCAATATGAACATAATTATAAACGGTTGGTCCACAAACATACATGCTTACTTGGCCTTCTTTTAGAGGCTTAAATTCTTCTAATTTATCAGTTAAGGAATTATATATACGCATAAAATCTCCTTCTTTCTTTTTTCTTAGGTCAATCATACCATTATTTTATGAAATTTAAAAGAAAAAGTGTTATTTATACCAAAAAATTCGGTATGATAACACTTTACTTACGAAGTCCATAAATAATTTTTTTAAAGTTACGATAAATAGCAAAACCGTACTTGTAGAAAAGGAAAAATGGATAGTCTATAACTAAATCAAATTCCCCAATATATTCGATTACAAATCCACCATAACCACGTTTATATTCATAGACGCCATATTCTTTAGAGCCAGGTTTAAAATCGCCAGAAATACCACCAAAGTCATAAATATCTTTTTTCTTTTCGATGGCATACTTTATCATTTCTTCTTGCATCTTATAAGGAGCCATGAAAGGAAAATATTTCGAATAAGTACCACCATAAACATAATTTAAACGGTCTTTATCTTCAATAAAAACCCCAGCACTTAAGGGTATTAAGGCTCTTTTATCATTTTTAATATCAGCTAATAAGTCTTCATCTAATTTATAAGTCCCAGTAGCAAGTCCTTCCAAAAGCTTTTCCTTATCTAAATAGATTAGACACATACGAATAATACTTTTTAACTCAGTTTTTAAAGTCTCATAATATTTTAAAGTACGATCACCATGGTGTTGCCTTTCGGCAGTACTCTCCATAATATCCTTGAAGTCTTTAATTGAAATATCATCAACGTCTTTTAAAATCAAAGGATATTTATCCGCTTTTTTAAGACTTCTTTTGCAACGACTATTCATATCAGTCATTAAATCATTGAATTCTTTATCTTTTATATCTAAAGCATAAGACCAACGGAATTGAGCTTCATTGGTATAACCAATTGTAAAGCCACGGTGTTTAGCGCCTTGCTTCTTTAGAAAATCAACAAATTCTTGGTTATTATTTTCACTAACGACATTGCCATCTTTATCATGGTCTTGGTAAGTTATCATCGGATCAAATTTAAAAGTAAATCCTTTTTGAGTCTTTAGATATTTTTTTACTTCTTGAAGATAAAAAGCATAAACTTCTTTAATATCAACTTCTTCTTTAACAAGTGGTCCCCTAGGTGCGTAATAAAGATACTTATTAAAAATTTTCTTTCCTAGAATCAAACTGGCTAAGATAGGTTTATTATCTTGATAAACTGCAGTATAAAGATGAATCCACCCATTAGCCTTTTTTACTTTAGCCCAAGCGGCGTTCTGATAAAAGTTATAATTAAATTCTTTAACAATTTTTTGAAATTCTTTTTCTTCAATTACTTTAAATAACAAATTACTCTCTCCTTTAGACATTGAAACGGAATAAAACGATATCGCCATCTTGCATAATATATTCTTTACCTTCTAAGCGTAATTTTCCGGCTTCTTGAACGGCTTTTTCGCTTTCTAAAGCTTCTAGGTCATCAAAACTTGTAACTTCCGCTTTGATAAATCCTCTTTGGAAATCACTATGAATTAAACCAGCACATTCCGGAGCTTTCATACCTTTTTTAAATGTCCACGCACGGCATTCGTCTTTACCAACTGTAAAGAAAGTTTGAAGTCCTAGAAGATGGTAAGTAGCAAAGATTAGTTTATCTAAACCACTACTAGCGATTCCTAATTCAGCTAGAAAGGCCTTTTTATCATCATCATTATACTCTGCTAATTCGCTTTCCATTTTAGCACACATAACAACGACACTAGCATCATCATTTTTAGCATACTCTTCTACTTGATTTGTATACCCATTTTTACCAACAACAGCATCATCTTCAGAAACATTAGCGGCATAAATGATTGGTTTTAAAGTAATAAGATTAAAGTTTTTTAGGACTAATAATTCATCTTCATCAAATTCAACTCTTCGTAAAGGAATATTATTCATTAAATTTTCTTCACATTTCTTTAATGTATTATATTCCATAAGACTTTCTTTGTCTTTAGTAGTCATGGCTTTCTTTTCAATTTTACCAATGCGACTAGTAATAATTTCTAAATCAGATAAAATTAATTCTACATTAATGATTTCGATATCACGGATAGGGTCGGTCTTACCTTCAACATGAATAATATCGGTATCATCAAAGCAACGAACAACTTCAACAAGACAATCGCATTCACGGATATTGGAAAGAAACTTATTGCCAAGGCCTTCACCTTTAGCAGCTCCTTTTACAAGTCCCGCTATATCGGTAAACTCAAAAGTAGTGGGAATAGTTCGGGATGGGAGATACATATTTTCTAAGAATTCTAACCTTGTATCAGGGACCGTTACCACTCCAACATTGGGTTCAATGGTTGCAAATGGATAGTTAGCAGCTAAGATATTTTTTTTTGTAATAGCATTAAATAAGGTTGATTTACCAACATTTGGTAAGCCAACAATGCCAGCTTTTAAAGACATAATAACACTTCCTTCTTGATAATTATAATTAAAATAAAGTAAAAAGGCAAATGATTTAAGGCTTTTTCTAAAATTATTTACTAACTCAAAGAGTTTTAATAATTAGACTAATGAATAATCGCTAATATTTGTTATTTTAGAGATTTTCTCTACTTTTAACACTTTTTTGTATGGTTATGACTTAGTCTGCATAGCCGAATGACTGATAATGTTTTCTTGCAAACGTATTACTAATCATAACGATTATTTCTAAATAATATGGTTTTTAGCTTTTAAAATTTCTAAGTCTTCTTGTGATAGTTTTGGTCATGTTTTTATAAAAAAAGACTTAGCTTTGATGCTAAATCTAAATCGTAGGCATAACCCCTATACCAATTGGTAAACCAACTAAGTACCAAATTATTAAAATAATTAATAAGATAGCCCCAGTTGCTAACGCATATTTCTTTTGGTAATTTAAAATCTTAAAGACCCCAATTGGATTATCAGCTGTATTATATTTTTCCATATAAGCTAGATAAATAACAAAGTAAGCCATAATAGGAGTAAGTCCATAAGTCATGCCTTCGGCAAAGCGGAAGATTACTTGAATAAATTCAGCACTAAAGCCAACATTCATCAAAGTAGGAACGCAACTTGCCGATAAAATAGTCCATTTATTTACCGTATTTGGTAAGAAAATAGTTGCCACTGCTGTTCCCAGAAAAAACAAGACTAATAAAGGAATTCCTGTAAATTTGCAATTAGTTATTAAGTTTCCAATAAGGGCTGTAATAACGGTACCAATATTAGATTTTTTAAAAACATTAACTAGAATTGATGATAATAAAATCAAAATAATCGTACGGCCAATACCATCTAAGGAATGGGTTAAATAATCGCAAAAATCATTACTGTTCTTAATACTACGAGACCCCAAACCATAGAATAAGCCAAGAATTACAAAAAGAATCGTTACAATGAAGACAAATCCTTGAGAAAAGAAAGAGTCAGGATTAAATAGTTTATCAATATAAAGTTTCTGCGAATAATCAAGAAGATTACCGCTTAAAGGAAGACCAGGAATAATATTGTAGATGAATATTAACAAATAAATAATTCCGAAAGTTCCGGCGAATATCAAGCCTCTTATGTCTCTTTTGGCTAACTTGAATTCCTTTTTATCATCTTTAAACTCATACTTAGGTAATTCATTGACACTAAAACGTTCGGCTATATATGTTATCAAAGCCGCTATTGCAAAGATGGCAATAGCCATAATAATAAAGTAGCCTAAATATGTAAAAGTATAAGAAGAATCTAAAATGTGTGATGACGCCAAAGTCAAAGCATCTAAACTAGAATCAATACTAGTCTTAAAAAAACTCAAGCCTGTGCCACAAGTTAAGGCTGCGAAGCTGATGACAATACCTAAAAGAGGATTTCTTCGTCCGTAATAGAACAGCAAAGCACTTAAAGGTATCATAACGACATAAGCCAAATCGCCTCCAATGGAAAGAATAATACATAATAAGGCTAAGACGAAAGTAATTGTTTTCTTTTGAGATTTTCTGGTTATCAGAGAAAAAATCGTCTTTAAGAAACCGCTCTTATCCATAATACCAATACCAATCAAAATGATGATTAACATTGATAAAGGGGTAAAGGCTGCAAAGTTAGAAACGGTTGATTGGAAAATATATTTAATACCACGAAGGTTAAACAAGGATTCAACAGCAATCCAGTTAGATTCATAAGTGCTATTTTTAATAGTATCATAAGAGGCACCTACTCCAAATAAAGCAAGAACGCCACTTAAAGCGATGGTTACTACTATTAAAATCATCAAAGTCATTATGGGATTTAAGGAAACTTTATTTTTCTTATTTGACATTGCTATCACCTAATACTTTCTTCAGTTTTTTATTAAATTCCAAGCGGTCCATCATAATTTCATGGCCGCAGTTAACACACTTTATTTTGATGTCGACACCAACTCTAGTTATCTTAAAGAGATTAGTCCCGCAAGCGTGTTGTTTTTTCATCACCACTTGGTCATTTAATCTATATGTTTTGTCCATTATGCACCTCTACTTGTGGATATGGTATCTTAATATTATCTTTTTCAAAAGCATTTTTAACTATTTTCAAAGCATCTCTTTTTACTTGCCATTGCTTATCAGGTTGACAATCAATCTTTACTAAGTAAACTACTGAACTATCGCCTAGAGAGCTAACACCTAAGTAACTAGCTGATTTTTTTATTGTATAATTAATTTTTTCTAATTCTGGCAAAATTTTTGTGATAGTTGCTTCTACTTTTTCGGTTGGTTCTTCATAAGCAACACTTAATTCTAAGTATACATTTTGTTTAGCTTGAGACATATTAATTATCTGATTAACATTACGGTTAGCAATTATTAAAATTTCTCCCGTATATTTTTTGATTTTAGTACTCTTTAAACCTAATTCGATGACTTCACCAGTAAAATCGCCATAAGTAACCATATCTCCAACTACATAGTAGTTTTCTAAAATAATACAAATTCCGCCAATAAGATCCTTAAGAGTATCTTGGAAAGCTAAACCGACAACAGCTGATAACACTCCTAAGCCAGCAATAATAGATTTTGTATCAATCCCATAAGCTTCTAAAATAATGATAACGACTATAACAATTATAATGTATTTAAAGATGTTAGAAACTAAATCGATAATAGTTCTTTTCTTTTTTTGATCATAAGTATTTTTACCTTCTTTAAATTTCATTAGTCTTTTTAATGCGTTGTTAACACCACGGCAAGCTAATACTCCTAAAAAAATAGAGATAATAGGGGTATAAATTTGTTTAGCAGCGAAAAATTTAAAAATCATTTCTAATATTTTCATAAGTATTATCCTTCAATTTTGATATCCAATAATTCTAAAATTCTTTGAAGTTCTAATTGAGAAGAGAAAGGAATTTCAATCTTTTTATTAGTAATTTTGACTTTAGTTCCTAACTTTTCACGCATAGCGTCTTCATAGATACGACTTGGATTTATAGTATCATATTGTTTAAAGATATTATCGTCACTTTGTATGGCTTTCTTTTCTTCTTGTTCATGGATATCTCTAGTTATATTTTCGATAGTGCGAACATTTAATCCTTCAGTGACGATTTTATTAGCAAGACGATTAATTTGATTATTATCTTCTAATTTAGATAAAGCTCTAGCATGAGACATAGATAGTTTATTATCTTCAACATACTTTTTAGTATCATCAGGAAGTCTTAATAGGCCAAGACTATTAGTAATGTAACTGCGACTTTTGCCAAACTTTTTAGCTAGCTCGTCTTGGGTGATGTTACTACTTCTTAGAATACTGTCGTAAGCCATGGCTTCTTCAATAGGATTTAAGTTTTCTCTTTGAATGTTTTCAATCAAAGCAATTTCCATCATTTCTTCGTCATCAAAGTCTTTCACAATAGCGGGGACAGTTTCTAATCCAGCAATCTTAGCAGCTTTAGTACGACGCTCACCAGCTACTAATTCATAACCTTTAATGCTTTTTTTTACAATAATAGGTTGAACGATACCATGTTCTTTAATAGAAGAGGCTAATTCATTTAAAGCTTCTTCATCAAAAATTTTACGTGGTTGATATGGATTAGAACGAATATCAGTGATTTTAATTTGAATTATTTCATTTGGTTTAGCTTCTTCAACTAACCCTTTTTCAAAATTATCAAAATCAATACGTTCATTGGTAAATAATTGTTCTAATCCTTTTCCTAATGCTTTTCTCTTAGTTTCCATCTCTACTAATAACCTCCTTTGCTAAGTTTTGATAAGCAAGTGTTGCTCTACTATCTGGATCATAATCACTAATTGGTTTCCCGTGACTTGGAGCTTCTACTAGTCTAACTAATCTAGGAATAATAGTATTAAAGACTTTATTTTTAAAGTAGCCTCTGATTTCTTCAATTACTTCCAAACCGATATTGGTACGACCATCAAGCATGGTAAGTAAAACACCCTCAATTCTTAAGCCAGGATTCATATTTGATTGAACCATTATAATAGAGTTAAGTAATTGAGTAATTCCTTCTAAAGCAAAGAATTCACATTGAACAGGAATAATAACGGAGTTGCTAGCAACTAGAGCATTCATTGTTGTAATACCTAAAGATGGCTGACAGTCTATTATTATATAATCATAAAGGTTCATTAAAGGTTCAAGACTTAATTTAAGTTGTTCGTTCTGGCGAAAATTTGAGTCTTCAAGCATGGCTTTAACAAATTCGACATCAACACCGGCTAAATTTAAGGTGGCTGGTATCATGGAAAGATTTTTAAACTTTGTTTTGATAACCGCACTTTTAACGTCGCAAGCTCCAGTCATAACGTCATAAATATCATGCTTAATATCACTATTATTTATGCCTAGCCCGGTTGTTGCGTTTCCTTGGGGGTCTAAGTCGATTAGCAAAGTATTTTTGCCTTCTTTTCCAAGTGCTGCGGATAAATTTATACTGGAAGTTGTTTTCCCAACACCGCCTTTTTGATTAACCAATGCAATAATTTTTGTCATTCTAATACCACCTTTGTCAATAATTCTGCTATTTCATTTTATCATATAAATATTATTTTGTCTTATATTTTTATCTCTCTAAACCTTAATCATTAGTTTTTAGTGCTTCTAGATATTTAGTAATTAGCTCATTGATCTTAGAAATTGATAATTCATCGATTTTAAAGCCGGCAGCCATTTTGTGACCACCGCCGGTCGGATTAAATTCTTGAGCGATAAGTCCAACATCAAAATTATCATTATCAGTTCGTAGTGAACAAGTCAATCGGTAAAAGTTAATAATTAAAGCGAAGTCAGCTATTGGATACTTTTTCAGCAGAGCATGACCAACTTGAGAGCGATAATTTTCACTAATAGAAAGAGCTATTTTATAGTTTTGATAGTCAACTAATCGAGCTTTTTCTAAGTAATTTTGAATGGACGTCTCCATTTCATGATTTTGCTGATTCACGATAGCTAAGTATTCTTTAGGCAAATAAAAATCGCCCGTACAATCCAAAGAATTTAATAAATCAATAAAAGATTCAGCTCCTAGAAAAGCATGTAAAGAAGCAAGTTCTGGACCTAAATCACTTTCACCTTCAAAATTCCAAGTATCTTGACATCTAATAGCTTCTACTAGTTTTTGAAAGAACGGTGTAGTTAAAAAATCACTGTTAGGTAAAGATAATAAATAATGATAAAATAACTCAGTTGCGCTGGTTAAATGATCATTTAGTGTAATAACCTCATTAACAAATGAATACTTATTTTTCCAGACTTCTGATTCATGATGATCAAAATTTTTAATTTTATTAGCTAAATCCGGATGATTTAAACAATATTCTAAGTTTTTATCATTAAATCCTAAATCACATATATAAATAGTATCATAATTACGATAGTCAATGTCACTTTGCAAGTCAAAATCATGATTGTTATCAGCGAGTAAATAATCAATTTTCTTAAAATAATATTTACCCAATATTACAGAACCCATTCCATCAATGTCGGCATAATGACTAATAATCAAAATTTTATTATTATTAATTTTTTTTAACATTTTATCAAAGCCTCTCTTTTTCTAATAAAAGTATAACATTTCTCTTTATATATGTAAATTAAGGTCTAATAATTTTCCAATGTTAATCGAAAAACGATATGAGTTTAGATTTCATATCGTTTATTTTTACTGTTTATCAGCTTCTTCAATAGCAGCTTCTAGCTCTTCTCTAGTCATTTTGGCATAACCTTTGATATTTTTAGATTTTGCTATTTCTTTTAATTTAACTATAGTAGGTTCACTAGTTGGTTTGGGATCAACAGGACACATTTTACCAGTTTCTACTAAACATTCAATTTGTTCTTTAGTTAACGTTTCATTTTCAACTAAAGCATCAGCTAGTAGATGAACTAATTTTTCATTTTTCTTGAGAATCTCAACAGCTTTGTCATAACAGTCATCAACAATTTTACGAACAGCTTTATCGATTTCTAAAGCAACCTGATCAGAAAAATTCTTCGTCTTGTTATAATCTCTTCCCAAGAAGACCCCTTCTTGTTCTTCTTCTAATTGCATTGGCCCTAAATCAGACATACCATATTTAGTTACCATACTTCTAGCGATACGAGTAGCTTTTTTAAAGTCATCAGAAGCTCCTGTAGTTGTAGCATTTAAAAATAGTCTTTCGGCAGCACGGCCACCCATTAAACCAATGATTTGACTTTCTAATTCTTCTTTGGTCATAATTCCCATTTTTTCTTCTTTTGGAAGCATCATTGTATAACCGCCGGCCATTCCTCTTGGAATGATTGTAATTTTATGAACTTCTTGAGCGTCAGGCAATTTTATACCGATAACGGCATGGCCCGATTCATGGATTGCAACAAGTCTTTTTTCTTTATCAGAAATTTTACGAGATGTTTTAGCCGGTCCCATAAGAACACGGTCAGTTGCTTCATCAATTTCATCCATAGTAATAGCCTCTTTATTACGACGAACAGCAAGTAAAGCCGCTTCATTTAAAAGGTTTTCTAAATCAGCGCCGCTAAAGCCTGGGGTTCTAAGTGATAAAGCTTTAATATTAACGTCTTCAGCAAAGACTTTATTACGTGCGTGAACATTTAAGATTTCTTCACGCGCTTTAGCGTCTGGAAGACTAACTGTTACTTGACGGTCGAAACGTCCTGGTCTTAATAAGGCTGGATCTAAAACGTCAGGGCGGTTGGTAGCAGCAATAATAATGATGCCTTCATTAGCACCGAAACCATCCATTTCAGTTAATAATTGGTTCAAAGTTTGTTCGCGTTCATCATGACCACCACCGATACCAGAACCTCTTTGACGACCAACAGCATCTATTTCATCAATAAAGATTAGACATGGTGCTGACTGTTTAGCCTGTTTAAACATATCACGGACACGAGAAGCACCAACTCCAACGAAAAGTTCAACGAAATCAGAACCAGAAATATAATAGAAAGGTACATTGGCTTCACCAGCAACTGCTTTAGCTAACAAGGTTTTTCCAGTTCCGGGAGGCCCAACTAAAAGGACACCTTTAGGAATTCTAGCTCCTAATTTTTGAAATTTCTTTGGATTTTTTAAGAAATCAATTAATTCAGAAACTTCTTCTTTTTCTTCGTCAAGTCCAGCAACATCAGTAAATCTTACTTTGCCACCGTCTTCACTCAACTTAGCACGAGAACGACCAAAATCCATTGATTTATTATTACCAGCTGACATTTTCATAAATAAAACGTATCCACCAGCAACAATAACGATGATTGGTAAAACATTCATAATAATTACGGGAAGTAAGTTACTACCTGGGTCTTTATTAGTATCATAAAGATTTAAATTATGAGTTTCTGCATAGCTAGTTACAGTACTTAATTGTTCGCTAACAACTTTTACACTAAAAGTTTCTTTATCACTATAGCCATCAATTTTACCAGTTATGTAATAAACCGATTCATCACTCTTTGGTGTAATAGTCATTTCAGTAACTTTATTATCACTTATATATTTTAAAAATTCACCAGTATTTAATTCATGGACTTTAGTTGCACTACCACCATATAATAACAACATTGCGGTAATAATAACTAATAGAACTAAATAAGGCATAAATTGTTTGATTGCATTTTGTCTTTTTTTATTCATATTTATTCTCCTTCTTTTGCAAACATAAGTATTATATCATACTTTTCATTATTTTCTTTATCAAATTTCGATTTTTTTAGACCAGGTACCCAGATGACCTGACCAGTAGCGTCTTTTACTAAAAGCCAGTTATCTCTTTTAATTTTAGGGATTTTCATATCGATAAATATTTCTTTGATTTTTTTAGTACCAGCCATGTTTTTAACCGGAATTTTATCACCAGGACGCCTCGTTGCCACATATAAAGGAAGTACTAATTCTTCGGAATTTAATCTAATAGTATAGTTAGAGTGGTCATCACTGGCTGAAATTTTTTTTATTTTTTGTTGATTATAATCATTAAATTCCTTTAATTCTTCGTAAATAGGAGTATTTTCTTCTTTAGTGTTAATCTTTAAAAAGAGCAATTCATCGTAATTTCTAGTCACACTAAAACCACCTGGTAACTTTAAAATTTCATTAGGATTTTTTCTATTCATTAATTCTAAAATAGCTTTGGTTTGATTACTACTTATTTTGTCTATATCATCTTGGTATAAATCTTTAAAAATTGACTCTATAACTCTTTTTTGTATCACCTTGTCTTGTTTTAAAACACGAGGTATCGACAACCTATTATTATTATATACTTCTTTTTTGATTTCATTAGTAATCTTCTGTAAGAATTTGTCGGTTGCTAAAAGTTCTTCGCTATATTCTAGATATTTTAAATGAATGTTGGGATTTTCCCTTTTTAGAAGAGGCAAAATGTTTTTACGAAGACGATTGCGAAAATGACTATCTGAGAAATTAGTATTATCAATATAATAAGGAATTTTACAGCCTTTCAAGTAAGCTAAAATATCAGCTTTCGAGTAGAAAAGCAGTGGTCTAACTAATTTATAAGTCTTGTAGTCACTGACAAGTTCAATTCCTGCATAGCCTTTTAAGTTAGAACCTCTTATCTCACGCATTAAAATAGTTTCGATTAAATCATCACCATGATGAGCGGTAAAAAGGTATTTAGCTTGATATTTGATAATAAGTTTTTGAAAAAATTGATATCTTTCTTTTCGAGCTTCGGCTTCAAAGTTACCAGTTATACTTGGCAAATGATATACTTCACAAATCAGATTTTGCTTTAGACAATAATCTTTGATAAAGTTTTCTTCTTCGGTCGATTCTTTACGAACTTGATGATTAACATGGGCTACAATAATCTTTAAAGATAGGGAACTTTGTAGTCCTTCTAAAAGAGTTAATAGACACATAGAGTCAGGACCGGTAGATACCCCAATTACAATGGTATCGTTAGGTCTTAAAAGCGTTTTTAAATAAGATAAAGTTTTATCCATTAAATCACCTACAGGTATAATACACTAAATGATTTTGAATAGCAATAGTTCTTTTGGCAAAATTTAGTTGCAATTGTCCTGAAGATAAGTATAATATTCCTAAGAAATAATAAGTCCTTAGGAATTTTCATTATTATATATGGGGATTATTATTTCTTTAATGGTAAAGCTTATTTAAGTAAAAAAGACTTCAAAAAACAGTTCAAAGTAATGGCAAAATGACATGTTTAAAAAAGATAAAAATTAGAAGATTGACCATGCTAAAAGTATGCAAATTTTTATAGCTATTAAAGGAATTTTATTGTATAATTTTAAGTAATGAGGGAAATTATGAAAATAGAAATTAAATCTTATGCAACCAATAGCTCACTAGTTAGTGCGGTTTTATTCTTTATCCTAGGAGCAATCATGTTTACAAATCCAGATACAATGGTAATTGCTGTATCAAGAATATTTGGCGGTATTCTTATTCTTTTTGGACTTTATTCTTGTATTAAAAATTATATTTTAGTTAAAGAGGATGGCAATACTTCATCATTACCGATGATTATGGGATTAGCGTCTATTGCATTTGGGAGTGTCTTCTTCTTCGCCGCCGGATTTGTAGAGGCTTTATTCCGTTTTATTATTGGTGGTTGGATTTTAATTAGTGGGATTATGCGTTTTGCTAATGCCATGGAAATGAATAAAAAAGACACCTCTAAGTTTGTAAGTCTCTTGGTAATATCTTTATTGTTAGTAATAGCTGGCCTTTATACGATTTTAGAAGCTAATTTAGCTTTCCAAACTATTGGCATTGTTTTGATGATTTATGCCGTTTTGGAGATATTTGGGTGGTTAACTAATCGAAAGTTAGCTAAGGAAACTATTAATAAAAAAGAAAAGCAAACAAAAAGGGATAAAAAAGAAGTCGTAGAAGCCGTTGTTATTGAAGATAAAACCCAAAAAAAGAAGAATTCGAAATAAAAATAAATTTACGAATTCTTTTTTAGTGCTTTCAAGTTCAAAATAATAAGAACAGTTAAATAGCTTAGGCAAATTATAACAAGACTGTAGTAGAAAATAACACTCTTAGCATTAAAATTTTTAATAGCCTTGCCACAGATATCTGCATTACTAACTGGATTATAAGTATTGTCGGTATTATCGTTAATATAAGTTAAATACTCAGTACGTAATTTTACTTTGGCAATAGAATATTTATTTTCGATATTATAAATGATGATATCGCCTTCTTGGTAGTTATCCTGTTTTTGATAAAGAATTAAGTCATTAATATTAATTGTTGGTGATAACTCATTGGTTGCACTTTTAATAAAATGTAAGTTAGCAAAGTGAATATTAATTAAGAAAAGCCCGACAATATTAACAAGAAGGAAAATAGTTACTAAAGTGTTGATAGTTTTAGTGATGATCTTCATTTTACCCCTTGATTTCTTCTAGTTTGTCCTCTAATTTTTTTAAGTAGTTTATAAAATTATTTAAATCGTCCTTTGTGGAATACTCTTTATTATTAAGATTGTGACTATTAGCCCCGCTTTTAATTCGGCTACCATTATTATTTTGGTAACGACCATTAATTAGCTGTTGTTGAGCCGCTGTTGTAAGCATAAATTGGCCAACTAATATTATCCAATTGCCAATGGAGTTTAATTCGTTAGCGGTATAATCGCCTTCAATAATAAGACCGGTTACTGCCCCTAAAATAGAAAATAATTCGGGGTTTATGTTAGGAGGAAAGTTTTTCATCTAATACCTCCTTAGAAAGTTATTGCCTAATAAATAATATGCCAAAAAGATAATTTTGTTAACACAAAAAGAAATCTTATCCTTTCTAATCTAATTTTAATTTATTTACGAAAAAATAGCAATATGATACAATATAATTCATTAAGAAAGAAAGGATTCAATCTTAAGATTGAAAAAAAATAAATGAAAAAGAAAGTATTACAGAAAATAAAACAATGGATTTTAAATCTAAGAAATTCTTATAACAATCAAAAAGAAATAATTATAGATTTTTTAAGAAGTGATTTGTCTGGATTTATAGAGAATGATAATTGTAAGAAACAAATGGAAAACTTACAAGTTCAAGATGAGTTGGAGTTAAAGCTTGCTACCTTAAATATATATAAATGCTACTTTACTGATGAGGAACATCAAAAGTGGTATGATTATATTATAAAAAAGGCGCAAAATGGTCCAAAAAAGAAATTAGTTCAATAAAATTTTCCAACTTTACAATTTTATGATATAATACTTGAGAAATTTATATTGTTTGTGAGGTGAAAAAGATGAAAGTATATAAAAAGAACTTACCAGAAGGCGTAAAAAAATGCTTTGCTTATGAAAAAGGTATTAAAGTAAAATTAATCAACAAGTTATATTTAGATGAAAAAAAGAGAAATAAAAAACTTGAAAACGCAAAAAAAGCTAACTAAGAGCCTAATGGCTCTTTTTTTATTGGTAATTTTCTGATTAATATTAAGACTTTAAGGATTAAAAAATGCATTAACTAAAACAGTTATGCATTGTGTATATCGACTGTATGACTACCAATTAGGTAAATGTCCGATGGTGAAATTTTTCTAGGAATTGTTTTAAAATAAGCAATGTCCTCGTCACTTATTACATTAACAGCCACTATTAATCACCCTATATTCTTTGATTGCTTCAACGTTTTTTGCTTGTAAACCCTTTGGAGTCTCAACTAAGTTAAAAATTACATGTTCACCTTCTTTTAAGGTCTTATATCCATCCATAATTATTTGTGAATAGTGAACAAAAATGTCTTCCTTGCCATCATTTTCTAAAAAACCAAAACCTTTTTCATTGTTAAACCATTTAACTCTACTTTCCATATTTACTCTCCTCTCGTTTAACATAGTTATATTATGACATATTTTTTAATCAAAAAACTGTAAAAAAACTGTAATAAAACTGTAATAAAACTGTAACAAAACTGTAATAGAATGAAAGCTAAAATAATTTTAAATATTAAAAAAGCCTTGTTAGGGCTTAAATTTCGTCTCTAAAGAACTCGCCAACATCTTTTTCAAGAACTATGGAAATTCTATATAAGGTTTCGACAGAGAAGCCTCTAGCGCCGTGCTCTGATTCTATTCTTCTTAAAAATTCAAAAGAACGGTCAGTATAGACTGCAAGCTGCTCTTGTGTATAACCCTTTTCCAAGCGATATTTACGAATGTTTTTCGCAATTACTTCTTTAATATTGTCTTTAAAGACAAAATCCTTATCATTTATTGTCATTCCATCCACCCATTAATAATTCTCCCATTTTTCAAAAAATTAGTATGTAGTCAGAAATGACCACTTTATATGAAAAATTCCTGAATTCTATGGTATAATCTTCTCAATGAAGAAGTACCAGGTATATAATTTAAATTATTTTGCAATCTAATAATATATAATTTTTTAAATGCTGTGGTGGAGGTTAACAATGGTAAATAATAATGATATAGTTGATAATAACAGATCTTGTCTTGCTAATCATAATGAATATTTAGAAAGTTATATAAAGTGCAATATTAGCAGTTACAAAAATATAACTATAAAAACAATGAAGATGTACGAAAAGCAATGTGCTTTTTTAAAAAAGCAAATAAAGATTTTTAAAAAGATTCAACCGTTAAGTACTTATAAAACGGCTTATTTGAAATGGCAAAGGGAGTTAAATAACCTGGAAGATTGTTATGAAAAGGCTTTCGACAAATATTTGGAGGAAAAAAAAGAGCTTGACAACATATCAAGACTTTATTGAAGTATTGCGCATTAACTTTAAAGCACGGTTGTAATCACTATTAATACTATTAACTGTTTTGGTAAACTTATCATATATTGTGCTATAATTATCATCTTGCTGTATTAGTCTTTTTAAACGAACAATACTAATTACTTGCATAATTATCTCTTTTTCAAGTGATGAATTAGTCCTAGCTTTGTCAGCTTGTACCAATAATGGTGCTAATTTTTTACTGTACACTTCCCAAAGTTTGCTTAACTTATATTTTAGCAGCTCTGATTCAGTTTCCGAAGAATCTAATCTGATTATAACTTGGTTTAAATAGTAGCGAACATTAACCTCCGGGTCTTCACGATCCCCATAATAATTATAGTCTATTTCAGAAAAATACGACAAAATAATCCCCTTCTTTCATTGGAAGGCTATTATAATATAAAAATTTATAAATTGCAAATTTTTTTGGATGATTGATATTTTAGTCGTCAACATGAGCCCTTTCTTTTAAAGATTTAAGAAATTATCATAAATACTGCTCGTTATTAAAAAATGATTTTTTTTCAAGATAAAAAACTGCTAACATTAATTTTGTTAACAGTTTAAGCTTGGCTATACTCTAGCCGAAATATTTAAAGTCCGCCCAAAATCGAACACAATTGCGCATGGCAGGGGATAAGTGAATCGAACACTTATCTAAAGTTTTGGAGACTCCTATTTTACCATTAAACTAATCCCCTATATTTGGATTATATAACGTAATTCGTCTTCGGACTATTTCATTATAATACATAATATATGATTTTAGCAAGGGAAAATTGCTTTTTGCCTGTGGATAAGTCACTAATTATCCACAGGTTTTATTAAATTTATCAATTTTGAAGAAGGAATTACTATTTTAATTGGTCCACTTGCCCAAGGCGCTACTTGATATGGCGGGAGTGTTAAATGTAACCCTTCTTTATCAAAATAATATAAAGAGAAGTTTTCTAACATTGGTTTAGTCCCTTCCTTTAACCAATTTTTATCCTCATTAGCACCTATTTTTACTAATTCTTCATAACTTAATTCAGAAAGTATTTCTAGGTAATTATCATTATTAAAGAAATCTTTTAATTCTAAAATTTTACCATGCTTATTATAAGTAAATTGGTTATTTATTAGAAAATAATGAACACCACCAGTATAACTATAAATAAAATATTGTAAATAATAAATACCATTATATTCATGTAATTCATAATCAGTATAAAAGTCATTTTTTATTTCATTATAGTTTTCATACTGTTTAAATTCTTCTAACTTTTCATCTAACCAATCTTTAATCTTTTTATTAACATGAAAAAAAGGCGTTTCATAAATATCTATTTTATAGGTATATTTATCAGTACTTTCTTTTACTTCATAAGCAAGAACGGGACTAGTTAAAATAAGAGATGATAGTATAAATAAAATCAATAATTTCATATAATCACCATTTATAGGATAACCAAAAAAGTAGAGATTATACTCTACTCTAGTTATAATATATTTTAACTAATTTTGATTAATTATTATCTTATCATTCTGATAATCAACTTCTAATTTAGCATTAGGTTTAACAGTATTTTCAATTAATTGTTTAGCAAGGACAGTTTCTAGTTCTCTACTTACTAGACGCTTTAATGGTCTTGCTCCGTAATACTCATCATAACCATTTTCAACAAAGTAATTTCTAGCGGCAGGTGTTAAAGTTATAGTAAGGTTTAAGTCTTTTAGACGAGTTTCTATTTCTTTGATTAATTTATCTAAAATACTAGATAATACTTCTTTAGTTAATTTATTAAACATAATTACTTCATCGATACGGTTAATAAATTCTGGTTTAAAGTATTTATGCAATTCTTGTTCTACTTTTTCTGGTTCGTTATTTAAGATATATTCACTACCAACATTAGAAGTCATAATAATTATGGTGTTTTTAAAGTCAACAGTACGACCATTAGAATCAGTTAATCTACCATCATCTAAGATTTGTAATAATAGATTTAAAACATCAGGATGGGCTTTTTCAATTTCGTCAAATAGAACAATACTATAAGGATTACGACGAACGGCCTCGGTTAATTGACCGCCTTCTTCATACCCAACATACCCTGGAGCAGCCCCAACTAGACGAGATACAGAATATTTTTCCATATATTCACTCATATCAATTCTAATCATGTGTTTTTCATCATCAAATAGTTCATAGGCAAGAGCCTTAGCTACTTCGGTTTTACCAACACCAGTTGGCCCTAAGAAGATGAAGGAACCAATTGGACGGTTAGGATCTTTAATACCACTACGACTACGAATGATGGCCTCATTTACTAATCTTAAGGCTTCTTTTTGACCTTTTACCCTTTTACCTAAGTTCTCTTCTAAGTGTAAAAGTTTTTCTTTTTCACTACTTATTAATTTAGCAATAGGAATATTAGTCCATTTACTAATGACATTTGCTATATCATCAGAGGTTACAACATCACTTAAAATACGCGATTTTTCTTTACTATTTAGGTCTTCTAGTTCTTTTTCTAATCTTGGAATAGTACCATGACGAAGACGAGCAGCGGTTTCTAAATCATAACGATTTTCAGCCGTTTCTAAATCAAATTTAGCTTTCGATATCTCTTGCTTTTTATTCTTAATGCTTTCATTAAGCTTTTTTTCTTTTTCCCAAGCACTTCTTAAATCTTGTTCTTGAAGTTTTAAGTCATATAATTCTTTATCAATTTCATCTTTACGACGAAGAGATAATTCATCTTTTTCTTTCTTAATGGCTTCTCTTTCAATTTCAAGACGCATAATTTTTCTGGTAAGTTCATCTAAGTTAGTAGGAACACTATCCATTTGAACTCTAATTGTAGCACAAGCCTCATCTACTAAATCTAAGGCTTTATCTGGTAAATAACGATCAGTTATATAACGGTTAGATAAAGTAGCGGCTGCTACTAGGGCTTTATCTTGAATCGTAACTCCATGATGAATTTCAAATCTTTCTTTTAAACCTCTTAAGATAGTTATTGTATCTTCAAGAGTTGGTTCATGAACAATTATTTTTTGAAAACGGCGTTCTAAGGCTCCATCTTTTTCAATATATTTACGATATTCATTTAAAGTAGTAGCACCGATAACATGAATTTCACCACGCGCAAGCATTGGTTTTAAGATATTACCAGTATCCATGGCGCCTTCAATTGCCCCCGTACCAACAATCATGTGAATTTCATCAATAAACATGATGATGTTACCTTCGCTCTTCTTGATTTCATCTAAAACTTTCTTTAGTCTTTCTTCAAATTCACCACGGTATTTAGCACCTGCGATTAAAGATGCCATATTAAGTTCCCAAATAGTTTTATCTTTTAGGGTACTTGGTACATCGCCTTTAACGATTCTTTGCGCAAGTCCTTCGACAATAGCAGTTTTACCAACACCGGGTTCACCGATTAAGACGGGATTATTCTTGGTTTTACGCGATAAGACTTTAGTTATACTTCTAATTTCTTCATCACGACCAATTACAGGGTCAATTTTTCTTTTCTTGACCTCTTCATTTATATTACGACCATATTTTTCTAATACATTTTCATTTTCTTCTGAATTATTATTAAACATATACATTTCCCCTTTCAAGTATTAATTATACTCATTTTTTAGCACTTGTCAAGTGTGAGTGCTAATCAATTCACAAAAGAAAATAACACATAGTGTTAATATGAAACTAATTATATCCAGTCAAAATATTATTTAGAGTTTTCTTTCGCTTTCTTATATTCTTCAATATACTTTTTTAATATGTAACAAATTTCACCATTTATACTTCTTTCTTCTTCTAAGGCCATCTTTTTTAAATCATTATATAAGTCAATTGCCATACGCAATGTCATATTCATAGTATCACTTCCATATCAGAATTATACCAAGGTGATACTTATACCCAAAGTTGCACAATGGTATGATATTAGTATCATAAGTAGTAAAATATGAAATCTAAATCAAGAATTTTATTAATTTCTACTATTATAATTTTTGTATTAACTATATTTATAGGAACAAGTTATTCTTTGTGGCAAGCTATAAATACTCAAAAAGACAGCAATGTAGTAACAACATCATGTTTTGACATTGAATTTAGGGATGGTAATAATATAAATATTGAAAACGCATATCCAATTAGTGATGAAAAAGGTCTTCAAAAAATTCCTTATAATCTAAAACTTAAAAGCAACTGTGAATTAGGATCTTCATTTAAAATAGTAGTAAATCCTTTAAAATCAAATACGCTAGATAGCCAATTCATAAAATTGGCTATTAAAGAAAACGATAATCTTAAATTTGCACCGAAGACGATAAACGAGTTACAAGTTAATAATGAGTATGACATTTCAAAATATTCTTCTTCGTATACCATTCTTGAAGATAATTTATATAGCAAGCAAGAAAAAGAATATAAAATTTATTTGTGGATGAATATAGATGCTACAAATAGTGAAATGAATAAAACTTTCAAAGCAAATTTTATGATTATTAACACAGCAAATTCTGATATTGTTTCCCTTGATAAAAAAATTTTAAATAATAACGGTGGCAAAGAATATATAGAAAATAAGGGTAATCCAGACTTTTCAAAGACTTCTGTTACTCAGGCTTACTATGACAAATTAGAAGATAAAACTAATTATACAGTAGATACTGGAATGTATAGCACAGAAGATGATTATGGGACTTCTTATTATTTTAGAGGCGCAGTAGACAATAATAATGTTATTTTTGCAAATTTTTGCTGGCAAATTATAAGAATAACTGGCAATAACTCAATAAGATTGATATATAATGGTATTCCTGATAATGGAACTTGTCCAAAAGTTTATGGTAGCGATTCAGGAATAAGTAGTGGTATTTTTAATAATTCTAATGATAATGCTTATGTCGGTTATATGTATGGAACTGTTGGCAGTGATAATTATAATGATACTCATGCTAATTTAAATTCTTCTAATGCTAAAAATAAAGTTGACACATGGTTTGAAAATAATTTAAAAGAATATCAATCTTTATTAACCGATACATTATTTTGTGGTGATAGAAGCATCGCGGATAAAGAAGGCTACTGGGCTAGTGATGATACCGCCAAAGGTTATGGAAAAGAAGTTACATATTACGGAGCATATGCTCGTAGTAACTTTTCTAATAATCCAGAACTAAAAAATAAACCAACTCTTAAGTGTTTAAATAAAAATGATAGATATACAGTAAATGATAGTAATATAGGTAATGCAAATTTAACTTATCCCATTGCTTTAATTAATGCTGATGAAATAGCATTGGCTGGTGGTTTGGGAGATGTTGATAATAAGGGCTTTTATTTATATACTGATGCATATACTGTTTCTATGTCAGCAAGTTACTTTTTTTCTAGTAAACCAAGGGTGATATTTATTAACCGCACTGGAAGTTTCAGCGTTGGTTCTAAAACATTTACAAATAATGGCAGTTTCATTTTAAGACCAATTATTAACTTAACCCCTTATATTCAAACAACAGGCAGTGGTACTGTTAACGACCCATTTGTAGTAAAAACAGAATAAATTATTTATTTAAATATGTAAAAAGAAGCCTTTTCGACTTCTTTTTATTTTACTATCTTAGCCTTAACAACTTCATTACGATTACATTTTACGGTAAAAGAATTACTACATTCTGGACATTTAACCGTATGCGTCCCCTTTTTTAAAGGTAGTTTTAATACTTGATGACACTTTGGGCACCTCTTATATAAGGCTTTATTATAGTTTTTAATTATATCTATATATAATTTAAATTTCTTTTTAGGATAACTTATTATCTTAACATAGATACTATTTTCTTTTCTTCTTTGTTTAATATTTTTAGATACTACTCTAAATATTAGAATAGCGATACTAAGAACTAAGACTAAACTTAAATAAATATTATTAATAAAGATATCCATTATACTTAAGATAATAATTATTATTAAGTTAAAGTTAAATAATTCATCAAAGCCATTTCTTCCTGGCATACTACGGTTTATTAAATCTTTATAAGACACAAAGACCTCCTTTATTTAGCTAGATATTCACAAATCAAATTACTTATTTCGGTTGGATTTTCAATACTTAAGCCTTCAATTAATCTAGCCTCAGCATATAAAATCTTAGTATAATTCTTTAACTCTTCTTTATTATTAGCATATAAGTCTTTAATCTTCTTAGCAATTTCATGATTTTCGTTAATTTCTAAGACTTTGTTGGCCGTTACTCCATTATCAAATGGCATATTCTTCATAGTCTTTTCCATTTCAACGGAAATATCGCCTTCACTGGATAAGCATACAGGGTGATTTTTTAATTTATTAGTAAATTTAATGGCTTTAACATCTGGTATAGCCTCTTGCATGAAGGTAAACATTTCTTTAGCCCCAGTATTCTTTTCTTCTAATTCTTTCTTTTCTTCTTCGGTTTCTAAATTAGCATTTTCACTACATACGTTTTTAAATTCTTTTTCTTCATAACTTCTTAAAGTCATAAGGGCAAATTCATCAACATATTCAGTACAATATAGAATTTCATAACCTTTTTCCTTAGCGGCTTCTACTTGTGGTAACAAGTCAATCTTATCAACAGATTCTCCACAAGCATAGAATATATCTTTCTGATCCTCTTTCATACGACTAACATATTCTTTTAAGGTTGTATATTTTTTATCATTTGATGAAATAAACATTACTAAATCTTTGACTTTATCTTTATCTATACCATAATTATTATATACAGCGTATTTTATTTGCATACCAAAAGCCGTATAGAATTTTTCATATTTAGCACGATCTTCATCATGCATAGTTTCTAATTCTTTTTTAATCTTACTTTCAATAGAATTAGCAATAGTCTTTAAGATACGATTTTGTTGTAAGGTTTCTCTCGAAATATTTAAAGAAAGGTCAGGTGAATCGACAACGCCTTTAACAAAACTAAAGTAATCTGGCAATAAATCAGAACATTTATCTGTAATTAAAACACCATTAGAATATAGTTGTAACCCTTTTTCATATTCTTTAGTATAGTAATCAAAAGGAGCATGGGAAGGAATATAAACTAAGGATGTATATTCGATAGTACCCTCGGCCTTAGTATGAATATGAGCGATTGGTTCTTCATAATCAAAGAATTTATCACTATAGAAAGTATTATATTCTTCTTCAGTTATTTTAGATTTATCTTTCTTCCAAATAGGAATTAAAGAGTTTAAAGTAGCAAGTTCGGTATGTTCTTCATATTCATCAGGATCTTTTTCATCTTTTTTAGGTTTTAAATGTTTATGAGTTTCATACATAGTAATTGGATAAGTTATATAATCACTATATTTCTTAATTAAAGTTGAAATTTCATATTCTTCTAAGTATTTAGAATACTTTTCATCTTCAGTATCATCTTTTAAATATAAAATAATATCAGTACCATAATTTTCTTTAGTAGCCGGTTCGATCTCATAACCATCTATACCACTAGAAATCCATTTACTGGCTTTATCAGTACCATATTTTTTAGATATAACTTCTACTTTATCTGCTACCATAAAGGCTGAGTAAAAACCAACCCCAAATTTACCAATGATATCAATATTTTCTTTATGTTCATTATTTTCTTTAAAATCACTAGATCCACTCTTAGCAATGGTACCTAAGTTATTTTCTAATTCTTCTTCAGTCATACCAATACCATTATCACTGATAGTTAAAGTTTTATTCTCTTTATCAGGGGTAATATGAATATTAAATTTAGAAGTATCTACTTTGATATCTTTATCAGTTAAAGACATATAATGTAGTTTATCAATAGCATCACTAGCATTAGATATAATCTCTCTTAGAAATATTTCTTTGTTTGTATAAATGGAATTAATCATTAAATCCATTAGTTTTTTAGATTCCGCTTTAAAGGCTTTTTTCTTCATATATATTATCTCCTTTTATATAAATATATTATTTAATGTTATCTTTTTGTTTTAGCAGTCATATTTCTTGAATGCTAAATAAAGTATAATGCTTTTTTTAGCACTTGTCAATTAGAGAGTGCTAATTTTTTGATGAAAATTAGGCGAAGAAATTATGAAGTTGAAATGAAATGACATAAGATATAGTAGAAATAAAATAACGAGGTGAATTTATGAATGATACTTTTTTTCTATCTATTCTAAATGGATATGATACTCTTTTTAAAGCCTTACTAGTATTTATTGTTCTTGATTACTTAAGCGGAGTCATGCGGGCTATTTATACCAAAAAGTTAAGCAGTAAAGTCGGAGCAAAAGGGATAATTAAGAAGATTGGTTATATTGTTTTAATTGTAGTTGTCGAGATTTTAGATATTTTGCTTAAAGATAATGGTTACTTGAGAAATATTATTATTTACATGTTTATAGCTAATGAGGGAATAAGTATTTTAGAAAACTGGAGTGCCATGGGTATTAGGGTTCCTGACATTATTAAAGATAAATTTAGTAACATGAAAGGAGGTGAGGAAAATGAGCAAGATAAGTAATTTGATTTTTCATAATAAAAGACATTATATAACCCAAAGATTTAGTAATAAACATAAAGCTACTGACTACGGGACTTATCGAAAAAAGATTAAACAGTATGCCATTGAAGATGGTATTGTTACTTGGACAGGTTTAATTAGTGGCGGCAAAACGGTTAAAATCAGGTATCCAAGAATAAATAAGGAGTTTTTACACTTACACTTTGATAAAATCATGGTAAAAAAAGGCCAAAAAGTCGATAAGAATACAGTCTTGGGGACAACTGGCATGACGGGAATAGCAACGGGTATTCATTTACACTTGCAGATTAAAGATATAAGCACTAGGAAAATAATAAATCCAGAAGAGTATTCGAAAGAATACACTGAAGATAGTTCTGTATATTATATTGTTAAAAAAAGAGACACTTTATCCAAAATAGCAAAAAAATACAAAGTAACTTGGCAAAGTATCTATGAAAAAAACAAAGAGACTATTGGCGATAACCCTAATCTAATTTATGTCGGTCAAAAGTTATTAATTAAATAAAATCTATTTAGTCTTATTCTCCTTTTTCTTAAAAATATTCAGTGATTTTCTATTTCGAGAACTAACTTGTTTCTTATATTTTTCCAAATGTTCTTTAAGAGAAATATTTTGATTAAATGGTAAAAGGAAAGAATATTTCTCTTTTGCTTTCTCTTGAGATTCACGGATAGATATCTTTAATTCTTCTAACTTAACAGGAATATTGTTTTCTTTCGCATAAGCTTTAATCTTATGATATAACTTTGTTGAATAAGCGTAATCAATTACAATAACTCCGAAGAAAACGCCTAAGACAAAGGAAAAAGCTAGGTTATTAGAGAACCATTTTAAACCATTTAGAATAGGTTGAGCCAAAAGAAAATAATATAATGCTGCTATACCGGTCCAGATAGCTGAGAAAAGAGGACAGATTATACCTTTATAATTTCCCCATTCATTGGAATAATCCCATAACTTAGGACCTTTACCATCAACAAATGATAAGCCGCCGATGAATTCAATAAGTGTCATTGTGGCCCCCATTAAGAGAATAACGATGACGGGATTTACATTTAAATTATGAAACATTAAGTAAATAGCAGTCAAGGCCGTTAGCCCAAAACCATATATTGGTAAATAAGGACCAACTAGAAATCCGGGATTTACCCATTTACCGGAAACAGCACGGCGAAAAAACAATTCCATTATCCACCCACAAGTACACCCTATATAAAAGATAAACATAAATGTTAAAAATAAATTCATATAAAAAACACTCCTTTAGCTTTTTCTATGAGTAGACACAAAATCTACTCGTTTTTCTTACCTTGATTTTAGCATAGAAATAATAAAAAAGATAGCTTATTTAAAATTATTAGGAATTTATCTTTTAAGTTGAAAAATAGGTAAAATTTCAAGAAAAAATATAAAGTCTTTTGGAAGAATGAGCTGAAATTTATTTTGTGCATATAATTTACTAGGTGATTTTTTTATGTTAATTAATTATACAGCCAAAGAATTAGATTTGTTAGCTAGAATTATGCGAGCTGAGGCCTTGGCGGAGGGAAATCTTGGGATGTTAATGGTCGGTAATGTTGTAGTTAATCGTACAATAGGTAATTGCCTAACTTTTAAAAACATTCGAACTATAACGGACGCTATTTATCAGGAAAATCAGTTTAGTGGGACGAAATCTAGTTTATTTCAGGGAAGCGCAACTACTAAAGAGAAAGATTTAGCAAAAAGAGTCTTACGTGGAGAATATTTCTATCCAGCTACGCACGCTTTGTGGTTTTATGCTCCTAAAACAGGCGACTCTTGTAAAAATTCTTGGTACAATCAAAATTTAGCGGGAAGATATAAAAATCATTGTTTTTATAATCCAGCCGCCGGAGTATGTAGTGAATTATACTAAAAAAGGATAAATAATATATAGTTATAAGGTAAATGTAGGCATTAAACCAGTGTCTGTATTTTTTTAATGCGAAAATCATAAAGAAAGTGTAATTATTGATATGATTAGAAATTTATTTCAAAGAAAAAACATTCAAATATGATGTCTAAATGTTTAACTTTTAGTTTGGAATGATTAGCTCTTGACCTATTTTTAAATTAGAGGTTTTTAGGTTATTACGACTAATAAGTTCACTTACAGTGGTGTTATATTTACGAGCTATAGAATATAGGGTATCACCAGATTTGACAATATATGGGGGCTCAGTTTGGTTTTGCGTAGAAATGGGAATTTTTAAAGTTTGACCGATAGAAAGATTATTTGAACTTAAGTTATTTAAAGTCGCAATGGCATCAACGCTGGTATTATATTTATTTGCAAGGCCATACAAGGTGTCTCCTGACTTAACCGTATAGGTTGTACTGTTAGTATTTTCTTTAGGATTTTTCTTAATCAAAAGAGATTGGCCGATAGAAAGATTATTACTAGTAAGATTATTTAAATCTTTTAGTTCTTGAACGGTAAGATTGTTTTTTAAGGCAATCGAGTACAATGTGTCGCCTTTCTTGACTGTATAATATTCATTTGTTGGATTTAGGGAAGTTGCGCTTATCTTTAGTTTTTGACCTATTTGAAGTAGATTAGAGGAAAGATTGTTTAAGTTCTTAAGATTAGTTGCGGTCGTATTAAATTTGTTGGCAATGCTCCATAAAGAATCTCCTTTTTGGACCGTATAATATTCATCAGTTGGGGAAGTATAAGGTATGCCAATATAACTGGCAACGGCTTTGACAACGGCTTCAGCTAAATCTTCGTAGTTATTTTTTAGCTGAGAAACGTCATCACCAGTTGAATCTAAAAAACCATATTCAACTAGTAAAGCCTCGGTATTGGGAGTTTCTCTAATGATATAGTAGTAGTCTTTAGAGGAATTACTAGGTAGTCTTCTTTGGTAGTACTTACGAACGTTTTGACCAGTATTTTCGATTTCTTGAGCTATTTTTTTGGCTAGGGTATCATTGTTTCTTAGAGCATAAATAATTTCAAAGCCATCACCACCACAAAATTAGCCCTCACAAAGATTACTGCAAATCATTTACTTTTGCACCACTGTTTTAAGATTTATGGAACAAGAGCAAATTTATTATTTAACTATTTTATTTCCACTTTATTAAATTTTGTTAATTTACTTTTAACATTATTATTTTCTATTTTTTCTTGACTACCTTTATAAATTATAAGCTCATTATTATTAATACTACAATCTAATGTTATGTAATAATCATTTGTAGAATATACAATAACTCTATTATCATCAATTATCATATATTGTTTTTGATAATTTAAATTTATATAAGTTCTAATAGAATGCATAATTATTAAAAAAATAATTATAAATGGTAATAATTTAATATAGTTAATTAAGTCTCCCTTTAATTTTTCTTGTGTACTTTCTTTTTCTTTCTTAAAAAATATTAATGACATTATAAATTCCAAGATTATTAGAATTGTTACTAAGATAATAATTGATATTATATTTAATTGCCCTGGAGTATTAATGACTATATAAAAATTAGATATAAGAATCAACAAAATATCTATTAAATTTTCCCATTTAGGAAGCTCTTTTTTCTTAATATTTTCTTTAAGTTGATTAAAGCAATAAAAAATAGCAAATAATGCAAATATAAAAATTATTGCTAAACACAACTCATAAATGAAATTTTTATCAGAATAATTATATAAATTATGATCTATTCCAAAATATGAAAAATATGTTTGGCTAGTTATGAATTCAATAAATTTTAATACATTCGAAACAATTACACCAAAGAAAGTTAAACCAGCTATTATCCAAGCATGGTTATCTCTAATAACTTTCGTAACAGGTATTTTTTCTTTTTCTTGGTCAATTTTTTGCTTTTCTGATTTTTTTAATGCTTTTTTCACACTATCACCTTCTTGGCTTACTATTATATTATTTTATAGCCAAAAAATAAAGACCCCACTAGATGAATAGTGAGGTCTTACTTATTTACTATATTGATTCTTACCTTTTCTACCATAAGGATTTCGAGCCAAATTTAAATTTTTATATGTAAAAGTATTATCAGGTATTACTCCATACTTATATTGTATTGTTATTACTCTATCCTTGTCAATCACTATTCTATCCATCAACGAATGAACTAATTCTTTTTTTGGCTTATTTAAATCTAATAGTTTTTTTATTTTTTTTGTATAATCAGGGAATTCATTTAATTTACATTTTACTTCATATTTTCTCATTTGATTATTATCTATACTTAAATTTATTTCTTTTAATTTTTCTTCATATGGTTTAGCTAACTCTTTATAAGTATCAATAGTAATAACTTCATTATATTTGTCTTCATATAAAGATGTTAATCTCTTTGTAATGCTTTCTTTTTCACTTAACAACTTATTTATGTTATTATCTAAAGTTCTTGTTTGTTTTTCAACTTCTCGCTGTACCGTTTTATTAAGTTCTTTTAAATCTAAATTATTTAATTGTACTGATATATCTTTAATAAATTTATCCATTATCTGATCTTCTAGATAATTATATGGAAAAAAATGAGATTGGCATTGTTCTCTAATTGGATCTCTTGCATACCTATTACAATTAACAGTCCAATAATTATGATTTTTTCTATATAGAACACTAAGTCTATTACCACATTCTTTGCAAAATAATTTTCCTTCAAGAAGTCTTCTCTCTCTTCTACTTTTTGGTTGTACATCTTTTGTATTTTGTTTTATTAGTTTAGAAATGTATTCAAATGTATCTTTACTAACTAATGGTTCATGTGTATTCTCTACTACCATCCACAAACTTTTATCTAACGTTATTTTCTTCTTTGATTTATAATTAACCTTTGTTTGTGTATGTTGTATCATATCACCTGTATATATTCTATTTGATAAAATTTTCTTTATAGAAGAAATATTCCAAGTGTTTCTATTTATCAGTCTAGTTGAATATTTTGTTCCTTTGTAACTACTAGGAGTAGGATATCCTTTTTCATTTAACATAGTTGCTATTCTAGATGGTCCTATTCCATTTTTTCTCCATTCAAATATCTGTTTTACTATTGGAGCAGCTACAGGATCAGGAATTAAATGACCTTTATCTTCAGGATCTCGCATATAACCAAAGCATGGTAGGCTTCCAACAAATTTACCATTTTTTCTTTTTTCATTTAAAACATTTCTAATCTTAATTGAATTTTGTTTACTATAATAATCATTACAAGCCATTATAAATGTTGAAGAATCATTACTTGCTTGATTTTTAAAACTATCATAAGCTTCAAGTATTGAAATAAATCTAATATTATTTTCGGGAAAGAATGATTCCATATAATATCCTGTCATAACATGATCTCTTCCCAATCTTGATAGATCCTTCACTACTACACAATTTATCTTTTTGTTCTTTATGTCATTAAGCAATTTTTTAAATCCAGGTCTTTCAAAATCAGTTCCAGAAAATCCATCATCAACATATTCTCCAACAAGATTAAAATTATTACTATTTACATAACTTCTTAATAATTCTTTTTGATTAATTACACTTTCACTATCAGATTCATATTTTTTGTCTTTATCTTCTTGAGATAATCTTATATAGATTCCAGTATTGAAATCTTTACCAATTAAGTTATTATTCATTTTGCCTCCTTTTACTTAATTGGGTATTAAGACAAATGAATGATAACATCATAATAAAATTATTGCAAATCATTAGTTAAATGATTCTCCTTTTGCTCTTTAATTATCTCTTCAATAAGATATTGTAAAATAAGATTTTTAAATGAAATGTTATTCAAATAGGCTCCTTCCATAATTAAACCACCTATTTAAATTTATGTTTTTATTTATTATATTATAATTGAACTAAATATCCTTTGAGTGTAATCTAACCATTTAGAAAAAAAATTTCTAGCAAGTCAGATGTAAATTTTTCTTTGAAATATATGTTTATATTCCATATAAAATTTTATTGTTATTACATACATTTCTATCTAAAATTATAAACATTGGTATTTTTACATATTTATCATAATCCATTTATTACTCTCCTTTCGTATTTATTTTTAATGTTTCTAAATATTCAATTTCTAATAACTCTGTCATCACTTTAGAAATAGATGCTCTATAAAATTTAGACATTAATTTAATTCTATTAAATAAGTCTATTGATAAATATAATTTAAATATTCTCAAACTATCCCTCCTTCCTAAATAGAATAATTGTCCTATTATTTTTACTGTTTTTAATTAGAGCAGGATAAGAAGATAGCACCACAAATAAAAAAACTCCTTATAATATAAGGAATTGTTATGGTGCTATTCTTATTTCGTACTTACGAAATTCATCCTACTTTGTAGGTTCATATAAAGGATGGTTACTAAATATCTCCTTTATTTCTCTCAACCTTAAATCTTATTAGTTCATCCTATTATTATAAAAATATAAAAATTAATATGATGATTGCTCATAATGAACACCTCCTTAAAATGAAAAAAAGAAGACCTAAGTCCTCTTTGCATAATTATTTCATTTTACTATATTCTATCAATGACTTTTATAAGTCAATTAATATCCGATGCTTTTCAATGCTTTTTTGTGCCAAAAACTATTTTCTTAAATTATCTATAAAATAGTTTTGAAGATTTTTATCGGTACAATAAATATAACATCCTTTCATTCCTCTAGTCATTAAAGTTTTATATGTATTTTTGATAATTGCATCAGTTAATCTTTTAGCTTCTTCAATACCTTCTTCTTTAGCTATTTTTTTAATTCCTTTAATTGACTGATCTGTTTTAGCTCTTTTTGTATAATCAGTAATAATATGACCATCTTCATATCTTATATCATCACCTATTATTACTCCAACATAATCAAATTCTAATCCTTGACATGTATGAATACATCCAACTTCATTAACAGATTCTTTATCTATAGCCCAAGTACTTGAATTACCTAAATTCCAACTCATACCAAAATTATATTCTGGAATAGTTATATCATAAATATCTGTTTTGTTTTTTCCTTCACTAATCCAATTCCAACAATATCCAGCAACTAATCTAGACTTATTATTAATTCTATTTTTTTCTTCAATTGCTTGTCTTAATTCATTTGGATTATTAAAAACCTTAAAATCATATTTGTTATCTAAATCAAAATTAGCTGTTTCTCTTATCTCTAAAACATTATCAAGCCAAGCAAGATATCCGTCTGATCCATCACATCTAAATTGACTCTTTAATTTCATTTTATGAACACCTGAATTATAATATCTTGCATATTTTTTTATTTCATCAATTGAACCATTATCTTTTAATGTTACTCGTTGATTTTCATCTATAAAAAATATAGAAAACATACTAGAATTAATAATTTCTTTAATTTGATTTTCACCTAAATTTGAAAACAAGCCAGACTTTTTATTTAATCTATGAGCTTCATCTACTATTAAAACATCAAATGAATTAGGTTCACAATCATAAAAGCTTCCTGACCCTTTAAACAAGTTATTTAGACCACTCATCTTATCTATCTTTAATTTGGCTTTAAAAACTTCTCTAGGAGCACTATTTTTAGTAACATAGAAACTGTTAAAACTTCTGTTTAGAAATTGTTTTAATAAATTAATTGCTAAAACTGATTTTCCTGTTCCAGGACCTCCTTCTACAATTAATACACTTTTTTCGTTATGCAAATGAGCATTAACACCTATTCTTAGTGCTTCTTCAAATATAATTTTTTGATCATCTATCAAAACAAATTCTTTATTACCTTTTAATACTGATGAAAAAGAGTCTTGTAGCATTTTTGATGGTTTTATTTTACCATTTTCAATGATATATAAACCTTCTTTATCATCGCCTTCTGTTACAAATTTTTTGATAAAATTTCTTAACTTTTCAAAATCCTTAGCTCCAAACATTGGTGCAGCATTTATATAATCTTTATACTGTTCACTATTAATAGAATCACTATCAGTAAGATTATAATTATGTAAAAATGCACATGGATGTAATCCAACATTTCTATCATATACCTCTTGATTATAGCTATCGATTAAACTAGCATAACTCCATGCCTGATATGATGGATGTGTAACCTCTCTTAATGCTTTACCTGTTACAGTAGAAACTACACCATCTTTTCCTGGTACCGCATCAGCATGTGTCCATTGTTTTAATTCAATTATAATAATAGAATTTTTTTTATTCTTATCATAACCTGATAAAAGAAAGTCAATTCTATTAGATGTATGTGGAATATTAAACTCAATAGCAACACCAGCATTATCTGGTATATCTTTATCTGCTAATACGCCTCTCATCCTAAGCATTGATTCTCTCCATGAATTAATTTCCGATTCACCAGTACTCCTGTGAAAAACTTCTTTAAATCTATTTAAAATTTTATCTGTAATCAAATTTAAGTCAACATCGTTGATAAAACCTGATTTTATTCCTTCATATACTAGCATAATACCACACTCCTAAACATACATTATAATTGAGTAATCTCCACAATTATGCTTCGTTTCAAAAACATCAACATCACAATATTCAAATTTTGGCATTCTTAAATGATCATATTTCTCACAAATTATATATGGGCAATATTCTACACCACATCTTAATTGATCAATATATAATATATAATTATTTGAAGAATTATAAACATAATATGTATAACCGCCATCAAATACATCATCATATATTTTCAATGATTTTCCAGTCTCAATAACCTTTGACTTCGATATTGAGGTAAATAACTTTTCTGGATAAAAAAATTTATTTCCTACACTAGAACATTGAATTAAAATCTCTCCAACAGTATCATCAATATTTAATTTCAGTACTTCTAAAAAAGATAATAAATCAATTGATTCAACGTCTAATGGCATTTCTTTTTTTCTTTCACAATCATATATAGTTTTTTTATTCATATCTGCTCCAAATCTGATATATTGAAATTTTTCAAAACAATCTTTTGATCCAATCCAAGCTGATTCAGTTTCTTCTTTCTTATAATTTTTTATTTGAACAATTTTCATTTCATTTTCTACTGTACAGACAATAAAATCAGTTCTATTATTTGTTTTAACATTTATTTCAAGAGCCTTATTACAGATATCCTCATATGATATATTTTTACCATTATCTATATATTTTAGTAAATCATTATAATCTTCTAGTACTCCAGCAGGACACACACATATATTTTGATTTATAATCACATTTTTTATTATTCCCAAAGATTTTATTTTTCTATAAGCTTCAACACCAATATTTTTTAATAGAAATGATTCATCTTTCGAATCAACTGTAACTTTGTTATCAGCTAATACGTTAATTTTATTTAAATACTTTCTGGCAAATATAAAACTCATAGAACTCTCCTATAATTTGTTGTATTTAGTACTAACACCTTTAGCTTTTTCTACAGGGTATTTTTTGGCTGATATCTCCATTTTTTCTAATATAATTTGCTTTGGATCAACGCCTATTTGTGAACATAGTAATATACAATAATTCATTACATCTGCTATTTCATATTTTAATTCATCTTTATCATAATTATTATTCCATTGAAAACATTCTAATAATTCTCCAGCTTCTATTGAGATTGATTTAGCTAAATTTTCTGGTGTATTAAATTGTAGCCAATCTCTTTCTTCAGCAAATTCTCTTATTTTTTTAATTAATTCTTCCATAAGACACCTCTTCTATTCAATTATATCACAAGAAGATTAATTTTTTATTTATGATAATAAAACATAAAAATAGAGCTCCATCAACAATGACAGTGCCCTTGCAAAAGTATTTTTATTTTTTCTCACATAACTAATATATCAAAATTGCTAAAAAAAGCAATAGATTAATTACTTTTTATCAAACAATTCTTCTACAATTAAATCTTTTGAATGTAAATTATTATTTTTACCTAATAATAGATTTTCATAAAATTTAATTAAATAACTATTATCTTCTTTTATATTTAAATAATTATTAAAATAATTACTTCTAACTAGTGCATTTCTAAAATATACTGATTTGTCTTTAAATAAAGTATTATCTACGTTATAGCCTAAACTAATTAAATACTTTTCAATAAATAAAGCAGTTGTTCTAGTATTACCTTCTCTAAAAGGATGTACTTGCCATATATTAGAAGAAAATTTAGTTATATTATTAATAACATCAACTATATTCATTTCTTTATAGTTTTTAGCTTTTTCTTTAGATATATCATATTCTAACGACTCACTTAAAGTAGTACAATCTCCATACGCTACTGAATCATTATTAAGTATTTTTTCATGTTTAGAAAAATCTATTTTTCTAAATTCACCAGCAAACTCAAAAACATCTTGAAATAAAAATTTATGAACATATTTTAAATAATCAACTGATAAATCAAAATCATCTTTATTTAATAGTTCAACTATTCTAGCAGATACAAAATCACATTCTAATTCATCATGATTTACTTCATTTTTACTTTCTTTTTCAATATAATATTCTCTTAATTCTTTTTCTACTTCTTCAATAGTTAAATTACCTTCTACTTCTTCTTCTAATAATTTTTCTAAATATTTAGAAGGCTTTAAATTATCTACTTCTTGTAATCCAATAGCCATATCCCACTTCAATTGTTTTACATAATTACTAGATTTATATTGTTCTTTATATTCATTAACACTTGAATCAAATTCTTTTTCACTCATAATTTAGACCTCCTAACTACTTATAATTATAGCATATACTAATAAGGATAAAACGCTAATGAAGTAATTTTTTCATTAAGAATATAAAAAAAGATATTTAACATGCTAAGTCCTAAATATCTTTTAATTTATTATCTAATATTATTTATAAACTGTTCTAGTGTATCAATTAACTCATCATACAAAACTACTTGCATATGGCTATAACTATAATTAAGTTTTCTTAATTCTTGTCTAACCATAAATTTTAAGTCATCTTCTGATATGTTGTTTTTCTCTGTCCATTTATTTAAATCATTAGTTTTCTTTAATATTTTTTCAGAACATCCAACAATTAACATACCTGATGCGCATTCTAGACTTTGCTTTTTAGCATCATCAACATTAAATGCATAAGGTATTGTTTGTAAATATCCATTAAGTTGAGATAAAGCTCCGTTTAAATAAGAAGTCGGAATAAACTTATTATGAGATGAATCAAATTTAAATAATTCAACATCAGATCTTTTTAATTCTATAATATCAATAAATCCATATCTATTTCTTGTTAAAATATCTGGGTATTTATTATTAAAGTCTTTAGTTTTTTCTTTGTCTAAGCACACCTGAGGATCCAATTCTATACTACCAAAAAGTAAATAGGTACCATACTTCTCGAAATACTTTTGCCATGCTTGCTCTTTTTTTACATCTGGAACACCAAGTTTTCTTGCAGCTTTTCTATCTCCTCTTATTATCATTCTTCCTATTTCAACTATTTCTTCAACTTCAATTTTATTGATATCAAAAATATCATCTTTCTTTAAACGAATGTTATTGTTTATAAGAATATCTGGTATACTTTCTGCTAATGATTCTTTTTCTTTCTCAACAAATGTTAATTCTTTTGAACGTTCTGAAACTTTATTTATTATTTTAGTCAATTGTGCAGTTGAAGGATTTTTTCTATCATTAAATAGGTCTTTAATTGTCTTAGAAGACTTACTAACATTTTTCTTATCATAATAGAATATTTCAAAATCATCATAATATATTTTTACAACCTTGCTTTGTTTTACTATAGCTGGATCAGATATTCCATCTTCTATTGTTAGTTTCCACCCCTTACCTAAAATTTTAATTAAATCCTCAACTTTCGAAACATCTAAAATATTATATAAATATTCCCTTAATTCAGAAGTTATCCCATTATTCTTGTCTAGCATATGTGATCTTGTAAATTTATCTTCTGAAACATTTATTTCAACATTATCAAACATATCATTTTGTTTCCACTTATCTTTTGATATTTCACGTGTATTAATTATGATTTTATTATTCATATTTTTCCCCTCCTATCTTGCTCTATTTCTCAATGCACTACCAGCTACACTTTTTGTAGCTTTTGTTGTTTTTTTACTTCTAAGCTGGCTGCTAGCTTTTTTTGCTACTCGTTTAGAAGTTCTAATTTTATTTGCCATTTTTTCATCTCCTCACTAGGTCTTTATTTTCTTAACTAAAAAAAGATTGCAAAACGCAAACTTCAGCAATCTTACAAAAACCTATTGATTCAAATTTCAAATTATTATATAATTATTACGTAATAAGTTTGTAAATTGCTTATTGCTCGTCTATTTGTGCTTTGTATTGTTCGCACATTTATTCATTTTGCCTTTCTTTTTTGCCGAAAAGAATGGCCTTTTTTTGAGATAATTTGTTAAACCTTATCTCTGAGGTAATTATAGCAAAAAACGTGATATATATCAATGTATATTTCACGCTTTTTGTGCCTTTTAAAGCTTTTTTGAGTGCATAAAGTCTCTGAATACTATGTATTAAAAATGTCCCATATAAGCCGTCTTAATACCCTTATAAATTTAATCCATGTAAGAGCTAAGCCTCTCCCCCGGCATTTATGTGATTAGATAAAACAATGACATCTTTGCCATTACCATAAAAATCCAAAACTTTTTTAACGCGGTCGCTAGGATCCAATGTCTCATCGGTAGTTCTTGTCATCGAATTTTCAATTCCTAACTCATCAAAGCGTTTTTTCATATACTTAGATATCTTTAAGGTTAGGTCTTTTTCGACAATCCCATTTCCACTAGCACCAGCATCACTGCCTCCATGTCCACTATCAATTATTATCTTTTTAGTCATATTTATCACCTAAAATATTGTATGAATAAGAATAAATTTTGCTAACTTTTATCGCGTTTGTTTTTGATGGTTTCCAACTATATGTGAAGAGAATATGGTATAAATTAGTATTTTATGATAGGATTATTTTAGAATAGGAAGTATATATAGAGAGCAGTAACTATCTTTTTAGAGAAAAATATCTAAGAAAAGAATATATTTCAAAATATCTTGATAAGACAGCAGATGATAAAGTTAAACCAGAAAATTTTGATTTAGAAAAGTATAATAATTCAGTATTGGAAAGAGACTATAATAGATATAAATTATATTTTGATACCATGTATAACGATGTCGATGATAATATTAAACTAGACAAAGAGCAAATAAAAGCTATTCTTTGTGATGAAGATTATTCGCTTATAATAGCGGGAGCAGGGACTGGAAAAACAACAACAATGGCAGCGAAAGTTAAGTACTTAGTTGATATCAAAAGAGTTAATCCCAAAGAAATTCTAGTTATGAGTATTCATAAGTCAAAAGGATTAACTTATGATGAGGTTATTATTATTGGATTAGATAGAGATTTTCCCATTAACGAGAGAAGTAATTTCTGGTTAGAGGATTTATTTAAGCCGAAAGATAATGAAGAGAATTTCCGGAATGCCGAGGAGAGAAGAGTATTTTACGTTGCTCTCACAAGGACTAAAAATCATGTGTTTTTGCTGGTTTAACAATGATGCCTCTTGCAGAAGTCCTTTTGTCGAAGAAATATATCAGATTGTTAAAAAAGACTTGTAGTAGAATTTTTTACAAGTCTTTTTAAATGGCATGTCTTTTAGGAGATTTTATATCTTCATTTTCTGATAAAGTATTATCTTCTAAATATTTCTTAGCATTCAGATATGGTCTTTGAATATTTGGATTACGAGAAATAAATTTTTGAAGAATAAATTCATCTTGAGGTGGAAAATATAAAAATTTAAGATGACTAGCATGTGCTAGAAAAAAACTGCTGTTTGCTAAATTTAAGTCTAAGCTTGGCAGATTAAGACTTTCCATAGTAGAATTTTGGTACAAGAAATAATCACCGATGCTTTGTAATTTGGGAACAGTTAAATATTTAAGGTTATCACATTCGCCTAAAAAGCTTTTACCTGTTTTTAATAAGTTAGGTAATTCAAGATTAACAAGTGATTTAGAGGCATTAAGAAAATCATTGCCAACTGTAGCTAGCAAGGAAGCATCAACTTTTGTGATAGCGGTATTGCTACTACAAAAAGAATTACCAATGCTTACTACCTTTGGTAAGGATAGCTCTTCAAGGGCAGTATTTATAATTAGAAAATTATTACCAATGCTAGTAACATTTGGTATATTAATGGTTTTAAGAGCAAGATTAGTACGCATAAAATCATTACCGATAGAGGTTAAACTTGGACTAGAAAAACTTATAATATTGCCAAAAGCGTCTAACGTAATTTCAGTAACTTTATTATCACCATTAGTAATTGTTATTTTACGGTCATCAGAGGTTCTAGTGACAGTAATGTTAGTTGCATCATCCAAAATTTTATCGAAATCATTAGCGAAGTTAGGAACCAAATTAATCATCTTTTTTTCTTTTAAATCCATAACATATGTATCCATGAAAATATAACGTTCTTTTTCTTTTATAAATGTTTTATCATCTTCTAATATATCTGTTACTCTACCATTAATAATTCTCTTTTTGATTAGGTAATTGTTTTCGCAAAAGAAAATGTTGCTTTGTTGCATATAAAAGCGATGAAATTTACCATCAGTGCCTTGAATAAAATTTTCTAGTTTTAAAGATGGACAAGATTTTGGTGTTATTCTTAGATGATAATCTTTTTCGAAGCTACGAGTCAAGCCTGGAATTATATTATCAAGATTATTAAAATATGTATCATCTGGATTCTCTACTTTATGATTATAACGATTTTTAATTTGCACATCATTGAAATCAGGGTCTTTGGAAAATTGAATACTAACAACACTAGTACCATACTCATCTTCACGTTGAGGTTTATCAAAATTTTCTCTTTTTATATCGTCGACATTATCCTTAACAGCAAAAAAGACATAATGACCATTTAACCGGCCGCCATCAAAAGTGCATAGTTTTTCTTTTGGCGCATAATATTTTTTAAAGCTTTGAATTTCTTCTTCGGTATTACATTCATATAAAGTATATCCGGCCTTTTTTAACAGTCCGCTAGCGCTTTCAGGCAAGTCGGGTAAATTATTTTCTACGTAAAAGTAACTAAAAATATAACTTTTAAAAGCTGCCACTTGATTTTGCTTAATTAATTCTTGAGCTAAGCATTTTGTATGTGCAAAATGTTCTTCTAGAATACTTAATAGTAGGCCTTTATGTTCTAAAATGCTTGGAAAAAGGCTGCGACATAAGTGCATAGTTTCTTCCCCATAAATTTTTTTGATTTTCTTTAATTCATCATTCATAAAATATCTCCTATCAATTTAACCATAATATCTTTGCAAATAATACTCATAATCAGGGCCAATTATTTTGATGATGTCATCTTTAATATCTTTTTTCTTCGCGTAAAGGCCACCAATTAAGCCAAAAGCATAATCGCCAAGTTCAATAACTAAATTATCCGGCATATAAATGTAATCACCAATTTTGGGTTTTTTTTCAAGATTTCTGAATTCTAGATGCATACGATATTCTTTGGTACTACTTTCTAAAATGTAAGCATATGGTTCAATTGATTTTATTCTTAATTTAATCATCTTACTAGTCTCCTTATATCAAAATTCTATCAATTTTAAAGTACTTAGTAAATATTTAAGTATTTATCTTTACTTATTATTGTCAGTCAAAATCGTATGCATGATATCAGCTATTTTAGAACAGGCACTTGGTAAAAATTCATCATAGGTAATACGGTTATTATTATTAGGACAATCTGAAATGCTTCTTAAAACCAGGCAGGGAACTTGACATAAAAAACACACTTGACCGATAGCAGCTCCTTCCATTTCAACACATAGTGCTTTAAATTTCTGATTAATTTTAGTAGCCATTTCTTGGGAAGTACAGAATATGTCTCCTGATGCAATCATCCCTAATTTATAAGAAATATCTTTCTGCCCTAATATTCTTTGGGTGTTGATAATTAAAGAGTTATCAACAGGTATCACATTGCCAACGTTGGGAATATAGCCTTTTAAATGATTAAAGGCGGTTATATCAAAATCATGTTGAACTAATGAACTGGAAACAACGATATCACCGACTTCTAAAGAATTAGTGATTCCGCCCGCAACCCCAATATTATAAACAACATCAGGATGATAATTGTCAATTAGAATTTGAGTAGTTCGAGCAGCATTTACTTTACCAACACCACTTTCAACTAAGATAATCTTCTGATTATTTAGTTCCGCTTCATAGAAAGTTAATTCATAAAGTTTATTAATATTTTTAATAGACAAATACTTCTTTAAAGCACTTAATTCTTCATTCATCGCAAATATTATACTAATTATTTTCATAGTTCATTCTCCCTTATTAAAGCTAATATTTTATTACTTTTTTACCAAGTTTCATTTTCTTAAACAAATTCTTTTAACCTGTCTTTAAAAGTGTCTTGATTATACAATAATTATAGCAAAATAAAAAGTCCTAAAGAATAATTTTTAGAACTTTTTAATTTAAATGATTTTAATTAGCTTTCTTATTCTTAATGATTACCTTATCTGTACAAGCAAGCATACTAGGTAAAATAATAAGCATTAATAGCATTGAACAGAAAGTACCAATAGAAATAGTCTTACAAATCATAGCAGCAATATGAGAAGCAAATTGACCAACTATTAAGGTAACAATAATAAGAATAGAAGCACTAGTTAAAATAGTATGAATTGATTTATTATAAGAGTTAATTAAAGCCTCTTTAATAACCATAGTTTTTCTTGATTCTAAATAATATGATGTATAAAGGATAGCATAATCGATTGTAGCTCCCATTAAGATACTTTGAACAATTAATAGGGCAATAAAGTATACTGATCCACCAGCAAATGTTAAAGTATCCATAGTAATATAAACGGCACATTGAATTAAGAATACTAAGATAATTGGAATTAAAATTGATTTAAATGTAAAGGCTACTACAACGAAGATGAAAATCATAGTTAAGACAGTTATTAAATTCATTTCGCCGTCAAATGATTCGCTCATTTCAAGAGCCATTGGGGAATCACCGATTACGTAGGCGTTTTTACCATTCATTTTATCTTTAACGGAACGAATGAAGCTATAAGTTTCATCGCCTTCAGCATCTAATGTAGTATTAAATATAGCACGGTTATAATCTTTACCTACTAATAATTCTTTAGCATCGCTAATAGTAGTTTTAGCATCAGTAACTTTAGTACGCATATCATTATCGATAAAGTCATCAAAACGAGTGTCAGTTAAAATATCATCATTAATATAGCGAACAAACTCTTCGACAGTTAAAGTCCATTCATCATTATAACTATTCTCACTACCATAATAAATAAATAACAAATCCATAGTACTCTTATCAATGTTATCTGCTAAGGGATTAATAAGGGCTAAAATTTCAGTTAGATTAAATTTAGTATTTTTCTTAACTGATTCCATAATAGCACGGACAGTAGTTAACTGAGTTTTCATATCATCAGTAAACATAGGGGAATACTTACTATCATTTACCACATTATTTAGTAAGTAATTAACAAATGTATCTAATGATAATGTAACATTTTTACCATTTTGTACTTCATATAATGAATATAATAGTTTTAAATCATCTTTTGAAGTACCAATTAAGTTAGCCATATTAGTGTAGTTATATTTAGTATTATTATAAACAGAATTCATTACTGTATTTACAAGATTTAGTTTAGTTAGGGAGTCTTTATCCAGAGATCCTTGTAATATCTCATCATTTTGATGGTTAAGTAAGAACTTAGCAAATTCCATTGGTGTAATTGAAGTTTTAGTATTCATAACATGATATAAAGTATAAATTTGTTTAAGCATGGACTCATCAACACCAATTAATTTAGAAAGTTCAGTATAACTAAATTTTGTATCATTATTTGTAGCCATCATGATGTTCTTAGCAAGTGTTAAAGTTTGAATAGTATTTTCATCTAAGATTTTACTTAGAATAGCATTATCTTTATTTTCTAAAATTAAATTAACGAATTCATAAGGAGTAACATAAATCTCTTTATTTTTAATAATAGTAATTATTTCATCTACTTTTTCTTCGGGAATACCTAAGGCTGTAGCAATTTGTTTAATAGTCATTAGTTCTTCCTCAGTTATTTCATGATTTTGGATGTAATCTTCTAATTTAGCAAGGACTTCATCAACATCAATACCAGTTTTTTCTTCAATCAATTCTTTATATTTAGTAATTAATTCTTTAATTTGAGCAGGAGTATAACCGTTAATAGTAACATTTTTTAAATCTAAGATTGAGTCAATATCATCTTTTGATAAGTCAAAGATTTTAGCTAAGCCTTCAGCATCCATTTTAGTATTGATAATCTCTTTGTTACTTAAAACTTTTAATAGTTTTAAAGAAGCTATGGTATCATCTGTAAATAGACCTTTATATTCTGGATTAGCATAAACTTTATCTAAAGTGAAATTAACAAATTCATTGATAGTTAATTTTTCAGTTATTGGTTGTAATGATTCATAATACATAAACAACTTATCTACATCTTCTTTAGATAGTTCAAACATACTAGCAATTTCGTTAGAATTTTTCTTTGTAGTAATATTATTTTTACTTAAGAATGGTTTAGCTTGATTTAATAATACTTTTTGATCATTTGAAATATAAGCCTTATAAGTATCATTTTTTAAGACATAATTATTTATAAAATTAGCAAGGTCTGGCAAAGTAATTTTTGTACTTGGATTAGTTGCATTATAAAGAATAAATAATTGGTCTACTTGGTCTTTTGACACCCCTAAGATACTAGCAATTTCACTAGCAGTTCTCTTTTTATTTAGAGCACTTACACTGGTAAAATTTTTAAGTTTATTAATATTCTCTCTTAACTCTGGAGTTATTTCTTTGGAAAGCTCAGCATTTGAATATACTTTATTTTCTATGAAAGTAACTAAATCGTTAAAAGTCATAGTTATTTCTTGTTTATTATAGTAATTAAAGTAAATTAATTTAAGAACATAATCATCAATGTTAACATCTTGACCTAAATCACTAAATTTTGCTTTTAATTCGTCATACTTTAGGGGTTCGTTGATAGTATTACCATAACATAAGATTTGGTCAATTTTGGCTGTTCCCTCCAAAGAACGACAGTAAGCACCGACAAAGTCTTCTTCACTGCTTGGATAAATAAGAGCAATTTGGTTATTTTCTTTAAAAACTTTGGCAATATCATCTTGTTCATTAGATGTAAATTCATATTGTAGATTGCCTTTTAAGAAGTAACTTAAAGCAAAGATAACAATAAATAAGAAAATAGCAATATGACGAATACCAAAGCTGAAGTTCCCTAACCAGTCTAATTTCATGGTAAAATGTTTCTTTTGAGTTTTTTGAATTAAATCATCAAATATCAAAATCAAAGCAGGTAAGGCTAAGAAGATACTTATTAAACTAAAGATTACACCTTTGGCAAGAACGATCCCTAAATCACGACCGATAGTAAAACTCATAAATACTAGGGCAAGTAAACCAACGATTGTGGTTATAGAACTACTAGAAATTGAGCCAAAGGAATGGTATAAAGCATTTTTCATAGCTTGTTCTTTATCTTTTTCATGCTCTTTTTCCTGAGTATATCTATTCATTAACATGATAGAATAATCCATTGATAAAGCCATCTGTAAAATTGCACAAATTGATGTTGTGATGTTAGATACACTACTAAAGATGATATTAGTACCTTTGTTTAAGAAAACAGCAAGGCCAATAACAAATAAGAACAAGAATGGCTCGACATAACTATCACACATAATAATTAAAATAATCATAGCGCAGAAAATAGCGAGGGCAATTACAGCAATATTAAGAACAGGGGCATTACGAGTAGCAACTGCTCCTGAAGTATAAATTTCGTAGTCTTTGTAATTGTCTTTTACACTATTGTAAACGTTGGCCGCATTTTTTGAGTCGTCGGCTCCATCGACTGTAATTTCGTAAAGTGTATATTCGTCCTTATTATATTTATCAGTATCATCATAAGAAACGGAAGATACACCGTCTAAATTTTCTAATTCTTCTTTTATTTTGTTTTTATCTTCACTACTTAAGTCTTTAAACATAACATTTAAAGCACTAGTATCAAGTTCAGGAAACTCATCGTTCATAATATCCATACCAATTCTGGTTTCCGATGTACTTGGTAGGTACTCAGTTAAATCGTAGTTAATATTAACTTTTGTTGAAAGATACAAGCAAACTGCGGATAGAATTATAAAAATAGCTAAAACATAGTTTCTTTTTTCAATAATGAAATCAGTAACTTTTCGCATAATTTTTCCTCCCTTTAACCCCCATTTTTCTGGGACGCACAACAAATTATATGCAAACATGTATAAATTATAAAGTACATTTTTGTGGATAGTGTCCAAATTTTTACAAGTGTTTGCATTCTGTCGTGGTTATGTGCTATAATTTATCTAGTTTAAAGGTGGTTAAGATGAAAGTCAAGAATAAGAATCGTTCTTCAATTAAAACAAGACAAAAAATTAGGGAAGCGTTTGCGGAACTGCTAAAAGAGAAAAATGAATTATCTAATATGAGTGTAACTGAACTCGTAAAGTTAGCAGATATAACAAGATCTACTTTTTATACTCATTATGACTCAATTTATGATGTGGCTAAAGACTTACAAGATGAAACTTTAGAATTAATTTCTATTTATGATAGGGATATTAGAAGTATTAAAGACTTAGATAAATACATTGACCGAGTTATTAGTAATTTAAAAGAAAATGAGGATATGTACAGAACCCTTCTTCGTAGTAGGGAGCCTTTGTTATTTATTGAAAAACTAAGTAATATGATTAACAAGAGACTTAGAGATTTTCATATGTTTCAAGAAGGGGATTACAATGATTTAATAGTAACTTTCTTCACTTACGGTATTGTCAATTTGTTTGTAAGATACTTTATGGGGGATTTAAAATGTTCTTTAGATGATATTGGAGAGTTTATTAAAGAGATGATTAAAGAAATGTTAGCTAATAAAAACATAAGTCAGATGATTAATATGGATATCAATAATATTTAAATGAATAGATAATTTATGCGTAATAGATGATGATTTAAACGAACGTCTGTTAAAGGGACGTTTTTTCTTTTGGAGTAAATCAGGGAAACTTTTTTATAATGAGTTTAAAAGCTTTTTAATATGCATATTTTGTGAAAAATAGCGTTGGCAAAATGTTAAAAAAGTAAAAATAGTCGTATTTTGAATAATCAAGTTTATTTACGCAAAAAATAAAACCTATATAAGTAAGGAAATAACCATTAAGACTTATTATATTTTATGTATATAGTAGCATACAAAATGAGACTTAAAATTGCAAGAACTTTTCTATTTAAGTATAAAAAATACTACTGATTTTTAGTAGTATTTTTAGAGTTAGAACTAATCTTTTTTACTTTATTGCTCTGATGACGATAAGAATTATTAGCATTATTAGTCATTTTGTTAGATCCTGTTTTAGTAGTTTTCTTACTAGAAGAGGATTTTTTAACATTATTAGACTTAGAATTGGGATTTTTTATTTCTTTAGGTGAACTATTAAGAGTCATTTCAGCTAAGACCTTATCAGTAGCTTCTTGTAGAGCTTCGGTATCATTTTTCTTATTATAAGCATTATCTATTTCTAATTGTTTCTTTAGAATCAAATCATCAGTATCGGGTTGGAAAGCTAAGTGCATTAGATAAGCGCCAGTGGTGATTGCAACGATAATAATTGCAAAACCTACTAAATAGCATTTTATTATTCCTTTAGGACTTTCTTTTTCTTTTAAGTTTTCTACAACTTCATTATAACTTTTCCTAAGATTATTTTTTTCTGTTAGGTTAGAGTACTTTAATTTTTCTAGCTCTTCTAGACGACTATTGATAGAATTTATTTTTTGTTCTAGTTCCAAGTACTTAGCAGAGTTATTTGAAGTTTTTGGCAATGCGGCTAGTTCGTTTTGCAACAGCTGCTTTTCGATTTTTAAGTTATCTATTTCTTTGGCGTAGCTATCATATTCAGCGTCGTTAGAAGACATTTTGGCTTCTAAGGCAATTTTATCATTAGAAGTATATTTATTCAAATTAACAAGATATTTATTTAGATTAAAAATTATTGTTCCGATGCCTATGATTAAACCGATAATAACCGTCATTATCCCCGCCACTAAAAGGGATTTATTATAAGGATTATTTGTACTTTGCATATATAACCTCTTTATATTCTCATATCTATATCATAACACAGGTAGTTAGGTAATGCAAAAGATTTTATAAGTTTAAAAAAGATGATAATTAATCTTTGGATTTTTTTATAAATATGATATATATAATATAGGTGATAGTAGTGAATAAATTGAGAAAAGTCTTATTACTAGGAATTTTAATGATATGCTGTTTTAGCGGTTGTGGAAAGATGAAGGCAATAGTAGAAGTAAAGAATAATTTAGAATATCCGGTGTATTCTAAGATTAATTTGGGTAGCCTTATTAATATTAATGATGGTTTTATTAGTCAAGATGAAGAGGTCTTATTAGACAAAGTAGGGGAAAATAAGTTTGTAATTAACTATCAAGATTATAAAAAACATAAAGGAAGTATCGAAGTAAATGTGGAGGCTTACGATAATGAAGTACCTTTTCTTAGCATGAGTAGTAATGTTTATAAAGTTATAAATAGTGATTTTGACTTATGTAATAATGCTTTTTATGCAGATAATTACGATAGAGATTTAGAGTGTCTTATTGATGGCGAGTATAATAAAAGCGAAGTAGGGGATTACAAATTAAAACTGATAGTTAAGGATCAAAGTGGAAACGAAAGTAGTCAAAATTTTACATTACACATGATTGAAAAGTTTAATAACATTAACAATAATTCGGCAACACCAGAAGGATACAGTATCGAGAAAGCAATAACAAATTACAAAAATGATAAAACGATGATAGGAATTGATGTGTCAAGTTTTCAAGGAGAGATTGACTGGCAAAAAGTTAAAGAGGCTGGAGTAGAATTTGCCATTATAAGAGTAGGATTTGGTTATACAGTCAACATGGAATTGGTGTTGGATAAATATTTTCAAGAAAATTTAAAAGGAGCTAAAGATAATAGTATTCAAGTAGGCGTTTATTTCTATAGCTATGCTAATGAAATTGAAGAAGTTGAGAAACAAGCGCAGTTTATTGTGGATAACCTTAATGGTGAAGAATTGGATTTAGGCGTTACTTTTGACTGGGAGAATTGGGGAAGCTTTAAAGATTATCACGTTAATCTTTATGATTTAGATAATATGTATAATAGTTTTAAAAAAGTTTTAGAAGATAATGGTTATAAGACCATGTTATATGGCAGTAAATTTTACTTGAATAATATTTGGAAAACCGAAGATAAGGGTATCTGGCTTGCGCATTACACAAGTAAAACTAATTATGATAAAGATTATGTTATGTGGCAATTTAGTGATGTTGGAGTAGTTGAGGGAATTAATGGTTTTGTTGATTTAGACGTCTTATATAAATAATTGTTATGGCTCGAAAGTTAATAACTTAATTGGGCGATTTTAGAAAACTAAAATTTTTCTTACCAAGTGTTTATAGAGATTTGAGAGATTTTTAGTCATTAAAATTTGCGTATTATAAATTGTTTTATTGATATTTTATCATATATAAAAAAGAACTCTTTTTAAGCCTGAGTTCCTTTATTTATTATTTTTTTAGAGTTATTTTTAAATCTTTTTCAAAACCATTACGGTTTACTTTAATTGTTACAGTATCACCAACGTTATGACGATATAATTCATATTTTAATTCGGCTGAACTTGATACTTTAACATTATCAAATTCTAAGATAATATCTTGAGATTTTAAACCAGCGTCATCAGCAGATGAGCCACTTTCTACTTCATAGACAACAACACCACTTGAAACATTATCAGGAATATTCATACGATAATAAGTTTCAGCAACTGATAGCTCAATCATACTTATACCAAGTCTTGGTCTAGTAATATCATCACCGTTAATAATCTTAGTAGCAAAGTCGATAGCGTCTTCAATTGGAATAGCAAAACCCATGCCCTCAACTCCACTTGATACTAATTTCATATTAGTTACCCCAATAACTTGACCGTTACTATTGCATAAAGGTCCACCAGAATTACCACTATTGATAGCGGCATCGGTTTGTAGAACCCGCATAATGTAATCACTTGAGGTACTATTAGTAGTAGAAACAGCAACCATTCTATCTTTACCAGAAAGAATTCCTCTTGTTACGGTCCAAGAATATGTTGAACTATCCAACGGAGCTCCAACAGCAAAGGTAGTATCACCAACCCGACCATCAGTACTTGAGCCAATCTCAGCAACCTTTAAATCGCTAGATGAAGTAAATGATAAAACAGCAATGTCAGCATATTTATCACCGCCAACGACTTCAACTTCGGTATTAGCGTTGTCAGTTAAAACAATTTTAACTTTAGATGAGTTTTCAATTACGTGATAGTTAGTCATTACATAATATTTATTACCCTCTTTTTTAAAGATAAAACCGGTTCCGGTAGCTTGTAATTTATTACTTCGGTAGTTTTCAACAACTGCAACTGAGTCATAGACTTTTTCAACTGCGTCAGCAATACCATTTTCATTAACGGTTACTTCTTTTTCTAACTTGTTAACAATGGTTGTACCTGGATTTAATTTAATAATTCCATACATGCCAGCCGCTCCGATGCAAACTAAGACAAGAGCAAGCAATATTTTATTCCAAATGTTGCTTTTTTCACCGACGACTTTAGCATTAACAACTCTTTTTTCGTTCATTATATATCCATCCTTACTATTTCTTTATAATTTTTTGGAAAACCGATAGCATCCATCACTTTATCTATTTTAATATGTTGTAATTTTCCCTCTAAAATATCTAGCTCATATGATATTTCATTTACTAATAATCTAAAATCTTCATTTCTTAGTATTTGTCTTAAAATTATAATTAATGCAAATAAATCATCTTTTCCGTAAATATATTCACCATTCATCTTAGGAATAACTAAGTGATAATGATATTTATTATCTTCAATAACTCTTTGAGAGTGATGATTAAACAAAATATCTTCATGAGCACAGAGATTACGATAATTAGACATTATTGGAAAGTATTGACACAAATCTTCAGGAGACAAATTATAAATTGAAGCAATATCTTTTTGGTCTTCTGGTTTCAGTATACTAAATAATTCTGAGACAATGCCAAAAGATAATACTTTTACCACAATCCACAAAGGAACATAACCATAATTTGTCATATAGTGTTGGGTGGCGGCGTGTTGACCACCATTAACTCTAATCTGACGTTGCATTTTCTTTAATAAATCATTTACTTGTTTTTTCTTAGATGGATCAGTATTAAAGTTTTTAGGATTTAAATAACTTTTTTCTTTAATCCCATATTTCTTTGATAATTGATAAGACACAATACTTTTGGCATTGTTTTCTACTATTAGGATATTTTTAAAGATAATGTTACGAATTTGTCTGTCAAAATTAAACATGGCATAAAGTTCTCGAAAGTTAGTCCCGGTAATGAAGGTTCTGTCTCTTTCACTTTTTATAAACAAATGACGATATCCCATTAAAAAGAAGTAATTTTCACGTAGGAGGACGTCTTTAGCATAGTCAATATCATCTATAACTAAGCCCTTTTCTTTTAAGATATCAATTTGTTCGTCTATAGTTTTAAATGTCTTTTGTCTGGACGCCATACAATTCACCTATTATTAAATTATATCACACCTGACAGTCAAATGATATCTAAATTAAGTGGTATTTTTGTAATTAATTTGTGAAGTTTAAGTGAAATACATGATTAATCCCTTGGTTAAACTTTTAGCTATTTCTTTTTGATAGGCCGGTGTAATTAATTTTTCTCTTTCTTTTTTATTGGAGATAAAGCCACATTCGACAAGAACTCCAGGAATTTTTAAGTGGCGATACATATAAATATTAGGCATTGGTTTGATACTCCGGGGATAACTTATGGTATTAAATTCAGTCTGTAATGTTTCGGCTATTTTTTTGTTTTCTTCACCGTAATAAAAGATTTGGCCACCATAATAACTAGAATCTTCTAAGTAATTAATATGAATAGAAAGATAGACATCAGCTTTGGATTTATTTATTAAGTCAATTCGGTTATCAAAATCACTTTTTTTACGTCTAGTGGCATTAGGACTGGCTAAATCATAATCGCCTTCACGAGTTAAGATAACACTAGCGCCGTTACGTGATAATTCTTTTTCTAGTTCTAAGCCTATTGCAAGGTTTAGGTCTTTCTCTAGAATATTTTGATAGCTAGCACCAGGGTCATCGCCACCATGACCAATGTCTAAAATAATGATTTTACCAGTTAGAGGTAGTGAGGCTCTAACGCAGGTTAAAGATAATAAAAAACATAAACTTAATATAAATAACTTTTTCATATTAAAATTTATGTTTCTTAAGACTTTATTAGAATTATATATTCTTCTAGTAGTGGGGCTTTATTAAAATCTTTGACTTCTTAATATTATAGTAGTTATATAATTTCTATTTACACATACTTTCTTTTAAAGTTAGACCATAATCGCCAATATATATATCTTTTACTCCTTTTAGAGTATTGCAAGCTACAATAGTTATATCTTTATCTTTATTCTTGTAGATTGTAGTACCTCCATCCTTAATTTCTTCTTTTTTGAAATTATTTGTTATATCTTTTAGACTATTATCAACAGACTGATTGACATTACTTAAGTAATATTTAAGTGTCATTTTATTTTTATTATCAATGACATACATATCATCAAGATTTTCTTCTAAATAGATAGTTCTATCTTCAATATCTAAGTATTTATTGAATTCAATATTACCACAAGTTACATCAAAAGATTTTTCTATATCTACAACTAACTCATAAGTGTAGTTCTTCTTACCTTGTTCAAATTTAACATATTTAGAATCAATATTTGCTGTTGATAAAAATTCTTCTTGTCTTTCTTCACTGTTATCGATTAATTCTACTACTATGACATTATTTTTCTCATCTAGGTAGTAAAGACTTAGATTGGATCTATCTACTTTATTACTTCCAAAGTAATTTTGAACTGCTTTATAAGTATCTTCTAGAGTTGTTGGTTTAGAAGTCAATTTGCTATCACAAGCGGTGGTTATTAATGTTATTGCAAGACACAGTATCCCAAGCAAAAAATTATTTTTCATATCTTTTTCCTTTCTATAACTAGAATACCATATTTTTATTGGAAAAAGGCAAAAATTTTCCCTTGAATTCTCCCTGTATTACTTACTTGATGCCTACCTGTTGCCTACGTATCAATTTAAATAGTTTAAAAAAGCAAAAAACCCCATAAACGCTTAAGTTTATGAGGATTGAAACTTTTAATATATTATCTCTTAGAAAATTGTGGAGCACGACGGGCTTTTTTAAGTCCGTATTTCTTACGTTCTTTAACTCTTGGGTCTCTAGTAACAAAACCTGCTTTTTTAAGAATCTTACGATAAGAATCTTCTCTTGTTTGATCAGCATTAGCATCAAATTCAATTAATGCTCTTGTGATAGCATGACGAATAGCGCCAGCTTGTCCTGAGAAGCCACCACCTTTAACAGTTACTTCGATATCGAATTTTTCTTCATTACCAGTAGCAACAAGTGGTTGTTTAATATCCATAACTAAAGTTGCATAAGGCATATATTCATCAACAAGTACACCATTAACAACGATTTTACCTTTTCCTAATGTTAATCTTGCTTGAGCACTTGATCTTTTTCTACGACCAGTACCAGTCCATACTTTTTTATCTGTCATATATTATCCTCCTACTTAACTTCTAATACTTCTGGTTTTTGAGCAGTTTGTTCATATTCAGAACCAGCGTAAACAAATAATTTTCTATACATTTGTCTTCCTAAAGGTCCTTTTGGTAACATACCTTTAATAGCTCTTTCAACCATTTCTTCTGGATATTTAGTAATCATTTCTTTAGCAGTTCTTTCTCTTAAGCCACCAGCATATCTACTATGATTGTAATACATCTTATCGTTTAATTTATTACCAGTTAAAACAACTTTACTAGCGTTAATAACGATAACATAATCACCACAATCAACATGAGGTGTGTATGTTGGTTTATGTTTTCCCTTAAGTACAGTAGCAACCTTAGTTGCAAGACGTCCTAGAGTTTGTCCTTCTGCATCGATAACATACCATTTACGGTCTACAGTTTCTTTTTTTTGCATGAATGTATTCATAATTTTTTCCCTTTCAATTATACTACTAATCATTTCGACTTCCCACATCTAATAATTTTTGTATAAATAAAATGTACCATTTAAAAGTATATAGTAAGTCCTTCCTAAAGTCAAACAAAACTTGCTATTTTTAACAAAAAAGACCCATTATAGGTCATTGATATCTAATAACTGTTGAAAATCACCTTTTTCAAACAAATTATCATCTAATCTCGTAATTATATTGCCTTTCTTAATCTCACCATTAGTAACATATATAATCGTTGGAACCTTAGTTACTTGAACATTGGTAAGTCCTAGGAGTTCATTAACAGCACTTATTCTAGTACCATCATCTTTTAAAGAGTCTATGTTGACATAGTAGAACTTATCTTTTAGTTTATATTGTTTAATTAAAGACTTTAAATCTTTCTCAAGGTCATATATTTCTTTGCTACCAGTAGAAGCTATATAGATAAAATAAGTTCCTTTATTATTCTTTAACTCACTTAAATCCTCAGAAATATTGTAAGATTTAGTAACCAATTTATGTTTAACTAAGTAAGAAGAATTTACTTTGTTACTATTTATTCCTTGAACAAAGTTATATATCAAAAAGGAAATAATGAATAAACCAAGAATACCAACAATAAGAATAGTGTATCTCTGATATTTACTTGGCAACTTCTTTTTAACCATAATAATCAACTACTTTCTATATTAGAAGTATAACATAATTTTTTTGATTAGAAAACACATAATTTCTTGGAAGATGGTTATGATACTAGTATGAAATGGATTAGTTATTACATATATTATAGTATTTTAGGATTTTTATTTGAGACTTGTTGTAATGTTTTTATAAGAAGTAATTATTCAAGTGGGATTTTTTTTGGACCTTTTACGCCAATATATTTCTTTGGTTTCTTAATTATTATATTCCTAGACAAGATACTAAAAAAACAGGAGAATAAGAAATTTAGAGACTTAATTTTCTTTATTTTAAGTTTTGTTATTCTAACATTAGTTGAGTTTATTGGTGGGCATCTTTCCCACTTTATTATCGGTCATGATAAATGGTCTTATGCCTCTTGGCCCTTGAGTATGGGAAAATATGTCAACCTAATTGTATCTATGGGATGGGCAATTGGTTCCTTAGTATATGATAAATTTCTTTTAAAAAGAATGAATAAGACTATAGATAAAATGCCTCATAAACTAACGTACATCTTATGTTTGTTATATATCATTGATAATTATTTATCTTTTAAAAATGGGTTTTAGCATAGACACTTATATTTTTTTAACATAGTTTATTTTATGGAGGAAGAAATATGTTTTTTGATGATATTGATTTTTTAATTACTGGTAATTTACCTAGTAGTGATAATTTTAATCAAAATAAATTAGTAGACTGTAAAATTGGGTATGCTAGAGGAAATATGTTTAGAGATGAATATGTTCCCTATAAAAATTATAAAGCAAAAGAAGTTATACCAGAAACGGAAGAAGAAGCCTTGCTTTTAAAAATAAATGAAAGTGAATTTGCTTTAAATGACATTAGTCTTTACTTAGATTTGCACCCTGAAGATACAGATATGTATAGGCATTTTAAGGAAGAAGTTAAAAAGTATAAAGATTATTTAGATAGATACGAAAGAATTTATCGTCCTTTGGAACTTACAAGCACTTATACCGATTCATATAATTATTATAAAAATCCTTGGCCTTGGGATAATGATGGGGGGATTAAATATGTATAAATATGAAAAGCACTTAGCTTATCCTGTTAATATTAAGAAAAAAGACTTGAGAATGGCTAAGTATATTATAGCCGGTTTAGGTGGTTATGCGGGGGAGTTAGCGGCAGCCTTAAGATATTTTTCACAGAGTTTTTCGATGCCGGATGCGAAGGGGAAAGCTTTACTTAACATGATTGCTACTGAAGAACTTGGACATTGTGAAATGATTGCTACGATGTTTAGGCAATTAATTAAGGGTGCCACGGTTGAAGAGTTAGAAGCGGCAGGACTTGCCGAATATTATATGGACCATGGTAGAGGAGTTTATCCAGTAAATCCTTCCGGAGTGACTTTTACAGCTGATTATTTTGCCTCAACTGGTGACCCAATCGTGGATTTATGTGAAGATATGGCAGCTGAGGAAAAGGCAAGAGCCGGTTATGAAAATATGTTAAGTTTAGCTACAGATGAAGATTTAATTGGCCCATTATTATTTTTAAGACAAAGAGAAGTTATTCATTATAATCGTTTTAAAGAGTTATATGAATATTATAAAAATAAGGGCACTAAATAGTAATTAAAAAAAGGATTTCTAGGTATTAAGTTTTAAACTTAACACTTAGGATATCCTTTTCTTTTTATTATTCTGAAGAGTTAACTTCTTATAAAGATAAACCGTTAATGTTAGCAATTAAGTCTTTGGATAGACTATTAGCTAACATATTTTTAGCTATCTCTTTAGATTTGCTTTCTCTGTCTGCCTTTAATTTCTTGTTTTCCTTAACTATTTTTTGTTTTAAGCAAATAACTTTGAAGCTTCGGCAATATCGGCAGCAGCTTGCCTTTTATCAATTTCAACTTAAGCTTTTATATCTTTAGCTTGTTTTCTAATCTCTTTAGTTTCTTCTTCACCCATAATCTCTACAGACTTTCTCAAGAAAACTTCCTCATCCTTAGTATCTTTATCTAGTCATCAAAAAATTAAAATTCATTTGAACAATACTAGCAATATTTTTATACTTATTGTTATCGACTTTTAAAGTATTAGCACCAATTATATTGGTATAAACTTTATTACGATTTAACATTGGTAATTGAGAATTTAATTCAACATTGATATATTTATCTCTTTTTGGTTGCTTTAATATTTCATGTTTGATTAGCAAGTCGACTTTATTAAGCATTTTTCTTTTATTTGTTATTTTAAATCCCAGTTAATATATTCAATTTTACCATCTAAAATGTCCTTCTTTCTACTTCTTTAATTCTTCTAAATAAAGTTTTACCATTTCAACTGGGGTATTAGTTTTTCTAGCAATTTCTTCGATTGGAGTATCTTTGGCTAAGAGATTAACAATATCATTAAGTTTGTTAGTTAAAGTTCCAATGTCCTCATTAGTAAGTTTTGCTAATTCGGTGGCAATTTTTATTTCTTTTGCAAATAAAGTCATTACGTAACCATCAACGCCGGCATATTTAGCGGCATCGGCAACGTCTGCTCCTAGAACGTCTTTTAAGTACTTATAGCCCTCATCAACTAAAGCAATTAGTCTTTTGCTACAAGCAGCATATTCATAAGCAGTTTTTAAATCAGCGATACAATTGCCCAATAAATTGACAATTTTTAAGTAATTTGTTATTTCTTCGCCTAAAATCTCTGGGTGTTTATATAATTCATCAAGGTTGATATTAACAACTATCTTCTTTATTGGTCCTTCTTCTACTTCATAAGTTTTGATAGCAGCATTATTCATTTTGACCTCCTTATCTAAGAAGATATAATTCTCGCGATAAATTATCCTTCTATATATATTATTAGAAGTCGACTTCGATTTTTTTTCAAAAATTGTTAAATTTATGCAAAAAATATAAATTTTTTTGATTTTTCCACATTAAAGAAACTTTCTGATGCCAAAAACAACTAAAAAAAATAATCGTGATTAATCTTTTTGACTAAAGTTTTATATTTTATGATAAAATACCTACTGATTTAGATTTAAAAACTTACTAGAAAGGTTATATGGATATTAAAATAGGTGGATATCCTTTAGACGATGAGCAAAGACAGATAGCTACTACAAAAGATAAAGAAGTTTTGGTAGTGGCAGGAGCCGGTTCGGGAAAAACTTTTACTATTTTAGGACGAATTTGGTATTTAATATATATTGAGAAAGTAAAGCCAGAGGAGATATTGTGTATTTCCTATACTAAAGATGCTTCAAATAGTTTAAAAAATAAGTTACTTAAAGAATTTAATATTGATATGAATGTCTATACTTTTCATAAGTTAGCTCTTAATATCTTAAAAAGCAATAATATTCATTTTAAAATAGCTAACCCCGATACTTTGGAACTTATTATTGAAGAATATTTAAGAATAGATATCTTAGAATACCCTGAGCAACTTAAGTATTTACGTTTTATATTAAAAATTAATTGGCATAATCAGGAAGAATATTTAAAATTTTTGGATGAGAGAAAAGAAGAAATAGAGAAATTTATCAAGGTAGTAGCTACTTTCATAAGACTATATAAGTGCAATGGGAAAAAGGTTGACTTTTTTCAAGAAACTTTTAAGAGCATTAGTAAGAATATCTTTAAAAAAATAGATAGTTATTATCTTTTAATAATTTTTAATATTTATATGAAGTATAAGTTTTATTTAGAAGAGAATAGGGAATATGATTTTGATGATTTAATTACTGAAGCTACTAAAGTCTTGGAAAATAATAAGTATATAAAGAATTTTAAATATATTATAATTGATGAATACCAAGATAGTTCTTATATAAGGTTTAATTTAATTAAAAGAATTGTAGATATTAATCAGGCTTATTTTATGGCCGTTGGTGATGATTTTCAGTCGATATATAAATTTTCCGGTAGTGACATTGGATTATTTCTTAATTTTAGAGAGTATTTTAAAAATGGAATAACTTTAAAGATACAAACTACTTATCGGAATAGTCAAGAACTTGTTAATATTGCAGGGGACTTTATTATGCAGAATAAAAAACAAATCAAGAAAGAAATGAAGTCTAATATTCATATTGATAAGCCAATTAAAGTTGTCTATTATGATGATAAAGTACAAGACTTTTATAGATTATGTTTATACTTAAGAAGAAATAATAAATGTAATGTTTTAGTGCTTGGTCGCAATAACAACGACATTAAGAGTTATTTAGGAAAAGAAATTACCTTACTAGATGATAATCGACTGGTTATGGAAAATAGTGAGGAGATGAAAATGAATTATATGACTATGCATCGTTCTAAGGGACTAGAGTGTGATGATATTATTATTGTAAATTTAAAAGACGATATTTTTGGGTTTCCGTCGCAAATAGAACAGGATAAAATACTAAATTATATCAGGAAGGAAACAAAAAAAGACTTCTTAGATGAAGAGAGAAGACTATTTTATGTGGGACTAACTAGGACCAAGAAGAATGTTTATTTATTTGCACCTATAAAAAGGTCATCAATTTTTATAAAAGAATTGCTCAAAAATTATAAAAACAAGATTGAAGTTATTAAGACTCCCTACAAGTAAATTTGCCAATCGGACTTAAAGCGGTAAGCTCGATTGAATATTTATTTTTAGCTGATGAGTCGACACCGATTACATGAATATGGATAGTTAGCAAAGAAGGTGATGGATATGAATTAACTCTAGTAACACACTCAATTTTAATATTATTTAAGTCATAGGTTCCATTATTAAGGTCCCATTTTTCTAGATTACCAGCTTTACCATAAGCAACAAAAGTATCATGAACGCATAAATATTTAGTTCCACTATTATGAAATTTAAAGGCAGTACAGTCGCTATATCCTGAATCATTAGATTTTTTGATAATTGTTTCTAAATAATTGTCAGAATTAATTAAGTCACCTTGAATAACATTTATAAGCGCAGCTCGAGTTAACGTATCTTCATTTCTCTTAGCTGAGATAGCATCTTCGTTTTTAAGGTCGGATAGAAGGTTAACAATAAATATCATAACAATAGATATTAAAACTAAACTAACTAAGACTTCCATTAAAGTCATACCTTTATTATTCATATTAAGTTTCATTCCTCTCTAACTTACATAAATTGGCAGGTCTTTAAGACAAAAATAGCCAAAAACTTTAATAATTTTATTTTTAGACTATTCTTCTGCGTATAACCTAGTGGTGTTATAGTAATTTTTGGTTACTTTTCGATAGCAAGTAATACCTTCTTTGACATAGCCATTGGGACAACTGTCATTCTTTAATTTGGTCTTTTTATTATGATCTATATAAGACTCTTGATATTCTACTATAAGACGGTAACCATTACTTGTACCAGATAAAGTCTTTATATAAAGTATGGCATTGGTACTCATGTTATTTAAAGCTTCCATACTAGGGTCATCACAACTGTTTTTATTGGATTTAGTAAGACATTGTTTTAAATCATTAACATTATAATAAGTGATATAAATTTTAGAAATTTGAAGATAATTAGTGCCATTGCTAATAACTTTGTTACTAAAAGCTTGTTTACCAGCTTCTCTATCATTACGAGAACCATTCTCATATAAGTTATACAAAGAACTCTCTTCGGCATTAAAAGCAATTATTTTCTTGCCTGTATCTACTAAGTATTTCTTTATATAATCATTAAGATTTAAGGAAACTAAATAATCTTGTAAAAGATAGGTACGATAAAGATAGCCAGTGTCATCAAACATGGCACGTCTTTTTTCATTAATAAGTACCCTTGAAAATGTAATATAGATGGTTATCAAAGAGGTAGTAAGTATCGTCATGACCATTATTGTTTCAACAAACATAAATCCTTTTTTATTCATATTAATTCCTTATCTTATATATAGAATAGCATAATTTAACTTAAAAATAAATATCTGGTTAAATATAATTTTTATCTATATTTTGGCATAAAATGTTTATGTAATTTTGAGTGCTATTTTGGAAAATTTTATAGATTATTTTTGAGATTGGGAAATATCTGGACATTCCATGGCTTCAATATCACCGTTGGAATTATAACGTTTGCATTGGCATGTAGCATTCTCACAGACGCAATCAAAGGCATCAGCACACTTGACACGGCTATTACACATAGGTTTAATTTTAGGGACAAGATAAAAATAAAAAATACTGATTAAAAACATTAAAAGAGTTTGAAAGATAATAAATTTTTTTAAATTAACTTCTTTTTTCATTTAGCACCACCATGGAAAGATAAGACTTAGAAGAATAAGTTCAATTAGAATTAGAGTACTACTTATAAAAAGGGAAGCTTTTAATGAAATTTTAGACATAAATATATTTTCCTTTCAGGAATAATTATTCCTAGTAATATTGTAACAAAAATTTAAATAAAAATCTTTATATAGTTATAATTATTTTAATTGTGGTGACGACGTTTAGTTTAGGAACAGCAGAAGTTTGTTATCTTTTTTTTAATTAAAGAATAGTAGTAATTCTGCAATTAATAATGATAAGAATAATTCCAATGAAAAGAACAGTGAAAATGATGATAATAAAATCGATGATAATTCCAATGAAAACAGTTCTAAAGAAAATAATACGAAAGAAGAAAGTCTCAGATTAAATGATAAGACAGTTCAAGAGTTATATGGTAGAAAAACTAATTTTCACACCAGTGCTAAAGTTACTTATGAGACTTTAAGTGACCAGAAAAAGCGGCAGTAGATTTAAATGGTCTTAAAAAAAGAAGTTTCAACCTTGGTTATAAAGATATTTGTGCTAAGTTAAAGACAAGTGGTAATCAACATATGATAGATAACTATGATAATTGTCTAAATTTAGAAGGTAAATGGGAAGATGATACTGACTTAGTGACATATTATACTGTTGAAGATGTAAAAAGTAATAATATTAAATATTTTAATGAAAGTACTAATTTGCCTAAAAAATATAACTATGTGATGTTAACTACTTTAAAGTTAAATCCCGAGTGTGAGAAAGTAGTACTTCAAAGTAAAGATAATTATTATTTAGATATGGATATGCATTGTGGATATGGTGGTTTAGAACCAGTGATTGAGAATAGTCTTGTTAAAGCTGTTAAATCTAGTGATGAAATTATTCTTTATGATACTTATGCCTTAGGAGTTATGGATGATAATATTGGAGAAACACAATATTTTAACTTCTATAGTGATGAAGACTTTATAAATAAGATTAAATCTTTAGAAGTTATTGTTACAGATGATAGCTCTTTATATGATAAGAATGAACTTAATAAGTTTAAACAGACTTATAAACATACATATAAGAAAAATAAATCGGGAGAATATTATTGGGTATCAAGTGAACCAGTAAGCTCTGTAGACTAGAAAAAAATCTATTCGTTATGAGTAGATATTTTTTTAATTACTTTAAACTTTTATTAAGTTTTGGAGCGTTATTATTAGCCGCTATTTTTTCCTTGGTATAAGTTGGATCCCAGGTTGCAATGCGGATGAAGTTATAAATTGAAGTTTCTCCATCGGCAAGTAATAGGCTATGTTTAAAGAATTCACGTTCTGTAAGGCTGTTACGCATATTAACAATTACATAAGCCCCACAAGCAAGGTCACCATGAGCAATCCCCGCAAATAAATCTTCTTCGGTTGTATGCATCTGGGCACGAACATCATCAAAAGTAAATGTGCAACCTAAAGCCATTAATCCGTTTATTAATTCAGCTTGTGTAATATCAAGATTTTCAGCAATAAATTTTAGACCGGCAATAATTTTTTCGGCAGTTACTGTATGATCAAGTTCCTTATTTTCTTTATAAATCTTTCTAGTAACACCATAAACTATTAAATGAGCTTTATCCATTGTAATATCATCAGAGAATAATTTATGACCAGCAAATTCACAATATGCATGATTTCCTTTTAGTTTCTCAGATAATAGGACTAATGCAGCCTCTTCTAAAGTAGTTCCTTCTCTTAATTCAATCTTTTCCATTATATTTCCCCCTTGGTAAGTTGTACTCTAACATAATATTCACCATATGTCAACCACTTTTTAATATATTATATAAACTATAATTTTTTACTTTCTTTACTTATTAAGAGTTTACGGCACCAATCGAAAGGGATAACACTTAAAGATAGGATAATGACAAAGAATAATTCTTTAACAGTTAAACCATAAGTACGGAATAAGTCACCGCCAAAGTAAATCAGATACATTTGAATAATAGTAATGCCGCTAAAGATGAAAATAAATGGTTTATTTTTGAAGATATTAGCTAAGATATTAAGTCTAATTGTACGAGCGTTTAAAGCATTAAAGAGACTAGAGAAAATAAAGAAGGCAAAATATGCAGTATAAAGATAACGATAATCATCAGCATAACGAAGGAAATTATAGACTAAAGGTGATTTCAGAAAGAAGATACCTAAAATAGAAGTGTAAAGACCGGTAAAAAAAATTTCTTTAAACATATAACTATTGATAATGGGAATAGTCTTAGTTTTAGGAGGCTCGTCCATATACTCTTCTAAAGACGGTTCACTGGCAAAGGCAATGCCAGCTAGAGTATCCATAATCATATTTATCCACAGCATTTGAATAACTGTTACTGGCGTTGCTATATCAAGAATAGGACCAACAATAGCCATCAACATAGCACAAAAATTAACGGTTAGCTGGAAGATTATAAATTTACGAATACTTTTAAAAATGGTACGGCCAAAAAGAACAGCCTTACTAATCGAGGCAATATTATCGTCTAAAATGATAATATCCCCAGCTTCTTTGGCAACTTCTGTTCCCGAACCCATGGCAAAGCCAACATCGGCTAACTTCAAAGCACCAGCATCATTAATACCATCGCCAGTCATTCCGACCACTAAATCCATTTGTTGCAAGATTTTTACCATCCTCGTTTTATCTTTTGGAAGAGCTCTAGCAATAACTTTAATACGAGTATAAAGATAACTTATTTCTTCATCAGACAAGGAATTGAATTCCTTACTAGAAAGAGCTAAATCATTTTTAGTTGTAATAATACCAGCTTCTTTGGCTATGGAAGTAGCAGTATCAATATTATCACCAGTAATCATAATGATATTAATACCAGCTTTGTGAAGAGTAGCGACAGAAGAAGGAGTAGTGGTACGCAAAGTGTCTTTAATAATTAGGTAACCTAAATAAGTGTGTGAAGTACTTAGATTATCTTTTTCAGTTAAGACAATAATTCGAGAACCAGTTTTGGCTTCATTATCAATGGTTTTACTAATTAGGTTTTTATTAAGTAAAAGCTTCTTTTGACCAAAATTATCTAAGTAATAAAGGCATTTATCTAATAGAATCTCTTTAGCTCCTTTATAGTAAGTTATCTTGTTATCAAGAGTAACTGAACTATACTTATCTTTACTATCAAATAGCTTCTTAGAAACTATTTTATTTTCACAATTAGGTCTTTCTATATACTTAAGTATAGCCTTATCAGTTTGATTACCCCCAGTTATTTCACCAGATTCACTATAAATTGAAGAATTATTATAAAACATATTGTTAATAACTTCTATTTTTAGTTTAGAATTAAGATTTTTTAGATTACTGACTTTTTTAGAAGTTGGACTAACATAAGAAGTAACTTTAAGATTACCTTCGGTTAAAGTACCAGTTTTATCAGTTAAAAGACAGTTAATATTACCACTTGTTTCAATTCCAATTAATTTACGAACTAAAACATTACTTTTAAGCATTCTTTTCATATTAGAAGAAAGGACCAGAGTCACCATGAGTGGAAGGCCCTCAGGGACAGTAACAACAATAACGGTTACACTTAGAGTCAAAGAATACAAAATATTATTAATACTAAAATCTTTAGTAGTTAACAAATAGACAATTGCAACTAAAAAAGCACCAATATAACCGAAAATACTGATAATTTTAGCTAAAGTAGTTAAACGAGATTTTAAAGGACTGATAACTGATGGGACTTGAATATCTTTTGCTAGCCCACCAATCAAGGTATTATCACCAACCTTATCTATCTTAATTTTAGCCTCACCTTCATAGACGATTGTTGAAGAATAGACGTATTCACCTTTAAATTTTTCTTTGTCTTTGGTCTCGCCGTTAATACTTGCTTCATTGATATTTAAATGACCTTCTAAAATGTAACCATCAGCTGGTATAGCATCGCCGCTGGAAATAAGAACAATATCGCCAACCACAATTTCGGTTACAGGAATATTTACAACCTTGCCATTTCTGATGACATTACATTTAGTACGACTAGCTTCTTCTTCTAATCTTGTAAATGCCTCTTCACTACCGTATTCAGCGAAAGAGCCAATGGTTGAAGCAAGAATAATCGCTATTAAAATACCAATAGTTTCAAAATAATCATTATTCCTAAATAAAAAAACAATCTTAAATACTAAGACAATGATTAATATCTTGATAATGGGATCACTTAAAGACTCGAAAATTAAAGAGATAAGAGTTCTTTTTTTAACTTTAGTTAAAGTATTACTACCATACTTATTACGACTTTGTATTACTTCTTTATTGGTCAATCCATTCATATCTGCACCCATTTAATCATATGAGGGCAAAAAAATTTATATGAAACTTTGCTAAAAAAAATAAATAATTTCTTAGATCATGCAAAAAAAGAATTAATTATTAAAATTTTTTAGCATTCTTTTTAACATTTGAACAGGCTTAGATTTCTTAATTAATTCGCATTCATTTTGAAGCCATAAAGGCAAATTAGTAGTATCAACATAAATATTACTTAAATAATCATGATATTTTTCTAAATCTTCAGGAGAGTCTATAGAAATATTGGTGACTCTTTTGGTTTGATCTTGTACTTTTAACTTATCCGCACTGATTGAAATATAATAATTATTATTAATGTCAAAAAGAAGATAATTATTCAAATCTGTATATTCCTCTAAAGCAGAAAATGCCCTAAAGAAAAGGCTGAAAGGCAAAGGATTCTTAAAAGTTTTATCAGTCAAAAGATAATTAGGTTTAAAATGATAATTATAATCTTTACCAATTTTAATAATAATTAGTTCTTCCCAAACATAACGATTACCAGTTGTCTCGTATCTTTCTACAAATAGATTTATTTCCTTAGTGTCTAAATTAACATTGTTTACAATAACAGTCTTTAAATTAAGAATTTTAGCTAAATAGCGACATATATCAACATAGATTTGGCTTTTATGATGATGGTGTGTTTGTAAAACCTTATAAATATCTAATAAACTAACTGAATTTTTCATATGAGTTCCTTCTTTACCAATATATTATCACATAGAAGTTGATTTGTGATTTAAATTTCTTTTTGGTAAACCGAAATTGTTAGTTTATTTAATACTAATTCTTTAGCGTTATCATAACTTATTTGCATAGAATAAGCAACTTCATTAAAAAGATAATTTTCCGCTAATTCTTTATAGAAAGTATCTTTATCACTTAAATGTTTCTTATTACTTTTACGCATTTCGTTACGAAGGTAAGTTGTTTTAATGATGATAATTAAGTCTTCCAAAGTATTTCCCTGCAACAAAGATTTGTATTGTTCTTCTAAATTACGTTCATTTAAATCAAGTGTTTTTATGTTGTTAATATTATCTAAAGCCTTAGCTATTTCACGAAAAGTTGATAATGGTCTTAAAAAAGCTTTTTCTTCCTTAGTAGGAAGACTTATTTTTAAAGATGGGTCATTTTTATTCTCTAAAATATAGTAATCCTGATTATTAATTTTTGTTAAGTCTTTAACAATACATACCTCTCTTTTATAGATAAGATAATCATTTATTTTGTACATGTAAACCTCCATAAGTATACATAATAATTATAACCTTTTTTTCAAGTGATTTCTAAGTTTTTCTTGTTTATTTAGACGTTTTTGATAAAATTAAGTAGGAGATGATAAGAAAAATGACGAAGAAAAAGAAAAAAGAAATAAAGAATTTGTTGTATTCAGTAATTGTTTTAGCTTTACTAATTGGTAGCTACTTCACTGGTAACTGGAATAAAAGTAATTCGAATGGAGATACTCTCGGAACGGCTGACGGGGAGCTGGTAGTTTATTTTATTGACGTTGGACAGGCAGATAGTATTTATATTAAAGACGGTAATAGTAATATGCTAATCGACGCTGGTAATAATGCCGATGGACCATTATTAGTAAAATACTTGAGGAGTCTGGGAATTAAGGAATTTAAGTATGCTGTTGGGACACATGCTCATGAAGACCATATCGGAGGAATGGATGACATTATTAAAAATTTTACAATTGATAAATATTATATGCCAAATGTCATTAGTACTAGTAAGACTTTTGAAGACGTGTTGGACTCTTTAAATGATAAAAAAATTAGTCCAACGATACCCAGTATCGGAGATAAGTTCAGTTTAAACCAGGCTCAATTTGAAGTTTTAAGTGTTGGCAAAGATGCGGAAGATTTAAATGATACCTCTGTAGTTCTAAAAATGACATATAATAGCACTTGTACTTTGTTTATGGGTGATGCTTCTAGTAACATAGAAAAAAACTTATTAGATAAGGATATTAACTGCCAGGTATTAAAAATTGGTCATCATGGTTCAAAATATTCAAGTAGTGATGAGTTTATCAAAAAAGTTAAACCAACTTATGGAATTATTATGGTCGGTAAAGATAATAAGTACGGACATCCAACTAAGAAAGTATTGGATGTTCTAAATAAATATAATGTTACTATTCACAGAACAGACGAAGAAGGCACTATTATCATGAAAATTAAAGGAGACAGTATTAGTTTCGAGAATATTAAGACTAATACAAATGGTTAGTATGAAATATAGTGTTGATGAAATAATTGATGATATTATTAAATTAGAAAATTTAGAGACTAGAGAAATAGTGTATCTTAATAAAGATGAACTTGACCTCAATATTAAAGAAAATGATATTTTAATTTATGAAAATGGTACTTATCAGTTAGATGATAAGACAAAAGAAGAAAGAATAAAATTCTTACGAGAAAAGTTAGAACGTCTTAAAAATTCTGAATTTAGGTAAAATTTATCATTATATAAAGGGTAGTAGTTGGTTACTAAGTAATTGATTATTATACTTTTTTATTATAATAATACCTATATAAATAAGGAAAAGTTTATCAAGACTTATTATGTTTTAGGTATATAGTATACTACTTCAAAAGACTTCTAATTGCAAGGATAAAGATAGGGATAATTTCGTAATTTTCTACAGTTGTAGTATAGACTTGTTTTTTTAGATTTGATAAAATTAAAATTATTAAGGAGAGTGTATGAATTATTATAAACAAGAATTAAAAGAAAATAAGGCTACAAATCAAAAGCTATTAACTAAATTTGAAAGTTATTTAAAAAGTATGAATTTTCCGGAAGGTAGCATTAGCAAAATAGTTTTTGACGCAACTTTCTACACATATATATATCTTACGAAGGATAGAATAATTCCGGCGATAGAAGGTTATAAAGAGATTAAGAAGTTCCCTGAATTTTTCTTAAAGGAAGCGACCTGGTCATTACTTAGTGACTTACAAGCAGGAATGAATAGTGTAAAATTATTTTATGAATGTTTATATAAATTGGAGTACATTAAAAAGAAAGATTATCAAGAAGTAGCAAAATTTGTCGATGAGGATATCCCAGATTTTATTGAAAAGTATCAAAACAATGATGACTTATTACTAAGAGATTATATTATAAATTAGAAAAAAGAACTATTAAGGCTAGTAGTGGTCTTAGTAGTTTTTTCTTTTTATAAGCCTCTGTTGGAATAGACCTAATACATTATCATTCCAATATTCTTAAGATGAATATTTGACAATGTCTCAAGCTTATTATGATAGCAGTAATAAACACTCATCAGTATGGTACTTTTATTCAATAAATTTCGAAAAACTTCATTAGAATATAAAGACTGGTATGTAGAAGAATAAGACCGATCATTAACTTAAATGCGGGCGCTAAAATTCTGGTGGTATTGGAACGATTAAAGAACCATTTATAATTGAGCAAAAAAATATTTTAGGTAAGATTTAGGCAAGATAAAGGAAAACAAATAATTTAAAAACTTCACAATGAGTTCTGTGAAGTTTTTATTAAATCAACAATATAAGTAGAATAATTACTATAGATAATATGCTTATTATGATAAGGAAACTCCTTATTACCAAAGACAAATAACTTTTGAGTACTAGATAAATAGAAGTTTAGGCAAGAAAGATTTAACTCATAAGTTTTGAAGTTATCTATAAGATAAGTAGAATTTTTATTATAAATTAAATATTTTTTATCTGGAGATAATAATTCATAGATAGAAATAACCTTATTAAGAGTAAGTCCTAATTTATCAAAGAGATAGTTATAAAAGATTATATCTTTTGGATAAACTTTATAATTTAAATAGATATCGATAGGAGTATAAACAATCGAGGAAATTAATTTATGTTCTTTTAAGAATATTTTAAAATCTTTTAGAAATAAATTTTCTACTTCAATATTACTATTATTTATACTTGGAGAAGTAAAAACGAGGAGTTTATTCTTAATAATTTGAACTTCATTATCATTAAGATAGAGTATTAACTTAGTCATTATTATTCATTACTTCAGCATAGTCAAGAAGATAAAATTCTTCGGGATTAAAGACTTCACCTTTGTAGAATACTTCGAAGTGAAGCGCATTGCTTGTATCAGTAGTTATTTTGTTTTGACCACTGGTAGCAATAACGTCGCCTTGACTTACTTTATCACCAACTTTTACTTTAACTTCACCTAAACTTTGATAAACAGTAGTTAAGTTATTAGTATGTTCAATTTCAACAATGTTTCCCATAAGACTATCTTCTTTAATATTTTTAATCGTACCATCTAAGATAGAGACAACGTCAAACATATTATTGGAAGTGTATAAAACTCCAGTATTTTGCATATAAATGCCTTCATAATAAATTAAGGCAGCAGCTTGTTCATCGTTGGTACCATCAATATTATAGTAAGGGATAGTGGCGCTTACTTCGGGACTGGTATAAGGTCTAATAATTGTTTTAGACTCATTGATAGTAGGAGTTACATTGATCTCATCATTATTATTAACCTCACTAGTATTGTCTTTAGGAGTTGGATTTACAACCGGAACACCAGCTGTTAAAATTTGATACATTTTGTAGCTACTAAAGAGAATAGTACTTACTAACATTAAGCATATCGTTGGGATAACAAATTTTCTTAATTTTCTTCTTTTTTTCATAAATTCACCTTTCTATTAGAAAGTGTGAACTAAAAAAGATATTTTATACATTTAATTTACAATTTTTGCTAAATTGCATTTTCGAAGATTAAAATAATATTTTAGAACTAATTAAGTACGTTTTTCGTATACTTTGTACGAAAATTAGAAAAATGGTATACTTTTATAGTGGCAAAGAGTCTTAGAGGTTATCTTAAAGCTTTTTATGCTGGACTATATTCTTGTATTTCCACACCTTGATAATAATATTTAAGAATTTCCTCGTAATTAGAACCGCTTTTAGCCATTGTTTCCGCACCATACTGACTCATACCGACCCCGTGACCGTACCCTTTAGTTGTAAAAATTATATTTTTGTTATCTTCTTCAATAGTAAAATCAGTTGAACGAAGATTAAATTTTTTGCGAATATCTATCCCTGTATATTGAGTATCATTAATAGATAAGGTTTCTACACGATTAGAATTATCAGTAATAATATTAGTAATTTTAAGATGAGTACAGTTAATATTTAAAGTCTCACAAAACTGAGTTTTGGAGAAAGTTTTAGTAACTTGAAACAATTTGATATTAGAACTATCTAGCGTTGGTAAAATATTATTGAGATAAGGTAATTCTTCGTTAAAGACACTTAAAGATGTTGTAGTATAACCATTACTCATAGCATAAAAATAAGACTTAATTAGATTATTCTCATAAGTCATAATAAGGCCTTTAGTAGCAGAAACTGCCTCTTTAATTTTGGTTAAATAAGTATAATAATTATCATGCCATTTAGACTGTAAGGTTTCTAAAGAGTTATAAGCCTGATCACCAGTTGTTACGTAACCACGATTTGTTTCTTCATAAAGAGCAAAGGTACGGCTAGCAATTGCTTGGGCTTTTAAAGCTTCCATATCAAAAAGAGCTGGAACTTCGGCTCCAACTACATTTACTAAGTACTCCTCAAGAGGAAGTTCTTTCATTTCATTATTAATTAAAAAGTGAATATAAATATCTTTTTGTGACGAATGTGTTACTTCAGGATTAATATTTTCTTTCTTACAAAGTATATAAATGGTAATTGGTAAAAGAATTACAATAATACCTAGTAATATTTTATTTTTCATAAGAGCTCCTTAAGCTATAAAACTTATTATAAAGTTAGTAATTAAATAACTAGTAGCAATACCGAAAATAATCACTAACATACGGGCTTCAATCGGTTTATTTCTTTTCATAAATTTATCAAAGTTAACGCCACTTAACGCTACCATGCTAAGAAGAAGATTAATCGCATATAATAGGGTTTTATAGTTCATTATATGTTTCCTTTTCGTAATTTATGATTTTATTAATTCTTCTTTGATGGCGTTTTTCAGAACTTGGCTCGGTTGTTAAAAAGGCTTTAATAATTTCTAAAGCAGTTGTTTCTTCAAGAGAGGCAGGAATAGCAATAACATTAGCATGATTATGAATTCTAGCACTTTTGGCGTCTTCAAGATTATTTACTCTGGCACAACGAATACCTTTAACTTTGTTGGCCGCTATGGATATACCAATTCCGGTTCCGCAAATAAGAATACCGAGGTCATTTACTTTATTCATTTTGTTACAAATATCAAACGCAAAGTCCGGATAGTCATCTTCACTCGAATTAGGTAATAAAGAATCGTAAAGTTCATAAGATTTCTTTAGATTTTCGATAAGATATTTCTTTAGTGCCACACCACGATGATCGCAAGCAATATATATTTTCATAATAATTCTTCTTTCTATCTGTCAATTAAAAATGTCTTTGATTAGTTTTTGATGATTTAAAATACTTAATAGTTGAAATTCTTGGTAATTAGGACTTGTTGAAATGTCTTTCAGACTTGGCCCATCACTGGTCATTACAATATCTATTTGTAAATATTTATTATCAGAAATAGTATCTTTTATTCGACTAACTAATCTCTTAGTACGAGGCCATTTAGGAATAGTAAGCCAAAGAAGTGGTGATTTAGTCAACGGATGTTCTTCATAAATATTCTTTTCTAAGTCATAAAAAGGCGAGTCAATAAGACCAGTATCTAAGTTAATAGAAGCAATAATCTGGTTATTAGCAGTCACTTCATAATCTTCTTTACTAGTTACTAAGTAAGAAAAAATAATATCATCTTTGAACGTTATAAAACGAATAAATGACAAATTATTAGGATTTAATCTTTCTAAGACTTCATCTTGTTTAATAACACTTTCTAAAATAGTCATTTTGCTTAGGTATAAATCATTATAGACACTAGTATAGTTCTTTAAGTCAACTTTAATTTTTTTAGTATCATTTTTACTTTTTAAATCATATTTAGCATAAACATATTCTTTATTCTCAATAAATTCATAAAAGTCCGTAATATTATCGCCGTTAAGTTCCAACCATTTATAGTTAAGAAAAGGATAAAACTTCTTATTGAATTTATGTCTTCTCGTGATAATCTCTTTAAGACTTTGATTATTATAGGTCTTAATGAGTTTCTGATTAACATAGTTAGTCAAAAGATTGTCTTTCTCATGGGGACTCATTTTATAACAATCATATAATTGATATTCAAAAAGAGAAATATGATATTTAAGATGAGTATGTAGATAATCATTTATTATTTTAATGGTTTTGATATTAGTACGACTAGATAAAGTCTTAGCAACTTTATAGATATTTTGAGGCATTTTTTAATCAACTCCATTATTATTATAACAAAAAAACTGCGATTATGCAGTTTTAGTTTCTTCTTGATTAAAGCCGTATTTACGGTTGAATTTTTCTACTGAACCAGTCTTCTTAGCACGAGCTTGTGAACCTGTATAAAATGGATGACAAGCACTACAAACATCACATTGGATACTGTCTTTAGTAGATTTTACTGTAAATGTATTTCCGCAAGCACAATGTACTTCTACTTCATGCATTTCTGGATGAATTCCCTTTTTCATTTTTACTCTCCTTCCGCCATGTCATATTCCTGACATAGAAATTTGTTTGTCTTATGTATTATATCATAAGATTCTACTTTTGCAATTGCTTATAAGTTTATTTTCTGGTTTTTTTTGGCTTTTTTGACATTTATTTACTAGAATTTTTAAATTCTTTAAGTCTTTTTATTGGATTATTAGCTAACATAACAACATTTATTTTGTTTTTTTTATTTGATTTTAATTTTCAAATTAGCCAAGATTTTACCGACTAAAAAGGATATTTTATCACTATTTTTAGTTGCTATTCCTTTAGAGATAGCCTTTCCGCCAACCGTAAAACTAGAGATAAACGCTGTTAACAAAACAGAAATAACACTTAATGAAATATTAGTAGCAGTGCTAACTTGAATAGCTAAGACTGCTCCAATAGACCCACTAATAATACCGCAGATATCACCGATGACATCATTACAGATACTTGATATTTTACTTGAATTTTTAAGTAACCCGATAGTTTCTTTACCACCTTTTATCTTTTGAGAAGCAATAGAAAGAAAAGTTTTTTCTTTACTTGTTAAAACAGCTACGCCAATCATATCAAAGATTATCCCAATTACAATTATTAAAATCAAAATAAAAAATAGAAAAATACTACTTAATGAATTTGAAATAATATTTGAGATAATACTAAAGAGACATGATAAGATAAATGTTAATAAAAAAACTTTATATATCCAGGTTTTATTATTCATAATTCCTCCTATATAAAGTAATATTCTGATTTTTGTATGGTATATCAAAAGTTAATTTTACGGCTTGAGGTCGAGTTGAATTTCTCTAAATATCTTCCACTTGATTACTCATTGGCACTTTCGTCTTTAGGATATTTAATTAATATTTCTTTCATTAATTACTCGATTGCCACTTAGTCCGCACTTCAATACTTTTAATATAGACAGCCTAGAGGTTTTCCCTGACATAAGTAACTATACTTATTCGCTTTTGCAAGTACTATTTCAACAATTGTATCCCTAATACTCACGCACGACATACTAGTACTTCGTTATGACGCAATAAAAGGATTGGAGGTTATATGCCATTATAACTTTCCTTAAATTTTAAATCTTATATTCACCCTAACTTGGGCCGAAAAAGCAAATATAAGAAGTGTCGGCAATGTAATTGATGGATTTTTAGCCCCATCTTCATATAGTGTTATGACTAGAATAATGCACCACACATAGCCGAGATTATAACATAAGAATGTAGCTTTGTCAAACGCAGTTTTCCGATAGTGTAAATCATCTGTGCTGTATGGCAGAACTATTTTGAATTCTTATTTAGCTTTGGAAAATTCATAAGAGTTAACTCTAAAAGACTAAAAATAAGACTTAAAAGATGACAATTACCTTCCTAATTAATTATAATCATCGTTAAATTATATGTTTAAAATAATTTAGCATTCATCGATTAGTTTACTAACTAAGTAAAGCATTTTACTATTATCATGAATGAAAGGTTTCGGTTTAAACATTTTTATCCTTTTTAAAGCAGTCTCTAATTCATCTACTTCTTGCAGACCAATTAAGTAGCCAAGGCTGCTAAATTTACTAACAATTTGAGTTTGATGGTCATTTATATGCTCGCCATACTTAGCAAGGCGCGGGACAGCAATTACTTTTTTTCCTTTTTCTAAAGCTGAAATAATGCTACCAACACCACCGTGGGTAATTATAATATCAGCTTTTGCCATTAAAGAGTTAAAGTCATCTTGCGAAATTAAGTCAAAGACTTCCATATTAGAAGAGTGATACTTTGTATAGCCAGCCTGAACAACTACGTGGTCTTTAATGAGACCTTTTTCTATCAAATCATCAATTTTTTCTAAAAGACGAATAAAAGTTTTATCTTGGGTACCTAAAGTTACTAAAATCATAATTTGTCCTTTCTAGTAAATCCAACCACCATAGATGGCCTTAGGATATACTTTTAACATACTTTCCCATTGTACAATAAAATAATCAGCAAATTTATAAATTAAATGACCAGCACGAGTGGGAGTAGTGGTGTTAGCAATGGTTTCAATAAAAATCACCTTTTTATGAAATATTTTAGCTAGACAACACATAGGACCAGCATTATGAGACCCTGTAGTAACAACGACGTCAGGTCTTATTTTAAGCATTAAATACAAAGATATAAAACAATTAAAAAGAAGTTTAAAAGGGTAAAGAATTTTAGCTTTAAGATTGGTATAGGTTCCACTGATAATAAAATGCACACGATTAGGATATTTATTTCTTAAATTAAGATTGCTTTTAGTCTTTTCAGTTACAATTGTATAGTCATACTTAGAAAATAAAGGGGATAGTTGAAGTAGCTCACTTAAATGACCCCCTGTACTAGCTATAAACATTACTTTTTTCATTTTTTCACCTTAAACTCATTATACTATAAAAATCCTATTTATGTGGGATAAATAGGTAATCAAGAATCTAATTTCTTTTTAAATATTAATTTTCCAAGTAGAAGTAACTTTATTATAGAGTTTGTTGCTGAGAATTTCATGATCTTTTTTATCTAATATATAGTCTTTTTGACCTGGCTTTTCTAAAATACTGGGAGTGTTTAAGAAATCAATTTTATACTTTCTAGCTAAATCCTTCAAAATATAATTAGTTGATAGATTAATCGGACTAAGGTAGATTATTTGTTTGGAATTATATTTTCGTAAAACCATAAATAAGTTTTCTAAATCAGTATAAATATTAATTATACTTTCTTTTTCATAAAGAAGTTCAAAATCGCCGAGATAAACGATAACGACATTAGAATTATTTAATTCTTGTTGAATGTCTTTATAGTTGCCTTTTATTTTATCCACGACATTTTCTATTTCTAAATTTTCACTGCTAAAAGTATAGTAACTTGTCGGTAATAATTTTTCGAGACTAAGTTTTAAATAAGTATTAAAATTTTCTTTTATTGTAGTTTTTTCATCATAAATAGCACTTATCTTTATTTCTTGATGATAATTGGCATTATAGATAAGATAAGTTAAAATAACAGCGCTTAAAGTTAAAAAGAACAATTTCACTTTCATAAGACCTCTCTTACTTAGTATAACTTATTCTTCAATTCTAATTTTAGCACCTACCTTGGATAATTTAATATTGATATTCTCATAGCCTCTTAAGATATGATCGGCTTCATCAATGATAGTTTCTCCTTCGGCGCTTAGACCAGCAAGAACTAAGGCGGCTCCAGCACGAAGGTCACTTGCTTTAACGTGAGCACCAGTTAAATGAGTAGGACCAGTAATAAAAGCTTTATTACTAGTATTGGCAATATTGGCCCCCATTTTATTCAAGTATTCTATATGGCCCATACGATTTTCATAAATAGTTTCGATAAAAGTGGAAATGCCATTAGCTTGAGTTAACAAAGTTTGCATAGTCTGGCCTAGGTCAGTGACAAAACCAGGATATACACTAGAAGTTATATTGACTGGTAAGATGTTTGCTTGTTTAGAAATTATAATTGAGTTTTCTTCTAAAATATAATTGATATTCATATTTCTTAGAGTTTCTAAAAGACAGGTTAAGTGCTTTGGCTCAATTTTATCAATAACTAAGTCTTCACCAGCTAAAGCACCAGCGATTATGTAGGTTCCAGCTTCTATACGATCAGGAATAGTATAAACATTACCTTTACTTAGTTTTTTAACTCCTGTTATCGTTATTGTATCAGTACCGGCACCTTTTATTTTAGCCCCCATACTTTTTAAGAAATCTGCGACGTTAACGATTTCTGGCTCTTTGGCAGCATTAAAAATACGAGTTTGGCCAGTGGCCTTGACTGCCGCTAACATAACGTTAATAGTAGCGCCAACCGATGGGAAAGCAAAAGTTATATCGGCGCCAATTAGTTCTTCGGCATCAATTATGTATTTATCACCATTAATAGTTACTTTAGCTCCTAATGTTTCAAATCCTTTAAGATGAAAGTCAATTGGACGTTTACCGATTTTACAACCACCTGGGAAAAACATTTCCACATGATGATATTTAGACAATAAAGCGCCCATGAAATAATAAGATGCTCTTAATTTTTTAGCTAAAGCTTCTTCGATAATTTTATTTTCGACTTTTGAGACGTCTATTTCTAAATAGTTGTTTTTATAACTGTAAGTAGCTTTTAAAACATTTAGGATTTCTAAAAGAGCTTTTGTATCTGTTATATCGGGAACATTATCAATAGTAACATAATCATCGCATAAAATAGCAGCTGGTATTAAAGCTACAACACTATTCTTAGCGCCACTTATTTCAATCGTGCCACTTAGTTTATTGGGTCCATCAATTATTAGTTTAGTCATATATACACCCCATCTACACAATAATAACTATATCTAATTTAATACTTTAAGTCAAATAAAAACACCTATAAAATTATATTATAGATGAATTGTTTTATTCATATTTAAATAAGACTTCTTTGACATATGATTTATATTCAATATTGTCGGTCTTATTATCTTCAATTAGACACAAAGGCGGATACATAACACACCAAAAATTTTCCCCAAGACCTTGGCCTAAAGTTATAACAAGAGAATTATAATATCCAGCCGGATAATTAATGCCTTTATAAGTCTTATCTGGAAAATAATTATCACCATAAGAGATATCATAAGGAACTTTATAAGTATTTAAAATTTTCTTGATGGCGGGAAGATTATTTTTTATAGAAGTGTCGATATCTGAATTTTTAGCTATTTCTGGTAGAACTTGCTTTATTATGTCTTCTTTAATTCGCTGTTTAGTTAATTGGTCTTCAATGTTATTAGAATTGGCAATTATCCGAAACCGGATAGAGTCATTAGGAATTATTATTTCCTCTTTATTAATATTTAAGTAAATGAGTGCAAGTAATGATAAAACTATTATAACCTTTTTAATAAAAAATCACCCAATTTAATATTGAGTGATTTTGATGTTTTTTATTCATTAATGATAAATAAATAGCGGTCTTTACCAGCTAGGTCTTTTTTTACTTGGATAAAAGCTTCTGGGTAGTTTTCCTTAGCTAACCTAGTAATAGCAGCACTTTGGGTACAACCAATTTCAAAAGCAATAATATTTTTAGAAGTCATAAATTCTTTACTTTTCTTTAAAATAACTTCATAAAATTCTAGGCCATCATTTTTAGCGAATAAAGCATTTTGAGGCTCATACTTAGTAGCGGGGTCAACCGGCTCATCGTATCTAACATAGGGTGGATTACTCACTAAGATATTGTATTTTTTAAAAATAGTACAATTTTTTATATCACCATGAATAAAATTGACGTTAGCTTTATTTAAGACAGCATTAGAACTAGCTAAATCAATCGCATTTTTAGAAATATCCATTGTATCAACGGAAGTATTTAGTTCTTTAGATAAGGTAATGGCAATACAGCCACTACCAGTACCGACTTCGAAAATTTTTAGTTCTTCAATAAAAGATTGTGTTTTAATAAGTTTAATTAATTCGTCAATAAGACCCTCAGTCTCAAACCGAGGAATTAAGGCTCTTTCATCAACATTTATTTTATAACCATAAAAATCAACATTACCAATTAAATACTGAATGGGATAGTCATTGTTAATTTTTTCAAGAACTTTATCCATTTCATGAGGATAAAGCTTTGTTAATAATTCGTAATCAGTATTAGAAATATACCTTTCTTTTTTAGTCATCATTCGCCTGCTAACTTTAATCTTTGGTCTTCGGTAATTAAAGCTTCAATAATAGGGTCAAGGTTTCCTTCCATAACTCGGTCTAACTCCATGATTGAGAAGTTAATACGATGGTCAGTTACACGGTTTTGAGGATAGTTATAAGTCCTGATTTTTTCACTACGGTCACCGGTACCAATTTTTTTACGAGATTCACCAACTTGCTGTTCTTTTTCTGCTAAGGCAGCGTCATGTAATTTAGCAGCAAGCATTTTCATGGCTTTTTCTTTATTTTTTAACTGGGAACGTTCTACTTGACAAGTAACAATGGTATTTGTTGGAACATGGGTAATCCGAACAGCTGAGTTCGAAGTATTTACAGATTGGCCACCGGCTCCACTAGAATGATAAACATCAATTTTTAGGTCAGTTTCTTTGATTTCAACGTCATTAATATTAACTTCTGGCATAACTAAAACGGTTGCTGTAGAGGTATGAACTCGGCCACCAGCTTCAGTAACCGGTACTCTTTGAACACGATGAGATCCACTTTCAAATTTCAATTTGGAGTAAACATTTTCACCACGTATCATAAATTCGATTTGAGAATAACCACCAGCTGAACCTTCTATTTCATGTAAAACTTCGATTTTCCAATTATTTTTTTCAGCATATCTTGTATACATGCGATATAAATCACCAGCAAAGATATTGGCCTCATCGCCACCAGCAGCGCCTCTTATCTCCATGATAATATTTTTATCGTCGTTAGGGTCTTTAGGGATTAATAATAATTGTAATTCTCTTTCTAAGCGTTCTTTAGACTCGGTTGCTGTAGCAATCTCTTCTTCAGCTAACTCTTTCATATCGGGATCATTAAGCATCCCCTTAGCTTCAAGAATGGTTTCATCACACTTTAGAAATTCTTGATATTTTAAAACAATTTCTTCTAAATCAGCTTTTTCTTTAGAAAGTTTTCTTAATTTATTGTAATCTTGTAAGACGTCTTCATGAGTTAATTCTTCAACCAATTCTTGGTATTTAGTTTGAATATTTCGTAATCTTTCTATCATAAAAAGTTTTCCTTTCTCGTTAATTATATAAAACTAGTAGAAAAAAAGCAATTATTTTCAATTGCTAATCTAAATTGCTATTTTCTTCATCAGAGTCATCACTTACGACTACTAAGCCTTGTAAATCGTCTTCATCATCATCTGTCGGTTCATCTTCATCGTAATAAATGTCTTCTTCTTCCTCTGGTTCTTCTTCTTCATTTTCTAAACCAGTGTCAATTTCTTCATCATCATCTTCAATAATTATTTTAGCTTGATGGCGACTTTTTAAATCCCAGAAACCTTTTTCTAACATAATGAAACGATGGTCAGTCGATAAAACTTGGAAAAAATCAGCAATCTTAGCTTCGTATTCTTCATTAGAAAGGCCAAGTAAATCGCATATCTCCTTAAAAAGATCAGTTATTTTAATTTTCTCGCCAGTTGATTCTAAAATCATATAAGCAATATCATCATAACTTTTTGACTCTAATTCCTCTTTGGATAAATCAGTTATTTTCATATAAATTCCTCCTACATTTTTTCTGGTATTTCTATACCTAGTATATTCAACAGTTTAATATTATTCTCATAAATTATTTTTGTCAATACTAACCATGACTCTCTTGTGCTGCTAACTTCAGCAATTAATACTTTATTAGAAGAGTAAAAATTATTATAAAGGTTAGTAATTTTATATAAATAGTCGGTAATATCATTTAAAGATTTGGTTGTAAAGGCTTTTTCCAAAACACTTCTTAATGTTGTTGTCATAAGAATAATTTCTCTTTCAATAGGAGTTGTAATCTTATGATAGTCTTGATATGTTATATCACTTTCTGCTGCTTTTCGAAGTAGAGACTTCATTCTGATACTTGAATAAAGTAAATATGGGCCGGTTTTACCTTGTAAATCACTAAATTTAACTGGATCAAAATTATAATCTTTACCACGGAAAGGAATAAGATCGGCATACTTTACAGTAGCAATCCCAACAATTTCCGCAATTTTTTCTCTTTCTTTGCCAGTAATACTAGGCATTATTTTACGTTCACATTCAGTAGTTACCATGTTTAGTAAATCTTCTAAACGCATAACGCCACCATCACGAGTTTTAAATGGTTTACCATCACTACCATTCATTGTTCCAAAGGGAATATATTCTAATTTAGTCTCTTTATTTACAATCTTAGCTTTACGAACGGCTCTAAAAATTTGTTCAAAATGTAATGATTGACGAGCATCCGCTAAATACCAAATTTCATCTGGATTCCATTTTTTCATACGTTCCCAAATGCAAGCCATATCAGTTGTTTGATAAGAAACCGAACCATTGCTCTTTTCTAAAATTACTGGTGGTACTTCATGGTCATCATTTTCTTCATTGACATAAATTACTTTGGCACCATTAGATTCTTCAACCAACCCTAAAGAATTAAGATAAGCAGTCATTTCTGGAATATATTTACTACTGTCAGATTCTCCTTCCCAAATATCAAAGGTTGTATTAAGACGATCATAAGTTTTCTTAACATCTTCTTTAGAAATTTTCATAATAGCATCCCATAATGCCATTAAACCTTTCTTACCTTTTTGGAAATCAACAGTCATTTGACGAGCTGTTTCTAAATAAGTTTCATCTTCTTTAGCTTTCGTACTGGCAATAGGATATATTTCAATTAAATCATTATTGGTAATTGGCAAATCTTCTGGATACTCACCATGATAGGCTTCATCAAAATAAGGTAAAGTTGGATAACGATGTTTAATTTCAGTCATAACAAGTCCGATTGGACGACCAAAATCTCCTAAATGAGCATCACTATAAGTTTTATTGCCTAAAGCAATGGCTAATCTTTTTAAGGCTTCCCCAATGTTAGCTGAGCGCAAATGCCCTACATGTAAGGCCTTAGCAACATTTGCACCACCATAATCAAAAAAGATAGTTTTTGGGTTGTCATTATAGTAATTCCAGTTAATATTTTTGTGCAAACGATTGAAATAATCAATTAAAGCTTCATCTTTAAAGGAGATATTAATAAATCCTGGTCCTGCAATATTAACATTGTTATAACGATTATCTTTACTTAAAGCTTCAATAATTTTACTAGCAATTTCTCTAGGATTTTGATGAAGTTCACTAGCTAAAGACATGGCTCCATTATATTGATAATCTCCCAATTCTTTGCGGGCTGAAGGACTCAAAGTCACACTAGTAACATTAAATCCACAATTTTTAAGAAGTTGTAAAAAATAAGCTTCTTCCTCTTCAATAAAACTCATATCTAATACCTTACACCTTTCTTTGTTACTAATTAAAATCTAATTCTAATTTAGTAAATTTGTCATCACTTTCTAACTGATAATACACCTCTAATTTATCATCTTGAATATTAAATTCAGCACTGTCAACGATTATATCAACAAAAGCGTCTATTTCTTTTAAGAAATAACGACATTTATGATTACCGTCTTTTTTGATTGTTATTTCTAAAGTTGATTCATTATTGTCTCTAATGATGACTAAAGACTCATTAAAAACAGTAATAGTATGAAAAACATTATCCAAGATAAATTCATATTTATTGCCCGTTTTCTTATAGTCTAGTTGGGGGTTTTCCATAAATAAATCATTATTTTTATATAATTTTAAACTTAGGAAGTTATTCAAAAAACATTACCTCCGTTTTTTTTCTAAAACATTATAACATAGGTCTTTTAAAATAACTACATAAATTACATATTTTTTTCCATAATAGAAATGGTGATGATATGAAGTTTATCAAGAAAACTTTAAAATTAGGAATAATTTTTAGTATTTTAGGAGTACTTGGCATAATTAGTTTATATGTTGTAGCCTACTTTTCGCCAGTTCTAGATATTAAAAATACTGGACAGTATTATATATATGATAACGATAATTATTTACTTTTCCAAGGCAGTGGCAACTCAAAATGGGTTTCTTTAAATGACGTATCACCTTATTTTATCGATGCTATAGTAAGTATTGAAGATAAAAATTTTTATAAACATAATGGTTTTGATTATCTAAGAATTATAAAAACTTTATTTGTTAATATGAAAAAAGGAGCGATTGTTGGGGGAGCTTCGACAATATCACAACAGTATGTCAAGAATCTATATTTAGATTTTGATAAAACTTGGGAACGGAAACTTGAAGAAGCATGGTTGACTTTAAAACTGGAAGTACATTATTCTAAAGATGATATTTTAGAGGGTTATATAAATACAATCAATTTTGGACAAGGAAATTATGGGATAGAAGATGCTGCTAGTTTTTACTTTAATAAACATGCTAAAGAATTAAACTTAGAAGAAAGCATTATTTTATCAGGAATTCCTAAGGGTCCTAGCTACTATAATCCGTTAAGTAACTATGATAATGCGATAAAAAGAGCAAAAGTCGTCGCAACGGCCATGCTTAATAATAATAAGATTGATGATGCTACGAGGGACAATCTTTTTAAAGAAAAATTGAATATTTATGGCAAAAGAAGCGAAAATAATTTGAATACTATTATGTATTATCAAGATTTGGTTATGAAAGAGTTAGAGGGAATTAATAGCATTCCTAATTCTTTAATTGATACTGGTGGCTTAAAAATTTATACTTCGTTTAATATAAATTTACAGACTACTTTGGAAAATAGCATCAATAAAAATATGACTGATGATGATTTGCAAGTTGCAAGTGTGGTTATTGATCCGAAAACCGGTAACGTCATGGCTTTAGCAGGGGGAAGAGACTACACCAAAAGCCAGTTTAATAGGGTTTCAACAATGAAAAGACAAGTAGGTAGTACCATGAAACCACTTTTGTACTATGCAGCTTTAGAAAATGGCATGACTTCGTCTTCAACCTTTTTGAGTCAAGAAACTACCTTTGTTTTTTCTCAAAATGATACTTACTCGCCCCAAAATTTTAACCAAAGATATGCAAATAAAGAGATAACTATGGCGGCGGCTTTAAGTTATAGTGACAATATCTATGCAGTTAAAACACATTTATTTCTGGGAACGGATGCTTTAGTTAATATTTCACACCGTATGGGAATTAATGAATACTTACCAAGTATTGCTTCACTTCCTTTAGGAACAATAGAGCTATCAATGTTAGATTTTGCTAATGCTTATACTACTTTGGCGAGTGGTGGTTACAAAAAAGATTTAACTTTTATAAAGAAAGTAACGGACATAAATGGTAATGTTCTTTATGAAAAGAAAGATAAAAGTACCCAAGTTTTAAATACTAGTTATACTTATATTTTGAATAATCTACTTACTTCGACTTATGATAGTGCATTCAAAGATTATAATAATCCAACAATAATTAATTTAGCTTCAAAAATAAGTCGTAAATACGCCATGAAAACTGGTTCAACAGGGACTGACTGCTGGATGGTTGGCTATAATCCTGACGTTTTAATGTTAGTTTGGAATGGTTATGATGATAACCGAGAGTTAAACGGCACTAATAGCAATATTAGTAAGAATATTTGGGTTGAAACAGTAGAGGAGTATTTAAAGAACAAAGAAAGTACTTGGTATGATAAGCCAGATAATGTCGTTGGCATTCCTAGAGATGCTGTAACTGGTAAAGACGTTACAGACATTAATAAATCATTTGTTTACTATTATGTTAAAGGCAGCGATATTGTTGTAAGTAACGAGTCCTCTGAGGAAAAGCAAAAATTAGAATAGAAAGAGTTTGCTGTTATTTTAGCTAGTAAATTCAAATTTTTTTAACCAAATTTTTGTAGAAAAAATAATCTTTTTTTAGACTTAAAAACCTATAATGTCTATCTTAAACATTATAGGTTTTATTTTACATATTAATATCAATGGTAATTTTACAACCACCATCTTTGCTCTCAAAATTATAGTCAACTAAGAAGCCTTGATTTTTTAAATTATTAATAACGTTTTCAATATCTTTTTTAGCGTTATTAATATCATCTTTAGAGAGCGAATTATTAGAAGTATAACCATCTAATAAACTCATTGGGTCAAATAGTTCTTCTGGTTCTACTTGACTTTTTGTGGACTTTAAATCATTATTACTACTTTGATTAAAAGGAGTAAAGAATTTATTATTAGGATTTAGAGAAGTTACATCACCAGCGGTAAAGTTAGGATTATCATAAGAAACAGTATTGGACTGTGTTTCTTCTGGTAGCTTTGTATTAGAACTTAAAACTTCTAAATCTTTCTTAACTGGAGGCTCTTCTTCTGGTTGAAGAAATTCAAAGGAAAAATAACCTTTATTACCAGTATTTTGTTTAGCTTGGTCTTCAGTACTAAGAGGTTCTAGAGTTTCAAAAAAAGTCGTCTTTTGTTTATCTTCATAAGGATTGGTTAAAATATCCTCAGTTTTTGGAGCTTCTTCAGGCTCTTCAATTATTGCAACTTTAGGGTCATTACCAGCATTACTTGAAGATTCCTCGCTATAGTCAGTTAAAATGTCATCAGCATTACTAACTAACTTAGGGTTTTTCTTATTGATATCAACAGCCTCTTTTTTGATATAATCAACATTAGGATTAATATCGACTAAAGGAATATCGTTACTTTGTTCAGTTTGTTTTAGTTTTTTTAACTCTTGGTCTAATTGGCGAACGGTTAAACGCTCATTAATAATTCTGGCCAGCCATTCTTTTTCTTTGACTTTATCATCTAAAATAAGAAGACTTCTAGCATGGCGTTCGCTTATTTTTCCCTCTAAAAGAGCTTGTTGAACAGACTCATCAAGGTTTAAAAGACGTAATTTATTGGCAACTGAACTTTGAGAAATTCCCATTTTTTGGGCTAATTGCTCCTGAGTATAGCCCTTATCTAAAAGATTTTTATAGCTTCTAGCTTCTTCAATTGGAGTTAGATTTCTTCTTTGAATATTCTCAACAAGCGCTATTTCAGCTGATGAATTATCATCAATATTAGAAATAACCGCAGGAACCTTGGTAAGACCAGCCATAACAGAGGCCTTATAACGACGTTCACCAGCAATTATTTCATATTTATTACCTAATTTTCTTAAAACTAGTGGTTGAATAATACCATGTTCTTTTATTGAAGACGCTAATTCTTTTAAACCTTGTTCATCAAAAGATAGGCGAGGTTGAAAGCGATTAGGAATTATATCATCAATATTAACTTGTAAAACATTTTCTTCCATTTTCATTTTGAGTGGCCCCTTTACTATTATAATCTATATTAATAATACATTATTATTTTACTTTTTGCAACTTAATTTACTTGCATTTTTTATTTGGCTATAGCTTCGTGGATACTTATGATTAGTGGCTTTTGCTTTCCTGATACAGATGATGGCACGATTAGCTTCTATTCTTGGTAAAGAGAATTCTTCAATCGTTTCGACTTTAGAATCTAACTTTTTTAAAATGGGCATGGTTGCTTGAAGTTCTTCTTGATAGTTAGACTTCATGGCAACAAATAAGCCATTTATTTTAACATAAGGAATAGAAAGCTCCGCTAGAATGTCTAAGCTAGCAACAGCCCTGGAAGTAACGATATCATAATATTCACGACGATTATTGATAAATTCTTCAGCACGACCATAAATAATTTCAACATTAAGACTCAATTCTTGAGCTAAAGCTTTTAAAAAATTTATTTTTTTATTATTAGAATCCATTAAAGTTATTTGTAAGTGAGGATAAATAATTTTTAAAACCATCCCCGGAAAACCAGGACCAGTACCAATATCTAATAATGTTTTTACTTCCTTTAAATTAATTGCTTTTACAATAGTTAGGGAGTCATAAAAATGTTTTAAATAGACTTCATTTATATCTCTAATTGCCGTTAAATTGGTATGCTGATTGTATTCTAAAAGAAAAGAAGCATATGTTTTTAATAGGCTTAGCTTTTCTGGAGTTACTTCAATATTTAATTTAGCTAATTCGTTAACAAATTCTTCTTCAGTCATTATTTATTATATTCCTTTCGTAAATAAATAGAAAGAATAGAGATATCAGCGGGATTAACGCCACTTATACGCATAGCTTGAGCAATAGTTTTAGGACGGACTTTTTCTAATTTTTGACGTGCTTCACTAGCTAAATTGATAACTTTTTCGTAATCAATGTCATCCGGTATTTCTTTTGATTCTAATTTTAACATTTTTTCTACTTCTTTATATGTTTTTGCAATATATCCTTCATATTTGATACTGATTTCAACTTGTTCTTTCACATTATCTGGATAGTCAATTGGAATTAAAGTTGATAAGAAGTTGATTGTTATTTCTGGTCTTTTTAGTAATTCATATAAGGATAGTGAGAAATTAGGGACTTGGATATTGTTTTCAGTAAAATGCACTTTAATTTCGTCTGTTATTTTTAATTTTGTATCTTTTAAATATGCTGTTAACTTGCTAATTTGGTCTTTTTTGGTTAGATAATTTTGATACTGGTCGTTGGTAATAGAATTTGCATTATACGCTAGTTCACGTAAACGAAGGTCAGCATTATCATGTCTTAAAATAAGCCTAAATTCTGCTCTTGAAGTTAACATACGATAGGGTTCATTGGTACCCTTAGTAACCAAATCATCAATTAAAACACCAATATAAGCTTCGTTTCTTTTAAGAATTAAAGGTCTTTTATTTTCTAATTTTAAGGCAGCATTGATACCAGCAATTAAACCCTGACCAGCAGCCTCTTCATAACCACTAGTGCCGTTAATTTGACCGGCAGTAAAGATATTAGAAACAACTTTTGATTCTAAAGACGGTTTTACCTGTAACGGATCTATAGCATCATATTCAATAGCGTAAGCATATTTAGAAATAACAGCGTTTTCAAGACCTGGTAGAGAATGAACCATTTTGTCCTGAATATCATGAGGCATAGATGTTGAGAAACCTTGAAGATACCAATCATCATAATATAAAGATTCTGGCTCCAAGAAAAGCTGATGACGGTCTTTATCATGAAAACGGACTATTTTATCTTCAATAGAAGGACAGTATCTTGGGCCAATACCTTCAACATAGCCACCATACATACTGGATTTGTCTAAGTTATCCTCAATTAATTTTTTCGTTTCTAAAGTTGTATAGAGAAGATAACATTTTTGTTGATTCTCGAGATTATATGTTGCTGGTAAGTCATTAGAAAAAGTCCAATACCTATCATCACCACATTCTGGGTGCATTTTGGTAAAATCAATTGATGATTTTTTTATTCTTTGAGGAGTACCAGTCTTTAAACGTTGAATAGTAAAACCATATTTTTTCATATTAGTGCTCAATGATTCACTACGACGTTCACCATGAGGACCTCCTGGGTGTTTTTCAGCACCACAAAGAATACTTCCACGAAGATAAGTTCCAGTAGTTAAAATAACGGCATTACAAAAATATTTAGTGCCATCTTCTAAAATAACCCCTTTAACTTGATTATCTTCTACTATTAAATCTTCAACCATACCTTCAACAAGACTAAGATTTTTGGTATTTTGTAATTCTTTTAACATTTCTTGTGGATAAGTAATTTTATCGGCCTGTGCTCTTAAAGCACGAACAGCAGGACCTTTACCGCTATTTAGCATTTTAATTTGAAAATGAGAACGGTCAGCAACGCGACCCATTAAACCACCCAAGGCATCAATTTCACGAACAATTATGCCTTTGGCAGTACCACCAATAGAAGGATTGCAAGGCATATCAGCAATATTTTTAATATTCATTGTAATAAGCGCAGTTTTATGGCCTTTAAAAGCCGCAATATGAGCAGCTTCACAACCAGCATGACCACCACCAACAACGATTATTTCATAATTATTATTCATTTTTCATCACTTTCCTAAACAGAAGTTACTAAACAATTCATCTAGTAATTCATCTTTATATGTAGCGCCAATAATTTCACCTAAAATATCCCAACAAGAGCGAATATCAATTTCTAACATATCAACAGAGTATCCTTTATCTATATTAGTAAGAGCTGAATCTAAACTATTAAGAGCAATCTTAATTAAAGCCTTATGACGAGCATTAGTTGCATAGGTTGCATCATCGGTGCTTATTTGTTCTAAATTAAATATTCTTTCAATTTCTTGTTTCAATGGTTCAATGCCATTTCTATTAACGGTATTACCAAATATGATATTTTCTCCAGTTAAATTTATTTTCTTTGGTAAATCATTTTTATTAATAAAGATAATATGATTCTTTGGCTTAACTAATTCAACTAATTCCTTATCATCGGCGTTTAATTCTTCATTATTATTTAAAACTAAAATAATTAAATCAGCCTCATTTAAAATCTTCTTACTTTTATCAACCCCGATTTTTTCTACTTCATCAGTAGTATTTCTGATACCAGCAGTGTCAATAAAATTGATTTTAATGCCATTAAGAATAGTTGATCCTTCAATGGAGTCTCTAGTAGTTCCCGCAACGTTGGTAACTATAGCTTTATCTTCTTCTAAAAAGGTATTTAAGAGACTTGATTTACCAACATTAGGGCGCCCAATTAAGCAGATATCAATGCCATCTTTAATAATTTTAGCATCATCAGCTTTTTTTAAAAGACAATTTAGTTTTTCTTTAATTGTTAATAATTTAGTTTTTAAGACATTTAAAGTAATATCTTCAGCATCTTCATACTCAGGGTAATCAATATTTACTTCAATATTAGCAATTAAGCTCATTATATCTTTTCTTATTTCTGTAATAAAATTTCTTAAACATCCCGTTAGTTGATTGACAGATAATTGTAAAGCTTTATCAGTTGTGGAATTAATAATGTCTTCAATCGCTTCAGCTTCAGTTAAATCAATGCGACCATTTAAGAAAGCTCGTTTAGTAAATTCTCCAGGAAGAGCAAGACGAGCACCATTTACTAAGCATAACTCTAAAACTTTATTAGTAGAAGCAATGCCACCGTGAGTATTTATTTCCACAATGTCTTCAGTTGTATAAGTTTTAGGAGCCAACATGACGGAAACCAAGACTTCATCAACAATATTTTTTTTCTCATCAATTATATACCCATGATTAATGGTATGGCTAGAAACTTTAGTAAGGTCTTTACCTTTAAATATTTTACTGACTATAGATAAAGATTTGAGGCCACTAAGTCTTATAATCGAAATAGCGCCAATGCCTTTGGCTGTTGATATAGCGACAATTGTATCTTCCATATATTTATTTTCCTTTCTAATTTTGGATATTTTTCCTTGACTAATTTAATGATATCATAAATTTTACCTGAAGTGGTCGCCTAAAAAGCGACAATTAACTTTTTAGAAATTTTTTCCATATCGGTTTGTATTATAGCATAGAAATAAAGACTTGAATGATTTTTTGCAAAAAAAAGAAGAACTAGTCTTCAACATAATTAACAACAATATGACGATTTGGTTCTTCGCCAACAGAGATAGTAGAAAGATTAGCTTCTTCTTTTAAAGCATTGTGAATAATACGACGTTCATAAGAATTCATGTTATCTAATTCAACACTGCGCTTAGTTTTCTTTACTTCAGTAGCAATTTTTTTTGCTAAATTAACTAAATTTTCTTCACGTTGTTCTTGATAATTATTAACATTTAAAATAATATTGGGATAGACTTTTAAAGCTTCATAAGTGTGTTTACAAGTAAGTAGCTGTAAAGCCTTTAAAGTACGACCATAGGCTCCGATTAAAATGGAGTTGTTATTAGAATTCATATTAATCATTATTTGATTATTATTAAACTTAGTCGTAATTGTAGTTTTTAAACCCATATTTTTTAAAATGGTGTCAAGATATTCGATTACACATGCTGATATTTCTTCTAAGTTATCCACAGTTTTATTTACTTCTTCATTCATTTATTTAGCCTCTTTCATTTTTTTCATGATAAAGTTTTGACAAATACCAAAGACATTGTTAACAATCCAATAAAGAGCTAAAGCTGTTGGTAAAGATAGAGATGCAAGTGAAATCATAAACGTCATAATATAAGTCATCGTTTTGGCTTGACGCATCATTTCGTTATTGCCATCTTGAGGTTGACTAGCCATAGCTTGTTTAAATGAGAAGAAAGTACTTAATGCGATTAAAACTAATAAAATAATATAGAGATAGTTGCCACTAGCTAAAGCTTTACTTGGAGTCATACCTAAATTCATATTCAATAAAGTTCCTTCAAAGATAGCAGGTACACGGTTAATAGCTTCTAAAAAGGCAAATAGTAACGGTAATTGAATTAAAGAAGTTAGGCAACTCGTAGCAGGATTAATATTGTACTTACGGTAAATCATCATCATTTCTTGAGATTTTTGCATCATTGCTTCATTATCAGTACGATTAGCATATTTAGTTTCAAGTTTATTTAACTCTTTACTAGCCTTTTTCATGTTTTCTGATTGAGACATAGTGTTCTTGGTTAGTGGAATTAAAATGCATCTGATCAAAATACTGATAATAATTACTGAAAGACCGTAGTTTTTAACAATTTCTCCTAATTTAAGAATTAACCAAGCCAATGGTTTAACAAAGATACTTTCCCATAAACTTTGATATTTGATGTCAGTAGGTTTAAAATCATTGCATGCTGGTAAATCTTCTAGCTTTGTTGTTAATTTGTCATTGTTTTCTTCATAAATTTTATAAAGTTCTTCACTAGTTGGTTTACATAAAATGTTAGCAGTTAGAGTTTGGCCAGTTGTTTCGTTGATAACTTGTTTATTGTTATCATCTTTAACATATTTAGTACAACCGACAGTTAAAAACATCATGAGAGTTAAGATAGTAATTTTTAATTTCTTGTTCATTTATTCTCCTTAATTAACTCTGTAAAATGGACTTCCAATTCTGTAAAATTTTTATTTTTACAAGAGTTCTTAATCATTATAATATATTTAGTATCATTTTTGAATGATTTTTTGTATTTATCTACAAGACTTCGTACCTGTCTTTTGATTTTGTTTCTTTCGACTGCATTGCCAAAATTTTTTTTGATAGCTATTCCGAACTGTGGATAACTGTGTTGATAACGCTTTTTGTAGATTGTAAAACATTCATTGGTTAGAAATTTATGATTATGAATTATTTCTTGAAAGTCTTGGTTTTCTTTAACCATTTCTCTTCTTTTCATTGTTAACTCCTTACTATTTAAGGAAAAAACCACTTGGTAGTGGCTTACTTACATAATACTTTACGTCCTTTTTTTCTTCTTGATTTAAGAATATTGCTTTCTTTTCTTGCAAAGAAACCATGTTTTTTAGCTTTTTTGCGTTGATTTGGTTGATAAGTTCTTTTCATTTTGACACCTCCACATCTAATTAGCAAAGTTATTATAATAAATATTTCTAGAAATTGTCAAGGTTTTATAGTCTTTAGATGTTTTTTTAAGTTATCCACAATTTTGATGTCTATTATTATTATTTATATATATTCATCATAATAATACTGTTGATATGTTGATAACTTTTTTAAATTTGCCTAAAGTACGCCAAAAAGTTGCCACTTTTAACTGTGGATAACTTTTAATTTATCCACAGTTTGGGTGTTGATAAATTAAATTTTGGGTGTTGAAGAGGCAAAATTTTGTCAAAATTCGACAAAAAATGGTTAAAAAAAAGTGTCAAGTTTTAGTGTCAAGTAAAAAGTTATCCACAGTTTTGCATAATTTTAAGTCATTTTTTAACAGTTATCCACAGCTTTAATCGCCTATAATTACTGGGGTTGAAGCAGTTATCCACATTATCAACATGTACTATGTATATAGTTATCCACATGTTGATAACTAAAAATAGACTTTACCTGTGGATAACTTAAAAATTTCCCAGAATTCAGCCAAAAAAGCTGTGGATAAGCTGTTGATAACTTGTGGATAGATTGTTGATAAATCTGTGGATAACTTTAATGCGCAAAAAAAGAAAAAAGTGCTTTACTAAATTAGGGGGATGTTATAAAATAATTGTTGATTATTGGTTGTGAGCGGGGTGATAGTTTTGAAATCGAAGGATTTATGGAACTGCTTTCTTGCTAAATTGCAGGAAAAAATGAATCCAATATCCTTTAATACATGGTTTAAACCGTTAAAGTTGCAAGAATTAAATACTAAAGATAGCAAAATTATTATCGAAGTTCCAATGGGGGTTCATAAAACAACTTTAGAAACTAGTTGGCATCAAGTTATTGAAGAAACTTTGCTGGAAATAACGGGAAGTACTTATGAAGTTATTTATACTTTAGAGAAAAAAGAAGATGCCATTGATGATAATAAGACAAATAAATCTAGTAAAGATAAGAAGGAAGAAGTTTTTGTTACTAATTTAAAGAAAGAATTTACTTTTGATAATTTTGTGACTGGGGATACTAACAAGTTTGCCAAGACGGCTGCAGTAGCCGTTGCCGAAGCACCAGGTAAAATTTATAATCCTTTATTTATGTATGGTAAGAGTGGTGTTGGCAAGACTCATTTAATGCATGCGATTGGAAATTATATTACAGAGCATTCTAATTTAAAGGTTTTATATACAACTAGTGATAGTTTTAAGGATGATTATACCAATATTGCTGGTGGGGGTAATGATAATTCTTTTGAGAGAGCAGAATATTTTAAAAATAAGTATCGAGATGTTGATGTATTATTAATAGATGACATTCAATTCTTGGTGGGAGCAGAGAAGACTCAACAAGGATTTTTTCATACATTTAATGAACTTCATGATAAGAATAAGCAGATTATTATTACTTCGGATAGGTCACCGGAAGATTTAAAGCTTTTAGAAGAAAGGCTTCGTAGTAGATTTACCTGGGGGCTACCAGTTGATATTTATCCACCAGATTATGAACTTCGCTGTCGAATAATTCGTGATAAAATCAGATATTTGTCGTTAGCTAATATGATGTCTGATGATGTTATTAATTATATTGCTAATTCTTGTGATACTGATGTTCGAGAAATTGAGGGTGCTATAAATAGATTGCAAGCTTATACGGCTGTTTATGCTCCAAGTACAGTGACTCTTGATTTTGCAATGGAAGCATTAGGTGACTATGTTAATAATAATATTTATTCTATTAGTAATATAACGGTTGTTCAAAAGGCAGTTGCAGATTACTATGGCATCACGGTTGAGGCATTAAAGGGTAAGAAAAAGTCAAAAAATATTGCTTATCCGCGGATGCTTGGAATGTATATGGCTAGAATTATGACTAATGAGTCTTTTCCAAGAATTGGTTTAGAATTTGGCGGTAGAGACCATTCGACAGTTATTCATGCTGTTGATAAAATAGAAGAAGATTTAAAGGATAATAAACAATTACAAGAAATAATAAATGAAATTAAGTCAAAAATTTAAAATATAAGGAGAAATTAATTATGAAATTTACAATTGATAAGAGTGTAATATTAGAAAGTTTGATGAATGTAGCAAGAGCTATTTCTACTAAGAATGTTATACCAATATTAAATGGTATTAAGTTTAAAATGACTGAAGAGGGGTTATATTTAACCGCTAGTGATTCAGAGTTAACAATTAAATCTTTTATAGATAAGAAAGATATTAAAAATGTCGAAGCCACGGGGAATATTATTATTCAAAGTAAGTTTATTGTGGATATTATTAGAAAAATGCCTAGTGATATTATTGATTTTGAAGTGGTTGATGGCTTAAAAATCAGGTTAACCAGTGGAACTAGTGAATGCAGTTTGAATTGTCTTGATTCTTCAGAATATCCAACAATTGATTTAGAAACCCATAAAGTTCCTATTATGATAAATAGTATGTTATTTAAGAGTATTGTTAGTCAAACAGCTTTTGCTATTTCTACTCAAGAGTTAAGACCTTTACTTACTGGTTTAAACTTTAAGATAACAGGAAATATTTTAGAATGTATTGCCACGGACTCATATCGTTTAGCGAAGAAGACTGTTACTTTGAGTGACGCAGCTGATAATGATGTTAATATTGTTATTCCAGGAAAAAATATTTTAGAACTAGATAAAATTATAAATGATGATTTTGATATGGAACTTCATGTATTTAGTAATAAAGTATTATTTAAGTATAAGAATATTATTTTTCAAAGTAATTTGCTTGCTGGAAATTATCCTAATACAAATAATTTAATTCCTACTAGTTTTGAATATATGTTAAGTACTAATTTGAATGATTTTTATAATGCGATTGATAGAGCGTCTTTGGTTACGCAAAGTAAGGATAAAAATATTGTTAAGATGACTTTATCTGGGAAGAAGCTTGTTATTAATTCCTATGCTTCTGAGATTGGTAAAGTCGAAGAAACAATTGATGTCGAATGTAATGTTACAAACGATATTTCAATTTCTTTCAGTGCTAAATATATGTTAGAAGCTTTAAGAACATTTAAAGATGAAAATATTATGATTTTGTTGAATGGTGATATTAAACCAATTGTTATTAAATCAACTGAAGATGAGACTTTAATTCAATTGATATTACCAATTAAGACTTATTAAAATTAAATTAACTGGTTAAAAGCCAGTTTTTTTGTGTTTTAAAGAGCTATTGTTAATAGTAAATTAGATTAGCTATTGTTTTTTTTACCAGTTTCTGCCAATTCGACAAATTTTGACAATATTCGACAAAGTTAAGTGCTAGAGTAGGAGCAAATTTATTTGCAGAAGGGGGATTTTTATGAATAAATTGTATGCAATAAATGAAGAAACATTATATTTAGAAGGGGTTACTTCGATTGATGGAAGAGTCGTTTCAAGAATATATGATGAAAGAGGGATTTCTAATAGTAATATTACACCAACTGAGATAATTAGATATGGTTGTGAGTACTTTGGATCTACTTTAGAAGGTCGACAACGAGGTACTTCTACCTTACTAGGAATAAAGCATAAGGTACCGGTAATAGTTGAAGGAAGTTTAGAATTGATTTTCTTTCCAACTTGTTCTCCTAGAATTAAAGAATGTTCATGGGTATGCTTTAATAATATTATTTCTTATAAAAGGAATAACTATGGAACGGATGTTATCTTTAAAAATGGTAAAAAAATTACTATTGATATATCTTATGGTGTTTTTGAAAATCAATATATTCGTGCTACACGTTTAAAAGCTATCAATGATATGCGAAAATTACTAAAATAATGAAAATAGGCTATAAAAATGGTCTATTTTATGTTATAATTTAAGTAGGTATATGGGTACTTGTATACCTATTATTTTACTCTATATAGAAAATGAGGTACTTTAAATGGAAGTAGTTAATCTGAAATTATTAAATTTTAGAAACTATGCTCGTTTAACTTTGAAATTTTCACCTAAATTGAATATCATTTATGGTGGTAATGGTAGTGGCAAAACCAATTTAATAGAGGCGATTTATGTTTTAGCATTAACCAAGTCTTTTCGGGGTAGTAATGAGAAAATCTTGATTAATAAAGATAAGAATTTAACTAAAATATCAGGGGACATATTAGATAGTAATAGTATAAATAAAGAATATCAGCTAATTGTATCTCTTGATGGAAAAGTGGCTAAAATAGATGGCAAAAGGCAAGGTAAACTTAGTGATTATGTTTCAAAAATTAATGTTGTTTTGTTTCATCCAGATTGTTTAAAAATTATTAAAGAAACACCTAGTATTAGAAGAGATAATCTTAATATTGATATTGCTCAGTTGGATAATAGTTATCTGAAATTGATTGGTGATTATCAAAAATTGTTAAGACAAAGAAATGCTTATTTAAAAGTTATGTATATGAATGTTAATAAGTCAGTAGATTATCTTAATATTTTAACTGATAAGTTGATAGAAGTTGGGATGAAGATTTATCAAAGAAGAAAAGCGTTTTTAGAGTATATTAACCAATATATAGGAAAGTATTATGAGAAAATTAGTGGTATAAGTACCTTGAGATTAAAGTATCACTCAGATTATGAAAATAGAGATTTTGCAGAATTAAAGAAAGTTTATGCTAAAAGTAGAGAAAGGGATATGTTGATTGGCAACACGACTTTAGGGGTCCATCATGATGATTATGATTTTTGCTTCGATGATGAATCCTTAAAAGATTTTGCTTCACAAGGTCAGCAAAAGAATGCTGTTATTGCTTATAAGTTAGCGCTTATAAGGTGTTTTAAGGAGAAAAAAGGTGTGAAGCCGATTTTGATATTAGATGACCTTTTTAGTGAACTAGATAATGAGAAGATTAGTAATATTTTGACGACTATTGATGAAGATTTACAGACTTTTATAACTATTACGGATTTAGATAAACTACCTGATAGAATAAGGAATAACGAATGTAAAATTTATTTTTGCTCTGATGGTATGATAAGGGAGGACATATGAGAGAAGTTGGACATGAAGATTATAATGATAATGATATTCAAGTTTTAGAAGGCTTAGAAGCAGTTAGAAAACGTCCTGGTATGTATATTGGTACGACAGGTGAGGCTGGCCTTCACCATTTAGTATGGGAAATTGTTGATAATGCTGTTGATGAGGCTTTGGCTGGTTATTGTGATGATATTGAAGTTATCGTAGAGAAAGGAAATATCATAATGGTTCGTGATGATGGGCGAGGCATTCCTACTGGTATGAATAAAAAGACCGGTTTATCCACAGTTGAAACTATTTTTACAGTATTGCATGCTGGTGGTAAATTTGGTGGCGGCGGTTACAAAGTTTCTGGCGGTTTACATGGTGTTGGTGCTTCAGTAGTTAACGCTTTATCCACATGGTTAGAGGTTACTATTTATCGTGATGGTCATATTTATTATCAAAAGTTTGAAAATGGCGGTCATTCAGTTGAACCTTTAAAAATTATTGGTGAATGTGATGCTAATAGAACAGGTTCAACGGTAAGATTTAAAGCAGACCCAGAGATATTTAGAGAGACTACGGTTTATAATTATGCAACCTTAGCAAAAAGGTTACAGGAAATTGCTTTCTTAAATAAGGGTTTAAGAATAATTCTTATGGATGATAGAGAAGATAATAAAAAGGATGAATTCTTATATCAAGGTGGTATTATTGAATTTGTTAAAATGCTAAATAAGAATAAAACGCCTTTGCACGATGAAGTTATTTATGTAGAAGGCAGAGAAGATAATATTCTAATTGAAGTTGCTATGCAATACAATGATGGATATAATGAGGCTTTATATTCTTATACAAATAACATTCATACTCATGAAGGTGGAACCCATGAAGATGGCGTTAAGAGAGCTTTAACGAGAATTATTAATAACTATGCTAGAAATAATAAGTTATTAAGTGAGAAGGCTGATCCATTAACAGGCGAAGATGTTCGCGAAGGTTTAACGATGATTGTTTCTTGTAAACATCCAGATCCCCAATTTGAAGGGCAGACTAAAACTAAACTTGGTAATATGGAAGTTCGTAAAATTGCTGATGATGTCTTTAGCAATGGCTTTGAAAGATATTTAATGGAAAATCCAGATGTTGCTAAAAAAATAGTTGAAAAATCATTAACAGCGTCCCGTGCTAGAATGGCAGCTAAAAAGGCTCGCGAATTACAAAGGCAAACAAAGGGGGGCTTGGATTTATCTAATCAATGGGGAAAGTTAACTGATTGTACAAGTAAAAACCCAAGTGAATGTGAGATATTCATAGTCGAAGGAGATTCAGCCGGTGGTTCTGCGATTGGTGGCAGAAATTCAAAAACACAAGCCGTTTTACCATTAAGAGGCAAAATTTTAAATGTCGAAAAGGCCAGACTTGATAGAGCACTATCAAATGAAGAAATTAGAAGTATGATTACGGCTTTTGGTACTGGTATTGGTGAAGACTTTGATATTTCTAAATTAAGATATGACAAAATAATTATTATGACTGATGCTGATGTTGATGGTGACCATATTAGAATTTTACTTCTAACTTTATTCTATCGTTTCTTTAGACCTTTAGTCGAAACAGGACATATTTATATTGCCCAACCTCCTTTATATAAGGTATCGTGGGGGAAAAATTTCCATTATGTTTTAACTGATGCTGAACGTGATGAGTTTTTAAAGACCTTACCAGCAAATGTTAAATTTGATGTTGCTCGTAATAAGGGCCTTGGCGAAATGGATCCAGAAGAATTGTGCTCTACTACTATGGATATTAATAATAGAACATTAATTCAGGTAAAGTTAGATGAAGCTATGGAAGCAGATGGTATATTTAGTTTATTAATGGGTGAAGAAGTAGAACCTAGAAGAAAATTTATTGAAGAAAATGCTCACTTTGCTTCAAATTTAGATTATTAGGAGGTTAAAATGGATAATAGAGAATCAAAAAATGTTGTTAACGTTATGAAGGACTCTTTCATTAACTATGCGATGGATGTAATTATTGCTCGTGCGTTACCAGATTTAAGAGATGGTTTGAAACCTGTTCATCGTCGTATTTTATACACAATGTATGAAGATGGCTTGACTCCTGATAAGGCATTTCGAAAGAGTGCAACAACTGTTGGGGCCGTTTTAGGTAAATACCATCCCCATGGTGATACATCTGTTTATGATGCGATGGTTAGAATGGCTCAAGATTTTAGCTATCGTCATCCATTGGTTGATGGTCATGGTAACTTTGGATCAGTTGATGGTTATGGTGCCGCTGCCTATCGTTATACCGAGGCTAGATTATCAAAAATTTCATTAGAATTATTAAGAGATATCAACAAGAATACTGTTGATTTCGTTCCTAATTTTGATCAGACGAAGAAAGAACCTGTTGTAATACCAAGTAGATTTCCTAATATTTTAGTTAATGGGACGATGGGTATTGCTGTAGGTATGGCTACTAATATTCCTCCTCATAATTTAGGAGAAGTAATAGATGGTTGTATTGCTTATATAGATGATAATAATATTACTGTTGAAGGGTTAATGAAGTATATTAAAGGACCTGATTTTCCAACTGGCGCTGCTATTTTGGGTAATAGAGGTATTAAGCAAGCTTATGAAACCGGTCGTGGTACTATTACTATTAGAGCTCATGCCGAGATTGTAGAGCATAATGGTAAACAACAGATAGTATTTACAGATATTCCTTATCAAGTAACTAAGATGGAACTTCAAAAGAGAATTGCTGAATTAGTAAGAGACAAAGTTTTAGAAGGAATAATTGATTTACATGATGAATCTACTTTGACTGAAATAAAATTAGTGGTTCATTTGAAAAAGGAAGCCAATGCTAATGTTGTCTTAAATAATCTTTATAAGCATACTTCTTTACAAACTTCTTATGGTATTATTTTCTTAATGTTAGATCAAGGGTTGCCTAAGACTTTGAATTTGAAAGAAATTATTAGTAAATATATTGATTATCAAAGAGAAGTTATTTACAGAAGAACCAAATATGATTTAGAAAAAGCTGAAAAGAGAGTTCACATTTTAGAAGGTTATAAAATAGCTTTAGATAATTTGGACGCTGTTATTAATATAATTAGGAATGCAAAAGACGATGACACTGCTAAACATGAATTAATGACTAAATTTAATTTGGATGATGTTCAGGCTGAATCAATATTAGAATTGAAATTAAGAAGATTAACTGGTTTAGAACGCAGCAAGATTGAAGAAGAGTTAAATGACTTGTTAAAGTTAATAGATGAATTAAAGAGCGTATTAGCCAGTGATGAAAAGATATATGGAATCATTAAACAAGAATTATTGGAAATTAAAGCTAAATATGCTGATGATCGTCGTACTGATATAGATATGACTGCTATTGATTATATTGATGATGAAGCTTTAATTCCTGAGGAAAATATTGTTATTGCTTTAACCAATAAAGGTTATATCAAGCGTACTACTAGTGATACATTTAAGTCACAAAATCGTGGTGGCGTCGGTGTTAAAGGCATGACTACAAATGAAGAAGATTTTGTTGAACATTTAGTTGATTTATCAACACATGATTACATTTTATTCTTTACCAATAAGGGTAAGGTTTATCGATTAAAAGGTTATGAAATACCTCAATTAGGTAGACATTCAAAAGGGTTGCCAATTGTAAACTTGCTGCAAATTGAAAAAGATGAAAAAGTTACTAGTGTTGTGAAAATTTCTAATAATGATGATAAAAAATACTTGATGTTTGTAACAAAATATGGTATAATCAAAAAGACATCTTTATCACAATTTGAAAACATTAGACAAAATGGTAAAATAGCTATTAGTTTAAAAGAAAATGATGAATTGATTGCAGTAAAGAAAACAACTGGTAACGATATGATTCTTGTTGGGGCAAGCAACGGTCGTATGGTTAAGTTCTCGGAAGCTGAAATTAGAGATATGGGACGTACCGCTAGTGGCGTCAAGGGTATTGAACTTGGCGAAGATTGTCGTGTGGTAGGTGCTGAAGTAGTAAATGAAGAAGATAATATCTTATTGGCAACTGAGAATGGCTACGGTAAGCAGACAAAAGTATCTGACTTTAGACAAACAAGACGTGGCTCGAAAGGTGTAAAAGCTTTAAACATAACAGAAAAAAATGGCAATATTGCTGACTTTAAAGTTATAGGCAATGCCCATGATGTTATAATAGTTACTGACTCTGGTATGATTATGCGTATGCCAATTGAGCAAATAAGTGTATTAGGCCGAGTAACTCAAGGAGTTAGACTGATAAATTTAAAAGAAGCTCAAAAAGTATCAACAATCACTTTGCTAACTATTGAAGAAATTAATGAATAATTGGAATTTAAAAAAACAATGTTTCACGTGAAACATTGTTTTTTTGTTTATTAATAAAAAAATATAGTTGATATGTTTCACGTGAAACATGTGCAATTAAATATAATGCTTTATATAATTACTATCAGTATTATTTGCTCTTGTTTGATATTTATTTTATTGCACAGCAAAAGCCTTCTGATGTTTCACGTGAAACATCGTTGTTCACATCGCACTTTTATTTTACTTAATCATAATATTATTTATTTTTAAATTACATATCAAAAAAATATTTTTAATAACTATAAAATTTTATATGTTTCACGTGAAACATATAATTTTGTTGATAATTTTTTTAATGTTTCACGTGAAACATTAAATATAAAGTTATAAACATGCTTTTTTGCTGTAAAAAATATTAATTAATTGCAGTTTTACTTGTAATATTTGGCCCGCTATGATATCATTATGTAGTGCAATAACTATGTAGGAACCTGGTCAGAGTAGGAATACAGCAGCCATAACTACCTCTGATTATGTGCACTTTTTTTATGGAGTAATATAATATGGAAAAATATATTCAATTATTATATAAATTGGCGATAAAAGCCGCTAGAAACGGCGATGTGCCTGTTTCAGCAATTATTTTGAAAAATGATAAAATTATCGCTACAGGCTATAATAACCGTCAAAAAAAGAGCTTTGTTTTAGGACATGCTGAAGTAAATGCTATTATAAAAGCCGAACGTAAATTAGGGGATTTTCGTCTAAATGATTGCATTTTATTGACGACTTTGAAACCTTGCAAAATGTGCCAATCGATTATTGAAGCGGCTAGAATTAAAGAAACATACTATATTTTAGATCAAAAAGGTGTTGAAAGTTATCAAAAAGCAAACTTTAAACAATTGCCTCATAAAGGCAGTGTATTTATTGATAAATATCAGTTTTTATTTGATGATTTTTTTCGAAAATTAAGATAAAATTTTATGCTTTATGATATAATAAATACCTAGGAGTTTACTATGGAATATCAAGTTTTATATCGAAAATATAGACCACATGATTTTGATTCATTAGTGGGACAAGAATATACAAAAAAATTATTAAAAAATAGTGTAAAAAGCGGTAAATTTGCTCATGCTTATATATTTACTGGACCACGTGGAACTGGAAAAACGAGTAGTGCTAAAATCTTTGCCAAGGCCATTAATTGCTTAAATCCGGTAGATGGTAATCCTTGTGATAAGTGTGAAAATTGTTTAAATTTTTCTAGTAGTCCAGATATTATTGAGTTGGATGCCGCCTCAAATAACAGCGTAGATGATATTAGAGAAATTATCAACAATGTTCGTTTGGCGCCTAGCAATATGAAAATCAAAGTATATATAATAGATGAGTTTCATATGTTATCCACAAGTGCTTTTAATGCTCTACTACTAACTTTAGAAGAACCACCGAAGGATGTAGTGTTCATTTTAGCTACAACAGATATTCAAAGTGTTCCAATAACAGTATTATCTCGTTGTCAAAGATTTGATTTTAAATCAATATCCTTAAATGATATTGAAGACAGATTAAAATATGTTTGTGAGCAAGAAAATATTGATATAACTGATGATGCTATTGAAGAAATCGCTCTTATGTCGAATGGGGGGCTAAGAGATGCTTTAAGTATTTTAGATCAGCTTTCGAGTCTAAACTGTCAAATAGATGTAAATGCAGTTATTAGCAATTTTGGTGGTGTATCAAATAAAAAGTTAAAGGAATTGTTTTCATATTATGAAAATAATGACATTGAAAGTGTAATTCATACAGTTAATATATTTAAAGAAACTGGAATAGATATAAAAATATTAATCGGAAAAATAATTAATTATTTGAAAAATATTTTAATAGCCATAAAAACAGAGAAGTATAATGGAAATTTAATTTTTGATAATATATATGGCTTTATTTTTGAATTAAATAATTTATTATACATGGATAAAAGTAGTGCTAGTTATTATGATTTACTTGAAATTGTCTTTTTAAAATATATAAATTATTTCCCGGGAAATAATTTTGCTGATAAAAAAAATATTAAAGATGAAAAAACATCAGTAAAAAATGAAAAAGAATTATTAAAAAAAATTGAATCAGATACGAACTCAAATGTAGTATTAGATAATAAACAGAATGAAATTACCAATGGTGTGTCAAAAATTGATAAAATGTCACCAAATATAGATTTTGATATTGATATTAGAATTAATAATACTTTTGTAAATGCTAAAAAAGATTATTTAATATCGGTAAAGAGTAAATGGGATGATTTCATCGCTTATGAAAGTAATGCTAATAAATCATTATTATCGTATATAGTAGATACTTCGATTGTGGCTGTTTCCGATAAATATGCAATTTTAGTTAATAATTTGGATTCAACAAATGATTTGATTAATCAAAATATTAAGTCATTAGAAAAGGATTTTAATTTATTCTTTAATAAAAATGTTTATTTGGTTTCAATATCGCCTAAAAAATGGGAAAATGAAAGAAATAAATACATAAATAATGTCAAAAATGGATATAAATATGAGATAATTGATAATGATATAATTATTAAAGAAAATAAAAGTGAATTAGATAAAATAGCTAAAGAAATTTTTGGAAATAATTATAAAAAATTAGAATAGAGGAGATAATTAATATGAATATGCAAAATTTAATGGCTCAAGCTCAGAGAATGCAAAGAGACATAATGAAAAAAAAAGAAGAAGTTGAAAAGAAAGAATTTGTTGGAAAATCTGAATTAGCAACTGTTACAGTAAACGGCAAAAAAGATTTAGTAAAAGTAGAATTTGCGAAAGAAGTAGCAGTTGATGATTTAGAAGCTTTACAGGATATGATAGTTATTGCTACTAATAATGCCAATAAAGAAGTTGATGCTGCGATGGAATCTGCAATGGGACAATATGGCAGCATGTTTAATGGTTTATTCTAATGATTTATCCAAAAGTATTGTTAGATTTAATAGAATACTTTAAGAAGTTTCCTGGTGTCGGTGATAAAAGTGCGGAGCGAATGGCTTTAGCACTTTTGGACATTAATAGTGATGATGTAAATTCTTTTGCAAACGTAATGTTAGAAGCTAAAAGTAAACTTCATCCGTGCAATATTTGTGGTTGCTTAACTGATAATGATATTTGCATGATATGCTCTAATGAATATCGAAGGGATAATTTGATTTGTATTTTAGAGGATTTTAAGGGAGTGGCTGCATTCGAAAAAACTGGCAAATATAATGGAAAATATCACGTTTTAAATGGACTTATATCACCAATTGATGATATTGGACCAGAGGATATTAATATTGCTAGTTTAATTGATCGAGTTAAAGATAAGGAATCAGTTGAAGTTATCATTGCCTTGAAGCCATCAATTGAGGGAGAAACTACTACTTTATATATTAAGGAAATACTAAATAAATATACTAATGTTAAAGTATCAAGATTATCATATGGTATTCCTATGGGTGTAGACATTGATTATTTAGATGAATTGACTTTATTAAATGCGTTAAATGAAAGAAAAAATTTATCATAAGTAATTAGTAATCTTCATAAATTTCTATGGTGATATTAATGCTTAAAATAGTTAAAAAAATTATTTTTTCGTTTTTACTTCTGTTTGGGTTAAATACAACATTGAAATATGTTGGAATAATAATTCCAATTAATTTTATTAATTTATTGATAACTTATTGTTTGGGTGGTTTTGGAGTTTTATCTTTAATAATTCTAAAATTATTTATTATATAATTATATTTAAGGAGAAGCAGTTATGGATAGAGAAAAAAATGTAGCAAAATTAATACAAGAATATGATAACAATCATTTAGCGCATGCTTTTTTGATTGAAACAAATAATATCGATAAGTGTTTACTTGAACTTAAACAATTTATGAAATACATTAATTGTCGAGATAAATATAGTGACAATTGTGATAAATGTAATTTGTGTAAATTAATTGATTTAGATAATTTACCTAGTTTAGTTGTAGTAAGACCGGATGGAATGTCCATTAAAAAAAATCAATTATTGGAGCTTCAAGATAAATTTAGTAAAAAAGCTGTCTATTCAAAATATAATACCTATATAATAGCAAATGCAGAGTTAATGAATGATTCTTCAGCTAATTCAATGTTAAAGTTTTTAGAAGAACCAAGCGATAATATAATTGGCTTTTTAGTTACAACCGATAAAGATAAAGTTTTAGATACAATAATAAGTAGATGTCAAAATTTTAAATTTATTTATGAGGGACAAGAAGATGATAACTTAATAACTAATTTAGCAAATGATTACTTAAGTAGATTATTTAGTGATGATAACTTTCTGATAAATAAGAATACGATTTTGACATCTTTAAAGGAAAGAAATGATATAAATAAGTTATTCTTAAAAATTTTAGATAGATATCTGCATGACGAATGGCAAAATTATTTCCCGGAAAACAATTCTGTAGATAAAAATTCACATATATATAAAAAACAGCTAGATGTAATTCTTAAAACGCTAACAATGATAAATTCAAATGTTAACATTGAATTGCTATTAGATTATTTTGTTATTGAAATGCGAAGAAGTTTAAAAATTTGATTGAAAATTATTTCCCGGGAAATAATTTGTTGATATTTTTCAATTATAGAGCATATAACTTAGCTATTTGTAAAGCTTATGTAAATATAAAAATATTTCCCGGGAAATATTTTTACAATGAAAAGAGGTTTAGAAGTGAAGTATTATTATGAAATAATGATTGAAGATAGAAAAGTGGTAACAGCTTTTTCAGAAAAAAAATATGATATTCAGGGTAATATAATTATAAAAACTTCCAGAGGAGAAGAATATGGAAAGATACTAGCAATATCTAGTTTCCGAGAATCCGATATATATATAATAAGGAAAGCAATTGATTGCGATTATAATAAATATTTGCAAAATCTACGCTTAAGTTCAGAAGCTTTAGTTTTTGCTAAAAAAGAGGCAGCTAGGCTAGGGCTTGTTATGTCTTTTATTAATGCTGATGTGACTTTTGATAAGAAACATTTATTATATCAATTTGTTGCTGATGAAAGAGTTGATTTTCGCGAGCTAGCTAAATCCATTGCTTCTAAATTTAAAATGCGTATTGAATTAAGACAGATAGGTGCTAGAGATAAGGCTAAAATTATTGATGGCATTGGTCCATGTGGTCGAAAATTATGCTGTACGACTTTTTTAACAAAGTTGGATTCTATTAGTATGAATATGGCAAAGACCCAAGGTTTAGCCCTTAATCCAAGTAAAATTAATGGAGCTTGTGGTAGACTAATGTGTTGTTTAACTTATGAAAATGATAATTATGCTAGTTGTCGTAGGAAATTACCTCAAGTTGGGAAAACAATTGAAACAGAATTTGGTCCTGGCAAAGTTGTTTCCGAAGATATTTTAAATTTGAAATATACGGTCTTAGTAAATGATGAACTAAAAGAGATTAAGGTTTTAGAAGATGAAGATAGAGATAAATGATTTATATGATTATGGACTTAAAATATATCAAGCTGAAAATTTATTTAAATTTTCTTTGGATAGTATTTTGCTAGCGGAGTTTGTTGATGCTAGAAAGAACACACAATTGATTGTTGATTTTTGCACTGGCACGGCAGCAGTTCCGTTGATTTTATCAACTAAATATTTAGCTAAAATAAAAGGAATAGAAATTCAGAAGAACGTTTCTAAATTAGCATACAATTCAGTTGTACTTAATAATTTAGAAAATCAAATTGAGATTATAAATGATAATTTAAGTTCAGCATTAGAGTATATTTTACCAGAATCTGTAGATGCTATTACTTGTAATCCCCCTTATTTTAAGATAAATGAAGGCTCATATCTGAATATTGATGAAGAAAAAAGAATTGCCCGTCATGAATTAACGACTGATTTAGAACAAATAATTGTTACATCAAAATATTTGTTACGAAATCGGGCACCAATTTATATGGTGCATAGACCAGAAAGATTAATGGAAATAATTAATCTTTTAACAAAGTATAATTTTAAGATAAAAAAATTACAATTTATTTATTCAAGTTATGAGAAATCAGCTATAATGGTGTTGATTAAAGCGACAAAGAATGGCGCTGAAGGTTTGATAGTAAATAAGCCTTTAAATATCACAGGAAGAAAAACTTATAAAAATATTTTTAACTAATGAAAGGGATTTATAATGAAATTGATAGTAGGGCTTGGTAATCCAGGTAAAGAATATGAAAACACTCGTCATAATATTGGTTTTATGGTATTAAATTATTTCCCGGGAAATAATTTGTGGAAAGAAAAGTTTAATGGTTTGTATAGTGAACAAAATCTTAATGGTGAAAAAGTTCTTTTTCTGAAACCATTAACTTATATGAATTTGTCTGGGGAATGTGTCATTAAATTTATTAATTATTATAATATAAGTAATGAAAATATTTTAATAGTTCAAGATGATTTAGATTTAGATTATTTAAAATATCGTTTGAAGTTTGATAGTTCAGCTGGTGGCCACAACGGTATTAAGTCGATAATAAATAATTTGCATACCCAACAGATACCAAGATTAAAGATAGGTATTGCTCACGATCGAAAAATAGATACTAAGGATTATGTATTAGGTCATTTTAATTCTAATGATTTAGCTCATTTTAAAGAAATGGTACCAACATATATAAATATCATTGAAGACTTTATAAGTAATGATATTAATTATTGTATGCAAAAATATAACCATAAGTAGAAAAGGATTACTATGAAATTTCTTAATGAATTTTTTAAATATAAATTAGATACAGAAGTTGTAGGTTTAACTAACGAGTTAAATGTTTTTTACGTACTTAATTATTTTAAAACACAAAAAGAAAATGTATTAATTTTAACAAATACTTTATATGAAGCTAATAAATATTATGATGCATTTTTGAATTATACGACTGATTGTTTATTATTTCCTATGGATGATTTTGTGACTTCAGTTGCACTTGCGACTTCACCTGAATTAAAAATCAAAAGATTAGAAACGATTAATGCTTTAAAGGAAGAAACTCCTAAGATCGTAGTAACCAATTTAATGGGATTTTTGCGATATTTACCAGATTATCGTACTGTTAATCGTTTAGAGTTCAAGTTAGAAAAAGGGTTGTCGCTAAATAGAGATAAAATTTTAGAAGTTTTAGATTCCTTTGGATATAAGAGGGATACTTTGGTTACATCTACAGGAGAATATGCTGTTCGAGGTTATGTAATTGATTTGTTTTTGATTGAAGAAGAACATCCAATTAGAATTGAATTTTTTGGTAATGAGATAGAGTCAATTCGTTATTTCGATGAAAATACACAAATGTCAATTAAAGAAGTAGATACTATAAATTGTTTACCTTTTCAAGAGATATCTACTTCAAGTAAAAGTTGTATTTATGATTATATGAATGATCCTATGACTTTTTTTATTAACTCAGATGATATTAAATTAGGATATGAAAAGTTATGCGAGGAGTTATTGGATTATAGAAAAGATAGTTCTAATTTAACTGATGATGTCATGTTTGAACTTGATAAAATAAATGTTAAGAAAAAAGTATTCTTAAATAAATTTGTTGCTAATAGGGATAAGACTATACTTTATCAAAGTAGCAGTTTAGACAATTTTAATTCTAATTTTCAATTATTAAGAGAATTTGTTGGAAAACAGTTAGAGGAAAATAAAACGATTGTTTTCTGCTTATCACGAAAAGTCGAGATAGATTTTATTAAGGAAATGTTTCATGTTACAAGAACTGTTTCGGAAGACCAGCTATTTCCTTACAAAGTTAATATTGTTAATTGTCGGATAAATAATGGTTTTATTTTTAATAATTATGTAGTTATTGGTGAGTATGATATTGAAAAAACTAGTACGAGAGAAATTAAGTATAAAAACACTTATAAGATTGGAAAAAAAATTAAAGGATTTGATCAACTACAAGTTGGGGATTATGTTGTTCATGCTTATCATGGTATAGGTAGATATGAAGGTGTAATTTCTTTAACAAAAAATGGAGTTGTCAAGGATTATTTACAAATTACTTATGCTGATAATGATAAAATTTATGTTCCTGTTGAAAAAATAAGTACTATTTTTAAATATACTTCTAAGGATGGAGTAGCGCCAGTTTTAAGCAAACTAAATGGAACAGCTTGGGCGAAAGCAAAGAAAACCTTGGAGAAAAAAATTCATGATATTTCTTTAGAACTTATAAAATTATATGCTGCCCGCAGTAAAGTTACTGGTCCTGTTTTTAAAGATGATCCGATGGACGTAATGTTTGATGCTGATTTTAAATATGAACCAACAATTGACCAACAAAAAGCTTTTAATGATGTAAAAAAGGATTTAGAAAATAAAGTGCCAATGGACAGATTACTTTGTGGTGATGTTGGTTTTGGTAAGACTGAAGTTGCTTTTCGCGCTATGTTTATGACTGCTATTAATGGTTTTCAGGTAGCTTATCTTTGCCCGACAACTATTTTAAGTAATCAACAATATGAAAATGCCTTACAGCGTTTTAAAAATTTTCCAGTTGAAATTGCTCTTTTAAATCGCTTTACAACGAAAAAAGAAGCTGAAAGAATCATTGCTGGTCTTAAGAATGGGACAATTGATATAATATTTGGCACTCATCGTTTGTTAAGCGATGATGTTGGTTATAAAAATTTAGGTCTTCTCGTAGTCGATGAAGAGCAAAGATTTGGGGTAACTCATAAAGAAAAAATCAAGAAATATAAAAATGATGTTAATGTTTTAACTTTATCCGCAACTCCAATTCCAAGGACTTTAAAGATGGCTATGTCAGGTTTAAGAGATTTGTCAATTATTGATACGGCTCCTGTAAATAGATATCCGGTACAGACATATGTTATTAAAGAACAAGATATGGTAATTAAAGATGCTATTTATAAAGAATTAGGTCGTAATGGTCAGATTTTTATCTTATATAATAGGATAGATACTATTGAAAGTAAAAGAGCCGAACTTCAAAGACTGGTACCGGAGGCTAGAATTGTTATTGCTCACGGAAGAATGAATAAATCCCAGATGGAAGATGTTATGCAGGATTTTGTCGATTATAAATATGATATCTTACTATGTACAACTATTATTGAAACTGGTATAGATATAGCCAATGCTAACACTTTAATTATTTATGATGCCGACCATTTCGGTCTTAGTCAGTTATATCAGATAAGAGGCCGTGTTGGCCGCAGCTCTAAGATTGCTTATGCTTACTTAATGTATAGTAAAGATAAAATGTTAAATGACATTGCTATTAAAAGATTAGAAGCCATCAAGGAATTTACAGAACTTGGTAGTGGTTATCGAATTGCGATGCGTGATTTGTCCTTAAGAGGAGCAGGCGACATTTTGGGAAGTGAGCAGGCCGGATTTGTTGATGCTGTTGGTTTAGATTTATATATGAAAATGGTCGATGATGAAGTAAGAAGATTAAATGGCGAAGTAATTAATGAAGATAAGACTAATAATTCTTTAATTGATGTTGATACGCATATTAGTGATGATTATGTTTCTGATGAGTCGTTGAAGATAGAAATTCACCGGAAGATTAATGAAATTGATAGTTTTGCTAAATTAACTGAAATAGAAAAAGAATTAGAAGATAGATTTGGTAAAATTGATGAAAAAATTCGAATTTATATGTATGAAGAATGGTTTGAGAAGCTAGCCTTATCGCTTCATATTGAAAGAGTAGTTCAAAATAATAAAATTGTTGAATTAGAAATACCGGCTACTCTGACTAAGAAGTTAAAGGTTGATAAGTTATTTATGCAAATATATAATATTTGCCCTAAAGTTCAGTTTAGATCAATGTTTAATAATGTTTATATAACCATTCCAATTGGTAATTTACCTAAACATTTTGTTTATTATTTAGTAGATATATTAAATTTAATTAAGGATGAATTAGGTAAAGAAGAGTTAAATGGAGGAAATAATTCTATAGGTATTTAGATGATGTTTAATTTTTGGATAATCATAATATTTATAGTAATTAAGACTATGTTGGCTCAAATATATGGACTATTTAAGTAAAATAATTATATTTAGATAATTAAAAAATGTTTATTCAATCAAACGTTTATTGACTGGATAGACATTTTTTTACATAGAAGAAACTTTTTTTTGCAGTTTATTTATTTATTATTGATAAATTTATGATACAATTAATTTATAATAGGAGGTAGGATATGGCTAATAGAATGGTTCTAAATGAAACTTCTTATTTTGGCTGGAATGCTAGGGAAAACTTGGTATCAGAAATCCAAAAAAGAAAGTTTAAGAGAATATTAGTTGTAAGTGATGAAAATTTAGTTAAATGTGGGGTGACGGGAAAAGTTACTGATTTATTAGATAATGCTAAAATAAAGTATAGTTTATTTGATAAAGTAAAGCCTAATCCAACGATTAGTAACTGTCATGATGGTATTAAGGCAGCACGTAAGTTTCATGCTGATAGTATAATTGCTGTTGGCGGTGGTAGTGTTATTGATACAGCTAAGTGTATTGGAATTGTTATAAATAATAAGGAATTTTATGATATCAATTCTTTAGAAGGAGTAGCTGATACCAAGAATAGATCTTTACCAATTATTGCTTTACCAACTACGGCGGGAACTGCCGCAGAAGTTACGATAAATTATGTAATTACTGATGAAATTGCCAAAGTTAAAAGAGTTTGTGTGGATACTAACGATATTCCTGTTTTATCAATAGTTGATACTGAATTAATGAGTAAAATGCCAAAGATGACGGCCTCGGCGACTGGTTTAGATGCTTTGACTCATGCTATGGAAGGTTATATTACTAAGGCACATTGGGAAATACCGGATATGTTCCATTTACAAAGTATGGCAATGACTTACAAAAATTTGGTAAAAGCTGTAAATAAAGATAAGGAAGCTCAAAATCAAATGGCGATGAGTGAATATGTTGCTGGAATGGGATTCTCCAATGTTGGTTTGGGTATAGTTCATTCGATGGCTCACCAATTAGGAGCTACGTATGACATAGCCCATGGAATTGCTTGTAGTTTATTCTTACCATATGTTTTAGAGTGGAATGGTGAAGTTGCTTATGATAGATATCGTAAGATGGCTGAAGCATTTGAAATAAGCACTACTGGTAAAACAGATAAACAATGTGTTGAATTAGTTGTTAGAGCAGTTAGAGACTTAGAAATGACTTTAAAAGTACCTATGACTTTAAAAGAGTTAAATGTTCGTCCTGATAGTTTTGAAGAGATGGCTGCTAAGGCTTTGATTGACCCATGTACGGGTGGCAATCCAAGAGAAGTGACAAAAGAAGATATCATTGAGCTATTCAATAGAGCTTATGAGGGAAAAGGAGTTAAGAAAATATTGAAAACTAAAGTTGGTTATAGCGAGAATATAGATGCTTTTAAAAGTGGTGTTGAAACCGCTAAAATGGCTGCTAAAATAGAAAATCCACAAGTTGGTTTATTATTTACTAGTTGTGTTCAAGATCAAAAAGAAATTATTAAAGGCGTTAAGTCAGTTTTAAAAGATGTAGATGTAGTTGGTTGTACTTCGAGTGCGGCTATCTGTACTCAAGATGGTTATTTAAATAAAGAAACTGGTTATTCAGGAATGATGCTTTTAGGTGGCGATGCTAAAATAGTTGCTGTTGGTTCACCTAAGACTAGTGATGATGCTAGAGAAATTGGTAAAAAACTAGCAGAAAAAGCTGTTAAAAAGGCTAATTGCATTGAAAAACCTAGTTATGTTTTTGTAAGTGCTAGTCCAAAAGAAGAGGAAGCTTATTTAAAGGGTATCTCTGATGTAATTGGTGATGTTCCTGTATTTGGTGGTAGTGCTGCTGATAATACTGTTGAAGGAAAATGGAGTTTATTTTATAACGATGAAGTCTTTAGTGATGGTTGTGTAATGGCTTTAATTTATGCTGATACTGAGATTAAGAATATTTATTCTGGTAATTATAATGAGACTAAAGATGCTGGTTTAATTACTGAGGTTAAAGATAAGAGAACTCTTGTTAGTATTGATGGTAAACCGGCTTTAGACGTTTATGCTAAATGGACTGCTAAGAATATTGAAGATATGATGGGTGGTAACTTACTTACGGAAACAATCTTTAATCCACTAGGAGTTAAAGATCAAATTGGTAATGTAACTGCTGTTAGACATCCTATGTTTGCTAATGTAGATAAATCGATGAATATTGGTGCTAATTTGGAAGAAAATACGGCTATTATTCATTTGACTAATACTCCAGAAGGAATGCTTGATAGTAATGCTTGTGTTGTTAAGAAATTAAATTCTTTAATGGATAATAGTCCTGAAAGTTATTTTTTAGTACATTGTGGTGGTCGTCGTTTAGGTCTTCAACTTACTAATATGGAAGATAAGATTTATTCAGAAATTAAAAAAGCTATTCCTAAGAAAGAGTTCTTAATGGTCTTTACGTTTGGTGAATATGGTAGATATGAACATTCTAGTAATATTGTTGGTGGTTTGTCTCTATCATTTACTGGTTTTGGAAAGGAATAAAAATGGCAAAGAATTTAATTGGGGCAACTTGGTGTGATGCAAGTAATGGGGAAGTAATAGAGATTACTAACCCCGCTACTAATGCACTAATTGATACAGTACCAAAAAGTACAAAAGAGGACTGCGATAAGGCTGTTGAAGCTGCTTATTTAGGTCAAAAAGAATGGGCTAAAGTGCCATTATATGAAAGAGCTAGTCGTTTATTAAAGTTTGTTTCTTTAGTTGAAAGAGATAAGGATAGTCTAGCTAAGTTATTGTGTGAAGAAACGGGTAAACCAATAAATGAGGCTATTGGAGAAATTGCTAATGTTTCAATTGGAATTCCGGCTTTCTGTGAAAGAGCTAAACATGAATATGGAAATGTTATTCCATACGGTCAAGAAAAAGGAAATGAAACAACTTTACAATATACAGTACAAGCTCCTTTAGGAGTAGTTGTAGCGGTTATTCCGTTTAATTTCCCAAGTGATTTATTTTGTCAAAAAGTTCCTGCAGCTTTGTTAATGGGTAATAGTGTTATTTTAAAACCAAGTGCTCATAATCCTTTAACTTTAACTAAGTATGTTGAGTTATTAATGGAAGCTGGTATTCCCGGAGGAGCAATTAACTTAATTAATGGCGCTGGTGGCGAGGCTGTTCAAACTTTGGCTGAAAATCCTAAAGTAGCTTTAGTAAGTCTTACTGGTTCTACTATTGCGGGGGCAGAAACAATGGCTAAATGTGCTAAAAATATTACTCATGTTATGTTAGAATTAGGAGGAAATGATGCTTTTATTCTTCATAAAGATGGTGATGTTGATTTAGCTATTAAAGAAACTATTTGGGGCAGATTATATAATACTGGTCAAGTTTGCTGTGCTTCTAAACGTTTCTTAGTTCATAAAGATATTTTAGATGAATTCGTTAGTAAATTAACCGAGACATTTAAAGGTATTAGAGTATGTATGCCAAGTAATCCTGAAGCTAAAATTGGCTGCTTGATTAGCGAAGATGCGGCTAAAAAGGTTGAAGAGCAAGTTAATTCAACAGTAGCGTTGGGTGCTAAAATAGTTTATGGTGGTCGCCGTAAAGGGGCTTTCTATGAACCAACTATTTTAACTGATGTTACTCGTGATATGCCTGTTGCTAAAGATATGGAAATCTTTGGACCAGTTGTTTCTATTATTAGTTATGATACTATTGAAGAAGCAATTGAAATTGCTAATCAATCAAGTTTTGGTTTATGTGGTAGTATTATTTCTAAAGATCAAAAAGTATGTCAAAAAGTAGCTAATGAACTTGAATGTGGTGGTGTTATTATTAATGGGGCTTCTTTCTTCCGTTCCTTTGAAATGCCATTTGGGGGTTGGAAACATTCTGGCTATGGTAATGAAGGTGTAGTAAGTACTCTTCATGAGATGAGTAGAACAAAAACAATTATCTTAAAAAACATATTATAATAAATATTTATATGAAGAAGGTTAAGAAAAAATAAATTTCTTAATCTTTTTTAGTATTATGTTATAAAATTTAAATTCTTGGTAATAATATTATCAGAGGTATATATGAACGGACAAATAAAGAGAATTGATGAATTAGGGAGAATTGTTATTCCTAAGGATATTAGGAAAAGATTATCGATAAGAACTAATGATTCCTTGGAGATAGGGCTTGATGGGGATAAAATTGTCTTAAATAAGATGGTTGCTATCAAAGAGTATAATGATTATGTTAAGACTTTATTAACTATTTTGACTAATTATAGTGGGATTAAGTTTTTAGCAACTAATAGAGAAGAAATTATATTTAATAATACGGAGATAAGTAATATCGATATTAAGAAGTGTGTTAGTTTATCTTTGTATGAATTAGATAGTCTTAAAGAGGAGATATGTAAGGATTGTGATATAAGACCAGTCATTATTGATAGTAATGTTGAGGGAATTATTATTGTTGTTGGAAGTGAATGTAATGGGGAAGTTGGTAAAATTATTAATATCTTAATTACTTCTAAGCTTGATATTTCGTGCTAAGAATTATATACTCGTATTATGAGGCAAAATGTTATGGATGATACGAGATTTATACTAGATTTTTTAAGTGAATTGGAGAAGGATTTAAGACAGATTGGTCTTTCTTCGATTATTGATCTTCACGTTAGACAAAATGATATAGTTTTAGAAAGTCCTAAGACTTTAGGGGTTATGTATGTAGATGATATTCCTATGTATATTTTAACTAGTCACGGAAGAGTAAGACTTCTAAATGATAGACATCATTTAAAGATGATGGATAAAAAGATACTTCAGGAGTTAAAAGACTTATTTTTTTTTAAGTATAATGCTAGTCTTAGTAGTTATAAACTTAATTCTTCGAAGATTTATAGTATTAAGAAAGTATCTGGGAAACTAGATAATTTAGATGATATTGTTCTTAGAATAGATTTTCTTGAAGATAAGATGGATTCTAAGAGTAATCTGGTGGAACCGATAATATTTGATGATAACAAACGAATTATTTTAGGTCTAAAGATTAAGTTACTTGTTATAAAAGAGTTAAAGATTATTCAAAAAGATAATGGGTGGCGAGCTAACTATTTAACTTTAAAAGAGTTTATGGCTGATAGGAAAAGGTCAGTGGATTTTGATAGTAATCAAATATTTTTGACTGATAATGATATAAATAATATTGGTAATTTAATAGAATTAGGAATTGTTAAAATTGGCTTGATGAGTGGAAATTTTCATGGTGATATAAGAGATTTTTGTTATAATGTTTTAACGGGATTACAATTATATTTAGGTGATTTAGAGATACCGAAGACAGAAAAAAGTAAAATTACTTATCAGTTAGATATGTATATTACTTATTTTACTTTAAGTCCTAAAGAGGAAAGAGGTCCTGGATATATGTATGATTATAATAAGACTTTTCTACAGGGAATTGGTGTCTTTGAAGTTTTAGAGGGGGATGAAGTAGTTATGGGTTATAGTGAAGATGGTTCGATTAATATAGATAATTCAAATGATGTTGTTCTTAGGAATAAAAAATTAGAAAGAATTAGAAGATATTATCATTGAGATTAGTATTTAGATAAAACTTTATTACTAAAAATTGTAACACTTTGAGAAAAATATGCTATACTAAGGTTAATTAACAAAGAACAAATGGGTACCTAAGCGTCTTTGAGAAGAGAGCCTTTCAAGTGGTGAAAGATAGGCAAGATTAATAGGGAGTATGGATTTGGGAGTTAAATCGTTTAATCGCGTTAAGATATAAGTGTATGTTAATTCATAAATTAAGGTGGTACCGCGGGTTTGCTCGTCCTTAAGTTATGAATTTTTTTATTAGGAGGTGTTATGATAAAGGCAGTAGTATTTGATTTGGATAATACTCTTATTCCTTGGTTAGATGAGTTCGATAATATTACAAAAAAATGTATGCAAGATAATAATTTACCTACAGATGCAAAAACATTTGCTTTATTTTTATCAGCGATGAAGGGATATGAAAATACGCATACGAGATTTAATGAAGAGGAAATGTCTAGGTATTTTGCTGAATATATGAATTTAGAGGTTCCAAATGATTTTGTTAATCAATGGACTTTAAGATTATATGATGCTATTCCTAAAAAGAAAGATCAAGAACTAGAGGATTTACTAGAGTATTTAAGTAAAAATTATACTTTATTTGTAATAACTAATTGGTTTACTAAACAGCAAGTAGCCAGATTAAAAAACTATAATATACTAAAGTATTTTAATAACGTTTATGGCTGTGATAATTATGATAGAAAACCTTATAGTGAAATGATGAATCTAATTTTAAAACAATATAGGAAAGAAGAAATTGTTTATGTTGGTGATACTTATGAAATTGATATTAAGTTTGCAACTAATCTAGGAGTTTATTCATATTATATAACAAATAAAGAAAAGAAAAAAACACGTAAATATCAGACGATATCTAATATTTATGAATTAAAAAAGTATTTATAAGAAGGAGAATTTATTATGGAAAAGAAGAAATTTTATATTAGTACAGCTATTGCTTATACTTCAGGTAAGCCACATATTGGTAATACTTATGAGATTGTTTTAGCAGATGCAATAGCAAGATTTAAAAGATTAGAAGGATACGATGTTTATTTTCAAACAGGGACTGATGAACATGGGGAGAAAATAGAGTTAAAAGCCAAGGAAGCAGGTATTACGCCTCAAGAATTTGTAGATAATGTATCAGGAGAAATTAAAAATATTTGGGATACAATGAATACCAGTTATGATAAGTTTGTCAGAACTACTGATAAACATCATGAAGAAGTAGTCCAAAGAATATTTAAGAAAATGTATGATAAAGGAGATATTTATAAGGGAGAATATAGTGGTCTTTATTGTACACCTTGTGAATCTTTCTGGACAGAAAGCCAGTTAGTAGATGGGAAATGCCCAGATTGTGGGAGAGATGTTGAAGAGAAAAAAGAAGAAGCATATTTCTTTAGGTTATCAAAATATCAAGATAAATTAATTGAATATATTGAATCACATCCGGAGTTTATTCTTCCAGCGGCTCGTAAAAATGAAATGATTAATAACTTTATTAAACCTGGTTTACAAGATTTATGTGTATCTCGTTCTACTTTTACTTGGGGGATTCCGGTAACTTTTGATCCTAAACATGTTGTTTATGTTTGGCTAGATGCTTTAACTAACTATATTACTAATATTGGTTATGATATTGATGGTGGTAATGAGAATTTTAAGAAATGGTGGCCAGCTGATTTACATTTAATTGGTAAAGATATCATTAGATTTCATACTATTTATTGGCCTTGTTTCTTAATGAGTTTAGATTTACCTTTACCAAAACAAGTATTTGGACATCCTTGGTTAATTATGGCTGATGGGAAGATGAGTAAGTCTAAAGGAAATGTTGTTTATGCTGATGATTTAGTTAAAAAATATGGTGTGGATGCAATTAGATATTATTTTTTACATGAAATTCCATTTAGTGCTGATGGTGTATATAGTGAAGATTTATTGGTCGAAAGGATTAATAGTGATTTAGTAAATATTTTAGGTAATTTAGTTAATCGTACGGTTAGTATGGCTTATAAATATTTTGATGGTGTTATAAGTAATCCTGAAGCTAAAGAAAGTATTGATGATGAACTAATTGATATGAGTGAAAATCTTTATGATAATGTTAAGATTAAAATGGATAGTCTTCATATTGGGGATGCTATTGATGAAATATTTAATGTTTTAAAGAGATGTAATAAATATATCGATGAAACAACTCCTTGGGTTTTAGCTAAAGATGAGACAAAGAAAGATAGATTGGCTACGGTTTTATATAACTTGTTAGAAAGTATTAGAATTTGTAGTATTCTTCTTGGAGCTTATTTACCAGAGACTAGCGAAAAGATTTTAAAACAATTAAATACAGAACAAACAAGTGTTGAAAGTACATTACACTTTGGGTCGTTAGAAACTGGGAAAACTTTAGGGGAACCAGAACATTTATTTGCTAGAATTGAGGTTAAATAGATGTTTTGCGATACTCATTGTCATGTTTTAAGTGAATATTATGATGATATTGATGAGATTTTAAAAGATGTAAAAGAAGCGGGAGTGTCTAGAGTAATTAGTGCTGCTTACAATTTAGAAAGTAGTAAAGAAGTAATGGCATTAGTAAAAAAATATCCCGAAATGTACGGGGTAGTAGGCTTACATCCTGAAAATATCGAGGAAGATTTTGACTATACTATTTTTGATAATTTGGATAAGAAAATAGTGGGAATTGGAGAGATTGGTCTAGATTATCACTATACTAAGGATAATAAGGATAAGCAGATAGAAGTTTTTGAACGCCAATTAGATATCGCCGAAAAATTAAACTTACCGGTGGTTATTCATAGTCGTGAGGCCGCGGGGGATACTTTAGAAATATTAAAAAGACATCATAACTTTGGAGTAATTCATTCCTATAGTGGTAGTTTAGAAATGGCTCGGGAATATATTAAGTTAGGTTTTGTTTTAGGGATAAATGGAGTTGTTACTTTTAAAAATTGTAATCTTAAAGATACTTTAAAAAATATAGATATGAATAGTATTGTTTTAGAAACGGATAGTCCTTATCTTACACCTGTGCCTTTTAGAGGAACGCAAAATAATCCAGGAAAAATGATGAATACAGCTAGGTTTGTAGCTGATATTTATGGAGTCTCTTTGAGTGAGTTAGCAGAAATTACCAACCAAAATATTAAGCGGATTTTTGACATTTAGAGATACCTATGATAGACTTTTAGCAGGTGGTGGATTTATTTTGAAAATATTTTTAAGAGGAATACAAGGGGTGCTGCTAGTAGGGGCTACTTTGTTACTTGGATCTTCTGGAAGTGGAATAAATTATCTGAATAATAGTAAAAATTCTAACTTGAGTTTGACTCTTGATTTAAATGCTATGGCAATGAAATTAGAAAATGATATAAAAAATGATCTTTATAGTGCTAAAGATACTTATACGGGTTATTTAACTGGTTATGGGGCTGATTGTCCTTTATGTAGTGGACACTTAGCTTGTATGAGTAATTTAGATGTTTTGAATGGTAATGTTACGTACGAGGATAAGACTTATGGTGAAGTAAATATTGTTGCTTCCTCAAAGGCTTTTCCTTGTGGGACAATAATTCGTATTAATGAACATAAGTTATATGATGAACCTATGTATGCTATAGTTCTTGATAGAGGGGTTAGTAAATATAATTTAGATTTATTAACTGTTAGTGAAGCTTATGCTTCTAAGAATGTTGGTAGGTCTGTGGTATCTTATGATATTTTAAGAAAAGGATGGTAAGCACCTTTTTTCTTTTTGTTAAAATGCTTGGGATATAATTAGTATTAGTGTATAATGATTATATTGAAATCGCTTTATGGAGGTAATAGATGGAAAAATTTAGATTTAAGAAGAACTTAGGACAGAATTTTTTACAAGATGAGAAATTTTTACAAAAAATTGTAGAAAGTGTTATGTGTACAGAGGATGATTGCATTGTTGAGATAGGACCCGGACATGGGGCTTTAACTAAATACTTAGTTAAATATAATTGTCCAGTCATTGCCTTTGAAATTGATAGGGAAGTAAAACCAGTGTTAGATAGAATTAAAGCTCCTAATTTAAGAGTTGTCTATGAAGATTTTATGAAAGTAAATGTTAAGGAGTATTTACCTGATAATTATAAAAATTTATATATAATTGCCAATATTCCTTATTATATTACAACCCCAATATTAGAAAAGATTATTGCTGAAAATTTGAATGAAAAGTCTTGTACTTTAATGGTTCAAAAAGAAGTAGCTGACCGTTTTAGTGCCAAATCTGGGAGTAAAGATTACAGCTCAATTAGTGTTTATTTGGATTATTATTATCAAGTAAAAAAATTATTTGAAGTACCTAGGAAAGCTTTTTATCCAGTTCCTAACGTCGATAGTGCCATTATAAAGTTGGATAAAAAAGCTAAAAGAGATTTAGCAGATGAAAAAAATTTTTTTAAGTTTGTTAAAAGTGCTTTTCAATTTAAACGTAAGAATTTAAGAAATAATTTAAAAAATTATGATTTAGAAAAAATTAATAGTATTTTAGTTAAATATAATCATAATCTTCAAAACAGAGCAGAAGAGATTAGTTTAAAAGAATTTTTAGATATTTATGCAGCTTTGTTTCCTAATGAAGTCTAGTAAAATTGGTTAATAATGTAAAAGTCGTTAGAAAAAGTGTAACTGTTGTGAAAAAGTACAATGATTAAATTTTAAATTCGTGGTATAATCTTTTTGAAAGGAGATATTTTTATGAACGAAAATATTATAAAAACTTATTTTGAAGTCATTAAATTAAAGAATGCTATCAGAACTGGCTGGTTAGAAGTTGGTATTTCAGCTGATAGAATAGAATCTGTTGCTGAACATGTATTTGGTACTCAATTTCTTGCAATGATGATGAATAGTGAATTTAAACTTGACTTAGATATGCAAAAAGTTTATGAAATGATTATGATTAGAGAAGTTTCTAAGATTAATTTAAATAGTGAATACACAACTAATTCTAAATATGATGTTAATAAGGCTGCTTTTGATGCTAAAAAAACTGTAATTGATGTTACTAGTAAATTAGCTTGTAGCAATCATATTGCATCTTTAATTGAAGAAGCTCAAAAACTAGAAACAAAGGAATCCAAGTTTGCCTTTAATGTTTCAAAATTAGAATCAGACTTACAAGCTAAATACTATGATTTAAATGGTCAGTTTGATTTAGAAAAAGCTTTAGCAGATGTTAAGAATTATGGTCCAAGTTTAACCGAAGAAATTCTACCAAAAGTTAAAAATGCTAGTGATGGCTGGCTAAATTATGATAGAAGATATTATGCTGAAGATGAAACATTCTTAAATCTTTCTAATGATATTGAGCAATATCATAGATAATCTATTATTGTTTTTATAAAGAATTACATTTGTAGTTCTTTTTTTGTGTCTTAAATAATAATATTTATTGGTGATATTCGTGATTAAAAAAGGCGATTATATTACACGTAAGAGCTATGGAAATGATACTGTATTTCTAGTTTTAAATGTTAGAGGGGATACAGTTTATTTAAAAGGGGTTTACGCTAGACTTTATGCGGATAGTCCGATAGATGATTGCGTTAACGTTGATAAAAGCGTAATTGAAGACGATTTTAGGCCTGCTAATTTTATTGATGAAGTAAAAAGCGAGGATAGAAGTAATTTCTTTTATTTGCCGGCTCGTATTTTGCATTTAGATGGTGATAGTGAATACTTAAAACGTTGCATGGATTATTATAAACAAAATAAGGTTTTTGCCATTGGCCGAAAGATAGATGAAGATACGGTAAGCGATGATATCATTTCTTATTTAAAAGATGCAAAACCCGATATTGTAATTATTACTGGGCATGATGCTTATATGAAGAAAAAAGGTGATAAAAAAGATTTAAGAAATTATAAGAATTCTTTAAATTTTGTTAAAGCTGTTAAAAATGCTAGGAAGTATGAGAGCTCACATGAGAAATTAATTATTATTGCAGGAGCTTGTCAAAGCAATTATGAAGAACTTATAAAAGCTGGGGCGAATTTTGCTAGTAGTCCTAAAAGAGTTAATATTCATGCTTTAGATCCGGCGATTATTGCTTGTAATGTTGCTTTAACCGAGAAAAGTAAAGAAATTAACCTGATTGAACTTTTAGAAAAAACGAAGAATGGAGAGATGGGAATGGGTGGCATAATTTGCAATGGCATGATGTATGTGGGGTATCCAAGATGAATGTAAGTGATATTCGTGATGAAATAAAATCCTTAGTAAATAAAGAGATTATGTTAAAAGTAAGTGGTAGCAGGGCTAAAACAACGATGATGAAAGGTATTGTTAATGAAGTGTATCCCAATATTTTTACGGTTTTAGTTGATGGCGTTAATAAAAGTTTTACTTATGCTGATGTTGCTATTGGGGATGTTTGCATTTATCATATGTAAAGTGGATGTCGAGAAGATGATACAGTCTTGATTTTTAGGAATACTTGTTTTAAAATGAAATTATGTTGTAATAGACAATAGAAGGAGAATTTATATGCAAGTTACATCAGTTACAGTTCGTAAAATCGAAAAAGAAGGTTCAAGAATGAGGGGAATAGCATCAATTCTTTTAGATGACTCATTCGCAGTACACGACATTAGAATTATTGAAGGAGACAATGGCTTATTTATTGCGATGCCAAGTAGAAAAACTGCTACTGGTGGATACAGAGATATAGCCCATCCTATTAATCCAGATGCAAGAAAGCAATTAGAAGATGCTATTATTGCTGAATATAAAAAAGCTGAATAGCTAATGCTGACTACTTAGATTATCTAGGTAGTTTTTTTATGGAAAAATTTAATAAAAAACTTGTAATTATTCTTAAAGTTAGGTAATCTATATATCTATAAGATGAAAGAAGTCTATAGAAACTTTTCATTATTATATATAGGGCTTATTTACTCTTGAAAATAAAACTCTTTTGATAAAGGATTCTAAAGAATAATATTTTAAGTATTAATGACATATAATCTAGTGGTGATAATATGGATAATAGATTAGATGGTGTAACTTTAATTAGTGAGATTAAACTTAATGATAGAAAGAAGATTAGTTTGTCTGGATTAAAAAAATTAGTTAGTTTTGACCCTGAAGAATTTGTTATGGATACTAATTTAGGACCTTTAGTCTTAAAGGGAAGTAATCTGGAGATAGTTAAACTAGATATTATTGATGGTAATTTGCAAATTAAAGGAAAAATTAACTCACTAGTTTATTTAGATGGAAAGGATAGTAAGAAAGACAATAGTATTCTTGCTAAGTTATTTAAGTGAATATTAAATTGCAATTGATATGTTTTGTCATATCTTTTATTTATGGAATATTAATATGTTGGTTATATCTTGTTAATAAAAAGCTTATTTTGAGAAGTAATTATGTAGTTAAGATTATTATTTACGTTTTATTAAGTTATTTGGGCGCTATTGGTTATATAGATTTATTTTATTTTCTTAATAAAGGGATATTTCATATATATTTTTTAGTTGTTTTAGGACTTGGTGTGATGGTAGGAAAAAGGATGATTAGGAAAAAAAGATAATTAAGATAAAAATAATTAATAAAAAAGGTGATCAAAAGATAAGGTGTTTTTAGTAAGGCAGATAGTTTTATCTTTTTCTTTTGAAGAAAGCGTAAAATTTTTGACAATTTTTGTATCTTTGTAGCTAAATGTTTTAATTAATGATAAAATTTAGTTGATAAGGTGTGTTGGTAGAATGAAAAAGAAGAAAAAGTCCTTAAATATTAAGAATTTACAGAGAAAAGGAATCTTACTCTTTTTAATTGGAATGGTAATTATTGTTTTTAGTGGTTTAGTTAGAGATTGGGTTGCCATTGGTAATAATATTATCCAGAAAAAAAAGTTAGAAAAAGAATACCAAGAGTTACAAGAAAAGCAAGAGGTTTTAGAACAAGAGGTAGTAAAACTTCAAGACCCGGAGTATGTTTTAAGATATGCTAGGGAAAAGTATGGTTATAGTAAAGATGGTGAGTTAATTATCCGAATTAATGGAAACAACAAATAAGTAATTTTATAAATAATGAAATAATTGGTAAGAAATACCAATAAAAAAACAAGAGAAAATAACTAATATTTTCTTTTCTTTTAGGAAACTTTCTTGTATAATAACTAATTAGTGGTAAAATGGAGTGATATAATGGAGTCTATTAAATTAAGTAATATTTCTTTGCAATATAATGATTTTACTGTTTTTGATAGACTTACTCTGCAAATCAATAAGGGTGTAAACACGGCTATTATTGGTACAAGCGGTTGTGGAAAGACAACTTTGGCTAGAATTTTAGCGGGAACTTTAAAGTATAGTGGTAGCATTATTATCAATGGCGTAGAAATTGTAAAAGATAATTTTTATCTTTTGAAAAGATATGTTAGTGTTATTACGAATGATAGATATTCTAGCACCAATATGGTAATAGAGGAGTTGTTTGATAGTCTTAATGACTTAAATTTGACGGTAGAGGAAGAAAAAACAAGAGTTAATAAGATTGTTAAGTTTTTTAAATTGGATAATGTTTTAGAGGCTAGGGTGTCAACTTGTACAAAACGTTTTAAGAATTATTTAAAAATTATTAAAGCTTTAATAAGAAATAGTGAGTATATAGTGTTTGATGATGTCTTTGTTAATATGGAAGAAAACGATATTAAAAGAATAGTTAAATATTGTAAAGGTAATAATATTACGGTTGTGAATATTACGACAGATATGGAAAATCTTTTAGATAGTGATTATTTGATAATTCTATATGATAAAGGAATTGCTATGGAGGGTAAGACTTTAGAGTGTTTAAAAGAAGAGCAAATTCTGAAAAGATTAGGATTTAATTTACCTTTTCTAGTTGATTTATCTATTCAATTAGGGTATTATGGATTACTAAGTGAGATTATCATTAATGAAAGAAAGATGATAAAGACAATATGGAAATAATTTTAAATAATATTAGCTGTTCTTCTGTGAACGAGGAACGAAAGTTAAATAATGTTAGTTGTACTTTTAAAAGTAGTAATATTACTTTTGTTAGTGGGATTTCTGGAAGATTATTAAGGGATTTGCTAATTGGTAAGAAGATAAAAGTTAGTGGTAGTTTAGAGATAAAACCAGTTGGGACTATTGGAAATATTGGATATTTAAGTAATAATCCTTTAAAAGAATTTAAGACGAAGACGGTTTATGATGAAATGAATTATTTGGCTAATTTTTATGAACTTGATTATGAAGATCGGAATAAAAAAATGTATAATGCTTTAAAGTTAGTTGGACTTAATGACGGGTATTTAAGAAGAAATTTTGGAACTTTATCAACTACAGAGATAAAAAGAGTTCAATTGGCATTGGTGATGTTTTATAATCCTTTGGTATACATTTTTGATTATTATGAGAAAGGTTTTAATTATAAAGATATTGATTATTTAAAGAAGGTTTTAAGAAAATTAAGAGGAAATTATGACAAAAATGTTATTATTGTTAGTGATAATATTAGCTCTTTTTTGGATACTTTGGATGATTATATAATTTTTCATAAAGGTAAAGTTGTAGTAACTGGGGATAAAAAAGATTTGTATAACGAGGATTTATACAAGTATATTAAATGTCCGAAGATTATTGAATTTATTAAAATGGTTAAAGATAAGGATATTAATTTATCAAATTATTTAGATATTAATGAATTAATTAAAGGAATTTATAGAAGTGTTGAGGGTAAATGAAATATAAAGCCAAAATTAGTTATGACGGAAGTTTGTATTATGGATTTCAAAGGTTGAATGAATTACCGACTATTCAGAAAGAATTAGAGAAAGCAATAAGTATTATAAATAAGAAAGAGAGTGTTGTGAAAGGAGCTTCAAGAACAGATAAAGGAGTTCATGCGTATGGACAGGTAATTCATTTTGATTTGGATTATGAAGTGCCAGTAGATAGGTTGACTTGTGCTATAAACGCTATCTTGCCAAGGGATATAAGAGTTTTAGAAATAAAAAAGGTTAGTGATGATTTTCATGCTAGAAGAAGTGCTTTAGGAAAAAAATATGTTTATAAGATCAATTTGGGTGAATATAATGTCTTTTTAGATAGATATTATTTACAGTATCCCTATAAGTTGGATATTGAAATGATGAAGAAATGCAGTAAAATCTTTTTAGGAGTGCATGATTTTAAGAACTTCACGGCTGGAGAAAGAGATAATTATGAGGCCGTTGTTAAAGAAATAAACTTTATTAGAAATGGTGATTTTTTAGAAATAGAATTTACTGGCAAGAGCTTTTATCGTTATATGGTAAGAAATATGGTTGGGGCGATGATAGATGTAGCTAGAGGAAAACACACTATTAAGGAAGTAGAAGAATTATTAGAAAAGCCAGAAAAGGAAGGCCAGATGATGACAGCAAGTCCGAATGGATTATATTTAGTTCGTGTTTATTATGCAGGAGGTTAAGAAAATGGAAAATTTTAGATTTAATGAAGAATTATTAAGGGAAGGATACGAGTTTTTAGTTAATAATAAAGGAAATGGTGCTTATGTAGTTATTAAGGATGGTGACTTAATCGATGATTATCCGGCTGATTTTAGGAATTTAAATGATTATTTTAATATCAAAGAAAATTTAAGTAATGATAAATATTTGTTGGTTATTTATGATAGAAGAAGTAAATTATATAAGGTTATGTTTGTTAATAAAAAGCTAATCATTGGTTATCCTTTGTTGGCCAAGTTGTTTGGCAAAAACAAAGTGGTGGCAGTTGAAGTTCAAGGAATTTTAAGTATTTTAAATACTAAATTAAGGCAGAAAAATTTGTTAAATATTGAAATAAAACGCACTACAATGGAAAATATCCAAACTTTAAAACGTTCTAGAAAGTATAAAAGGGGTAATAATTAAGGTTTTTCTAGGAAATTATAGAGGGTTGTGCTAAAATAAAAATGTGATTATGGAGGATATGATATGAATTTTTTTAAAAAATTAATAGATTCAGAATATAGAGAACTTTGTCGTTTTGAAAAAATCGCTGATGAAATTATGGCTTTAGACAGCGAATATAAAGCGTTAAGCGATGAAGAATTAAAAAATAAAACAGTAGAATTTAGGGAACAACTAGCAAATGGAGCTAAGTTGGACGATTTGATTGTTCCAGCATTTGCAACTGTTCGTGAGGCAGCATTCCGTGTTATTGGAGAAAAACCTTATTTCGTACAGATTGTCGGTGGACTTGCAATTCATTTTGGAAACATTGCTGAAATGAAAACCGGTGAAGGTAAAACTTTAACAGAGACTATGCCAACCTATTTGAATGCTTTAACAGGCAAAGGCGTTCATATTGTTACTGTAAATGAGTTTCTTGCAAAACGTGACTCGGAGTGGATGGGAAATATTTATCGTTTCTTAGGACTTACAGTTGGTTTGAATTTAAGAGAATTAACTCCTAAAGAGAAGCAGGAAGCTTATAATTGTGATGTTTTATACTCAACAAATAATGAAATTGGTTTTGATTACTTAAGAGATAATATGGTTGTTAGAAAAGAAGATAGAGTTCAAAGACCACTTAATTTCTGTATTGTTGATGAAGTTGATTCAATTTTAATTGATGAGGCCAGAACACCTTTAATTATTTCTGGTGGTCGTTTTGACTCTAAAAATCTTTATATTGATAGTGACAGGGCTGTTAAAAAGTTAAATGAAGAAGATTATGATGTTGATGTTAAGACTAAAAATGTTTCTTTAACCGAGTCTGGTAGTAAAAAGATTGAAAAAATGTTCAATTTAAATAATCTTTATGACATTGATAATAGTGCGTTAGTACATCATATTAATCAGGCTTTAAAGGCTAATTATGGGTTTTGTAAAGATGTTGATTATGTTGTTAGTGATGATCAGGTAATTATTGTTGACCAATTTACAGGCCGTTTAATGGTTGGTAGACAATATAGTGATGGATTACACCAAGCTATTGAAGCTAAAGAAGGCGTTACTATTAATGAAGAAACGAAGACAATGGCAACAATTACTTTCCAGAACTTATTTAGAATGTATAACAAACTTTCTGGTATGACTGGTACAGCGAAGACTGAAGAAGAAGAATTCATTAATATTTATAATATGTATGTTATTCAAATTCCTACAAATAAACCAATTGCGAGAGTTGACTTACCAGATTTAGTTTATGCAACAGAGAAAGATAAGTATCATGCTATTGTGAATACGATTAAAGAAATTCATGCAACGGGACAACCTATCTTAGTTGGTACGATTAGTGTTTCTGCTAATGAGAAGTTAAGTGCGATGCTAAAAAAAGAAGGACTTCCTCATGAAGTTTTAAATGCCAAGAATAATGCTAGAGAAGCTGAAATCATTGCTAAAGCTGGTGAGAAAGGAGCTATTACCATTGCTACAAACATGGCTGGTCGTGGTACCGATATTAAACTAGGTGAAGGCGTTTTAGAACTTGGTGGGTTATATGTAATTGGTACCGAAAGACATGAGTCTCGCCGTATTGATAATCAGTTAAGAGGACGTTCTGGTCGTCAAGGTGATGTTGGTACTTCTCAATTCTTTGTATCATTTGAAGATGATTTAATGCGTCGTTTTGGTTCTGGTATTGATAAGATTAAAGATGCTTTAATTGCACTAGGTATGACTGGGGACCAAGCTATTCGCTCAAAGAGATTTACCAAGACTATTGAATCAGCACAAAGAAAAGTTGAAGGTAATAACTTTGATATGCGTAAGAGTTTGCTTGATTATGATAATGTTATGAATCAACAAAGAGAGATTATTTATAAGAGAAGAAATGCTTTACTTGATAATGATGATGTAACACCAGAGATTGAAGAGACATTTACTAATAATTTAATTGACCTTGTTGATAGTCATATTGCTCCAGAAGGATATTTAACCGAACAAGATAAGACGGATATTTTAGAAGAAGTTAATAATCATTTATTAACTAAGACTAAGATAACAATGGATGATATCAAAAATATTAAAGATCACGAACTTGCTAATTATTTTGAAGGTAAGATTATGGATGATTATAATGATAAGCTAAAAGAAGTTCCGTTAGAAGTTATTTCTCAATTTGAAAGAATGATTAGTTTAAGAGTTATTGATGAAGCTTGGGTAGATCATATATCTACAATGGAACACTTAAGAGAAGGTATTGGACTTCGTGGTTATGGTCAATCTAATCCATTACAAGCATATACGCAAGAAGGTTTTGATTTATTTGACCGCATGGAAGATGAAATTGATCGTAAGATATCAACATTCTTACTTAAAGCCCAAATTTCTAGAAGTGTAGAAGTTCAACCTAAGAAGCAAGAATTAATTGCTAATGATGGTAAAGACCACGCAAAGAGTAGCCCAAAGAAGACTAAAAAAGTAGGTCGCAATGATTTGTGTCCATGTGGAAGTGGCAAAAAGTACAAAAACTGTTGTGGTAAATAACCTCGCAAACCCTTATAAAACAAGGAATTGTTAAA
>CAKOON010000005.1 GCA_934098565.1 uncultured Bacilli bacterium
CTTTTGGAATATTCCAAGGTTTAATCTTGTTTCCAATCTATTTATAGATTACTAATACTAGTTACTTCTTAAATTAACAGTCATAACCATTAATTATTAGTGACGTAGAAAAATCTACCTTAGTAGGAAGCTGGCGGGCACCAAGACTGTTAGTAACCCAGTTTCTATTGACTCGGCCGGCGAGGTTTACATTCCACTCATTAGCGTGGCCGTCAGGCGCATAGAAATTCGCCGGAGAAAAGAGCTCGAATAGTTAGTAGATTAGGCCTTTGAAGATTATATCTTCAAAAGTATTATATCACAAAAACAAATTTTAAAAAAAAATAGGTCTATGGATAGCTATGATTATTTAAAACCTTATTTTCTGTTATTTTTAGAAATATTCCAAGGTTTAATCTTGTTTCCAATCTATTTATAGATTACTAATACTAGTTACTTCTTAAATTAATAGCCATAACCATTAATCATTAGTGACGTAGAAAAATCTACCTTAGTAGGAAGCTGGCGGGCACCAAGACTATTTTCAACACCCCACCAAGGATTTAGATAGCCGGTGGAATTCTCAAACCACTCAAGAGCATAGCCGGTAGTCGCATTGAAATTCGACGGAGGATAAATCTAAACTTAGAAGATTAAACCTGAAGAGGACTCTCTTCTCTTTCATTATACTATTTTTCAAAAATAATTTAAAACCTTACCTTTTCTTGGTAAGGATAAAATATAGTTAATAAGTTCTAAAGCTAGTCTAGAACTATCTATATTATCTCTTTTGGAATATTCCAAGGTTTAATCTTGTTTCCAATCTATTTATAGATTACTAATACTAGTTACTTCTTAAATTAATAGCCATAACCATTAATTATTAGTGACGTAGAAAAATCTACCTTAGTAGGAAGCTGGGCGGGCACCAAGACTGTTAGTAACGTTCCAGTTCGTAAGATTGCCGGCCAAGTTCTCCATCCACTCGTTAGCATTGCCGCCAGGCGCCCAGAAATTCGACGGAGGACTAGAAAAGTCGTTTCTTAAGTTAGTAGATTAAACCTGAGGACTTTTAGTTCCTCATAATTATTATAGCATTTTATTTTTTAATAGGACCTATTAAACACCTTTATAATTTCTGAAAAACTTTAATAGAATTAAAATATAGTTTTTAGACTCCAAAACAAGTCCAGAGTCATCTATATTATCTCTTTTGGAATATCCAAGGCTTAATCTTGTTTCCAATCCGTTAATAGATTACTAATACTAGTTACTTCTTAAATTAACAGTCGTAACCGTTAATTATTAGTGACGTAGAAAAATCTACCTTAGTAGGAAGCTGGGCGGGCACCAAAGCCGTTGGTACCCCAGTCATTGCGCAAATACCCGGCGGAATTCTCATCCCACTCATTAGCATGGCCGTTAGTCGCACTGAAATGCGACAAAATAAGATGAGTAAATCACCATGTTAATAGATTAAACCTGAAGAGCACTCTCTTCACTGCGATTATATCATATCTCAATATTTTTAAACTTAGTTTTTGATTAATGAAATATTTTTTTAGAATTTTAAAAAACTGCCCTAAGGCAGGCTTTAATATAGTCATCAGTTATAAATCTTGTCTATAATCATCTATATTATCTCTTTAGGGATAAACCCAAGGTTTAATCTTGTTTCCAATCTATATAGATTACTAATACTAGTTACTTCTTAAATTAACAGTCGTAACCATTAATCATTAGTGACGTAGAAAAATCTACCGTAGTAGGAAGCTGGGCGGGCACCAAAGCTAGCAGCAACATTAATTCCATTACTAAGTGCGCCGGCGGGGTTTAGACGCCACTCGTAAGCATAGCCGTTCGCCGCATGGAAATTCGACGGTACTTTAAGCGCTATTTTACTAACGAAGATTATACCTAAAAGAGTTTTAACCCTTTAATTAATTATAACACAAAAGTCTTGCCGATTTGACAAGGCTATATATGGTTTTAAACTAATAAAGCTCGTCTATTAGTATCCATATTATCTCTTTAGGGCTAGGCCCAAGGTTTAATCTTGTTTCCAATCTATATAGATTACTAATACTAGTTACTTCTTAAATTAACAGCCATAACCGTTAATTATTAGTGACGTAGAAAAATCTACCGTAGTAGGAAGCTGGCGGGCACCAAAGCTGTTACTGACCCAGTTCCAAGGGTTAAGATAACCGGCGGAGTTCTCATTCCACCCATTAGCAGCGCCGTTAGTCGCATTGAAATTCGACGGAGACCTAATGAAGGGCGCAAACCTTTTAGATTAGACCTGAAGATTACTCTTCTCTTTTATTATAGTGTTACTTTTAGGAAAAAATCACATTTTTTAACAATTTTTGGTAAAATTTAGCAATTTTTGAAAAAAAATCGAGGTCGACTTCTAATAATATATATAGAGGGTAAAAATAATCCCTCTTAGAAAGGAGACGAACTATGACATATCAAGAAAGAAAAGCCCAAAATCCGGATTATCAAATATGTGCATTGAAAGACATAGCTTTTAAAGGACTAGCTAAGAATAATAAGAAATTCTTTGAAATGTTGGCTGCTAACTTAATTGGTATTGACTATCGAACTTTAAAAGATAGTTTATTTGTAGATACAGAGTTAAATGGAACCAATAAAGATGATAAGTTAATGGTTGCAGACTTAGTATTATGTATTCCAAATGTATTGATAATTAATTTTGAAGCTAATACGTATGAGTCTAATTCGTTAGATTTGAAAAATACTTATTATACTTATAAATTAACATTGCATTATCAAAAATCAGGGGAAACATATAATAAAATTAATATTTATCAAATAAATTTTGATATAAAACATTTAAAATTTAATAAGAATGTTATTAATTGGTTTGTCACTATTGACCCCAATACTCATGAAGAATTACCAGGAACACCTAAAATAATTCACGTAGACCTTGAAAATTATAAGAAAAATCCTTATAATGAAGACATAAGTGATTGGTTAAACAGAGCTTTTGGCTTATTATTATCAACTAGTATTAAAGAGTCAAAAAGATTAGCTGGTAATAACCAAACCTTAAAGGAAGTGGCTGATTTTATGGAAAAGTTTTCAAGTAATATTGATAATTTGGCATATTTAGACGAACAAGAAGCTTTAATGAAGGCGTTTAGAACTGATGCTAAAATAGCAGAAGAAAAAGCTGCCAAAGCTGGTTTGGAAAAAGGCGAGAAGCTTGGAGTTAAAAAGGGCGAAAAAATCGGCTTGGAAAAAGGCGAGAAGCTTGGTTTACAAAAAGGTGAACAAATCGGCTTGGAAAAGGGCGAAAAAAATGGCAAGAGGAAAAACGCAATAGAAAATGCTAAAAATGCCATTGCCATTGGTTTGAAAAACGAGGATATATCTAAAATTACTGGTCTATCGGTTGAAGAGATAGAAAATTTAAGATAATCTTGATATGACTTACTGGATATTATGCTAGTAAGTCTTTTTTAGTTCTAAAAGCCTACCATTTAGGTAGGATTAAATATAGTTGTCAGGTTTTAAAACTAGTTTAGAACCATCTATATTATCTCTTTAGGGTCGAGGCCCAAGGTTTAATCTTGTTTCCAATCTATTATTAGATTACTAAAATTTAGCTACTTCTTAGATTAATAGTCGTAACCATTAATTATTAGTGACGTAGAAAAATCTACCTTAGTAGGAAGCTGGGCGGGCACCAAGACTGTTATTAACGTTCCACCAATCAGTAAGATAGCCGGCCGAATTCTCACCCCACTCATTAGCATTGCCGTTAGTCGCATTGAAATTCGACGGAGACTAAAACGCGCCGAAACTAGATAGATTAGACCCGAAGAGCTACTCTTCAAAAAAATTGTACCATAAAATAGGCAATTTAAAAATATATCTATCTTACTGGGCATCTAAAAAAAGGAAGCTGGCGGGCACCAAGAGCGCTATGAACATTGTACCAAGCAAAAAGTCCACCGGCGGGGTCTAGACGCCACTCGTAAGCATTGCCACCAGTCGCATTGAAAGCCGACGGAGATTAAAATATGCTTAAACTTGATAGATTAGACCTGAAGAATTTTACAATCTTTAACTGGTATTATCTTAATTTCAAAGTTATTCAGCAAACTTTTAAAGCCTTCCTTTTTGGAAGGCATAAATATGTTTCTTAGACTTTAAAACCAGTTTGAAGTCATCCATACTATATCTTTAGGGATGAACCCAAGGCTTAATCTTGTTTCCAATCTATATAGATTACTAATACTAGTTACTTCTTAGATTAACAGCCGTAGCCATTAATCATTAGTGACGTAGAAAAATCTACCTTAGTAGGAAGCTGGGCGGGCACCAATCCAGTTAGTGACGTTCCACCAACCGTTAAGGTTACCGGCGGGATTCTCAATCCACTCTGTAGCATAGCCGTTAGTCGCACTGAAAATCGACGGAGAGAAAAATTCAAATATCTTAGATTAAACCTAAAGAACAGTGTTCTTCTTTCTTATTATAAACTAAAATTTCTGTAATGATTAGTATTTATTAATAAATATTATGATAAAAATTTGACTAGTCGAGAAAAAGTAAACTAGCCTTTTGTGTTTAGAAAATCCTACCATTTAGGTAGGTTTAAAATACAGTTTTTAGACTCTAAATCAGGTCTGGAGTCATCTATATTATCTCTTTAGGGCTAAGGCCCAAGGTTTAATCTTGTTTCCAATCTATTATTAGATTACTAATATTTAGTTGCTTCTTAGATTAACAGTCGTAACCATTAATTATTAGTGACATAGAAGTATTCTATCGTAGCAGGAAGCTGGGCGGGCACCATTCCAGTCGGTAACCCAGTTCCAGTTGTTAAGGTAGCCGGCGGAGTTCTCATTCCACTCACGAGCGTTGCCGTCAGTCGCATTGAAATTCGACGGAGACCCGAAAGTAGTCTTACCCAAAGAATTTAGATTAAGCCTAACACTATTATACTACAATGTTTTAAAAACCTACCATCTAAGGTAGGCTTAAATATAGTTTTAAAACCTTAAAACTGGTCTAGGGTCATCTATATTATCTCTTTAGGGATAAACCCAAGGTTTAATCTTGTTTCCAATCTATTATTAGATTACTAGTACTAGTTACTTCTTAGATTAATAGCCGTAACCATTAATTATTAGTGACATAGAAATATATCTATCGTAGTAGGAAGCTGGGCGGGCACCAAATCTGTTCTCTACCCAGTTGGTATTCAGATAGCCGGCAGAGTTCTCATTCCACTCATGAGCATGGCCGTTAGGCGCATTGAAATTCGACGGAGACTAAAAGAGCCGACTTATAGCTAGATTAAGCCTAAAGAACTACATTCTTCTTTTCTATTATATAAAAAAATACAATTTTTTGGGAAAATTTAGCATTTTTTGAAAAAAAATCGAGGTCGACTCCTAATAATATATATAGAGGGTAAAAATAATCCCTCTTAGAAAGGAGATGAATTATGACATATCAAGAAAGAAAAGCCCAAAATCCTGATTATCAAATATGTGCATTGAAAGATATAGCTTTTAAGGCCTTAGCTAAGAATAATAAGAAATTTTTTGAAATGCTAGCTGCCAACTTAATTGGCATTGACTATCGAACTTTAAAAGGTAGTTTATTTGTAGATACGGAGTTAAATGGAACCAATAAGGACGATAAGTTAATGGTTGCAGACTTAGTATTATGTATTCCAAATGTATTGATAATTAATTTTGAAGCTAACACGTATGAGTCAAATTCATTAGATTTGAAAAATACTTATTATACTTATAAGTTAACATTACATTATCAAAAGTCGGGGGAAACATATAATAAAATTAATATTTATCAAATAAATTTTGATATAAAACATTTAAAATTTAATAAGAATGTTATTAATTGGTTTGTCACTATTGACCCCAATACTCATGAAGAATTACCAGGAACACCTAAAATAATTCACGTAGACCTTGAAAATTATAAGAAAAATCCTTATAATGAAGACATAAGTGATTGGTTAAACAGAGCTTTTGGCTTATTATTATCAACTAGTATTAAAGAGTCAAAAAGATTAGCTGGTAATAACCAAACCCTAAAGGAAGTGGCTGATTTTATGGAAAAGTTTTCAAGCAATATTGATAATTTGGCATATTTAGACGAACAAGAAGCTTTAATGAAAGCATTTAGAACTGACGCTAAAATAGCAGAAGAAAAAGCTGCCAAAGCTGGTCTGGAAAAAGGCGAAAAAAATGGTAAGAGGAAAAACGCAATAGAAAATGCTAAAAACGCCATTGCCATTGGTTTGAAAAATGAGGATATATCTAAAATTACCGGTCTATCGGTTGAAGAAATAGAAAATTTAAGATAATCTTGATATGACTTACTGGATATTATTCTAGTAAGTCTTTTTTAGTTCTAAAAGCCTGTCTTTCTCTAGACAGGTTTTAATATAGTTACTAGATTACAAATCCTGTTTATAATCATCTATATTATCTCTTTAGGGATTAACCCAAGGTTTAATCTTGTTTCCAATCTATTTAACAGATTACTAATACTAGTTACTTCTTAAATTAATAGCCGTAACCGTTAATTATTAGTGACGTAGAAAAATCTACCGTAGTAGGAAGCTGGGCGGGCACCAAGACTGTTGTTAACGCCCCACCAGTTATTGAGGTAACCGGCGGAATTCTCAATCCACTCATTAGCATTGCCGTTAGTCGCAGAGAAATGCGACGGAGACTAAGAAGTCAAATAGTCTTGCTCAATACACTTAGATTATACCTAGAGAATTAAATCTCTAATTTAGATTATAACATAAAAGTCTTACCTATTTAGCAAGACCAAATATAGTTTTTAGACAATGAAACCAGTCCATAGTCATCTATATTATTTCTTTAGGGCTAAGGCCCAAGGCATAACCTTGTTTCCAATCTATTTAATAGACTACTAAATACTTAGTTACTTCTTAAACTAACAGTCGTAACCGTTAATTATTAGTGACGTAGAAAAATCTACCATAGTAGGAAGCTGGGCGGGCACCATACCAGTTAGTAACCCAGTTCCAATTCAAGAAGCCGGCGGAGTTCTCATTCCACTCCTGAGCAGAGCTGCCAGCCGCCCAGAAAAGCGACGGAGAAACAAGAAAAGCGGTTCTTAAATTAGAGGTTAAACCTGAAGAGGCTCTACTCTTCCCTTTTATTATAGTGTTACTTTTAATAAAAAATCACATTTTTTATTAATTTTTGGTAAAATTTAGCAATTTTTGAAAAAAAATCGAGGTCAACTTCTAATAATATATATAGATGGTAAAAATAATCCCTCTTAGAAAGGAGAATAATTATGACATATCAAGAAAGACAAGCCCAAAATCCTGATTATCAAATATGTGCATTGAAAGATATAGCTTTTAAAGGATTAGCTGGTAATAACAAAACCTTAAAGGAAGTAGCTAATTTTATGGAAAAGTTTTCAAGTAATATTGATAATCTGGCGTATTTAGACGAACAAGAGGCTTTAATGAAAGCGTTTAGAACTGATGCTAAAATAGCCGAAGAAAAAGCTGCCAAAGCTGGTCTAGAAAAAGGCGAGAAGCTTTGAGTTAAAAAGGGTGAAAAAATTGGCTTGGAAAAGGGTGAGATGAAAAAAGCTATGGAAGTAGCCAAAAATTTACTTACTATGACACCAAAAATGAAACTTGATGATATTGCTCAAGCAACGGGGCTTACGATTAAAGATATAGAAAATTTAAGATAATCGTGATATGACTTACTGAATATCATTTCAGTAAGTCTTTTTTTGTTCTAAAAACCTGCCTTTCTTTAGACAGGTTTTAATATAGTCATCAGTTTATAAATCTTGTCTATAACCATCTATATTATATCTTTTGGAAAATCCAAGGCTTAATCTTGTTTCCAATCTATTATTAGATTACTAAAATTTAGCTACTTCTTAGATTAATAGTCGTAACCATTAATTACTAGTGACATAGAAATATTCTATCGTAGTAGGAAGCTAGGCGGGCACCATACCAGTTATTAACACCAGGGGTATCGAGACGGCCGGCGGAATTCTCAAACCACTCATTAGCAATGCCGTTAGTCGCCCAGAAATTCGACGGAGACAGAAGACTAATAAAAACCCGTAGTATTTAGATTAAACCTAAAGAAGTCTTACTTCTTCTCTTTTATAGTACCACTTTTTTTCAATTTACTAATATATTATTTTTTTACTTTCTTTTAAAAATCGCCTGCCTTGCCACTTATATAAGTGGCAAGGCAGGAACTTCGATTTAATAACTTCCTAATCACTTAGTTTAATTGTTACTTCTATCTATTGTATTCCATAAAACTCACAAAACCTCCCAAATAAGGAGTTATTTGGGAGGTTGTAATCTCTTTCATTTCTAATTTTCAGAAATTATATAAGGTGAAGAACTTGTTCCAAGGCCTCCAGTTATCAGAGTATCAGCTTTCAGATTTATAACTGGGCGGGCACCACTCCAGTCGGTAACCCAGCCCCAGTAGTAAAGGTAGCCGGCGGAGTACTCAAGCCACCCACGAGCGTAGCCGTCAGTCGCATAGAAAAACGACGGAGACATTGTCCAAGTATGCTGCGTTGAATAAATCCATGATAGCTTATTAATGTGTCTATTATCCATACCCGCGAAGACCATTTCATCATAAGTTATCAAACCAACCGGATAAGTTAAGGCTTTATTGCCTACACTTGAATCTGCCGTAGTATATAAATCTCTTGCTGGCTCTGGACAAGTAAATTGAGCAGTGTTAGCTTGATATCTACCAAACGCACCAAACCTTGTATCTTTATCTGTTTGAACACCATCGCCACCACTACCACCATTGTTGGTATAGAAACTACGGTCGCCACAGAAACCAACAGCAGTTGAAATATATTTACCATAACCCTTATCAGCAATATTTGTTTTATACCAACTATCAACAGCTGCTTTAATAGTTGAGTCATTGGTATTAGCATGAACTTCAGTAAATGTAGTCGCATCGGGGTCTCCGTACATATAGCCAACATAAGCAGGATCATTATATTTACTATTAAATTGATATGTTCGATTATTTATTGATTGCTTTACACCAGTGGCATTTTTAACGCTACCATTATAAATTAATCTTATCGAACCATCGCCATTAATTCTGACTATTTGCCAGTAGTAGCCGGCAAAGTAAACATTATTATTCTTAACATTACCACGATAATAATAAGTTGTACCATAATCATCAGTACCCTGATATAAACCTTTATCAGATTTATCAGTTTCTAATTCCATTTCTGTTAAAGTAACGGCTGATAATTTGTAGGTTATACTATCATAAGTAACATTATTCCATTTTGTTGTTCCTGTTGTTTTAGTAGCCCCGGTTACTTGATATATTGTTATATCCCCCCAACCACGGCTGACATACAACTTTTTATTTGATTGATTATACCCTATAGACTCTGTTTGAAAGTAATATTTAGTATCACCATTAAAGTCTATGGTTGTGGGATCCACGTAAACGGGATTAGATAATGAATACCTAGCGGTATCACTATTAAATGTTTTCGTCGTAAATAAGGCTATTTTAGTATCATTTTCAGTTAAATTGCTAGTTTGATCATCACTTTTAATGGCTGTACTAGCTGGTTTAGTAGAACTTAAAGTTGTAGTTGATCCAGTCTTCTCTACCCATTTAATAATTGGAGCCGTATTGGTTACATCTACAGCTTGCTTAGAAGCTATTTTAGTTTTAGCAATAGCAGGTGTAGTTTGATATTCATTAGCTAAGATGGCATCACCTAACTTATTATAACCAGCACTTGTAGGGTCATAATTACCAGGTTCAGAGACAATAATTATTTTTGATTTAAAGACCTTATTCATAACATCATCATTAATCGTTGCATCTTCATCCATCCAGAAAGATACACTATAATCAACAGAGTCATCAGCCCCTAAATACCCTTCAGCAAGAATATGCGAATTAACACTACCATCTAACTTCGTTGTAGTAGTTTTATATTTATCTAATGTTGTAATAGCATCACTATTTACCTTAGTAGCAACCCACTTACTATCTAGAGTCGTCCCTTCTAAAGCCTCCAAAGTTACATAATAATGAGCAAATATTGTACACTTATTATGAACTGTAAAACTAAATGGTTTTAATTTTAACCCTTGTTCATCCGTTATTGGATAAGTATTAGTCAAGTTAATTTCATTAGCTTGGTTAGTTAGCTCCATATCAAAACACCCTGATGTCGCTGTATTGGTTTTTTCATCTATCTTAGTAAAACTCCAATAAGCATAAGAAACCCCTGTGGCTATAAGTCCCATCAGAGTAATTGTTAAAACAAGCAAAAAGATGGGATACTTTTTCATTCTCTTATCATTATTCATTTTTATTACTCCTCTATTATTTATCTATTAATAAAATATCACATTCTTAACTAAAAGTAAATCCTTAAAGTTCGGAAATATTTTTTAAAACCTAACTAATCATTATTCTTCTTTTTCTTTGGTTTCATATCCATATCTTTAAACCAAGGATGTCTTTTAACAAAACTAGTAGAACTGCAATTAAGTAAGTAACCTTTGTAACTAGCTAAGACAGATTGATAATTTTCTGGTTGTTTCTTATACAGCTTATTTAATTTATAAGTAATTCTTCTTTTTGTTTCTTGATTTAATAAGACTATTAATCTTTTACCTTCCCCTTTTAAGATAAAACGATATCCTAAGAAGTTTAAACCATCTTTCATAGAAATAATCTTAGTTTTACTATTTAATTTTAAGTCTAAGGCTAATACTTTTTTATTTATTTCTTCTAAACAATATTTTAAATATTCTTTATCAGGGTGCATTAAAATAAAGTCATCCATATAACGAATATAATACTTAATATGTAGTCTTTCTTTAATAAAATGGTCTAAATCATTCAGATAATAAATAGCAAACAGTTGACTAGTCATATTACCTATAGGAATACCCTTTTTATCTTGATAATAAGGAATCCCATTTAATTCTTCTAATCTTTTCTTTAAGTAAGGACTAGTTGTATGACCTATAATCTTTTTCTCTTCATCAACTAGTTTTTTAATTTCTTTATTAGTATTATTTTGATAAGTAGACCCTAAGATACTTTTAATTATCTCAATAATATCTTCATCTTTAATAATATATCTTAATTTATCAATTAGAATATCATGATTAATACTATAAAAATACTTATGTATATCACATTTTAAGATATAAAAGTTATCATTTGTTCTTTTTAATTTATTAATATAATCTTTGGCATATTTTAATCCTAATTTCAAGCCTTTATCTCTTCTTGTTGCAACGTTAGCAGCAATTAATCTAGGTTCAATTAAGGGTAAGAGAATATGCTCACTAAGAAGATGATTTACTACTTTATCATGAATATTCTCACTCATAATAATACGATATTTAGGTTCTTTAACTAGAAAGACATTATAATTACCATGACGATACGTTTTATTTTCTAAAGACTTATAAATATACATAATATTACTCATATAAAAGGTTTCAAAGTTAAATATCTTACTACGGTGTTTAGTTCTTAGTCTTACTTGATAATACATATTTTCTATATAAGGAATAGAAACAATACTATCATAGAGATTCTTCTTTAGTTTTATTGGCTTTAATAATTCCATATGATATCTTTCTAGCTTCAATAATCAAACTGGTTAGGCAATCTAATTGATGGACACTTATATATTTTTTATGATATGATTCTCTTACAAAATAATCATACATAGAAAGCTTAACTATATAGTCATACAAATATTTTTCTTTAACTCGCATAGTTCTTTCAATATTATAAGCAAAGATATCTTCCATCATATCGTACTGACAATCTTCTATATGTCTTTTAAGATTACCAGCTTTTTTAGGATAATTAGGTAAAAGACGATTTAAATAAGCCAAGGCTTTTTCAGTTTGACTTAATAATTTAAATTTTACTTCCATATATTTTATCAACTTTAAATACTCATTGATTTGATTATATCATTTCATTAGTTTAATGAAAAGAAAAAACCTCTATTATCGTAAATAATACAGGTCTAAAAAAGCTTCAATTGTCTTAGTATCAGTAAGACCACTGTAGGTATGAATTACATTACCATTTTCAATAATATAAGTAATCGGGGTTCCATAAACAACAATATAATCGCCTAAATTCTCTTTAGTATTTAAATTAGACATATTTATTTCATAGGCATTAAGTCCTAAGTTGGCTAAAGCTTGTTTTAAATTAGGTAAATAATTTTCACAATAACTACACCCTGTCTTAGTAACTACTAAAATACTACGTTTAGATGTGGTAAACAATTTCGTAAAGTCTTTATAATCTAAAGTAGTAATAACGTCTTTAACTTCTGGTAGGGTATCAGTTGTAACTTTAATATCTAAATCTTTAATGGGTATTTGGTCAATCTGATTAGCATGAGAAGTACTGGGCTCTAAATCAGTAGTTACTTTATCATCTGTATCACGATTAGTAACTAAATAATAAACAGTGTAAATAACAAGTCCTGTAGCAATTAAACTTAAAAGACTGATAATTATTATTTTAATTTTTTTAGTCATTAAACATTCTCCTTCATTTTTAAAGATTTAAATACTTTCTTCCATAAGTCTTTACTTGAATAATTAAGGATACCACTTCGGTAAATACGAATACCGTATTTGAAGACAACGAGACTAGAAATAAACAAGATAACACAAGAGATAGCAAGATCAATAAAGGTAGTTTCCCCTAGAATATAGGTTATAGGAGCAACCATTGACGATAAGAAAGGCACATAACTAATAATTTTAATAAAGATAGAACCTTTAAAAGTAGAAGCCATAATACCTATGTAATATCCTAACATTAGGATAATCATTAAAGGTGTTTGGAGCTGTTGGAAGTCTTCGGTTGATGTAGTCATACTAGCTAAAACCCCGGCCAAAGTGGCATAAATAAAGAAAGATAACAAGAAGATAATAAGAAGAATGGGCGCACCTTGAGCTAAAATATCCAAAGTTCCACTGTTTTTTAAAGAAGTAATTAAGTCTCCAATAATATTAGAACTACCGGTACTAAGATTAACCCCACCTCTAATAAAGACACCTACTAAGCCATAGAAAAATAGAAGCAAGGATTGAAAGATAACAAAAATAGTACTACTGGCAATCTTCGCTAGAAAGTGAACTTTTGCAGGGACGTTAGAAATGATAATCTCCATTCCCCTAGTTGTTTTTTCATCATTAATTTCAGCTCCAATCATCTGAACTAACAAAACAATTAACATAAAGAAAGGTACTAAGAAGACAATCAAACTCATGTTAGTAGCATCTTCACTAGCAGTTGTCTCTAATTCATTAGTAACAACCCGGTTAATAGTAATTGGACTAGTAATTTGAATTAATTCATCACTAGAAATACCACTTTTATTTAAGCCATAACTAGTCTTCAAGCCATTTAAAGTTGTAGTCAAAAGATTATAAGTCAAAGTATCAATTTTATTATAAGTGATAATATCAGCTTTTAAATATTCTTGTTCATCACTAGTAATATTAATTAGGATATCATCAGTATCATTAAGGTCATTAGTTAGTTCTTCGGTAGTTTTAGAAGATGACTCGATTTCATAAGTTGAAGAAATATTACTTGTCTCTTTATTAGCTTTAAAGTAAGTTTTAAAAGACTTGCTATAGTCGTTATCACCAGTTATGTAGATTTTAATAGTTTCTTTAAAATCACCCCCAAAGGTTGTAATAATTTTATCAATATTAATAACCCCAATTAACAAGATACATAATAGGATATTAATAATTTTAAACCATTTAGTTTCAATTTTCTTCTTTAGAGAACTTTTAATCAAAAAGAAGGCTTTATTTTTCATAGGACTCCCCCACTTTACTAATAAATATTTCATTTAATGACGGTTCTTCAACAACGAACTTAGTAACGTTATCCAAGGTTTTTAAGTATTTATAAACATCTTTAACCACCGAATCATCAGCTATTTTAACTAGGTATTCACAGTTATTAGGTGCTTCTTCGATTCCAAGGACACCAGGAATAGTTAAGACTTTCTCTTTCTCAATTGGGGCAATAAGCCGAATACTCTTTTTATGATAATCTTTCTTAATCGTAGCTAAGTTCCCTTGTAAAACAGTTTTTCCATTTACTAAGATTAGCAATTGGTCGCAGAATAACTCAACATGTTCCATGCGATGAGATGAAAAGATAATAGAAGTTCCTTTATTCTTTAGTTCTTTTATCATATTCATAAATTCTTCAACGTTAATGGGATCTAATCCACTAAATGGTTCATCAAGAATAAGTAGTTTCGGTTCATGCAAAATAGCCGTAATAAACTGAACTTTCTGCTGATTTCCTTTAGATAATTCCTTGATTTTACGATTTTTATATTCAGTGATATGAAACCGTTCTAAGAGCTTATCTAATCGTTTTTCAATTTCTTCTTTCTTTAAGCCTTTTAAAGTTCCATAAAAAATAGCTTGTTCTAAAACCGTTAATTTTAGAAGCAGACTTCGTTCTTCAGTTAAGAAACCAATTTTATCAGTTACCGAATAGTCAATAGTTTTACCATCTAATAAAATCTTTCCTGAACTTTTATCTAAAAGATTAATAATCATTCGAAAAGTTGTAGTCTTCCCGGCACCATTAACTCCTAAAAGACCAAATATTTCACCATCATTAACAGTAAATGACAAGTTATCAACAGCTAAATGATTGCCATAGTATTTGGATACATTTTTTATTTCTAACATATTATTCCTCCAATTTTATTTAAGCACAGTTTCTAAAGAAAAGAAAGATGTTGCTGGTTAATTTACTAATACTTAAGTTAAAAGAAATGATTAGTTAATTAATTATATTAGTTAAAGAGTAAATTCTTTTTCCTTTAGTAGGAATTTGTTGATAAAGTTTATTACTTACTATTCTTCGGTATTCTGGAAGTTCAATGGCTTTTTGACCTTTTAAGAATAAATTAATTTCTTCAGGATTAATCTTCATCTGGTAAGGATGAGTATACATGACTTCTCCAATTTGATTATATATAGCAACAGCATTATAGAAGTCAAACAAATAGTAGTTTTTATTGATAAAAATAATATTAAAACCATAGAGTTCTTGAATATTTTTAGTCTTATATTCGCCAATAAGATGAAAGGTGTCATAACCTAAAAGAGTGAGAATATTTTCAGCTAAAAGACTATATTCCAAAGCATCAGCAACATTCTTTTTCTTTAGACTACTTATAGTTGGGATATTTAAGTAATTGGGAATACTACTAGTCAAAAAATTTTCTTTCTTTAAGGTACGTGTCGTTCTTTTCCCAAAATAGTCTTCTAAAAAAGACGGAATTTTTAAAATAGCTTCATTAGTATTGACAATATTTTCACAATTTAGGTAATTTAAGAAGTTAAAAAGATAAGCATCATCGGCAATTTTGTAGTAATTATTTGCTAAGTTATAATAAATTTTAACATTATCAGGGATAAAGCCATAATAAGGTTTCGAATAAGTAGTTGGAGTTATGTATCCTAAGGTTCTATTGGTTTTATAGGTATTCTTAAGATATTTAATGATTTCTTTAATTCTTAAGTTTTTTTCAGGTTCGGGCAATTTTATAATTTTAAAGATATCATTACTTTGCATAACTTCACCTCAAGTAGTCTTTTCTTTATGTATTGTAGCATAAAGATTAATAAAGATAAAGAAAAAAACCTATTAACAATGTAATAGATTTTAAGAAAAAATAATATGTCTGTCAAACATATTATCTTAATTGTGGACTTCCTAATATAGGACTCATATTGACAGATAAAAGTCGTATATTTTTATCAATATTCCACATATGTAACATACACTTAATAGATTGATAAACGAGGAAATAAAAATGTGCCAATAACCATCAAAGGGTTTTAAAAAATCATTAAATAAATATAATATATATTTACTATTAATACTATATAAGAATAAATCTTATACCTAACAGCACTTCCTCTACTATTAAGTATCTTAACTATACCACATATTTTTTCTTCTGACAAGTACTTTAAGTAAATTTTTTTTTAAAATTTTTAGTTTTAAGTATTTACAATGTTTATGTATCTATTATTTTTCTAATTCCTCTACTATTTTATAAAGCATAGTGCTTGTTTTGCCTCAATTAATCTGATATCTCTCTTATTATCTTAATGGTATTTTTCTTATCATTAAATTAACAATTTTATACAGCTTATTTGCCCTTTTTACACGTTTTTTGCATTTTATTAATTTATTTTATCTTTTTGGTGACTGCATTTATAAAATAAAAAGCAGTCTTAAATTTTAAAACTACTTAATATCAATAATTAATTTGGGCTTTTTATAAAATCTTTAAAACGTTTTCGTACTTTAAGGAAGCCTCTAATAAATAGTCTTTCTTTAAGATTTGGTCTAATAAGACTTGTGGAATACTATCATAGCCATAGTAGATTGCGGCTCCGGCAGCGGTTAAAGCTCCAAGATTGGAAGCCTGATTACCAAGATTAGCCGCTCCGATTAGAGCTTGTTTAAAAGAGATACTATTAATCAAACAATAGAAGAAGGCTTCTAGGGTGTCCACAACATAATTATTAGAGTTTATCCGTTCTAAGGAATAAACATAGACATTATTTTTTAAAATATTATCAAACTCTTTAATAGTTTCATTCTTAAAATATAATGTATAATCAAGAGACTTTAGCATACTATAACTAGCTAATTTGTCTTTGCCATTTAAAAGGAATAATAAGTAGCGGGTAAAGATATAAGAAGCCATGATAGCAACCTCATTTTGATGAGTAATACTTGTAACATTTTTAACAACAGAATAGATATCATAATTACGAGCTTTTGTATAATAAAGATAAAATGCTATGGGAATCATACGAGGTAAGACTTCATTGCCACAATCACTATAACCATCACCACCGCACTTAGTTGCATCTATTTTCTCATCAAAATATTTAGTCAGAGCATGTTTAGTTGTAAAGTCAATATCAATAATAATATCAGTTGCCGTATATTTAGCCGTTTTATACCAAAGAACTAAATTATCAGCAATCTTATTATAGTCGATCTTTTCTTTAGTAATAATAGCATCCATAATTGCTAAAATACTACTGGTTCCACTACTCCACGTACCTATTGGTAAATCTGAATAATTAAGCATTTTAGTTACAGGATTATTTAGCAGCTTTTCACGAGAAGAATAATTTAAGGGCAAGCCAAAAGCTTCACCAATAGCATAACCTAGGAGGCTAGCACTTATCTTACTATTCATAATCTTCCTTTCTATAGGCAAAAAATTAAGCCTTTTTCAAGGGCTTATTGATATTTTTTAAAGATACCTTTCTTTATAGGAATAAATTCCTCGGGATTTATTTTTTCATTCTGCAATAATTTTCTTGCATTAGTTTCAAATAATTCTTCCATATATTCTTCAGAAACAATTTTCTTTAATAGTTTCTTTAGTTTAGGAATATCTTCATAAAAAGTATCAGCTTCATGATGAGTATCACTGCTTAAGAAAGTTATCATATGATGTTTCAAAAATAATTCTAAAATTTTATTGGCTTCTTTACCATAACGGTTAAATAAGGAACCAATATTACTTTGAAACAACGCACCGGCAGTAATTAACTCTTCAATTAAAAACGGATTTTCTTTTAAAAAACGATATCTTTCTGGATGAGCAATAACAGGAATATAGCCTTTACTTTGTAACTCAAAAATAATTTGCTTCAAGGCCTTAAATTCGTTATTCATCGGTAATTCAAAAAGGACATATCTAGTATTATTTAAAGAAGACACTATCCCCTTTTTTAAATACTTAAGCATGTCTTCATCAACATAAATCTCATTGCCTAAATAAAGATTCACATTGATTTCTTGCGCCTTATTTTGGAGATTGGTTAATAGTTCTAAATTTTTAGATTTTGGATTATTATAAGTGCTACCATATATGAAATGGGGAGTAACAACAATATCTGTTACCCCACTTTCTTGGGCTTTTTTTAAAATAGCAATTGATTCTTCTAACGATTCAGAACCGTCATCGATATTAGGTAAAATATGACTATGCAAATCAATCATTATACACCTTATTGATAATATTTGCTGTAATAACGGTCTTTAGACGCAGGAAATTTATTTAAAACGACACCAGCAATTTTATTTTCAAATTGAGATAAAGCTTTTTTAGTATTTTGTAAAAATTCTACTGGCGTAATTTTATAAGCCGAAACGATAACGATCTTATCAACCAAATCAGCCATAATAATTGAGTCTGTTAATCCCCCAACTGGAACACCATCATAAACAACCAAATCATATTTACTTTTTAAAATTTTAACTAATTGGCGATTTTTTTCTGATGCTAACAATTCACTGGGATTAGGAGGAACAATTCCCATTGGTAAAACATAAATATTTTCATACTTAGTCTTCTTAATATATTTTTTATAGTTCTTTTCCACGTCATCTAAAAGTAAATTAGATAAACCAAGTTCATTATTAACATTAAAGATTTTATGTTGACGACCACGACGAAGATCACAATCGACAACTAAGACTTTAACGCCAGCTTGTGCAAAAGCAACTGCTAAATTAGCACTGATGAAGGACTTTCCTTCCCCACTTAAAGAACTAGTCATAAGAATTGATTTTACTGGTTCATCAACGGAAGAAAACAAAAGGTTAGTACGAATTGTTTTAACAGCTTCCGCAACGCCACTTTTAGGATTATTGGCAACAATTAATTCGTTATTCATTTTTTCTTTCCTTTCTTTCCTTTATGAACATATTTAAGTGGTACTACGCCTAAAGTTGGTAAGCCAATCTTAGTTTCAATTTCGGCAGTACTTTTAATAGTTGTATCAAAATAGAACATAATAAAGATAACAGCGCAAGCTAGAACAATTCCAATTAGCATAGCTAAAACCACTGTCTTAGTTAGACTAATATTATAAGGGTTATTAGCAGCTTCTGCATAGTCAACGATAGCAACATTTTTAATACTATAATATCTAGGAATGTCATTACTAAATACTCTAGCAATTTCATTTGCAACGTCTTTAGAAACATCTTTATCTTCACTATTAACAGATATTCTAATGATTTCTGTATCATCCTCAGTAGTAACGTTTACTAGCTTTTTTAGCTCATCAGTAGTCATATTTAAGTTCAAATTATTAATAACCTGATTTAAAATACTATGTGATTTCATAATGATACGATAATTTGATATTAAGTTTTTATTTAAAGTAATATCACTTTGGGTAATAGATTGATTAATATTTGTGTTTTCATTATTAGTTGTTAAAACCATAGTCGTATAAGAGTTATATAATGGAGTTTTAAAAAACATTGTATAAACTGCTCCAAATACTACACATACGACAGCTGCAATAGCAACCATAAACCATTTACTCACAAAATAATCTAATAATTCTTTTAAATTAATTTCTTCCATATAAATCCTCTCAACTCCCAATATTATATAATAAATACTCTACGCTTTCAAGAAGAAAAAACCACAATTACTTGTGATTTATAATGGTGGTCTTACGCATTTGTTCTTCCATCTCGCTGGCTTTCGAACTAACTTTTAAAATACAATAAAGAACAAATAAAATTATTGATATAAGTATAATAAACATATTCTCTCCTTAGTTTTATTATAACAAATACCTCATTTGAATTAACTAATTATCATTCGACAAATTTCGACATATTTTACTGTTTTTAAAAATACTAAACATAGTAATTCCTATTAAAGCCCCGGTTCCATCAATTAAAGTATCAAGAAATTTCGCTGTCCTACCGGTAATAAAGATTTGGTGAATTTCATCACTAACGGCATAAAGGTAACAGAAGATAAGCGCTAACAAAAGCATTCTTTTATTAATTTTGCCATAATTACTCAATAGATTTAAGACTAAGATACCCAAAATTAGATACTCGGTAAAATGAGCAGTCTTCCGGATATAAAAAGTACTATCTTCTACTTTCTTTTTGACTTCTTCTCTCGTATATTCTTTATTTGTGGCATTAGTAGTCACATTAACAACCATGCTTGTAACAATATCGCTGGTATTAGTTGATTTAGTACCATTTTGATTAGAAAAGTTAAAAATTACTATCATCCAAATAAGGACCAAGAGAAAGGAAAATAGTTTTTTGTTACTTTTTAATTTTTGAAAAAAACCAGTACTTAGAAAACTAAAGAAAAGACCAAGAATTAGACTTATGATACCTATTAAGTTAATATGGGTTAAAATACTATTAATAAATTCTTTTAAGATATTACTTATCGAAGTGTTATAGAAGGTAATCATATCAATATTAATGGTAGATTTAGCATAAAGAACAAGACCGATAAGTAAGATACTATTAGTAAATAAAGAGACAATGATATTACGGTCTTTAAAAAGATAACGATTAATCAGGTAAGTTATAAAGGATACTATGATACTAGCTACTAAGATGATTTTAGCTAATTGATGAGCCTTATTAAACATAGGACGAACTTTTTCAAAGATATTATTGTAGCTAACCTCTTCTTGATAGATACTAACTAATTTAGCTACTAAGGTTGGGATGGTGTTTTTACTTTCAACGGTAATATCATTTTTCTTAACGTAATCATTAATTTTCGTTGTTAAGGTATTGGTTATCGTGGTGGTATCAGTCTTTATTTCTTGATTAGTGTAAAGATCATCTAAGGTTGTCATTATAGTTTTTTGAATATTATTTTCGCTAATAACATCATCTAGAATACTCTCTTCTAACCCAGATTGTTCTAAATAGTTGGAAACTTCTTCTTTAGTAGTAGTATATAGTTCTTGATAGTAATTATTTTTTTCTAAAAGGTCAAGAGTATAAGTTTCATTAAAGATGGTAAAAAGAAGAATGGCACTTAGAGTTAGAAGGAAAAAACTGATACTTTGGATAAATTTAGTTATGTAGCTTAAAATTATTTTCATAGATTGGTACCTCTTATCTTTTTCGCATAGACAACAAAACGTTTATTGCGGTAACCGACGCCACCAGTTGGATAACAAGTATAAAGAAGAAGGTTTTCAGTTTCATCTTCTAAAAAGGTGTTAAATTCTTTATCGAGGTCTTGTTCAGTCATAATGGCAGTTTTATAGACATTATAAGTGTAGTTGCCATAATAGGTATTAATATTAATTTCGTCACCAGAATTAAGTTTATAAAGGTTTCCAAAGTATTGAAGGCGGTTGTGGGCAGCAATGATAATAGGTAGACCTTCTCCTGGGAAAAAGGAGCCGATATAACGGCCAGCACCTTTTTTTAAGATGGTTAAAGAGTCGCCGTTATAGAGATTGATGGCAATATCGATGGTGGGAATGTTAATGGTACCGAAAGTATCACCGTAAGCAGGAATAGGATTTAATCTTTGCGTTTCGGAATCAATTTTTATATTTGTATTAGTGTTGTTATTTACTTTTGATGAAGTTTTAACTGCGACTTTATTAAATAAATTAATATAGGTTGTTATTTTATCTTTCAAAGTAAAGTTTACTAATAAAATAAGGATAGAAGCAAAGAAAAAAGCGATTGCTAACTCGCTAACAATCACTTTCCCACTTTTTTTTAGTACATTAAGCATTTTGTTTTTTTGCTTTAACAGCAATTGTTGCGATTCCGATTACAGCAACTACTGAAGCAATTGTAATTACTAAGTTTCCGTTAGTATATTTAACATCAGATTTAACGTTTACTTTGTCATTATAGAATGCCTTTGTAGGTTCATCTACATAACCAACGAATAATTTTCCGTTATTAATGCTTACGGGAACTTTAGTATTAGCGCCAACATTATTTACTAAGGCTTTTAGTTCGTTTTTTGAACTTGTACTTAACTTAGATAAATCAGTTACGTTAGCATTTTTAACGATTTCTATTGCTTTATCTACTTGAGATGCAATATAATCACAGTCAGCTTCACTAACTTTATTTTGTTCTAAGTAAGTCTTAACCATATTGGCATTACCTGCTTCTAACTTGTAAGTTACGCCGTTAATAGTGTAAGATTTTGTTAGTTTGTCTTTTAATTCATCCTTAGACATAGCGTTTACGCTTACAGTAGTAAGTAGAACTGCTACAAATAAGAATAATACTTTTTTCATATTTTCCATATTCTTCTTCCTCTCTTCTATAGACATTTTACTATTATACTTTTTATTTTGCAAGTTTTCTCATGGTTTTTTTTGATTTTTCTGTGTAATTAGGCCAAATAGTTTAATATGGGTAAATTTATTAACTGTTTTTTGAATTTTTTATGAATTATTGATATATGAATTTATATCTTCATTTTTTAATATGGCCATTTTTTGAGTATATATTCGTAATTTTTTTTATTTACTTTTCTTTAGCAATTTTTATGGTTAAGTTAGAATATCCATATTTACTTAGAAGTCCCAATAATGCTTGACCATCTATTAGGGTTATTGGTTTATCCTTTGAAAAATCATAAGCTTCTTTGCCATAAAAGCTGGTTGTTACTAAAATGCCTTTGGTTGCACCTTCATGAATCATTGTTCCATATAAATCTCTAACTGCCGATACAGGAACAACATTATTATACCTTTTGGCTTGGATTACAAATTTTCCACCTCTTATTGGGTCGTCATCAAAGGCGATAGCATCTACGCCACCATCATGACTGGCTTGAGTTACCTTTACTTCTCCACCATCAGCATTAAACATTTTATCAAACAATTCCCTGATAAAATACTCAAAATCTTCCCAAGGCATAGTTGCTAAGTTAAATCCATCCATCGTAATATTATTAACTTCTTTACTTTCAATAAATCTTTTATCTTCTCTATTTATATTCAAATAAGGAACTACAGGTGCTAGAGTTAAAATGTTAGGGGCAAATAGTCCTTTTAAACCTTTAATACAAGATTTATAATCAACATTTTCTAAGTTAATCTCATTAAATTTATTTTTATCTACTTCAACTGTTAAAATACAACTCTCAGCATTTTTTCCTGTACTTTTATCAATATATCTTAACCAGCCATTATAAACAATGGCATCAACATAATTAGAATCATCAGAGGAAAATAATTCTTTTATGGTTCTTAAACAGCACATATAAATAACATCATTATAAAATTTTTCAAATTTTTTATCAGTTAGCTTAATTTCATCTATTTGATTTCTAGAGGCAACATATTTATGTTGGATTGTTTTAGGCATTAAATCTTCATTCGGCAAATAATAAGATACAACTAAAATTCTATTTTCTTTAATATATTGTAATTCGAAGTCTTTAATAAATTCTTGAGGATATATACTACTATCAAGTACAAAAGAGAAATATTTTTCTATCTCTTCAATATCACCATTTTCATATTTAGTTCTATTAGTGTTAACAATATCATTATGTTTATTTTGTTCTTCTATAAATTCAGTTTTTTCTTGTTCGTATTGTTTTCTTTGCTTTTCTAATTCTGTATTATAATTATTTTTTCTTTGGTCATACAATTCATTGGCTTCTTTTACTTTAGCTAATCTTTTTTCTAACTTGCTTTTAAATATTTTTTCTAAAAAACTTGGATTTGGGACTTGTAATTCTATGTAAATTTTACTCAATTCTGGCTCTATTAATCCGGTAGTAAAAGGTTTATATCCATCATTTCTTAGTAATGAATCATAGTAATCTTTAGGCGTTTGGGAAGAAACATCCTTTATGAGAGATTCATACGCTTTCATTACTTGCTGGTCATTAAGAGTCATACGTTCGGCTTTCCTTTTCATTTGGTCTTTATTTTGTTTGACTAGCTCTCGGTTAACTCTTTCTTGCCATATTCTTTTTTGATTTGCAACTCTTCTATCTAGTTCGTATCTACTTGAGGCACTTATTTCTTTACTAATACCTAAAAAATCGTTTGATATTACTACTCTATAAAAATTTCTATTAGACATATTAACACTTCCTTCACTAATAATAATTCTTATTTTATTATAACATAAGATGAGATAATAACTTTAATACTTATTTATTTTTTCTTTTTAACTAGGTAGTAACCTAAAGCTCCTAAGCCTCCTATGGTAAGAATACCTGTTCCTAAGCTACTACTATCTTCGTTATTTGATGTCTCTTTATTTAACTTGTTAATATTCACTTCATTATCAGAATTTTCTTCTTTTGAAGTATTTATTTCTGGTGCTTGATACTTGATATTAAGATTATAAGTTTTGGTTTGACTATCATCGGTACTTAATACTACTCTATAAGTAGTATCTTTATCTATAGTATCTTTATTATCTATTAGTTCTTTTTCATCTTTATAAACTTTAAAAGTTACTCCTTCTAGGTTATTAATATTAAAGTTTATATTTTTATCGTCTACAGTAGTTGTTAAGTCTTCTTTATCTAAGATAATATCTTTATCATTAAGAGATAAGTCTAATATATAATTTTCTAAATTAACTCTTCTAGTAATATTTAGTATATAGTCTTTTACTTTCTTAGAATTAGTAATAGTTATTTTAATTTCTCTTACTTTGTTTATTTCTAAGTCTTTAAGATTACCATTAATTTTAACAGTAGCTTCTTCATCTTCTGGTGTTACTTCTAAATTAATATTTTCTTCATAGGTAGTATAATCCATAATATCTTTAATATTATCTATAGATTCATTATTTATTAGAATACTCTTTATATTTAGATTAACACTCTCTTCTACTTTCATATTAGATGAAGAATTACTAGTGGAATTATTATTTTTTGATGATGAACTATTATTGTTTTTTAGACAAGGTGGTGTTACTGGACTTCCAGATGGATAATATCCACTTTTATGACGAACGGCTTTATGCCAATGACCATCACCATGTTGGCCATATATAACTCCGTTACATGTAATTATACTACTGCTTCTTAGTTTACCAGCAGTTGCTGAAACTTCTGTATAATTAAAGAAAATTATACAACTCAATAGAATATGCTCCATTACTTTTACTACTTTTTTCATATTTAATACCAATACATAAAACTCATATAGACTTATCTTATCACGGATTAATATTTTATTAAAGACTTTAAAAAGCCATATTTCTATGACCTATTAAAACTTTGTTTCATAAACCGTCACTTATATTTAAAAACATAATTTTGAATAAAACGATAGTTTAAGAATTTGAAATATTTTCTTGCATTTTTCAAGCAACTACTTATAATTAGGCATTTTTGATAATTTTCTTTATTTTAGAAGGTAATATATACCATAATTTGTATGCATAATATTTAAATCCTAAGCTTTTCTTGTACCATTTATTTATGTCGCTAAAATTCCTATTTTTCTTATAAATTTTTAGAATTAAATTTCTATTTTTCCCTTTTTGACTAGACTTAACTAAATTTTGATTAAATTTAATTATGTTTTCGTAAGGAGTTTTATATACACAAACACACTCTTTTACTAACTCCAATAATTCATACCCTTTATCAGAGTTTAAAATCAAACAAGAAATGCCTTTTTTTTTCGAAAAATCTTTATTATTTTTTAGAAGTTGAGGATATATATTTTCAATTCCCCAATAGTCTCCTAATGTAATGTCACCAACTCTATCTTTATTAGAAAATTTACAATTATAACAGGATTCTCTAAAAATCTCTTCGTTCAAAAATAATGCATAATAAGATGATAATTTTGGATATATTTTCTTTTCAATAATTTTATTGTTTTTTTCTAAAAAAATCTTTCCTAAATGTTCCCAACCTTTAGATTTATCTCTAAATTTAAAATCTTTTTTTTCAAAACCATTGTAAATACTTTTTATATAATCATTGAACATGGCTTGTGAAGGAATGCCATGGCAAATTAAGTCAATAGTGTAAAGATTATTAATGTTGCTTATCTTTAACACCTTCAAGTAGTTTTTTAATGAAGAAACTTGACATGGTGTACCAGAAAATAAGACTTTTTTACCATTAATCAAATCTTTCTTTACGTCATTAAAAGTTTCCGAAATGTCACTTTGAACATATTTTGAACCCTGCAATTTTTTTAAATCTTGTAAATTATCAACTCTTGAATGCTTTACAATTACCTTAGAATTCGCAAAATGCATTTCACATCCATAACATATAAAATTGTTTTCTAAGCATTTTGCTGCAACTGTATAAAATATTCCTCCAGAAGCAGAATTTAAACACACATTATCATCTTTTGAAACAGCTGCAAAGCACACCTTATTTTTAAGCAATTCATTTTCTTGCTTATATAGACAAACCTTTTCACATAAATTGCAGCCAATGCATTTATCTTTGTTAACTTTAGGATATATATAACCATACTCGTCCTCGCATAATTCTATTGCCTTTCTTGGACAGATATTTGCGCAAGCACCACAGCCACAACATTCCGATTTTTTTTGAAATATACTTGTCTTAACGTTGCTCATTTTTTTTCATCTCCTTCTTTTTTATAAAATCAACACAGTTTCTTACAAACGTTTTATTTAAAAAGATTAAAACGACGCAATAAACTATATCAATAATTATTCTAACTAAGCAATTATCCAAATAATATGTTCCTATAGAAACCAAAAGCAAGCAAAAATATATACATATTTTAAAATATCTAGTATTCATTTCTACATACTTTTTTATTATATTTTTTCTTATTATACATATAAAAGTTGTGGAAATCAGCGTTGATATTGAAGCTGCTAATATTCCATATTTTCTCATTAAGACTAAATTTATAATTATGTTAATTATTGCTGAACAAATCGTTGTAATACCTATTAATTTTGTGTTTTTATACGCAATTAAAATTCCACTATAGAATTCTGAAATATTTGAAAATACCATTGCTATTAACAATATCGGAACATAGTAAAATGAATCTAAAAATGAGTCACCTACAAAAATCCGGTATACCCATGGCAAAAATAGTAAAATTAGTGTAGCAATAATCAACAATAATTTTATTATTTTTTCAAAGATTTCTGTATAATATTTATTATCTCCCAGTTCAATAGAAGCTGATTCCTTCCAAGCAATTGAGAAAAAATTATAAACACTCCCCATTGCTTGTGGAAACTTATTTGCTACTGAATAAATCCCATTTAAGCTTGAAGAACACATATGCGTTAGCATTACTCTATCTGATACATTTATGATACTCCAAGAAATACTATTTGGAACAAGTGGTAGCGAATATTTAAACATATTCCAAAACAATTTTCTGTCTATATTCTTTATAGAAAAATATGACTTTATATTTAATTTTATTGCAACAAACATTATTGCAAAAAAGATTCCAAACGAATATGATATAAATAAACCTGGAACTCCTAATTTTAATATTAGTATGGATATTAGGTTAAATATTACAGTAAGTACATTTGCAATAAAATTCGATATAGAATATTCCTTTATTTTTCCCAATCCCCTTGCAATCGCATTAGAAATTGAATATAGAACATTGAAAATTATATATATTATAAAATACCCTTTATATTCAAAATTGATAAAAGAACAAAATATAAAATATATTAAGCAAAAACATATTAAATTTAATATGCAAAAAATTAAAGTATTTGAAATAATTTTTGATTTTTTTTCACTATTTCTATATTCGATTAAATATCGAAACATTGATTCTTCAAATAGCATTGTAATAAAAGGTGTTAAAAATGTAGCGATTGCAATTAGCGAATCATATGTTCCGTATTCAGCGGTTGATAAGTGCGATGTATATAATGGCAACATTAAGAACACTATTATTTGGCCGCTGAATTTTCCTACTCCTATTATTATTGTGTTTAATAAAAGCCTTTTTTTCTTTTCCATTTTTATTCTTCCTCACTTTTATGAAACACTTGTTCTAAAAAATCCTTTGATTTTTTTATTTTAATTTTTAAAATTTTATCAGCATTAGCGTAATCAATGTCGCCATCCAATAATTTATCATCTTTTACAATTCTATTAGCTAATCCTATAGAACTAACCATATCAAACATTCTTGAACTTGAATTACCATTTTTGCCAAATAAATGGAAATTTTTTTTAAATATAATCGAAAACGATAATCCATGAAATGAGTTAGTAACAACTGAATCAGCATAATATATTAATGCAAGAAAGTCCTCCGGAGTCACATTCCAAAAATATTTATCTGTCTTAAGTTTAAAATCCTCAATTAATGTATTAACATTATAAATTTTACATTTAGTTTTTTGAGCTAATCTTTGGGCATATTCATAAACATTTTTTTGCTGTAAAAATCCATACACAAGAATATATTTTTCCTGTTTTAATTTATTAGCTAATTTACTATGATTTAGTAAATCTATCCAATCTTTTTGATTTAGTAAATATACAGGGTCTAATACTTGCACAACATTATTAATTCCTAGCTCTTTTATTATATTAACTCCAGTTTCTTCCCTTACTGATATATAATCAAAATTACCTAATAATTTTTTATATCTATCTTTTTGTTCATCTGGTAATTTATTTAAAGCAATACTCGCTGCGTATGATACTTTTTTACTACATGTTTGTTTACTGACAAAACTAAGAAAAAATGCATCGTCATTACCAACTTCGCCTTCAGAACAGTTCCATACTTGATCGCTACCAGTTATGTAAACTTTTGCAGGTTCGAGCTTATTTTCCAAATCTTTCATATTTCTCATTATTGAAGTTAAACTTACATTGTCTTCTATAAATTTTCCGAATACCTTTTTTCCTTTTCTAAAATCAGGAAACCTTATTACTGGGCGTATAATTTTTTTAAACATATTTTTGGTTTTTGGCTTATTAAAATAATTTGGCTGATAATTAATAATTTTTCCTTCTAGTCCACACTCTTTCAAATATTTATATAAACCGTACGTTTGTAACACTGCGCCATAATTGTAGGCGCTATGGCACGTTATAGTTAAAAAATCCATATTATTCCTCCACAATCTTTATTAAATTGTTATAATATCTGCAAATATCTAAATCTTCAATTATTTCTAATGATTTATTTGACATTTTCTTTAATTTTTTTTCATCAATAAGTAATCGGTCAATTTCCGCTGTTAAATTCTTCACAATATTTTCATCACGATTTATAATTATTGAAGATCCTTCAACAATGTACTCAGGTATTCCACCAGAATTTGTCGTGATAACAGGTAGCCCACAAGCTTCAGCCTCCTGTATCGTTAAACCAGCTGGTTCATCCCACATCGATGGTAATATTGCTAAATCAGAAAGTTTGTATAGTTTATATATTTCGTTATAATTAATATAACCAGTAAATATTATTTTTTCTTTATTTATCGTTACCAATCTTTCAAGTTCTTGTTCAAAATCACTTTTTACTTTTGTGTTAAAAAAATAACTTCCTACAATTAATAATTTAAAGTCTTTATAGTTCAAATTATTAATTGCCATTAATAATTGTTTAATTCCCTTTTCTTCTGTCAATCTACCAACAAAAATAATTATTTTTGAACTTTTATTGATACCATATTTGCTTTTGATTTCATCTATTTCATCTTGTGTAATTTCCTTAGTAAATTTTTCATAATCAATTATATTTTTTAAAGTAACAAAACTATTGCCTCTAATTTTATCAGAAAATTTCTGTAAATCATTACTCATATAATCACTAACCGAAATAAATCGTTTAGTGTTTTTTATAATATTTAAGCATCCGAAATCCATATTTACTTTGTTATGACAATGATAATAATATCTTCCTTTATATTTTATATAATTTTTCTTCCATTTTAAAGTCAAATAAAGTCCAGTACTATTCTCTAAAATAAGCTTTCCAAAATCTTTTTTTTTCAATAAAACGGATATTTTTCTATAGTACTCTAATCTTTGAAATATGTAACTATATGCCATAACATTTTTCTTGTGAAATATTTTGGTAGCTAATAATGAAATTAACTTATCAACTATTTTACTTATTTTATTAACTTTAATATAATAGAAGTTTGAATTTTTAAATTTCTCATTTGCAATTTTTTCAGCATTAGAATCAAACGCACAAATTATGTTTAAGTTTACTCTCTTTTCTTTTTCTTGGGCTTTTACTATATTTTCAACTAAATTTTCTACAGCACCGCCTTTTACAGCCGGAACAGGAAAAACACTTCCCATTATTAAAGTTATATTATCCATATAATTATCCTTCCTTTAAAATATCAATAAAGTTATTATAGTAATTATCTAAATTTAAATCTTTAGATACTTTTTTAGCAATATTGGACATTTCTCTCAATTCTTTTTCATTATTTAATAAAAAATCAATACTTTTGCTTAATTCTTTTACAAGATTTTTATTTCTTTTCACAATAATTGCGGAACCATTAATTGCATATTCTGGTATTCCTCCAGATTCAGTAGTTATAATTGGAAGACCACTAACTAAAGACTCTATAACTGTTAATGGCGCTGGATCATCCCAAATCGATGGCAATACAGCAATATCGGCGATTGAATAAAATTTATTAATTTCTTCATATTTTATAAATCCAGTAAAAATAACTTTATTCGAAATCGTTTCAACAATATTTTCAATTTGCTCTTGGTATTCAGTTTTAGCTTTAAGTTCGTTTAATGCTGATCCTAGTATTAGTAGTTTGTAATTTTGGCTTTTTACAAGTTTTAAAGATTCTAATAGCTCCTTAACTCCCTTTTCAGGCGCAATTCTGCCAGTAAATAACAATACTTTTTCATTTTCTCTAATGCTATATTGTTCTCTTAATCTTTTCTTTTCAGCAGGTGACAAATTATTTGAAAATCTATTGGTATCTATACAATTTCTTAAAATTTCAAATTTTTCTTTGTTCATATTCGTTAACTCTGAAACACATTTTGCAATATAGTTGCTAACACATATTATTTTTTGAGTGTTTCTTATTATCTCAATACAGCCATATGTTCCGGGAAATTCATTATGACAGTGATAGTAATATCTCCCATTATATTTCAAGTAATTTTTACGCCATTTTAATGCTAAATATTGGGTTGGATGATTTTCTAGAATTATTTTATCAAAATTGTTTTCTTTTAATATTCTACTGCACTTATTTAAGAAGAATAGTCTTTGAAATATATACCTGTAACTTTGACTATTTTTCTTTTTTAATATTTTTTTTGCGACTAAAAATGTAATATTATCGATTAATTTTACAATTAGATTTACCTTTATAAAATTAAATTTGGCATTGCTATATTTCTTAGATTCATTATAAGCTTTATAATCATAAATTGAAATTATGTTAAATTCAACCTTATGTTTTTTTTCGTTTTCTCTTAATAAATTTACAATTAAATTCTCAACTGCACCGCCTTTGGTAGCTGGAACAGGTAAAAAGCCAGAAGTTATTACTGCGATTTTCTCCATATTGTTATTCTCCTTTTCCTAAACACATTGTTTTTTGGTCTATTAAACCTAATGTTAATATTAAAAATATATTTAAAGCAGTTGGTGGAAGCCAAAAAGCCCCCTCAATACATCCCACTACTGTCCATATGAATATTGACAATTTAACTGCATTTTGTAGCCACTTTTTTTTGGCCATGTATCGCCATACTTTATACAATATACCATAAAATAATATTATACCTATAACACCTATTTGAACCAATATAGCTAATGGCGTCATTTCATAAGCCAAACCAGCGTTTTCTATAAATCCATTTGAACCAATTATCCAAATAAAAATGTGTTTATATTCAGAAAAACTATTTAAAACATCATGTAATCCATCAGTCCTTCCGCTCATAGAAATTATACTTGATTTGTCCATTGAACTAAATCTTGCTGCTATTGAAGGAAAATATTTGAAGGATACACAAACCAAAATTAGACACATTAAAATAATTATGACTTTCCTATATAAACTATTTTTATTTTTTTCACTTTCTAAAAATATTCCAAATAACATAAATAAAACTATGCCTAACCAGCATGACCTTGATAGCGATAGGAAAACACAAATTACAAATAGTGCTAATGAAAAATACATTAAAAAATTCTTATTTTCTTTTTTAAAAAAATTATATACAATCGGATAAATAATTAATGTATTTACTCCGTATAAATTTCCGTTTTGAAATGTACTAATTATCTTAGTACCTATTCCAGAACTATTATTATTATTCTTTTGCAAATACCACTTTGAACCGTAAGTAATATAATCGCTTAAATTAACTGTTAACCCAGGAATACAAATTTTTTCTATTCCAAAAATATATTGCAATAATGCATAAATACTCGTAAAAAAGAACCCAAAGCAGATTACTTTTATTATTTTTTCTAATTTTTCTTTTGTATCTATAATATCATACGCAATTATAAATATTAATGGATATACTACTAGCGGAATTATATACCCAATATTATTCGTAAAATTTCCGATGAGCATAAATTTAATAAAAGAATATATCATTAGAGCAAAAATCACATAACTGATTTTATTAATTATTATCCGTCCATTCACGGCTTTTTTTAAAATCCAAAATAAAAAAGTTATTGCGAAAAAAACATTTCCTACTGTTAATGGTATACCAGCTAATTTAACACCTGCTTTTGGAAACCAAATATTAAAAAATACAGTAATTAACAATAAATTAAATAAAAATCCATTCTTTACCTTATTTTTTTTCATTATTTTTCACATTTCTTTCATTTAAATTTAAATATTTTTGTTCGAATTGTTTAGTCTCTTCATTAATATCATAATTTGTTATTTCGTTCTTAAACTTTACATTTTTTCTGTCACTTCTCTTTAAAAGTTTTATTATTCCTTTTAACCATATTTCCGAAGAATTATTCAAATTCATAAAGGTTATTCTATCGGTTATTTTTGCAATTTTAGGTACTTCATCACTAACTACACAAGGAAGCCCAGCAACTTGAGCTTCTACAACAACCATTCCTAATCCCTCGTACAGAGAAGGAAACAAAAATAAATCCATAGCATTATAATATTCGTTAACGGTATCTTTTTGCCCTAAAAACATCACACAATCGTCTAAATCTAAACTATTAACTTTTTCTTTCATTGTCCCCATTAACGGACCTTGCCCTATTAACATCAGAACGGAGTTATTATTATTTTTATGATATTCATTAAATATATCAATCAATTGTGTATGATTTTTTTGAGTAACGAATCTCCCGATATGGCCGATAACTACTGTATTATCTGATATTTTTAATTCTTTTCGTAATTTTTTTCGAATCTTTTCATCATATTTAAATTTATCTAAATCAATGGCATTGTTTAATATATAAACTTTCCCAGTATCAAACGCTTTGTCTCCAAACATCCAGCGGCCAGCATGTTCTGTACAAGCCATATAACCAGTAGCAACCATCTTAATAAAAGGCCTTAATGTAACTTTTATAATATTCTTTTTCCATTCTTTTTTATTAGTTGTACTATGACTATGGGCTATTCTAACTGGTACGCCAGCACATTTTGCGGCAAACAAACTAAATACTGATAAAGTATTAATATGAGAATGAACTATTTTATAATTACCATCCTTTAATACTTTTTTCAGTTCTTTATGGTATTTAAATACCTTTTGATAAGGTGGTATTAATATTACTTTTCCTCCTAACTCTTCTATTTCTTTATATGGAATATTAGTAGAGTCATTATCACAAATAAAATCAAATTGAATTTTAGTTCTATCGATATGGTGATAATAGTTCATAACTACAGCTTCTACTCCACCACCAAGCCATTTACCTATTATTTGTGCTATTCTTATAGGTTCTTCATTATTTTCCATACATCTACTTCCTTTACTTAAAAATATAAAATTAACAATAAACTTAATAAAGCTTTTAATATTATACTAATTATTTAGATAAATTCAAAGCAAAAAATAAATAATTAGTTAAAAATATAAACATTTCTTATAGCTATTAATATATTACCACATATACTAAGTAGTTGCTATAAGAAATGCTTTATAAAAATTTCAACTTACGCAATCCAATATTTATTAGGTGCTTTTGACTTTATTTCCAAATATTTAATAATTATTTTCCCAGCTTTTATAATTAAATCATAATCTTTCTTATTCAGATAATCCATATTTGAATGCATGATATTATTTAAAAGTGGAAGAATATCTATAATCAAATCACAAATCTCTGTTTCTAGTATATTATCATTTTTTAATACATCTACCATTCTTCTAATCGTAAGATTTCTGGTATTGATATTATTAATTCTACATATTAGTCTTAATTTTTTTTCCATTTCATATTTAATCAACACCAATTTTTGCACTGGATCATCAATATTTTCAATAGTAACTAAACTTTCAATAATGAATGGATTTTTTTTGCTACCTATTGGTTTAGTTTTATCAATTTCAACGTCATTGGCAACAATTTTTTTCTTATCTAACTTTGTTTCTTTTATATCCTTAACTTTGGCATCTATTTCTTTTTTCTGTTCCTCATTAATTAATTCAGCTTTGACGCCAAACCCCTCAAAACTTTTAATATATTTTGACAGCCAAGGAGTATATGCTATTATAAGTAATACGATAACTCTAGAATTTATTCTTTCTTGAAACCAATTACTAAAAATCATTAATAATGCAAGAATAACAAAACTTAATGAAATTATATATCGAGATATATTCCAACTATTCTTTGGCATAAGTATCACCATTATATATTTCTGACTGATATGGCATTTCATATATTACCGATATTATCATTCCAATAAATCTAATTAACTGTTCTGCTTCTTGCTTATTGAGTACCGTAATTTTATGATTTGCTTCATTGCCTTTACTTCTTATTGCATCCACCCAAACCTTACATTTTGCTGGTATATAATTATTATCATTTAAATAATCTACATATTCTACAAACTTTAATCCTTCTTTAGAACCGCAATCAACAGCGATATGCATAAGTAATTTTCGACAGCACATACCAACTGATGTATAAGCATTTATTGACATACATTTTCTAGCTTCTTCGTATAAACTAAAAACGTTTTCATCTTTAAATATTGACTTATCAAAATTTTTACCAAAGGCAACACCTGGCGTTTGCTCAAAATAGTCAAAATAAGTTGGCTTTTTACACTTATGGCATATATAAATATATTCTGGTCCTTGGAGTCCACTTGCCGAATCATACATCATATATCCATCATTTGAAGCTATATCACTTCCACAATAGCCACATATATAATTTTTTGTTTTTAGTGTTGCCAAATCAACCCATTTTTTCATTTAATAACCTCCTAATTAAAATGTAATATTTTATTTTCACCCAAACGATGTTTTATTCTTAATTTTAAACATCTATCCACAAGTTAGAAACCTCGTCAAACCTTTACAAAGGCTATTATAAGCTTTAATAATACGATAGTCAAAGAAAATATTGCACTTTTCCATAAAAAGGATATACCCAAGATACTATTTCTATGGTACAATTATTGTGCTTTAAGTTTATTAGTTGTAGTTTGGGGAGTGTTAATATGAATAGTGAAGTAACATTAGAAGAGACACAATCTTTGCATATCAAGAAGTATATTTATCTAGGAGTTAAAAGATTATTTGATATAGTATTATCCTTAATAGGGTGTATATTCTTATTACCGATAGCGCTTATTGTTAAAATATCTTATATCTTAAATAAGGATTATGAATCAATCTTCTTTAGTCAAGATAGAATCGGTAAGAATGGAAAAACATTTAAATTCTATAAATTTAGAAGTATGGTAGTAGATGCTGATAAAGTATTAGAAGAATTATTAAAAAACGATAAAGAAGCTAAAAAGGAGTATAAGTTAAACAAAAAGTTAAAGAATGACCCTAGAATTACTAAGATGGGTAAAATTTTAAGAAAAACTTCTTTAGATGAATTACCTCAACTTATAAATGTATTAAAAGGAGATATGTCTTTAATAGGTAATAGACCATATTTACCTAGAGAAAAAGAAGATATGGGTATTTATTACGATACTATTCTTAAGACTAAACCAGGATTAACTGGATATTGGCAAGTCAATGGTAGAAGTAATACTACTTTTGAAGAAAGATTAAAATTAGAAGAATATTATTCTAATCATGCTAGTCTTAAGATGGATATTAAAATATTATTTAAAACTGTATATGTAGTCTTATTTCATAAAGGTGCAGAATAGAAAATAGCGTAAAGTTAATTGAACTTTACGCTATTTTCTGCTTAAATATTATATCAGATTTTTTTCGCTGATAAATTTTGCCACGTTTTATTTCTAATAAATAATTTAAAATAAGTTCTGAATGCTCCTATCTTCATATAATAATTAGCAGGATGTTATTCAAGCTACTCTTCTTTACCTAAAATATTTGAATGATTTTTTATGCAATTAATTATTCTTTTTGCTAAAATAGTAACCATTAGATTATTTTTATTATCAACTTTAAAATTATAATTCATTAATTTTTCTCTTAATCCATCAATCAATAAATACAAATTATCATCTTCATCCATAAATTTGAGTATTTCTTTGTCGGTTTCTAATATTTCCAAGAAACTCATGGCTAATGCATACCTTTTTTCCACATTGTCAGTTGAATATATTTTTTCAAAATATTCTAGATAAAGAAAATAATTTTTAAATTTTCCATAATCAAAATTATTTAAGTCGCGAAAGTTTGAAAAATAATGTACACGTTTAAAATCATCAATCATATCTCGATTCTGATAAACTCGGCTAACATGTTGCAATTCTTTTATAGTTGATTCCTTATATTTACTACTTGAATAATGTTTACTATACGCACTAACAAATCCATCCATTGAATAAATTAACATCAATCTACCAGTTTCTTTATAAAATTCGTTTAGTAATTCGCAACGCCCTCCTTTTTTTTCGCCATCACAGTAATTAAACCAATCCTCTTTTACATCGTCCGTAATAAAAATTATATCTTTTTTTGTCTCCTTTGATTTATTTATCATAGAATAAAATATATAGTAGTCCCCATTTTCATCTTTCTTTTTATCCTTACCTGCATATCCAGGCGGAATTTGGTTATTAATTCTTCTAATGCCTTCCTCCCTAATTTTTCTGTATTCTTCATCACTAAAGGCACTGCCATACGAATTATTAAATAATTCCAAAATTTTTTCGTCAATAATATTATTTTTCTGGGGATTATTAATACCTTCTTTCTTTGACTTCTTCTCATCTTGTAAAATTTTAACGACGCTTGACTTTGATTTTTCTAAAATTTTTTCTACTTTTTCTTTACAATTCAAATTATCTGATTTTTTTTGATGAATTTCATTCAAGCAATCTTCAATATTCTTGCTTATTTTATTAATAAGTTTATCATAATCAGTAGCATTTTCGGTAACAACCGTATACCTATTTTTTAAATATTCTTTAGTAACCCAATAAGGCATCCAAAGCCTTTTCGATATGCTTGATAGCGTAGAAAAAATATCGTTTCTTGTATTTACTGAATATCTATAAAAATTCAGAAGAATATTCGTATCTAAAACTATTATAGCATCTTTCCATATCCTATTATATTCTTCTTCTGAATAATTAAAATACCCCTTGAACTCTTCTTCTAAGGTCATCTTTTTTTTATCACTGCTCATTTTTATACCTCACATTATTTTTTAATTTTCATTACTATTAAAAATTCTTTCTTCAATTATATATGCTCACTTTTCACGTACTGAATAAGTTATTACCTTTAATTATTTTGCATATGACAAAACAATCAGTACATCAAGCCTGATTTTATTATAATTAATAATAGCCTGATACTAATTTAAAATAAATTTATCAACAATAAAACTCATATGCATATATTCTATCATATATCTACAAACTTTGGTTAACAATTTAGTATCAATATAGCCTTCAAAAAAGATTAAACTGGCTTCTACCGAAAAAGATAAATCTTTATACTCAAATGTTTTGTCAATAAAAGACTAATCTTGTTTTAAGACTAGTCTTCTCTTTACTCTTGGGCGTTCTTGCTTAATAATCTCATCATAGGTCGTATCTTTTTCTAAATAACAGGTTTCTCCACTTAAAGAATAATTACCATCTTTAATATAAAAAGCCGGAATAATTGTATACTGATGATAAGAAGTATTATCATAAAGATTATAACCATCGAAATAAGGATTTACTTGATAAGCTAGGGTTATTCCTAAGTAGGCATAAAGTGCTATATACTCGTTATAGCCATTTAAATAAGTATATTTACGGTCAATTTCCCCATCATTATCAATAATGGCTTCAGTTCTTATAAATTGGAGACCTACTGGATTTGATTGCTTTAAAAAACTTTCAAGACTAATGAAATCTTGCTCTAAAGCTTCTAGACTATCATACTCTCTTTTACTATCTTGGCAAACAACTTGATAGCTGGTACTTTCTATTGACTCTAAAAGATGCCAAAATTGGTCTATATATTCTAAGGAAATAAGGCCATCTTTGTTATCAATATCTTTTTTTATATATAAATTACTTCTCATCTGGAATAATCCCCCAAACATAATATCCACTATACTATAATTTAGGAAATATTACAATCATAACAAGGAAGATTTTTGCTTAAAAACGACAAGTTTTATAAGCAATTATAAAAAATTCTCCATGACTAAAAGTTCTACCTAAAAACAAAAAAGAACTATTAAAGTTCTTAAAGTTTAGTACCATAGTTATTATTAATGTCAACACTAGGACTACATTCTTGGATTAAAACAAGGATCCAGCCAACAACAGGAATTAAAGACATTAACAAGTACCAACCCGACTTATTAACATCATGCATTCTTCTAACGCTTTGAGCTAAAACAGGAATAAAAGTTAATAGATAATAAATAAGCATTATATAATCAAAAATATGATAACCAGTAACTTTTATTACGAAACCACTAATAAAGCTAATGATAGCACCAATAAGAATATTAATAACTACTGTCAACCAATAGTCTTTTCTAGTTGTTCTATCCTTAAAATTAAAATAGTTAGTCCACATTTTTATATAAGATTCCATATACACACTACCTTTCTACTATAATTATATAATAACTTTTAGAAAAGCAAAAGAAAAATATTACTCAAAGTAATATTAATTCCATAAGTCGTTAGGATACTCACCCTTATCTACTAAATCCTTTAAAGCTTTACGAACTAAGGCGGCATCTTCTTTATAAGTTACCCCATACCAAATACTAGAAGTATTTAAGACTTTAACAGTAATATCTTTTTTAGCTAAATGATCGGTAATAACATCAGGTATTAAAAATTCACCTTCTAATAAGTTATCTTCATGTTTCTTAAAATATTCTAAAATATCTTTATCTAGAATATCAAAAATATCTTTAGTAAATAAGAACATATTCATAGAGACAAGGGTATCATCAGTTACGTTAAAGGATGGTTTGCCATCTAAAGGACTAGCAGTGATTACACCATTAGTTTCTTCAACTTTAGATTCAATTAAGTTCGTTAGATAATCACTCTTAGAAGAACAAACACCTCTCTTAACAGAACCATTTGAAGTTAAAGTGTTTTTTACTTGGTAGCCAACCATCCCAAAATTATGGTTAGTAGCACCATTTTTCAAAAAACTTGCGGCTTTTAAATAGGCATCAGAGCCATAAAAGTCATCGGCATTAATGATAGCAAAGTTTCCTTTAACAACATCTTTACAGCAATAAATTGCATGAGCGGTTCCCCAAGGTTTAATTCTTTCATTATCTAAGTAAGCTTTGGGAATGTTATCCATATCTTGATATACATATGTAACAGCAATTTTACCTTCTACTCTCTTACCAATAGTTTCTTTAAAAATCTCAGCATTTTCTCTTTTAATAATGAAAACAACTTTATCGAAACCGGCTTTGATAGCGTCATAAATCGAATAGTCGATGATAAATTCGCCATTAGGTCCCATTGGTTCAATTTGTTTTAAACCGCCGAATCTTGAACCCATTCCGGCAGCCATTATTACTAATTCCATATTAATCTACCTTTCTTATCCCCTTAAAATTCTTCATAATCTTTTTAATTCCGAACCTGCTACTAAAAGCCACAGTATAAAAAGTATTATCCATTGCAACAATTGTTCCTCGACCAAACAAGGAGTGCATTATATGACTACCAACCTGGAAGAAGTTATCAACTGAATCGTTATAGAAAACACTTTTATCCTTAGAAGTACCATAACCGCTAGCGGTAAAGCTAGTTGCCGGTTTAATTACTTTAATGTCTAAAAGTTGGGGGTCAATTTCTCTAATAAATCTTGAAGCTGGATTTATCTGTTCACGACCATAGAGAATACGTCTTTTGGCATTAGTTAAGAATAACCGCTTACGAGCTCTTGTTATTCCCACGTAGCAAAGACGGCGTTCCTCCTCGATTTCACTTTCACTTTCAAAAGCGTTTTGATGAGGGAAAATACCTTCTTCTAAACCGCAAAGAAAGACACAATCAAATTCTAAACCTTTAGCACTATGAATAGTCATTAAGGTTACAGCATCTTTTTCTTCTTTATGTTCTGACATATCAGCAACTAAGGATATTTCTTCTAAAAAATCATTTAAATTAACAGAACCAGTTCGTTCTTCAAAGGAAGCAGTTACTGATTTAAATTCCTCTAAGTTTTCAATTCTTAAATCATTTTCTAAGGACTTCTCAGCAGTAAGACTAGCTCGCATACCACTGTGGTCAATAACGTAGTCAATCAATTCGGTTAAAGACAAGCTATCCATGGCCCTTACCATATCAAGTATCAATTCTTTAAATGCTAGTTCCTTGCCCTTAGTAAGGGCATTAAACATACTAGTATTATTCTCTTTAGCTAGGAGGCTCAAGTTTTCAACGGCTTTTTCTCCAATACCTCTTTTAGGTTCATTAATAACTCTTCTAAGGGCGATATCATCATTTTGATTACAGATAAGTTTTAAATAACTTAACAAATCCTTAATTTCTTTTCTTTGATAGAAGTAATATGCTCCTACGACATTATAAGGAATATTTTCTTTTAAAAATACTTCTTCTAAAAGTCTTGACTGACCATTAGTACGATATAAAATCCCAATATCTTTATAGTCAAAGCCTTCGTTATAAAGTTTTTTAATTTCATCAATAATAGTAGTGGCTTCAGCTCGACCATTTTCAGCAGTTATATACTGAGTCTTAACGCCATCACCGATAGTGCCTTTTAAATTTAATTCTTTTCTTTCTTTGTTGTTTCTAATTACACAGTTAGCACATTCTAAAATATTATTGGTGCTACGATAATTAGCTTCTAAAGTAACAACTAAACAGTTTTTATAATCCTTTTCAAAATTTAAAATATTACGGAAGTTAGCATTACGGAAACCATAAATTGACTGGTTAGCATCACCAACGACAAAAAGATTTTGATATTTTTTAGCTAATAACTTATTAAACTGATACTGAACTTCATTGGTATCCTGGTACTCATCAACTAATATATATTTAAATTTTTCTTGATAATGTTCTAAGACGTCTTGGTGTTCTTGAAATAACTTTACCGGTAAGACTAATAAGTCATCAAAATCAACAGAATTATTTTTATGAATTAACTCTTGATAAGTTTCATAAATAGCTAAAGTCTCTTTTTCCATTTCGGTATTAAAGAGATTTGCAATTTCTCTAGAGCTTAAGTTTTCATTTTTAATAAAGCTAATCCGATTACGAACATAAGATGGCGCTAAAGTCTTAGGGTCAATTCCCTTCTCTTTCATAATTCTTTTAATTAGACTTAAAACATCATCACTATCAAGAATAGTAAAATTAGAAGAAAGATTACAAAGAGTGCAATTTTCTCTTAGAATTCTTACTCCTAAGGAATGAAAGGTGCCAACAAAAGCAACGTTATCGGGAACCAAACTATTTATACGTTCTTTCATTTCTTTAGCGGCTTTATTAGTAAAAGTAATAGCCAAAATATTATAAGAAGGAATGCCATTATCAATAAGATAAGCTATTCTTGTTGTAAGAACTCTGGTTTTTCCGGAACCGGCACCAGCTAAGACAAGGCATGGCCCTTCTAGATGAGTAACGGCTTTGTATTGTTGTTCATTTAAATTTTGTAAATAATCCACAGTATCACTCTTTTCAATGTCATGTATCAATTATATCAAAGGTTCTTAGGAAAGGAAAGAAAAAGCGACTTAGAGGTATTCTATAATCGCTATATTTTTTTGTAATTTATCAATTAAATCTTGTTCTTCATATTTATTAAATATTTCTATAAATTTACTATTATCCATTAAGAACATATCATAATAAGTTTTGAAAATATCATAGGTATTAGTAACTCCTAAATCTTTTAAGTAAGATAGATTTGCTGTTACTAGATTATTATTTGCAATCAAGGATTTTTTAAGAGCCTTGGGAATATTTTCTTCTAACTCTTTAATTTGTTCAGTAGTAAAGCCACAATTTTCTAAAAAATTCATATTATCTTCTAAAGCTCCTTTTCTACTCTAGCAAAGTCTTCCATAGTCTTATGGGAATTATAAAATAAACCTGCTAAAATAATGTCTTTTGGATTTATTTTGTCTAAATGATTTATCAAAGTAATCAAATTACGTTTCGTATTTTCAGTTGAAAAAGCTAAATTATCGATGATATAGGCATTTTCTTTGGAAACACTAAGAGCTTCGATTTTATTAACTATCTTGGAATAATCATCAAATTTCTTAGCTGACTCTAATTTAGGATTTTCTAAAGTATTTTGTTCTAAAATTTCCAAGGCTTCTTTAGATATATTACCTTCTAACTCATTAGTTAAGCTTTTATTTAATTTTGTTAAATCAATTTCTTTTTCCACTAACTCCTCAAGAACTTTTTGACTAAAAATATAACTATTATAAGTCAATATATTATTTTTTTCTTCGGTATATGGAATATTATACTCTTTGCAGAAATTTATTCTTTCTAAAATTAAAGGAATATTTTGGCTTAAAGCATTAACATTGCAATTTAAAAGATTAGTTTCTCGAGCTTCAATAATTAAATCTAAGTTACGTCTTAGAGCCTCAGGCTCTTGGCATAAAACTTTAAAGACAATCTTGCCATTTGAATTTTTAAGGCTTACTTTATAATTATTTAGAATATGTAGATTTTCTTGAAGTTTAGCATTATCAATAAGACTTAGAGATATACCGAATTTTTGTAATTCCATCGGACTTGGTTTATAGCCATTATCTGTTAAAGTCTTTAGATTAGCTAAATAATTATCAAGACCATTTTGATAAATAACTAACGAAATGTCATTTGAGTCGATATCTTCATTTTTTAAAGTATTTAAAATTTTTTGGCAATCAAAAGCGCTAGTGTCGAATGGCTTTATTAAGTCGATATCGGTTTTAGCTTTTCCTAAGGCCAGCAAAGTTTCTTCTCTAAAATTAACAGAATCTTCAATTGGCGCAACTTGGTCTTCTAAAATCTTTGGGTTTTTTGTAGTTGCTGGTTCTTGGTCTTCTAAAGTAGCCGAAGTATCAACATCCTTAGCTGGAACGTCTTCTTTATCATTTTCAAAAAGACTTCTTAATTCTTCAAAAGAAATTGGTGTTTCATTCTCTAATTGTTCCTCAAAAGAAATTAAATCACGATTTTCTCCTTCTGATGCTTTCTCCTCTTCTTTAGAAGTACTAGTTTCTTCTTCTTTCTTGGATTCTTGGTCATTATTTACTTCATCTTCAGTTTTTTCTAAACCCGGAGAAATAGTGTTATCTTCAGTCTCTTTATTCAATAAAGAAACAATACTATCTAAATCAACAAAGTCATCAGAGTTAGCAGGTTCATCGAAGTTAACAACGTCGCTCGAACTTGTATCTAAATCAGAAGTTTCCTCATTGGTCTTTTGACTAGCAAATTCATAATCTTTAAAGAAAGGAACCAATTCATCTTCAGGGAATAAGATTAATTTAGCGGTTTTATAAGCCTCTTTATCATCAAAATTAACTTTCTTTAAAATACTAATAACTTCATCCCTCGTTTTTTCTACTTGACTAGAAGTAGCAGCGGCAAGTAACGACCTTAATTCTGCTTGATTTTTTAAAGCATCTTCTAATTCTTGGCATAACTTAGAAATTGCAGCATTTGCATTAGAAAGGTTTTCATTTTCTTTAGTAATACCATTTTCTAAATCAGCAATGTCGTTTTCTCTAATAGTAATTTGCAAAGGTAACTGATTAGTCAACTTATCTAAGTCATCTTTAATATTAATTTTTAGTTTTAAAACACTTGTAATTAAACTTAAATCAGTATCTTTTAGAGAAGCAAAAGCATCAGTTAACAACTTTTTTTCGGTTGCTAAGGTATCAATGTCGTTTTTTATGCTAGTAATCCGTTCATTTTTAGAGGTAATACTAGCCTTAGCCTTGGCTACAATCTCTTCGTTTTTATTCTTTTTATTGTGAAGTTCACTTAAAATACTTGATTCTGGTTCAATTAAATTCTTTAATTTTTCTAATACATTTTGGTTATTATTCATCACACTAACTCTCCTATTTTCATAATGATTATATCAAAACCAGTACTTAAAGTAAATTATTTTACGTTATTTTCGACCAATTATTATTATTTTTTTAACATTTCAATGTGTAAATGATCATAAGCTTTTTTCGTAGCAACCCGTCCTCTTGGAGTTCTTTTGATGAAACCTTCTTGTAAAAGAAATGGTTCGACGACGTCTTCAATCGTCGTTGTTTCTTCACCAATGGAAGTTGCTATTGTGCCAGCGCCAACCGGACCACCGTTATATTTGGTAATTAAGGCATCTAAATATTCTAAATCGATGGAATCAAGGCCGTATTCATCAACCTTTAAGCGGTTTAAAGCTTTCTTAGTTAAAGCAACATCGATTTCAGGATAGTTTTCAACTAAGGCGAAGTCACGAACTCTTTTGAAGAGACGATTGGCAATACGGGGTGTTTTACGACTTCTTTTAGCTAGTTCGAAAGCCGCTTCGGAACTGATAGGCATACGAAGTACTTTAGAAGTACGAATGATAATATCCTTTAGCTCTTCATCAGTATAATAATTCAATTTTTCAACAATGCCAAAGCGGTCTCTTAAGGGACTAGAAATGTCACCAGCTCTAGTCGTAGCGCCAACTAAAGTAAAGGGTGGTAAATCAATTTTAATATTTCTAGTATTACCATCTTGGCCAACGACAATATCTAGTTCAAAGTCTTCCATGGCCGGGTACAATATTTCTTCAATAAATCTTGGCATACGGTGAATTTCATCGATAAACAAAACGTCGCCTTCTTCCAAATTAGAAAGAATAGCGGCCAAATCGCCAGGCTTTTCAATGGAAGGACCGGAGGCCGTTTTAATATTAACACCTAACTCATTAGCAATTATATAAGCAAGAGTGGTTTTTCCTAAACCAGGAGGCCCATAAAGAAGGACATGGTCAAGTACTTCATCTCTCATCATACAAGCCTTAATAAAGACTTTTAAGTTAGCTTTGATTTCTTCTTGCCCAACATATTCACTTAAAGTTTCGGGTCTTATATTCTTATCAAATTCATTATCTTTAGTGTTTACATTGTAAATACTCTCTTGCATAAATTATTCTCCTTTAATTATCTTATATACTTCTTGAAAGTTTTTTGCTCTTAGGCCTTCGTAGTCTTTGTTATACCAAGTATCGATTAAAATCGTTTTAATTCCATAGGTATTAACGTCTCTTATCTGTTCAACAGAATCATCAATAAAAATATCAATTCCTACTTCTTGGCACTTAGCCCCTTTTTTAGATAAATTAATGTAACAATCTTGATACTTAAAGCCTTTCTTGGTTAAATCATTTTTAGTTATATTTAAGACGTCAAAAGGACCCTCAGCACTTCTTCTTGTTAAGAAGTAGATTTCATAACCGCTTTCATATAATTTATCTAAATAATAGAGAGCATCCCCTTTAGGAGTAGCTTTTAAATAAAGTTGATTATCCCGAAAAAAGCGAAAAAAATCTCTCTTGATATCACTATTCCAATAAAATCTTTCTTTTAAATCATAGGTATCATTGTTACGAATCCCAGCGTTATTAACATGAACTTTATCATAGTAAAGAGCCGCAGCATCGATTACTTCTAAAGTATTCATTACAGTATCATCTATATCAATCCCTATTTTCATTTCTTACCTACTCATTAATAGCTTTAATGCTTCCTTAATTTGACTTTCTAATTCTTTAGTAGCGTCAACATTTGGCAAAATAGCTTTAATATCATTTTTCTTATAGCCTAAAGATTCTAAGACATTAACAAGTTCATCTAAGTCTTTGACAGCAAATAAGTCTTGATGATCTGCTAACTTGCCTTTTAAGTCTAAAATGATTTGACGAGCTAATTTATCCCCTACTTTAGGAAACTTCGTTAAATAAACCAGATTTTCTCTTTCAATAGCCTCAATAACATCAGCCGTATTGCCCGTGGAAACCATTGGTAAAGCCATCTTTGGTCCTAAGCCTTTAACATTGATTAATCTTAAGAAAAGATTTTTTTCTTCCTTTTTTTTAAAGCCATACAAAGTATATTCATCTTCCCTTATATAGTTATATAAATAGATTGTGTACTCTAAATTTTCACGATAAACATAAGGGTTACCAACGTAAATTTGGTATCCGATGCCATTATTTTCAATAACAACATAGTTGGTACCGATTTCTTTTATAATTCCTGTTATATAGTTATACATTTCAAACCTTCCTTTTCTTTCCCATAGTACCAACCTACTCACTCTTTGTCAAGATAAGATTAGAGTTTTTTTTCGGGTTTACTTAGTGGCATTTTCTTTGTTATTTACCCCTCTATATATAATATGTTAAGGATAGGTATCGTTTTTTTTCAAAAATCCCAAACTTTTTAAAATTTTTTTTTGATTTTCTTTTATTTGTTTACTTAAAGAAAGATTTATAACTTAAAAAAACTGCATATTTCTATACAGCTTACTAAAAAGAATTCAATTTTTTATCTTACATAATAATTTATTATAAATATTGGTCTATATCATTTATGTATAAGCGTAGAATATCATATTGTTTTATATTTTTATTTTTATATCCTAATTCCCTCCTGATAGCTAAAATTAAATCTTCTATCTTAGGAGCATCATTTTGTAAAAAATATTTCGTATATTCTTCTTTCGGCAAAGTACCTTTCTTTGTAGCACTGTTCATAGCGCTCATTTTAAAGTTAGACCAAGCCTTTAAAACGTTATCAGACGCATAAATTGTCATGTATTTTTGTTGTTTTCTTAATTCTTCAGTTATATCTTTATTATCGTTAATTTCTGCATAAAGGACATTTTTTATTAACCAATCTAGAAATTCTATATATATTCTTTGTCTTTCATTTCTAATTTGATTTTTAATATTATATCTGTTCTCAAAATATTTACCTACTGGCACCCCAATAAATGTTAATGAACCGGTAATAAGTGCTACCATAATAGCTGGATAATTATCACTTACATATTTAATATTTTTTATTATCAGTTGCCCCGTTTTTAGAAAGATATAAATTGTAAATATTATTAGCTCTAGTCCTAAAATGAAACGCAAGATATCCTGTAAAGAATTAAACATTTTTTTCTTACTATGCATAATATCACCTTAATCATTTAATCATTAATCTTATTAATGTCTATTAACCCGGAATTATTTACAATATATTTTACTATGGTGGAATTGGATACTTTTCCTTGTAATACCATTTCATATAGCGTTAGTAACGATTTTGTATCAATAATTAAGGTCTCATTCTTTATAGCTAAATCAATTTGCATTTTATTAATATCATCGCGTAGTGTTATATCTTTGGTTCTTTCATAATTCATTATTAGAATTTTTTTGATTTGTTCAGTTTTATTTAGTTCTTGTAAATTGTCCAAATACTTAGAATAATGCACTTCCAATTGAGAAATATGCTCATATTTAACATTGGATGTTACACCTTTTATTTCACCAATAAAAGTTATGCCGTCTTTAACAAATAGAAAGTCTTCTTTCTTTTCATCTTTAAAATCTTTTAAAGATATATTAAATATATATTCTAATATCTCAAAAACAACTTCTACTAAAGCATCTGAATTATTATATAGTACTGACTTGTAACGCAAGTTTTGTTGCAATTTTTTACTAGCATTGTCTATTATTTCTTTTTGAAGCTTTATTTGTTCTTTAGCCTGCTCAATGTTATTGCTTTGAATAATATCATCATTAAAATTATATCTATAAAGCCAATCAGGATACTCTGTTTCTTTTTCTATTAAGCCAATTTCCCTTAAATAATCAAATAGAATACTTATTTTTTCGCTCTTAATTATATCTAAAGTAGTAATAATTAAATTATCACTTTTAATTGTTGTAACTTTATTACTTTCATCGGAACTTGTTAAAGTTACATAGCCATCGTTATTTATGTAAAACGAAGCTGGTATTAAATTTGAGTTTATCTTAGTTGAACTATTTTCATATATTATTTCTAAACCTTTAATCGGAATTAATTGTTCCAGTATTTTAGTGAATAAGGGTAACATATTCTTTAACTGTAATCTATGATTACTAGACCCCCAACTCCAATGATAATTTAAATTTTGAGGTAAACAAATAATATTTATTGACTTGTTACTATTTTCTATCATTCGATTAATACTTTTAAAATCTGCAGTCATTTTAGTATTTACATCTGGGGCTGAATAGCTACCTGTTGCACTTTCCCACATATTCTCTGAATTCAGGTTAAAAATATTTATGTTATAATTGTCTAAAGACTTTAATTTATTGAAGTCATTACTCTCAATTTTTTTATTATAATCAGCATATTCTAAGGGATTATAGGTTATTAATTGTATTTTTGACATTTCTCATCACTCCTACAGTAGTTCTAAATATTTATTAAGTATTTCAATCTCTAAATCCGTAACCAATTTAATAAAGTCAGTATAATTTCCCGTTGTATGGGCTTTATCTAGGGCTTCGTAATATTTTAATCTTGCTTCTTTCTTTACAATAACTGGTAAATAGCCACTATGCATTAAATCTAAATTCATAAGTAGTCTAGAGGTTCTGCCATTGCCATCAATAAAGGGGTGAATTTTCACGAGTTCTCCATGTAATAAAGCAGCCCTAATTATTGGATGATATTTATCCCAAGTCTGATAATTAACAATAAGTTTTTCCATCAGTTCTGGTAATTTTAAGTAGTCAGGTGGAATATGAACGGCACCTTTAATAGTAACATTTTCTCTTCGATAGCGACCAGCATTTTCGTTATCAATACCCTTTAGTATTAATTCATGAATACTTTTTATATTCCACTCTGTAATTGGATTTTCTTCTTTAACTAAGTCATCTAAAAATAAAATAGCCTGTTCATGATTTATAGCTTCTAAATGTTCTTTAATTGATTTGCCACCAACAGTAATCCCCTCTAAAACCACTTGTGTCTCTCTTAAAGTTAAGGTATTACCCTCAATACCGTTACTATTATAGATCCATTCTAAATTGATGGTTTCTTTTAATGATTGTAATGTTTTTTTAGATATAGGTCTTTTACTATCTAATTTTCTTTTTAAATTATCTACTTCATCAAAATAATCATCGTCTAAGTTAATTATAAAATTCTCTTCATCTGGTTTAATTATTCTTTTATCAACTGGTTTACTAGCAGAGGCTGGAATATTCCAATTACTGCCAACTTTAATGGCTCCTTCAATTCTTCCTTCTTGAAGTAATTGCCTTATTCTTCTCTCACTAATGCCCCAGTTTTTTTCTGTTTCTTTAGTAGTCATGTATTTCATATTTCACCTCTTGTAATTATTATACCGAGTTCGGTAGTATATGTCAACGATTATGTTCTAAGATTAATATGTTTTTCTACCGTCTTATAGCAAAAAACTTTAAAAGTTCTTAATCTATCATTCATCATTTGCATAAAAATAGTCACTAGTAGAACTTTATCTCTGCTGCAAGATGTAAAATGCTTATAAAATGTATACTCTTTTCAGACCAGTATTTATAGGTATTTTTAAATTTTGCCAATACCATAACGAAATTTAAAGTCTACATATTTTCTTTAAAAACACTTAAAAATTCTTGTACTTAAACCTTTTTTCAAGTAAGATACTATATACTTAAAACATAATAAGTCTTTAGAAACTTTCATTATTTATATATAACAAAAAAAGAACTCATTAAGAGTCCCAATTTAACCATTCATCATCTGCATTACAGCAAGAACTAGTAAAATCATAACACCAAGACCAGTAGAAATAAGCATACTCATAGTCTTATTTTCCATCTTATCTAATCTTTCTTTATACTTCGTATCACGAGCTTTTTGTTGAAGATTAGAAATAGAACGAGAGAAGTTTAATAACTGTTCTTGTTTTCTATCTTGACGGCCTAAACCTAAACGATAAAGTAAACGCATCATACGCATCGAGTCACGAACCGGATAAGTACGAGCAAATTCCATATAAGGTTCGATTGAACTATCACCGGAGTTAATCTTGGCAATCATTTCTAGTAAGCCTTTTTTAAAGATTTCAGGAGCAGTATCAACACTTTTACCAATGGCTACGGGTACTGTATAGTGTTGAATTAAGATTTCTAAACCTTTTAAGTAGTGTGGTAACATGGCATCAATCGTATGCAAGTTATTTTTATAATAACTTTTTAAGTTAGAATAACTTGATTTAAAGATTAGAATACCAGCAACAATGGCCACAATTACATAAATATAACTAAACTTATTAATAAAGAAACAAACAACTAATAAAGCGGTAACTAAACCTTGAGTAATTCTTTTTCCAAATAAGTAGTCAGGATCTACACCTTCTCCATATTTAGTACGAACTAAAAAGTCATAATCACTTTCTTTAAATCTTAAAAAGTACCCTACGTTATCATTAATACATTTTTTAACATCAATAACTTTGGTTTTATTTAAAATAAAGATGTATAAAGCGGATAATCCTAAAATTTCAAAATACATATTTACTCAACCCCCACATCTTCATTGTAATATTTTTCGCCCGTAAGTAAGAAGTAGCAGTTAATAATAATAATTAAATGTAAAATTAATTTAACATACCACATATCAAGTAGTTTAATATAAGAGTCTTTACCAAGAAGAAATTGCATAACCGCCGCTAGTAAGAACAAGGCCATCCCGAAAGTTAAGAACTTCTTATGGAAATTAGCTCTATCCATTCTATCACGGTAGACACTTTCAACTAAGGCATCGATATCTAAAGACATATTTTCTAAAGACTCTCCGGCATCACGGGAACCTTCTTTAGTTATCTGATAGAACAATTGGTGCATGTTTTTAACCATATAATATGGATACTTTTCATTAAAGTAAGCAATTGATTGGTCAATAGTACCATTAGCGTAAGCCATGTCAATCATCGTTTTCACATCATCGACTACGGGTTTTTCTAAGATACCAGATTCAACAACACCCTCTAGGGACTTAACAAAACTCTGAGTAGTATTAAATTCCATGATAACATTAGTAGTATAAGTCTGAATTTGTTCGAAAATATATTCGGAATAAATTCTTTGCGTACGTAAATACGACAAGTAAGGAATAAAGGCTATCGCAATAGCCGCATAGATTATTGTTATAAAGAGATTGTAGAAGTAAAGATAAGCAATGCCACCCGCAACAACGCCAAATAAAACGACTTGACTAATATATTGTTTAACGGTATATTCTTCACCTAGCTCTTTAGTTTTTTCCCGTACTTGTTTAAAACTATAAGGAGCATACTTATCATAAAGACTAGTAACCCCATTCTGGATGAATTTAAAGGCTCCTTTAGCGCCATCCGTGGCATTCATTCGATATGAGAATGCAAAGAGTGCTAAAGCAATTAAAATTATTAATTCCATATTCTTCCTCCTATAAAATTTCTTCTGGGATTGAACTAGTTGTATTCACTTGGCTTATTTGATTTGTATGATTCATGCTACTTAAAGTATTTAAGGCATTACTACCAAGACCAGCAGGTATACCATTAGTAATATTAGTTCCTAAATTTGGCTGTTGTCCTAAAGAGTTAGGATTTTGACTACCTTGGATATTTTGGTTAGTTTGATTAGAACTATTGCCATTAGTAGTCCCCTCTTCTTCCTTATACTTTTTTAAATCAGCCTCAATATCACCATCATACTCACTATTAGTTCCTAAATGGAAAGTATCTTTATCTAACATAACATTTTGAATACCTAAGTAATCTAATAAGTGTTGGGTTGGATTTTTTAAGATATAATGTCCATCTAAAGCTTTTTTATAGATTTCATTAGTTTGAGGTTTATTATTTTCATCAACATAGAACTCACAAATTTCAATGATTTCTCTTTGAAAACGATTAAATTTCTTACTAAAATAACCTTTAACATAAATACCAATTTGAACATAACGATGAATAGTATTTAAGAACTGTTCGACATCTTGACTGGACTCCATCAAAGAATACATACGTAAGGGAATTGATGAAGCTTTATCGGCATGGATTGTGGAAAGTATATTATGACCGGAAGAGATAGCATTACGAACAGACATAACGGCCTCCCCAGAACGAACCTCGGATAGTAAAATCCAAATAGGGTTCTGACGCATGCAGGCTACTAAGACATCAGTGTAACTACAGATATTATTAGTCTTCATGGCCACGATATCACGATGCGGGAAAATGCGGTCCAAATGTAATTCCAAGGTATCTTCAATGGTAATAATTTTTTCATTCTCTTTAATATTCGATGCTAAGTATTTAAGAAGCTCGGTTTTACCAGAACCAGTCTCTCCAGCAACAATGATGTTAGCATGTCCAGCAACACATTTCATTAAAAAATCATGCAATGTTTCGGTAATATATTCTTCATTAATTAGTTTTTGTTTATTAAGACGGATTTTAGCGGGAGTCTTACGGATAAGACAAGCAATTCCGTTCGTAGCAATCGATTCATGGATGAAATTCATACGGAGTTCGGCGGATTCAGCATCTAACAAGGGGTGCGCCATATTGAAGGTTTTCCCCATGACATTAGAACACTGAAAGGCTAATTTTTCCATAAAAGTATTATTAATATCGGGACGTTCTACTTGATAAACACCTTTTGATAGAGTTTTTAACCAAACTTGACCATTATTAGAATAAGAAATATCGGTAATATCATCATCGGCTAAGAATTCGGCCAAGGGACCGAAGTCCATTTGTTCAAAGATTGCTTCATTCATAAATTACCCTTCTTTCTAATTAGTTATGGTTTCTGTTTTATTATAAATATAACTTGTTATTTCTTCGGTTGAAACAGTTGTTGAACCTTCTTCTTTAGTATAGTTAGAGTTTCTTGGTACGGGAATAATTTCAACATTACTAACGTATTCACTCTTCTTTAAAAGGTCAAATAAGTTATCTTCAACTTCGAATAGTAAAGCAGCTGGGGTACCTCCGGATAAAGTATTTTCTAAAAGAGAATTACCACTAGAGTCTTTAATGGCTTTAATCTTAATAGATTTAACTAAGATAGCCATCATGACTTTACCGTTATCTTTAGCTTCCATGTAAAGGTCGATATAGTCTCCGGGACGGAAACGATTCGAATAGGTTGATTTATTATTAACTTTTAAGGAGTAAACAGTATAACCATCTTGCATATTCATAAAAGCATAATCAGGCATTTCTTCTTCTTTTAAGACGGATTCCGTATAAAATAAACTCTTCGCAGGAATATCTGTGGAATAACTAGAATAATAGTTAATTAAATCCTTATCAGAAGTTATAATGTTTTTAGCATTTTTAACTAAAGTACGAGGGACTTTAACGTGACCAATCATATCTTTCGTAATTTGAGTTTTTCTTGGTATTTCTTTTAGAGCATAAGGAATACTTACTAAGTCAATACTTTTATTAACACGGTAGTTGTAACCGATTACTAATACAAGAACCCCAGCTAAGATACAAAGAATGGTAACGGTATTTTTATTTTGTAAAAATCTTTTAATTGGTGCTAGTGCATTTTTCATTAGTTATTCGCCTCATTTCCATTAGTATTAGGAGTATTATAATTTTGACTGACACTAATTGATTTCGAAAGAATGAAGTTTTGAATGTATTGGGAATCGATAGTGGCATCACGGTCAGTTGTGGAATAACTAGCGTTTCTTGGAATTGGCATAACACTAATACCACCTATATACTCAGTCTTCTTTAAAAGGGTATATAATTCATCAGGAACAGCAAACCACATTTGGGCTGGGGTTCTTTCTTCGGTTGATGATTCAAAGACATCATTACCACTAGAGTCTAGAACGGCTAGAACCTTAATTCCTTGAATTAAACGGCCAAAGATGACTTTATTAGTACTAGAAGTAGCTTTAACAAATAAGTCAACATAATTACCTGTATAAATAGAATTTCCATAGGTCGAGTTGATATCAACCGCTAAGTTATAAGCAGTATACCCATCAGGAATATTAGAAAATTCATTAGTAGTAGCTTCTTCAAAAGAGACAATATAGTCTTTATAGAAGAAACTGTTAGCAGGAATAGTTTCCCCGTATTTAACATAGTTACTAGTGATATTCGCACTCGAAGTGATGATACCAAGACTTTTAGCTATTCTTTTTGGTAATTCCGTATAGCCAATGGCATCTGCCGTAATTTGACTACGACTAGTTAATTCTTTTTTCGCATAAGGGACTCTAATAGTGGTTACAGCTTGATTAACACGGTAGTTGTAAATGGCATATAAGCCAATAATACCGATGATAACAATGATTATTGTTAAAGTATTCTTATTCGATAAGACTTTTTTTAGTTCTTCTTTTATTTTATCCATTTTTATTCTCCCTTATTTAATCTATTTTATTTAGCCAGCCCTTAGAGATAGCGTAACCAATAATGCCACTTGTTGTGTTAGAAGCGGCCGCACTAGTTTCTCTAGTTGGATCGTTGTTAATAAATTCATTTAGAGAATCACTACCAAAGGAACGGCTAAAGTCTAAAATCATCGCTTTAATAAATTCTGACCAGTAAGTACCAACATTATTATCAACTTTACTAGCGTTACCATTTTGGCTAGCCCACTTTCTTAAATTTGGTAAATTAGCACTCAAAATACGATTTCTTAAGTCTTGATTTAAACCATCAGTACCAGTTTCTTTTAAGACTTTTTGTAAGGTGATAGCAAGTTCTGGGGTTGGATTATAAGTTAAACATTTTTGAACACCATCGCCCCCGGTTGTACTCGAAGTAGTTCCTTCAGAACCACCAATTAAAACCATATCAATTTTGTTAACTAAATCAAAACTATTGTTAGTTGTATTAGCAATATTAACAGAGTTACTAACGCTAGAAATTTTAACACTTACTTTGGGTGGTACTTCGTGAATATCATAAAATGATATATTGTACTCTTTAGTCATAGTAGCTGATTCGGAGAAACGACGAATGAAGTTTTCAATAAACTTTTCTTTAGAAATCTTTAAATCACCATATAAACGATAATATGAGTAGTCGACAGCATCAACCATCGATGCTGATGCTGTTTCCTTTAACTCGTAATAGTCTTGGGTAGTTCCGGTAGTGGTACTACTAATTAGAAGCATTACGCCTATAACTAGGATACCTAGCATTACTAACCAGTAGCCCCAGTAAGATTCTTTCATTTTCTTCTACCTCTTTTCTATTTTAAATAACTATCTATCTTACAAGATGAGTATTCACTATTTGAAGAAATATCAGCTAGGAATTGTGATTTATATTCACGAGATTCTTTACTTATAGAACTTGCACTATAGTCACCAAATCCTAAATCGATTATTTCTTGATTTTTGTTATATGTTTTAATTGCATTCATACAAGCTGAATTCATAGTAATAGAGTATTCTAAGTACTTTTCATCATCAGCATAAATACCATCACCAACATCTTCAATTTGTTTAATGATATCACTTAAATTTTGTTTAGAACCATCAGTAGTATTTTCAACGCCAGAAGTTTTACCACTCCAGTTATAGCCTTTAGATGAATTACCATTAGGGAATAAGTCATAGTTAGATACAGTCTTTGTATAGAATTGTAAAGTACCATTATTACCAATTAAAGCAGAATTATTATTAGTAGTTATAGTTGTTTGAAGAGCACTATCTTCACCATATAATTTAATACCTTGGCAATGAGTTTTACATACATTGTTATAAGTTTCATTGCTGGCTGGGACTTTAGTTGCTTCTACATAGCTACAACAAGTATCACCATCTGCTAATAGTTTATTAATACAAGCATTAGCTTTATTTTCGTATTCTTCATATAACTTGTCATCTTTATTAGTATGAAGAAATAAATCTAAGTAAGATTTTTCATCATCATTTTGACAATCAGATGATTTTAAGATATCTTCACAACTTGGAATAACAGTATCTGGTTCTGCTTTAACTTCGTAGTTACATACATATTGGTTAGCAAGAAGTCCACTAACATAACCATTATTATCAACAATACGTCCTTGGGAATAAGTATTATTGTAGTACTGACCTAAGTTATTAATTTCAATTTGATAACTGTATTTACCTGGCATTGTCGATAAAGCAATTGGATATACTAAACCTTCAGCTTTTTTCTCTGAACCATCAACTGTTACGATGTCAGTATTTTTAATAGCTTCATCACCAGTATCAACTAGGATTGGAGCTTCAGTTGTATCATTAAAGTTATTAGGATTTGTTACATAGATACCTTTATTAGAATATGTCCAATATGGTTGACTAGATTTATAATAAATAAATTTTTGGGAACCTTGACCATTAATACTTGAGACAACATCGTTTACTTTATTTAAGAAACCAGAAGTAGTTCCGCCGACTTTACCAGTAGCCCAAGTAGCGATATTAGATAGTAAACTTTGTAGGTTGAAACCAGCAATTGACACACCTGGATTACCATATCTTGAAATAGTAGCAACACGTTTAACATTACGGTATTTAACATTTTGACCATCTTGAACATGGGCAATTAACTTAGTAACAATTGAAGTCTCTAAACCTTTGAAGTCTCCTCTAGCAATAGATGAAGTAGCATCTTTAAAGACATTAGAAGTTCCTTTGTAACTTAAGTCATAAGCAATTGAACCTGGTATATAAGTATTAATTGAACCAGAAACATCATCATCTGATGATAAACCGAATAAATTGCATAGCTTTTCATTATTACTACAAATATTATTAGTAAATTCTTGAACAGCTGGAATTTCTTGAAGATTACTAAATAGTTGCCCAAGGACTTCTTTGTTATTATTAAAGAACTGAGCTACATCGTTTGAATTATTACCACTAAGAAGTGCAGCGGCGATGCTACCAAGCATACCATCAGATGTTACACAGGTTCCATCCATAATGTTATTCCAGTCTTGGATTTTATTAATATCAACGTCTTTATAACAGTAATATGTTGAAACATCGGGACTTTCTTCTTTATTAATTGCTTTTAAAGTAATACTATTAGTTGTTTTGTTGTTCTTATTAGCAATGAATTCTAATAAGTTATTATTTTTATAGCCGTAAGTGAATGTTATCTCTGGGTCCATTTCATATTCTTTGTCCCAAATTGTACAAGCATTCATGTTTGTTGCTTTTTCTAAAAGGTCTGTACGATAATTTTCATATTCGTCTTTATATTTACGCATTTGTTCTCTAATACTTGCTATATAGGCATAGTATGGACTAAATGTTCCTCTTAAGTAATAATAACCATCGAAAGCATAATCTAAAACATTAGAGATATCTTTTTCAGTTGAAGATAATATATCTTTGGCATCACCAACAGCCTGGAAGATTTCATTTACAGTTGAAAGAATACTTGTGATATTATCTAAATTGCTGCTAAAACTTGAAGAATTAAGTTTTTTAATACTTTTTTTGGTTGGGTTTTTAAGCGATTCAGTAGCATTTTGGATGGCGTTAAATGTCACTTGAACATTACCAATAGCTTTGGTTGTAGTGTTAGCACTCTTTTTAAATGACTCGACACTTTTTCCTAAATTTTTATAATTGAAGTAAATACCAAAATACATGGTTTTCATTATATAACTATCCGGATCCATTATCCAAATTTTAATTTGATTTCCAGTGGTCTCCGCATTTACATGTTTAACTGTGTCTTTAACAAATTCTGAGCTTAGCTTAGTTTCATTAGTAGAAGCATCAGCAAATTTAAAGACATCTGTGTCATAGCTATAAGGTTGAGCTTTTTGGATATTAAAGATTTTTACAGTTGATTGAGTAGCATCATTTACTCTAGTTACGCCTTCTTTTACAGCCGTTGAAGCTTGAGCATAAATTTGGCAAACGTCAGCACCAAGAACTCGTCCTAAATTACATAAGAAAGTTATAAAAGTTTTTCCAATAGCAGATACTGCGGCCGAGCCAAGACTTTTTAGGCTTGTTTTAGCTAGATTACCGACTTCCTGCGCTATTGTATCTTTGATACTATCAATAGATTTACCGATTTTATCTTTATATTGTTCATATGAATCGCCAAATGATGTTTCTGCTGATTGCTTGAAGGCGTTAGTAATTGTATCAGAATTTAAATCACCACTAAGAAATTCTCCAGCAATGTAAGTTGCAAAACTTTCCATACTATTAGTAAAATTGCCTTGGATTCTCCAGAATTCTTCACCAGTAGAAACACCAAGAGCTTCACTAATAATTTTATCTCTAATTGTTGCTAATGATGATGACAGCTGGGTTTTAAATTTTAACATAATATCGGTAGTATCAATTGGTGAAACATCACTTTGAACACGTTCATCAACTGGCTCTGTAACTATAGCTTGTCTAAATGAAGAATACTGATTGATATAGTTATTATAAGCGTCTAACATTTTTTGCTTTGTATTAGCAGCTTCACTTAAATATTTAGTATTATCAATAGAAGTTGTAACACAAGTTCTTTGACCGGCAACACCAACCGTTGCATGATAAACATTATCTAAATTTGTGGAAATATATCGGCCAGCATAAGTAACTCCTAGGTTACCTGGCATTTTAAAGGCATAATCTTCTTTACAAACAATTTTACAATAGTCATTAGCAGTTTGAACAGTATATGAATTACCATTTGGGTCAGTAGCTTCTACCCCATTCTCACCAATTATACATTTCTCCCAGTTAACGGTAAACGAACTAGTAATGGAATCCACTAGACCAGAAACCGAACCTAAATTAGTCGCATTCATAACTTGATCTTTAATAGAACCTAAGTAATTTAGAACACCGTTTAACCCATCACCGGTTGAAGAAATTACAGTTTGAATGGTACTTGAAAATGATAAGATATTAGTCATTATTTGGTCCATACCAGTGGCTTGAGCTAAATAATCAACTAAGTAAGATGAAGCTTTGGCAATATCTTTTAAACTAGAAGCAGAAGAGGCACTATCAACAGAGTTTTTAAGAGCTTCTAATAAATTTTTGGTATCAGTAGATATCTTAGTATTACTAGCAGCTTCATAAATTTCAGCCCACTCTTTTTTTACGTTATCATAGCCATTATCCGCAACGTTAACCATTGTTTCTAAGAATAGTTTAGATAAAACTTTGAAGTTATCTTGAGCAGTTCCATTAAAGTTAACATTGTTAAGGGCTTGACTTAAAAATCTAGCGGTCTGGTTTTGATTATTAGTATATAACGAATCTAAAAATTTCAATTCATTTTTGATATTCTTAGTAATATTTACTTTATCAGCAAAGTTATAAAGTAAAGCACTTGAGTTCTTTAATCCACTTATAGATAAGCCATTTAGGCCAACATCCTTAAGTAATTGAACCATAGAAGTAGCATTACCAACTAAAGTTCTTAAATCCCCAATACTATTAATACCACTCATAACAGAATTAAATAAAGTTCCAGATTGCGTTCCTTCAATTAAATAGAAAACCGTTTCTGAATTAGTACAAGGAAGAGCAAAAGTTGCACGACAAGTGTTTTCTTTTTTCTTACCCATATCAATTGGAATTTCTTCTACTTTTTCAGCAGCCCCATTATTGAATGCTAAGAATTTCTGATAATTTTTAGTACCGACTCCAGTATGAGTTTTAGTTGAAGTTAAAATCAAAATATTAGTTATGGACTTTTTAGAAACATAATTAGTAGTAACTCTAAGTTTAATAGAATCACTTTCGCCTAAAGATTGAGAAACATTCTTTTTAGTTACTTTAAATTTAGCAACAGTGTAGCCGCTAGAATCTCTAGTCCAGTCGCTTACAGTTGTAATGTCGGAGTCATCAATTGTTATAGTTGTCCCACCATCAGTAACAGCAGTAATCTTAAAGTTTTCTTTACTAGTTGCTTCCGTTATTAAGCGGTCATCATCACTTTTTAATTTAACGCTAAATGTTACTTCAAAACCGGTATTTGACTCAATTGTCTTTGGAGTTTCATACTCTACTTTGAATTCTACTTCGTTCTCCGCTTTAGTAATAGGTTCATTGCCATTAGCAAACGCTGTTACATCATTGTAAACTTTTTGAAGCATAGAATCGGCTTTAGTAAATTGTTTTTTGTTATAGCCATCGAAAGCTGCTCTTAATTCCGGACAATCGGCATAGTTACATGCTTTTCTAGGATTAGTAACAGAAATACCACCATTAACAAAGATTAACATTCTAGCAACGTTATTTAAAACGTAATCAGCATAATCTTCAGCTCTAGTACCACTTGTTCCAGAGGCACTTTTTATTTCATTATAATTTGTTTCATCAGCATACCAGTTAGAATATAAACGGTATAATCCACGCCATAGTTTAGAATCTTCTTTAATTATGGTATTTGGCTGGGAAACATATTTAACACCGGTTGATTCTGGTCCAGTAGCACCTGGATCAATACAGAAAGCTGTAATTGGCGTTGTTTTATCTTGGCCATCGCAAGTATAATATGTTTTGTAAACGTTATAATAGTTATGGGCTCCTACTGGTGATTTGAATAAAGAATCATTTTTATAACTTCTTTCATCTCTGACTATAAATTGAGTGCAAGCATTTTTACCATAAGAACTACTGCTATTAGCTTGACTAATAACTTCACCAGTTTCAGTATCTACAGTGGTTGCAGGTAAAGGTTCATTTAACTTTTCACAAGCATTTCTAGTAGTTGCTGATTTAGAAGTATCAGTTTGACGATACTTACTAGATTCAGCAGCTTCACTAGCTTTCATCCACTTATAAGTAGTAACATTATTTATTTTTACTTGATAACAACTTTCAATATCATTATTGCTGCTACTTTGATCATTATTGCTTGAGCAAAAACTGCTTTCTACAGTTTGATTACGGCCACAGCTGCCAGTAGCAGTTTTATAATTTCCGGAAGGAAGTTTGCAACAAACATTTTTATTAGAATCACCATTATCGCTTAATTTTACTGTTATATAAATCAATGCCGTATCAACTTTATTATTATAACTGTATTTAACTTGAGCAGAAATGCTATCTAACTTATTAGGCATTTTCTTAAGTTGGTCAGCAGTAACTTTAACTCTCAAAGTTATATCTGAAACATTCAAACCAGAGCCACTATTTTCGTAGCTAGTTTTATATGTTGCAATTTTATTTTCATCATACGTAATTGTAATATTAGATTCAAGAGTTATGGCATTCTTATTAACGCCAAGGTCTTTGGCAATTAAATTTTTAATACCAATTCCTTGATTAATATACCCATCATTTTGAACATAAAGAGTTTGGCCAAGGGTTTTAGCCTCTGGGCTTAACATTTTAAAGTTAAAAGCAAAAATGCTTAATAATAAAATTAATATTACTTTTTTAATACTACTTTTCATTAAACAATTTCCTCCTTTCTCTTTTTATTTCGTAGATATATAAAGGTACCAGTACCACCAATTATTATCAAGATAACAATAGTAACTATAACCCAGTGTTTCTTAACAAAATTAGTAGTTTCTTCCAAGAAACCTTCTTTTCTAGTTTCATCATTAACACTTTTATGAGTCTTAGCATATTCATTAATACCATTAACAAAGTCAATATAAGCTATATCATCAGCAGTCATAAATTCTTGACAATAAAAATAATCAGGATAATCACTACAAATTGATTCATTATAATACTGGTTAGCTCTTGGTACTGTAACATTTATCTGTCTAATAGCTTTCTTACCACACTCGGTATCAACCGGATAAATTGAAATAGTATATTCTTTAACTTTTCCCATACCCCCAGTAGAATAAGATACTTCCCCATCAGTTTCCGGATCATAATCAAGACGATATTTAGAACTATCATATTCTAAGATAACATAAATATCACTAGTTAAATTATAAACGTCAATCATGCCTAAGTATGAAGTTCCGGTTATCTCTTCCCCACTATCTGGGTCCGTACTCGTATAATTATAAGAATAAGGATAGCCCTTAGCAGTTACGGCCCCAGCCGCATTATTAAGTTCAGCCTGGCGTTCTAAAGTACAATATTCTGCTTTTACTTTAGGAATAAAAAGTAAACTTAAGAGAAAAAATAGTAAATATTTTCTTTTCATGTTAACCTCCTTAGACGTTTTCCGATTTTATAAATCGATAATTTTTATCGAATGTATATTTGATAGATGGCATACCTTCAGTATTTTTACAATCTTCTAAAACACGACCATTAGATATATAAATTTCTGATAAAGTAGTTTCACAATAAACTTTTTCTTTAAAGGCACTATCGTAAACTCCATACTTCATATCACCATCAAATTGCATGACATTAAAATAATACTTAACAGATATTTCATAGCCGCTAGAAGTCTTTTCCAAAGAACCTTTTTCACTTTCATAAGAACCATCAGCATTTTCATCATCAGAACCTTCTTCATCAGTATAATCAACCATACTTATCGGTATCATACATTCAGTATCATCGCAGATAACAGCATTTACTCCTCTAAAGAAGCCATCAGTTATAATTGTTTCTGGTTCCATTTTCAAATCTTTAAACTTAGCTGCTAAGGCTTTATTAATAAATTTTATGGATAATTTTACTGTACCTAACTCTGTATCTTCATCAAACATATTAGCACCAGCCATATATTTAATTAAATCCGAGTCATTAAAGAACATTCTACTTAAAGTATAAAGAATTTTTACATTAGTATTGATATCATCAGAGTATGTAGCTCCCCAATAAATCTCATCAACAGTACCAGTAGTATCAGTACTGCCAATAAAGTCTTTAATGCTATCTTCATCAAATGGTTTAATAGCATCTTTTAAGTAATTTTCAAACTCATTAGTAGTAGGATTATCTGGGGTTAATTCTTTATCTTTATGAGTTACTTTAAATACTACAAAGATAATAAGTCCAATTAGAATTAGACCTATTAATATGGAAACTATTATTGTTTTTTTGTTTTTAAAATCCACTTTTAACTTATTTTTCATACTTACACTTATCCTTCTCTATCTTAACTAATATAAGAATAACATTTTTTTTCCAAAAAAACAATTTAATATTACAAAAATGGCTATTTTTTTGCTAGTCTAATTGACTTTAGGAAACGAATATGGTAAATTATTCTTGCGTTTAATTGGCAGTGCCTCTAGTTTATAGACGTGTCTATCCCAGTTATGGTTATAAGTATCTATGACTGCCTAAAGAGAAAATATCTAGATAGACTCCCCTAGAAATAAAAGGTATTCTAAGTAAAAGCAAAATATATGGAAAGGAGAATTATTTTATGGCAAGATATACTGGTGCTCAATACAAAAAATCTCGTCATCTTGGTTTCTCTACTTTAGAAAATGGTAAAGAACTTGCAAGAAGACCTTATGCTCCTGGTATTCATGGACAAGATCGTAAGAGAAAGTTAAGTGAATATGGTGTTCAGTTACAAGAAAAACAAAAGGTTAGATTTATGTATGGTTTAAATGAAAAGCAATTTGCTAAAACATTTAAACGTGCTACTAAAATGGCTGGTATTACTGGTGAAAACCTACTTCAACTTCTTGAGACTAGACTTGATAATGTAGTTTACCGTATGGGTATGGCTACTACTCGTCGTGCTGCTCGTCAAGTTGTAAATCATGGTCATATTACTGTCAATGGTATCAAAGTTGATATTCCATCTTATACAGTTAAACCAGGCGACGTTATTGCAGTTAAAGAACAATCTTTAGATCATCCTGCAATTAAAGCTGCTGTTGAAGCTACTTTAAATCGTCCAGCTTACGTTGAACTTGATGCTAATAAGTTAACAGGAAAATATCTTCGTTATCCTGAAAGAAGCGAATTAAATCCTGATATCAATGAAGCATTAATCGTTGAATACTATAATAGATAGTAAACAAAAACTCCAATCAATTCGGTTGGAGTTTTTTAGTTATTCTAAATTATCTTTTAAGATATTTATTCTGGTCTGTAAACCTTTAACTAAGGTTTCTATTCTAGTAGGATTTATTTCTAATTTCTTTTAGCCAGTATCGGTCTGATAGTGAAAGACCACAAGCTTTATTTAGTAGTTCGGAAGTAGTAAAAACATTTAGTCTCGCTAAGAGTCTTTTTAGATTTTTCCTAGTTTTAGGAATAGGTCTATTTTGAAGCCATTCATTCAAGTTTTCCAAATAATTTGAATTTTTATTTATTACTAATGGAACATGCTTAATATTATAGATACTTAAAATATTTGTAAAACATTGATATTCTTTGCTGTATTCTGCACGTAAAACAGGATTATTTTTATTCATCAAAATCAATTTCATAAACATACACTTTCAAAAAAGCCCCCTACTTACTAGGTTGCTCTTCTAAAGGATTCATAATAACGGTACAAGTCGAATATTTCTTCAAGTCATTTATCACTCTACTTGCGGTTTCTATATTAAGATTTTTAATAATATCATAAGTATTAGTAATTAACTTACCATAAGTCATAATATTATCTTGAACCATACTATTTAAGTATTCAATATCATCTAAACCATAAATAAAGTCAGCAATATTACAACGAATTCTTCTTTCTAAACGTTTAGGAGTTAAATCCATATTTTCATAATTTTCTTTTAACATTTTTTCAATCTCGGTTGGATACTTAGTTTCAGCATTAATGTTAATAATTAAATAATCATCAACAATGGACGCATTGGTACTTAATTTACTTACTAGGTTACTTTCTAATAATCTTTCTTTAATTTGACTAGTAGTTCCAAAGTTGGCATTCATAATAATACGAGTATAAACTAATTTTTCCATATCACTAATACTGCCTAAGCTACTTTTCTTTATCTTATAAGCTATTCTTAGTTTAGGAACAGTAATATTACCAGTAATAATTTTTCTTTCTTCACAAACAGTTTCTTTTTCTTTAGGTCTGATTTTAACGGGTTCTAAATACTCTTTAAATTCTTTTGTATTTTGATTTTCTCTAATAACCACATCTAAGTAATCAGCGTCAAAGTTACCAGTAACTACTAAGAACATATTGGCAGGATGATAAAAAGTATTATAGACTAAATTTATCTCCTCAAGAGTAATATTTTTAACGTCTTCTTCATCTCCAGTAACATAGTATTTACGACTGTTTTCATGAAACAAAGCATTATTTAAAGTATAATATAACATTTGATAAGGATTATTCTTACCCATTTTAACTTCTGATAAAATAATTTTTCGCTCTTTTTCAATTAGTTCCTTCGTAAAATAAGGAGTCTCAACATAATCAAGTAAATGCGTAATATTTTCTTTTAAGTTAGAACTAGCTAAAACTTCATAAGAAGTATAGCCAAAAGTCGTAAAAGCATTAATAGAAGACCCTAATTTATTATAGTAATCATGAGCAGTCTTATTAGGTCCTTCATTAAATTTAACATGTTCTAAAAAGTGAGCAATTCCCTTTGATACTTGATAAGTCTTATTGCCAATTTTAAAATCAGTATCAATGCTACCATATTTAACAGATAAAGTAGCATAAAAATTAGAGACATTCTCTTGAGGCCACATATAGACTTCAAGACCATTATCTAGTTTGTCATAATAGACGGTTTCATTATATTTACTAATCGTTAGTTTTTTTAACATTGGAACCTCCTAATAAATAGATGGTATTTAATTTAATCTTGTTTGCCAAAGTTACTATTTCTTCTTTAGTAACAGTTGTAATCTCTTTTAAACGTTCACTTAACAAGGGAGAGTCAATAAGATTATGGAACAAATAATTATCCAAAATACTAGTCTGGTTATCCATACTGGTATTTATCTGGTTTACAAGAGTTTTCTTCGTAGCCATTATTTCTTCATCTGTAAATTTGCCTTGCTGCATTTCTTTTAAGGCCTTACCAACTAATTTGACACAAGCATCTTTATTTTCATAATCAATTCCAGCATAGACAATTAAAAGATTATCTTGTTTTTGAAAAAGACTATACGTCTGATAACACATACCATTTTCTTCTCGAAGATATTGACTAAGTTTATTATTTATTGAGCCATACCCAAATAAAGAATTAAAATAACTCATTACATAGTTTTTCTCTCTTAGACTTAAATTATCAGTTTGATAAAGCATAATAAGACTAGATTGTTCATAAGGTCCAATAGCCTCTTTATTAATAATTTTTTTAATAGGTTTATTCTGGACTGCATATTCTTCTTTTAGACTAGCTATATAATTATTTTGATAATATTCATTAATAGAGGCTGCTACGGTATCCATATCGGTATTACCGATAAAATAAATATCACAAGCAAACTCTTTTAAGAATCTTTGATAATAGTTATATAAATCTTCTTTAGTTATTTGGTCTAATTCTGCAATAGTCCCAGGATAATCAAAACTAGCCGGATTATCTTTATCTAAAGTTTTAAAAGCCTCTTTAAAAGCATAGGTAGTAGGATTATCATTACTACTTAAAATAGATGTTCTAAGTAAGTTTTTTACGATATTAAATATCTTAGTATCAGCTTCTCCCGCATTAAAGTTAGGGTGAAAAACAAATTCAAAAGGGAACTTTAAAGCTTCTTCTAAATGCTTTTTATCACAGTATTTAGGGTCTAAAAAGTCCATAATAAAGTCTAAAAAGACCATCTGTCCCACTCTAGTACTAGCTTCATAAAAGGAAGCATCATATAAGTCTTCTAGTTTTTCAATGACTTTCTTCCTTTTATTATATTTTTTAGAAGAATAGCTTAAATAGTCTCCTAACAAATTATTAATCGTAATAGTATCCCTAGTAACCCGATTTTTGAAAATTATTTCTAAATGACAAGTCTTAAATTTATCGGTCTTAATTGTATATAAGTTATAGGTATCATTTTTGTATACTTTATATTCCATAATTATCTCCTAAGTATATTATGCCAGAAGTAAAAATTTTTATTCTTCAATTTCTTTAGCTAGTTCGGGTACTTCGTCCTTATCTTTTTCAACGGGATTATACCATTTACTAACACCTTTATAGATAAGATTTAGTTTATTGCCATTTAGACGATATAAATCTTGGGTTTTACTAGCATCATCATAGTTTTTAGTAGCATACATTACGTCATCATTAATATAGATAAAGGAGTTAATATCATCGGCTAATTTACTATTAATAATACCATTGTAGATAATTAGTTTACCAGCATTATTAGCATAATCTTTTAAATAATAAATAGAGTTTTCAGTCTCAGAAATAGTTAAATATTCACTATAAACATTAGTATTTATAACACTAGTCTTGCCGGAACTAGCTAGTTTTAAAGTATTAGAGTCATTTTCTTTAACTAAATAAACAAGTCCCATCGCACTGTCATAATTTTTAATACTAAGACTTAAATTTTCATCGATTTTTTTATAACTACTAGCGTGTTTATTACTTACTTTACTGTAGTACAAGGTGTTATCTTCAGTAAAATAGATACCATCACCTTTTAAGTAAGTAACAACTAAGGTATCATTAACGGCTTCTTTAACTAAAGAGTCCTCCAAGTCGTTTTGAAAGTATAAACCATTTTCTTTGGTAGTTTCAATATCTTTTTTAAATTCATCTAACGAAGTATAATTTGATAAGTCGAAGTCACTGTTCCAATTCATCTTAGTATAAATAAGAAGACGACTAGTTAAATCATAAGTATAAACTTTATCAACAGAACTAGCAAGTAAAGTTTTAGTTTGATTATTTTGATAATAAACGTCATAAGCACTGACCGTATAATTCTTGGCATAATCACGCATTTTATTGCGTTCTTCAACTAATTTTTGTTCGGCTTTTTTAGCTTCTTGCTCTTCTTTAGTTAAGTTCTCATTACTAGAAGCCACATATTTTTTATCATTACTAGCTAGGCTATCTTTAATATTATTATAAATATTAATGGTATCAGTAGTCTTCGTCGTATAAATAAACTTTGTAAAGTTAGTATTATAAGTTAAAAGTTTTTCAATATTAGTTAAAACTCTTGTATTATCAAAGTTAGTAAAATTATATAAATAGTAACTTAAAGACTCATCAGTATTTAAAGTCGAATAAAGCATTTTCTTACCATCTTTACTAATAATTATATCTTCATAAGATTTAGCAATAGTATCAATAGTTTGATTATCAATATCTTTAACTAAAAGTGAATTATCTTTTTCATAAATGACATAATTTAGAGAAACGTCCAAAAGTTTAGAAACATTAGAGTCAACTAAATAACTCGAACTATTACGACGATTATAAATATAAAGGTCTTTATTAGTCTCAATATAATAAACATACTTATCATCACTACTAAATCCATAACTAGAAGCTTTATTAGTAAGTAGTTTCTTATTATCAGTACTAGTAGTATCTAAAAGATATAAATTACCGGAATCAGTATAAAGAATATGTCTAATATCATCGTTGGCATAAACAATATCAGTTTCCGAAATATCGGTAATATTATTAACATCATTATTTCTGGTAATAACTCTTAAACGGTTATCTGAGCCCATAAAGACAAAAGGATAATCAGGAGTAATATTAGTACGGAACAAACTACCTACTAAGAGTAAAAAAATAGATAAGAACATAATGCTAAAAACAATTACATAAGACTTAGTTGATTTAACAATGTGATTAGTTCTTATTTCTTCTTCTGTTATGGTCAAATTTTTTTCTTTGCTTTTTTTATTTTTCACGGAAAACACCTCTTCTTATATTATCATATTAAATGTTAGAAAAGTCAATTTAACTTTTCATACTCGCTTGTAAAAAAGCGGTCAGTCATGCCAGCAATATAGTCGATGACGACTCTTTCTTTGGTGGTATTTTGTTTATAATCATCATTCATATACTTATAAAAATAGATATAAATGTTACTATTAATATTTTCACAGTTTAGGTCGTTTAAACTGGATGAAAAAACTTTTTCAAACATTTGATGCCAAGTGGCTAAGGTTTCTTTGGAGTTAGCTTTACTATAAATATGTTCATAATTAAATTTCTTTAGGCCAGACAAACATTTAAAGGCTTCTCTACTCATGCTGATATAATCTTTGTTAATACTATTTTCAATGATATCATTAATAAAATAGTTTACAATTTCTCGATTAGTAAAGCCAGTAATGGTCATAAGCTCTTTAGGGAGTTCACTCTTTTTTAAGAGATTTAAGCGAATAGCATCTTCAATATCACGACCGAGATAGCTGATAATATCACTAACCCGGACAACACAACCTTCTAAGGTCATCGGAATAAGAGAAGCATTGGCATCTTTATTTTTATAAGTTTGATAATATTCTTGAAAAACATCTTCTTTAGTCTTAGGTATAGGCTTATAGCAGGATAGTTCTAGCTCGCCATTATGACACATGATAGCATCAAGTACTTGAATAGTAAGATTTAACCCAGCACCCTTATTTTCAAGGAACTCTAGTTTACGAACACTTTGAATATTATGATTAAAGTAACCTTCCCCTACTCTTAAAGAAATTTCGTTTAGAATGGCTTCGCCAGCGTGACCAAAAGGTGTATGACCAATATCATGACCGAGACTAGCGGCCTCAATTAAGTCTTCATTAAGTCCTAAGGCCCGACCAATCGTACGAGCAATTTTACTAACTAGTTGAACATGCGTACTGCGTCTTGTTATATTGTCATTGAAGGTGTTACTAAATACCTGGGTTTTATTAATATAACGAGTATAAGCAAGCGAATAGATAATCCGATCAATATCATGAAAATATGGTGGTCTTATATCGTCGGCTTCCGGGGTTTTACGGTAAGCAGCGGCATTTTTGGTAGCTAGAGGGCCTAAAAAGTTGTCATGGTTCATATTTTTTTTAATTAATTGGAAAGTTTCTTCGTTCATAATTCATCACCAAGATTATTGTAACAAAAAAAGGTTTTAAAAGGAAGATTTATGTGTTAGAATAACCAACAGGTGATTTTAATGGATTTTGGAAGTAATTAGGTTGTTGTTAATGGAGTTTTGAGAACCAAGGATGAAGTTTGGAAAATGTATTATGAAGCTTTTAACGATAATCTGGTAACCATTCTAATCCCTGATGAAAATAATGGTTTTATTCCCTATCCACATCTTAACTTAGGAACCAGGTTAAATAGAGATTATTATGCATCACTTGGGCACGCTAAGTGTTTTGAGAAAATAAACGAATTATTGTTGAGGGATAAGAGAAATTCCTATGTAGTTAAGGACTTTGACAATATTCAAGACCGCACTTTCATTGCATATAAATTTGTAGAAAAAGGTTCAGTGGCCATCATGCGTACTAGTAAAGATAATTTCTTGTTAATATTTCCGGGCTTTAGTGATGATATTGAAAAGAACAGAATAATGTGTGACGATGCTTTAAAATTGATTAAGTTGCTAAATGTTAACCTTAGTCAGGGGTGTTTTCAAATTAATGGGCAAGTAATTTTTAGTTTAGAAGCATTCGAAGAATATTGCCATCTTTTAAAATCAAATGATAAACCAAGAAAAAGACAACTTCAAGTTAAAAAGAAAAAATAATTGTTTATGATAGACAGTTGTTTTTTTCTTTTATTATAGCAAAACTTGTGTTAAAATCACTAATCGGTATTAGCTTTTAAGAAAAATATATTATTTTTAAAGAAAAGGAGATTAAATGAAAAATAATATTGAAAAGCTAAAGAAAGAAATCTACAAAATTCAATGTAAAAATTGGATTAAAAACACAGAAAAAGGTACTAGTTCGGCTGGTAAAATTTTAGAAAACCTGCTGGGTAAAGAGGACGATAATTTTATTATAGCTGATTATCAAGGAATCGAATTAAAAACGAAGTTACAAAACAGCGAACCATATATCGGACTTTTCTCGATGGTGCCAGATAATCGACCATTGATATTAAAAGAGATTTTAAATAAATATGGGTGGCCAAGCAAAAAAGATAGAAGATATAAAGTATTTTTTGGAAAAATAACTGGTAAAAAGGTTAATAAAATAGGTTTATTTAACGATTTTAAATTAGAAGTTGATAATGAAAGCCAAGTGATATGGCTACTAATTAAAAATAAATATAATGGTTACATAAATAAAACAATTTCTTGGTCATATGAACAATTAAAAAATCGGTTGAAAATGAAATTATCTTACTTAGCTATCATTCCAGTTGATAAAAAGTATTATGGAGAAGAAAGTTATTTTAAATATCATAATCCCCAAATATATAGCTTTAAAAATTTTGAGACTTTCTTAAAATTAATCCAAGATGGTACGATTAGAGTCAATATGAAAGTAAGCTTTTATACCTCCCAAGACCGTTACGGCAAAATACAAGATAAAGGTACCACTTTTGAGATAAAAGAAGAAGATATTGAAAAATTATTTACTAAAATAGAATAGCAAAAATAGTCATAAGACTCACCATAATGATGAATTTTATGACTATTTATTTTTTCATTTTTTTCGTATTTATTAATTACTTATTATATAATTTTTTTAGTTGTTATTGTTCTTTAAAATAAGCACAGATTGGGTAGTGCACTTGTTTGAGGCCAGGAGGGATAAAAAAATACCGTAATAGATACGATATTAATAAACAATAAATGGTCGGGAAGACAGGATTCGAACCTGCGACCCCCTGGTCCCAAACCAGGTGCACTACCAAGCTGTGCTACTTCCCGAAATACGTGGTGCGCCCAAAGGGAGTCGAACCCCTAACCTTTAGATCCGTAGTCTAACGCTCTATCCAATTGCGCTATGGGTGCATAAACTTCCAACGCAATATAATTGTATAATTAATCAGCAAAAAAAGCAAGTTTTTTCTTACTTTTTCCTGATTTTTTTAATCTTTTTTGCTATTTTCTAATTTTTCTAAGGTTTTATCTAAAATTTTCAGGTCATTATTATTCAAAGTTTTAAAATTTTCTTCTAGAATGGAAGTCTGAATATTTAAAGCTTTTATTTGTTCTTTAGCAGTTCGTTTAGTTAAATTATTAATTTTAATTAAACTTTCCATAAGACTATTTTTTAATTTTTTTTCATCAAGGTAATAAAGTTCACGATATATCTGATATTTTTTAGTTTGCGGCTCATCTATTTTAGTCATCTTAACAATATAAGAGTCAGTACGAGGCTCGATATCAAAAGATTTAGGAGGCACTTCAAGAAAAATTTCAGTAGTAAAAAAGCTATTGGTAATAACACTTAACTTCGTAATACTTTGATTAACAACATTTAAAACATAGTTAGAACCCATTAACATATACATTTCATCAAAATCGATATTAATCATCTTATAGATAAAAGGCTCAATAATACTATAGGGAAGCGAAGTAATTATTTTATTAACTTTAGGTATTGTAACGTCTAAAACGCTTCCCCAAATAATTTCTAAATTTGGGATTGTTTCTAGATATGGTTTTAATCTCTTATCGAGTTCAATAGCATACATCTTTCTTACTTTAGGAGCAATTATTTTAGTTAAAGTACCCTTACCAGGGCCAATTTCCAAGACAATATCGTTTTTATTAAATTTAGGAAAATCTATATACTTTTTAATAATATCTTCATCTATTAAAAAGTGTTGGTCTAAGTAGTTTGTATCATTTTTAAACATAAAATCTCCTCCACTGCCCTTTATTATAAAAGAAAAGAACCATTATTGCAAACAATGATTCTTAAAATCTTAAATTTATTTTTTAAATTGCGAATTATAAAGATCAGCATAAAAACCATTTTTCTTCATTAATTCTTCGTGAGTGCCTTGTTCAATGATATTACCTTCGTTCATAACTAAAATTAAGTTAGCATTTTTAATCGTCGATAAACGGTGCGCAATTATAAATGATGTACGCCCTTCCATTAATTTATCCATAGCTTTTTGAACTAACTCTTCAGTTCTCGTATCGACGTTAGAAGTTGCCTCATCTAAAATTAGAAATGGCGCATTTTCAATCATACCACGAGCAATGGTAAGTAACTGCTTTTGACCGCCACTAATGGAGTCATTTTCCCCAAGCACATAATCTAAGCCACCTGGTAAAGTTTTAATAAAATGATCAACGCCGACAATCTTACAAGCCGCCCAAATTTCTTCATCGGTAACATTTTCTTGATTAAACTTGATATTATCACGAATTGAGCCTTCAAATAACCAAGTATCTTGTAAAACCATGATAAATAAATCATGAATGTTTTTGCGAGTTAAATCTTTAGTAGATATACCATCAATTAAAATATTACCAGAATTTATTTCATAAAATTTCATTAGCAAGTTAACCATGGTTGTTTTACCAGCCCCAGTCGGACCAACAATAGCAATCTTTTCTCCAGGATGAGCACTAGCAGAGAAATCCTTAATAATTAAACGAGAGTCATCATAACCAAATTTAACATTTTTAAATTCAATATTACCTTTAACTTGAGATTTATCTAAAATTTTAGTTTTATCACTTTCATTAGCCATTTCTTTTTCATCTAAAAATTCAAAGACACGTTCTGAAGCGGCAGCGGTTGTTTGAAGAGAAGTCATAGCTTGAGCAATTTGAGAAAGTGGATTAGTAAATAAGCGAACATAAATCATAAAAGCTACAATTACGCCGAAAGTTATATGGCCTTTCATGGCTAATAAAGCTCCTACAATACAAACCATAACATACCCAAAGTTACCAATAAAGCCCATCATAGGTTGCATAAGACCGGATAAGAATTGACTTTTTTTATTACATTCACGTAAACGGCTGTTTAATTCATCAAAAGTCTTGGTAACTTCAGCCTTAGCATTATAGCACTCTACAACATTATGACCACTATAAATTTCTTCAATATGGCCATTAATATTGCCTAATTCTTCTTGACGAGCAATAAAATACTTCTGGGATTTTTTAAGAATTGATATCATGAAAGCAAAACCAAATAAAGTAGATAAAATTGCTGTTAGAGCCATTACCCAGTTAGTAGCAAACATCATGATAATTGAACCTACAAACAAAGTAAGGGAACTAATTAAAGTCGCTAAACTCTGATTTAAATTTTGAGCAATAGTATCGACATCATTAGTAACACGACTTAGAATATCCCCTATTTCATGGGAATCAAAGAATTTTAATGGCAATTTATTAATTTTAACCGAAATTCTAGTTCTTAAATCTTTAGCAAAACCATTAGATATAGTAGTCATAGAATAACTTTGTATATAGCCAAAGATGGCACTTAATAAATATAAGCAAACCAAAGTAATAATAATTTTTTTAGCGGCTTCTAAATCCATGTTAGGTTTAACTAAATTATAAATAGATTCGGGTAAATTATCCATTACTTTTAAAGTATCATCAGTTACCATACTAGCATCAATATCAATTACACTTTTTAAAAAAGTAATTTCATCTTCAGAACTGATTTTAACTCCGTTAACCTCAATATCATCTACTAAAACTTGCAAAACGCTACTTGGTAAGTTAAGAATAGTTTTAAGCATTTCTTTATTATCAGAAACATTTTCACCACTAGGAGTCTCTTTATTAGTGGCCTCTTGCATTTTATTTAAGAAGGTTTGATAAGTTGTCTTATCTTCAATACTTATATCCTCACTAGTAAGAATAAGCATAGTTTTTTCACTCATAGCCTCGCCACTAAAGTTATCGGTAATTTTAGTAACAACTTCTTGTAAGACCTCGGTATTAGGCCTAATACCGCTAGTTATAACATCAGTTAAACTAGATAATTTATTAGGAGCCGAAAGGGAAAGGATAGCTGATGAGAAAGCTAGGATAATAGCGATAGTCATTAAGACTTTCCAAGGTTTTAAATTAGATAGCAATCTTTTAATAGAACCAACGAAATCTTTAGATTTTTCATTTGCAGCATGCATAGGTCTAGGCATTTTCTAACTCCTCCTTTGATAATTGTGATAAAGCTATTTCTTTATAGACTTCACAATTTTTTAATAATTCTTGATGAGTACCAATGCCAACACAAGTTCCTTTATCTAAAACCACTATTTTATCGGCATTGATAATAGTACCAATTCTTTGGGCTACTATCATACTCGTAGCATCTTTGGTATATTTTTTTAGTTTGCTTCTTAGCGTTGCATCAGTCTTATAATCTAGAGCTGAAAATGAATCATCAAAAATATAAATTTCTGGATCACGGGCAATGCTTCTGGCAATGGCTAGGCGCTGTTTTTGGCCACCTGAGACATTAGTGCCACCACGGGCAATGTGAGCATCAAGCCCTCCTTCCATTTTAGATACAAATTCGCTGGCTTGGGCTATTTCCACAGCCTCCCTAACCTTTTTAACACTAGGTTTTTGGCCATTTTTAGTACCGTAAGCAACATTGCTCTTAACTGTACCAGTAAACATAACGGCTTTTTGAGGAATATATCCTAATTTATTATGAAGTTCTTCTAAAGAGTAATTTTTAACATTAACGCCGTCTACTAAAACTTCACCGTCAGTTGCATCATAAAATCTTGGTACTAAGTTAATAAGACTACTCTTACCAGAACCAGTCGAACCGATAAAAGCAATCGTCTCGCCTTTCTTTACTTTAAAGGAAATGTTACGAAGTAAGTATTCATCGGCATCGGGATATTTAAAGGATACATTTCTAAACTCAACGGTTCCAACCTCAGTAGGTTTAATATCATTTTTACCATCTTCGATGCTAATTTCACAATCTAAAACCTCGTTAATACGACGAGCTGAAATTTGAGCACGGGGCCACATCATAAAGATCATTGCAAGCATTAAGAATGACATAATAACTTGCATTCCATAACTTGAGAAAATGACCATATCACTAAACAAACTGATTTTAACACTAATTAAAGCATTACTTATTAAATAAGTACCAATGGCATAAATTCCTAGAGTTAGACCATTCATAACTAGCATCATAATAGGATTTAAAATAGCAAAACACTTTTGATTAAATAATTGCATATTGGTTAAATCAGTATTTACTTTTTCAAAGCGATTTTCTTGATAATTTTCTGCATTAAAGGCTCTTATAACCCGAATACCAGTAATAGATTCTCGGGTAACATTATTAATTTTATCAATAAGTTTTTGAACTTTTTCAAATCTTGGTAAAACAATTAACATTAAGCCAATAACTACGCATAGTAAAACAACGACGCAACCAGCGGTTAGCATACTCCATTCAATCGACTTATTTAAAATTTTAGTAATAGCCCATACGGCCATAATTGGGGCTTTAATCATCAATTGTAAACCAATAGATATAAGCATTTCTAATTGAGTAATATCATTGGTTGTACGGGTAATTAAACTACTAGTTTGAAATTGTTTAACTTCAGCTGTACTTAAATTTAAAACTTTATTATAAACTTTACTTCTTAAAGTACAAGAAAAATTGGCTGATAAGTTACTGGCTAAGAAACCAACGATACAAGCCGATACTAACGAGCCAAAAGCACAAAGAAGCATATAACCACCTTGTTTTAATATATCGGCCATCGCCGCCCCGTCAGTTTGAACTAGTCTTGTAATAGCGGACATATAATCTGGCAATTTTAAATCTAACCAGACTTGGAAAACTACTAAAATAACGCTTATAATTATTAGACCTATATCTTTTTTGGTAAAATTTTTAAATAATTTAAACATCTTTTTTCCTCTCTTCTTCCATTAAATTTCCTTCCAATTTTTGGAGCAATCTAATTAATTCATCTTTTTCTTCTTGGGTAAAATTTTGTTCTAAAAGACTTTCTAAATTTTTTAATTCAACAGATATTTTTTTAGTATTACTTACAAACGTTTTTGTAAGTTTAATTTCATTTTTTCTAGGATCATCACTGGCGACGTTTCTTATAACAATATTATTTTTCTCCATCGTAGTAAGAATCCCACTTACAGTTGAACGTCTTAAATTAAAGGCATCACAAATATCTTGTTGAAATATTTTTTTATTTTGATTTTTTAGTAAGTATTTCATAATCATAACTTGCACAGGACTTACTCGATGCTGGGCTTTTTTATTAAATTTATCTAAGATGTAACGTCCTATTAACTTTTCAGCATTAACAATATGATACCCAATAGAATTATTTTCTTGCATAATTTTACCACCATTGTTAGGAAACTAACAAAATAATTCTAACACCGCCAAAAAGATTAGTCAAACATTTTCCTAATCTTCACATAAATTTCATTTTTTACAAATTTCTTTTTCTTAATCTGTTTTTTCACTTATTAACTCGCTTAAAAAAACAATATTTAAATCTTTTGATTTTACATACTCTACTAAACAATCTAAGTAAGTTATATCTTTTATGTAAATAATACTCCCACTACTTAAAGACGCTTTTACTTCGATAATATTAGTTTTATCTAAAAATAAATCTGGTTTTACTAAATATTTTTTCTTTTGTTTGCAAAAGTTTAAATTAGTATTATTACTATTTAAGATGCAAATATTAGTATTTTTTTTACTCTTTTTTAGCAATCTATCTAAGGCTTTATAGTTTTCAAAATCATTATTAATTTGTTCAAAATAATTCTTTTTTTGATAAGTATCTTTGGTAATCAGTAAGGAAGCTTTAATATTATGTTTTACTAAGTAATCTTTAATTTCTTTAGATGTATTATTATCAATAAGAAAACTAACACTATTTTTTCCTTTATTACCTCTTATAATGATTTTATCTAAGTTATCACTTAAAGAAATGGCTGGTTTAACTGATTTAGTTACTAAATAAAGGTTATTAAAAGTATCCTGCTCTTTCATTTTGGCGAGACTTTTTAATTCATCTACAGTACTGCCATACATCCCAGGAACAATATAATCATCGGTTATTTCAGCATTAACATAGTCGATTTTTCTTTCTTCTTTAGTAGTTCTAATCTCTTTTAAAATGGGGTCTTGTTCCCTAACGAGATTAGCAGTTTTATTAGTAGTGTAAAAACTTAAGAGAACTAAAATACTAAATACTAAGTATTTACCATATTTTTTCATATCATCACCTAGTAAAAGTATATTCCTAAGTATTAAAAAAAATCTAGTTTCCTAGATTTTGGGGTAGTTTAGCATATTTTAGACTTTAAAAGATCAATACCTCTTTTGGGGTCACTAATTAACATACTATAAACATTATGATTTTTTCGTAGTTCCGTCATAAAGTAAACTTCATCTTTCGTCATTGCAACAGCTTCATCTTTAGAGTCAGTTACTTTTACTAAAACGTCACTACCGATTAAGTAATCAGCGTCAACATTAAATATTTCGCATAATTTGATAATACTTTCTAAAGTTGGATTACGTAGTTCTCGTTCGTATAAACAAATAACGGATTTTTTAACACCAATTAATTCACCAAGTTGGCTTTGAGTTAAGCCTTTTTCTTTACGCAAGTTTTTTAATCTTTCACCTTTTACCATAAACCCACCTGTTCTTCCTTTCGATAGTGATTAGTTTAGCATCTTTTTACTATTTGTCAAGAAAAAGTTTACGCAGAATAAAAAGAAATCTCATCACGGGGTTTTATAAACAAATTACTCATGTGATATCATCTTAACAGATTGTTTCTAAAAAGTAAATCAAAAGATGATTAGTCCTGAAAAGTCTCTTAAATTTAAGACATATAAGAATTCCATAAATTATAGATTTTAAGAGGTATCATAATATATTTGGATTTATATTTTAATTATTTTTGGTTCTACATCATAAAGTAGTTTGAATGTCATATAGTAACTTCAATTTAATACGAAAGCTTCTTTACTGGACTGTAATTTTTACTTCATATATAAAGTAAGGAAAAAGCCCTTATGACTTATTATATCTTAAGAATATATATAATATAATTTAAAAATTTTAGTAAGAAAAAAAGTGACTAGATTAGTCACAGTTTTCGCAATCACAATCTTCGCAATCGCACTCTTTACAATGACAATCACAATCACAGTCGCAATCATCATCTTCAAAACCAATATGAAAAGGAATGCCCATATCACGTAACGATGCGGCTAAAAAGATATTAATGGCTGTTTCAGTATCTAAGCCTAAAGCATTAAATAAGTCATCACAAGCCTCTTTTAATTCCCTGTTTACTTTTACGTCAACAACTTCTTTCATCAATAATCCTCCTTAGGAGTATTATATCCAATTTTCAAGAAAAATACTATTATTTTTTCCTAAAACTGACGAAGTTATGCTATACTATAACAAATTTAAAGAAAGGGATTTAATTTAGATGAAAAAAATAGTAACAGAAAAAGAAAAAGGAAATTTAATTGTCTTAAGTGGACCATCTGGAGCAGGAAAAGATAGTATTATTAGAGAACTTAAGAATTACTATCATAATTTCTGGGTGTCAGTTTCAATGACTAGCCGTGCACCCCGTGGAGAAGAAGTTGATGGAATTGATTATTTCTTCGTTAGTAAGGAAGAGTTTGAAAGTCATATTAAAAGAAATGATTTTTTAGAATATGCTATGTATAATGGTAACTATTATGGGACACCAAAATCAAAAATTAATGATTTTTTAATTCAAGGGAAAGATGTTATTTTAGAAATAGAAATTCAGGGAGCTTTAAAAATCAAAGAAGAATTTCCGGAAGCAATTTTTATCTTTATCATGCCCCCTTCTATGAGAGAATTAGTAAATAGATTAAAGAAAAGAAATACGGAAAATATTGATAAAATTATAGAACGTTTTAAGAAAGCTTATCAAGAAATTAACTACTATAATAATTACAACTATGTTGTAATTAATGATGATTTAGAAGAAGCGGTGAAGAAAGTTTGGGCAATTTTACTTTCGGAACGCTTACGAGTATCAAGAATTGAAAATGTTTATGTTGGTAATATGGAAGAAGAACTTCATGAAGCCTTAAGAGATGACATGACTTTTGATAATTCCAAGTAGGCTTTATGGAACTTGCAGACTATTATAATAAATTTAATGAGGATAAAAGGCTTTTAAGGCGACATGGGTTAGTTGAGTATTATACAACTATTAAGTATTTAGATGAGGTTTTAAGTTGGTATCCGGAGCCAAAAATCTTAGATATCGGAGCCGGAACTGGTAGATATAGTATCTACCTTCATAATAAGGGATACAATGTTTCAGCAGTGGAATTGGTAAAACAGAACTTGAATGTTATTAAAAGGAAAGCACCTAATCTTAAAAGTTATCTTGGTAATGCTCTAGATTTAAGCTTCTTGGGTGAACAAAAATATGATGTAATTTTGTTGTTTGGTCCGATATATCATTTATTTGGGGAAGATAAAATTAAAGCAATTAAGGAGGCTTTAAAGTATCTAAATAAAGATGGTGTTTTAATGATTGTATATTGTCTTAATGATTTTGCTATTCTTAAACATGGTTTTATTGATGGAAATATTATTGTGGAAAAGCAAAATATAACTGAAGATTATTTAATTAAAGACAATAAAGATATTTTATATAGTTTTGATACTTTAGAGACAATAGATAAAATTAATGAAAAATGTCATTTAAAGCGCCTTAAAATTATTAGTCAAGAAGGTATGAGTGAATATATCAGACCAGTCCTTAATAAAATGAGTGAAGAAGAATTTACAAAGTATTTAGACTTTCACTTGCAAAGGTGTGAAAAATTGGAGTATCTTGGTCTTTCTAGACATGCTTTAGACATAATAAAAAGAATTGAGTAATGAGTATTCAATTCTTTTTTTGGATGTTCTAATATTGTTTAGCAAAGTAGATATCATACTTAGATTTTTTACCACAAACTGGACATATACTAGTCTCATTATCTCCAATAATACATCTCGATTTTAAACCGGTATCAGCCTTAATTTTTTCTTCACAGTCCATATTACCACACCAAGTAATTTTGATAAAGCCATTTTTATTTTGAGCAATATCTTTAAATTCATCATAAGTACTGGCCTCATAAATCATACTATCACGACGTTTTAAGGCTCTTTCATACATTTCTTTTTGCATGATATCCATTGTATCTTTAATAATGCCGACTATTCCTTCTAAATCATCAACCTTAATTTTTTCTAAAGTATCTCTTCTAACAATGGTAGTAAAGCCATTTTCTAAGTCTCTTTTACCTAATTCTAAACGAATTGGATAACCTTTAACTTCGGCCTCGGCAAATTTAAATCCTGGAGTTTTATCGCTATTATCAACTTTGTAAGTGATTCCAGCATTTTCTAATCCTTGGATAATTTCTTTTAATTTTTCGGAAACATCCCCAATAGGAATAATTATTACTTTAGTTGGAGCAATTCTTGGTGGTAATACTAAACCGTTATTATCACTATGCGTCATAATTAAACCACCAATCATTCTAGTAGTTACACCCCACGAAGTTTGATAAGGAGTTTTTAGGGTATTATCTTTATCTAAGAATTTAATATCAAAGGCTTTAGCAAAATGTTGACCAAAGTAATGACTAGTGCCATTTTGTAAGGCTACCCCGTCCCACATCATGGCCTCAATGGTATAAGTATCTTCAGCTCCCGCAAATTTTTCTTTTTCGGTTTTCTTACCAACAATAACAGGCATTGCTAAATAATACTTCTGAAAATCTTCATAAACTTTCAACATTTGCAAAGTTTCATTTTTAGCCTCTTCGGCTGTTGTATGTAGGGTATGTCCTTCTTGCCATAAAATTTCTCTACTACGCAAGAAAGGTCTGGTTGTTTTTTCCCACCTTACAATAGTACACCACTGATTATAAAGAATAGGTAAATCACGATAAGAATTAACAATCTTTTTAAAATGATCACAAAATAAGGTCTCACTAGTAGGACGAATACACATTCTTTCTTCTAACTTATTCTCGCCACCATAAGTTACCCAAGCCACTTCCGGAGCAAAACCTTCAACATGCTCTTTTTCAATATTAAGTAAACTTTCAGGGATAAGCATAGGCATCTGTACATTTTGATGTCCTAATCTTTTGAATTCTTTATCTAAAATACTTACCATATTTTCCCAAATAGCATAACCATAAGGTCTAATAATCATACTCCCTTTATTCTTTGAATAATCAACTAAATCAGCCTTTTTACATACATCAGTATACCACTGGGCGAAATTGACTTCTCTATCTGTTATATCTTTTACTATATTTGCCATATAATCACTCTTTTCCTTATTTTTTAGTATAGCATATCCATAACGACCATACTATATTTAATCTTTTATTTGTATCAAAAACATATTTAATTTCTTATATTTAATACCATTGCCAACTCTAAATTTTCTATCATTTCCGATTCATTTAGATAATTTGTGGTATTTTATTTAGGTTTTTTGTGGCATTTTGTTTAGGTAATTTGTGATAGTCTTTAATTCTAGCCGGAAATTAACCTAAGTTTTCTATTTCTTTTAAAATATTATTTAACATATCCGTTTCTTTTTGCAAATCAAGTCTTTCTTTTTCTACTATATTACTAGGAGCCTTCTTAACATAGTTTTCATTACTTAAAAGATTATTTCTTCTCTTAATACTTGCTTCTAGAGTTTCTTTTTTCTTTGTAAGTTCTTTTAAGACTTCTTCTTTATCTATATTATTATCATAACAAATATAAACAGTAATATCATTAATACTTACTAAAATTTTTGTATTTTTCCTACTATTTGTAACTATCTTATCATCTAATTTTAACATTTTAACGGCTAAATCATCTAAAGAAGCAGTTTCTACTTCAAAATCTTTACCAATATTATTTTCTAGCTTTTTATTTCTAAATAAAGTAATAAATTCTAGTATTTTATCTACTTCTTTAGTATCATCAGTAAAAATATATTCTTTTTCATACTTAGGATAATTTGCTATCATAATAGAATCACTATCTTTAAATGGTAAATTTTGATAAATTTCTTCAGTTACAAAAGGCATAAATGGATGCATAATCTTAATTATTCCTTCTAAAACTTTATATAAAACGCTCTTAGTAGTTATATCACTACTACTAAATTTAGCCATTTCTATATAATTAGAGCAGAAATCATCCCAAATAAAGTTATAAATTTCACTACCTACCAAGTTAAACTCATATTTATCCATATGTTTAATCGTACTATCAAGAACAGTTTCAAACTTTGTTAAAATCCATTTATCCTCTTTTTTGAGATTACTAAAATCTAGGGCTTTTAAATCACTAATATTCATTAAAACAAAACGAGAAGCATTCCACATTTTATTAATAAAATTCCAAGTAGCTTTTAATTTTTCTTCATCGAAACGAAGGTCGGTTCCAAAGGCACAATCAGTTACTAGGTAATATCTTAGACTATCGGCACCATAAATTTTAATCATATCCATAGGGTCAATACCATTACCTAAAGATTTACTCATCTTTCGCCCTTCTTTGTCTCTAACAAGACCGTGAATAATAACGTCTTTAAAAGGGCGAACTCCATTAAGCTCAAGCGACTGGAAAGTCATTCGATTAACCCAGAAAGGAATAATATCGTAACCAGTAACCAAACAATCGGTTGGAAAATATCTTTTTAAATCAGCAGTTTGGTCGGGATAACCGAGAGTTGAGAAAGGCCATAGAGCTGAGGAAAACCAAGTGTCTAAGACATCATCATCTTGAACCCAACCTTCGCCAACTGGTGCAGTCTCACCAACATAAACTTCTTCACCACGATACCAAGCGGGAATTCGATGTCCCCACCATAATTGACGAGAAATACACCAATCGTAAGTGATTTCCATCCAGTGATTCATAATTTTCTCGAAACGAGGAGGAATAAAGTTAACTTTAGTATCAGAATTCTTTTGATTTTCTAAAACTTTATCCGCTAAGGGACGCATTTTAACAAACCATTGTTTAGAAAGATATGGTTCAACAACAGCATCGGTTCTTTCGGAATGGCCAACGTTATGGATAATATCTTCAACACTGATTAAGAGATTAGCTTCTTTTAAATCAGCAACTAGCTTTTCACGACAAGTCTCTCTCGATAAGCCTTGATATTTACCACAGACTTCATTCATCGTAGCATCTTTATTCATACAGATAATTCTTGGCAAATCATGTCTTAGACCAACTTCATAGTCGTTAGGATCATGAGCCGGAGTAATCTTAACCACCCCCGTTCCAAACTCAGGATCGGCGTGATTATCAAATACTACAGGGACAACTCGATTAACTACGGGAACAATGACTTTTTTACCTTTTAAGTCTTGATATCTTTCATCATTTGGATTTACGGCAACAGCAGTATCCCCAAATAAGGTTTCGGGACGAGTCGTTGCCACTTCTAAGTAACGATCCTCTCCCTCAACGTAATATTTTAAGTGATAGAAAGCACCTTTATCTTCTTTGTAAATAACTTCTTCGCTAGATAAAGCTGTCATGGCCACTGGGTCCCAGTTAATAATTCTTTCACCGCGATAAATTAAACCTTTTTTATAGTAATCCACAAAAGTCTTAATGACAGCTTTATTTAACCCTTCATCTAAAGTAAATCTTTCTTTACTATAATCAACTGATAAACCTAGCTTAGCCCATTGACTACGGATATTGCCACCAAATTCGTGGGTCCAATCCCAACAAGCGTCCAAGAACTTATCGCGGCCAATGCCTCTTTTATCTAAGCCTTGTTCTTTTAATCTCTTAACAACTTTAGCTTCGGTTGCAATTGCGGCATGATCCATACCAGGTAACCATAAGCAATCATAGCCTTGTAATCTTTTATATCTAATAATTACATCTTGAATAGTTGTATCATAAGCATGACCTATATGTAATTTACCTGTTACATTTGGAGGTGGTATTACTATACAATAAGGTAACTTATCCGTATTACCACTCTTAAAATAACCTTTATCTACCCAATTATCATACTTTTTATCTTCCACTTCCAAATGATTATACTTTGTCTCTAACATATCTATACCTCATTTCTACTTCTAAAAACAAAAAAGCCATAAATATAAGGACGAATTATCGCGGTACCACCTTATTTTATGACTAATCATACTCTTAATCTTCTTAACGCGAAGTAACGTTTTATACTCCAAAGCAACCTTCTTACCAAGTACTACTTGTTTGCACCAATCACAAGTTCTCTATAAAGTACTAATGGTAATACTCCTCTTCTTCTACATATCTAAGTGATATTATAAAGGCTTCTTTTACTTTTGTCCACCAAAAATTTTAGCCAGTTTACGAACAAATCCAGATTTTGGTTCATTTTCCTTCTTTTGGTAGTTCGTTTCTTCAATGCTTCTTTCCACAATACCGAAGCGTTCTAGTAAAATAACTACTTTTTTATTGAAACTATGACCAAACGGACTAAAATCAATATCGATAGCGTCCAAATTATTTAAATAGTCCAAAATATCTTGACTCTTTAAATTAGGATTAGCTTGGGCATAGACGCAGGCATTAGCAAAACGCCCTAATTTTTCAATAGTATCAAAATTTTCTTCTCTCAAAACAATGGCAATTGGCGCTATTTTATCGGCTTTAAAACCGATGATAGCTCCTTTTTCGGCTTTTTCTTTAATGTTTTTAAGAACAGTTTTTAGCTCATCTGATGATACCTTATCATCTTTAGATAAAACTGTAAAAGCATACTTATTATCTAAATAGCAACCGCTAGTTTCCCCAACGCTTTGTAAGATAGCAATAGCGTTCATCGTATTTTCTTCACTAATTGACGCCTTAGGGTCATATTGACAACCATAGAAACTATAATAGCTTCTTAAAACTTCCTTTTCAGCTGGGGTTAAAACAACATAAACTTGACTATCATTTTTATTGGTAGAAATCAGACCATAACCGCCAAGCAAAGAGACGATATAATCAGTTAAGTAGATATTTCTATCACCTTTAATAGCATACTCTTCTCTATAAGTTTCTTTTTCTATAAATGTTTTTACTTCATCGACTGAATTATGTCCTTGACTGATGAAAAGGCAAACACGAGCCATTAGATTAAAATCATTATAAGGCGCAATCCCTTGATCAACTGATAAATCAATATCTGGACTAGTACTAGCTATAGCAACTGGTAAATAACCATCGATTTTAGTATTTTTATAGAATACTTCGACTTCGCTAGATTTTTTAGCAAACAAAGCTATTTTATCTGATACTGTTTTAGAAAAGACTTTGCCGCCTTTTCGTACCTTTTCGCCGGGACTTACTTCAACTTCTTTACTATCTATAACCTCAAAATCATTAACGGGCATTACTTTGCCGCCAAAGTTTTCTGGAATAGTTTGTAAAACGCAATACATATTTTGAAAACTATCATACAAATTTGTATTTAAACAATTAAATTGAACTCCATAAAACTTCTTATATAAAGTTAACAAACTTTTTTCTTCTTCTGTTAATATCATAAATATTCCTCCTGTATAAATTATATTAGCACAAATTAATTAACAACACACATATTTTTGCGAATTTTTACACTTTTTTTGATGCTAAAGGAATTTTGCTAGTATCGACGTCACATTTTACAGTTTCATAACGATCTAAAACACCTTTTATAATCTTTCATATCTTGTTTCTTATAGCAAATACTAATGTAAATTCTACCCATAGTTTTACTAATAATTTCTTATTAGACTGACTTTTGCAAAAATAATAATTTTGATGATTCTATATTTCATTTTTAATTTTTCTTTCCCGTGTTTGGTCTTCTTCTAAAACCGGGCCATACATTTTTTCATAGACAATATTAATTTCATTTTGCATAAATTCATCTAAATCTTCATCAGTATAACCATAGCCTTGATAAATTTTACTACCACATTCAATATCGATACCGCTAACCACGTATAAGTACGTGAAAATGCCACCTAAACTAAGCCAATAATATTCTTCTTGATGAGCTAAAATATATTGCCATTTTTGCAAATACTTAGTTCCTAAGGAAGAAATTCTGGCGGTTAAAAGAGCAGTTACCACATCAGGAGTAGCAAAGCCAATACGATAAATCATTTGTCTTAACATACTATAAATAGCCGCATTATCATAGCCATCTCGAACTAATAGCTTTCTTAGAATACGAGGGTCACAGACCTTTTGGGAACCACTTTGAAAATATTCTTTAACTTCGGTTGGTTCGGTATAAGTAGGAGTTGGATTAGAAACATATTCTTTTTTAAGTGGCTGTTTTTCCACATAAAGATGATACATACTTTTAAAGTTATCAAGACTTGCCGACATAGTATTAATTTGGGATTCAATAATTGCTTTTTCGACTCTCTTACCATTAAGAAATTCTAAATAGTCATGGCCATTATTTAAATATTTTTGATAATTAGTCATAAATAAATCTTTAGCTCCTTCTTTAAGTAGAAAGCCATCAAAGCAAGAAGCTAGAATCTTTTCTATCCCTATATTATAGGAATTAGGAGTCCCAAGACGGGCATTATTTTCGATAACCTTAACAACAATCATCATAAAGTAAATATTATTAGTTCCAATGAAGGCCACTATGGCATCAAAATTAGGAATGTATTCTTGATATTGATCCCTTTCAATACTAGTTATTAAAAGATTTATTGACTTCTTTAATCCCGCTATAGCAGTTAACTTAGAACCGAAAAATTTATATTTTTCTTCAAATGGAGTCACATTAGTAACGGCTTTAGTACTTAAAAATGTGTAACTGACTTCATCAAGTTTTTTAGTTAAAATACTTTCTAAGTTTTCTAAATTTAATTTAATACTTTTTAATAAGTCAATTAGTCCTCTTAAAGTTGTTTTAGGAATTTTATAATTCATTTAAATCATCCTCTCATAATAAATCAAGTATTTTTTATACAAGACTCTCCTAGTTATTAGTATTCAAAAGAACACTAACAGCAAACAAATTTAGGAATTACTATTCTAGCAGATTCATGTAATTTGTCAATAATTTAATTGTAAGAATTAAGATTTTATAGTATAATTTTAGTAGTTAGAATAAAGGATTGGTAAGAATGGATACAAATAATAAAACAAGTACAGTCATTGATGTTTTAGAAGATGGCAATTTAAGTTTTACCCAAGAAGATACAACTCCCAAAATTAATACGGTTTTTACAGAGTTTGAATATGATAAAATTCCGGTTGTAGATTTAGTTAATAAAATGATTAATGACGCCGTAGAAAAACGTGCCAGCGATGTTCATTTTGACCCTACCCCCGATGTTTTAAATGTACGTATTCGTGTCGATGGTGATTTAATTTTATATGCTAAAGTACCAGCTAGTGTTAAAAAAAATTTAACAACCCGTATTAAGATTATTTCGGGAATGAATATTACCGAAACTCGTCTTCCTCAAGATGGGGCCATTAAGATGACACATAATGATGCTCCTCTTGATATGCGTGTTTCCGCCCTACCAATTGTTGATGGGGAAAAGATTGTTATCCGTATTTTAGATTACTCTAGAAGTATGGCGGGACTAGATACTATTGGTTTATCCAAGATAAATTATGATAAAGTTATACGAATGATTGGGGTTCCCAACGGAATTATCCTAGTTACGGGTGCTACTGGTTCCGGTAAATCAACAACCGTTTATTCAATGCTACAAAAGTTAAATCGAGTAGATACCAATATTATTACCGTTGAAGACCCCGTTGAAATGAAAATGCCAGGTTTAAATCAGGTCCAAGTTATGAGTGAAATTGGTCTTACTTTTGCGGCCGCTTTGCGTAGTATTTTGCGTCAAGACCCCGATGTTATAATGATCGGAGAAATTCGTGATGATGAAACAGCGCGTATTGCGGTTCGTGCCTCTATTACTGGGCACTTAGTTTTATCTACTTTGCACACCAATAATGCCCTTAATACCATCGAGCGTTTACTTGATATGGATGTTGAACGTTACCTTTTAGGCTCTGCGTTAACGGGCGTTATTGCCCAGCGTTTAGCAAAGAAGTTATGTCCTAAATGTCGTAAGGCTCGTCCAGTTACAGAGTATGAAAAAAAGGTCTTTAAATTAGCGCTAAATTTAGATATCAAAGAAGTATATGAAGCAGTCGGTTGTAAGAACTGTATCAATGGCTTTGTGGGACGTGTCGCAGTCCATGAAGTTTTAATGTTAAATCAAGATGTAAGGGACGCGATTGTTAATAATGCCTCCAAAGAACACTTACGTAAAATGGTTTACGATAAAGGCCATACAGTCACTCTTCTTCAAGATGGTCTAGAAAAAGTTGTTAGTGGCGATACAACATTCGATGAAATTGTCCAAATTATCGATGTTGAATCAGACTTTGGAGAAGATGAACAAGAATTAAAAGATGCTCTACTTGGTAAAGTAAAGAAAAAAGAAGAAGAAGATGCTAATGTCCTAAACAATATATCTGGGGACCTAACTGAAGTTTTGGAGACTACAGATGAGGGCTTAAAAGAAGTTACACCTTCCCAAGAAAAATTAGCAACTCCAGAAATCACTAAAGAAGAATCTCTTGATGAAGGGCAAGAAGAGACTTTAACTTTAAACGATATAAATAATTCTAAAGCAGCAACCAAAAATGATGAAAGCCAAAAAAACTCAACAGATACTGAAGAATTGTTAATGAGTCCTAAGAAAACAAACAATACTCCTTAATTTTCAAGAAAAAATAACTTTTAAAATTTAAAAAAAAGATATAAAAAGTGTAATAATTAATTACTTAAATATGATTAATTATTACACTTCTTTTTGATTATATTTGGTCTTAAAAAACTCTTAAACTTACTCTTTGATAGTTAATTAACTATTAAATATTATTAAAGTCTAATCCTTCTTCCAACGCAATATCTTTAAACTCAATTTTAAACTTTTCAATATCTTTTCTTAAGGAATCTTCATAAACACTTTTCGTATTGCAAATAGCTTCATAGATATGTTTTAATCTTACTTCTTTGGTATTATCAAACAAAGCATAACTAAAAGCATTAGAAATAATAGCTAAACAGATATCTGGGTATCTTGAGGAAATCTCATAGATTCTTTTATATTCATCAGTCATATCAACAATAAAAGCAAAGATTTTTTCTTTAATAAAGTCAGTATAAGGCATAACAAGATGCATTTGTTTTTCAATTTTGGGTAAAGTTCCCATTAAGATTTTAATAGTTGTTTCTCTATCAGCTTCTTTAACATCAACTTTTTGAAATCTTCTTAAGAAGGCTCTATCACGAATAATATATTGTTCATATTCTTCAGTAGTAGTGGCTCCTATCATCTTGATTTCCCCACGGTCAAGGCCAGCTTTAAAAATATTGGCTAAATCCATACCGGATTCGCTATTATTGCCTTTAATAAGCAAATGGGTTTCATCGATAAAGACAATGGTTTTTTCTCTTTTAGCTAATTCTTTTACTAAGACATCTACCCTTGTCTCCTTTTGACCAGCAATCTCATACTCACCGATAATCGAAGAAGCATTAAGTTTAAATAAGTCATAACCGAATAAGGCGTTAGGTACCATGTTATTTTTAATACGGTAAGCAAGTCCCTCAACGATAGCCGTTTTACCAATACCAGCTTTGCCAACTAATAAAGGCGACTTTTCAGGGGTTAAAAGAATTAAAATCATCTGTTTAATTTCTTCTTCTCTACCGATGGCCGGATCCGTTATATAATCACGTTCGACTAAATTTTCTGCATATCTTTCTAAAAAACTTATATTTTTTTCTTCCATAATTAATTCACCAAAGATATTATACCGGAAAACTAGTATCTAGACAATCATAAATAATTCTGCTAAAATAATAATTCCAAAAAGGAGGGGATTATTTTGAATATTAAGATTAATCATATTGATTATGGTGCTATGAAACTGGCTATCGAAACCCGTACAGCCGATAATATTAATTATGAAGTAAAAATCATTGATATCACTTATCGTCGTGATAACAAAATCTCTAATAATATTGTAGCTACTTTAAAGCTTAATACTTTAAATCCAGATAGTTTAGAAATAACTACTCGTTCTAAGGATTATTCTAAGGATATGAGTACTGGTATAATTAGAACGTCTCTTTATAGTATTTTTCCTAATACGAATATCAATAAGGCTGCTAATGAACTTAAAACATCGGTTGAAAAAGATAATGACTTAATTTTAAGTCGTTCAAGAAAAAGCCAAAACAGACAAAAAGTTAGCCCAAAAGTTATCAATTGGTAAATTGTATTAAACTTTTTCGGAAACTAGTTAATTTTATATTGACTTATAGGCTTAAATAGGGATATAATTAACTAGTAATTGATGCCTGATTAGCTCAGTCGGTAGAGCGCACGGCTGTTAACCGTTAGGTCGTAGGTTCGAGTCCTACATCAGGCGCCATTTATGTTAATTACAACTTCTTCGGAAGTTGTTTTTTGTTGTTTAAATCTAGGAGTGATAGGCATTTGCCCCCTATTCCTTAGGTTGAATAAAAAAGATAAAAATACTGCTGATTTACCTATGTCGCAGTAATTTTGCAGTAAATTATAAAGATGAAATTTATTTTAGGAATAAATTTTGGCTAGAAATGCTATACTAAGTATTAGGAAGTATCCAAATTTTATGATATATTTCAGACAAAATTTAGTTGCAATCTAAAAGATTTATGGTATACTACTAGTGAAAGAACTTGATTGTTCTTAAATAAAAAAGAGATACATTTGATTTTGTGTGTTAGATGTTTCTCGGTCCATTAATGTTTAATGTTTGAGAAACACCTATTCATCAACGATGCGTAGGTGTTTTTCAAATTATAATATATAAAATATACTATTTTTTGATAGTAGTTATAATATCGTCTATAAAGATTAATATTACAACTAGTATAATGATATACTCCACAGAAAATCTCTTTCATATGGACCACCCCCTTTCGTATTTTAAATAATTAAAATATGAACCGAGAGTAAAACACCTAACAATCAAATGTATCTAATAGTAATTTTAACATATATTCCAGACAAAATATATAAGCAATCTTTTCAGTAAGTAATTTTTGAGTATTACAGAATGGACTTTCGCATGAATTCTTAAAGACTATTCATCTGTTGATACATGGGCTTTATTTTTCATATTGCTAGCAATTTAAAAAACATGGATTAGTTACCAACTAAGTAACTATCAGTCTATGTTTTTCTTTTTCCCTAATTTTTTAAGGCTGACAAAGGAAGTATATAAATGCCATTTCTTTGGCTATGGTCTTTTGATAATGTACAATCATAACCATAAATACGAGGTTAATCTCCACTTTTTCATAAAGATTTGACAAACTTTTTTAGTCTATTCATTGCCTGAGAACCGCTCCACAGAAAGTAAAAAGCCATATGTTTATTAGACATATAGACTTTTTTCTTATTCTTCATTGTAATCTTTAAAACCTAAGTAGAATACTTTGGGAGCCTTACTAATAAAAGTCATCTCTTTATTAGTTATTGGATGTTTAATAACTAATTTATTGGCATGAAGACCTAAACGACTTAAAGAATTAATTTTAGCCTCATACTTCTTATCGCCAACAATAGGATTACCGATATAAGCTAAGCTGGCTCTAATCTGATTTTTACGGCCGGTTTTAATTCTTACTTTTAGAAGACTTTGGGTTGAGTTAGTACTTAAAACTTCATATTCAGTAACACTTGATAATCCTTTGTCACTAACATAAACATGATGAGTCTTATCTTCTTGAAGATAAAATCTTAAAGTATCTTTAGTTTTAGGAAGCCTACCTTCTACTACGGCCCTATATTCTCTTGTATATCTTAGCCAATCTCTTTGAAGTAATTCTTTTAACTTAGGGTTTTTAGCAAATAAAACTATACCAGAGGTGTCTTTATCTAAACGATGAACCACAAAGACTTTTTGATTTTTCTTATGAAGATACTCCCTTACTTCATGATATAAAGTTCTTTCCCGTTCTTTATCGGTACCAACGGTTAATAATTTACTGGGCTTATTGACTACTAATATTTCTTTATCTTCATATATAATATTTAATTTTTTCATTCTAATTCTCCTAAATCTTTAAGATATGACTCATATTCATCTAAACAAGCAAATATTTCTTTACTATTCTTACAAGTACATATTTTATTTTTCATTTCTTTACTCTTCGGCATACCTTTTAAGTAATATAGAATATGACTTCTTATTTCTAAAGAAGCACTTTTTTCATTGGTATCTTCACATAAAAGTTGATAGTGATATCTCATCATATTTATTTTTTCTTGATTGGTTACTTTTTGCGGTTCAGTTCCATTTTCAAGATAGTTTACACAGTCTCTAATTAACCAAGGGTTGCCTAAAAGACCGCGCCCAATCATTACCGCATCACAATTGGTCTCAGCAAGCATTTTTTGCGCTAAATAACAGCTAGTGACATCGCCATTTCCAATAACAGGAATAGAAACAGCGGCTTTAACTTTTTTAATAATTTGCCAATCGGCAGTACCCGAGTATCCTTGGGACCTTGTTCTTCCATGAATGGCAATAGCTTTGGCCCCAGCGTCTTCAATTACTTTGGCGACTTCAACGGCATTTACATGGTCATTATCCCAACCGGCTCTGATTTTAACCGTTACGGGAACATCTACTGCTTGGACAACGGAGGATACAATCTTTTTAATTTTCGCCGGGTCTTTTAAAAGGGCACTACCAGCTTGATTTTTAATAGCAACTTTAGGAACAGGACACCCCATGTTAATGTCGATAATATCAGGCTTTTGTAGTTTTTCTACTAATTTAGCAGCTTCGACAAAAGACTCTTCATCACTACCAAAAATTTGTTGACTTATGGGTCTTTCTTCATCACTCATCTTTAGTAAATCTAAAGTCTTTTGGCTTTGATAGCATAAAGCCTTATCACTAACCATCTCAGCGTAAATAAGACCAGCTCCCATCTTTTTTAAAATCTTACGATAAGACGTATTAGTAATACCGGCCATTGGAGCGACAACGACTTTATTTTGAATATGAACATTCCCAATATCCATGCAATCACCTCTTTAATAAATTTAATTCGTTAACATTATATCACACGATGATTTAAGTACCAAGAAAAAAAGAGACTAATTTCTTTTTTGAAATTTAATCTCTACGGTATCATTTTGTTTTAGCATAAAACCATTAGCATCATCAGTATCAAGGTGAATTTCTAAATAGCCATCACTACTAGTTTTAAAGAATGCTTCAATAATTCCTTTTTTTTCACCATCAATAATGACCCCAACAGCTTCATCATCAGAAACTCCCCACTCTTTAGCTAGAGCATCAGATATATGGATATGTCTATTAGCTATTATTCCACAAGGAATGGTTATTTTGTCCTTAGGGCCAATTATTTCTAGCATACTGGCGCCGTCTAAATGACCACTTTTTCTAACCGGAGGATTAATGCCTAACTTGTAACTATCTGTTTTAGAAACTTCTACTTGGTTATAAGAACGAAATGGTCCTAAGACTCTTACATGTTCTATAGAACCTTTAGGTCCTTTAATAATTACCGTTTCTTCGGATGCAAATTGTCCTGGTTGATTAAGGGGTCTTTTAAATGTTAATTCATCTTTACCAAACAGTTTTTGGTAGACTTCTTTAGTTAAATGACAATGTCTATTAGAGACACCTACACTTATCTTCATAATATAATTACCTACTTTCTACAAGATAAATTATATCAAAAAAATAGGTCTTAAGACACTATTTTCTATAAATTTAATTGGTAAGGTATTTCTGATGTGCCATCCCCTGATTTTGTTTGAATATTTGACTTCAGATAAAGTGCAGGACGTGTAGCAAGAGATTCAAAGTCGGCAATGCAAGTTAAAAAGCCCCCGCCGCCGACAACAACAAATGCCGCATCAATTTTGTTTAAATTAGGCATCAGCGTCCACTGGTAGTAGTCTGATTTATAAAGATAGTCATTACCATGGCAATCGCTATAATAATCCCAACCATACATACCAGTAGATAAACATGTTGAACTATTTATTATAGAGCCGCCTCCTGTTGCATATCCATAATCGCTTGGATACATTAACCCTATTTTGCCTGTCCACGATACAGAGATTGAGATAGTGTAAAAATTGTGTTTTGAAGTTTAATTGTAGTCAAAATTATGGTCAAAATGGCTCTTCAGTCCAGTATCCACCGTGTATTTTCATAGAGTTTTCAACTCTATGAAAAAAAGTCTTGCTATTTGACTAGAATACCCAAGACTTTTTTAAATTATACATATTAAAAAAACAGCAATATCTCATTAAATTTATAAGTCATAATTAAATATTGCTGTTTTTTTATTTATTATATTTTTTATTCAACGGTTATTTTACTACTAATAAAATCCATAAGATTATTTACCTCTTTAAGACTCATGCCTTCTTTAGAAATTAATAAAGCCCCAGTAAATGGTAAACATAACACTATTAAATTCTTAGTTTCTTTAATAGACTTAATAATATCATAACTATATTCTAAATGATTATTAACTTCTTCCAAAATGATACTATCTTTTAAGATTAGTTTAGACTTAGAATAATTTTTAAAATATACCTTATTAACATAAAAATGAATTTTTACACAGATAAGAGGAATACTTAAGATAAGTAAAATAAGTATAATACTTAAAAATATTATTAGAAAGTCGCCAATAATTATTCCTAGAAGAAAATTTACTAAAGAGGCGATACTTCCTACGATAAGAAGCCATTTATATCTTATTTGATAAGCATATTCTTTAAATAAATTTGGTGTTACTGTGTATTCTAATTCCATAAACTATCATTCCTCAATACTAGTATAACATACTAATTATTATTAATATACTCTTCTATTAGTTTTTTATTATTTAATAGTCTTTCATTATCTTGGTCAATCTCTAAGGCTAACTTAACATATTTTAAAGAGGCATGATATTTGCCGTTATAAAAACAAGCTACCGAGAGAATATCATAAATATTTAAATCCGTGGTAAAGGCTTCATTTATATAAGTTTTAGGGTGTATCTTAATTTTTAAGGCTTCCTTACAAAGTTTTTCGGTTTCTTTATAGTCTTTTAATTCATAAGTAATTAGGGCTTTTTCCATATAAGGGTCTCTTAGATAGGGACTTTCTTTAATGGCTAGATTACTCCAAAGAAGGGCTTCTTCGGGACGATTTAATTTCATATAAGAGCGAGCAATAAAGCGCATGGAGGCACATCTTTCATCTTTCCAGATGGCATTTTTTAGGTTAAGATGTCTTTCCAACATCTCAATAGCTTTATCCCATTTGCCATAATACATATATTCTCGGCCTAGATAATGGGTATTACGGTCATTTTCAGGATTTTCTTTAACTGCTAATTCTAAGAGAGATAAATAACTACTTCTGTTCTTTTTACTATCAGGATAATGATTAACTATAATTTTATCGGTATAAAGTTGTTTTTCAACCCCTTGATATTCTAAGATTTCATGAACGGGATTAATCCATTTAAAACCTAATCTGGCATGAATTTTTTCACCATAAAAACTTATTATAGGATTATCATTTTTATCTAAAGACCAATTATAAATATATCTTAGTCTAGTTAAACCGGGTTTCCAGAGGGATTTAATAGTCTTTTTCCAACCTTTATTTAAAACTTCATCTAAGTCTAAACAAATACAAATATCAAAGTACTCTGGTATCATGTCTAAAGACCTATTTCTAGCAACATCAAAACGCCAAGGAGTTATTATTTCTTTTCTTACTGTTACTCCTAAAGACTTTAAGAGATTTACGGAGTTATCAGTAGAACCCGTATCTAAAACATATATTCCATCAGCTTCTTTAACACTTTCATACCATCTCTTAATGAATTTTTCTTCATTTTTACAGATTGCATATACACATATTTTCACTATATCACCAGTTAATATTATTATTCTTTAAAGAAAAAAAGAACTCTTATTAGGAGTTACATTTCATTAAGGTTCCATATTTCTATAAGTTTTTGTTTTTCTTTACTATTACATTCATTAAAATATAAGAGTCCTAAAAAGTCTTTACATGCTTCGGATAAATTCATCTCTTTAAGAGACTTCTTATCATCAAAATAAAACTCTTTAGTACTAAGTACTGCTAAGTCTTTAAGATTATTAATAAAGTCCCAAGATAATACTTTTAAATAGTTATTATCAATATATGGAAGTAACATTAATATCTCTTTAGCTAAATTACTATCTTCGATTACCATAACTAATATCTCCTTTAGAATATTTTTCTATCATCCAGTTATATATTTTCTTTATTGATGATAATGTTCTTGTAAAGCTATTATTTTTTAAGTCTTCGGTGGTTATTTTATTATTTACAACTTCTTTTTGACTATTTAATTTATATTCTTCATATTCTTCAGGATAAAAGTAAGTTTCTAAATTCATACAGTCACACCAAAAGTATTTATTTTTCATATTAGCAAGTCCTAAGACTTGAACATTCGTATTATTAAATAAAATTTTAGTAGATTCTACTTTATCTTTAGGAACACATATGCATTTTATAGCCTCTAGAGGTATATCATTTTTAATAGCTATTTCAGGCAAATCGCTATGGACGAATGTTGATGATGCCCCACTAGCTCGTAAAGTTTCTTCCGAAGTGCCTATTAGTACAGGAAATGCGCCTTCATCTTTCGTCATATCTTTGGTCATATAATACCAAGCGACTTCTAAAACATCAGTTAAACTGATAAAATCTCTTTTTCCTTCATTTTGACTCCATCTTTCCCCAGATAACACTTTTTCATTATGACTCTTAATAGTATCAACGCTATTTAATCCGTATTTACTTATTCCTATTAAAGCGTTAGCATTCGTCCCATGAAAAATATTAATGTTATTAGCTCTCCAATAATCATAAGTTGGTCTATCACTAATTAAAACATAAGCCATTGCCAATCTTCTGGCAGCTTCAATACTGGGGTTATTCCTTCCGCCGTAGTTTGATTTTAGAAAAGTATTACCCATCTTGCCTTTTTTAATTAATTTATCTAGTTCTTTTATAGTCTCTTTATCTTTAGCATTCTCATAAAAGGAAACAAGAATTTGTTTATCCATTTCAGCAATTACTCTTTCTTCTTCAAACATTCTATAACCACCTTATCTTAAGGTTAACTTAATTTCTTTAGAAAGTCAAATTAAAAAAGCAAACCTTTTTCAGATTTGCTTAATAATTAACCAGCAGCCCCTTGTGGTCCGGTTGGGCCGGTTGGGCCGGTTGGTCCAATGGGTAATACTAAATTTAAAACATAATTGGGTGCGTCACCGGTAATAGTTGCTGAGGCACTTTCTCCACTAGATACAGTTCCGATTGATAAAGTTGGAGTCTCACCTGCAGCACCTTGAGCACCAGCTGCACCTTGTGGTCCGGTTGGACCTGTTGGGCCTTGTAAACCTTGAATACCTTGAGCGCCAGCTTCCCCTTGAGGTCCGGTTGGACCAGTTGGTCCTTGTAAACCTTGAATACCTTGGACACCGGCTTCACCTTGAGGTCCCGTTGGACCTGTTGGCCCTTGTAAACCTTGAATACCTTGGGCACCAGCTTCGCCTTGAGGTCCGGTTGGACCTGTTGGTCCTTGTAAACCTTGAATACCTTGGACACCAGCTGCACCTTGAGGTCCCGTTGGACCTGTTGGGCCTGTTGGTCCTTGTAAACCTTGAATACCTTGAGCACCAGCTGCACCTTGAGGTCCGGTTGGACCTATTGGTCCTTGTAAACCTTGAATACCTTGGGCACCAGCTTCGCCTTGAGGTCCGGTTGGACCTGTTGGACCCGTTGGACCTGT
>CAKOON010000006.1 GCA_934098565.1 uncultured Bacilli bacterium
TTTCTACAACCAGTCATTCCTAATACCATAACCAAACACACTAAAATAGCAAATAATGTTTTTTTCATAATCAATCCTCCATTTCAACAAATTACTATTTATCTCCCACTTCTATATATAATTATACTATCTTTTTGGAAAATTTTATCATCAATTTGCAACATCCAAGATTCATCCAACATTTTCTAGTACATATCCAACTATTGGAAGAAAAATATAACTTTGCAAGCACTTTAATCAAAAGGATAAAATTAAAAATATGGTAGAATTCTTCCATATTTTTAACTCAATTTTGCAAGTGCAAAATAAGAAATGATAGCACCACTATCCTTTTATTTATATAGTATAAATTAAGGTAGTGCTATCAATTCCTTTATCCGGTTTAATAATTATTTTAGTATTTGCCAATATCCTGCTTTGTCAGAACCAATTCTTTCAATTATTAAATTATCTATTAATATTTTAAAATTTCTTTTAATGGTTCTTATATTAACATTAGTTATATTAGCTATTTCATTTTGTGTAATTCTATTATTATTTGTTATTAGTTCTATGATTTTATTTTGAATATCATTGGTAAGGAAGGGAGTAATGATTACTTGACAAATAGATATTCTAAAGAAAACTTATCATTAATGGTACGAAAAAACATTCGCAAATATCGTTTACAAAGAAAATACACTTTACAAGAATTAGCTGATTTAGCAGGACTAACATAAACTTTGATATTACTAATTTTATGAATAGTATCTTCAAAGCTACCAGCTAAGATACTATTCTTTTCTAAGAAAATTGTGTATTATTCTACTGGTTGCCCTCTACCACTTTTGAGTTAAAGTATTGAGAATTTTAGTTGCTAAAGAATTTTTTCTTAAAAATATTACTTTTCTAAGGTGAAGGTATGTATTTCTAAGGAATATGTACTTGGATTAAAGATAATTACTTCTATCTCGTTTTCTCCTTCTAGAATACTATTATATTCATTAGAGGTTTTATTATAGATAAGATAATAAGCATCTTTAGAGATCATTAGTTTAGATGGAAGATTGTCTTTTAAATATTCTTTAATATCAGATAGTTTTAACCAATGGGAGTTATTTTTAATCTGTTCTTCAATAGTAGGGATTTCATCACTTTGATAAGTAACAATAGTTACTTTATAATTAGAAGTCTTAAGACCTAAGTTACCAGGATAACTAAAATTCATATGAAGTTCTCTAGAACGATTAATATTCATTATAGTATCATATTCAAAAGATAGATCATCATTAAAAAGAAAACTAAAAGAACCAAAGATTAGTAAAAAGATAGAAACAAAAATCCCAACGATAATATTCTTATTAGCACTTCCATTAGATTGTTGATATCTAAAGCCCATAATAATCGAAAGAAGAGGAATTGGTAACCAAGTATATAAAATCCACATTTTCTTTGTTAAATCAAGGACTTCTTCTTTACCAGCAAAATGACTTAAAGTCATTAAAGCTCCATAAAGACTTAAAATGGTAAAACACAACAAGATTGTTAGAATAGCATTACTCTTAGTTTGGGGTGCTAAATCGATAAACTTTTTCTTTGGGTCATTCTTTAAAGAGGTTAATTTATCTTGAAGAAAAGTGATAATATCATCCGGACAATCTTTAAGATTAAGAATAATATCTTTCTTGGAACTTCTTTCTTCCATGATTAAGTAAAGATTAGTCTCAAGGAAGTTACTAATATCTGTATATAAATACTTAGCAGCTCGATTCTCATCAGAAACTATAAAATAGGTTTCATAGAAACGATATTTATAAGGGAAAAAGGCACGTCCTGGATTTTTCTTCTTCACTTTATCCGCTATAATCTTCGAAAATTCTAGTTTTACTCTGACTGAGGCCAAAATAAATAAGACTAAAAAGGCACCCAATCCCCAGAGGATACTGTGTTGATAAGCTCCAATAATAATAGGGATAATACCAAAAATCAATAAATCTTCAAAAACTAAGAGCCAATAACTCTTCGGATTACAACCTAACGCGGATACCATATCTAAATCTGAAAGACTATCAGTAAATTCATAAAGGGGTTTTTCCTTAATTTCTAAAATATCTTTTTCCATAAACAACTACTCTCCAAGGATATTTTAGTACAAAAGATTTAAAAAAACTACTTACCGTTAAGTAAATAGTCTAAATAAATAGTCTCTTAATTATTTTTCTTTTTAGTAAATGCTAATCTTCTTGAATAGAAATCAACTGGTGTAGCTTGTTCGACAACTGAATTTTCTTCAGTAGCTACTTTTTCAATTGCCATTTGACCGGACATAGCTTTTTTCAAGACATCAGTTAAATCAATAGATAGTCTATCAAGGTCTGCCTTTAAAACAACCGAATTTCCCACTTTAACTTTTGACCCCTGATTTAAAGTATTACCATCTGAACTAACGGCATATTTGGCACATTCACTTTCTTTTGCTTCAGGAGCATCTTCCTTTAAATCAGCAAAACTACTCTCAATTTTCTTTAAGAAAGTAAAGAAAACGACTAAATCTTTCCCTTGTAAATCATTTTCATAAAATTTCTTATAGCCATAATATGGGTCAACTATTTCTTTAATTGGCACAACCGATTTGTGCTCTACATCACACATCAATAAATAAAACTTATACGGTTCACAAAAGACATCATAAGCATCAACTAAGTCAATTAAACGTTTTATTATATAATCAGCACCATCATAAAATTCACGAACATTAATAATAAAATTATTATAAAACGCTAATCTAACATCTTTAATCCCATATACATTCTCTTTATTAATCTTTGGTAAACCTAAGACATCAAAACACTTTAAATTTTCCATAAACCCATTCATCCCCTCAATTTCTCCATATGTTATCATTATTGGCTACTAAAGTCAAGCGGTTTTTGTGAAAAAAAGTTTACAAAAAAGAAAAGAGGCACCCTCTTGGATGTCCCTTTATTCACCAATTTCAATGTATTTCTTTTCAGGTAACTTACCTTGATTTTCCATCTTAGGAACTTCTAAAGTTAAAATACCATTTTTGAAATTAGCTTTGATACTTTCTGGTTTTACTTCATCGCCAATGTAGAAGCTACGTGAGCATTCACCATAATATCTTTCTTTACGAATATATTTACCTTTCTTAGTCTCATTATCTTCATTATTTACTTTGGCATTAATAGTTAAATAACCATCAGTAATATCTATTTTGATATTCTTTTTATCAAAACCTGGTAAATCAATATCAATTACATAATTATCTTTATCTTCACGGATATCCGTCTTCATCATTTTACTTTCGCTTTTTCTAAAGAATGGATCTCCAAAAATGTCATCAAACAAATCAAAATCTCTATTTGGTACTAACATCATATAAATCATTTCCTTTCACTAATACAATATCATACCTAGTAAGGATATCTTTTTCCTTACGATTATGTTATATCACTTTTTACTAGCAGTGTCAATAGTTAAGTGCTAATTATTCATATTTTTTTGCTTAGTGATGGCAGTTTTAATATCTTTTACCGGAGCTTCTTTTAAAGTTACCCACTCTAACGAATATTCCAAGTTATAGATTTCTTTAGCTAAGAGAGATAAATCATTAAATTCTTTTAAGAATTCTTTATAAATAAATTCACTACTAGCTTCATTTAAAGCTATACTGTAATTTACAACCATGCTTTTGATACTACTTAATACGTCATCTAACAAGGCTTTACTTTCCATACTTTTCACCGCTTTCTAATAACTTAGTTAAGCCTTTGACATTAGTTTCTGTTACGTCCAAGACTTTTTTTAGATAAGGACATAAGTCCTCATCAAAGCACTCTTCAATAAAATAAGTTAATTTACTCTTTAAAGTATTATTCCAAGTCAACATATCTTCAATATAAGATAAGTCCTTTGTGGATACCATTTTTGGCCACATATTAATCACCTCATTATTATTATGAGTAAGAATATTCTTTTTTATAATGGTATTTTTAGGAAAAAGAAAAAACCTTAGAAAAGGTTAATTTTTTAAGGCTTTTATACCATTTATAATAGTATTAATTAAGTTGTCATTTTCTATATCTTTAATAATATTTTCTAAGGATAAAGCATCTTCAGTAGACATTTCCTCATATCTAACAGAGGTACTTATGTCTTCTTTTTCAATGTCATTTGTAGTTTTAATATCATATTTTAAAGTTATATCATTAATAGTTAGAGTACCAACAAAATTATCATCATTTGGATTTTCTAATCTATTAGTGATAGTTCCTGTATATTTATTATCACTAACGTAGATATTATAATCAATATGAAGAGTATCATTTTCTTTACTTATTTCTAATTCAATGGCATTATTACCTTTATAGTAATAAGTTATATTGGTCTTTTTAGTATTATTATTAACAGTAATCTTACCAGATATTTCGGTTGATAAAGTATAATCAATAGTAGTTATGTCTTTTTCAATATTAACAGTGATATTAACACCATTTACAAGACTTAAATTAACTTTAGCAATATTATTATAAGAAGTCGTATAAATATTTAAAGTACCTATATTTTCTTCAACATCAATGATATTTTTAAAATTATCTTTAGTAATACCAAGAGTATTTAGACTATCTCCAAAGAGATTAAAGATATCATCTTTTAAGGTCTTATTATGGTCAATATTATTTAATAAAACACTTAAAGAGTTTTTATTTAAAAGATAAGAATATCTAGTTGTCTTAGTATCAACATTATTAATACTAGTAGTCATCTTTTTCTTAGTTATATAATGTTTATCTATTGATTTTAAGAATACTTTCTCTAAATTAGTTACTGTTCTATTAAGGTCTTTATAGTTTATGTTAGTAGTTAGGAAGCTACTTGCAATTATATCATCTAAAGAGCCAGCATTGTCTAAACATTCAGTATCATTACAGCCTTTAAATTGATAATTGATATTGTAAGTATTATTTAGTTTAGTACTTTTTAAATAGCTTTTATTATCTTTAAAGATATATGTTAAGTCATTGTTATTAAGATTACCATCTAATTTAATATATTTATTTTTAGGGGAATAACCTAAGTTAAGATTAATGGTTTCTTTAGAGTCTGAAAGTTCTAAAAAAACTTGATTATCTTTCATAACATCAGGAGCATTCTTTAAAGTTCCTACCCCTTTATCCATAATATCAAAAGATTTAGTAATAACCATCTTAAAAGGTTTTACTTTGTCATTTAAATTTATATAGACTATTAAACCAAGTAGTAAGAAAAGAAGAATACTACCGATTATAATAAGATCTTGTTTAGTTTGCTTTTTCATTTTCTTCTTCCTTTCTAATTAGCAGCACAAGCGCCAGCTCCGAAAATAGCCCCAATAAGACCACCTAAAGCAATTCCCCAACCAGCAGGGCCACCTAAAATTCCTAAAAGAATTGCTACTCCTGCAACACCAGCACCGGTAGCACCACCAACAACGGCAGAACCAACATAATCGGTACAACCCTTACCGGTAGCAACTGCCGTTGCAAATCTTGGAATACCAGAACCACTTACAGCACGACCAGCGAAGCGAACTTCGCTACCTTTTGAAACATACGTATGCCAATAAGTATTGTTTCCAAAGACAGTGTCCCAATAAGGGTTATATTGGTCTTTTTCAAATTCTTCAACACTAGTACTTGTCTCCCAGAAGCCAGCAGTCTTTATACCACTTATAATACTACTCCTGTTATTAACAACTAAGTTAAAATAATAATCATAGCCATAAGTTACAAAGCCAAACCAACCAGAATCACGGTCTTTATCGATATCGATTTTAATATCTGGGGTTACTTTATCAATTTTAACGGGAATATCATAGGTTTTTGAAGTTTTTTGACCGAGATTATCCCAAATATCGAATGTAATTCTAGCACTACGCATATTTCTTCCTATGTCGACTTTAAAGGTGTAAGTTACACTACGAGCATTAACGGTTACATCTTTAGCAATAGTCTTTTCTGAACCACTAGAAGTATCGTAAACTGAATAAGTTACTTTATCAGCACAACCAGTTTTATCATATTTATCTTTTCTACAACCAAAGGAGATAGTTAAATCTTCTCTAGTCCAATCTTTATTAGGATTATAATCCACAAATTCTTCTGGACCGTTACGGTCTATATTATTTATTTTAATAGTTTGAGCTTCAGAAACATTACCAGTTTTATCAATGGTATAAGCATAAAAAGTAGCATTTTCAGAAATATAAGTCTCATAATTATAACTATTATTAGAGCCATCTACTTCAATGAAACTAGCAAATGAGGCATTGTTTGGTAATGGTGTTTTAGACAAGTAATAACCATATATACCAGAACCACTACCATCTTCACCAATTAAATTAACACGAATGCTGCCAGTTGTATAAGCAGAATTATAATCAACTTTTAGATTTGGTTTTTCTTTATCAATTTGAACTAATGTACTCTTACTAATTTTAAAGGTACTATTATTAGTCTTATCAATAAATTCTAAAGTAGCCTCGATGCCGTTATTATAAATTAATCCTGGATTTACTTCGTAGATATTATTACAACCTATACCAGTATTATCTATTTTACTAATATCATCACAATAAGTCCCACTCTTCGGAACTAAAGTACCATTAAGATTATAAGTTATTTGATTATCAACTAATGGATACTGGGAAAGATTAAGACTACTATCTAGTTTTACCATAACATAGACGTTAGTACCAACCCAGTTATCAACTTTCGTAAACCCACTACCGCTACGAATATATGTTTCCATCGTAACTTTGGCTTCACGTTCTTCGCTTAAAACAACTTCACAGTTACCATTCATGTTAGTTGAAACAGTATACTCATCCATATCTTTTTGAATATTAAATGTCACGCAGTCAAGATATTCGCCAGTTACAGGGTTATCAATACGTTCCATCGAGGCATTTTCAGGGTGCTCAGCAGCAATATAGCCTAAATCAATTAGGTGTGATACAGAGATAACCGCACTATTAACATCATTATCAGCCGCATACTCATAAGCTTTTTCTTGTAAATAGTTAATTTTTTGAGTCAAACTATTTTCTTTGACTTTTTTACTTATTCCGTTATAGCTACCAGCTGCCACTGTAATTAAAATGCCTAAAATTACAATAACCGCTAGAAGTTCAGGAATAGTAAAACCATTTTTATATTTCATATACTTCATCCTTTCATTATAATAAATCATTAAGACCTAAATCTTTAATGTAATCAATTAAATTTTTTAAAATCGTGCTATTTGATATTGATTGTTCTAGATTATCAAGATAATCTTCAAATTCTTCATTAGATAAATTAGTATTAGTTACTTCACTTGGAATACTTAGATTATTATCTAGTTTATAAGTTATTTTTAAGTCTAATTTATCATTAGTTAATGTGATATCATCTTTAGTCCATTGAAGAGAGCCACTACTCTTCGTTACCCCATTATAAATATTATAATCAATATTCGTATTAACAGTATTAGGAGTGATATTTAGTTCTAAGTACCTACTATTAGTACTATAAAGAGTTATATTAGTAGTCGTAGAGCCAATAGTACTTTTCATATTGAAAGTAGCACTCTTATAATAAATATTGATATTACTTGTTAAATCAATAGTTAAATTAAAGATATCTTGAAGACTTATTTCTATCTTAGTAATCTTATTCTTAGTTTTATAAATATTAAAGGTACCAGCTATATCACTATTACTTAGAACATCTTTAAAATTATCTTTAGTAATATCATAAGTACTTAGGATACTTCCAAAAGTATTAAAGAGATTATCTTTTAGAGTTTTATTGTGTTCTATTTTAGAAACAAGGACTCCTAAAGAGTTTTTATTTAAAAGATAAGAATACTTAGTTTCTTTAGAACTACCCGTAGTTATTGTCTTCTTGGTAATAAAGTTTTGACTAAAAGAAGTGTTAATAGTCTTCTTTAAATCTTTAAGGAGAGTACTTAAGGTTTCATACTTGACATTATTAGTACCTAGGGAATTAGCAATAATAGTATTCAAAGACTCACTTGGACATTCTTCTTCATCACATTCTTTAATAGTATAATCAAAAGTTTTAAAAGCATTATCTTTCTTTAAGTAAGATGAGTGATTAGTATAAAGATAAGTATAGTTACTACTAGGAAATTTTAAGTCTAGGTAGATATTTTCATTGGTGGGACTAAGTTGGAAGTTTAGACTTAAGGATTCTTTGGGACTGTTTATATTACTTATATCTAAGGAAAGATTATTGTCCTTATTTAAGAAACCAGGGATGTTTTGGTACTTAGTTAAAGTTTTATTTAAAACTTTATAAGTCTCGTTGATGGTTTGTTTATAAACACGAGTGTTATCATTAAAAAGGAGGAAACCTATAAGAATGATAATAAGAAGTATGATTAGAGATATTATTAAATTTTTCTTTTTCATTTATTCCTCCTATTTATGAGCACAAATAGCCCAGCCGATTAAGCCGCCAATGAGACCACCGATTAAACCGCCGACAACGATGTGGCCTAAGTAACTGGTGCAGCCTTTACCATTAGTACTAAGGCCGTTGTAGCCAACCATACCACTGTTAGAAACAACGCGAGCGGTAAAGGTACGTTTTTGCTTTTTCTTTAGATAATAAGAATAAGTTTGACCACTAAAGAAATATTTATCGGACTCATCCGCAGACATACCTTCTAGTTCTTTAGGATTGGTTTTAGTAGTTGAGAAGCCATAGCGATTAGCATTAACCCCACTTGGTAAGGTATTACCAGCGTAAACTTCAGCCGTAAACCAATAACCTTTTAAGCGAATCCAACCACGGTCTTCGGTTTTGCTATAACTAATTTCGGCTTCCGGTTTTACTTTATCAATTAAAACATTAATATTCTTAACTTCTTTAGTAATTTTATTATTAAGATTATCTTTAATAGTGAAAACAAGGTCAATTGTTTTTATGTATTTATCATCATCAACACTAATTAAATAGGTTACATTACGAGCATTAACATGAACATTTTCTTTTAGAGCTACCCTAGAGCCGCTAGAAGTATCATAGATAGAATACGTAACTTCATCAGCACAGCCAGTTTTACTATCTAGTTTACAACCAAAAGAAATCGTAAAGTCCTTAGTTGTCCAAGCCGTTCGGCGTTCGTAACTAGTCGTAGTTTCGGGTCCACTACGGTCAATATTGGTTATATTAATGAGTACTCTTTCTGAACGATTACCAGCTTTATCAATCGCATAAGCATAATAAGTTCCATTATCCGGAGCGCTAAATTCATTAGTAGTGCGGAACTCATCATTTGAAGTTATATCAACAGAGTCAAAATAGTAACCCGCAATTCCAGAACCTTCCCCGTCATTAGCACTCAATTTAACCGAAACACTACCGGTTGTATAAGAATTAGGAATGCTATAAGATAACGTTGGCTTTTCTTGGTCATATTTAACGTTAGTAGAAATAGACACAGTATCATTGACATTTTTATAAGTTGTCTCATTTAAATAAGAAATATTCATACTAGCCTTTAATTTATTGTTAATAAGTAAGGCAGAAGTGGCTTCATAGACATTGAGACAATTAGTATTCGGGTCATTCATATTGATATTATTGCATAAAATTCTTTTAGCACTGCTATCAGGAATATCTCTACTTTTCTCTTCGGTAATATTTCCTAATTTATAAGTTATTTTGTTATCAGCTAAACTAAATTTAGCATTATTAAAGTCAATAAAGACATAAACTGGTTGGTTAGTCCAAGTATCATCTGTTATTTCTTGGTAATTATCATTAATTTTAATATATTTTTTTATTTTAAGACTATTTTGGTGTTCTTCAGCTGTTACTAAATCACAACTACCGTCGATATCGTAAGTAACCTCGTAGTTAGCTAAATCTTTTTTGATAGTAAAGTTCATGCAATCAAGATAACCACCAGTAACAGGATTATCAATACGTTGATAGGTAGGATTTTCTGGATGATCGGCCTCAATATAACTTAGATTTAGCAAGGTATTAGCGGTAATAACGGTACTTTCGACCTCATAGTCGTTAGCGTATTCATAGACTTTTTCTTGCATGTATTTTATTTTTTCAGTTAAGGTCTGTTCTTTAATACGTTTACTAATACCATTATAACTAAAAGTGGCGATTAAAATTAAAACACTTAAAATCACAATAACTGCTAATAGTTCAGGAATAGTAAAGCCCTTTTTCACCCTAAAATCACTCTTCATAACAACCTCTTATCTTCTATTAGAAAGTATAACATAAAAAATTGCAAAAAAAAAGACCAATAATTTAGTTATATTAGTCTTTCTAAACCAATTAGTTTAAAGCATCTTTTAATTTTGAACCTGCTTTGAATGATGCAACAGTCTTAGCAGGAATATGTAAAGGTTCTTTAGTTAGTGGATTAATTCCATCTCTAGCTTCACGTTTTTTAGCACTAAAGGTACCAAAACCAACTAGACTAACCTTTCCTTCTTTTTTAAGTCCTTCTACTACGCCTTCAGTGAAAGCATCTACAGCACGAAGAGCATCTGCTTTTGTTAAACCAGCTTTGGCAGCAATGAATTCTACTAATTCAGTTTTTCCCATAATTATGTCCTCCTATTATAATGTAATTATGTTATAAGGACTACAATCCTTACATATAGAATTTAGCACAAATGAACAAGGTAAATCAAGGGAAAATATAATATTTAGGCTATTTTCCTCTAATTTTCTTAATTTTTCCAAAAAAATAAGACTGTTTTAGATTTTTTTAGTCTTATTTTAGGAATTTTTTATCTTTATTGGTATTCATTGAACAATATTATTTTTAAAACTTTATAGAAAAAACATGAATAGCCAGCAATTTTAAAGAACAATAGCTATTAAGTTGTTAGCGCCTTTATTAACAATCTTAGTGACTGTTTGGCTTAATTTATAGCGAGTATTTTCGGGCATAATAGAAAGTTTAGCTTGAATTCCTTCTTGGACAATAGTATCTAAGCTGCGGCCAAAGATTTCACTTTTCCAAATACTTTGAGGGTCATTTTCATAATCTTTCATTATGTAGTTAATAAGTTCTTTACTCTGGAGTTCACTACCGATAATTGGTTCGAAGGTTGATGTGACATCTACACGCATTAAATGAATGGAACTAGCAACAGCACGCAGTTTAACACCATAACGGCTACCCTGTTTGATAACTTCGGGTGTATCTAGTTTCATGTCTTTTAGAGTTGGATAAACGATTCCATAACCGGTTGATTTAGCTTGTTTTAAGGCACTTTTAAGACCATCTAATTCTTCTTTATTATCCTTATAGCTAGCAAATACCTTTAACATAGATGCTTTCGTATTTACTTCACTACCAATAAATTCTTGTAAAGTAGTATTATATAATTCATCAGAAGAGTCTAAGTTAACGACAACAGTTCCCGTGCCACTATCTAACTTACTTATATAGGCTTTATTAATATATTTAGAATTTTCAAAGTAAGTAATTAAATTATCAACGTCTTTTAATTTTCTAATTTCTAAAGTACTATTTCTAATCAATTCTAAATAATGCTTTTTGATATCATTTTTATTATCTAAGACGGAAACCCACTCAGGAATAGAAAATTCAATATCTAAAACAGGGTATTCATATAAAGCAGTTTTTAAAACTTCATAAATATCAGCTTCCCGCATATCTAAAACGGACAGAGGCATAACAGGAACGTCATAATTTTCTTTAATTTCTTTAGCAATGTTTAGACATTCATTACTACTTGGAGTTTTACTGTTTAAAATAACAATAAATGGTTTGCCAATACTTTTTAACTCATTAATACAGCGAGCTTCAGCTTCAATATAGTCAGTTCTTTTTAAGTCACCGATGGTACCATCTGTAGTAATCACAATACCAATAGTGGAATGATCTTTAATGACTTTTTCTGTCCCAATAGAGGCTGCTTCTTCAAGACTAATAGGTTCAGAAAACCAAGGAGTTATAATCATACGGGGATTACCATTTTCGTCTTCATAACCAGTGGCGTTTGGAATAACATAACCAACACAATCAATTAGTTTAACATTACAACTAAAGTCTTCTATTTTTATATTAGCACCATTACTAGGAACAAACTTAGGTTCAGTAGTCATAATATTTTTACCACCCGCACTTTGTGGAATTTCATCAAGGCACCTTTTTTTTAGGGTTTCATCTTCAATATTAGGAACGATTAAATTCTCAATTACTTTTTTTATAAAGCTGGATTTTCCCGTACGGACGGCTCCTACTACGCCTAAATAAATATCCCCATTACCACGGGTTGCTAGGGGAATTATTACATTATCTTTCATCTTATCACACTCTCTTACTAACTAATTTTATGTGCTAAGATATTCTTTAGAACTAAGAAAAGAAAAAAGACTATTTAGCACTTAATCCTAGAGGAATTATAAAGTTCTAAAAATCTTTAATGTCTTTCCTTTTTGGATTTTACTTACAACACAAGTAGATAAATGATTTTTTAAAATATCATTACTTATGCTTCTTAACGACTTATTGATAGCTAGAAGTTGAATTAAAATATCATTACATTATTTATCTTCATCTATCATCTTGGCAACTCCTCGCGCCTGACCTTCAACAGTTTTAAGACGAATTTCTAAATAATTTTTTCCTTCTTTAGTACGATGAGTACTACGGGTACATTCTTTGCAATTCACAAAATCTTTTCTCCATAGGATCTATGTCCATAAAAAGCTGAAAAAAACTATTTGTTAAAAATAGTTTTAGGTATTTGGATTTAGTTATTCGTATGATAAATATTAACATGATAATAAGCCCTGTAATGAGAATCAATATTAATTAAAGAAGAATTAAATAATCAATAAATTCTAAAATAGGACTAGCAAATAGAAAAATTATAAAATTAGAGACGATTAGGAATGGACCAAAAGGCACTTCTCTATCTTTATACTTCACTAAGTAATAAAAAGCAATCGGAAGAGTTAGTAAACTGGCTAAAACTAAGTTAACGAAGGCCAATTTATAGCCTAGAGAAACACCAATAAAGAAAGATAATTTGATGTCACCTCCACCTAAAGATTCTCTTTTAAAGGCCTTGTCGCCAAGAATTTTAATGAATAACATAAAGAAAAATAGTAGTAAGCCACTTAAAAGGGCAATCAAAGTATCAATGAAACCGCTTTTAAAGAAAGTAATAATAATAACAAAGATACTACCAATGACAAGTGGTTCATCAAGAATAATTAAATAATTAAAATCAGTTATACAAGTAATCACTAAGACACTTGCGATGATGATGGCGATTAAAAAGTCTAAAGATAAGTCCAACTTAAGATAACTTATTAAGTATAAGGAGCCAGTTAGAATTTCTATTAAGGGATACCACCATGAAAGCTTAGTATGACACTTGCGACATTTACCACCTTGAATAAGAAAAGAAACAATCGGTATCAATTCATACCACTTAAGAAGATGACCACATGACTCACAATGGCTACCTGGTTTAATAATCGACTCATTGTTACTAAGACGATGAGCAACAACATTAAAGAAAGAACCCATAACGGTTCCAACAATAAATATATAAATAGCAAATAATACATTATTCATTACATGCCACCTCCAGAAACATTATTGTACATATCAAACATTGGCACTAAAATTGAAATAATAATGGCTCCAACGACAACTGCTAAGAAAACGATGGTAAGGGGTTCGATGAAACTTTTAATATTATTAACCATGGAAGCGTGCTGTTCTTGATAATAATGGCTGACACGATCCATCATCTCGGCTAATTCGCCAGTTGACTCGCCAGTTACAATCATGTTATAAGCAACGTCGGGTACAGCCCAGTGGTCTTTAAAAGCTTTTGAAATTTTATCGCCAGTTACGATATTGTTAATTGTATTGTACATGATATCTTTATAAATTTCATTGTTAGTAATTTTACTTAAAATTTCAACACTTTGGGTAATATAGACGTTATTTTTTAGCAAGGAAGCAAAAGTTTTAGTGAAAATAGCAATTTCATTATATATGATGATATTTTTCACCACCGGAATATGCATAAGCGTGATTTGAACAGATTTGCGAAAAGCTTTAACACGTTTATAAGCCATCGCAAAGGCAATAATTGCCATGATTATGCCAAGTGCTAAAATCCAAGCCTTAGTCTTTAAGAAACTACTGGCGGCAAGAACGATTGCGGTCATACCTTTAATTTGAACACCATTGGAGCTATAGATGTCTTCAAACTGAGGTACAACGTATAAAATGATAAAACAGACAACGGCAATGGCAAAAATAATGACAATAGTTGGATAAGTCATAGCATTAATCATTTGTTTTTTAGTTGTTTCCATCTCAGTGTAATAATTGGACATATCATCTAATGTTGACTCCAAGTCACCTGTTGCCTCAGCAGCTTTTAACATGTTAATAAGTAATGGAGGAAACTTAGTTCCTTGTTTTTCTAAAGCTTGAGAGAAAGAGTTTCCCATGGTCAACTCGTATGCAATAGCTTGCATGGTGATTTTTTTATCTTTTTGCTTATTATATTGATTAATTAAAATCTTAATGGCATCATTTAAGGTAATACCAGCTTTAATATAAGTAGATAATTGGGTTAGCCAGAAGATTAAGTCTTTAGTTGACCATTTAGAGCCGACCATGGAAGAATCGCCATAAATGAAGTCAATCCATTTGTTGTTTTCAATTTTATAAACTTCAACACCTTCATTTAGAAGGAAGGCGTTAACGTCCATCTTCGTCAAAGCAGTAAAGTTTCCGTATTCAATCTTACCATCTAAGTTTTTAATTTTATAGCGATAAACTTTGGCTTTATCAGGAATAGAAGCTTCTGGTTGTTGAAGTTCTAATTGTAGTTTTCGACGTTCTTCTTCTAGACGTAATACTTCTTTTTGAGTTATCCCTAAGAAGTCTTTAATTTTTTTGATAATAACGTCTAAATCATCATTTTTTTTGGTCTTTTTATTGTTCATGAGTTTTGCTTGTTGATAAGCATCATCAACAGTTTTCGAAGAAGCATTAAAGATTTGGGATAACGGATAAGAAATACCACGGTATGCTAAGTAAAAGATATTCAAAATACTTAAGAAAAGCTCAGTCAAAAAGCTTGTTTTTTCCTTAGAAGTATTAGGCTTTTTACCTTGATTAATGGCATTATCAGGTTGAGTTGGAGCTACTACTTTAGAATTTTGATTAGCCTTTTTTGACATTGAAGAATTTAAAGAAACATTATTACCTTGCGCAGGATTTGGTAGTTCTAAAGACACTTGGTTTACGGCCTGATTAACCGCTTGATTATTCATATTGCTATTCGTTTGGACATTGGAAGCATTAATTGTACCATGGTTATTATTAAGATTAGATTGATTAGTTGGATTTTCTGGGAACGGATTAATTTGTTCTCCTAAGTTAGAACCATTATTTGAAGTATTAGAAATACTAAGTGTGTTATTATTCATATTTTGTGTATCCATATCATTACCACCTATTGTAATCATTATAACAAATTTAAGACAATATTAAAACAATTTTTCATATACTATTTTAGAGGGTGATTTTATGTATCCAAGTGGTTTTAATGGCTTATCTTTAGGTCGAGTTATTGGCGGTATTTCAAAAACCTTAAACATTGTTAATCAAGCTTTGCCTTTATATAAAGAGATAAGACCTATCATTAATAACGCCAGTGGAATTTTACAAATTTTTAAGGAATTTAATAGACCGGATACAAAAATAACAGTCTCAGAAAAAAATAGTACTACAAAGAGTACTATAGAAGCAAAAATTATTAATAATAATTCACTTAATACGCCGACATTCTTCCAATAAGTTGGCTAGGTCTTCGCTTTCTTGTTGCAGTCTAGTTTTAACTAGAGCTTCCGAATTATTTTTTTCAATTTGTTCGAGAATATTTTTATTATTAAGAAGTAAATACTCATAATAAGGAATTTTATCTTTCTTTAAAAGACCATATTTAATGGTATTTTCATCTAGAAAAGCTTGACTATCTTTTTGAAAAAGACAAACTACATACCAAAAGCCATTATCTTCGATGGCTTTTTCATTAATTAATTGATAACCTAAGGTTGTTATTTGGCGTCTTAGTTCGGCTAGATTGTTATTAGATTGTAATATTAACTTATTTATGGGTTGTAATTTAGCTTTATTGCTCAAAATATCTAAAATCGTACTAGTTCCCATGCCACTGATGACTAACGTATTTAGTTTAGTGGTATCAATATCTTCAAGGCCATTAGTAACGATGGTTGGAATATCTAAGTCTAAACGAGCAATATTTTTACGGGCACTGGCCAAAGCTGATGATTTAATATCAGTCAAAATAATGCTTTCGACTAAGTGATTTTGGACAGCATATATTCCTAGGTAACCGTGGTCGGTACCAATATCGGCAACTTTATCATTTTTATTAAGAAAAGATGCAATGGTTTGTAAACGAAGGCTTAGCATTAGTCTGTTAAGAAATCCTTTAATTTTTTAGCACGTGATGGGTGTCTTAATTTTCTTAAAGCTTTAGCTTCTATTTGACGAATACGTTCACGGGTTACATTAAACTTTTTACCAACTTCTTCTAAAGTATGACTAGTACCATCAACAAGACCAAAGCGAAGTTCCAATACTTCTTGTTCTCTTTCTTGAAGAGTCAATAAAACGCTCTTAATTTCTTCTTTTAAAATTTCATTAGTAGCATATTCTTCTGGAGACATAGATAGTTCATCTTTAATGAAATCCCCTAAGTGTGAGTCATCTTCTTCGCCAATTGGTGTTTCTAATGATACGGGGTCTTGGCTAATCTTAATTACTTCTCGAACCTTCTCAACAGAAATCCCCATTTTCTTAGCAATTTCTTCTTCAGTTGGTTCCCTATTGAGTTCAAGAGTCATTTGCCTTTGGATACGAGCCATTTTGTTAATCGTCTCAACCATATGAACAGGAACACGAATAGTACGAGCTTGGTCAGCTAAAGCTCTAGTAATGGCTTGTCTAATCCACCAAGTAGCATAAGTTGAAAATTTGAATCCCTTATCATAGTCGAATTTTTCAACTGCTTTCATTAACCCAATGTTACCTTCTTGAATTAAATCTAGAAAAAGAAGACCACGGCCAACATATCTTTTGGCAATAGATACAACTAAACGTAAGTTAGACTCCGCTAAAACTCTTTTAGCATCTTCATCACCAGCAGCAGCGGCCACAGAATATTTCATTTCCTCTTCCATAGTAAGTAAAGGAATTTTACCGATTTCTTTTAAATACATACGAACCGGGTCGTTAATATTAACGTCTTTTGTTAATTCTTCATCAGATAAGACTAATTCTTCTTCTACCTGTCTATTAGAGCCAGAATTATCATCATCACTAACGATATCAATATGATTATCTATTAAAGAATTATATAATTCATCTAAAGAGTCAGAGTCTAATTCTAAACCTTTTAAATGCTCCGCTAAAGTTTCATAGGTAATAAAGCCTTGTTTTTTACCCAATTCAATCAATTCTTTTTCACGGTCTTTTAAAGTTTTGATTTCATCAACAGCAGTTGTTTTTACTTTAGCAGTTGTTTCTTTAACTGGTTTTACTTTTTTCGTTTCTTTTTTCTTTGCTTCTGTAACGTCTTTTAGAACAATATTTTTATCACTTAGTTCCTTATACAATATTTTAACGTCCTTTGGTGTCAAGCTATTTTCACGAACAGCTTTTGCCACATCTTCATAACTAACATATTTTTTTGCTTCATTAATTTTTATTAAATTTTCTAATACCTTTTGTAATTTATTATTCATAATTACATCACACTTCCTTTTTTTATTTTAATAATTTGATTAGCAATGGCTAATTTTTTTTCTAAATCCAATTCTTCGGATAATTGCTTTGTTAATTTGGCAATATCTTCTCTACTTTTTTCCCTTTCATAACTTTTAATAGTAAGCAAGAAATTTTCTTCACTTAAATCTTTATCATCGGCGATTATTTGTTCAACTTCTTTACTAAGTTCTTCATTATAAGAAATATAAGTAATAAAATCAGCGACCGTTATATTATAATTCTTCTCAACAAAAAAAACAATTTCATTTGCAATACTACGATAAGTTTTATTAGGAAAAAAGCCAATTCTTTCTTGATATTCTAAGACATACTGGCGATTGTTTAACATATAGTACAATAATTCTTTAGTTATTTTGTCTAAAAGACTGGTTGTTTCTTTAACTGGCGGTTCTGGCTTTTGAAAAACCTCAGCAGTAATTTTTTTTAAAGATTCCATTTCGCCTAGCCGCTCTTTTAGAACTTCTTTATCGATGTGCGCTATTTGACTTAGCTTTGTTAAACTTAAATCTTGATAAATTGAATCATTACTCAATTTAATGTCATCTAAAATTTGATTGATAAAATTTGTAAATTCTTTAGTGTTATTAGCATTCATGCTTTCTTCTAATGCTTTCATCTTGAAGTCGAGAAAGTCAACAGCCGAGACTAACATTTTCTGATAGCCTTCAATTCCATAAGTAAAGACATATTCATCAGGATCTTTTTTAAGACTAATTCTAACAACTTTAACAGGAATGCCACATTTAATTAAAATATCCCCATTTTTCAAAGTAGCAGTCTTGCCAGCTTCATCACCATCGAGTGCTAAAATAACATAACCACGCAATTTTTTTATTAAATTAATCTGTTCCTTGGTTAAGGCCGTTCCCATAAGAGCACAGACATTTTTTACCCCATTTATATATAAGCGTATAGCGTCCATTTGACCTTCAACTAAAATTAAATAGCCTCTTCGTTTAGCCTCTTCCTTAGCTAAATGATAGTTATAAAGAAAATTGCCCTTTTTATAAAGATACGTTTCTTTAGTATTTATATATTTAGCTAAAGCTTCTCCACGGTATATACGGGCTGAATAGCCAATTATGTGGCCAAGTTCATCACATAATGGAAAGGTAATACGTCCTCGGAAAGTATCATAAACTTTATTGTCACCACGATTGATGAGGCCTAAAGACTCCAAGGTATCTAAAGAATAATTTTTCTTACTTAATAATACTTCTAAGGTATTGGTATCTGGAGCTAAGCCAATCCGAAAATCAGTTATATCTTTATCTTTAAGGCCCCTTTTGTAAAGATATTCTTTAGCGGTGATACCACTTTTAGTGTTAAGATTATTTTCATAGAACTTATTAACTAGTTCCATTAAGTCATATTCTTTTTGATATTTGAGCACAACTTCTTTTTTAATACTACCAGTTAAATTATACCCAATTTTTTCGGCTACTATGCGAACCGCTTCTATAAAAGAAACGTTTTCATAATTTTCCACAAAAGTAAATACATTACCCGCAGCGCCACAGGAAAAACATTTATAAATCTGCTTAGAAGTTGAAATACTCATACTTGGTGAGTGGTCATCATGAAATGGACAAACACATTTATAATCTTTGCCTTTTAAGGTAACCGGAATGTAACTTGCGATGACATCAACAATGTTACAATTCTTTCTGATTGTATTAATTTCTTCACTACTTACCATTGCCATAAAATTTATCCCTCTATATATAATATATTAGGGATACCCCCTCAATTTTTTTCAAAAATTGCAAAAAAAATGCAAAAAATTACATTTTTTGCGTTTTTTTAACTGATTTTGCAACATTTTCCACCATTTTTAAACTTTTTAGAAATAAAATTTATTATAAATTATAAGAAAATTTGCCTTGCAATTTTTGAAAAAATATTATATATATACATAAGATATATGAGTTCTTAAGACTAATTTCCTTATTATATATGAACTTATTTATTGTTTTTAAAATAAGTAGTATTTGGTTTGAAAGTAGTATGAAGAATTTCTTTAGCTTTCTTACTACCTGGATATTTTAGATAATTACTATAAAGTCTTAGGATATCTGGATTACGATAACTTAAACGAATTTCTTTTTTAGCATCAATTTCATAAAGACTACTAGCTCTTTTCTCACGGGCTTCTTTTTGTTTAGGACCAATTAACTTAGGCTGACCGCCACCGCCGATACAACCATTCGGGCAATTCATAACTTCAATCATAATATATTCTTCTAAATGGGGTAAAATTTTTTCCAAATTAGGAAGGCCATAGACACAAGCAACTTTATAAGTCTTATCTAAAATTGTAATCGTAGCTTCTCTAACCCCTTCAAAACTTCTTAAAGCTTGAAATTGGAGAAAATCTTTGGCCGTATCAACCCCGGTTAGATAAAAGTAAGTAGTTCGAAGAGTGGCTTCTAAAACACCACCACTAGTACCAAAAATATTGCCGGCCCCGCTGCCATCTGGCAAAATTTGATCAAAATCACTATCTGGTAGATTTGCTAAATCAATATTTAATTTTTTTAGTAATAAAGACATTTCATGGGTAGTTAAACAGTAATCCATTCCTTTTAATTCTGGACGTTTAATTTCCATTTTTTTAGCCGTGCAAGGAGCTAACATGACATTAATGACTCTTTTAGAAATCTTTTTTTGTTTGGCAAAGAGGTATTCATTGATAATGCCGGCTTGCATCATGATGGGACTTTTTGTACTCGAAAGATGTGGTAATAATTCAAAATGATAAATCTCACAGTATTTAACCCAAGAGGGGCAGCAAGAAGTAAACAGTGGTAAATCAGCATTATTATTTAACCGATTAACCAGTTCCATTGCTTCTTCCATGACCGTTAAATCAGCCCCAAAAGTCAAATCAAAAACATAATTAAAACCGGCTTGCTTTAAGGCTGTAACCAATTTTTTAGTAACGATACTTCCATTTTCAAAGCCAAACTCTTCACCAATGGTAGTCCTTATCGCAGGGGCCACCGAAATAGTCACAATATCATTTTTATCTTGCAAAATTTCCAAAACTTTTTCGTAATCATTTCTAGTATCTAAAGCGTTAAAAGGACAGTTTAAAATACATTGACCGCAGTTGATACACACAGGTCTTTTAACTTCATTCTTATTGTATTTGATACCAACCGTATTTTCACAGATTCTTTTACAAAGACCGCAATTTGTACACTTTTCTCTATCAAATTGTAAAGTGCAATTATTCTTTTCGATCCATAAAGCATTAGACGTATCCTTAATAAATTCTTCCTTGGAAGCACCACATTTAGGGCAAACATAATCAGTATTTAAGGATAGAAATTTTGTTTTAGTAGCTATTTCATCGTAAATAAAGCCACATTTTTGACATATATATTTCATTTGAACCTCTCTATTATCACCATAAGAATAACACAAATAGTAAATATTTAAAAGTAAAAAGTAAGTAAAAAAATTATAAATTACAAGAATTAAAAGTTCTTATTAAAGATATTAATAATCATTTAAAAAGCTTTCTTTTCGTACAAAGCAAAAGTGTTAAAAGATTTTACTTTGAAATAATTAGCACGAATGTAGTTATCAATTTTTTCTGATAATTGGCCACCTTCATAAGTAGTATTTAAAAGAAAATAAGTGGTCTTTTCTAAAGAATTGAAGTATTCTATAACTTTTTCTTCCCCCAAATAGCCCATATTGCCATTAAGAAGTAAGTCATAAGAGTTAATTGGTTTATTTGATATAGGCATCATACATGATAAAATAAGTATTATTGATATCAGGTAATTCTTCTAATATTGTATTTTTATTAACTATATAAGTCATAGGAATGTCTTTATATTTAAGACCGTTTTCCCCTTCTTTGAAGTCTTTAGTTAAATATTGTAGACCAATGGATAAAAGTGGACAAATGAGAAGAATACTTAAAAAGTAATTGAGGTAATGAAAATTAGAATTAGACTTTAGGGATAATGATTTAAGGGTTTGAGTAAAATCAAAAGCAGAAGTTTTGGTATTTAGAAAATAGATGGCAACGGGAATAATACTCAAGAAAATATGCATAACATTGAAAATAGGATACGCCATTATCTGATAAGTTATTAAATATAGTACTTTAATATCTTTGGTCTTAATGTAATAAACTATTAAAGCAATGACTATACTAAGAATGATAATAGTACCTATATTAAAGAAACTGTTTTTTTCTTGAAAGGAAAAAAGGCCCAAAAAAGTATAATTGAGGAAGAACGGTAAAGTTTTGGTGATGAGAAAATAACTTAGAAAGAAAAGACAAGGAATTAAGAAGCCTAAAACTCTTTTTAAAAGACGTTTTGGTTTGTTAAGAAGCAAAATTGATGGTAAGATAAGAAGAATAAAGGATTGCTTGGTTAAAAAGATAAGACCTAGGATAAGACCAAGTAAAAAGTCGCTTTCTTCATCGAAATCAATAATTAACAAAACAAGAAAAAGAACAAGCAAGTTATAACTAGGTCGTAAGATGAAGCTTATTAAAAGAATACTAGGTATAAAGGTTTTAGGATGTTTTTTATATAAATAGAAGTACATAATGCTAGCTATTATGGTGTTAAGAAGATTAAAGATTATAAAGTTGTTACCTAGTAAGTGCATGATGCTACCGCAAAGAAAGGGGTATAATGGTGTTATTACCATGTTGTAGTCTTTATACATTAGAAGATTATTAGCAAAATTATAGGAAAAACCATAATTCCAGATAAGATCGTTATCAGCATTACTAAAAGTTATTAAGATACCTGTATATATAAATATTATTAAAAGAACAAGGACGTCTTTTTTAGTAAATCTTATTTTTTTCATATGCCAGATCCTCCTACTCTACTATATTATTTTAACATATTTAGGAAAAAGAAAAAAGTTGTGGAAAGTTTTAAAAAATTGGCAATACCCTTAGGTCTTTAAATTAATTATACAACCACTTTTTGATATTTATTTGATACTAAAAAAATGCTATAGATTTGATAAAACAACTCTTTTAACAACTTTAGACTTATAAATAATATATAAATATAATGTCTCGTTAGAATAGTTAGATGGTAGAAATAATTAAAACGAAGATAAAATATATTATTTTTATTTTCTTTTAAGTTTTTATATGTTACGATTGATTTGTAAGCATAGACTTACATGGAGGGTAAAATGTTTAATTTAAGAAATGGTAATATTTTAGAAAGTGAAAAGAATTTATATGATGCTTTAAAGGGCTATAAATGGTTAATGTCTAATGAAGCTTATTCTTACTTAGAAGCTTTAATTGCTTTAGAAGTATCAGCTTTAGATTCTAAAACCCATGATGAAAAAAGAGAAGTTTTAAAAAAGTTAGATTTATATAAAAAGATTGCTATTTATAATATTTGTATGCGTTCGAGAAAGCTTTTAGTTGATAATGCCAATGGAATTAATTTAAGTTTTATTGAGAATTTTGTTCATCCTGTTGAGTATAAAATATATGGTAATGTTAATGGTAGAAGTTTTCCTGTATTTGCTTTTGATATTGAACAGGATAATCCATTCTACATAGGTGATACTGATATTTATTTTACACAAGTTAGTGATGAGGCTAGAAGAAATGAAATAGAAAGACTTACGAAGAAAATTGAAGAAGAAAAAAATAAGGATAATCCTTATGCAATACACGATGGAATTATAAGAACCAATGAAGAAGATGCCTCACGCTGGGAAGCTGATTGTACAGCTAGAATTGCTAGAATGCAAAAAAGTCTTGACGGTTTAGCTAAGTTTGCGGGCTTAAGTAAAAAAGAAGAAGAAGTAATGATAGCAAAAAATACGCTTGGAAATATTCTTTTAAGTGATATTAATTTAAAAGAAGAAGATTTTAAGCCAATACAAGAGGAAGGAATGAAAAGGACTTTAACTAAAAAATATCCTGGAATGAGTGTTCATTGTAATATTAATAATCTATAGGTTGGAGCAAAAACTCCGACTTTTTTAGTATTTTGAATTGCTTAGGAAAGATAAAAATGATATTATAAATAACAAGATTATGGAGGGTTTATGACTTTTGAGGAAAAATTAAAAAAAGTTAAAACTAGGGATGATAATACTAGTTTAATGATTTCCCCACGAATGATTAAAAGAGGTGATGGGCCGGTTAAAGATGATGAGACATTGGCACTTTATTCACATATGGATGATAATACAAAAGAATTTGCGGAACAAGTAATCACCAAACTAGTTAGTATTGCTAATTACTTTGAAAGGGATTCGCAAATTCCAATTCAATTTGGGTTACTTTTATATGATAACTATAATAGTTTAGCTGGTTACTTTCAAAATCCAGAAGATTTTATTTTTGATAATAAAAATAAAATAATTGCGATTTATGCCTACCCCGTTTTAGTAAATGGAAATGGTTACTTAGATGACTATTATTATGAAGAAGATATTCAAGGATTTGCTTATATCTATTTAAGTTTTGAACAATTACTAAGTATTTTTGATAAAAGTGGTATTAAATATTCAATTGATTTAAGTATTGACCATGACATTGATTATTTTAATAATGATGATTTGATGACTAAGTTTATCTTTAGTTATACACCAGAGAAAAAGGAAGAAAAAGATGGTATACAAAAATTAAAAAAGAAAAAAAATAAGAAATAAATCTTGATTAAAAAGTTATAGAAAAGAAGGTATTTAAAAATGAAAAAACAAGAATTATTAAGGATTAAAGCTATGATAGTAGCAATTGCTATGGCAGCATCACTTAGTGCCTGCGGCAAAAAAGCTGTTAAGAATAACGTTAATTTAAAGGAAGAGAAAGCCTCAACAGTAACAAGTAACAAAACGTCTGAGAAGTCAAAATATGTTTACCAAGATAATACTTATTATAGTGCCGTAATTATAGAAAATGATAAGGCCTTAATTTATGAAATTATTAATCATGAATATTACCATAACGGTGATAACGCTGTTCGCATTTTTTTAACGTACGGTGAGGAGATTACAGTTCCAAGTGATAATATCATCATATTTGAAGGTGAAAATCATCGAGAAAACGCCCTTTACTTCGCTAATTACTATTGTAGTGAAGTTATCACTTATGATGATTTAAAAGCTCAAAAACGAGAATTAACTAAATAAGTAGGAATAAATTAATAAAAAAGAATGATGACGAAATAATTGCAGAAATCATTAATATATTAAAGAAAAAAAGCTATAAAGTTAAAGGCTACAGAATATCAAGAACAAATTAACTGTTTGTGATAAGTAATATTATTAACGACTTAGTTGCTTGAGAACTCTAACTACGAACCTACATTGCTTTTAAAAAAACTTATAACTTTCCTACTCTACCAGATGGATATTACTTAATTAATGATACATTAATGTACAATTTATCCATTTTAAAAGATGTTAATGATATTGAATTTAAATATTTAATGGAGTTAGATAATGAATTAAATGAGAGTCTGAATATTCTAGAAGAATGGGTACTTGAATTATCATAAATTTAAGAATTTAGAATAATTTTCGAGATTTTACACATTTTTTAAACGAAATCTCATAAAATAGTAGTAAATAACAAGAAGTCTAATTGACAAAATGACTATTTTAAGATAGAATTAAAAATGTGTTGGGACTTTAGCCAAGTGGTAAGGCACGGGACTGCAACTCCCCCATCACCAGTTCAAATCTGGTAGGTCCCTCCAATAAAAAAATAAGCTCCGATTTGGAGCTTTTCTAATATGCAGGCATAGTTTAGTGGTAGAATATGAGCTTCCCAAGCTTAGGATGCGGGTCCGATTCCCGTTGCCTGCTCCAGGTAATTATACAAGTTCTTAGCGATAAGAACTTTTTTCTTTGCCTTTAATAATAGTGATACTTAAAAGAATTAAAAGACTAAATAAAGGAATAAAATAATTATAATCCTTAGTAACTGGTGTTACCTCTAAAACATTGCTTTCCAATGGATGGTTATCTAAGTAACTTATAAAATAATAAGTCTTAGTATTATCTTTAATGTCAATAGTAATCTTTGTGTCTTTATCTTTTTTACCGCAATTTACTTGGGATACTTTGGTATATAAGATATCATCTTGGTTATCTTTATAATACAAAGTACAAGTAGCATTATCTAACGTACTAGTAAGTTTTAATGTCATTTTTTTCTTGGTTTGTTTTATCAACTTTATACTTGAATTTTCATGGTCAATTTTATCTTCTTTAATTCGATAATCCAACCTTATTTGAAAGCTTTTAATCAAATTTGATTGTTCTTCTTCGCCATTTAAATTAACGACGTCATAGTCTTCATAAGATACTTCTATCATATCATTTTCCAAGGTGGTATTTTTCAAATAAGAATCGGTAATACTTTTAATTTCATCTAACGAATTACCATTATTAAGAGCAATAATATCTATCAGTTCAAAGGTCCATAAATCACTATTGTCTAAGACGTCAAAACGATTGATAATATCACCAGTAAAATTAGTTGTCAACATATTATCTTTAAGAACATACTTAACACTTTTAACTTGTTTACTATCTGGATTAAGACTAGGATACTTAATAATTATGGTATCCTTAGTGATAGAAATACTGGTAATCCCCATATTCTCATACATTTGATAAGTAGAAGTTTTTTCTAATTCGCCTTTTATTTCGTCAAGACCCATAGCACTCACAGAAGAAGAAAAGATGAATAGTAATATTAATATTATGATAATTTTTTTCATTTGTTTATTATTTTCCTTAATCTTTTATTATTTATAGAAATCTTTTTATTTAGTCCTTTGAAGCTTGAGGTCATCTTCTATAAGTTCCTCTTTTTTTAGTAATTCCGGAGTCAAAAGAATTTTAGCAATATTCTCCCAACCAGTATGATAGTCATATCCAGCTCTTATGATACCCTTTGCACATAATTCTTCATCAGAAACATTTTTATTATGATAAGAGGGAAATAAGATTTTTACTGGAATAGCTGGATTTAAGTTAGCTACTAAATCATCTATTTGAATATCAGCAACACAGATGCTTTTAGCTCCTGTAAAAATATAGTTTTTAGGAGGAATAACATCTTCAGGAATAAGACGATACAGCATTTCAAATTTACTCTTAAAAATACGGCCAGAATTCTTTATATCAAAAGGATTGCGACAATCACTGCAAGGATAGATATCATAATATCTGCTTAAAGCCTTAATTGTCTTAAGTGCTCCTGGCAAAAGAACAGGATTTTCGTATTGGTTTTTGGTACTGATAAACTCATAAAATTCTTGCTTATGTTCCTTTGGAATAGCAACTTCATCAATATAATATTCAGTAAAATCATCAATACTATAATTAGTATGTAAAAACTCATTAACTAATTCTAAGTAGCCAGAAAAGCAAAACACTTCATCGATATCTAATAATATTTTCTTTTTCATTTATTCCTCCTTATTTTTCCATAAATTCTAAAATATCTTGGATAATGGTATCCTTGATGTCTTCTTGTAACAACTCATGTCTTAGGTCTTGATATAACTTAAATTCAGTGTTATTGTAACTTAAATCATTTAGAAAAGCCACTAATTCTTGGATTTTCCTTGAATTTTTAATAACCGGGTCATCTGTTCCAGCTATTAAAAATATTGGTAAATCTGGATTTTTTACTTGGTATCTTCTTTTAATAAAAGCATTTTTTTGTAAAGTATAAAGATTTAAAAAACCATTAGTAGTAAAAGTAAAACCACATAAAGGGTCATTATTATAGTTCTTAACATTTTCTTTTGACTTACTTAACCATTCATTTGGACTTTGATAGCCGTTATTGAAACTACTAAATGTCAATTTATTTAGAAACTTATTGGTTTTGCGAGGATTACCTAGAGTGTTTGCTAATTTAGCCAAAGATAGGCCGACATCAACTAAACCATTTTTAGTTGGTGGGCCACAAAGAATTAATTTCGAAATAGCATCATCATTCGTAGAAATAAAATTTCTAGCAATTAAGGTTCCCATGCTATGAGCAAATAAAATAACAGGAATATGAGGATACTTTTTTTGAAAATAATTAATTACTATTTTCGTATCTTCACTTAAAGTATCCGCATTATCACTGTAAAAATAGCCTAAATCATTAGAATTTTTAAGACTTTTTCCGTGGCCACGATGATCATAAATAACAGGTAAATACTGCTTGTTAGCCAATTTTTCCAAAAAATAGTTATATCTTTCTTTATGTTCACTCATGCCATGTAAAATGACAACAATAGCTTTTATATTGCCAGTTGGTTCAATATAATTAGTATCAAGATATATATCTTCAATACACGATTTGATTTTTATATTATTCATGAGACTCCTTTTCTATAGAGATTATATCATAAGAAGAAAAAATACTCTAGGAGATGATTTAATCCATATTTATTGGCAAAAAAGACTTTATTTATAAAAAGTTCTTACTATCTTTCTTGAAAATCAATTTTATTTATAATATTAATTTTTTTAAGATAATAAAAAGAATACACCAAATATTGGGTATTCCATTTATATTAAAACTGATAAATTACAATAGTGATATAGTGTACTTCATATTACGAATAGTAATAATCATATTAATAGAAGTAGCATATTTCATATTATAATCAACTTCTAAAACTTTATTACCACTAATGTCATTAGAAGCCGACTTATCAGTTACACTACTAGTATATGTTGTATCATTATAAATATATTCAAAAGTAACAAAGTTATTATAAAAGTCATTAGTACCATACATACTATAGTTACTAGTATCATCTAAAGTAAGGAGATTATCTAAAACTATTAAAGTCTTTTTAGTATTACTATTATTAGTAATAGCATTTTTCTTCAAAGTACAATTATCATTTTGACAGAAGTTATATGAATAAGTATAATTATCAGTCAAGTTATAATCATCTATAACAAGACTAGATTCTTTTAAGGTAGTAGTATCGAATGACAAAGTTTCACCAGGCAAATAAGTTCCTTTATCAATAATCTTATCATTTTCTCTTGGTGATACTTTTAATTTTTTATAAGTTGGTGTTCCTTCACCATTGACATACTTAACACTATCTAGGATTTTTATTGTGTAAGAGTTACTTATTTCTTTATCTAAGATTTGATAACATAAAACATACTTATGCGTTTTATTAACTTCAATTTTATCTTTATAGTAAGGCTCTCCTAAGTCTTTAAAATAGGTTGATTTATCTAAAATTGGATATATATAGGAGGTAGAACCAATCTGTAACCAAAAGTTATCAGTATCTAGTTCTTTTGGAGTCTTACTTTTATTAGTAACAGCTAAGACTAAGACTAGGTAATGATATTTATCACTTAAAAGGTTGCCACCATAATCCAGCTTAGTTAGATAAGAATTTTCTACTGTAATACTAAAATTACTATAAGTAAATGACTTATCAATGCGAATATTATTATTTAGTTTAATAAGGCCATTAATTCCTAAGATAGCAAAAATTAATGCAATAATACCCCCAAATCCCATAAAGACTAGTTTATTATCAACAACATAGTATCGGAGTTCACGGATTTTTTTGTTTAAAAAACGCTTTATTTTATAATCTTCTAACTTAATACCTATTTCTATTTCAGCATCATCTTCTTTAGCAATATCAATGTCATCACGAAGGTTAGTAAACTCAAAAGTGGTTAAATCAAAACCAATGACATTAAGGAAATAAAATATTAAAAAGATAAAATTAGGATAGAAAGTAAATTTAGAGACATCCCGATACAAAAGACCAGTTTGACTAGCAATGGTATTAAATTCAAAGTTATCTAAAGTTCCTCGATAGATAAAGGTAAAAACAAAGAGAATAATATAAAAACAAGTCGAAGCCAAATAAAGTTTGGTATCTTTGTCTTTACTTTTAAATAAGATGTAAATAATTATATTCATGACGATAATAACAATAATAGCAAGCGGCAGCAGGTAACCAATATAATGAAGGGCTAAATCGACTTCTCGCGTCGTATAACTGTTAGTAACAAAATTAGCAAAGAAGTGCATTAAGTTAAAGAGTTTAAAGGTTACAAAACCAATTAACAACATTAAAATAATATTAATAATCTTAAAATGTTCAATCAAGAATTTAAATGGTTTACGTATTATCATATGAGTCTCCTACTCTATTTTAAGTATATCATTTAAAAAGAGAAATTAAAAGAGCCTGAGATAATTTCTCAGGATAAGTTTTGGTTATCTAAAAAAATATTTAATGCCATTTCAGTACTTGCTACTTAATTGGCCTCACAACTTATTTTATAATTTACTAGATTAGTTATTTGGATATTAATATTTTTCAAAACTCGCATTATTATTAGAGTCATTTTATGGCTTGATAAGGTACATTACTTAGTCTTATTAATCATTAATTGTCCCGGAAGTAAGTAGATAGTTTGGTTCATTTTAATAATGTCGGCGGCGTCTCTTTTAAATTTATCAGCAACAATACTTAGGGTATCACCATCAGTAGTTATATAAAAGCTATAGCCACTTTTAGGTATCATTATTTTTTGATTAGGATAAATGTAGTCATCCATATTAAGGCCATTTAAAGCTGCTAGTAAAGTCGGATTAATATTATAACGACGAGCGATAGCATACAAATTATCACCTTTGTTAACCGTATAAGTGGTAAAGTAATCATTACTTACGGGAACGGCAATATCCATGCCTGCTCTTAACATTACTTCATCATAAAGATTATTAATACTCATTAATTCTTCTTTAGTTGTATTAAAACGACTAGCAATGTCATTTAAAGACTCTTTGTAACCAACAGTATATTTGTCATACATAAAAAATCACATCCTAATAATAAGATATGTGATTTTTAAGTTTGTGTTAATCTATTTTTTGAACGTATTTTTTCTTTTCTTCCATCATAAATTCAGTTATATTGGTTTCAATTTCAGTTAAGGCTTTTTTATCAATATTTGATAAGTTAACTAATTCTTTAACGGTATCAATAGTAATCATTCCCCAAATAAGTCCTTCATAGACTTCTAAATCGTTAAATAAATCAGGAGTGATAGAAGTTAAGGTATAACCGACAAGCACACGGGCTTGCCCAATTAAAATTCTCTTATTTGTTAGAGCAACAACAGCAGTACTAAAGATGTCTTTATGACTATCATTTCTTTGAGCAGGGAATGCATAAATAACTTCTTCTCCAGGATTTAAGTGCCTTTCAACGACATCAGAATGCTTTTTTAAGCGCCATGCTATCCCACCATGGTATTTTCTTTTAAAATCTAAAACTTTACGATAGACAGACCCAATACTTTGTTTTTCTAATGTTACTAACATAATAATAATCACCTAAGTTTGTTTTATCATAAAAGAAGCAAAAAATCAATCGAAATAGTTAGTTAGCAAGTAATATGCTCCAAAACCAATGGCTAAGACAACCAAAATGATAAAAACAGCTAGAATGATACTGCCAAAATGGCTCTTTTGAGGTTTATGCCCGGCTTCAACTTTAACACTAACATGTTTTTCCTCTTCTAATTGTTCTTCTTTAGGGGGCTCTAATAAAACTTTATAATGACTTTCAACAGTTTCATATTTGTTACGTACTTCTTGATTACGGTTAACAGCATTAAGGTTAATACTGGTCTGCGTTAAGGCCATATCAATACGGGACTCACCAAAGCTTAAACGATGTTCTTCTTCTTCCATTGTTAAATGGTCTATACTATTAAAAATATTTTCCGTAATTACTTTAGCATATTTACTAGAAGTATTATTATCAATAATCATGCCAATACTCTTCTTATAAGCAGAAACATTTTCATTTAAACCTCTACTAATATCCTTAAAGAAATCATAGTAATAAGTAAATAAGGTATCAATTAAAACTTCTTTATCAACATACTTATTATTAAGACTTAAAGTATCTTTCTTTTCTAAAGAACTATTATAATTATAAAGAGGAATTAAATTGATAATGTTACTCTCCTGATTATAATAAATACCATAAGTATTAAGATCGATCTGATTTTGATTTAAAAGAAGTTCACCAAGAAGATAATTGATATAGGTGCTTTTTACTTTATAAAGAGATTTACTATCAAGATTAAAAACATAACTAATAATATTAATTGGAAAATCAAGGATTTCTTTGATTAAGTTAGTATCAATAAGAGGATTATCTTTAGTAGGAGCATTTAGATGGATATAATTGGCTAGAAAAGGGGGAATACTTCTCTTCTCTTGTTTGATCAGCATAACCATTCGCTTGGATAAATCTTCAATGGTATAAATTTCATCTTCTAGAGTAAGAGCACTTATAAGAATGGAACCACGTTGACGTTCTTTAGTTAAAAGATGAAAAGCAGGCATTGCATTGATACCTAGAAGTCTTAGAACTTCATAATTTATAACATCTAAGTCTTCTTGATAAGGTTCCAGCGAGGTACGAACAAAGCCTAAGGTTTCAACTGAAGTATATATATCTTGATCAGAGTCAGTGTCTTCAATTCTTTTTTTACTGAGAACTTTATAAGTTAGACGGCCACGTAAGTTAATCGGACTATCAGGTATCAGTTTTAAATTAATGTTACTGGCTTTTAAGTTACCATTGATTGTGTCAACTAGAAAGTATTTATCTGCATGATAAAAGTTTTTGATATCTGTATTATTCATATTACTTCTTCCTTATCTTAATCTTATAAGAAGATTATAGCAAATTATAACGTTATTTTCTAGGTAAGTTCACTAAAGAAGTTATTTTTTTATTTTAATAGCATTTTTAATCTTAGCTAATTCCATGTTAATGAGAGTTTTCGATAAAGTGGAGCTTAATAATTTTAGGCAGTTCATAATAACTACTTTGGTGTGGCTATCTAGAGTCTTTGAGGCTTTTAAAACTTCAAGAAAGCTTTTCAAGTAATTATCAGAAATATTACTAACTCTTTTGATATTACTTTTTTCAAGGAGTCCAAAGGTTTCTTCGATGATGAACTGTCTTTCTTTAAGGTCGAAGTGTTCTAACCAGTCGTAAATAGCTTTGTCAAGATTATCGCTTAGAGTACTTTTCGTTGTACGAATGAATTTATCGTTTTCAACTTGCCAAGAGGTAGCAGCGTGTTGCATAATTCCTTTGGCGTCGCTTTTAACAACGTCTAAATTTTCTTGATTAAAGAGAACACCGACCAAGGACTCATTAGGAATAATATTATGCAGTTTTTTAGAAACCAATTTGTAATTAAGACTATTAAATTCGGTTTCACGAAGACCAGGTCCATCAAAAGAATAAATCGATTTAATAGCTAGTTTCTTCAGTAGAGATAAACGCATAGCACCAACTAATGCTAAGTTGCCACCTTTTGAATGACCACAGATAATAACAGAACTTTTATATTTACTAATAATTTTTTCCGCATAAAGACCAGCTAAATTTTGCGAGATTGTTGGATATTTATAAGAAAGAATAGCGTCTTCTTTCCACCCTGAAATTGTATTATCTGTCCCTTGATAAGCAATTACTAAAGTCTTATCGGGTAAATGAAATGTTAAGGCCCCGAATTGGGAATTTTCATCAGTTTGATATTCATAGTTGGTTATATAGACATTCTCGAAACGAGGTTGATTTTTGATTGTATCTAAAAGGCTTAAAGCAGCTCGTTGAGCGATTAAAGACTCTAAAAAAAGTTTACGATTTATTTTGTTGGCAATATCTATTAAAGAATATTTTTGGTCTTTACTAAAATCAATGTTGTCTAGAGGAAGATAAGCAAGTTGACTATAAAGTAAAACGTCGACTTCAGTTATCTTTTTCTCTTGATAAGTAGTATTTTTATATTTTTCAATAAATTTATAATAATTCATATGAACTCCTTTTTATAATTTTTTTCTAGTATGAGTTAATTGATAAGATGACTCTTGTTCCGGTGAGAAAAGTTCATCTTCAGTAATTATAGTGGTCCTGTTAATCAGGCCGTCATCAATTGCTTGAAAATAGTTGGTAAGCCCCCCTAAATCTTTAATTAAATTGTTAGTTTTTATTCTTAAAGCTCTGGTTATTAACTCTTCTTGAGTTTTAATGGGTAAAGTGCTTAACTTGCCTTGAGAAGCATATATTACAATTTTAGTATTATAATAATCATAGCTATAGCTAAATTTACTGATGCCAAAGGGCTCTTTAACAATTAAAAGCGAAGCATTTATCCGCTGATTGTAAGAACGGATAGAAATATCTTTAGCTACTTTAGCACTTCTACTTTGATTATAGAATATAAGTTCTGCTGTAGTCAAAGGGGTTAGAAGTTCTTCAGCTTGAAGGTGTTCTAAGATAACATCGATATTACGATTATATTTTTGAATTTGTAAGCACGTATCAACTAAGTTAAGAAATGGTACGAAAAGAACCAGATTAGAAGTTTCTTCTACATAAGTAAGATTACTATTTTGCAAATTCATTTTATAACCATAATCGGCTAAGTCTTTAAAAAGACGGTCTTGGTTGTGAGAATTAGCCAAAATACATTCGATGATACTGCCTAAGTAAAAAATAAGTGGTCCCATATTAATGTCTCTTTCTTTTTAAGGTTGGTTGGTCTTCTTTGTTTTTTCCAAGGGTTTCCTGATAAGCTTCTAAGATTTCCTTTTGAGCAGCTAAAGACATATTTTGGTCTGGATTTTCTAAAGTTATTCCCTTTTCTAGGGCATAAGTAACTAGAAATGACTCGATAGCTTGTTGCTGCTCTTCTTCGCTTTGGTGAGCAATTGGTCCGGTAGCCAACAAAATTTCCATTTTGGATTTGCCGCCAATTTCTTTTATTTCAAACCAGATTTTACTGAGATATTGGCTGTCATTTAATTCTAAACAGTAAGCATCAGCAAGTCTAGCTTCACAATATATGGGTACTATTATAGCATTTATAATACTGGAGTTTTTTTGATATTCTCGTAATTCAAAATCATTCATTTTGGTAATAAGTCCCAAGGTATACAGGACTTGTATGAGCTCATGATAGGATTCATTATACATTTTAATATCACAATAAGTTTGACAAAAACTATAAGATGGAATTAATATTCTTAAAAGTCGGTCGCAAGATGACTCTCTACTATCATAGTTTTGACAAAATTCTTCAAGTCTTTCATAATCAATTTTAAAGCCTTGATTAGCTAAGTCTCTAAATATTCTTAAGAAACTAACGGTATCAATAAGCAAAAATTCGGCAGCCGCCACTAATAAGGGAATATATATGTTCATAAAGTCGCCTTCTCTTCTTAAGTGTATTCTATCAGATTGGATTTTGAAGAGCAAGGTGTATTAGGATTATTTTAACAATAATCAAAAAAAAGAGAATAAAAGTCCATTAGATTCTATTCTCATTGCTTAATCTACATTATTAATTTATCTTTTCAAATTTAATTTACTAGAATTTCTTTCCTGTTCCGACATAAATGGTAAGTAGGTAGGATTTAATTCTTGCAATATAAAAATTGCTTCTTTTCTAGTTATATATTTTTTAGTAGTTATAAATCCACTTATTTCAGCACAAAATTCTTCACCTTCGCTAACATCATTCGATTTTGGATAAGTAGTACCAGTAAATATATCCTTATAAGTACAACCAGTCTTGCGAACTAAGGTGTAACGTATTTGATTTCCAGGATAAGTATATTTAGTTCCTCGATTATAGGTCACCTTCACCGCTTCTCTTAAACCTGCTAAAAATAAGTTTTGAGTACTAATTAAATCAAACATAAAAACCTCCGATTAAAAAAGAGCCTTATTAAAAGCCCTATCATTCTTTTATGGTGCCTGTGGTGGGACTCGAACCCACACGATATTGCTACCACTGGATTTTGAGTCCAGCGCGTCTACCAATTCCGCCACACAGGCATATAAGTATTATAGCAAATATTAATGTAAATAGATACTAAAATTTCACCATAATACAAAATTTTATCAGTAAAACGCAATTTTTCTTAGGCAAATACTTGCACCCACAGGTAACGACCATTAAATTTAAAGACCCCAACCCCTAATTTAGTATAATTACCGACCATATTAAAATAGTGTCCTTGCGAATTACGCCACCACGTTGTAGCTTGTTTACCACTTGTTTGCCCCCAGGCTAAGTTTTCGCCCCAGAAGTCCCCAAAACCTAGTTCATCAGCAACCGAAAAGCAAAAGTCGCCATTAGGACGCATATGACTTAACTTATTTCCATAACCCATTTCCATGGCTCTTATCATCGCAACTTTGGTTAAATCTTCATCAAGAGTTAGATTTGAAACCCCTACTTCTTCACGAAACATATTGGTGTTTTCTAAAACTTCTATTACTTCTTTAGCATATTTATTTCTATTTTCGATAGCTTCTGGCAACAGTTCCTTGGCACTCGCTTGATAAGCGGAATAATCATAAGAAGTTTTAGTTGTAGTTTTCTTGTTTTTCGTACTACCATCGCTGTATAAATCATAAGTGGTTGTAATAGTTTTATTGATTTTAACACCATACTTGTAGTCTTCAGTAGTAGTATTAACATCTTTTTTAGTTTCTACAAATTTAGGCTTATTTTCAGAATTATTTTCTTTATTGGTTTGTTTGTTAGAATCTTTATCACTTGTAATTTAATATTTAACTACTAAACCAAAGTTTTTAATTAAATCCACAGCTTGTTCAGGAGAAATGAGACAACCAACAATATCAAATGTCTTAAAAATCATTCCGGTAATTTCACTATTTGATAAATCAACGCCTTGAAGTCTCGTATCAGAAACAGTCATTTTATCAAGATGACATTCAGTAAAATTTAGATTTTTCTGCGTACAGCCGATGAGACGCATTTCCTTTAAATTATTAGTCAAAAAATTAGTATTTTCTAGTTTAGATTTACCAATATTTAGATAAAGACCGTTACAGTCCTGAATAGAGACATTCTTAAGAGAACATTCAACAAAAGAAGTTCCAAGCAAATTACAATCAAGAAATTTCACTTGATGAAGCCCACAATTAGAGAAAGTACTATTGCTAAAGTTACAAGATTTAAAAATAATGTTTACGAAGACTTTATTATCTATTTTTAAATTACTAAAGTTACAGGACTCATAAGTATTATTATCCATTTCTAAGTCATTAATATTCTTAAAGAATTCATTTGTTATAATCATTTGCTTTCTTCCTTATAAATAGAATTGAATAAATCACCAACTGGTTTATCATCAGTAACAGGTTCTATTTTTGGTAAATCCTTAATCGTTGATAAGCCAAAGTAATCTAAAAAGTCGCTAGTTGTTCCATAAAGATTAGGTCGTCCGGGTAAACTTGATTTTCCTACTTCTTTGATTAATCCTTTAGCAACTAGTTTTCTAATTAGCCAAGTGTTGTTGACTCCTCTTAATTCATCAATTTCAATACGGGTTATAGGTTGATTATAGGCTATAATAGCCAAAGTCTCTAAAGCGGCTTGAGACAAAGTATTAGTAGTTGGATTACAAATTAATTTTTGATAATATTCTTTATGTTCTTTTTTAGTTGTTAGCTTAAAAGCATCACCCAGATAACTAATTCTAATCCCGTGATTATCAGCTTCATAAGCTTGTTTTAAAGAAAGTAAAATTTCTTTACAAGTTGAAATATCTTCGTTTAATAGTTCACTAATTTGCTTTAAAGTCAAACCATCATCTCCGGTAACAAACAATAATCCTTCTAGGATACCTTCTTTATTCATATAAACCCTCCACTATAATTGGACTAAAATTATCTTCTTGAGATATTTTTAGTTCTTTGTTTTTACTCATTGTTAAAATAGTTAGAAAAGTAACTACTATATATTCTTTGGTATTAATTGTAAAAAGAGAATAAAAATCAACTTTCCCCCGAACTTTTAAGATATTTTTGATTTCTTGAGTGCGACTTTCGACACTAATTTCTTTCTTGGTAATTTTTGTATCTAATGGTTTAGCTAATTTTAGCTTCTTTTCGACTTCTAAAAAGGCTTGATATAACGTATCAACATCATATAAACCTTGCGGAAGTTTTTCAGTCTCATAATATTCTTTTAGACTTTCGGGTAATCTAGTATAAATTTCACTACGTTTGGATTCTAAATTTTTAAAAGCACCAGTAATGTTTTTAATATTTTCGTATTCCAGTAATTTATTTCTTAAATCTTCTTCACTTTTGAGACTAAATTCGTCATCGTTTTCTTCTTCAGTCTCTTCATGCTTGTTAACGAGCATTTTACTCTTTAAATGAACAAGTTCACTGGCCATACTTAAGTATTCACTCGCAATATCGATGTTTAGGTCTTGCATTTCTTTAATAAAATCTAAATATTCTTTAATTAAGGTAAAAAGATTTATTTCATAGATATCCATTTTCGATTGTTTAACCAAATGTAAAAGGACGTCTAATGGTCCTTCAAAATCATTAATATAAAATGTATAATTCATAGTTAGTCTTTCTAATCACACTTGTAGCCAATAGATTCTAATTCATAGTTAATTGTACTAGCCTTTTCATTCTTCAGGTAATATAGACGGTCATATTTAGTAAAATCTTCTTCGGTAGCGTTATAGTCAATCCGAACGGTCTTGGTAAAGCCGGTTTCTCTATTAACAAAACCAGCAGAAACGCCGGTAAGACGATTTAACTCATTAACAATATTCTGCGTATCAAGAGAATATTTAGCATAAATATCATCATTAACAGTAAAATTGTAGTTAAAAGTATCATCTAATCTGACTAAGTTATCATTATTAAAGGTATAGATTATCGAATGATTATTATTAGTACAGGCTAGTTTATTATTTTTTAGAGTTACACTTTGATAGTCATCAGCAGTACGTTCTAAAACTTCTAGACTAGTTGCCGATGTATACTCAGTTTCACTGATAATACTTTTTAAGGTGATTTCGCCTTTACTTGCTAGAGTATCTGTATCAATCATGATTCTTCCTAAGTAAGTTTTGGAACCGTTGTAGAAATCAAAGTAAATTTTATGGTCTCTAAAACTATAAGAAGTATCACCGTTATTTAAAATTTTATAAGATAAGTAAAAATTGTTGTCTTCAGTTGTCTTGATAAAGTTAGATATTTTTAAATTTCCAAAGGTTATCTCGGTTTCTGCTTTTAGGTCATAATAAGTGGTTTTAGCTTCGTTGCTGTTGTTATTATTGTTATTCTGATCTTGCTTGGTATTATTATCATCACTGATGTTGTCTTTACGATTATCATCATAAATGGAACTATTATCATCAATATTAAAAATCTTTAAAATATCACTAAAATATGGAGTTATTTGAGGTACTAAGAACACACTTAGAATTAAAACAACAAACAAAATCAACATGGCAATGGGACTCTTTTGAGTATCTTTTCTCATCATACCAATAGTTTCATCATTGTTAAGTTTAGGCATTTCAAGGCCATTATTAACAGGAATTTGATTATTATTAGTATTTTGATTAACGCCAGAACTTTGATTAATTCCAGAAACAGAACTATTATTAGGTCTTATATTATTTCCCATATTTTGATTACTTTGGTTAACTGGTTTGCCATTAGTTTCTTGAAAGAAGACGTTTTGAGACTTAACTTGCTGGTTTGAAGAAACTAAATTTTGGGTAGCTTTGGCAACACTGTTGTTAGGAAATACATTGTCACCCTGATTAGCTGAATTATTTGCTACATTAGTAGCAGTGGAATTAGGCATATGGTTAGTATTTTCTGCATTACCAGATTGACCATTCATCACTTGATTACTAAAAACAGCCTTATTATTGGAACTGCCAACATTACTCGAAGAATTATTTACTGGATTATAATTACTAGTTTGATTGTTACCAAGAGTACCAGAATTAAAAATATCAGTTTCATCACTAAAGACATTACTTTTCATATCATTATTCATATTCATACCTTCTTATTTCTTTTATATTCACATTATATCAAGAATTCATTTCTTTTGTAAACAATGAAACAAAAAATTAGAAGATTACTCCTCTAATTTAATCTCACTCTTTCGATAATTAAGAGCCATACCAATCACAAAGATATTAGCTAGTAAATAAAACCACAACAGAAGTATTACTAAGTTGGCAAGACCTCCGTAAAAAACAGAGTAATGTGCATAATTATTGATATAGAATGAATAAAGCCAAGTCACTAAGAACCATCCAATGGAGGTGAATACTGCGCCATAAGTCAAGTTTTTAGAAGGTATCTTAACGTCGGGAGCCATTGCATAAATAATTTTAATGAATAAGAAAATGATAAATAAAGCAAATGGTCCTTGTAAAAAATTAAAGATACTCTTTAGTTGTTTAGTTACAATTGGATTTAGGTTAACATATTCAACTAGACTAATAATTTTATTACCAAACAATGGGAATATTAAGATAAACAAAAACAGAAAGACAATGAAGATGGTCATAACAAGCGACTTAATTTTTCGATAAATATAGCCTTTATCTTTAATACCATAAATCATATTAGAAGTAATAATGACAGCTGAAGCTCCCGATGAAGCGGCAAAAAAGCCGACAAAAAGGGTTATAAAAAAAGAAAATGACAAGCCACTTACGGAGACGATAGGAATTATCATGGCACTGATATTACTGCCAAAAGCTTTAGTGATAAATTCTTCAATAAAGTCAATAGATAAATTCAAACCGGCTGCACCGTAACCAATTAAAGTTAAGATAGGTACAATGGAAAGAATAAACGAAAAAGCAAGATGACCAGGTAAAATTAGCATTTCTGGTCTTTTTAAGACACTGTAAAAGTTTTTAATAAACTCTTTTGGTTTCATTACTGCTCCTTAACACTATTTTCTTGCTTTATTTTTTTCATATCTTCTACAGCTTCATTTAGAGCGTCTTCAATTAGTTTTTTATCACTATCAATCATACTATGACCGATAGAAGCCCCAAAATTATATGGTAAATTCTTTAATTCTTTATATAATTTTTTAATATAGCTTACTACTTGTCTTTCATCATAGCCAACTAAGTAAACTAAGAATTCAGTACCGTCGGTACGAATGATATCACTGTTGTCTAGTTGAGTTCTAATAAGAATATTAGCAGCAGCTTTAATTTGGATATCCCCTTTTTCATAACCTAAAGTATCATTAATTTCTTGAATTTTATTTAAGTCAATGACAACCATAGCTTGGGGATAAATGGTGTTTTTATTCCAAGATGATGTATTTTCCATCAGATAATTACGATTTTTCAAAGAAGTTAATTGGTCAATGTAGCGTAGCTTTTCTTCTTTCTTTATCTTCTTAGAAATCTTTATTTTTCTAGCTCGGCGATATAAAACGTACATAAGAATAACAAAGATAATTAGGAAATAAAGGATATACTTAGCAATAGTTCCTAAGATAGTTCCACTTTCCAATGTCATTTTATAGCTATTTAGACCAGTAACCCTAATTTGTTTAGCATCACTAAGAGTTATATAAGCTTTAAACAACTTAGAAAAAGCATTATCCTCCCTAATTCTAAAAGTATATGGAATATTTAAGCTACCAGCATAACGAGGACTATAATTTTTCAAAGTAGTATTAGCTAAATCTAAATAAGTATCATAGTCCAAAACGACAATACTATCTTTAGCTAGCTTCTTTAACTCGCTTGTTTTCTTATAAGTCTTTAAATCGATATTGGCAATGTTCTTCAAATTGTCATAGATGATACTATCTTGCATAGCATAAACGGTCTTATTTTGTAAAGAATTTAAGGAGTCAACAACCACATTATTACTACGTGGGGCAATCACATAATATTTAATATCGAGATTGGTATTAATACTTGTATAATTATTCGTCAAAGTATAATAGTTAAAATAAAGGTCAACTGAATTACTATTAATCGCATTAGTTAGTTGTTTATAAGTACGATATTTAACATATTTAAAGTCAACACCAGCCATATCACTAAAATTTTTTAAGTAAATTGAAATGATACCACCATAGTTTCCACCTAAAATGATTTCATAGGGATTATTGTTAACAAAACCATAATTATAAACACGAGATACGAGCTCTTTTTGTTCAACTTCGGATAATTTGATGGCACTTACTAAGGTATTTTTTAAATTAACGTTATAACTATTTTGATATTTCTTCGTTGCCCATTTGCTAAAGTATTTCTTTACAATACTACTGAAGTTATCATCTAACATATAGTAGCCATAGTATTTTTTAATATCACTAAATTCATAAACAATATTATAATTTTTCTCTAGAACATACTTAGCAAATTCATACTTAGGGACCATTATATAATCAAGGTTTTTTTCTAAATTGGTCTTTAAATCACTATAAGAATCATAAGAGACAAATTCTAATGATTGATTATCTTTTAGATAACTTTTTAGATAGTCTTCATCACTCTTTAAAATACCAATTTTAAGATTATTAAGAGATGATAAGCTATTTAAATAAATATATTCTTTCTTAATTAAGACATAATTATCAGCATAGAACTCAACAAATTTATCGTCTTTGGTAGTAGTACTGATAAAGCCATTGCTGACACCGGAGTCTTTGGTCGTATAAGTAACTGGGTTAATTTTTAGATTATATTCTTTCCCTAAGTCATTTAAGAAATCATAAAAAACACCAGAGCCACTACTTCCAAACACGTCTAGGTCATTTAAAACATTAACATTTAAAACGGTTGAAAGATTATTATTAATCCATTTATTTTCTTCAACAGTTAGTTTATTAGGGTCATTTAAAACACGAATTAAAATTAAGGATACCAAAGTAATAACGATGATACCGATAAAGAAAGTCAAAATCAGTTTAAACTTTTTTGCCATGTTACTCACCATCACTTACAGCATTGTTATTATTCCAAACAAGGTTAGTACCATTGACATTTTTAGCTCCCATAATGGTAAAGCCGTCGGAATTATCAGTTTTGTCACTAACAAGAGTAAAGTTGACGTCATAGAATTTTTTTTCATCTTCGCTAAATTGCTCTAAGGATTTAACGGCGATAGATTTGGAAGTTTCTAAATCGGCACCAGCTTCAAAGGCAATACGAATATAAATGATTTTGCCAGTAACTGTAACAGTAGCATCTTTAACATTTTTTTCTTCTTTAAGACTATTTGCTACCTCATTTTTTTTATCATCAGCTATTAAAACAGCTTCAATTCCATCTAAACGGTCGCCGTACTTAGAGCCACCATTACCAAAGTAAAAGTACTTTAGGAGGAGACCAATACTAACACCAATGCAGGCAATTATAATTAAAAGCATGAAACAAATAGCTTTGTTGTTACGGATAAATTTTTTCAAAATTACACCTCTTTCTGTAAATTGATTATACTATATATTTTCATTTTTTACTAGGGAGCTTTAAATAGTTTTCTAAAGCAGCAGCATCCCAAGTAGTGATACCTAAGCTCAGAGCTTTATCGTATTTAGAACCTGGTTCAGTCCCTACAATGACGATATCAGTTTTCTTACTAACAGACTCACTAGTTAGACCACCGCGGAGTTCAATTTCATGTTTAATTTCATCACGACTAAGTCCGGGGATGGTACCGGTTATAACAAATTTCTTATTTTGAAAATTACTGTCGATAATCACTTGTTCGCCTTGATAAGTCATATTAAGTCCGAGTTCTTCTAAACGAGAAATTAAAATCCGGTTAGCAGGATTATCAAAGTAATTGCAGATATTTTCGGCTAAAACACTGCCAATATCTTTGATTTTAACCAGTTCTTCAACAGAAGCATTCATCAGATTGCGCAGGGTACCGTAGCGAGAAGCTAAAAGTTTTGCAGATTTAACCCCGATACCACTAATACCTAGACCATTTAAAAGACGTTCTAAAGAATTATTTTTACTATTTTCGATAGAAATAAGTAAATTACTAACTGATTTATTACCAAAGCCTTCTAACTCAATTAAATCTTCTTTATCTTTACTTAGAGTATAAATATCAGGAATATCTTTAATTAAACCCATATTATAAAAGTCTTCAATAATTTGTTCCCCAAGGCCATCAATATTCATGGCATCACGAGAAATAAAATGAATAAGGGAATTAATTTTTCGGGCTGAACAGGAAATATTCGGACAATATAAGTCAATTTTAGAGTCAGTTAGTTCTAATTTAGTGCCGCAGATAGGACACTCTGTTATCATCTTATATTCTTGGGCATCACTTGGGCGACGTTCTAAAACAGGACCAACTACTTCAGGAATAACATCACCAGCTTTATGAAGATAAACGTAGTCCCCGATTTTTAAATCTTTACTAACGATATAAGGATAATTATGTAAAGTAGCCCTTCTAATAGTAGAACCGGCAACTTTAATAGGCTCTAAAACCGCATTAGGAGTTATTTGACCAGTACGACCGACTGTACAAACAATATCGATTAGTTTAGTAATAACTTTTTCAGCTGGAAACTTATAAGCAACCGCCCATTTCGGATATTTAACCGTATAACCCAACGACTTTTGAGCTGCTAAGTCATTAACTTTGATAACGATACCATCAATTTCATAAGGTAATTCTGGACGATGGATAGACCAGTAATCTATATAGGCTAGGACTTCATCAATATTTTTACAAATACGATTATTAGGATTTACAGGCAACCCGCATTCTTTTAAAAGCTCTAAAGTATCAGAATGATGTAACAGATTAGTATTAGGTAGATGATATAAGACAATATCTAAGTTACGCTCACGGGCAATACTACTGTCTAACTGACGTATAGAGCCAGCGGCGGCATTACGGGGATTTTGAAATAATGGGAGGCCTTTTTTTTCACGGTCTTCATTAAGACTATGAAAAACTTTCTTTTGCATGTAAATTTCCCCACGCACTTCTAAGTCAATTTTTTTATGTAAAGTTAAAGGGAGTTTTTTGATAGTGCGAACATTATGGGTAATATCTTCACCGATAACGCCATCGCCACGAGTAGCGGCGGAGGTAAAAATGCCATCTTTATAAAGAAGAGATACGGCGAGACCGTCCATTTTAAGTTCACAAGAATAGGCAACTTCCCCTACTTCCTTACGAACTTTTGCATCAAAATCTCTAACCTCATCATAATTAAAAACATCGGCTAAACTAAACATTGGCGTAGGATGTGTTACTTTTTTAAACTCGGCAATAACCTCATTACCAACTTTACTTGTTGGAGAATTATTTAATTTGTATTCAGGATAATCTTTCTCTAACTTAATTAATTCATCCATAAGAGAATCATATTCATTATCTGTTAGGGTTGGATTATCATTAACATAGTATTCAACATTTGCTTTATTTAAAACTTCGCACAGATATTTTATTCTTTCTGGGATATTTTCTTTATTCATCATAAGTAGTTTTCCTTTCAATTTCTCTCATCTTTTAACATTTTAGCACTTTTTAGACCTCAAAAAAAGTACAAGGCCTTAACTTTGTACTTAAAATCTAATAAATAATATTATTCTTCAAAATCGCATTCTGAGTTAGAACAAGCAATTTTTTTACCCTTTTTAACTAAAATACTATTGCATTTTGGACAGAACTTATTAATTGGTTCATACCAACTCGCAAAATCACATTTTGGATAGTTAGAGCAGCCATAGAAATCTTTACCTTTTCTAGTTTTTTTAAGTAAAATCTTACCATCGCACTTTGGACAATCCATTATTTCAATTTGGACTGGCTTTTCTTTCTTAATATATTTACAAGAGGGATAGTTAGAACAAGCGGTAAATTTACCAAAACGACCATTACGAATTACAAGAGGACTATTACATTCTGGACATAATTCACCTGTCTCCTCTGGCGGTTTTTTCTCCATATTATGGAAGGCGTCTTGAACTAAGGGTTCAAATTCGCCATAGAATTTTTTTAGTAATTCAATATTATTTAACTTATCATCAGCAATTAAGTCTAAATCATTCTCCATATTAGCAGTATATTTAACATTAATTATTTTACTAAAGCCTTCTTGTAACTTATCGGTTGTTTCAATTCCAATATCCGTTGGAACAAATTTTTTGTCTTCTAAAGTCACATAACTTCTAGTTTTTAAAGTATCAATAATAGTTGCATATGTACTTGGACGACCAATTCCAAGAGCTTCTAATTCTTTAATAAGACTACTTTCCGTATATCTTGGGGCTGGTTTCGTAAAATGTTGAGTCTTTTCGACCTTATCTGTACTTAAAACTTCTCCTTCTTTAAGTTCTGGTAATATAGTATCTTCTTGGTCCTCATACATAGCATAGACTTTTAAATAACCATCGAAAGTTAAAATAGAACCAGTAGTCTTAAATTTATAATCATTATTATCTAAGATAACAGTTGTACTCTCAGATTTAGCATCAGCCATTAGACTAGATAAAGTCTTATAATAAATAATGCTATAAAGCTTATATTCATCTGGAGTTAAATATTTTTTTAAACTTTCCGGGGTACGAGTGATAGAAGTTGGACGAATACCCTCATGAGCATCTTGCATATTTTCATCTTTTTTGCCAACCTTAACGGTCCCAACATACTTCTTACCATAATTTTCTTCGATGTATTTTAAAGTGTCATTGATAAAAATTGGCGACATACGGACAGAGTCGGTACGCATATAAGTTATTAAACCGATGGTTTCACTGCCAATATCAATACCTTCATATAATTTTTGAGCAACTTTCATGGTCTTCGAAGAAGCAAAACCTAAACGATTAACGGCAGTTTGTTGTAAGGTAGAAGTTTTAAATATAGGTTTAGATGGTCTTTTCTTACTCTTTTTGGTAACGGATTCAATCTTGTAGTCAGAATCTAATTTAGCAAGAATGTTATCAGCTTCTGCTTCTGTTTTAATCTCTATATCTTTAGTTTGATATTTAAAAAGATCAGCTTTAAAATCATTAAAATCAGAAGTAATAGTCCAATATTCTTCGGGGATGAAGGCTTTTATCTCACGCTCTCTATCGACAATTAATTTTAAAGCAACTGATTGAACACGCCCAGCTGACTTACCACCAGTCTTCGATTGCATTAATTTTGATAATCTAAAGCCAATAATACGGTCTAGCATTCTTCTTGTCTCTTGAGATTTAACTAGATTGTCATCAATTTTTCTTGGATGCTTAAAAGCTTCTAAGACAGCTGGTTTAGTTATTTCATGAAATTCAATACGGTCATAATCTTTATCTTTTAATTTTAAAGTATCAAATAAATGCCAAGAAATGGCTTCTCCTTCACGGTCGGGATCGCTGGCTAAATAAATTCTACTTGCTTCTTTAGCATCTTTTTTTAACTCTTTAATAGTAGCAGATTTGCCTTTGATGGCAACATAATCTGGTTTAAAATCATTTTCGACGTCAATACCAAGACCATATTTTCCCTTAGTTGAAAGGTCTCTGATATGACCCTTACTAGATACAACTTTATAATCACTGCCTAAGTATTTTTCAATAGTTTTACTCTTAGCAGGGGATTCTACTATTACTAAGTTCTTCTTTTTTTCCATAATATCACTCTCTTTATATAAAATTCATTAAAAATAATTAATCGCTTGTAATCTTAACATAGTATGTTAGGCTTTTCAATAGCAAATTTAGAAAACCTTAGGAAAAAGAAAAAATGAGTAAATCAGATTAAACTTACTCACTTCCCTATTTATAAGTTCCTAAATTAAATGTTTATTCCTCTTTATCTTCCTCACTATTATCATCAGTCTTTAAAATACCTCTTAAGTATTCAAAGTAATTAGTCTTAATAGCTAAATTATCCATTTTCATTTCGTTTTTAACTTTGGTATTAATACTTATTATTTCTTCATCAGTATATTTAGCATCGCCTATATAGTTGATTTTTCCTTTAGTGGCATCATAGTAAGCAATTTCGGTACGCCAAGACCCATCTGCAAATACTACAATACCATCATAGGTATCACTTAAAAGATCAGTTCCTGCATAAAGACGAGGATCATAATCTAAATCAAAAAGATTAGCCATAGTTGGCAAGATATTAACAAATGTTGTATAATCATCAAATTTAGTTGGGGTTAAACTTGGATTATAAATGATAAATGGAGTTCTATCAGTATCACCATTACTTGAAGTATCATATTTAGCAACGCTTGCAAATGACTCATCACTTAATCCATAAGGATAATGATCAGCAAATAACATTATAACCGTATCTTCTAATTTACCAGAACTTTCTAATTCATCTAAAAGCTTGCCAATCGCATTATCAACAATTTTTAATTTAGACATATATCTTTTAGCAGTAATATCCCAATCTTCATCTTTATAGAGGTCTAAATACATGTCACCTGTTTTACTAGAATTTTTATATGTCATATGACTAGAGACGGTTGTTAACCACGCCATGAATTTATCTTCGTTAATAAAATGTGGGGTTGCTTTCTCAACAAATTCAACATCACTTGGCCATGGTTGATACTCACTACCTAGTTTTATACCCAATTTTGTAACATCATAATAATTTTGACTCCCCATATTAGGATGATAAATACTACGATAATAAAAGTGATCAGTATAATCATGATAACTACTAGTATTATAACCAGTATTATTAAAGAGATTAAAGATAGCTTCAAAATAGGTATTATCTTTATAAGTATTAATAGTACAAGTATTATTAATGGTATACAAAGATGTTATTCCGGTCATCTCGTTATTGCCGGTCGAGCAAGCATTTCTTGGTGAGAAAGCATTTTCCCAAGACCAGCCATTATTGTATAGTTTAGCAAAGTTAGGAAAATATTCTGGATAATCTTTTAAAACATTACTACCGGATTCAATCATCAAAATAACAAGATTTTTACCTTTAAATAAACCCGTATAGTCATTTTTACTAGTTATTTCTTTACTCATAAAATAACTATTTAGAGTTTTATAATCTTTATTTTTCTCGGTTTCATTAGCAGTTTCCCAAGCCGTATCATCAATTATTCTACTATAATCAGTTACTTCCGTTGGTTCAGCTTTGGCAAATGTTTCAGCAGTTTCTTCAGCTTTAATGATTAGAGACTTGATATCTAAGAATTCATAGCCAACTAAGCCATACTGACTAACAGCAATATTTTGCATAGAAGGATTCCTAAAGAGTTCTTTATTACTAACAATTTGGACTTTATCTTGCATGAAACTTAAAGTAATTGTTAAATAATAAAGTCCGCAAGTGATAATAGTTATAAAAGTAGTTAGACAACGCACTACATTATAACGATACTTATAAGTCTTATCAATAAGTTTTTTATCTAAAAAAATAAAATATAAAACATAAAGAATGGGAATAAGTAAAAGGGTATAAAACCAAGGATTAAGAATAGAAAAGAAGTCCCCAATAAAATACTCAACGGCATGAGCTTGACTAGCTGTACCAAGGGACATAAAAGTACCAAGATAATTATACATACCGCCTTGAGCGATGAAAATAACACTTAAGATGAATAGGATTACACAGACGATAATATTGGCATATTTTCTTTTCAAAAAACTGATTAAAAGAGAGACAATATTACTTAAGATGACAGCTCCTAAAAGAATTCTTAAAAGGGACCAGTTAAAAAGGCTCAATCCCATAATAAGCTTAAATATTAACTCTAAAAGAAAAATTCCTAGAGTTAAAAGGGTGCTATAACACAAAACTTTGTTATTATAAATTTTTTTAATCATACTACTTACGCATTCCTTCTCTATAAAATCAAATTATTTCTTATATTTTTTAACAGGACCATAACTAAAGCGATAGTTATCAAGAGGACCATATTTTTCTAACATTTCAAGATGAAATTTAGTTGGATACCCCTTATGTTTTTTAAAGCCATACATGGGGTAAAGTTCATCTAAATCATCCATCATATGGTCTCTAGTTACTTTAGCTACAATACTGGCGGCAGCAATAGACGCTGAAGTAGCATCCCCATGAATAATACTAGTACTTGGCACTTCTAAATTTAATGGCATCGCATCAATTAAGACATGCTCCGGTTTGATTTTTAAAGAATTAATGGCTTCGTACATAGCAAGTTTAGTAGCTTCATAAATATTAATTTCATCGATAGTTTTGGCGTCAATCATCCCAATTCCATAAGAAATGGCGTCTTTAATTATTTTAGGATACAGTTCTTCTCTTTTCTTTTCACTTAGTTTTTTAGAGTCATTTAAGCCTTCTAAATGATAATTGATCGGTAAAATGACCGCCGCAGCGACAACGGGACCAACTAAAGGACCACGGCCAACTTCATCAACACCACAAATAAATTTTATTCCTTGTTTATATAATTCTTTTTCATATTTTAAAAGTTCAGGACTATTTTTAGGCTTCTTCTTGATTTCTTTTTTTTCTTGAATACTAGGCTCTTCTTTACTCTTACTTCTCACAGCAACACTCTTCTATCTTATCAAAGGTAATTTTTTTGATTTTTTCTAATTTTATATCATTAATGACGGTGGTGCTAACACGACGATAATCAGCTTCCCCACCCCTGTTTAAAGCGCCGATTTTTTTAGCAATGACATTATATGCTTCTTCAAAATCAGTAATGCCTTCTAAATTATATCGCATTTTTAGGATTTCTGGATAAAAAGTTGACAACTTAATTAAAATATGGCAAGCTACCTTATCTAAAGGCAAAATATCTTCTTTGATAGCACTCATAGCCGCTAAGTTAAGAGCCACAGTCTCTTGTTCTAGTTTAGGCCATAAAATACCAGGAGTATCTAAAATAACAATATTACTATTAGTCTTTAGCCAAGTAAGATTTCTCGTAACACCAGGATTATTCCCTACTTTACTAACTTTTCTTCCTGCTAAACGATTTATTAATGTAGACTTACCGACATTAGGAATGCCTAAAACACAAGCATGAATTAAATTGCTATTATTACCTTTGTCTTTCTTTTTAGCTAGTTTTTCTGTCATAACTTTATTAATCGTAGTTATTAAATTTTTAAGACTGTTTTTATCATCAGCATTAATACTTACTACTGTATAACCTTTAGTCTCATAAAATTTACTCCACTTTTTAGTATCAACATCATCTGCTAAATCAGACTTAGTCATTACTAAAATATGGGGTTTAGTTTTCAAGATTTCTTCACTGCCATTAATCTTAGAAGAATATGGAATCCTTGCATCAACAAGTTCTAAAACAACGTCAATCAAGTCTTTTTTCTCTTCTAACATTTTTTTGGTTTTGGCCATATGGCCTGGATACCAGTTAATCGAAGTCTTAGGAAAACTTTTTTCTTCACTCATTTTTATCGCTCCTTTTGCTTTATTTTATTAAACCACCGTTACATCTTAATTCATATATTTTTACATTGTTTTTGTAAATTGTTTCAATACCATTAAAACAATTTATATCTCCTTTTACTTCAAAGGTGTATTTGTACTCACCATTGATAAATTCTTTAGGCCCTCTTACAGGAATTACAGTTTTATCTTCACCAACATTCATTAATGCAGGACGTAAAGCATTATCCATTGCTTCCTCCCCTAACGTTTCATCCAATGTAACTCCATAATAATTCATAGCCCAATAATTTTGATTATCTATATAAACAACTTCTTCTCCAATAAATCTTGTACCACCAAAATATGTATCGTGATAAATCATATTATCTTTTTGGTATTCATAATCTTTAGAATTTAATCTTGTGTTTGCTATTCTTTCAGCAGAATCATTAGCATATGTCTGTTTCTTAGCTTCAATTAGAAACTTTTCTATATTAACCATTTTTCATTCCTTCTTTCTTTTTTTCTACTAACTCTTTATGATAAAAATAATTTACGTACTTTATTTTATTTTTCTCACAGTAATTATTTATTTCATCTGCCAATTTTGTCCAATAGTTATTATTTTTAGTTACATATATATCAAGATATTTAGAATATAATTCATTATAATTCTCTTTAATATAATCTAAAATTTCCTTTTTATAACTACCTCTTAAATTAAGATTTTCAAACCAATATTCATCTACATATTCTTTTGATATTTCTATTATTTCTTTCCACTCAGTTATATAAGGAAAAATTGGAGACATAAATAAAACTGTATAAATTCCATTTTCATGTAATTTTTTTAGTGTTTCTAATCTATCTTTTATAGAACTTGCATTATCCATATCGTTTTTGAATTTTTCATTCAATGTATTAATAGACATACTGACCGTTACATTTTTTATTTTCTTTAATAAATCAATATCTCTTAAAATCAATTTTGATTTTGTGGATATAGATAAATTACAATCTGAATAAACTAATTGTTCTAAAATATTTCTAGTAATAAGATATTTTTCTTCATATTGATTATAACAATCTGTAACAGAAGATAGAAATACATTCTTGCCTGATATTTTTTTAAAATTAATTTTTTTATCACATTTTTTTATATCAACAAATTTTCCCCAATCCTCTTTATGTCCGGTAAATCGTTTCATAAAAGAAGCGTAACAATACTTACACCCATGAGGGCAACCAACATATGGATTAATTACATAATCACTAGATGGCAAATTAGATTTTGTTAAGTAATCATTAACAGTTATCTCATTAATTTTCATAAGTATGCTCCTTTCCTTTTATATTATATCATTTTTAAAATCTATTTTTATATTATTTTTATCTGTAATATAAATCATATCTATTAATTCATTTAATACTTTTCTATCTAATTTTTCTATATTATTTTTCTTAATTATTTCATCTTTTACCATTTGTTCTAATTTCTTTTTATTTATAGAATATTTTAAACAACTCTTGTCTTTAATATAGGAACTGCAATAATAATAAATTTGATTTTTACTCTTTTTAATTATTAAACTACTTCCACAATGTGAACATTTTAAATAACCAGAAAACAAATCGATATCATCGGTTTTATTTACCTTTGTTTTTCTATTTAATATTTGTTGTACTTCTTCAAATTTATCTTTACTTATCATTGGTTCGTGATGATTTTCTGTTATTATCCATTCGTCTTTATTTACATCAATTAATTTATCAATTCTATAATTAGGTTTTGTTTTAATATTTTGAATTAATGTTCCTGTATATGTTTCGTTTCTTAATATTCTATTTACTATTTCTGCATTCCATTTCTTAGAACGTATTAATTCTTCATTGTTTGTATTTTCTTTACTTAATTTATACAAACTTGGAGTTAAAACATTTTTATTATTTAAATGTTCTGCAATTTCCTTTCTACTTTTACCTAAAAGTATCATATTAAATATTTTCTTTACGATATAAGACGCTTCTTTATCTTTAATAAATTTATGTTTATCTTTAGGATCTTTTAAATATCCATAAGGTGCTGTTACACCTATAAACTCTCCATTTAGTTGTTTTATTTTTAAAGTTGACCTAACTTTTTCTGAAATATCTCTAGCATATTGGTCATTCATTAAGTTTTTTAAAGGAACTAATATACTATTTACAGATTTAGGATTCTTTAAACTATCTATTTCATCAATTATTGAAATAAATCTAACATTATAACCTGGAAGGATATTTTCTATATAATCATCTGATTGTATATGATTTCTTCCAAATCTTGACAAATCTTTGACTATTATTGCATTTACTTTTCCATCTACTATATCTTTAAACATCCTTTTATATTCAGGTCTATCAAATGTTGTACCTGAATAACCATCATCTATATAAAAATCAATAAGTTCCAAATCTTTATTCTTTTCAATATATGAAGTAATTATTAATTTTTGATTAGTAACACTATTTGATTCGTCTTTTATTTTATCTTCTTTAGATAATCTAATATATCCTGCAACTTTAAATTTTTGCATTACTAATCACCTCTTTTTTATTTATTACATAATATTTTTATTAGATAATACAGAATAATTTTTATTTAAAAATTCTGAACGTATTTGATTATATAATTCACTATATTGTTTAGGTGGAGTTCTCATATATTTTATAAACAATTGTACTCGTACATCTAAATTATCTCTTTTTGTATTATTTATTACATCCTTCATTTCTTGCGCATCAAATATATTATAAGACATAGAAATGTTCCAATAAATTATTAATATTTCTCTTACATAATCTCTTAATTCATTTTCTTGTTTAATAGTTAATTCATAACCATCATTTCCATGAATATAGCGTGAGCGTATATCGTAGTATGTTGACATTTTCCATTTAGAACTATGTCTTTGCTTACTATTTAAAAATAAAATATTACTTGCATAATTAGAAACTTCTTCAGTAACACTGTTACCTACAATATTAAACAATGCTTCTAATGATGAAAATAATAAGGTAAATCTAATGCCTATATCTTGTGATTCAAAAGACTTTAAATAAAAATTCAATGCTCTTTTATATCTCACATTTTTATCTTCAAGATCCGATATTGTAGAATCTGAAATATAAAAATTTAATCTTTGACTTAATTTATTTTTCATTTCTTCGTTATAGTCACTAACTGATAATCTACATATTTCCCAATTAACTCCACCAACAAAAGTATAAAAATCATTGTTTTCATTATAAATTGTAGTTTTAAAAACAGGAAGTGTTATACCCAATCCAGTTAATAATCTGATTTTCTTTTGTAACATACTAACTTTATTAAATTGTTCTTTTAGTATCATTTTTTCAATTTCTTTTTTTGAAAGTTCTTCATCAACTTCGCATTTAACCAACTCTTCATTTTCAAAATATTCATAATAATTACCTTCTTTTTCTTTACAAGAATAAATTGAATTAAGTAGATGTCCAGATGAATAAAATATATAATCAGGATTATTAGCATCTATCATATTTTCGTTATATAAATCTGTTTTTTCTACAAATCCATCTATTTTAAAGTTAATCATCGGAAATATCCCACTTATTAATATTTTAGTTTTATAAAATAAAATCATTATTACTCCTAGCATTTCTTTTATATCTCATATTTTTATTGGATTGTTAACATCAACACTCCAAATTTTTTATCTCTTACTTTTCTTTGTTATTATATATTAAAGTTTTTCATATTCTTCCATTACCCCATATTTTTAATAAATTTCGTTAAAAACCATCTTAAATATGTAAAAAGAATTTAAGATTTTTTTCTTTATTTATAAGGCTTTGAAGTGAGTTTTTCTTATGTCTCCATTACCCAGTTAATACTTGTAGATTGTAAACTTTTTTTATCTTCATTAATTTTTCTCATTTCTCTTTTTTGATACATATCCATTATTTATCACTTCTTTCTATTTCATTTTATTTTAAAAAAATACTTAAAAAAGTACTTTCAGATTTTGCCCTTTAACTAGACGATATTATATCATAGTTTTGTTTATTTATAAAGTCAAGAGCCTCAAAATATTTATCTTCGCATTTAAAAATAATCTTTAAATTATTATCTTTTTCTATAACTATATCTTCAATTAACTCATCTATCAATAATCTATTTAGTTCATTTATTTTTTCTTTCTTTTTAAATATATTCATCCA
>CAKOON010000007.1 GCA_934098565.1 uncultured Bacilli bacterium
GTATTAGAAAAATTGATAAATCTAATTTGGCTTATGTTGAACCTCACAAAGTAATTATCAATAATATAATGTTTCTTATTTTTAATTATTCTAATGATTTTTATATCAAAAACTTTGGTAATAAAATTAAAATCAATGAATTAAAAGAAGAAAATAATTCTTTATTTGCAGAACTTAACTATTTTAAAAATAAGTTTGTAAGAATTATTCAATTTATAAAAAACAGATTATTTAATAGAAAATATAGAGATAAATATCGCGAATTTTCAAGAGATTTATATGAGCATGGTGTTATTGAAGAAGATACAATTAAAGAATTAAATGAAACTTATAAATTCAGTAAAGAACACGATTTTAGCAAAGAAAAAGATGATTTTGAAAGATGATATGAACCCCGTTTCTATTTTGTCCAAGAAACGGGTTCATATCAAACCTCATTGTTATCTTTATTTGTTTTGTTTTAAATAATTTATTGCTGAAAGACTATGATCGAAAAATGGAATATTTAAATCACTACATTTTGCTTTGATTTTTGATAGTTCTTCAGTTACATCTATATATTTTGTATCACTACTAGTTGCACCAATTAAATAATTACTATTATCACCATCTAGATATTTAAATTGTTCTTCTGACATTTTTAATTGAGACAAGATTGCTTTATTTACAGCTAAACCACTTGATAATACACAATCAACATATCCATTTAAATCGTCAATTATTTCTAATGCTTCACTAGTTGGAATTATGTTATTTGGAAAAAGTGGTCTTATTACTAAAATAGTAGTCAATCCTTTTTCTTTTGCACGCTTTAAGAAATCAATTCTTTTACTTGGGGTTAGAATTAAATCGTTTCCCTCTGTAATATTAATAGATTCTTTTGCAGGAATAGAAACAGCCAAAAATAAATCATTATCTTTTTCTTTCATTTTCTTTTGTAAATTAACTAATTCATTTAATTCACTATCATTAAATACATTTCTAGTAATAGCAATAATATCTTTATTATAATTTGAGAATAATTCTTCACATAATTTAATACCTTCACTTGGTTTTAAAAAGTTTTCTTTATTATGTGAAACATAAATTACATCAAATTCTTTTCCTTTAAGACTATTAACAATATCCTTAATTGTAAGATGTTTATTTTCTTCATTTAAGCCAAATGTATAACAATGCTTACAATTATAAGGACATGGTCCATCAAACGAAACTATTTCTCTTTTCTTTAAAATATTATCCATACTTTACCTCCTTATTCTTTATTTTAAAAAAATATTTTATACTACAATTTTTCTTTTTTTAATTGCTTTGATACTTGTTTTATATCTGTTATATCTATATTAAAAAATCTTTTTATTTCTTCAGTAGCACTTTCGATACTATCTGAAGCATGAATTAGATTATCTGGATTATTGTTTGGATCTCCTAATGCCCTGATAGAATTAGGAAATTCTTCTATTGCTTTTTTAACATTACTTGGACCAATCAATTCTCTCATTTTTGCTATTGAATTTTCTCCACTTGCAATCATACCTATAACCTGTCCAGAAAGATTTTCAATCATTGTTCTATCAAATACATCACGTAGTATAGATTCATCAAGTAAATGTGAATAATGTTCATATATAAACTCAGGTGTTAGTGTTTTATGTTCCCAATATTCTATATTTAATCCAATTTCAGCAATTTTATTAAGAATAAAGTCCACTTTATTTCTTCTAATAGCACCAGGTCTAATCATTACAAAAGTGTATTCCATAACCTATATTCCCCCAAATAGTTATTTTAAAATTTTAATTCTCTATTGTCAAACATTGACTTTCCATATTTTCTATATATATCATCAGCAGTACATGATACTGTATCTTTCATTGAATAACCTAATTTACTTAATATGTTTTCCAAATCTTCTTCGGATTTGCCTTCTACTTCAACATATGTTGGTATTCCAGGCCAAGTATCTATATCTAATTCATATTCATCTAAAACATATGTAATTCTTTCTTTTTCTTGATAACTTTTATAGGAATATCCTAGTGCTTCAAGTAAGCCATTTGCTTCTTTAATACTTGGAACTTCAATTTCAGTTTCTAACATTTGTTGAATACCAGTTCCATTATCAGCCAAAATATGTTTAACTGCTATTGTAGTCTTGTCATTTGTTTGTCTAACTCTTATCCATTTTTTTGAATTATTATGAAATTTATTTATAAAGTCTACTAATTTGTCATTGTCTAAATAATCAAATAAGTTATTTTTTAAGCATAAACAAGATACATTATCACAACCAATAATTTCTTTTAATTCTTTTTTACTTTCTTCTGTTAAAAGATTATCTAGTTCAAAAAATAATAATTTTAATTTTTCTAATGCAGTTTCATATTTGATTTCACTTTCATTATCTTTTAATTGAGTTTTTATATCAATAAATCTACCATATATTGTAGGTAAGTCATAAGTATATAAAAATTGTTTAGTTTCTTTTTTTAAGGCTGCTCCCATTGATTTAATTTTATCTATAAACTCATTTTTATTAATATCTAATATTTTAACTTCTAATTCCATTTTCTTCATTATCTAATTCTCCTTCAAACTTATTTATTTTAATTCCTGCTTCTTTTAATAAAATCTCAGAATACTTATCAGGATATGCTTTTAAATATATAATCTTTTTAATTCCAGCATTTATAAGCATTTTGGCACATATTATACAAGGCTGTTTAGTTACATATAAAGTACTACCTTTAACATCCATTTTATTATTTAAAGCATCTATTAAAGAATTTTGCTCTGCATGAACAACAAAGCATAGTTCTTGATTCTCGCCACTTTTTAAATTTAACTTTTTTCTTATACAAGTTTCTTCAGTACATGGTGTAATTCCATTAGGAACACTATTAACACCTTCAGCAATAATTTCATTATCTTTTACTAAAATTGCACCAACTTTACCTTTAATACAATTAGCAATAGTTGATAATTTTAATGCATAATTCATATAATAACTATCAGTTTTAATTTTATTCATTTAAACCACCCATTCAAAAGACAATATCATGTATATAAACATTATATCTTTTTTTTACGGTTAATTATAGATCTTGAGAACAATTTATGGTATTATTATTTTAGTGATTTGTTGTTTATCAACTTTTACTATTAGGAGTTTCGAATAACCTTTGTTATCGCTCCATTTGAAATCAACTTACGGACTAATTAAAGTTCGTAAGTTTTTATTTTGACCGTAGTCAGACTTGGCAAGGCTTGTTCTACCAAATATAAATATAATGTTCTCTTTCTAGGAAGGGGGAATTTTTTTATGCTTGAATTTAAAACTACCCAAGAACTTAAACCTAATACTAAATTACTATAATTTATTAAAGACTTTGCTTATAAAACTAAAAAAGGGAAAGTTAAAATTCTTCTAAATACTAATTTACAGTTTATTGAACCAACTAAATATCTAATTACATACCCCGTTACTCTTACTATACTTAAATATAAAGTAAATAAAATCAGTAATAAGACTTTTTATATTAAAGAACATAAACAGAGGTATAACTTAAAGGAATTAGAAAGAATAATTCAAAGCGCAACTTTTGACACTAAATAGCAAATATAAATTAGAAATATTTAAAATTAGACTTCGTAAAATCCACTTTATTTGAGGAAACTAATGAGAAATATTAAAAAAAGTTAGATTATGAAGAAGATAATGGATATTTTATCTTTAAAAATAATTTAAGTTTTGCTTATTTATTTGATAGTTTAAATAGAAAAACGCAAAAAGAATTAATAAATAGATTAATGTCTTCGATTGAAATAACTAGAGATGATAACTACAATATTGAGATTAAAAATATCAAATTTACTGAGGAATTTATCTCAAAAAGCACAAAAGACTATATTGATTATTTAAATGAATATGTTTTTGTATAAATAATCTTCAAAAAAAGATGAAAAAATTATCAAATAATTTAATCATCTTTTTCTATTTTTCACAAAGTGGGAGTAAAAGTCGTGTCTAGCCAGCACTGAATTTATACTCCCACATAAATTCTAGTATGGGAATTCCCATACCCTTTATTATCAGAAATTAAAATCTAAATATACATAATTATTCATATCGTAAGATAAATTATTTTCTATCATTTTGTTAGCAATTTTACAACACTTTGAAATCCTTTCACCATTAAATAGTGGATCAATATATCTAATCTTTGCTCCATGATGTACATAATAAACATTTTGAGGTTCTTCTTTTGATGTTTTTACTTTTTTAGCATTTCTCCAAATATTAAAAATATCATTATATTTAGAAAATTCTATAATATCTATTACTTCACTTTCTTTTAATTCATATAAATCCTTTTTAGAAATTTTGTTTTCATCACTTAATTTTTTTAGAATATCAGCAATTAATTGCATAGAATATCTAGTTCTGTCTTCACGATATATAACGGATAATCGGCTCGTAACCTTAACAAAGTTTCTAGCAATTTTTTTAGTTTTAAATCCTAATTCTATTTCTTTTTCTTCATTAGTTTGTATCTCAATATCATCATATATTTCTTTAATGATTTCTGAATCTAATAATCTATAAGTAAATAAAGCATTTGATAGTGAATATTCTAATCTATCAGCAGATAATTTAGGTGTATCATTATCAGCAATAGGATATAAATGATAATTATCTATTTCTGATATTTTAATATTATCTCTTTTTAATAAGGTCATAATTTCCTTTGAATTTTTTATTATTTCTGTTGTCAAATCTTCTGTTGATTCTTGAGTCATATAATCTCCATTAAGAAAATCTATACAATGCTTAAATGCAGGTGTTGCTATATCGTGAAATAATCCAGATAAAGTCTGTTTTTTATCATGTGTAAAATGCCAAACAATTAAAGCAACTGCAACAGAATGGTCTAGACTTGAAAAGAAAAAATCGCTTTCAAATAAGTCTGAATAAATAGTGCCACAAGTAACACTAATATATTGCTGTGATAATAATTCTTTTGTATCTATATATTCATTTAACCATTCTGGGAAATTTGGTTCTAAAATTGCAAAATAATCTTTTATTTCTTTGCTAATATTGTCATAATATTTACTCATTTTTATTATTCTCCTTTAACTATTTTCTATATCTTCTAAGAATTTATTCCAATCATCTCGATATGATGCATTAGTAAATATCTTATCTAAATATATGTTATAAATATTTTCATTGTAAGTAGGATGAACTAATGGCATATTTGCCATCAAAAACAAAAGAACCACTAATGTTTTTTTATCTGTTTTTTCAAAAAATATTTCCCTTACATCATTAAAACTAATTTGTCCTTTACAAGAATTAACAATTGTGTAATCTCCTGCAACTATAATATCAAATTGATGTATTCGTTTTATTTTATTTTCTTTGTAATAATTCAAAATTACTTCAATTAAATTTTCAATATTTGAATAGGTATTCTCGGCAAATATAATAGCTGGTATCTTATAAGTATATTCATTTTTATCTTTATCCCAAATAACACCATTTTGAACTGAACCCCAAAAGTTGGACTGTTTATAAATAGTTAGTTTTTTATTATGTAAAAGAATAAATTCTATACTCAAAAGGCTTTAAAATGATTGATACTAAAATAATAATATTACCTCATAGTTAACTAAATATCCAATGTCACCTATTTTTACTCATATGTGCTACTAATAAAATTATCCCAACTAAATTACAACCAATAGATAATCCCACTAAAAAACCACTAGTAAATTGCCCCAAACTACTAATTTCATCTTCCCAAAAAAGCTGTAAATGCTAAATACAATAAATTTCCTAAAACAATTAAAAACGTTCCTATTTTATTTTTTTCACTTAAATCATCACCATAATAATCATTTTAAATCCAAGGCTCCTTTTGGACACTCTTTAATACAATTACAGCAAAGTATACATTCAGTACCATTTTTTCTTTTACGAGAATCATCTAACATATCAACATTCATTGGACATACCCTTAAACATTTATGACAATTAATACATTTATTATGATTACACTTAACTCTTAAATAAGAAAAATAACTAGCTGGTTTTAAAAACACCGTTACTGGACATATATATTTACAAAAAGCCCTATTATCTTTAAGTATATAGGCTAATAATATACCCAAAATATAATAAATTATATTTCCTATTATAAACGACCAGAACATTATATTCTCTAAATTATCCACCTTAAAAATAAATAATCCTGATACAAATGTTAATGATAGCACGAATACCATATACCTAATCCATCCTAATTTTTTCCTATTACTCTTAGGGATCTTATATGGTAATAGATCTAGTATCATTCCCGTCCAGCACGCATAACCACACCAGCCTCTTCCAAAGAATAACGGTCCAGCAATTTTAGCAACAAAATAATGAATAGTAGCAGCTTCAAATACTCCTAAAAACAAATAATACCATAATCCTTCAATTTGCATATTTTCACGACAAATTACGCCTAAATATATAAGCATATATAAACCAACTGCCAATTGAACAAAGTTTCTGGCATATTTAACTTTATGGGACATTAAATACATTCCTGTTGATATACAAATTCCTATATAATTAAAATTTAGTAGATAAAATAACTTTCTAGTTGAAATAAATAACGCTATAGCAACAATCTCAAATATTACTATAGTCATCATCATAATCTTATTTTCTTTAACCCATTTAAGCATATCTTGTACCTCGTATTTATTCTCTATATTTTAATCCTTAAACCAACTAACTAATAATGGCTTAATTAATTCATAAATAAATATTGCCATAAGATTTATTAAGAATACTACAAATATTAACCCAAATTCTATTGAAACAATATTTATTAATTTGCCAACCGGTGTAACAAATACTACAAGTTCAATTAAAAAAATCAACAGTAATCCGTAATTCATTACTTTATTAGAAAATATCCCTTGTTTAACAACTGATTGTTTTAAATTTCTACAAGATATAGAATAAACTATCTCTTGCATTACCATCGAAAGAAGTGCTAAAGACATAGCCGTTTCTTGTCCATAATCTTTTAAACAAACAAAATATGTGATAACTACAAACATAGTTTCAATTATAGCCGATGAGGCAATACAAGCTTTAATAAAGGGAGTAAATAATGGTTTGTTTATTCCTCGGGGTTTTTTAGTCATTATGCCATCTTCACTCTTTTCAAAAGATAAACATATACTAGGAATAGAGTCCGTTACTAAATCAATAAATAAAATATAAATGGGTAACAAAATTGTTTTTTTAGTAAGTAATCCTATAACAACAATAAATATTTCGGCAAAATTACTTGATAGGGAAAATACTATATTATTTCTGATATTATTATATATTCTTCTTCCCTCTTCAACAGCAACCACTATTGTTGAAAAAGAATCATCCATTAATACGATATCCGAAACTGACTTAGTAACATCAGTACCCGTAATACCCATTCCCACCCCAACATGAGCATCTTTAATAGCTGGAGCATCATTTACGCCATCACCAGTCATTGCTACAATTTTGCCACTGTCTTTAAGAGCACCGACTATTCTTTCTTTATGAACTGGATTTACTCTTGCATAAACCGAATATCTTTTAACAATATCTTTTAGTTCTTCATCATTATATTTATCAAGTTCACTTCCCAGAATTGCTTCCTTATCATTACTTATAATTCCCACACTTTTAGCAATCGCAATTGCCGTATCAATAGAGTCCCCCGTAATCATAATAGGTCTAATTCCTGCTCTTTTACATAAAAGAACACTTTCTTTAACACTTTCTCTTGGGGGATCTATCATTCCTAAAATACCAGCAAAAGATAAATTATTTTCTTCTTTTTCTAATTCTTTAATATTTTGAGGTATATAATCCAATCTTTTATAAGCAAATCCTAAGGTTCTTAAAGCTCTTTTTGAAAAATTTTTAACTTTATCTAAAACATCTTTTTTTTCCTCATCTGATAGATTTACTTTTTCTATTAAAGAGTCCATACTTCCCTTACATAAAATATATACTTCATTACCAATTCTGTTTAAAGTAGTAGATATCTTTCTATCACTATCAAAAGGTATATCAAGTATTCTTTTACATTCTTTTCTTAATCTAAGAGAATCAATTTTTTTATTATATAAATATTCATATAGACATGTTTCCGTGGGATCTCCTACATATTTTCTATCTATAATAAGGCCATCATTACAAAGAGCACATATATAATTAAGCATAACATCATCTATTACATATTCATCCTTAACAGTCATTTTATTTTGAGTTATCGTCCCCGTCTTATCAGAGCAAATAACATCTATGGCTCCTAGAGTTTCTACCGCTTGCATTTGTTTTACTACTGTTTTCTTTTTGGCTAAATTAGATATTCCCACTGATAAAGTTATAGTAATTACCGCTGGTAATCCTTCGGGAATAGCCGCTACTGCTAGGGATGAGCATAACATTATAATCTCAAGAATAGTATATTTATTAATTAAAGCTAAAATAAGTATAAAGATTAGGATTATAAATATTATTAAAGTTATCTTTTTCGATAGTTCTTTTATCTTTAGTTGTAAAGGGGTTTCCGTTCTATCAATTTCATTTAATGAGAGGGCAATTTTACCAATCTCAGTATTTTTTCCCGTACTTACGACTATCCCCTTACCTTTTCCATTAGTAATATTTGTCCCTAAAAAAAGCATGTTTTTTTGTTCTTGGATAATTAAATTTTTCTTTAAAACATCTGAACTTTTTTGAACAGGAACGCTTTCTCCTGTTAAGGCTGATTCATCTACTTTTAAATTTTCACTCGAAAGTATTCTAATATCCGCCGGAACTGTTTCTCCTGATTCTAAATAAATTATATCTCCAGGTACTAATTCTTTAGTATTTATTACGATGATTTTATCATCTCTTTTGACTTTACACGTACTAGTTTCATATTCTTTTAATTCTTTTAATATTAAAGTTGCTTTTTCTTCTTGAATAAATCCTACCAAAGCATTTATAATTACAACAATAAGAATAACAATAGTATCAGTATACTCATGAGAATAAAAATAGCCATAAAAATATAAAAGCACCGCTACTATCAATAATATAATAATCATTGTATCATTAAATTGCTTTAGAAATCTTAAAATCCACGGTTTCTTCTTCTTCTTTAAAATTATATTTTGTCCATATTCATCTAACCTTCTTAAAGATTCTCTACTATCTAATCCAATAATTTTACTATTTAAAATCTTAAATATTTCTTCTTCATTCTTAGAATACATTTTCCAACTCCTTTAGATAATTCTTTAACCCATTACTAATCTATAGTAAATTTGGCTGCGGCATTAAAAGTTTCTTATTTCCCTTCTTCATATTCATAGTCAATTCCTTTTATAATTCTGTAAGATTCTTTTGTAAGTTTGCCATACCCATTTTCCTGATCAAGTACAATTTTTTTACTTTCTTTTGCTGAAAGTTGAAAGGCAGGCATATCGAAATACACTTCAACATTTATTTTATGCCATTCTCCATCCTTTTAATCTCTATTTTATAAGGATTTCCATATTGGAAATTTTTATCACTATTATTAGTTAAAACTAGAGTAGCACCTTTATTCGTTAAGTTTTTTTCTTTAATTGTCATAGTAACATCATTTTGTAATATATTAATATCTGGCTTATCTCCTATTTCAAAATTTCTCTTGGATTTATTTCTCACATCCTAAGACTCCTAAAGTCATAATTCCTAGGAATAAAATAGACCATAATATCTTTTTTCATAATTTTATCCTTTTTTAATTAAAATTTCTATTCTAAATTTTCTAAAGTAGCTTTTAATCTTTCTAAATCAGTTATATCAGGATGAGATAAAGCTTTCTCAAAATTTCTTATAAGTTTATCAATATCTACAGAAGAATTATTTTGTTTAGCCATATTCTCATATCTTTCTTTCACCGCTAAAGGCATTTTTCCTTGACACATAAAAGTTCCTATTAAAGTATTACTACTATCAATATTCTTCTTAACATTATTAATAATATTTCTAAAGTAGTCTTCACTTCCCCCATATCCAGCAGTTCCAAATAAAAATATTCTCTTATTCTTTAATTTCTTTAAGAATTCTATCGTCAAAGAATCAGCATTTCCCCTCTCAGTCCAAAAACCGATATAAATTATATTACTTAATTTATCTTTAACATTATCTATCGTCCCATAATAAAAGCAACTATCTGATGGTAAGACCTTATGAATAGTAGCAGCTAATTTTTTCGTATTTCCCGTTCTACTACTATAAACTATTGAATAATTTTCTTTTGCCATAAACAATCTTCTTTCTTTTCAAGATAATTATAACATATATAATGTTTACTAAATATATTATATATGGTATAAAAGAATTAGAGGAGATATTATGGAAAAAATTTTATTTATTGTTGTACCCATTTTTATCATCTTAGTCTTTATCTTTATGGTCTTATCTATCTTTAGTCCTAAATTCAATGGGAAAATGCTAAGTAAACAGATAAAAGCCACTAAATATATGATGGATGATTCGAAAGAAGATATTAAAAGTATTTATGATGATATGGCAAATGCTACTAAAGATAGTACTACTACCCATTTTAAAGCCATTAAAAAAGGCCTTACGGAAGATGATACCATGTATTGTAAATACTGTGGCACCGAAATTCCAAAAGACTCTAAATTCTGTAAAAATTGTGGTAAAGAATTGTAAGATTACTCTTGAGTAGTCTTTTTTTCCAGGGCACATAAAGTCTCCACATGATAGGTAAATGGAAACATATCAAGACCAATTACTGTCTTTACGTCATAATCACCCTTCAATAAATTAATATCTCTTATTAAAGTTACCGGATCACATGCTACATATATAATCTTAGAAGCTCCCACTCTCTTTAAAAGCTCTATTCCCTTCTTAGACATTCCACTTCTTGGCGGATCAACTATCACTAAATCTATCTTGGCAGCAATTTTCTCAATAAGAAGATTAGCATCCCCACAAAGATAATAGCAGTTAGTAAGGCCATTTATCTTAGCATTATAAGTAGCATTAATAGTAGCATTTTCATTGATTTCAATGCCATAAATTTTTTGGCTAAATGGGGCTAAAACTTGACCTAAAGTCCCGGTGCCGCAAAATAAGTCTAAAACATTTTTTCCTTTCGGAGCCATTTCTAATAAAAGATTAAATAATTTCTCGGTTACTCCTAAATTTATTTGAAAGAAAGCATCATAAGAAACTTTGAAATACATATTATTAATCTTTTCAATTAGGAAATCATCCCCTCTTAAAGCTTTACCATTCTTTAGAATGCCAGCGATTTTAAATTCAGTCAAATTAGGCATTTCTAAAATGTCATTAGTTATAAAATTAACTAAAAGTTCCATGTTAAAATTAGTCCTGATAACAACAGTACCATTATTAATCTTAAAAGATGGAATTAATTTAATAAATTCATTAACTTTAAAGGGAATTAGCTTACATTCTTCTATTTTAATAACTTCATTAGTTTCTTCTTTATATAAGCCAACAAGTCCATTTAAAACATGAAGAGTTATTTTATTACGATATTCTAAGGGTTTTGGAGAAGCAATTATGGGAATATTCAGTTCTAACTTACCAAATTTTTTAAATAAATTTTCTAATTTTTGTTTTTTAAAAGCTAAAGTATTAGAATACTCCATCCTTAAAAGACTACAACCACCACACTCATTACTATATGGACAGGGACTTACCTTTTCATTTGTTTCCAGTACTTTTTTAATTTTACCAATATTATATTTTTTTGTTTCTTTAGTGATTTCAATATCAAGTAAATCATTTGTTAGGGAATTAGGAACAAAAGTTATTTTATCATCAGCATAACAGATACCTCGACCAAAATCATCCATTCTTACAATTCTAACTTGCATAAAACCCTCTACTTTCTTCTTTCTAATTTTAACACTTTTTCTTGATAGGTTTTAAGAAAATCATCCGAAAAAATAGTGTTTTCCATCTTAACGCCAACAAAATCATAACTTAATATAGTTACGTCGGATAAATCACAACCACTTATATCTTTATTGTAGACTTTTTGGGGATTAATGGATGCATTTGTTCCCCTAAAGTTCACGTTATCGATGGCAAAGCCAGCAAAATCATAGAGAAACAAATCATAATCAGTTAAATCTGGCAAATATTTAGGGGCAATCCTTTTAAAATTAGGATATTCAACATAAAAATCATCGGGTACTGATAAAGAGTGAACAATATGTAACTTCTTTTGCTTTTCTTCTATTATTTGGGCTTGTCTTTCTAATTCTTCTTTTTCGACTTGAAGACGTTTATACTCTTGTTTTCTTTTTTCAAGTTCGGCTCTTTGTTCTTGCCACTTGCGTCTTTTTTCTTCTAACGTCTCATCTTTTGAAATCAATTCAGTTTTTCCTCTACTTCTTATATACTCTTCTTTACTTTTTAATTTGACGTCAGATTTTAGCTTACGATTGGTAAGACTAAAGTTTCCTAAATTGAGCAGTTCATCGGTTGGATAATATGTTATGCCATCAATAACAAAATAATCATCATAAAAAGCTGTTAAGTCCTTAGAATAACCTAAATAAATCATATTTTGAGTTCTTTTATCCAAGGCATAATAGCCTTCCTTACTAAAAAAACTTTTTTCACCATAACAAATCACATAGTTTTCATATTGTCTCACGGGCCTGTATTTTAATTTATGTGGCGTTCCATTCTTAAAGTCATAGTACAAGTAGTAATGATTGCCGAGAAAATCATATTTCCTTTCATAAAGTTGATGATATATTTGCTCTATAGTTGAACAAGTTTCCAATTTATCAAATCTACCTTTGTACCTGCTATAAACTCTATCTATGATTTCTTGCTCTTGTCTTGATAAAAATTCACCATCTAAATTTATACGAACACCATAGTAATTATCGACATCAAGCTTTGTCGTAACACTAGCAACACCAGTTCGAAAATCGCTAGCATCTTTAAATTGAGGTTCTATAACGACATTACCAAACTCGTCAAGGTAGCCAAACAAATTCCTTTCATTTTCTACCAATAAAAGACCATCAGAAAAGGTTTTACTGGTGTAATATATTTTACCATCAATTCGAAAGGAAGCTAAATGACCATAGGTAAAACTATCAGAAGTTGCCTTAAAGTCAGTCATTCTCCCAGATTGATAAAGATTTAAGAAATGCCTATCAACTCGTAAATAACCAGTAACATTTACAAATTTACTAATTTTATTACCATCTTTATCAAGATAAATAATACCACCATTACCATTACAATTTATAAATTTTGGTATCATTATAACTTCATCGTTAAACTTGGCTCCCTCTTCTCTACTAATAACCCAATTATTAATATTTCGATCGGAGATTATTTTGCCATTACGAGTTACAGCCGTATACTTTTTTTGACAACCAGCGACTAAAAAAACTTCTAAAAAACTAACATTATATCTAATTTTAATCCTAGAACTTTGAGGCAAGTCATATTTTTCAAAACGTTTTAGAAGCTGTTCTGGAAAATTAAAATCTTGAAAAAGAGCCTTTATTTCTTGGGTAACACAGTTAGCTTTAATCTCTTTAATAGGGCTTTCTTCTTTTTCTACATAGCCTTCGGCTTTTTTAATAATTTCTTGATAAAGAGCGACCGGATTTTTCTTAAGAAAAAGACTAATTAAACCATTTTCCGCAATCAACTTATATTCGGTCTTTGCCGATTTTTTTTCACTAAAAACGACTTCTCCTAAAGGATTAATAAGGGAATATTCATACGACATATTTATTCCAGTATATTCAATTTCTATTAAATGGTAACCGTTATTTTTAGCGATAAGGGTACTATCACTGGGACACCCATTCGGACACTGAAAAATTTTTTTACCAGTTGCCAAATTAATTATATTGACATGCCAACCATAGGAATAACTAAGAAGGCCACAACTAACGCCATAAACTTTAGAAACAATATCATTAGATATAGACTCGCCTTTAATATTCATAAGCATTTCGGAGCTAAGAACATAATCTAAATCAGCTTTATTTACTTCGTTAGATACCATATAATCAGGCACTACGGTGCCACTTGTCAAATTCAGATAATAATATTCAGCTATTGGCTCAAAACAACTTTCTAAATATTTTTTATACGCAATATCATCATTTACCATAACCAAACCACCCACTAGAATAGCCAAACTTTTAATTTTTTGGGACCTTGTACTCGGATAATACCACGTTTTTCCCTTCGTGTCTACACTAAATCAAAGATTTTTCATTTTCATTTTTAGTAAATATCTAAGACTTAAAACCGCAATTTTTTTTGCGTGTTCTTCTTTTTTACTTTTGACTTTCCTTTTATCTTAGCTATTTTTTTACATAAAAAACATCATCCTGCATCATAATAAGAATGGTGGTAGAATGAAAAATCTAACTTTAGAAATTAAAAAAATGTTTGCTAATAGTACTGACTTAATAGTTAAAAAAATCAAAGATATTGATATTGTCTTTCTCCAAAGTCTTTGTTCTAGTGATAAAATTAATGAATATGTCTTAAAAGTCTTGAGTCTTTCAAAAACTAATAGCGATTTAAATAACACTTTGGTTGGTCCTAATACTAAATTGGTAAATTCTTTAGAAGAGATAGTTAATCTTTTGTTAAACGGATTCACCATTGTGATTAAGGATAAATGCTACGCCGTGGAAACGAAAGGGAATTTGACGAGAAGTATTACGGAACCAACTACAGAGCCAGATTTACATGGGCCGAAGGATTCTTTTAACGAGTCAATTGAAACTAACCTCGGTTTAATTAAAAGACGAATTAAGTCCCCAGATCTTATTAATGTTGATATGAATATTGGGGCGTATTCAAAGACAAAAGTTAGTATTTTATATATCAATTCTATTGCGGAAGAAGTTCTGATTAAAAAAGTTAAACAAAGATTAGAGTCCATTAATATTGATGGAATTTTAGATGCGGGTAATATTAAGCAACTGATTGGTTCAGAAGAGTCCGAGATATTTCCAACAACACAGTTAACGGAACGGCCAGATAAAGCAGCCCTAGACCTTTTAGAAGGAAAGATAATTATTCTGGTTGATGGTTCTCCCCTTTGTATTTCTTTACCTAGTTTTTTAGTAGACTTCATTAATCCTAGTGTTGATACTTATAGTAAGAATATTAATATTAATTTTGTTAAGTCCTTACGCTTTCTCTGTCTTATTATTACACTTTTTCTTCCCGCTTTTTATATCGCTTTAATTAGTTATAATCAAAGCTCAATTCCCCTTGATTTACTAATTAACTTTGCTATGCAACGAAGTAGTGTGCCTATTCCTTCAGTTATTGAATGTCTTGTTATCTTAGTATTGTGTGCTATTTTAAGAGAAAGTGATATTCGCTTTCCTTCGAACTATGGTTCTTCTATTTCAATTGTTGGGGCCTTAGTGATGGGAGATGCAGCGGTTTCAGCGGGAATTGTTAGTCCAATTATGATTATAGTAGTAGCGGTAACTTATATAACAAGTATGGTTTTTACAGATATGGAATTTATTAATTCCTTTCGTCATATTCGATTTTTAACGCTTTTCTTAGTAACTATCTTGGGACTTTTTGGCCTTTATATGGGAGTTTTTGCAACCCTTATTCATCTATGTAGCCTAGAGTCTTTAGGTAAACCTTATACTTATCCTCTTGCTCCTTTTGACGCCGTCTATTTTAAAAAGTCGGTCTTACGAACAACGAAAAGAAAAGACAAATTTCGTTCGAAGTTACTAACTAAAAGTAATTTAAGAAAAGAAGGTGATTAAAATTAAAAAGATACTTAAAATTGGTTTGCTTTTTAGTCTTTTTATTCTTACCAGCGGTTGTTTTGATTATAGTGAACTTAATAATATGGATATAATCGTCGGAATGGGAATTAACAAAATAGATGATAAATATGAAGTTACTTATGAAGTCATTAATACCAGTATTGACAAGAATAATACGGAGGCAAAAAAAAGTTTTACTGTAACAAATGCAGATACTTCTTTAACCAAAGCAATTAATAATACCACATCTAAATTAAATAAAAAGGCTTATTTTGAGCATATGAAAGTTGTTTTAATTGAGCCCACTATTAATATTTTAGAACTTAGTGATTATTTTTCTAGAAGTAATGATATTTCTTCAAATTTTTTCTTAGTCTTAACAGATAATCCTAAAGAAGTCTTAGAATATACAACGGAAGATAAAAAAATAAACTCTGAAGAAGTTTATAGCATTTTAACTAATATTAATTATACATCTTTAAATGCTCACTTTGATTTTCAAATAAATGATATTCTTAATAAGAAAAGGGATATTACCATACCTTATGTATCTTTAGAAGAGAAACTTATCTTTAAGTCTTATGGATTATACAGAAAAGAAAAATTTATTACTTATTTGAGTAAAGATAAGCTTTCAATGTATAATTTTTATCTTAAAAGTCAAGATATTTATTTAGAAGAAGAAGGTACTTCGATTAGAATTTATAAATCGAAGGCTAATATAAAAGTTAAGGAGAAAGCCATTATTACTTTAGAACTAAAAGCTAATATTGAGAAGTTAGGTAAAGATATTAGTTTACGAACAGATGATAATTTTAAAGAATTAGAAAAAATTTTTACGGATAAATTAACAAAAGATATGCAAGATTTTATAACATACTTGCAAGAGATAGATTGTGATATATTGGGTTTTAATAATTTAAATTTTATTAAAAAGAAGATTTATCTTGATGATTATTTTTCAAAGACTCAAGTAGACATCAATATAAATTTAAAGATTAATCGACCAGGACTCACAGTTAGAAAGGTATCATAATGAATAAGAAAAGACAATTAGTACTGGCAACTTTTTTAAGTCGGACAATGTATTTCGGGCTTGGAACTTCCTATATTTTTCATTACGGCGAGAAAATGACGATTTTAGGCCTTACTATAGGGATGATTTTAGGTTATTTGGTATTAAAATTTTTACTTATTAAGAATATAAAGTTTTTTTTTAAAACTAAAATAGGTTTAATAATTATTCTTTTTTTAAGCTTTTTTTTGATTAATAATGCTTTAATTGCATTTAGCATCATGGGTAGTAATTTTTACCTTTTAAAGACCCCTCCTCTTTTGATCATTATCCCTCTTTTCATCTTAATTTTATATGGAATTAAAAAAGGTCTAAAAACTATTTTACGGCTTAGTGATATTCTCATCTTTGTAAGTATGATAATTTTGGTACTTATTTTTACTAGTATTGGTCATAATATTGTTTTTAATAATTTTCTCCCTTTAGATTTTAAGATTTCCAGAGGCTTTTTAAATGTCATTATTAGTAGCATGGCTTACAGCATCACTCCTCTACTTTTAGAACTGGCAATTGTTGATAGCCCGGATAAAAAAAGTATTGAAAAAGGCTATCTATTAGGAAGTCTTTCCATTCTTTTAATAGTTATCTATATTGTAGGTATCTTTGGTACTGATTTTGCCACTAGATATCGTTACCCGGAATATATTCTTTTAAAGAAAATAAATTTTTTTCAAGAGTTTTTACACTTAGAGACTTTTTTAGCCATTATTTGGTTCAATGATTTATTAATAACTTCATTACTGGCGGGATTTTTAATAGCTTCTTACATTAAAGGCAATAAACTTTATATTATAAGTGTTATCCATCTTTTATTTAATTACTTATTCTTTATTAATAATTATCAACATACTTTATTAATATATCATTACACCATATATATCCTTTTAGTTCCCCTACTTCTGACTTTATTTTTGTCAAAAAAACCGTCTTAAAAGGTCCTTGTGGTTCTTACACCGTGGAGGTAAAATATCAGAATGTTCTTGAGTCATATCATAAAGTTTTTTTAGTTTAGCGATTTCTTTATTTACTTGGTCGATACTTAGATGTAAATGAACGGCCTGTTCAGCAATAGAATGACCCTTGATTCTGGTTCTTAGAATGTATTCTTGACGACGATTCAAATTTCCCTCAAAGATAAAAACTTCCATGATTGTTTTGGTCCATAAAACTTGTCTCGTCATAGATGCTTGTCAACTTAAAACTTATATCTTTTATTATAGCATAGTTTTTTTAATGACGCAGAAAAATTATAAGCTAAAGAGAGTTAAGTCATTGAAGAATGATATATTTTTAAAAAGCTCATTTCCAAAAAAGAGATGAGCTTTTTAGATTGACTAGAAAAACTAGTCGTTATTGTTAAGTATAATTTCTTTTAAAAGTTTAGCTGTTTTAACAACACCAAAGCGACTGATGTCGATACTGATATCATAGTTATTATAATCATCTAGATTAGTATTAGTATAATATTTATAATGTTTTTTACGGTCTTTAGTAATTTTATTAATCGTACTTGCGGCCTTAGCTTTTTCAATATGATAATATTTCGTAACCCGATTAATCTTATCTTCCATACTGCTGTAAAGATAAACTTTTAAAACATCTTTTTTATCTTTTAAAATATAGTTACCACAACGACCAACAATTACACAAGAGCCTTTTTGGTATAGTTTTTTAATGACTTTTGTAGTAGCAAGATAAAGTAAATCATCATTAGTTTGCGGCCCGTCTAAAGTCTGCTCATTTTCTTTAACATAGTTAGTAGTTAAACCACTTTCTTTAGCACTTAGAATAATAAGGTCTTTGTCGTAGAAAGGAATGCCTAAGTCTTTAGCAAGGAGTTCACCGACATAGCGACCACCAGAACCATATTCACGAGAAATGGTAACAATGATTTTAGGACCTTGATAAGTTTTAGGAATAGATATATCGGTTTCGATAGGATTTTCTTTAGTATAAGTACCTAACTTTTTATATTCCCCAATAAAGATAATACTTGCAATGATGAATGAAAGACCATCAGCAAGACAGCCAGCGTATAAAATACCATTTAAGCCGTACCCAAAAGTAATGCTAAGAAGAAGAGCCAATGGAATAAAAAGAATAATTTGTCTAATGAAGGAGACAGCGGTGGCTTTAACAACATTTCCTAAAGATTGAACGACAATAGAAGTAGTCATTTCCATAGCGTTAAGGGCACATATTAATAAGAAACTATGACACATAAGAGTAGCAAATTCCATGAATAAGGTATAGCTAACATCATCAGGACTGATAAAAATACCAGCTATTTGTCTTGAACATAAAATGAATAATAAGTTAAAGAATAAGCCAACAATAAAGTTAATCATCAAGACTTTTCTTAAAACCTCTTTGACACGGCTAAGATTGCCAGCGCCGTAATTAAAGCCAACAATTGGTTGAGATCCAATACTTACACCTAGGACAAAGGAAATATAAAGACTATTGATTTTAGAAATAACGCCGTAAACAGATAATGGAATATCAGCGCCAAACTTAGTATTAGCGCCAAACTTCGTCATCATATTATTCATGAAGACAAATAAAACTAAAATTGTTATTTGAGTGATAAAACTAGAAAGACCTAAAGACAATGTTCTTAAAATACTTTTATTAATTTTAAAGTCTTCTTTTTCCAGCTTGATACTTTTGATTTTTGGCAAGTAACATAAAGCTATAATAAAAGATATAACCTGACCGATAACGGTAGCAAGACCGCCGCCAAAGACCCCCATATTAAAGCCAAAAATGAAGATGGGGTCTAGAACAATGTTAATAAGAGCCCCAATAACAAGCATAATCATGGAGTATCTAGGATTGCCATCAGCACGGATAATACTTGATAAGACAGAATAAATAATCATAAATGGAGCACCAACTAAGATGATACGGCCGTAGCTTACCGCATAGTTATAAACATTTTCTGTACAGCCAAACATATAAACTAATTGGGGTAAGAAGACATACGCAACAACAGAGAATAAAATAGCGACAATAAAAGTTAAGGTAATTGACGAGCCAATCGATTCTCGGGCTTCTTCACTCTTTTTTTCGCCAAGCTTAAGAGATAAATTAGCAGCCGCACCGTTACCAATAAGACCGGCAATCGCATTGGCTAAAATAACTAACGGAAAGATAACATTAGTAGCGGCATTTCCTAAAGTCCCTACTCCTTTACCAATAAATATTTGGTCAACAATATTATAAACCGAATTAATAAGCATAGAAATAACACAAGGAATAGCAAAACTTATTAAAAGTTTATTAATATTATCATGACCTAAATCAAATTCTTTTTTCATATAAATAACCCTTTCAAGCCAAGAAAAAAACGTCTAAATAAGCGTAATTTCTTTCGGCAATATGAATTGTAACACAAATATTTTTTTCATGTAAGCAAAAGTTTTTAAAATTGACTAACTTTTTCGAAAAAATGATTATAGAAATTTTTTAATCATATAAGTGCCAATGTTTTGGGGATAATTTGAAAAATCAAGGTATATTCTAGAATATATTTTTCTATCCTACTTGATTTTAAAAGGAATTTTAACAAATAAAAAGTACTTGTCTCTAAAAGTAAGAAATAAGTACGTATTTTGTTAATTAAGATAATTTTTCAAGAATGATTGTAAGTTTTCTTTGGAGTAAGAACCAACGATAGCATCAACAGCTTCACCATTTTTAACAACAATAACCATTGGTGTATAACCATAGAACTCACTAATTTTACCGGTTTGGGAAGTACCATTAATATTTTGAGTAATTTCTTTAGATAGAAGACTACTAAGCTTTTTAAAGTCATCACTATCGGTAGAAACTTTTTCGATATCTAAGTAATCAGTAGTAAAGTTCATTTCTTTTTGAGTCTCTTGTAGTCCTGGTAAGAAAGCTATACAAGCACTACAAGTGCTTCTTCCTAAGTAGAGAATATGAGTATCTTTATTACTAGTTCCTAAGAATTTTAAGATATCGCTAACACTTACTTCATTAAACATAGAGACATCATAATTACTAGTTGATGAACCATTATTTGTAGTTGTTGAACTGTTATTATTAGTTGAACCTTTCGTATTGCTATAATTTACAAGGCCAATCATCAGACTCATCACGGAAATAACTAAGACTGCAATTAGCATGGTATATATCTTTTTTAAATATTCTTCTGTTTTCATAAATCCTCGCTTTCGGTATTATTATACCTAAAAAGTGCCATAAAAGTAAACATTTTCTTAAAAAGTGCTTGTCAAAGTGAAATTTATGCGATATACTTAAAAAGTCTTATGAAAGACGGTGCATGCCCAAGTGGCGGAATAGGTAGACGCACAGGACTTAAAATCCTGCGAGATTTAACCCTCGTGCCGGTTCAAGTCCGGCCTTGGGCACCATTTAATGAATTATCCCCCGTAAATACGGGGTTTTTTCATGCCTTTTTTCATGCTTTTTCTAGCAAAATATAATCTCACAGTAATTTGGAAGTAAATTATTAATTTTATAATGTGGACACATTATGAGTTAAAAAAATTAGTCATCAGCTTTGACTAATTTTTTTAAAACCAATTCTTTATCCTTAGAACCCGATTTCTCAAAGCCATAATATTCTAAAAAGTTAATAAACCTGTCATACTTAGGATAAACGGTTGTATAAATAATACCAACTTTATTTAACTTAGCAATATTACTGATTATTTCTAAGTAAGAAGAACCAATCCCCTGGCCAGTATTTAAAACTTTAAAAGAAGCGATTTTTAAGACATCTTTATCTTTACAAGTATCTAGTCCTAACTTTAGATATTCATAACTAGGCTCAATCTTTAAAAGTAAAAAAGAACCTAAGTTACTAGGAGAATTATAAGTGATATAGGCTTCATCATTAGAAGCCTGGTGTACTTCAAACCACTCATTAAACCCGGGATAATCATTTCTTAGAGAGTCAAAGAAAGAATCATTTAAGTTAATATCTTTTAGAGGTACTTTTATTACTTCTATCATATTCTTTTATCCAACGAGGTAGATTTTCTTTTAAAGGAAGAAAACCTCTCCCCTCTTCTAAGTAATTGCCTGCATAGTTATCATCATTATCATACATTCTTTTTAAAGAACATTTAATTCTTTTAAGATTTTCATCAACTTCTAAAACTTTAACACAAATAATTTCATCAAGAGAAGCATATCTTGAAACATCTTTAACAAATCTTTTAGATACTTCAGAGATATGAATTAAACCAACATAATCTTCATATTTAACAAAGATACCATAAGGAACAAAGCCCGTTACAGTAACATGAATAACGTCATTAGCCTTTAACACAAAACCACATTCTTTCTAAAAACTATCATTATTATAACAATTATCTTTACTAATGGCAAAAAATTTAGTTTAATTATAAATGGTGATGAGAAATGAAAGATAACAATTTGAAAGAAAAGACAATTGATAATACCGAGATAGAAAATAGCCCGGAAATGAGTCATGAAGAAAAAATTATCAACGCCATTAACATGATAAGACCCTATATTAATGCCGATGGTGGCGACATTGAATTTATTAAATACGAAGACAAATGTGTCTTTGTCCGTTTTCATGGAGCCTGTGCTAACTGTGGATCGATTAACTATACAATTGAAGACTTTCTATTTAACACAATTCACGATGAAGTTCCAGAAGTAGAAAAAGTTATTAATGTTCCTCTATAATAGCTAGAGTAATAGAGTAATTAAGAGTAATCTAATTTTTAGGGATTACTCTTTTTAAGAAGCCAAGTAACTTCGGGGATATCATAAGTCTTTTTAATTTCATAATAAATATCTCTTAATAAATCTTCATAATCATCTACCCGTTCTAAAATATTCATTAATTCATCTTCACATAATTTATCTTCTAAAATATATTTACTAAAACAGTCAAAAAAGGAACTAGGATATAACATACGGGCATAAAAAAGACCTAAATCATCACGGTTGTATCTTTTATCGTTAATAATCATTTTAACTAAGTTAAGAACTTCAAAATCTTTGTTACAATAAAAGACACTTTTTATATATTCAGCATAATCACGGACATCATAATCAGCAATAACATTTAAACTATTATAATAGTTAATAGGTTTATTGGGATAGTAGATACGATAATGGCAAAGCGAAAAGTTAGATGATTGGAAGTTATTATAATTTAAATAGCTAATGGCATTCTCGCCTAAAGCGACAAAGTAAGGAAAACTTTTAATCAAAGAGGCTTTTCCAAGACGAAAAAGAACAGCTTGGTCTTCTAAGTAATCGATTTTTTCTTGCCAAATACTACTCCAGTTAAGAAGTGTACGATTGGCACTTGAAAGACGATATTTAAACATTTCTTGAAAAGTAATAATATCATTTAAAAGACAATTTATCTTTAAAAGACAATAATTTTCTTGATTATATATAACCGTATAATGGTTTTCTTTACTCTTAATAAGCAAATGATAATTAGTATTTATTAACTCATTAGAAATTGTCTTTAGTTCTTCCTCCGTCTTGCGAACTTTACAAAAGTAATAAATATCCGTCTTGGTTTCCAAATAATAATAAGTATCTTGACTAATATAAGTCGTTATTTCAATATTATAATAATAAAGAATAAAGTTTTTCATCTAATCACTAGTAAATTATATACGTTAAAGTTTTATTTTATGCGGAAATTGACCGATTACTTATTGATGAAAATTGACTCAAGTAAAATCAACCTTAAATGTAAATACCGCTAACTTAACGAAAAAAAGCCTCGTTAGAGGGCTTTTAACTAAAACGCAAGTTACTTTTTAATTTTTTGATGACCTTTTTTTCAATCCGAGAAATATAGGACTGACTAATAGATAGCTTATCGGCTACCTCTTTTTGGGTATATTCTTTGGAGTTATTAAGACCGTAACGCATTATCATAATTTCTTTATCTCGATCATCAAGATTTCGTAATTCTCTTTGGAGTAAAACTTTTTCTTCTTTACTTTCATATTCTGAAGCGACCGCATCGGTATCGGTTCCCATAACATCTTCCAGATGGAGTTCATTACCTTCACTATCATAATTCAAAGCATCTTCTAAGCTGATTTCAGCCTTCCGACGTTTATTTTTTCGAATAAACATTAGAATTTCATTAGCAATACAACGAGAAGCATAAGTAGCAAGTTTAATATTCTTATCAATTTTATAAGTATTAATGCCTTTAATGAGACCAATAGAGCCAATCGAAACGAGGTCTTCTAAGTCATAACCAGTTGACTCATATTTTTTGGCTAAGAAAACGACCAAGCGAAGATTATGTTCGATTAAGACATTGCGAGCTTCGATGTCACCACTTTTAGCTTGGATTAAATAAGATAACTCCTCTTCTCTACTTAAAGGTGGGGGAAGTTTGTCATCACTACCGATAAAGAAAACTTCACTGTATTTAACTTTTAATAATTCAATAATTTTTTTAAACATTTAATTCCTCCAATATTTCTAAGTTTAAGATACAATCAGTACTGTTAATCTGGACTTTAGAGTCCATTAAACCAACTAAAAAATTAGTATATTCTTTATTTTCAATTACTAATTTTAAGGGTTTAATGCATTCAACTAAGCCTTTATTATTTAAAGAATGATAAGGGACATAGATGGGGGTTCGAATTCTAATAACGCCTTTTAGGAGTTTACGATTAACAAGGATTATCCATTTCTTAGTGATGGGGTCACGAAGTTTATTCCCAGTATCAACAAAGCCAGTTAACTTAAGACTTCGTTTATTAGGAAAATAAATGGTTAAGGGATAAGTCTTACTAATAGTATTTTTAAGATTAAGACTTTGCTGATGATATAAATAGAAGATAATTGGACATAAAAGTAAGATGAAAAGATAAGGTAAGTTATTAAGTTTTAAAAAGTATATAAAGCCTCCTAGAATAATACTACACATGTAAAAGTATAGAAGATTAGTAGCTGTATAAAAGATATCTTTAAACTTGAAAGCTAAAAGGTTTAAAAGAAGGCTTACTTCTAGCTTCAAGAGAATTAAAAGCCAGGTTTTCGAAAGCAAGAGGCCAAAAAGACTTAGTTCGCCAAGAAAAGAAACAAGAAGAATTCTTCTTAAAGAGGAGTTTCTCTTTAGAGTAACATTAACCGTTAAAAGGAGTAAAAAGTCGAAGTAATAATTAAGTAAAATAACTAAATCAATATAGACCGTCATAAAAAGTCACCTATAACTACTATATATGGTGACTTTTAAATATTTTGTCAAATTATGTTTTGGAGAGATTTTTCTATTAATTACTTGGTTTCTCTTAAGTATCTTTTTAGGAGGAAAGTCATGAAGTATGAGAATGCATAGAATGGCACTAGCACCGACTTTTTCTATGATTTTTAATAGTCGTTTACACATTTTTCCGACCTTTTTTAGACAAAATTACACATTTTTCCAAGAAAATTACTATTTTTTAGAAATAAAATAGCTCTTTTAATGAAGATTACCATCAAAAAATCGCCTATTACTTAGGAGGCGATTAAAGTTTTAAATATTAATAAATTAAAATTAGTCTTTAGGACTTAAGAATACAGTTACTAGAAAGGCAAAGATGATAGAAGCACTTATTCCTGCCGAAGTAGTTGTCAAAATATTAGTAAACATTCCTAAAATACCTTTAGTATGAAAGCCTTCCAAACAAGCTTGATAAAGAAGATTGCCAAAACTAGTAATCGGAACGCTAGATGCAACTCCGACATGAGAAACAAACCACGGATAAATGTTAAAGAAAGATAAAACGGCCCCTAGACTAACAAAAAGACTTGTAATATGACCGGGAGTCAATTTTGTATTATCCAAAATTATTTCACCTAAAAGACAAACAATACCACAGAACAAAAATGAATATAAATAAATCATAAAACCTCCAAGGAAACGGCATGCGAGATAGCAGGTATTTCTTCATGTTGATTAACTAAAGTTTGTGAATGCAAAGCCCCAGTCGCCAGCAGTAAAATTTTTTTATACTTTTTACTAGGAATAATCTTACCAAAAAGGACTAAAGGTAGGCTAACTGGTCCCGAAGAACCTGCATTGTGAAAATCACTTTCTCTAAACAATAGTGAACCGGCGTCTTGATAATTTTCTAAAGTAAGATTATTCTTCTTTAAGACTTCTAAGAATAGTTTGGAACCTACACGTCCTAAGTCACCAGTTAAAATCAAATCATAGTCAGCGGGCGTTTCTTTAAAAAATTTTAAATGGTTAATTAGCGTCTCGGCAGCGGCCGGCGCCATCACGGCTCCCATATTATTAACATCAGTCTCTCCATAATTTATGGCAGCCCCGATGGTACACTTACTTATTTTGATTTTTCCATTCGTACTTAAAAATACCCCTACACTGCCGGTAGCAGTCATAGTACTTCTTTTAAATCTAGGGGAACCATACTCAATGGGATAACGAAACTGACGTTCTGATACTTCGGTATGACTACTTGTTAAAGCAAGACCAGTCTTAATTTTTTTACTGTCAATTAAATTAGATAGAATAATCAAGGACTCATTAAAACTAGCACAAGCTGAATAAACTCCTAAGTAGGAAAAAGGGTAACTTGCGGCGGTCATATTTAAAAGACCCAGTTGATTAGAAAGTTCACCTCCAACTAATAAATCTAATTTAGTTTGTAAGTCATTTCTTTTTAAAAGATTATCAATAACCACTTTCTGCATTTTAGCTTCAGCTCGTTCATAAGTTTCCTCGCCAAAGTAATTGTCTTCAATAACTTGATTATACTTTTTAACTGTCCCTAAAGTCTCTTTTTTGGTCGCAATACTATACCAGTCATTAATATAAACATTATTAAACTTAAAACTAACCATGAAAGAACACCACCTTGATAACCGTTAAAAAGAAAGCACTGATAATACCATATAGTAAAACAGAACCCGCAAGTTTAAAGACATTAGCACCCAGTCCGGTAATTAAACCATCTTTTTTATACTCAATACTAGCCGAAGTTACCGAATGAGCAAACCCAGTAATGGGAATAATAAGACCACACCTCGTTTTACTAACCCAGGTATCAAAGAAACCTAAACCCGTACAAATACTTGATGTTAAAATAAGAATTAAAAGGGTCCAGATATTAGCATCTTTACTACTAACATTAAATTTCAAAAGGATATTAAAGATAAAACAAGACAAAATCCCGATTAAACCGCCAACACCAAAAGCAATTAAAGCATTTTTTAGTTTATCTTCACTAGGAGTATATTTTTTTACTAACTTTCGATATTCTTCTTTATTCATAAAAAGACCTCCATAGTTATTATGGGGTCTAAAGATTATTTCTATACTTAACTTAACGAAGTTTTTAATTTTTTTAGACTTTTAGAAAGACTACGAGAAATACTTACTTGAGACATATTAAACATATTAGCTAATTCTTCTTGCGTATAATCATTAAAGTAACGAAGGACTATTATTTCTCTATCAGGACTATCTAAAGTACTAATGATAGCTTTTAAATCTAATAAAGCATCTAAGTCTAAAGATTTACTAGAAAGGGAGTTATAAAGAGTTGTATCTTCATTTCTTATTTCATCTAAGCTGATGGTTGGGTCTAGGGATTTAAGAACTGAAGAGACGGTTTCCATATCAAGTTTTAAGTAAGAAGCAATTTTGGTAAGAGGAGTATCACATTTATAGAGTTGGTCTAAGTATTCTTTGGTTTTCAGAATTAATTTGGATAATTTTAGAGCTTCTCTAGGGAGGCATAATTAGTTTTCGACTCCGCACAAGTTCATACATTTCACCAAAAATATAGGTGTAAGCAAAACTGGAAAACTTAGTAGTACTGTCTTCCTTAAAATGTTGATAAGCCTTGAATAAACCAATTTTACCAACGTGATATAGTTCTTCTTTATCAACACCATAAAAACTAGAAGCGATTTTTTTAATAAGGCCATCATAACTATTTAAGAGTTCATCCATTTCATCACCCGAGTTAAGAATACTATAAAGTTATTCGATTTTAAAGAGGTTCGACAAGACTTATAATATCTTTTAATATTCTGACATTTTTTGTTTACTTTGAACTTTTGAAATAAATAATTTGATGATTTTTATATTATGCTTGATGAATTTTAATACTCGCATATGTTTATGATTAGAAATAAAGAACCAAAGCAGTTTGGCTTATGGGAACAGTTTACGAGCCAAGTGGCTATGCCAGTGGTTTAAAAGAATTAGAGTAAAGTTAAGAATGTTGGTTCTTACTTTTTTCGTATTTCGGAGATTTTTTAGTTATCACTATTATTTAAAGACTTTTACCAGAGATAGTTTAGATATTTTGATTTTTAAAATTCTCTTAGATTGTCAAACCAATTAAACCAAGTATTGTAATCTATTTTTACTTTAGTGTTTTCCATAATGGTACATAAAGCCGTATAGATATCTTCCCTTTCAACAGTTTCAATATCTTTTAGCTTATTCATTTTCATAGTATAGCTTTCAATGGCTTGTTTTAATTCTTCCTCTGTTTGCGACTTCTTCACAGTTGCCAAACATTCTTTATAAATACGCATAGCCTTTTTACCATAGTCATTTTCCCAGTCCGTAAAAGGAATACCATATTCGGTTTTAAACCATAGTTCATCACGTAAACCGCCAACATATATGTGTCTAAATTCTTTAGTCTTTTTTAACTTATTTACTTCTTTTCTCAAGATTGTCCCTCTTTCTTTTTCAATATCTTTAGCACAGAAATAAGTTAAATCTTTAAAAATGGCGATTGGTGGCAATCCAGATAAATTAGGAACATTCCAAAATCCAAGTTCTTTTAAATCTGTAAATTCGTTCAAATTTTCTAAATTGGTTAAATTTCCTAATAAGCTTAATTCTTCAATACCTTTAAATTGCTCAATACTGCAACAGTCAAGAGCGGCGCCATTTGGATTGGTGTCTATAGTAACTTTCTTTAAATTCTTGATATGTCCCCAATTGGGTAATTCATAAGTTGTGGAAATTTTTTCATTACTAATATTAATCCAAAACCAGTAAACATTTCCCCAATCCTTAATAATCAAATTAGCGGGATTACCAGTATAAGTAAATTCTTTTTGATTAGGCCCAAATTTTATAGTAATTTTATCATCTGTAATAATTCTTAAAGTATCAATCTTTGAATTAGTCAAATCAATATCAGCGGCTTTTAATGGATGCCAACTAAAACCGATTTTTCTCGACTTTGACCATTTAATAAAAGATAAATCATTCCCCGTATAATAAACAGAACGTATTAAGTTATCATTATTATCAGGATAGTTTATATCTAAACATTCCCAGTTAATAGTATCATCAGGATTAACCCAAACTTTAATGTCATTTTTATCAATACCCTTAACTCCAATAGTCAGATAAGCTTCACCAGGGTATATCATAAATTCTCTAGTCTCATTATTAACTAGATTAGTTTTAACTTTAAGAGCAGTAAAATATTCTCCTAATTTTACTCTGTCTACTTCCGTTTTAATCTTTATCATATGTATCACCTAAAAATATTTTACCATAGGTTAGATAAAAACACATAAGGATTAAGGTGTCTAAAAGATTAATATTTTTAAACCAATAACTATTAAGATTAAGCCCCCTACTATCTCAGGTTTTCCTAGGATTTTTTGACCAAAGTAATAACCAAGATAAGGTCCTATAAAACACATAAGAAAAGTAATAAGACCAATTGAAATTAAGGCTATTAAAAGATTAACTTCTAAAAAAGCTAAGGATAAACCAACGGCAAAAGCATCAAGGGAAGTAGCAAATCCTAAGACAAGAATATTAGTCAAGTTAACTTTAGTCTCTTCTTTATTAAAAAGCATATTAATACCAATGAGACTTAAAATGATAAAAGAAATAAATTTAGTCAAAATAGTAATACTAGGATTAAAGTTATAGGCTACTAAATAACCCAGAATAGGCATAATGATTTGGAAAAGGCTAAAAGTAACGGAAGTTGTTATAGGGACTTTGATTGGTATCTTAGGAAATTCAAGACCTAAGGTTATAGAAGCAACAAAGGCATCACAAGCAAGGCCAATACTAATTAAAATAATATCAATAATAGTCATACTATCTTATTAACTTTTTCCCTCTTATAATAGTTAGAAAGTTTTCGAAAACCATCTTAATAAAACTTGATTTAGTAATATCACTTTCTATAGTAACTTCTTCTTCTCTTACGATTAAGCCTTCATTATCTATAATTTCTACAGTTCCTATTTTAGCACCGGCTTTGATAGGAGCATTTAGTTTGTCAATTTTAAGATTATAAGTATAGTTAGGACTATCCTTTTCTTTGCTGATTAATTCGGTAATATCTTTTTTAGCCACAATTTTAGCCGTCTTTTCCTTACTTTTATCAATATAGATATTTCCTAATTCTTGAGACTTACTGATAATCGTATTAAGTTTAAAGGAATTAAAAGCATAATTTAACATATTAGTCGTCTCACTACTTCTTAAGTCACTTGAAGGTTCGCCCATAACAACGGTTATATAGCGGATATTATTTTTCTTGGCAGTAGCGGTCAAACAGTAGCCAGCTTCTTTAGTATATCCGGTTTTCAAACCATCAACCCCATCGTAGTATCTGGTTAATTTGTTGGTATTGACAAGCCAGGTTCTAGAGCCATCTGGTTTATTAAAGTAATCTTCATAAATGGATGTATATTGTAAAATTTTCTCATGACTAATTAAGTTAGCAGCAATAATGGCCATATCGTAAGCTGAACTATAATGATTGTCAGCGTGTAAGCCATGAGGATTGGCAAAATGGGTATCAGTAAGTCCTAAGTCGGCTACTTTCTGGTTCATCATGGATATAAAGTTTTCCACGCTGCCGCCAATATACTCGGCTAAGGCGACTGCCCCATCGTTAGCAGAAGCAATACTTACACCTTTAATGATTTCTTCAAGTCTAATGTTACTGTTTTCTTCTAAAAACATTTGAGATCCCCCCATCGAAGCAGCGACTTTCGAAATATGAACCATATCATCTAAAGAAATTTTACCATTATCAATGGCTTCAAAAGTTAAGAGTAAAGTCATCATTTTAGTCATCGAAGCTGGTTCTAAGTGTTCATGGCTATTCTTTTCAAAAATAATTTTATTAGTAGTTGGTTCCATAATAATCCCACTTTTAGCATTATTAGCTAAATCGAGAGCCGAAACAGCAAAAGGACAAATTAATAAAACAAGTAAAAAACATATCTTTTTCATAAATTACCTCTATTAAAATTTATGAAAAAAAGAAGACTTTATTACTTTAAAGTGTCTTCTTTCCTTTCAATAAAATTATTTTCTAGTAGTTAATTTCGTAAGAGTACGTTTTCTACCTAATCCAATTGTTTCCTTTGCAGCTTCGGTAACGATTAAATTTTCTAATAATAATCTGTTATAAACAGCAGTAACAAACATATCAAATAAACTTCCATCACCAGTCGCAAAAATTTTCTCATGTGTTGAGCTTATCTTTTTGTTCTCAAAATCAATGGCACTTCCTACATACCATTTTACTTCTCGCTTGGTGATAGATTGTGGCATTTCATAAGCAAATCTAGTATTATAGCAAGCGTTAGGACGATCTTTATCAACAATTTTTTCTACTTCGGCAATTACGACATTAACAACGCCTAATAATCCTGTAAGGTCAACAAATTTTACTAAACATTTAGCCAAATCTGCTTTACTAATTGCTGGAACTTCAGTACTTTGCTATTGAACTATATCATCATCTATAAATAATCTTTTTTGAATTTCATTCATAGTAGCATTATCCAAACTAGAATCAATTACTTGATTAATTAAAATTCTTAAAGTGCCATCAGTAATATCTTTAAGTTTGTCTGTGTTTTTTAAAACCAATTTTGCACTTTCTTGGTAGGCTTGTTCTTCTCTTCTTAGTGCTTCTTTATTTTTAGCATTAACATAATCTTCTATTTCTTTAATGCTTGTAACTGGAATTGTTCCATAAAATTTTTGAAGGCCTTTTTTTTCAATTCTCGCTTTAACATATCTTATTACCATTTCCAGTTTCAATTCTTCATCTTTGGTATTTATAATTTCATCAATTTCAGGTTCTAAGCCACATTTTATAAAGTATTCTGTAGGCCAGTCACAATTTTTCGCTTCTTCTTTTAAATAATTAGCAGCACAAGCAGATAACCCCCACCAATAATTATCAACTTCAATTGAAAGATTTGATTTAACGTTTTCTACAAGTTCCAAATTCTGTATTGGTTTTGCTTTAACTTTCAAAGCATTCTTTTTATTTTCCATATAAAATATTTCCCCCTTAAGTGCATTTCGCACTGCTTGGGGATTGCTTTATCACGAAGTTTTCTTATTGTCAAGCTTTTTTTACATTTCGTCAATGCCATTATTATATAGCCATTCGCATTATCACTTATTTCCTAATAGTTTATAAGATAGTCTAAATATTTTCCAACTTTTTCAAAAGGAATAAAAAAATTTCTTGATAAGTTTGAATAAGTTCTTTATTAACAATTGTATTAGCTACTCTTTTATTACACTCTAAAAACATTTGCCTCCCCTTGTAGCCACCCAAAAATAGAAATAGTACAGTCTAAATGATTATTAATCTTCATTAATCTGGCTAATTCGCTATCACAATCGCATTCACTTGGTAATTTAGGATGCCAAAAAGAAACGATTATGTCTACACCTTTATCCCTAAAATCAGATTGAACAAAAGAATTTTTTCAAATATTTGGCTTTCAAGACCGGAATTGGTATTAATTTTATAGGAAGATAAAGCAAGTTTGTGTTAAAATAAATGATATAGAGAAATATAGATAAAGGAGTTTTAAATACTAGATTACTCATACAAAATTAGTATTTAAGTAAAGTATATGAACGAAGAAAAGAAAAAGAATACTCAAGATAGTATTAATTTAAACATAAATAAACCAACTAAAAAAGTTAATAACAATAATAAGACCAAAATGGCTACTAAAAATAATCAAAAGAAAAAAAATACTAAGACTAATAATAATTCGCCACAAGGAAAAAAGAGTCAAGGAAAACAAACAACAGCTAAAAAAGACCTTACTAAGGAAGATAAAGTAGTAAAAAAAGATAACATTATTCTTAAAGAAAAAGAAATAAATAATTCTGGCGAATCTAAAGAAAGTAAAAAGACAGAAAGTAACGCTATTAAAGAAAATAAAGAAATAACAAAAGAGACAATTGTCTTACCAACTAGAAAAGATGATAATCAAAAGAAAAAAGAAGTTTCTATAAGTATTAAGACTCAAGAGAAAAAGTTAGAAGAAACAACAGAATTAGTACGTAAAGATAATAAACTTTCTTTAAAAGAAAAAGTAACAGCGGAATCTAAAAAGTCTAAAGAAAAAGTTCAAGAAAAAAAAGAAACTGACCAAAAGGAGAAAATTCAAGAAAAAGACAAAAATACTTCTAAAAAAGTAAAAAGTCCTAAAGCCAAAAAAGAAGTCTTAAAAGAAACAGCTAAAAAACTTCCTAATGAGACAATTGTTATTAAAGACAAAAACAATGATAAACTCAAGAATTTCAAACAAGAATTAAAAGATATTAATAACAATAATGAGTTTGCAAAGGCTATTTTCCAAAGTAATAATATTCCGGCCGCTATCGAAGAAGAAAAACAAAACCAAGAAAAGTTACAGAATGAAATCGATGAATTATTGGTTAAAGAAAGAAAATATAACTTTTTAGAGCCTTTTATCTTTATTGTAGTTCTGATACTTTGTTTAGTAGGACTTTATGTTATTCTGTTTACTAAAGACAGTGCAATTATCAGTAGTCTTTTAAATAATATAAGTACAGAAATGACCACCAACTTAAAGAATATTAATGCTTTTAAGGAAGATATAAATAAAGGAATAGAAGTTAAGGCTTCTCTAGAGACAACTAACTTAGAGTATAGTAATTTAAAAAGTTATCAATATATTTTTAATCTAAGTACTAAAGATGGTGTTTATAATGGTAACGGTATTATGAGTCAAAATGATAAAGAATACAAAGTTGACTATACTTATTTAGATAATTCTTTGTATGTGAAATTACCTTTCTACTACTATCCCGTTAAAATTGATAATCCCTACTCACTTAATCCTCTAAATATAAATTATAATGGTTTAAATAATAATATTGAAGTTTTAAAGAATTATTTAATTAATAATATTAAATATAGCAGCTCAAAAAAGAGTAAGCAAGAAATAGATGGTAAAAAATTACATGTTTTAAATATTTATTTTTCAAAAGATGAACTTAATGAAGGGCTTAAGACTCTAAAGGATAGTCTTAAAAATGATAATGAATTTAGGAAATCCTTGGCAAAAAATTTAGGAATCAGCGATGATTTAATCGTAAATATTTTAAATAAAGAATTTAACTTTGAGAAAGATTTAGTCTTAAGCATTTATACCAAAGGCCTTTTCCAAGAATTTAGTGGGTTTGCAGTAAAAGCTGATGAAAAAAGTATTATAGAGTATTTTATTAGTAATGACACTAAGAGTCTTTATATTAGTGGGGAAAAGAAGATTAATATAACAAAAACTAGTGACAAAATTCTAGTCTATGTTGATGACATGAAGTTAATTGATATTAAGTATAGTGATAATAAAGATAAAACTTGGGATTTTCAATTTAGTAATATTATTAATAATTACCAAGGAAGTTTAGTGGTAAAAGAAATTGACAGCACCAGTAAGCAAGTTATTTTCAGTATTAAAAACACTAATAATAGTGACCAAAACATGGAAATTACTATGAACGTTAAGGGACTTAATAACTTTAAAGAAGGCATTGATTTAACTGATGCAGTCAGTATATATGAAATAACTGATGAAGATAAAGATAATATCTGGAATACTTTTAATAACTTTCTTTGGAATCAAGAAGAGGAATCCATTCAGTAGGATTTCTTTTTATTTTTGCTATTTATTTTAAATATTTTATGTTATAATTTTCTTATAGTAATATTTTAAAGATAAAAAGGAGTATTTATGGATAAAGAAAAAAGCTTATATGATGAAATATTTATGACTAATGAGGCTCCTAACATTAAGGATACTAATAGTAATAAAGATATAAAAGATGCCATTGATGGTGCCAATTTAAATGAGACAGTCGGAATGGAAGATATTTTTGTCTTTGAAGACGATAAAAAGCCAGCTAAAGAGGAAGAAAAGAAGTTTAACAAGGAAGAAAAAGAATTAAAGGAAGATATTAAACTGGAAGACGCTAAGTTTTTTGACTTGGTAAATAATACTTTGGTAGATTTAAGATTAGATTTAGATAAAGTTGATTTAGGAAATGAACTAAATAGCATGAAGGAAAGCGCAAAGGACATGGTTAGCCAAGAAGTTAAAGAGACGGTAGAGTCTCCTACTCTTAAAGAAGAAAAGGCCGAAGAAGCCGTGGTAAATAATATTACTTTGGAAGATTTCCAAGATAGCAACAAGACAGAGGCAACACCAGAAAATATCGAAGTCACAGCTCCTCTTGACAATCCTTCCGAAACTAAAAGGAGTGGCTTTACATGGTTAAGTTATGTCTTAGTAGTTTTGCTCGTTTTAGTAGCTATTGGGGGTAGTCTTACTTTCTTAGTTCATCAATTTAAATAAGATTAAAGAATTAAAAAAGGCAATTAAAATAAAACACTTAAATTAAAGGATTCATATTACATGTCATTTCCTTAATTTAAGTGTTTTTTATGATTAAAGAAGAAAAAATTAGCCATTAACGGCTAATTTGACTGTTATTTTTCTGTTTCTTTTTTATCTTTAGATTTTGGCTCTTTAGGAAGAGTCTCTTTACGAGAAAGATTTAAACGGCCTTTATTATCATATCCTAAGGAAACAACTGTTATCTCATCGCCAATTTTGAATAAGTCTTTAGGGTGTTCAACACGTTTATTATCAAGTTGGGAAACATGGCATAAACCTTCAACTCCAGGCCATAATTCAACAAAGCAGCCAAATGATTCGACTTTAGTAACTTTTCCTGTATATACTTTGTCTTTTTCAACTTCACGAACAACAGCTAAAATACGTTCTTTCGTCATATTGATAATATTTTGATCTTGATGATAAATGATTACACGACCATCGTCTTCTAAATCAACCTTTACGGCGTCTTTATCATTTACTGAAGTAACATTACTACATTCTAAGATGATTTTAGTTATCATTTCCCCACCCTTACCGATAACATCTTTAATTTTTTCAGGATTAATTGTGAAGCATTCAATCTTTGGCGCATAAGGGGATAATTCTTTACGAGGTTCAGATATAGCATTAGTCATAACTTCTAAAACTTCTAAGCGGGCTTTTTTGGCTTGCGCTAAGGCTTTCTTTAGAATATCTTCAGTAACACCTTTAATCTTAATATCCATTTGAAGAGCGGTAATACCTTTTTTAGTTCCGGCCACTTTAAAGTCCATATCACCCATATGGTCTTCAAGACCTTGAATGTCAGTTAAAATGGTATATTTTTTACCATCATTAGAAGTTATTAAACCCATAGCAATGCCTGCCACTGGAGCTTTAATAGGAACACCTGCAGCCATAAGAGACATACAACCAGCACAGATAGTTGCCTGAGATGAAGAACCATTTGATTCTAGGATTTCAGATACAACACGAACGGTATAAGGGAATTCCTCTTCACTAGGCATTACTTGTAACAAAGCTCGTTCGCCTAAGGCACCATGACCGATTTCACGGCGTCCAGGAGAACCATAACGCCCTACTTCACCAACACAATAAGCAGGGAAGTTATAATGTAACATAAATCTTTTCGTATCTTCAAGACCTAAACCATCTAAGATTTGGTGTTCGTTTAAGGCCCCTAAAGTAGTTGTTGCTAGGGCTTGAGTCTCACCTCTAGTGAACGTTGCCGAACCATGAGTTCTTGGTAGAATATCAACTTCCGCTTTTAACGGTCTTATTTCGTCCATTTTGCGACCATCTGGACGGATATGTTTCTTCGTAATTAAGTCTCTAACACTTTCGCCTTCGATTTGGTCGACTAATTTTTTGACGTTTTTTAAAATGCTATCTAAATTATTGTTACCAGCATAGATTTCTGCAAAATGGCCAATAGTATTTTCTTTTACTTTACTAATAGCTTCGTACTGAGCTAGTTTTCCTTTAACATCAAAACATTTAAACATTTCAGAAGTAGCATAGTCTCTTACTTGCATCTCTAATTCTTTATCAATAGAGGCTAAATCAACAGTTACTTTTTCTTTACCAACTTCCGCTACAATTTTATCTTGGAAAGCACATAACTTCTTTATTTCTTCATGCCCAAACATTAAGGCTTCCAACATTTCTTTTTCACTAGCTTCTTTAGCGCCCGCCTCAACCATGCAAATTGCTTCTTTACTACCGGCAACAGTTACGCTTAAAGTGGTTTCTTCCGTTTCTTTAGTATCAGGATTAATTATATAATCTTTACCAATTTTGCCAACAACAACCCCAGCAATTGGTCCATCAAAAGGAATATCCGAAATTGATAAAGCTAAACTTGAAGCAAACATAGCCGTCATTTCGGGAGAATTATCAGGGTCTACTGATAATACGGTATTAATAACTTGAACTTCGTTACGGAAATTTTCATCAAACATTGGCCTAATTGGACGGTCAATTAAACGCGCTGTTAAAGTAGCAGCATCGCTAGGGCGGCCTTCTCTTTTAATAAAACCACCAGGAATTTTACCAACAGCATATAATCTTTCTTGATATAAAACGGTTAAAGGAAAGAAATCCTGAGTAATTGGGGTATTTCCCATTACCACGGCAGTTAAAACGGCAGTATCACCATATCTTACTAAGACAGAGGCATTAGCTTGTTTAGCATATTCTCCGGTTTCAACGACTAATTTTTTTCCTAAAAAATCATATTCAAATACTTTTTTATTCATTTTACACTCCTAACTTAGAAAAAAGACACTCTAAAACTAGTGCCTACTTTCTGATATTTAATTTTTTAATTGTTTCTCTGTAGCTAACTACATCGTTTTTCTTTAAATAATCTAATAAACTTCTTCTTTTACCTACCTTCATAAGTAATCCTCTTTTTGAATGATAGTCATGAATATGAGTCTTTAGATGTTCTGTTAAATCGTTAATTTCATAAGTTAAAATAGCGATTTGGGCTTCAGTAGCACCACAACCTTTATCTTTACCAAATTCTTTAACTAATTTAGCTTTAGTTTCTTTAGAAACTGCCATAATATCTCTCCTTTTCTACTATAATCCGTTTAATCTTAGCATAAATCCGAAAGATGATTGGTTTAAGCTGGGAATAAACTTTCCTAAATATCTTATATTATTTTTCTAAAAATTGCAAGGCCTAATTTTCAAAAATAGCATCTAAATAGTAAATTGGACGACCTTCTTTTTGATATTGTTTCTCATAATTAGTTAAAACATTAGGGATTGGTTTTTCTTCATGGTGTAAATCAAGACTAACACGGTCGAATGTATACCAATATTGGGATAGACTCATTAATGAGTAAGCAAAATACCCTTTATTATCTGTCTTTAAAATAATATGTTTATTTTTTCTAAAAACGCGGTCATATAATTTTAGATAGTTAACATGTGTAAGACGTCTTTTTTCATCATGAGCTTTTGGCCAAGGCTCGGGAAATGTTAAGTAAATAGTATCAATTTCTTTTTTAAAAACTTTATCTAAGTCCCCAGCGTCCATATTTATAAGTTTTAAATTAGTTAATTTAGCTTTATCCAAAATTCTAATGGCACTTACCATCTGTGAGGAATTTATCTCGATACCAATAAAGTTAACCTGAGGATATTTTTTTGCCATCTCAATAATAAAGTCGCCGCGTCCCATGCCTATTTCAATTTTAATAGGATTATTATTGTTAAATAAGCTACCCCATTTACCAATATAACTGGTCGGATTGCTAATAACATAAGGACTTCTATTAACAATTTTATCTGCGTCTTTTACTACTATATATTCCATAAATACTCCGTTTCTTTTCTATATACTATCATAAATCAAAAGATTATTATAGTTATTTTAAATATTTCTAATTATTTTTGACGTTTTAAGACTAATTTTTCATAAGAAGCAACGTCTTTTGAAAAATACTTAAAACCATCAGCAATTATTTCTTCGTTAGTTAAATCAAGGCCCGCAACTTTTAAGGCTTCTAAAGTCGGCATAGAACCACCGACATGTAGGAATTGTAAGTATTTTTCTCTACTGTCAGAAACATTATTCTTAATATCATTGGCTAATTTAGTAGCCATTAGTATACCCGTTGCATATTGAAAATTATAATAGCAATAATTGCCCATGAAATAATGTAGTCTCGTAACATAACCATATTTTAGGTAATCATCACAAACAATCTCTGGATTATACTTTTGATAAAGTTTTTGGTAAAGGGTAATCATTTCATCCGGGGTCATTGGGCGGCCATTTTGGATAGCTTTGCAAATACCATCTTCAAATTCAAACCACATTATAGAAGTATAGACATTAGCAATAAATTTACCAATTTTTTGTTCTAAAATAATAACTTTTTCTTCATCGGTACTTGCTTGTTCAAAGTAATAATCAGCCATTAAAATCTCATTAGTTAAAGAAGTAACTTCTGATAAGAAATTAGAGAAATGAAAATCACTGAATTGATGTGTTTCTTTGATGAAGCTACTGTTAACAGCATGACCTAACTCGTGAGCAATAGTGTAACTGTCTCGCATTGTATCATGACTATTCATCACAATTAAAGATTGGGTATAATTACGAAGATGGTAACCACCAGGATATTTATTTTCCTTTGGATAAACGTCAATTAACCCACAATTTAATATTTCTTCAAGACGTTTTAAATATTCAGACCCTAAAGGACTTAAGGCTTTGATGACATTATTAACGGCGGTGTCAAAATCAATTTTACTTTCATTCTTGCCTTCTCTTCTATCATAAAAATGCATTTCATCAAGACCTAGTTCTTGTCTTCTAAGTACATAATACTTTTTTAAACTTTCTAGACTATCATTAGCATTCTTTAAAAGATTATCAGTAATTTTGATACTCAAATCATCTTCACCTAAAACGTGTTCTAAGATACTAGAGTAACCAGCTTCAGTAGCTAAATCCTGAAACATTTGATAACGCATGTTAAGGAGACTAGAAATAGTTTTATTTATTTTAGATAGACTTTGAAAGTAAGTTGCCGCTAGGTTTTTTCGCTCTTCAGGAGTGGCTTTTAGCATTAAACTATTATAATTTTTAGTAGTTAATTTGATAGTTTCTCCATTGAATACAATTTCTTCGGCGGGAAATTCAACATTCATTAAGGTATTATATAAGCTATTTATCCTACTTACATATGGTAGTATTTTAGTAGATAATCCCCTTTCATCTAAATGATCTTTTTTACGCATAACATTATAGAAAACCATATAGTAGTCTTTTAATTCTTTGTTTTGGGCAAGATATTCATCCAAAGATATATCAATACTCATAATTTCTTCATTAATTATGTTTTTTAAGCTATCTAAATATGATTTTATTCTATTGATAATTTCTTTATTTTGATTATAAATTTGATTGCTTAGATTTAAATCTGATTTAACTTCATTATAACTATATAGTTTTTCCCATTCTAAGTATTTAGCATAATACCAGTCTAATTGTACTTTTAAAGACTTACTTTTAAATTCATTAGCTGGTAGTTTTTCCTTACTTAGTTGTTCTAAATGACTTTTAAAATCATCATCGCTTGCAAAAAAAGCGATAAAATCGATATTGGTTTTATATTGCATATTAATCATCTCCATCTCCTATTTTCTTTTTCCTTGATTATAATATTTATTTATTCTTATAAGTCTTTGCTCACTGTTTTCGGTTAAATCATAATTTGGGGGATAAAATCCTAATTTGCCATTTAAAATGGCTAAAATGGGTTTTATATGCTCTAGACTTAAACCTTTATATAAATCAGGAAGGACTTGGTATTTAAGTAAATCTAGACAAACAGGTTCATCATCAATGATAACAAAATCAACTACTTGGGGATTTGATCTTAAGTAAGCCTTAATTTCTAAACTTTTATCTTCTTGGCAATATGGTGTTAAGTCAAATGGTGTTATCCCCATTTCTTGTAAAATTTTAAGATATTGTGCTAAGAAACTTTCCACCACTGTGTTTTGGCCTTCTCTTTGAAAACTATATTTATTAGAACTAGTTATAACTATTTTAGCTTTACTTAACTCTAAAATTTTCTTTAATACTAAGGCATTTTTTTCATCAATTAAGTCAGGATGATACCAGTTATTTAAAACACCATCTAAGTCTAAAAAAATTATTTTCACTATGAATCCTCTTTCTTGTTAAATTATAACATTAAAGAAGTACTTTTTGGGATTTCTTTAGCTTCTTTTTCATAAAGTTTTTGATAAGTCGGGCTAGTTTTAAGCAAAGTTTTATGACTACCAGTAGCTTCGACCTTACCGCCATTAATAACAAAAATTTTATCGGCATTAATAACAGTTGATAAACGATGAGCTATAATAAGAATGGTATATTCGCCTTTTAAATTACTAATGGCTTCTTGAATTTTAGTTTGCGTTTCATTATCAAGAGCACTTGTAGCTTCATCAAAAAGCAATATTTCTGTTTTTAAAAGTAGGGCTCTCGCAATGGCAAGTCTTTGTTTTTGACCGCCAGATAAAGTTACTCCACCTTCGCCTACTATTGTATCATATTTATTAGGTAAAGTTTCAATGAAATCATCGAGACAAGCTAATTGACAAGCTTCTTTGATTTCTTTTTCAGTTGCATTTTGTTTAATGACTTTCAAATTATCTAGAATACTCATATTAAATATATAAGCATTTTGACTGATTACAGATAAGTTGCCACGAATACTAGATTTATCTAAGGTATTAATATCGATACCATCAAAAGTTATTGTCCCCTGATTTACTCGCTCTAAAGCACTTATCAAATTGAAAATAGTGGTTTTACCGGAACCAGATGGTCCGACAAAGCCAATGGTCTCATTGGCCTTAATCTTAAAGGTCATATTTTTTAAAACCGGCATATCTTTTTCATAGGCAAAACCAACATCTTTAAATTCGATATTGCCTTCAAATTTCTTTAATTTCTTAGTTCCAAATTGTTCTTTCGTAAATTCATTTTCTTCTAAGATACCAAAGATACGATTAGCCGCTAAATTAAATTGTTTAATTATTTCAAAAATTTGTTCAATCCAGTCAGCAGTCCATAAAATTCTATCGTTATAATTATAAATAATAATAGCATTGGCAACACTTAAACTGCCAGATTTTAAAAATATAAAGATGAAGACACCTACTAGTAAATCACCGATATCTCTTATAGAACCACCGAAAAGGCGCAAGATAGCTCGTTCACGTTGATATTTATAAGAGACTTCGTTAGTTTCTGACATAAACTCATTAGCTTTAGCTAAAAATGACTCTTCAGCATCCAAAATTTTTACGTCCTTGGAGCCTCTTACTATTTCCGAGATGAAGCCACCAGTTCTTTCTCTACTCTTTTTCCATGCTTTACGATTTTTATAATTAACACTACTGGCAAATTTATTATATAAAATTATGACAATCATGAGACCGACATAAATTAATCCTAGTATCCAATTTATAAAAAATACGACGATTAGAACTCCTAAATTACCAATAATACTACTAATATAATCAATTAAATAAGTAAAGATATCAGTTAAATTATCCGTGTCCCCATTAATTCTTTCAATAAAAACACCGCTAGAATTAGTATTTAAATCTTGTTGGGTAATTTTTAAAGTCTCACGAACTAATTCAATCTGGAGATTTCTACGAACATCATAATAAAACTTATTATAAAAATAATTGTAGGCCAAACGGCTAAAATTTCTTAATATTTCTAGTGTAAAGATACTAAAAATGATGACTAATAACTTTTGATAATTATTGTTTGTTAAAGCTAGTAATCTTTGAGCTCCCAAGACAGGGGCGACAACAGAGATTACAGTCATTAAAATATTGGTAATTAAGAAAAGCCATAAATATTTACGACCGCTTTTAGCATATTTATAAGTTGATTTTAAATTCTTTAATATTCCCCTATCGACGGTTTTAGAATTATTTATCTTTTCTTCGCTATTTATTTTCATATTTACTTCACTCCACTTCTTTTATGATTGTTATCTTTTTTGCTTTTGCTCTTCTAACTTACTTAAATTTTCTAAAATCTTGGTGTTACTAGCAGCCGTATTTTCTAAGGAAGTCATTTGGGACGCTAAATAGCTTATCTTGACTTTAATGTCTTCTAGGGCTTTTACTGAGTTTTCCTGATAAGTTCTTAGAAATTTATTAGCATCTCTCACTACGGCATTTGCTTCATCTAAAGTATCAACACCAAATGACTCAAATAAATAAAGTCTTACATCAGTCAAGCTTCTTTCCACATGTTTTTTAGCTTCATTAAGACAGGCTATATCTCTTTTAATGTTTTCTAAAGTACGCTTAAAATCGCCTTTGCGTTCCTTAATTCGGGGTGTTTCGGACGATTGCTCTAAAGCATTTAACTCTAAATCGATCACTTTAGCCTTTGCGATTAAGTTGTTAATTCCTTTATCAATGTTTTCCAAACTTAAAAAGGTATCTCCATATTCTTTAGTAACGCCAGAAAGAGCCCAAGCTTTACTTTGAATTTGCTTATAAATATGAGCTTTTTCTTCTTTTTTCTTTAGAACTTCCTGTTCTTTTAGAAGATTAGTTCTAGTACTTGTTAACTTAAGCATTTTCAACTCATTTTGGTTCTTTACTTTAAGTAGTTCACTCTTTAAGATAGGCATTAAATATAAACATATGCTTTTAAAATCATGAACTTTTATGCCATTTAAAGCATTTATTATCTCATCTGTAATTTGTAAATGACTACCTATCATGATAAATTCATCTAAGTAAGGAAAATACTGATTTAATTTGCCAATACAGTTACTTAAACTTCTAATGAGTGCTAGTAATGTTTCTTTGGTAATCTCGCCATTCAAGATTTTTTGAATATCATAACGGTATCCATATAATAAGGCATATTTAACTTCTTCGGGAGTATATTTACCGCTAAATAAAACTGATGGCCTTAGAGAATAGCTTATTAATTTATAATTTTTCTTAAAAAGACGAGCTACATCTTCTTTGGTATAGGTCTTAGTCTTAAGATTTTTAAATTCTTCAAAAAACATTTGGTATCTAAATACATCATCATACAAAATATCATCCATACTATCTAAAACCTGTTCATTTAGACTATTTAGCAGTTCTAACTGCATATTAAGTAATTCATCTGCAGTTTTACGTTTCATTATATCTAAAGCAGCCAATGGTAAAGATGGAAAGCTTTCCTTTAATTTTAAAGCGTTACAATAAGCATAGTCGTATTCTAAAGCTCCATTAGTAAAACAAAATAAGCCAATCGGATTAAATCCTTTAATTACAACCTCAGTACAAATAGGGTCATAAATTCCATAATCAACATTATCTTTTTTTAGTTTTTGACAATCATCAATTAGTTTTTGGGGATGAACAATTTTTAAAGTTTTAGAAAACGGTAATACTTCTTCTTCGGATTTAGCGTCATTATCAACAAATAAATCGCCAAGGCCCGCTAATAAAATGTTATCTGGATTAAAGATAAAGCCATAACGACAATTAAAAGTATCATTTAAGTCTTGCGTAAAAAGAGAGGTTGAAACTAAAGGATGAGCAAATGGTTTATCAAAAACCGTTGACGTAGTACTATGACCAATAAAAGCAAAATGTTCATCAGTCATAGTATTGATTGGCGTTGTAAAATGTTGCCACTCATCTTTTATTTCGGAAACTATTTGGGCTTGAAGCCGTTCTAAACCAAAGAGGTCTTTAACCCCTGCTAGCTTTAAAAATTCTTCCCCATAAGCTTTTATTTCTTCGGGAGTCTTATAGTATTTCATATTTCTTAAATATTCTGACTTAGAGGCTTGCAAGTCAAAGAAAAGATACATATCATGAAGAGTTTGTTCATAAGTATACAAAAGGTTAGTTATGAGTTGTAATTCAGGTCTTTCTGGTTTTCGGAGATTAACAAAAAAGTCCCTAGCATTTATGATTTTATTTATTTTTTGGCTAATAGTTTGTAAATCAGAAAGATAATCAGAACCAGAAAGACTCTTTTGCTGAAAGCTATTATCTAGATTAGCTTGGTCTATAGTTTTATATCTTTCTATAGCGGCATAGATAATATCAATTACTTCTTCTTTTGAACAAGGATTATCTAACTTATCATCACTCTTTTTAGTTATTTTTTTCAAATATTTTAGTTGTAATAACATTTCCTCATTTAGAAGGATACTATCATTAGTTAATTTTTTCACTTCGTTACACCTCTACTACTATTTTAATTAATTCTTAATCTTAATAATTTAAATTTATATAATAGGCAACAATTAACATAAAAGCACTTACAATTATAATTCTTTTTTGATTTTTCTTTAAAAATTCATGGAAAACATTTTCTTTTTTGGCTAAGCAAAATACGAAATATATTACAAAAATAATAAATATAGGAAGTCCTAAAACATTAGCTTTGAGACTATTTTGCCAGTCTAATTTTAATAAATAAACAAAAGATGTTGTCAATCCACACCCTGGGCATGGAATTTTAAAGAGGTTATAAAAGGGACATATCCTAATATTAAAACGATAAAATATTAAAGATATAATCCCTAAAAAACCAACATCAACAAAAACTGAATGCTTTTTCATCATTATAAAATCATAGAAATAGTAGCAAAATTCTTTTGTTTAGTTTTCTTTGAAATGGTAAACCAATCAATGATCGTAAGAATACCACAACAACCAGCTGTTAATAGCTTTAAAACGCCTACGCCAACATCACCAATCATAAAGCGGTCAATGCCTAAAGTTCCTAAGAAAATAGAAACCAAGAGAATAGTTGTGGGGTCATTTAACTCACAAGCTTGTAGTGATAACAATGTTGAATCATCAGCCTTTTCTAATTTTTGCCTAATAATAGGGATAGCAGAAGCCTCAAAATACTTGGCATTTACTGCTAAATATAAATCAATTTTTTCTTTATCCATAAAACACAAACTCCTCTAATAAGACAATTATATCATTAATTTATAATTTTGGGGAAATTTTCTTACTCAGTTCTTAAAGCTTCAACAGGATCTTTTTTGCTTGCCATCTTAGCCGGAATTAAGCCACCAATAACAGTAATAACAACACTTATAATAATCATTATTATTGCATGATAAATACTTAATCTAGCAACATTATCAAGTTTAGTAGCATTTTTAATCAAAATATTGATAGGAAAAGTTAAGAGATAAGCAATACCTACTCCCATTAAACCAGAAGTAAAGCCAATGATAGCTGTTTCAGCATTAAAGACACGAGAAATATCTTTTTTACGAGCTCCTAGGCTTCTTAAAATACCAATTTCTTTAGTTCTTTCTAAAACGCTAATATAAGTTATAATACTTATCATAATTGAAGAAACAATTAAAGAAACAGAAGAAAAACCAATTAATACAAGTGTTATTGCATTCATAAGGCCGCCTGATAACTCAGTAACGGTTTTAGCGTAATCAGTATAAACAACTTTTAAATCATCTGACTTGTCTTCATTATATTTATCTAGGTACTCTAAAATTTCATCTTTACTTTCAAAGTCTTTTGGATACAAATATATAGAGTAAGGAATATCAAGACCACCAATTGTTGCTAGAATAGTCTCTTTATTCATATTTTCAGTAAAATTTTGACCAGTAAAAACATTATAATCTGAATTTTCTTGCTTAATAACAATTTTAGAAGCCTTATTTTTTTCAATATATGAAGTCATTAAGGCATTTTTATAACTAAGACCACTACCAGCAATCGAACTGAATTGGTTATCTTTTTTGCCTCTTAAAATACCAACAATTTTTAAGGTTTCATTATTTGTACTATTATACATTTCTTCATAATTAGGATTGCTAACAAAAACATTATTATATTCTAAATAATAATCATTATTATTAACTAGTTTCAACTCTTTATTTAAAACGTCATCAAAAGTCGATGAAGAAGTGAGTCCTAAGGCAGTATAAAGGTTACTAGAAATCTCGTTATAAGAATTAACTATTAGCATTAATTCATTGCTATTTTCTGCATATTTACCAGTTAGTAAATCATAATTATCTTTCATTAAAGAGTCAATATTGCCATCACTGTCTTCAGGAATGGGAGTTAGGGAATATTCATCTAAGAAGTTTATTTTGTCATCATTTTTGATTAAGATATTCAAATTAGTTATCCTAGTATAAGATTTACCGCTTAAGTAACTAGAATCTAGGTTATTTAGATATTCTAAATAGTTAGAATCAATTTTATTTTCATGATAAGTTTCCGTAATATCTTCAATAACATTTATTTTATTATCATCGGGGTACTCTTCTTTTTCTTTAGCACTCACACTAATCATATTGCTCGCATCAATACCATTTTTCATAATTAAAATAGGCATTTGAGTTAGAGTATTCTTTTCAAAATTATCAATTTGAATTTGAAAGCCATTAGAAAGAGCTAAAACCAAAGAGATGCCAATAATTCCAATGGAAGCAGCAAAGCTGGTTAAAAGAGTTCTTCCCTTTTTAGTTTTGATATTATTTAAAGATAATCCTAAAGCAGTTAGAATCCCCATTTTAGTCTTAGGCAAAGTATAGGTACTAACTTGTTCTTCTTCTGAATAAGGGTTGGTATCACTCACAATAGTACCATCGCTTAATTTGATAATACGATTAGCGTAAATACTAGCTAGTTCTTCATTATGGGTTACCATGATAACTAACTTTTCCTTAGAAATATCCTTAATTAGTTCCATGATTTGGATACTGGTCTTAGAATCTAAAGCACCGGTTGGTTCATCGGCAAGAATAATATCAGGGTTGTTAACTAAGGCTCTAGCAATAGCGACTCTTTGCATTTGGCCGCCACTTAATTGACTAGGTTTCTTATGAATATGGTCTTTTAAGCCAACCCTTTCCAAAGCTTCAATAGCACATTTTTTGGCTTCACTTTTACTTATATTTCGTAAAGTTAAACACATTTCTACATTACTTAAAATGGAAATATGACTTATTAAATTATAGCTTTGAAAAATAAAACCAATTGATTTATTACGATAGCTGTCCCAGTCTTTGTCTATAAATTTTTTAGTACTTTTACCATTGATAATTAAATCACCGGAATCGTAACGGTCAAGTCCCCCTAAGATATTAAGTAAGGTTGTTTTGCCAGAACCAGAAGGTCCTAAGATGGCAACAAACTCGCTTGGGCGAAAAGATAAACTAATATCTTTTAAAACCGGATACTTATTATCTTTTTTACCATAACTTTTATAAATATTTTTTATTTTTAACATATGTCCTCCTACAATATTATACATTATTTGTCCCTCTATATATAATATATTAGAAGTACCCCTCGATTTTTTTTCAAAAACGCTAAACTTTTTTGCTTTTTTGCTATTTTTATGTTTCTAAAAGCCTGTTTTGTGTATAGAAGTCAAAATGTTCATTGTTAACATTCTTCAACTCAGTCCATATATAACCTTTTCTTCGAATAATAATCTAAAAAAGCATAGATTCCTGTTGATCCATCGTATTTTATAATTTTTTTTAAATTGATAATAAATAAAATATTATAAGCTATGGTCTTTTAGTGTTTGCTCATTTTATGGTCTTCTAGGATGACATTATTATTATATAAAAAAAAGAAACTTAATGAAGATAGTCTTCAAAAAGTCTCTCTTTAAGTCAATAATTAGACAGTATAGAACTTTTTCTTTTTACTAATAAGTGCGATAGAAACTAAAGCAATCGTAGCAACACCAGCTATAATAGCATAATTCATAAATTCACCAGTAGAAGGGTTGCACTCTTCATCTTTACAATTCTTAGTAACGATTGTAATATTTGGACAATATTTACCATCATCACCAACTTTAGCAGTTTCAGTATCAAACATAACGCCAGTTATACAAATACGACCACAATCACCATCAGTAATATTTTTAGCACTTTCTTCTAATTTTAATTGGAAGGACATAACTTCAATTTCTTTACCGGCTGTTAAAGTACCGCTATAAGTTAGGTTAATAGTATTAGTATCAAGATCTTTGTTGTCTTCATTGTGATCCCCAAGAATAAAGCCTGTACCAGGTTCAATCTCGCTCATTGTTAAGTATTTAGATTGACTAGCACTAATCTTAACATTTTTCGTAGCAGTTGTTGAAGCTGCTAAAGCGGCACTAGGTTTAACTTTAACTGTACACAAAGTTGAAGCGCCAACGGCAAGCTCAGTTGATGCACAGGAAACTGTTACTGTTGATGCAGCAGCGGTGGTATCTGAAGCACTAGGGGTACTACTAGGGGTACCATTACTCGCCTCATCAGCATAAACTGTGCCAATTCCCATTACCCCCACTGCCATAACAAGGAAGGCAGCAATTAAACTATTAAATTTTTTCATAAATTACCTCTCACATTTATCTTTCCCTTATTTTTCATTTTTATAATACCAAATTTCTGAAAAAAAGTAAATTACTTTACTAATTATTTTTAAAATTATAGTAAATTATGATATCATATTAACAGATAATAAGATAACGAGGAATAATTATGCAGAAAATAGAAATAGAATTTAAAAATGAAATCTTAAAAATATATTTAATAGTTAAAGAAAAAAATTTGGATAAAACTTTACTAAATACGAATATTATTAGTAATGAGAAACTGCTCTTCTCTCTGGATTATATTAAAAAAAATCAAAAACTAGTTAGTAGCTTCCTAAAAGAAATTATTTTGGAGAAAAAGACGAATACCATTGTCTGCAACGACATGGAAGTCATAAGTATCGTGGGTTATACTTTTAAGAATGCCCCTATTACGAATGTCTTAATGAATACTAATGATAACTTTACTTATAACGCTTATGAAGCTATTAAAAGTATAAATGCTCTAAAAGAAGTAGAATGTAACTCTATCCCTACTTACTTAATTGAACTCTTTGATAAGGAAAATATTAAGATTGTCTCTAAACAAGAAGTCTTATTTTCTTCTCAATTTATGGCTAATAATGACTTAAATAATTATTCTTCTATCTTTTATGCAAAATCAATTAAATTAATGTGTCCTATTGTCAGCAATGATTATAATGATTTAACTACCTTCTTTAAAATTAATAAGTACTTGAAAACAATTGAATTATATCGTTATTTAACAACGGATTTACTGACACTGATTGATTTACTTAAAACATTAAGAATTAAAAATATTACAATTGCTATTCATGATAACATTACCGATAAAGATGTTATCGAAAGACTAAAGGTTATCAAGAAAGAAAATAAGAAATATAAAATCAATATTACTCTTTTCTATTCTAATGAATATATTGAGTCCAATTACATTAAGCAGTTAATTGCTACAACGATTAAGTCTTGTGCTGTTATCATTATTTCTTTAAGTTTATTGGCTTTTTCTTTTGTTTTCTATAACAATAAGAAGTCAGAAGAAAATGCTGCTTCAATTAAGAATGATATTACGGAGTACTTGGATAATAAGATAAGTAATATTCCCGAGGAACCAATATCCCCAACTACTCCGAATGAAACTCCAAGCATAAATCCAGGTAATAATACAAACCCCGAAGAGCCTAATAATCCCGATAATAATAATAATACAACTTCTAAAGATACAAGGAATCCAATTATTGTTGCTTTAAAAGAATTAAATGATGAGACGGTTGGGTGGTTAAATGTTCCGGGAACGAATATTGATTATCCTGTTGTTAAAGCTAAAGATAATGCTTATTACCTAAAACATAATTTTAAGAAAGAAAAAGACTACAACGGATGGGTTTTCATGAATTACTTAAATTCAGCGGAAATGTTGGATAAAAACACGATTATCTTTGCCCATAACCGTTATTATAGTAATATCATGTTTGGTACTTTAAACAAAGTCGCTAAAAAAGCTTGGTATCAAAATATCAAAGAAAATTTAATAACTTATAGTGATATCAACAAAGAGATGAAATGGGAAGTCTTTGCGGCCTATACAGTACCGGTAACTGATGATTATTTAGTGACTAATTTTAGTACAGATGAAGAATTTAACAAATTCATTCAAATGATACGTGGTCGTTCGATAATTAATAGTGATTTAGAAATTAAAAGCACCGATAAGATTCTAACTTTGTCGACTTGTGCTGATATCAATACGAGATTTGTCGTTCACGCCGTCTTAAGAACGGATTTACTGGGAAATAACTAAAATATATTAAATGATAAATTAACTTATTCTCTAAGGATGAGTTTTTTTGTAATTTTGAAATAAAAATAACACTTTTTCTTGGCAAAAAGATAACTTTAAGGTACGATACTATATACTTAAGACATAATAAGTCAAAATACTTATTTTCATTATTTATATAAGGTATTTTCTATCTAAAAATTTATAAATCCCCGACTAAACCGCCAGGAAACCCTTTTTTTCTCGAATTTTTATTGCTATAATGAGTATATAAAATAAGGATATGATAAATATGGATATGGATACTTTAAGACTTAAACTAGAAAAAATAATTGAATTTACCCTTAAAGAAGATAATAAACTAACCCCCGAGTTAACTACTACTTTTAGTGAAATTGTAACAGTCATTGACAATAATCCTGATAAAGTAAATCTCATCAAAAAACTAGAACTTTTCCGTAACAAAAACAACCGAGTAGTCTTTGACCGCTATGTAGCGATTATTCTTAGCAAAATCACCCTATCTATCCCCGAAAAATATACCATTCTTAACCTTGATATTCCCTATTTCCAAACACTTGGCTTGTATAACAAACTAAGTATTACTAAAAAACTAGAATACTTTGATAGTAAGAACTTTCTTTCTAATCTGGATATCAAAAGAATTAATTATACCATTAATAATAAAAAAGATACTTTAAGCATCCTCGTTATGCCTCTTATAAAAAAAATCCCCAATAACTCTTTAATTTTAGAAGAAGTTCCTGAAGACTTAATAAATAACAAAGAATTGTATTCTAAACTACGTCCTGAAATCATCACCAAATATATTAATAAATATTATTACTTAGGAACAGATTTAAAAAAGTTAATAAGTACAACTATTTTAAAATATGCTAAAAAATATAGTATTGTTCTTTATAACTTAGATAAAGAAACGTTTAAGACCATAGTCTTAGAGAGTTCTTATATCCTTGGAAAAATTAGTCCGAAAATCACGACCAAACTAATAGATAAAGAATTACTTCATAACTTATTAAATCATAATTATAATAAAGATTTAAATAATACCATTAAAGAACTTAATATGTTAGTTAATAATAATACTAAGTATTTAACTAAAGAATATTTAAGTAAGTGTGATAACAATAGTATTTATCTGTATGCTAGTAACGATAATCATGTTACCGAGCTTTTTAAAAATAATAAAGATTTCTTGTTGAAGTTACATTACGATACAATGGTTTATTTTATTAAAGAAAGTCTTTCGGAAGAAGAGAAAGTTAGTTTACTTCGAAATACTAGTTTTATAAATAATATTCCGGATAACTATTTAGAAGAAATTTTAAATCAAATGACTTTCCCTAATGTCTTTAATAGTTTACAAAATATGGTAATTCTAAATAAAGTTAATAGCCTCAATATTTCTTTAAGACCATATGATAAAATATTTATTAATGGTTATTTAGACTCACCAGGACTAGTTAATATTTCTAGTAATGCCATGCTTATTAATATGTTTAATTTAATAAGTCCCTTGGAAGTTAAAGAGTATTTAAATTATCCTTATATTTATACAAAGTTAAAATCCTATGAATTGGTTAATATTTTAATTAATTGTAAGTTAAATATTTATACAGATACCCCAAAGTTAGTAAAAATTTTAAGAACGGATGAAATCAAATATTATTTAAATAATGTTTTAGGAACAGATACCATTCGTTATGAGTTATTATTTAATCCCTATACTTGGTATAATATTTTAGGTATTAAAAGAAAGTTAAGTGATGATGATAGAGAGTCTATTAAGTACTTATATGACCTAATATTGATTAAAGGTCTAGTAACTTTGGAATGTAATGTAAATGACTTAGAGGCTTTTTACAGTGTTGTGGTTTCTTACTACCTTTTTGGATTGACAAAGACGAAAGAATTATATGAGACTGGTAATAAGAATATTTCTTTAGAAGAGATTGATAAGTTAAATAAAGCTTATGTAGAATATTTCTTACAAGAAATTCCTTATAAAATTGAGATTGATAAGTATTTAGACCTGTTACAAAAGAAAGATTTTAAGAATAAAGAAATCATAAGATTGGTTAATGAGATGAATAATACGGGATATTCTAATATCTTAGAGACTAAAAATCGTTTTAAAGAATATATTGAGTATCAGAAATTAGATGCTGGTAAGGCGTTAGATAATTTAAAAATATTCTTAATGAATTATAATAATTATTTAGAAGAGTATCAAATAAGAAGAACTAATGAAAGATTTTTAAGACTTAAAAGAAATAATTTTCGTTTAAGAGATGATTTGTATTATCAAGTAGTTGATAAATATACAAAGGAGTTTATTAATTTTAAGAAGTTAGGCGTTTTAAGGGCGCATTTAAGAGAGGAAGCAGACTTTAAAGATTGGTTTGTTAGAAGACCAGAAAAGTTAAAAACGATATTAGAGGAGTATTTAAGTAGATATAGTTATACTTTAGAGATGGTTCTGGACAAAATTATTGATGGGTATTTAAAAAGAAATAGTATCACGGATATAATTAGTAAAATGGGCTATAGTAAACCGGCTTATTTTGATATTATTAAGTATGAAAGACGAGAGAAAATAAGACTTAAAAAAATTAATACGAAGTTGAAAGGTATTCTTAAGAAATATAATAATCAAGATAGAATAATTTTACTAAATTATTTAGCTTATGGGATTGACCCAGGGATGATTTTAGATAAGAAGATTATTGAGATCTTGAGATATTATCGAATGACTATTAGTAATTTTAATGGTAAGGTCAACGTTAATAAGTTTAACCTAGAAATGGATTACGTGAGTATTATTAGTCTAACGAATGATTTGTACTTACAGGAATATAATAAGGTGTATTTAGAAGTCATGAATATTATTAATTATTTTAAAGGTATAAGTAATAAGTATATCAGTAGTGATATGGTAAAAGCAGCGTTTAAAGATGAGTTTGTAGATGGTCTTGATAAGTTTATAATGCCACTTGAGGTTAATAATGAAAACATTGTTCTTAAAGAGCATAAAATGTATCTGGATGGGTTTAAGTTGGTATTTGGAAATGGAAAGTTTGATGATGAGGAATTGGACGAAGAAACCAAAAATAGACTCATGGTGATTATCCCCTACTGTGTAGATAAATATTTTATTGACTTAACGAATAATTATAATTCTTTGTTTATGTTAAATAATAGAGAAAATTTAAGCAATTGGGATAAAATAATTGCATTATTAGGACAAAAAAATTAAAAAAAGACTTGGCAATATAAAGGATTTATGATATATTTATATTGCTTACTACTGCGGATGTAGTTTAATGGTAGAGCTTCAGCCTTCCAAGCTGATAACGTGAGTTCGATTCTCATCATCCGCTCCATAAGGTAAAATCGTCGCACCAAGCGATGTTAATGATTAAATCAACGCAAGTTGATTTTTTTGTTGCTATTACAAAGAAAGGGTGTGATGTGGTACGATTAATATCGTAAAAAAGAAAATCAATATGAGTGATGAACTCAAAGCCAAAATTAATTGGTCTTGCAAATTTAATAAGAAGTCCTATCAAATAATTGAGGGATACTTAAGGATTGTGGAACATACCAATCTAGCGTATGTAGAGCCACATAAAGTAATTATTGGAGATAAGTTATACCTATTCTTCAATGAACAGAAACATTTTTATATAGGGAATTTAAA
>CAKOON010000008.1 GCA_934098565.1 uncultured Bacilli bacterium
TTATTATCGCTTTAATATCTTCTAGCTTGGCGTGGGCTAAAGTTGTTGATGTAAATAATTCAGGATGGGCTTTAAATTCTTCACTGTTTATTATTTTAACTATTTCTTCTACGTTAGTGCTTCCCCATTCAATCCCAACAGCAATTCCTAAATTATCTGAAGAATTTTCAAACCCAATATTTAAACTTTCAATATCTTTTATTATACTTACTGGTACAGATAAAACGGATGTAATCCTCTCAATAGCTGATAAACCATATTTTTCTAAAACATAATTATAAGTATTTTTTAATTCATCTGTTTCAGCAGTAAGAACGTGCAAACAAGTTTCTATATCTGAAAAAGAAATATCTTTAGATTTTAAAAATATAACATTTTTCTTAATTTGAAAAACATTTCGATACAAAATACTCGGACATTTTTCAATATTTCTAGCATCTATTTTTAATTCATTTACCAAGTAATCTAAAACATAATCAATCCTGTTATATTCCCCTAAGTCTAATACATTGTTATTTTTCTTAACTATTTTAGTTGCATCTATACCATATTTTTCACATAGCATAGCTAAAGTATAATTTCCTATCATAATTTCACTCTTTCTTTATTAGGATACTATCTTTAAAACAATACTATCCATTATATAAATATATTTTTCTGGTATTTTTAAATAGTCATTTTCTAAGATTAATAACCCTTCTTTAAGTAAATTTTTTATATTAGGATAAGCCTCTTCAATTGATATTTTATATTTCTTTAGAAATTTCTTCGTATCAAGTCCTTCTAAAAGCCGCAGTCCCAACATTATCTCATTATCCATTTCATCTTGTTTACTTAAAAGATTACGGTTCAAGGTATAATTACCAGCGATGTATTTTAGGATACTTCTTGTATTTTCATAACGAATATTGCCAATGTAGCCAGAAGCTCCACACCCAAAACCATAGTATTCTTCATTATACCAATAAGTCTTATTATGAAGAGATTCATGGCCACTTCTCGCAAAATTAGACACTTCATAATGATGATAACCATTCTTTTTTAGATTCTTTACAATGTAGTTATACATCTTAGCATCTTTTTCTTCATTAATATTTTTTACTCCTTGATTACAAAGAATAGTATTCTTTTCAAGGATAAGAGAATAAGTACTGATATGCTCTACTTCTAACTTTAGAATCTTATGAATATCTCTTCTTAAAGTCCACATTGACTCTTTAGGTAAAGCGTATATAAGATCAACATTAATATTAGAAAAACCTAATTTTCGACAAAGTTTAATCTTTTCTTTAGCATCTTTAAAATCAGCATGTCTTTGCATAGTCTCTAAGTTCTTCTTATTAAAAGACTCAATCCCAACGCTTAAACGATTAACACCATTTTCCTTTAAAAGATAAAGTTTTTCTTCGTTAATATCTTCGATATTACATTCAAAAGTAATTTCACAATGACGAGACCTTTTGAAGATTTTTAAAATGATAAAGAGATAATTTAATTCATCTAAAGTAAGACTTGAGGGCGTTCCTCCCCCAATATAAACGGAGTCTAAAACTTCATTGTTATACTGACTTATAATTTCTTCTTCTAAGGCTTTTAAATACTTAGAAACAAGGTTAGAATTATAAAAAACTTTGCAAAAATCACAATAAGTACAGATAGATTTACAAAAAGGAATATGGATATAAGCGGCGTGCATAGAACCTCCTAATTATTAATGTGTTGATGAATTTCTGGTGTAGCGTCGTCAATGGCTTTAAAAGTATAACCATTATTTTTAGCATAAATAATCATATTTTCTAGAGAATTAGCAGTATAAGATTTAATATCGTGTAACAAGACGACATTGATTTTATTGTAAGAAATGGTATTTTTAAAGTATTTTAAAACGCAGGCATTCTTATCGGTTACTTTTTTAGTGGCACAAGCGCCAGCGTCTTCCACTAGACTATTCCAATCGTAATAACGATATCCCTCTTCTTTAACTTTACTGGTTAGTGTGGTCATAATACCTTTACACCTACTACGGGAAATGGTATTTGAACTACCACCAGGAAATCTTATATACTTGGCTCTAGCACCAGTAATTCTTGTAACACGGTCTTGGACTTTATTTAAATCGTCGAAATAAGTCTCAACCGATTTATAAATATCATAATTATGGGAAGCTGTATGAAGGCCAACTGTATGTCCTTCATTGTATTCTCTTAAAATATCTTCATCAGACCCACCATTAGTAACAAAGAAAGTAGCCTTAATATCATATTTCTTTAATATATCTAGGATTTTATTAGTATAAGCGCCGGGTCCATCATCAAAAGTCAAATAAATGATGCCTTTCGTTTGAGCTTCATCTAAAACATAAACAGTTCTTTTAACAGTAGTAGTATTTTTGTTGTCACTAACTGTATAAGTTACCTCATAAGTACCCGTTTTCGTCGTATCAATGTTATTAGAAACTGTTACTTTACTAGTTAAATCGCCAAGACAATTGTCAGTTGCTGTATAACCTGGCTCTTCATAAGGAGTGTTTAATGATAAATAGACTTCTCTATTACCCTGAAGCTTAATTTGAGGAGCTTCTTCATCTTCAATAATGACTTTTCGCCCAATAGAAGTTTCATTACCATAAGAGTCACTAACTTTATAGTAAACATAATCATTAGTCTTTGTAATCTCTACTTTATCAGTTAAATCACCATCTAAGTTGTCATTAGCAGTATACCCTTCTTCTTTATAATCTTCTATCTTGCAAAGATGAACTTCACTATCACCTTGTAAAGTTATAACTGGACTTACTTTATCTAAAACATTTACTTTAAGAACTTTAGAAGTCTTAAAAGGGCCATTATTGATGGTATAAGTTACTTTATAAGTACCCAATTTTTTAGAAACATTCCCGCTTGTCAAAACTTTACTAGTAACGTCATGTCCCCAAATAGTAGCTTTATAATTATGATAAGAAAATCCGTCTTCAAGACCAATATTAATCTCTTTATCGCTTAATTTAAGTTTAGGATAGCTTAATAAACAGATGATAATGAGTCCCAAGGAAAAAATAGTAAATCCTAAAAAGACTTTAGTAGTAATTGATAATTTCTTTTGCTTTTTTAATGTCCTCATAATATAACCTCTAATCCAGGTTAATCATATCACAAGTCCCAGAGGAAAGATACCAAAAAGAAGATGATTTGACAAACTTTTGTCAAATTTAAAAAAAGTTAAATTTTAAGAAAAAAAGAGTTGACAAAGAAAAATTAGTAATATACTATCTTTAGAAGTGAAGTGAGTTTTATGCGAGATTTCAGGGAATATAATTTTCACAACTTTAATGGTTATGATGAAAAGAAGATTATGATTTTAAAAGATTATTTAGTTAGTAGAACTATTAATAATCTAGAGGAAGCCTATTTTCTTTTAGAAGAATTAAATAATAATAAAGAGTTTTACAAAAATTTCTTAGAGGCCGAAAGACATTATTATAAAGATTATATAAGATTAGCTTTAGGGATTAGTCTTCTTTTCTATAGCTTAGAAGTCTATGCTTTTTTATTTGTCAGGAACTCACTTAATCTTTTGATCATTTTGACAATAGCTTTAACTTTTCCCAAAATTATCAGTCCTTTATGTATGACTTTAAGTACCGAGATTAATTTTCAAAAAGAATTTAAGAATTTAAAGAAACCTTTAGAAGAATATATTACTCAAAATGATAAGCAACAAAAAGAAATAATCAGCCTCCAAATAACCTCAAGTGATTTAAGAAAAGAAGCCTTAAAAAAGGATTACCCATTAAAAATAGACTACTCAAGAAATGAGAAGTATGTAGAAATAGTTGCTTTCTATCAGATGATTAGCCTTAATTGGGAGGCGTGGGATTTAGAAATGAAACGAAATTATTTGGAACAATTATTTTTAATGATAAAGTTACTAAAAAAAGAAGAAGAGAAAAAAGAATCTAAGAACCCAATTTTGATATTAAAAAAAGCTAATAAGTTAGACCAAATGGAATAGCTTATTAGTTTTTATTTGTCTTGCGATAAAATACTTAAGAAAGCTTCTTGAGGAATTTCAACAGAGCCAACCATTTTCATCCGTTTTTTACCTTCTTTTTGTTTCTCTAAAAGTTTACGTTTACGGGAAATATCACCACCATAGCACTTAGCAAGAACGTCTTTACGCATGGCAGAAATATTTTCACGAGCAATCACTTTAGAGCCTATACTAGCTTGAATAGGCACTTGGAAAAGTTGTTTTGGAATGACGTCTTTTAATTTGGACACAATTTGTTTTCCTCGATTATAAGCAAAGTCTTTATGAACAATAACGGATAAGGCATCAACGACTTCTTTATTTAACATGATATCCATTTTCACTAAATCGCTTGGTTTATAGCCAATAAGCTCATAGTCAAAAGAAGCATAACCAGAAGTCGCACTTTTTAATTTATCAAAAAAGTCATAAACAATCTCTGCTAAAGGAATTTCATAATGAATATTAACTCGAGTTGGATCAATATAATCCATACTTAAATAATTACCTCGTTTATCTTGGCATAGTTCCATAATTGCCCCAATATAATCGCTAGGAACAAAAATATTTGTTTTGATATAAGGTTCTTTAATTTCTCTAATTACTTGACGGTCGGGCATTTTATTTGGAGAATCCACCATGATTACTTCACCATTAGTAAGAGTAACTTCGTAAATAACACTTGGTGAGGTAGCGATACAATCGATATTAAATTCTCTAGTAATACGTTCGATAATAATATCCATGTGCAAAAGGCCAAGAAAACCGCAACGAAAGCCAAACCCTAAAGCATCAGAAGTTTCCGGTTCAAAGACTAAGGAAGCATCAGATAATTTAAGCTTTTCTAAAGCTTCTCGTAGCGCCGGAAATTTGCTAGAGTCGATAGGAAACAATCCCGAGTAAACCATCGGTTTCATCGGTTTATAACCAGGAAGAGGTAATTCGGCCGGATTATCTTCTTGGGTGATCGTATCACCTACTTCAACAGTAGAAATATCTTTAATAGCAGCGACAACCCACCCAACTTCTCCGGATACTAACATATCTTTTTTGACTTCTCTTGGATTATTAATACCTAATTCGACAATTTCATAAATATGATTAGATGCCATCATTTTAATGTGGTCTTTAACTTTTAAAGTACCATCAACCACTCTAACATGCACGACAACCCCACGATAAGCATCAAAAGCACTGTCAAAAATTAAAGCACGGGTCTTTTTAGCATTATCAGTTGCTGGCGCTGGAATTCTTTCAACGATAGCATTAAGTAATTTATCAACCCCGACGCCGGTTTTCCCTGAACATAAAATAATTTCTTCTTCCTTAAAGCCTAAAACATCACACAATTCTTTCGTGACTTTGGGAATATCAGCATTAGGAAGATCAATCTTATTAATAACAGGAATAATTTTTAAGTCACACTCCATAGCTAGATAAAGATTGGCTAAAGTCTGAGCTTCTATTCCTTGAGCAGCATCTACTACTAGTAAAGCACCTTCACAAGCCGCCAGACTTCTTGACACTTCATAAGAAAAATCGACATGACCAGGAGTGTCAATCAAATGAAAAGTATAATCTTCATTATGATAACGATACTTTAGTTGCACGGCATTAAGTTTTATCGTAATACCACGTTCACGTTCCAAATCCATACTGTCCAAAAGTTGATCTTTCATCTGTCTTTTATCAACGGCTCCCGTCAGTTCTAAAATACGGTCGGCTAAAGTAGACTTTCCGTGGTCAATATGAGCGATAATGGAAAAGTTTCTAATATTTTGTTGTTTCATAAATTCACTTCCAAGTAGTATTTTAACAAATTTTTATCGGTTTAGATAGCCTATATTGTGCTTTTTAGAAGAAAATTAATCTGATTATCAAACCAGATACTAGCTTAAAATAAGAATAACTAATTAGCTAAAATTAAGAATGGTTATTCCCCATCTTTAAGGTATAAACTCGTAATGATTATTTCTTGTTTTTTAAATATTTTTGCTCTATAATTAAATCAAGCAATAGCAATCGGTTTTAGGACCACTTTGATGAGTCATCAAGGTTTAGTAATTATTAGGTTATGTGATTATTTTACTCCAAGGGAACTTAGCTAAATTGCATTTAGAAAAGTCCCTTTCCATAAATTAATATCACCTTAAGTATTGCTTATTTTAGGAGGTAATATGTGGAACCATTTAACTAAAAATAAAATTAATGAATTCATATTATCTCTTAATCTTATCGATGATGATAATTTAACTGATAAACAAAAGTTAAAGTTATTATATACTCTTAGTAATGAGATAGAAAAACATTATAAAGTCTTTAAAATTTCAAAGAAAAAAGGTGGATATCGTACTATCTACGAGCCAGATTTAACCTTAAAAAGAATACAAAGAAATATTCTTAATAATTGTCTTCAAGAAAGAGTTACTTCTTCTTATGCGATAGCTTATAAGAATGGTTATAATTTAATCGATAACGCCAAAGTTCACATTCAAAAGAAAGTTATTCTAAAATTGGATATAAAGGACTTTTTTCCTAGTATTAGTTTTCTTGACGTTTACAAGTATGCGTTTCCAAGACATATTTATCCCGAGGCGGTAGCTAGTCTTTTAACTAATTTAGTTACTTATAATAACTTTTTACCTCAAGGAGCTCCTACTTCTGGCTATATTTCTAACTTAGTTTTAAGAAGTTTTGATTTAAAAATTGGGGAGTATGTTAAAGAAAATGGTATTGACTATACTAGGTATTGTGATGATATGACTTTTTCAGGTGATTTTAGCGCCTCAAAAGTAATTAATTTCGTGAAACAAGAACTAACCAAAAGAGGATTTACTCTTAATAGAAGGAAAATAACGGTTATAAAAAGAAATAAGGCACAAATAGTGACTGGAGTTGTTTGCAATCAGAACTTAAATGTACCAAGGCGCTATCAGAAAAAAATCAGGCAAGAAATGTACTATATTACAAGGTATGGCCTTGGAGATCACTTAAAACGCCTTAACTATCAAGATGATGATAAGACTTATGTTAAGAAGCTTTATGGAAAAATTTTATTTGTCTTACAAATTACCCCTCGAAATTCAGAATTTATTGAGTATAAAAAAATTTTACAAGACTTAAAAAGAACTAACTAATTTATACGTCTTCATTTTAGGAAGATTAAACATAAAAGTTAGTTCTTTTCATTTGACATAAAAATAGCCTGATAAATTTCTGAGTAATTAGAAACACCATGGATAGTTAGTTTATTTAAAATAGATTTAGGAATTTCTTCTAAGTTCTTAAGATTAGTTTTGGGAATAAAAATCGTTTTAATACCATTGTTATAAGCCCCAATAACTTTTTCTTTAATCCCGCCTACTTCTAGGACTTCTCCATTCAAGCCAATCTCGCCAGTCATAGCAATTTCTTTAGAAATTGGTTTATTTAAAATTAAGCTAAGAAGGCTTGAAGTAATGCTAACTCCGGCCGATGGCCCATCTTTAGGGGTAGCTCCTTCTAAGAAATGAAGATGAATATTGCGATTATCAAAATAGTAGTCATTAACTTTAAAGAAGTCTTTATTACTTCTAATGTAACTGATAGCGACTTCGATAGACTCTAAAATAACGTTTCCCAAGGAACCAGTCGTGATAATCTCTCCTTTGCCCTCAAAAAGACAGCATTCAATTTCCATAACCACGCCTCCTAAAGGAGTATAAGCAAGGGCGTTAATAATACCAGGGGCTTCATTTGTCAAGATTTCGCTAGCTAAAAATTTCTTAGGTCCTAAATACTTAGCTAACATATCCTCAGATACATTTAATTTCAAGGACTCATCTTCATAAGCAAGAATAATTTTCCTAATTAATTGTTCTAATGTTCTTTTTAGTTCTCGTAGACCAGCTTCTTTAGTATAAGAGTTAACTATTTCTTTGATAACATCATCACTTATTTTCAAGTCCCTAGTATTAAGAAGATAATTTTTATAAATATTAGGTATTAAGTATTTCTTAGCAATGTCAATTTTTTCTTCGAGAGTATAACTAGCTAGTTCAATAATTTCTAAACGATCAAATAAAGCTGGCGGAATATTTTCAATGTCATTAGCGGACATAATAAACATAACATTGGATAAATCAAAGGGCTCTTCTAAATAATTGTCAGTAAAAAGATAATTTTGTTCAGGGTCAACAATTTCTAATAAAGCAGCAGCCGGGTCCCCATTATAATTTTTAAGCATTTTATCGACTTCATCAATTAAAATAACGGGGTTTTTGCAGTCACATTTTTTGATAGCTTGCATGATTTTACCCATATTGCTGCCTAAATAAGTTCTTCGGTTACCCATTAATTCAGAGGTATCACTAAGACCACCGACACTTAATTTATAAAATTCTCGATTTAGAGCTTTAGCAATAGCAATTGAAATAGAAGTTTTACCGACGCCGGGGGCTCCTACTAAACAGATAACCGGATTTTTAAGATAAGGATTTCGCTTTTTTAAAGCGGCATACTCAATAATACGGTCTTTGATATTATTTAGACCATAATGACTCTTAGTTAAACTTTTTTTTATTTTCTCTAAGTCAGTCTCTTCGGGTTTAACTTTATTCCAAGGCAAATTTAGAATTGTATCTAAATAATTTTGAACTACGGCCCGTTCTGGATGACCTTCTGGCAAATAATCTAGTTTTTTGATTTCTAAAACCAGTTTGGTCTTGGTAGTATCACTTAAAACTAAGTCATCTAACTTCGTCAAATATTCATCTTTAACAGAATCGGTGTCTTTATCATCACCTAATTCTTTCTTAATTTGCTTAATTTTTTCTCTTAAAATGAATTCTCTTTGATTAGACTCCATTTCTTCTCTTAGAGTATCTTCAATTTTTTCATCTAATTCACAAACTTCAATCTCGACAGAAATATCATAAATCAAATTAGTAGCTCTTTTTAGAGGATCTAATTCATTCATATAGTTAACTTTTTTCTCAAAAGAAAGAGGAATAAAAGTTGTTACGATATCTGTTAACTTATTTAAATCATTGATTTGGGCAATTTGGGATAGAACGCTATTGGAAATGGTATGGGAAATATTAATATAAGTGGTTAAAGTTTTAATTAATTTTCTTTTTAAAGCAGTTTCGGAAACAATATCCGTTTTATTGTCGGTAATAGATGTGATACTGGCCATTAAAATATTTTTATTATCTTCTAAATTATTATATTTTTCAATTTTGACTCTAGTAGTTCCCAATATAGTAAGGCGGATATTACCATTTGGTAAGTCAATAATATTTTTAATAATGCCAATAACTCCAATTGTTGGTAAATCATTAATACTTGGTTCTTCTTCCAAAGTGTCATTTGGACAAACTAACAAGAGATTTCCATTGTGGTGCTTATTAGAAACAGCGATTAAAAGGTCATCTTTTCTCGTTTCAACTTTAATTTCCTGGTTTGGCAGAATGATTAAGTCTTTTAGCATCATCACTGGTAGATAATTATTCATATAACCACATCCATTTATAACTAAGTTATATAGTATCAATTTCATTAATATTTTACAAGATTTTTAATTCAAAATACGAAAAAAATCCATATTTTCAAAGATTATATTTCTTCTTTAAATGGATTTTTTTCTTTTTATGCACTTATCTTTTCTTAGTTGTCACGAACTTTGCAGTTAAATCTTGTTTTAACAGATGTCATTATACTTTCAAAAATACTCATAACTTCTTCTTCTTGAAGAGTTCGTTCTTTGGATTGAAAAGTTAATTTGAAAGCTACAGACTTTTCTGTTTCCAATACGTTTGGTCCTGTATAAACATCAAAAATGCTAATATTAGTTAATAAATCTTGACCAACTTTTTTAATTTCTTTCATAATTTCTTCAACTGGTAACGTCTTATCGACAACAAAAGCAACGTCTTTAACAATTTCTGGATAAACAGATGCCGCTACATACTTAAGTGGTTTTATTTCTTGCATTAATTTATTTAAAGAAAGTTCACAAACATAGATTTCATCTTTACATAGACTTGGATGAACTTCACCAATAACTCCTAGGAAGACATCATCTAAATAAATCTTGGCACTTCTTTTAGGGTGCATACCATCTACTTCATTTTTTACAAAATGATAACGGTCTTGGAAGCCTAAGTAATCAAGCAGGTTCTCAACAATGCCTTTAATTAAATAGAAGTCACAAAGCACGCTAACTTTAGTAGCTGTATTAAGCATATAATTGCCTTTCATTAAAATGGCAATCTTACTTTCTTCAACATAGTTTATATCATAAGTTTTACTAATTTCATAAAGGAACATATTATCAACTTTACGAGCTTTATTATAATTATAAACATTTAACATACTAGGAATTAAAGATGTACGTAAAACAGATTTATCAATACTCATTGGATTAGGCAAATTTAAATGGTTCTTATTTTCATAATTAAAGGTACTAGCCATACTAGGTGCAGTTAAAGTATAGGTTCTAGTTTCTGTAAGGCCTAGGGAGCGAAGTCGACTGGCAATGATTTTACGATATTTAACGTCGCCTTTATATTCTCCTTGTTTTATTTCAACTTTAGGTAAAGTACAAGCTAAGTTTTCATATCCATAAAGACGGACGATTTCCTCAGCAATATCATTGACATTAGGGTCAATATCTAAACGACGATTAGGAATTGTTACTGTAAAACAATTATTGTTAAATTCGTAAGGAAATTCCAATCTATTAAGTTCATGCTCAATATCTTTTGGCTTTATATCAATTCCTAAAAGTTTACTAATATCGTCTTCTTTAAAAGTTACAACTTTGGGAGTTTTATCTAGTTTATCGTATTTAACAGTACCCGCTAAAATAGTCGCATTGGCATATTTTTCTAATAAATGACAAGCTCTATTTAAAGCATAATCAGTATATTCATAAGCCAACCCCTTACCGTAACGGATAGAGGCTTCACTCTTTAAGCTTAGGCGATTAGCAGTATTACGAATACTAATATTATCAAAGATGGCGGCTTCAATAAAAATATTCTTGGTATTTTCAGTAACTTCGGTATTTAAACCACCCATGATGCCGGCTAAACATAAGGACTTTTCACCATCCGTAATAACAATATCACTAGTCTTTAAAATTCTTTCATTGTTATCCAAAGTGACTAATTTTTCCTCTTCATAAGCATTGCGAACTACTATATTGCCACCTATAGAATCTTTATCAAAGAAATGAAGAGGTTGACCGAATTCTAGCATGACATAGTTAGAAATATCAACAACATTGTTAATAGGACGCATACCGGCCGCCAGTAGTCTCTTTTTAATAAAATCAGGACTTTCTTTAATAGTTAAATTAGTAGCCATACGTCCGGTGTAATATGGACACTTAGATGTATCTACTTCTACAGAAATATAATTATTAACATTATCATTATTAGTTTGATAAGACATATCTGGCAATGTAACTTTGCGATTTAAAATAGAGGCAATTTCATAGGCAAAGCCAATATGATAATAGCAGTCATTATTACGGTGTTTATGAATATCTAACTCATATAAAGTCGTCTCTAAACCTAAAGCCGGAATAGCCGGAGCTCCATTTTTTAAGTTTTCAGGAGCAATAAAAATACCCTTGGCATAATTTTCTTTAGTATTTTCTTCCAACCCTACCTCACATAAAGCGCAAAGCATACCATTAGAAGAAACCCCGCGTAGTTCGGTATTTTTAATAACTCCCGCTGGTAATTTAGTGCCTTCTAAAGCTACAATTGTCTTAATGCCTACTTTAACATTAGGAGCACCACATACTATTTGAACAAGTTTATTTTGCCCGACATCAACCTCACAGATGTGCATATGGTCAGAATTAGGGTGAGGCACGCATTCTTTAACCTCGCCAATAACAAGGCCGGAAATATCATTAGAAATAACCTTTTCCACATTAATACCCGCTTTAGTTATTTTAACAGCTAATTCTTTTAAATCTTGGTCTTTAATATCAATATAATCACTAACCCATTCTAAACTAATCATTTTCTTTTTCCTTTCTATCGAATACTTTGACTTCTCTTAAATCGTTGTTGTAAAAAACTCGACAGTCATTAATATCATATTTAATCATGGCTAAACGTTCAGCCCCGAAACCAAAGGCAAAGCCACTCCACTCTTTTGGATCATACCCTGCCATTTTTAAGACATTAGGATGAACGATACCAGCACCGCAAACGGTAACCCAGCCGGTTTGTTTGCAGACATTACAACCAGTCCCATGACAATTGCAGCAAGTGATATCAACCTCTACTGAAGGCTCCGTAAATGGATAATAGCTCGGATGAAAACGAGTCTTCGTATCAATGCCATATAACTTCTTAGCGGCTAAGTCAATCGTACCTTTTAAATCACTTAAAGAGATATTCTTATCTACTAGTAGCCCCTCAATTTGCGTAAATTGATGAGAATGAGTTGCATCATCATCATCACGACGGTAAGTCTTCCCTGGACAAATAACTCGAATAGGTTTCTTACCTTCTCCCTTTAACATAGTTCTAACTTGAACTGGAGAAGTTTGGCTTCTTAGAAGCAGTTCTTCACCCTTAACATAGAAGGTGTCTTGAGCATCTCTTGCTGGATGACCTTTAGGTAAATTTAACATTTCAAAGTTATATTTATCAAGTTCGATTTCTGGGCCATCTACAACGTCATAACCCATACTCATGAAGATTTCTTCGACATCAAGAATTAATTTTTCTAAAATACAAGGAGACCCAACAGGAATTTTAGTGGCTGGCAAAGTTATATCAATATCTTCACTTACTAACTTTTTATTTAAGATTTCTTCTTTAATAGAAGTTTCTTTATCACTAATCAATTTGGTTACTTCTTGCTTTAAAGTATTTACTAAGCTACCATAGGCTTTTCTTTCTTCAATATCTAAATTTCCCAAATTAGCAAGTAATCCAGATATTTCTCCTTTTTTAGATAAATACTTATTTTTGAGTTCAGTTAAACTATTAATATCATTAATAGTTTTTAGGTTATTTAAAATAGTTTCTTTAATATTTTCTATCTTTTCTTGCATACTTATTTCCTTCCTTTACTTTGTTTTAATTAAAAAAGTTCCTACCTCCTCTAAAGGACGTAAGAACCGTGGTACCACCTTAATTTAAACTCTTTTTGATAACGCAAACTCTGCGGGATTTCTCCAGTTCATAAGGTGAATTCATAACAACTTAATTTTAATTCTTCCACCAAATTGAATTAATCTCTAAAAATCAAGTTAATTGTTATTACTACTTCTTAATCAAAACTTTTTAATACTTTTCTAGTATATCATATATTTTTATTATAAGTTAATTTTTTTGTTTCTTAATTGTTATTTGTTTTTAGGTTTAATTACTTCTAAACCACCCATATATGGTTGAAGGACTTTAGGTATTTTAACACTACCATCTTCTTGATAATTATTTTCAATTACGGCAATAAGCCCTCTTGGAGTAGCTAGGCAAGTATTGTTTAGGGTATGTAAGAAATATGTGCCGTTATCTCCTTTAACTCTGATACCTAAGCGTCTAGCTTGAGCATCCCCTAAGTTAGAACATGAACCAACTTCAAAATACTTCTTTTGTCTTGGACTCCAGGCCTCAACATCACAAGATTTAACTTTCAAATCGGCCAAATCACCTGAACAGCATTCCAATTGACGAACAGGAACGTCCATATTTCTGAATATTTCAACAGTATATTTCCACATTTGGTTATAATAATTCATTGACTCTTCTGGTTCACATAGAACAATCATTTCTTGTTTTTCAAACTGATGAACACGGTATAAGCCTCTTTCTTCTAAACCGTGGGAGCCACCTTCCTTACGGAAACATGGTGAATATGAAGTAAGTCTAATTGGTAAATCACTCTTTTTAATAATTTGGTCTTTAAAACGTCCTATCATAGAATGTTCAGAAGTACCGATTAAGTATAAATCCTCCCCTTCAATTTTATACATCATGGCTTCCATTTCGGGAAATGACATAACGCCGGTTACAACGTCGGCATGAATCATAAATGGTGGAATGCAGAAAGTAAAGCCTTTATTAATCATATAGTCTCTAGCATAAGCAAGCATAGCTTCATGAAGTCTAGCAATATCACCAGTCAAGTAATAAAAACCTTCCCCACTAGTACGCCCAGCTGAAGCCTTATCCATACCATTTAAATTTTCAATGATATCAGCATGATAAGGAATTTCATAATCAGGTACTACTGGCTCGCCAAAACGTTCTACTTCCACATTAAAAGTATCATCTTTGCCAATAGGAACAGAAGCATCCATAATATTAGGGATAACTAACATACGTTTACGAATTTCACTATTTAACTTGGTTTGTTCTTCTTCTAAAGAGTTAATTTCAGCATCCATTTCTTTAATTTGTCCTTTTATTTTATTGGCTTCATCTTGTTTTTTATCACGCATCAAAAGACCAATTTCACCACTCAACTTATTCTTTTGGGCTTTTAAACCATCTTTTTTGGTTTGAGTTTCACGAACTTTAATATCAAAATCATAAACTTCATCAACTAGGGGTAGTTTTTCATCTTGAAATTTCTTCTTTATATTTTCTTTAACAAGTTCTTTATTTTCTCTAATTAATTTAATATCTATCATACATAATCCTTCCTTGACAATAAAACAATTATATTACTTTTATTTGGTATACGCAAGTTTCTTCCCTATTTTTCAGGCTTTTTATTTGATTTAAATGTTTTTTAGCCCTAATTTAGTATGAATAAGCTTTAAAGTGTTAGTAATAAACTTTTCATCTGTATCTAAAAGATAGGCAATACTTTTGGTATCATATTGACTTTTAATAATGCCATAACGCAAGGCAAAAATAATAATTTCTTTGGGCTCTAAAAGACGTAGCATTTCCTGATAGGTTTCACTATTTAAAAAATTAAAAAGCGACTCCCAAAGTCTGGGGTCATATCCCTTAGCTTTTCTTGCTAAAGCAAAGTAATCATCATGGGCTTTTTTTTGTTTCTCTTTTTGCTTATACTCCGAAATCATCTGGAATTTCTCAGGCATTTTCGTGTTTAATAACTCTAATAAATCTTTAGTTTCTCCGGTACTTAAAGGAATAACATTTAACTCTTCATAAGTTTTACCATATATTCTTTTTAAAAGAGTTAATTCTTTCTTACTTAGACTAACAAGAGCAGTTTTAAAAGTATCATCATCAACCGTTTTAAAAATTTTTCTTAAAGGAATATTTGTTATATCTGTACTTATTGTTGCCATAAATCTTCTTCTTTCACAATGCCTTCTATTATAAATATTAATGCTTAGTTTGGCAACTAGTAACCGTTCTTTTTTACAATTCTAATGGTTAAAATATTTAGAAGAATAAGAACAATAGTGCTAAAGACATTGGTATTGAAAAAAAGGCTAAAAGATAAGAATCTTCCTAATAAAATTTCGAGTAAGAGAAATGAAAAAGTAATTATCTCCACTAGATATCTTACCTTCTTTAACAAATATTTCTTAGTTATAAAGGCACTTAAATAATTAAGAAAATTAATATAAAGATATAAATTTAGCAGAAATAGAAATATATATTTGAGAAAAGTAAAATTAAAGGTACTAATGAAGCTAAAACAAATTAGAAAAACGAAAAGAATTATACTAATTAACAGAAATGGTAATTTATTATCTTGATATCTTTTAGGAAGATTGGTCTTTTCAAAACGATGAGCATTCAAAAGATAAACTATAGTACCGATAAATATCCCCTTTTCTAAATAAGTAAAAGTATTTAATTTTAAGAAAATAACATCTAAACTAGCAGTAATATTTTTAGAAAACTCCCAAAAATAAAGACCAGTTCGAAAAGAAAGAGCCTCCATATACTCATAAGCATGTAAAAAATAAATAATTATGATGAGGGCTATAGAGTTAATTAAACGATTATTCTTAAGATAATATTTCATTATGATCACCACTTTTATTATAAACAAAATAACTTTATTTTAGAAAAAAAACTCTACTTTTCAGGAGAATTTTTATAGTTTAAGATAGCTTTTTTTAAACCTAACCAAGGTAACATAGCACAGTGTTTACGGTTTTGCTGTTTATAAATTTCACCATACGCTAGAGCCTCTTCTAAGTCTTCTGACTCGGTTCCATCTTCAATCATAGATTCATATTCTTCACTTAATCTTAAAGCTTCATCTAAACTTTTATTTTCTAAAAGCTTAATCATAACCGAAGTAGCGGAAGTAGAAATAGCGCAAGCTTCACCATCAAAATAAACTTTTTTAATGATATTATCTTCAATTTTTAAATACATATCAATATTATCAATACACGATTCGTTATTAGAATTTACTTTTATGTACTCTTCTTTTTTACTTGGTACTTCTTTATGATATGGATACATATAATTATCCATGATAATTTCTCTTCTTAATTCATTATTCATTATATCATCTCTTTTAATATTCTATTTTTATCACTTAATAGTTCTACTAAACGATCAATTTCTTCTTTAGTATTATAAAGATATAAACTAATGCGGCAAGTATTTTTAACACCTATAGCGTCTTTTAAAACTTTAGCGCAGTGATTACCTGCACGAACACAAATATTATATTTATCTAAATAAACAGCTACATCTTGAGAAAATATTCCATCAACATTAAAAGCAACTATTCCCGTATCTGACTCTAAATTGATGATATCGATGTGCTTAAGATTAACTAGTTTATTGACTAAATAATTACGTAGTTCGCGTTCATGAGCATAAATATTATCCATGCCAAGATTAGTTAAATAGTCGATAGCAGCTCCAAGGCCAATTGCCCCAGCAATATTGGGCGTTCCGGCTTCCAAACGGGTTGGCAAGTCTTTTAAATAAACTTCATTAATATTATCAAAAGACTCATTCATGCCCCCACCTAAGTTAACTGGTTCCATGTTTTGTAAAAGCTCTTCTTTACCATAAAGAACGCCAATACCAGTGGGTCCACATAATTTATGACCAGAAAAAGCTAAAAAATCGCAATCTAAATCTTGAACGTCTGTTTTCATATGAGGAACACTTTGAGCACCATCAACTACCAGAAAAGCTCCTACTTCGTGAGCCATTTTGGCAATTTCTTTAATAGGTCGTAAGTCCCCAATAACATTAGTTACCATGGCTAAGGAAATAACTTTAGTATCCTTAGTAATACTTTTTTGAACATTTTCTAAAGTTACATAATAATTAGAGTCTAAAGGAATATAATTTACCTTTAAATTTAACTCTTTAGCTAGACGAAACCATGGTAAAACATTAGAAGCGTGCTCAGATTTAGTAATTAAAATCTCATCACCTGGTTCTAAAATATTGGAAAAGAAACCCGTAGCTATGTAATTAAGAGACTCAGTAGCCCCACTGGTAAAAACGATTTCTTTGCGACTTTTGGCATTAATAAATTTTTGGACTTTATTGCGAGCCAGTTCATACTCGGTATCAACTTTCAATGACGTCTTGTAGTCGCCCCGATGAGCATTAGCCGTATATTCTGTATAGTATTCTTCTATTTTTTTAACGACGCTTAAAGGCTTTAAGGTAGTAGCCCCATTATCTAAATATATTATATTGTTAAAAAGAAAAGGAAAATCTTCTCTGTGCATATAAACCTCCTATTTTATACTCTCTTTTAAAATACTCTTTAAAAAACCATCAGTAATCAATTTAGCAGCACTAGCATTATCAAGGCCTTTACTATTTAAATAAAACAAATAATCCTTATCAAGGCTACTTATCGTTGTATTATGAATTGCATTGACATTATCACTACGAACTAATAAGTTAGGAATTATTTCGTTTTCGGTATCATTTAATGCTATAATACGTAAATTTTCCAAAATTTCATTATTCTTAGTATTTTCATCAACTTTAGAAGTAGCATTACTATAAATTCGTCCTTCATCCATAGTTAAACCGTGAAAATTAATATGAGAAGTATTATTATTACCACTAATATTAGCATCTAAATTGATATTACTAGCCGTTTTAGTTTTAAGACTATAATTAAATTCTATATAAGAATTAGAAGTCATCTCTACATCAAGATTAAAGTTATTTACGGACTCATTATAGCGGTTATATAAGAGTTTACTATCTGGAGCCATAATTATTTTAAGGTCTAAATCAGTATTATTGTTAAAATCTTTTATACAAACAGTGCCACTTATTTCTAGGGTTAATGTGGTTGTTTTAATATCTACTTCATAATATGAATTACTGATATTTACATTGCTGTCTTTCACTATTAATTTATTCATAATTTTTTAAACCTCTTATAACATTTGTCCTAGATTAGTATTAAAACCGTTTGCTTCTATTTCTTTAGCCACGGTAACGTCACCCGTAAAGCTAATATGTTTATCTTTAATAATATGAACATAGTTCGGTTTAATAATATCTAAAATGTTGCTATGATGAGTAATAATTAGGATACTAATAGCCTCATTCTTAGCATGATAATAATCCATAATAGAATTGGCACAAATTTTTAAGGCATCAACATCCAAACCACTATCCAATTCATCAAGAATTAAAAGACTTGGTTCAAGCATCCACATATGCATAAGCTCATTTTTCTTACGTTCACCACCACTCATGCCATCATTTATATTACGATGAATAAAGGAAGCAGGTATTTCTAGGCGGCGGCAAACTTCTTGTATTTTCTTATTGAATTTATATAAATCAACAGAATGTCCTTCTCTATTAGCCAAAGCCATTCTAAGCATATCAGCGTTGCTGACCCCTTCAATAGCTAGAGGACTTTGACTAATTAGCATAATACCCATCTTAGCTCTTAAATCAGGAGCCACGCTGGTAATATCTTCGCCATTATAACTTATGGTACCATTAGTAACCACATATTTACTATCTCCCATTATAGCCTTACAAATACTAGACTTGCCAATACCATTAGGTCCCATAATAGCATGAATTTCCCCAGCTTTAATTTCCAAATTAAATTTTTCTAAAAGGATTTTATCTTCAACTTGTAAACTTAAATTTTCTATTTTTAACATAATAACCTCGCCAATCTAATTTTTATGTGCTTTTTATTTCGTAACTTATTTTACCATAGGTAGCTTTAAAAATATACTTTTTCTTGATGATTTTTGAAAGAAATTCCAGAAAAATTCTAATCCTAAATTAAATTTAAAAAGACAATTTAAAGGACATATATAATAATGAAAACCCTATTTACTTAGGATATATTAGTATATATGATAGCACAATAATTGTAAATTAAAAGCGAAAAAACTACAAAAGAGAAGTAAACTATAGTATAATGTTTGTGGTGATACAAGTGAATTACCCAGGAATAAAAAAAGAATATGTTCCCAGTAAACACGGTTATGCTAACCGAGGCATGGATTTAGAAACTTTATTAAATGAAACTAATAATTATTATTTGGAAAAAGATATTGCAGTTATTTATAAAAAACCAACGCCCATAGGTATTAACAAAGTTAAATTTGAAAACAATAAGCAAGTAATTAAGGAAGCTTATTTTAAAAGTCAATCAACACTAGATTATAATGGCATTTATAAGGGTTACTACGTTGATTTTGACGCCAAAGAAACTTTAAGTAAAACGGCATTCCCCCTATCTAACATTCACCCACATCAGTTGGAACATATAAGAAGAATTGATAAACATGGCGGCATTGCTTTTTTAATTATTAAGATGAATAATGAATATTTCACATTAAGTGCTAAAAAGATTGTTAACTTCATCGACAATAATGTAAGAAAGTCAATACCCTATTCATATATACTAGAAAATAGTTTAAAAATTAAAGAAGGCTATATACCCCCACTTGATTATATTAAGTGTGTAGATATGCTAATTAAGGAGATGGATTATGAAAAAATCAAGTAATACCAAAAGAAAAATACAAAGGAATATTAGTAATATTAAAACAAAAATGGAAACTCAAAATAGCTACCGTAAAAAAAGAAAGCATCAAAATAGACACATTATTTTAAGTTTAATCTTAGTTTTATTGATTGGTATCATGATACTAGGTCTATTTGGAATTATCTATATTATTACTTCAGCGCCAAAGTTTGATACGGATAGACTATATAACACAAGTTCTTCAATTCTTTATGCGAAAAATGGCACTGAAATTGGTCGTTTAGGGGCTCAAAATAGGCAGTTAGTTACTTATGATGAGTTACCACAAGTTTTAGTTGATGCCATTGTCGCCACGGAAGATTCAAGATACTTTCAACACGATGGCTTTGATATCGCTCGTTTTATGAAAGCTTCTCTAGGCCAAGTTGCGGGAAACTCTAAAGCTGGTGGCGCCTCAACAATTACCATGCAGGTAGTTGGTATGGCCTTCACAGACCGAAAAGATGCGGAAGGTATTAAAGGTATTATTCGTAAATTTACCGATATTTACATGGCTGTTTTTAAAGTCGAAAAGCAGTATACTAAAGAAGAAATTATCGAGTTTTACGTTAATACTCCTTGGCTAGGCTCAAATAATACATATGGAATTGAACAAGCTTCCCAAAGATATTTTGGCAAAAGTGTTAGGGATATTTCTCTACCAGAAGCCGCTATTCTTGCAGGGATATTTAATGCTCCATCCACTTATGATCCTTTTAAAAATATTGAAAACTGTACGTCAAGACGTAACACGGTCTTAAATTTAATGTATCGTCACGGTTATATTACAGAAGACCAATTAAATGATGCCAAAAGTATTCCTGTAGAATCATTGCTTAATCAAAATGTTGATGATGGCTTGAGTAAATATCAATGGTTTGTTGATACTGTTCAAAATGACGTTATTGAAAAAACAGGTAAAGACCCGGCTAAAGTACCGATGAAGATTTATACTACCTTAGATACAACTATTCAAGATGAATTAAATACGGCTGGTAATACTAATACATACTACAAATGGAAAAATACTAAAGAGCAGTTATCAATGGTTGTTACTAGTGTTAGTGATGGTTCAATTATTGCTTTATATGGAGGACGTAATCAAAGTGGCGTCCAACAGTTAAATCGTGCTACTTTAGAAAAATATCAACCAGGTTCAACGGCGAAGCCAATCATTGATTATGGTCCTGCTATTGAATATGGTAATGCCTCGACTGGTACATATTATTTAGATGAACCAATGTCTTATTCTAATGGACAATCAATCAAAAACTCTGACAGTAAATATTTAGGAATGATTACTATGCGTGTTGCTCTATCACGTTCAAGAAATATTCCTGCCCTACAAGCTTTTCAATCAGTAGATAAAGCCAAAATTAGTAGTTTTGTTAATAGCTTAGGTATTAATTATGGTGATACTCTATACGAGTCAGCTTCCATTGGGTCTTTCGATACCGTATCTGCCGTTCAAATGTCAGCAGCATATGCCACATTTGCTAGAGGTGGTTACTATATAGAGCCTTATACATTTACTAAAATCGAATTTATTGATAGCGGTGAAGAATATGAAAACAAGTATAAAAAAGAAAAAGTTATGAGTGATTCAACGGCTTATATGATAAATAATATTTTAGTTACCGCTCATTCTTCTTACAGAGTTGGTGGTTCTTATAGCGTTAGTGGAACTGATATTGCTGCTAAAACTGGTACTTCCACTTATGATGGTAATGCCGTTAGTGCCTTAGGTATCAAAACTCTACCATCTCGTGATAACTGGACTGTTTCCTATTCACCTGATTATTCCATCAGTATGTGGTATGGCTATGACAAACTATATAAAGATGCTTATACAACAATGAATGGGGCTTTAAGTGTTAAGAATGCCTTAATGTCTGGCGTGGCTAAAAAAGTATTCAAAAAGAATTCACGTTTTGAAAAACCTAGCAGTGTTGTGGAAGTCGAAGTTGAAAAAGAAACAATGCCATTACAACTTCCAAGTGAATATACACCAAGCAATATGCGCATGACAGAACTATTTAAGAAAGGAACAGAGCCAACTGAAACTTCATTCAGATATCAAAAGTTAGAGGCGCCAACTAATGGGAAAGCAACTGCTAATGGTTCAACTATCTACTTATCATGGAACCCAATAAGTACGCCGAAAGCTATTGATAATAGTTACTTGCAAAGTTATTTCAACGAAAACTATAAAATAAGTGCTAATAAGTACTATGAAGCTCGTCTTTCTTACAATAATCAATCAATTGGTGAAGTAAGATATTCGATTTATTTACAACAAAGCAATGGTTCTTTACAATTCTTAGCAGAAACAAAAGACCCTAACTATACATTCCAAGATAATGGTTCGGGTAACTATACTTTTGTAGTTCAAGCTAACTACTCTATCTTTAAAACTAATGCTTCTGACTATTTAAAAATTATAGCTGGTAGTGGAACTTCGACGGCGGGAGAGATTTCTTTAAAAATTTCTTCTCAAGATGAATGCCGTAGCAAGATAAATAATACTTCATATTATAATGACAACACAACCATTACAGCTACTGATATTAATGGTAATAATGTAACTGATGATCTTAAAATATTAGATAGTACAATTGTTAACACAGAAACTAATGAAAAAGTAAATAGAATTAATTTATCTTTAGAAGGCAAATATAAAATAACTTATAATGTTAGTTACAACGGTAAGACTTATAGTACTTCCAGAACCTTTACGATTGCTGAGACTTGTAGTACTAGTGAAAATTAGAAACTTCATAACGAGGTTTCTTTTTTTATGAATGCAAAAAGCCAACTAATAAATAGTTGACTGCAGATTTCTGATTAACTCTTAGATTTTTGTTATTTTCATTTATTTTCTTTTATTTAATTTAATTTGTTCTTTAATTAGTTTAGCATTTTCACTTGTATATCCAATTAACATTTCTTTATTTTTATTGGCAATAGTATTAAATATTTCATCGAACATTTCCATTCTGCCTTTAGTAATAGCAGGAACAGTAGCAATATTGACTGTTTTACCATTTTTAGTAACTGCCATAATCGATTTAGATGATTTAATGCCATTAACTCTCTGTTCGAAAGGATATAGCCAAATAATATCGGCATATGGGATAACTTTAAAAGTACCATTCATCAAGACAATGTAACTAGGTGTTAAATACATATGCAATTTATCGTAGTAGAAAGAATCTTTATTTAAAGTCTCAGTATCAATATCTCTTATTTGCTCCAAGGACATTTTCTTCACATTCTTTTTAAAACGATAATTGCTAATAAATCCTAGACAAAGAAAGAAAATACCCGTAATAAATCCTAAAGAAGCAATGAAATATTGAAAGAATGCAACATCAGTATCAGAAGAAGTCATATCAAGGTAAACACTGCCAAAATAAGAGTCATAATCAGCAATAGTTATTTGATTATCAGGAAAAATGTCATTATAGGTACTAATGGCAATTTTCTTAACATCTGTTGGAGTTAAAGTAGAAATACCAATTAACTTTTCTGACTTATTATCAGTATATAGACTATCATCACTCAAACGATTACTGGTTTCTTCATCCATATAAGCAACATAAATATAATTATTATCTTGAATAAAGTAATATTTAGAAGCCTCACCATCATAGCCAGCAAAAAGATAAGGATAATTAGTACTGTCAATATAGGTTAAAACTCCGTCTTTATTATTTTCCTTAGTAATGACATCATGCATACTAGGCATTACTTTATGAGCTTCATCAGTTACCTTGTTACCTAAAATAATAAAAACTATTCCTAAGATAATTAGTAAAATCCCAATTACTATCTTTTGGTAATGACTTCTAAATTCCCGAGAAATCACCGGATTAGTAAAATTTTTCATATAAACACTCACTTTCATCTAATCTTATTTTAACAGATAATTTTTATCACCTCAAGATGATTTAATTTCTCTTATAATCCAAGTCATTAAAACTTTAATAATATAATCAATTTCTTGAGAAGATAATTCTCGGCCTTTTGGAATATGATGAATTTTTTCTAAACAGCCACGACAGCAACACCCACAAGCATGCTCGGCAATAAACACTGGATGAACTTGGCGCATTGGCGTTTGCTTACCATCATTTTTGGGATTAGCCGGCGCTAGGCGTTGTTTGATGAGAAAATAAGCGTCAGCCTCAATTTTAGATATCCCCTTCTCTTTAACATAATTTTTCATTTGCTGATTGAGATGAAAGGAACCCCGAAATTCAGATTTATTTAAACTATCTAATAAATTTTCAATACTACTCATAACCATTCTCCATATTTATGAATATACAATTTTTTAACAATTAAAACTAAAAGAAAGTAAAGATTAGCTAAAGCAAATAAACAAAGATAAAAATAAAAGGGAAGCTTAACAAAATTAAAGGACTTAATTGGCCTTAAAAGAAGGGGCATAATTATTGTTAAAAGAAGGGAAAAAATAATTAAGATATTGAGCTTTTTAGAAGCGTTAGACTCCATAAAAGGAATTTTTGCAGTCCGAATATTATAAATAATAGTTAATTCAGTAACTAAGCAAGTTACAAACCAAGCCGTTTGAAAATAGGCAGCTTTATCAGGAGTATTATATTTAAAGACAAATAAGAATAATAAAAAAGCCAAAATATCAATAACGCTACTGGTAAGTCCCATTATTATCATAAAACGTGAAATACTTTTAACATTCCACTTTTTAGGAGTAATTAAATAGTCAGAGTCAACATTATCATTTGGAATACCTAATTGCGAGAAATCATAAATAAAATCTTGGATTAACATTTGAATAGGAATAAGCGGTAAGAATGGTAAGAAAATGCTAGCAAGCATGATGCTGATAACATCTCCTAAATCACCACTTAAAGCCATTTTCATATACTTAATAATATTGCCATAAACTTTGCGTCCTTCTAAAATACCATCATAAATAACATTTAAACCCGATTTCAAAAGAATAATATCACTTGTTTCTTTCGCAATACTGGCAGCGGTATTAACAGAAATGCCAACGTCAGCACTAGATAAAGCCGGAGCGTCATTAACTCCATCGCCCATATAGCCGACAACATGGCCACTTTTTTTGTAAAGAGAGACTATCCTTTCTTTTTGAAGAGGGTTCATTCTAGCAAAAACGTCCGTTGTGTCTAGTCTATTCTTTAATTCTTCATCAGTCATTTTATCGATATCACTGCCTAATAGGATATTAGTACTATTAAGACCTGCTAAAGAACAAATATTTTTAGTAGCATATGGATTATCCCCAGTTAATATTTTTACCTTAACATTAATTTTATTTAGATTATTTAAAGTATTTTTAACTCCTTTTTTAGGTTCGTCTAAGAAAGCAACAAAACCAACGAAGATTAAATCTTTTTCATAAGAAGAATTAAATTTTTCGGGAGCTGGATAGGTATTTTTTATTGCTATAGCAATAACTTGCATTCCCAAATTAGCCATTTCTTCGGCTTTGCTCGTAATTTTTTCCTTAATCTTTTTAGTTAGTAAAATATTGTCTTGCTCTATTTTTACCACTTTACAATTGGCTAAAACTTCTTCTAAAGCGCCTTTAGTAATCATGAGATAACTATCTTTATTTTTGACAACAACACTTTGTTTCCTTCTGGTATAATCAAAAGGAATCTCATCGATTTTTTCATATTTAGTAGTTAAAGAGTTTATTTTATTTTTAGTGCCATATGCAATAATGGCTTTATCGACCAAATTTTTGATGCCGGTACTATAGGTACTGTTAAGATAAGCATATTCTAAAACATTTTTACTTTCTAAACCAGTCGCATCGATATGCTTTTCCAAAACGATTTTGTTTTCTGTTAAGGTACCAGTTTTATCAGTACATAAAATATCTATAGAGCCTAAATTTTGAATAGAAGATATATCTTTAACCAAGACATCTTTTTGCGCTAAACGCTTACTACCTTTAGAAAGGTTAACATTAACTATCATTGGTAACATACTAGGAGTAATACCAACCGCTACGGATAAAGCAAAAAGAAGAGCTTCACTAAAATTTTGTTTAATAAGGCCATCAACAATAATGACAAAAAGACAAACTACTATCATATATTTAATTAGTAATTTAGAAATACTTTTAATTCCTTCTTGGAAATTGGTATTATCTTTAGTAAATTTTATCTTTTTCCCAACATTTCCTAAATAAGTAGCAAGGCCAGTTTTTAAAACTAAACCAGTCCCAAGACCACTGACGACATTACTCCCCATGAGGGCAATATTAGAAATATCAAACAAATTAGAACTATCATTTTCTAAGGATGGTATTTTTTCAACTAGGATGCTTTCACCAGTATAGTTAGCTTGATTAAGAAATAAATCTTTACTTTCAAGAATTTTAATATCAGCAGGAATAATCGAACCGGCATTAAGTTTTATAATATCACCAGGGACAATTTCAGTAATATTAATTTCGGTAGGGATTTTACTACGAATAGCAATGACTTTTGTCGTTACTTTCTTTTTTAATTTTTGATTAAATTTATAAATCGAATAATCTTCCCAAAAACGAATACAGGCACTTATAATAGCAATTAAAAAAATAATAATACTACCCAAAGTATCTTTTAGTAAGAAGTTAACAATACCTAAGAAAATTAAAATTAGAATAAATTCATCTTTAAAAGAAGCAATAGCGAAGCTAAAGAGATTCTTTTTATTATCTTTAATAGTTATATTGGGACCTACTGTTTCTAAGATATTACTAGCTTTTTTAGTACTTAGCCCATCCACGGAAGTTTCATACTTTCTTAATAATTCTTCATTAGTGCATTTTGCTAAATTTAAATACTCTTTTTGATAATCTATATTAGTTTTAATATTATTATTGTTATTATTCATATCTATACTCCTAACAATATAAGTATAGCATTATTTTTTCTAAGATGAGCAATTTTTTGACAAGAAAAAAACAAGTTTTTTAAGCTTGTTCTTCACGATATTTTTGAATAAGTAAAGGTGCGATTTTGGTAACTTCTTCATCTTCAAGCGCTAATAATTTTAAGGAACTATTTTCACTTACTAATCCTTTTACTAAGAAATCATTAGTATTAATTTCATCTTTATCTAAATCACACTCAGTTAATAAAACATAATTTTTATTTTCTAATGTTATTTTTTCTAAAACATAATAAGTTTTATCATCAGTTTTAATTATTCTATTTTTCATTAACGCCCTAGCCCCTTTCCTACTTCATTAGCTACTTTTCCTAGAGATTTAACAACATCTTCAGGTATCCAAGCATAGCCCTTACCATCAGGTTGTAAAAAGCTACACCAAACTTTCCCATTAACAGTAACTTTTTTATCTAAAGTGACAGCTTTGCCAGCTTGCGTAAGTAGATTAACAGCATTATTACTGCCAGAGTAAACATAACCATCAGGAATATTACTTAAATCATAGACATCGCCAACACTTAAAGACGTTATGACATCGGTTGGAGCATCTAAATCTGAAACTTGGGTAAATTCCAAATTGGGGCTACTGGAAGAACTACTGGAAGAACTACTGCTAGCCAAAGATGAAGCATTACTCTCAGCAATTATAGGTTTGGGTGAATTAAATTTATCAGCTATATTTTGAAAAACTGTCTTACCAGTCGCTATTTCTACGAGATTACCCGCTATATAACCGACTGATACGCCATTTAGGAAGAGATTAATATTTTTATACTTTAGTTTTTCATCAATTTTCTTTAAGCCACTTTGAATTTTTTCTGGTAATATTTTCTTTGCTTCTGCTTTAATTACTTCGGAAATAGTTGTAATTTGTTCTTTATCTTTATGTTTAGAATTATAGATATTAATTCCTTTATCAATGACATTTCCAGCTAACTTTGCACCGGCAAAAATCATTCTGACAGTACCAACTCCAGGAACGCTTGACAATACTAATCCGGTAGCAATACCTGCTGCTACAAGGCCGGCAGATTTAGCATAAGTTTTCCAGTCTTTACGAACATTACTAACTTTTTGTTTTTTACAAGCGTTAGTAATCTCAGTTATTAATGCAGCAATAATCTTTTCTTTGTTAGAATCGTCTGCTAAAATCTCGAATTCCTCTTGCTCTTCTAAGAACTTTTTGATATCTTCAGATGTAAATTCTTTTCCATTGAAGTTTTTAATTGCTTTGGCTTCTAAATCTTTAATTAAATCAAGTTTATCTTTAGCACTTTCATAATTTCCAATGGCTTTTTTACTGTTAGTAATGTAGTCCATCTCTTTTCTTAAAGGTTCAGCCTTATCATTAGCGTTCTTAAGTTTTTCTTCAGTCAATTTATGCTCTTCTTTTAACTTAGCAGCTTTATCTAATAATTCTTGATGTTCTTTAGCAAAATCATGTCCATATAAATATTTATGATAGTTTTCTAAATCTTTTAATTCTTTTTCTCTTTTAATAATTTCATCAGCATATTGAAGATTTTTTAATTTTTCTTGTTCTGATTTCATATAAACATCAAAATTTAAATCACTTAGAACTAAATTCTTATTTTTTGCTTGAAAGTCTTTAAATGTTTTTTCATTAAGCAGATCAGATAATTTAGCTTTTTTTTGGCCTAAGAGTTCTAAATTTTCTTCATGTAATTTCTTAGTTTCTTCATCTTTATTTACGATTAGCATAGCTTCGCTTTGCATAACATCTTTTTCTAAATTTTCAACTTCTTTTTTCAACTCTTCAATTTTTGATGTTAATTCAGCTGAACTATACTTTTGACAAATAATTCTTGTTTTTCTATCTTCTTCTACTCTGTCAATAAATAAAGAAATATTATGACATACTGCTTCTAAATCTTTAGTATCTTTACCATCTTTTTGGAGATTTTCAATCTTATTATTAATAGCAAATTGTTGATTTTTTAGTCTATCTAATCCCTCATCAGCTGTTGGCAACTTATCTACGGCACAATCTTCAGGATATGTTTCACTTAACTTAGCAATCATTTCTTGAATTTTGGTATTTTCAGCTGCTTCTTCTTTTTGAAAGAAACTAGAGCGTCTAAATAAATATTTTTGAAATTCATGAAGTTCTTGGGCTTGTTTAGCAGCTTCTTCTAGCTTTTTAATTTCTTCTTCTTGCGATTTTTTAGTTGCTTTTAAAGAAGATATTTCATTTTCTAGTTCTTCAATCTCAACACGAAGTTTTTTATCATCATATTTCTTAGCTAATAAATTACTTAGCATAACTTTAATACCTTCAATTTCTTCATCAGTTGGTGTCTTTAAGTTAAAAAGAGTATTAACAGCTTCTTCAAATGTCTTTTTTTGCTCTTCTAAGTTTTTTCTTTCTTCTTCACTTAAAGACTCATCTTTAAGCTTTTCATCTATTTCTTTAACTTCTTTACTTAAAAAGTCCATATAAGCTTTTCTAATCTTAATAGCGCTTAAGTTTTTAGAATTTTCTAGTTCATTTAATTCATCCATTTCTAGACCTCTTTTTCTTTCTTTAGTTTTTCACTAAACTCAGTTAATAACTCATCAATAAGAGTATTATCACTTAAGAAGATTACTTCGCCATTATCTTCTTCCAGACAATAATATTCTTTAGTTGGTTCTTCACCTTTTAATTTATTAACAAATAAGTAATGTTTATTATTTTTATGAGTGTCTTCTAAGATAATATAATCATTATAATTTAGAGTAAAGACACTGCCACTAGTCAAATCCATACTAGCCTCCTATTCTTTTTTTATGATACCATTACTACTAGTATTTTGTCAATTTCTATCCCTTTAATCTACTACTCTTTAGAGAGTTATTTTCACTTAGGAAACGATTAAAAGTTGCGGGAGCTAATTCATCTTGATAGCCTTCGATTTCTGTAAAACTTGGTCGGAAGTCTACAACGCATGGATTAGCTTCAATAATAATATGATAGTTTTGAAAAGATAATAAAGTCTTTGTAATTAAGTCTCTTTTTTCTTCATAATTTTCGGGTAATATTAAAGTACAATGGAGATGGTTAACTTTTTCAGTCGTATTAAGGATGACAATATTACCCATCTTGGCACAAAAATATATTAAATCATAGATGTCTGTATTATAAGATAGGCTTTGGAAAAATTTATTTTGAGGATAAGTTTCTTTTAAGAAGTTAAGCAAGATTGAGGCATGAGTCCCACTATAGTTATTGGCATACTCACTAGTCTTAATAAGTCCTAAGCCTTTAATTTCATTTTGCGAGTTTATAATTACGACACGGTTATTATTTAACATAAAAATTCCTTTCTTCTATAACCTATTCTTTTTTCCCTAAAGTTAAAACATATTCGGCTTCTCCTTGAAAAGCATTATAAAGGGGATTCGTTTTTTCTATCATTAATTTAGTAACATCAAAGACTGTTAAATTATCTTTAGGAAGATATTCTCTATAATAGTCATTTAAAATTAATCCTAAGAGATTATTAATGGGTGTTAAGAGAAGTTCTAACTTAACAGCTAGTTCAGCTTGTTCATCTATTCTTACTAATCTTGGTTTTTGAAAATGCTTATAAATAGCATCTTCATACTCTTTAAATAACTCCGTAAATAAAGGGATTTCTTCCATTTTCTTTGGATAATTAATACTACTCAAGAACATATTAATCTTATGTTTAATAATACTAGTATTAAAATTATTATATAAGTATCTAGCCTCGGTTAAAGGCATATCTCCAGTACTTCTTGATAAGACAATTGCTCTTATATCACTAGGATTAATCTTATGAAATACATATCTTTCATCAGGATGACAAGAAATAGAACAAGGTAGAGAGTTTTCTTTAGCATAGGCAAGATTAGCTAAGTCAACAGGATTATATATCCTAATATTTTGACAGACAAAGGTTATACCTGTATTAATGAAGATTTCGGAAGCGGTATTATGTTCGTGGGTATTTCCTAAAGAAAATAATTTAGCCGGAACAACTGAAATCCAATAGTAACCATTACCACCATTAAAATTATTGACGCCTTGCAAGTGCATTTTTGCTAAAGCGGCTCGAGAAAGAATCCCATTTTGTAAAACAGAATCTATTTTATAGTAATCACAACCAATACTATGTAAAACACAACCCTCTTCACTCGTTAATAAGCTGCAATCTGGTTTTTTTAGTGTCAAATGATTATAAATTGCATTTAATTCACCAGCGAAATTAGCTAAATTTTTTGAAATTGGATATTTTAATCTTTCAACTTTTAAACTGGCTGGATCGTAATCACCAAATCGTTTGCGGTCTAAGGCATCAGCATCTTTTAGCATAAATGCTAGGCGTTTATAACGGTACTCATTAGCCTCACTAATATTATATAAATCAAGATTGGCATCTAAAAGATAGGGATAAGTTTCGTAATCCTGGGAATGAAAATCAGTTATAGCCTGTAAGATTCCTAGATTTTGTTTATCTTGATAAAAAGGATTACTTGTAAAAATATTAATTTTCTCAAAACGAAGAGCGCTTGTACGCCCATGAGTTTCATCTTCGGCTTCGCCAACCCGGCCAATATCATGGAAAGCTGCGGCGTCACATAAAATATTTAAATCAGCTTGACTTAAATCATTGTCAAGGCCAATTATCATTGCATATAGCATAACTTTCTCACTATGATAGATACCATGAAAGGCACTCTTATAAAGGTATTCCTTGTTAGAATATAAAAAGGCTAACTTTTGCAAATAAAATGCTTTGGCTTCGAAACTCAAATTCTCTAGAATTTTACTTACTTCAACTGTATTACTAATATCAATATCGCCCCTAAAAATTCTTTCTATTATACTTCTTGTTGTCATTTTCTTCGTTCACTTTCTCTTCAATAGCTGGTAGAATAGCATAAGCTCGAACAGAATCAACATCCATATTACAATACTCTACTTTACTTTCCCTATCATAAGTTGGGTCAAGATAACGCCATTCATTATCTATTTTTATTCTTAATAAAGCATGATTTGTACCACTACTATTTTCTAAATCACGCATATCATGACAATAAACAGTTTGACTTTCTAAACCTAAAATAGAAGCCATAACGTGTAAAAGATTTACTATCCCTTCACAATTTCCTTTTTTTAGACGATAAGTTATAAAACTATTATGAAGATAAGTTAAGCTTTGCTCATAATATTCAGGAACACTACCGTTGTTATTTTCTTTGATTTTGATATATTCACTATTGCGCCTTTTTATATCATCAATAGCTAAAGGAATTGCACAACCAAACTGATATAAATAAGTCATCTGGTCAGCTGGGGATAAATTTAATGCTCCATTATCATGCATCCTCCTATTTAATTTGGTATAAAGGTCGGTTAATTCACCCAAAGTTATAGTAGTATAATTACTAAAACCACTAGCCTCAGAAAATTTAATATCACGATTTATCCCTCCTGTTAGAGATTCGTTATAAATAATATTGGCATATCTGGTAGCAGTTTCTTTATTCATATTTTTCTTTAATTCATTTAAAAACCATAAATAGGCATCAATATCAATTATACATCTTTTAGCATCCAAGGTATTTCGTAAAAATTGTTCAAAATTTGGAAAAGACATAATATGGTTGCCAACTAAACAAACATCAACCAAGTTATGAAGACTAAATGTTCCCGTAATCTCTTTTAAACGGGGATTATTAATTAGAATTAGTCTTTTTAACTTTTTTAGATTAGCTAAATTTATTCTTTCTAAATTAACATCATTAGTTATTTCTAATTCTTCTAAGTTAACGAGATTTTCAATCGGTTCAAAATCAGTGATACTATTAGAGTAAAAGTTATCTTCATAAGTTCCATAAAAGACTTCTCGATAATCCATATTGCTAATTTTCAACTTTTTTAGATTAGGCAAGAAAGCAAGAAAGGAAATATCACTGGCATTTTCCAAGGTTACTTTGGTTATAAGACGTAGCTCTTCTTCTGTAAAATTACTAAAATTCGGATTAAAAATTGTTAAGCAACGGTCATAGCCCATTTTCTTTAAAATATTATCAATTATGATTGCTGTACTTTGAGAGAAAGTCATAAAATCACACCCTTTTTTATTGAGGCCTATAATAGCATAGTTGGTATTGCTTGTCAATTTTTTTTAAATTTACACTATTTTACTGTCTTCGGAAGCTTCTACTGGATAATGTAATCTTTTCAAATGGTAACCAACATTAACTATAGCAAGATTAATTAAAAGGAAAATAAGATAATTAATAATATTACGGCTAAAGATGACATTTAAAAAACTTATACAGTCTAATAACAAATAACTGGTAAGCAGATAAACAATTTTTAAATTTTTCTTATTCTTTTTAAGAAGGTAACTATAATAAATAATACTTAAAAGAAAGATAACTACGTAAAATATGAAGTATTTAAGTAGAAGCATGATTATTAAAAGTCCTAATATCAACTCTATAAGGTTATTCTTTTGACCTAACAAGCTTTGAATTTCTTTCTTATCTTGCAATGAGTCTAATATGATAATTTTACTCATCAAATAGTTTAAAATACCAAAAGCAATAATAATTAAGATAGATACCATTTTATTTAAAATTTTAAAGATGAAAGTCACCTGGTTATTATTTTGTTCTTTTAACGCCTTAACAACAGGAACTATGTCTTCATTAGTTAAATTGTTACTATCTTTAATTAAACCTTTTTCAAAAAAGATACGAACATTTAAGTTATCACCTTCTTTTAGATGATGATAATGAAGTTGCAAAAAATTATTTTTATTAGTTTTGATTTTGCCTTGGAAAAGTGTATTTTCACAATAAATAAGGTTATTTTTAGCTATATTAATAGTAACATAAATATTATCAATTGAATAACTAAAATCTTTTAACAAATGAAGATTAACTTCACCCAAGTCATTATGCTTATAAGCTGCATTTTTTAAAACATATTTTACGTAATAAGTATTTTGTGGCTGATTATAAATTCTAAGTTTCATAGTATTATCTTCTTTAAAGGAAAGATAAATATCTGCATCATTGGTTGTAGCTTTATTGACTTTTAAAAATTCTTTTACTCCTAAAGAGGAAAAATCATACTTGGAGGCAAGTGGAATGCTACCGACAGTAATAATTTCTGTATTTGCACTATCAGGAATATTCATTTCTAAATAATCCAGCTTTTTTGGCATATCTAGAATATTTTCTACATAAATATCCCCGTTTTCAGCAATAGTTATATTCATATAATAGTTATCAACAGCCCAAGCTCCGACTAGACAAGGCCAAAAACTTAAAATAAAGATAATGATTTTTTTCATTTTACTCCTTTTATTCTTTTGATGGAAAATGAATAGCTCCAAGCTATTCATGCTTTTTAGAAACGGCCACCGCCGCCACCGCCGCCGAAGGAGCCGCCACCACTAGAGAAACCGCCACCACCACCGGAACCACTTGACCAAGAGCCACTACTTGATGATGAAGACTGGCTAGCATATTTAGCGCTTTGAGCACTGGCAACTGAAGTTCGAACTGAATTACTAATCATTTCATTAATATAATAGTTAGTCAACCATGAGTCATAATAATCAGTTGTTGACATGTTATATTCTTTGAACTTCATATCCATTACTTTTGAGACTTCTTTAGCACAGCCAAATAAGGTTGCAAAGACTAAATATTGCTCCCATAAAGCTATTTCGGGTACTTCTTTATCAGCAAAAGAGCCAAATTCTCTTAAGAACTTTTCTAGGGCTTTCCACTTTTTATAAGCAAGAGCTCCCTCATAAGTCTTTTTAGTTGGAATGGCATACCAAGTTGCTACAATAATAACCCCAAGTAATAAAATTAAGTAACCAAAGATTGCTGTTTTATACATAAGATTAGCAATTAAGATATAGGAGGTCATTATAACACTTACTATTCCTAAAACTAATAGATTAGAAGTAACAATAGCTTTATTCATATCTTCAGTAAAACTTTTTAGATACTTATAGATAGCATATCCAATTAAAAGGAGAAAGCCAATGATAAATAACGGTGGGAAGAAACAACAGATGAAGAAACCAACGGATAGTACAATCCAGAAGGTATTACTATTCTTACCAGCATTTTTTACATTAGTCTCATAGTAGTTACGGGCCATAGCATCTTTTAATGCTACTATTTTATAATCATCATAGTAACTAGTAACACTATTATAGTTAGTACGTGCATTTTTCTTCATTTCTTTAGTTGTAATAGTATCTTTACTACCAAAGATTAGACTAATCAAATAAGATTCTTTAGTAGAAAGACTATTCTTGTCCCCACTTAATGTTAATTGATAGTTTTTATCATCGATTTTCTCTTGAGTAATAACCTTTCTTCTAATTAAATCCATAATAGTTGCTGACATAGCTTTTTCACTAATACTACGATTAAAGAGATAAGAAACATCTTCAGGAGTAGCAGTATCTGGTATCTCTCTAAAATACTCATTATTAAAAGGAACTTCAGGGTCTTTTTTGAATTTTTTATAGATAATGGTTATAAGATAAGCCAAGTAACCAATAAGTCCTAGAGAAACTACTAAGCGAGTAATATTAGCTTTCTTTTCTTTTTGTTCAAGAAGTGTATAAAGATTGTCTAGACGACTTTGACATTCTTCTTTGATATTTTGATTATCAAGGACTTGAATTGCCGCTTCAGCAGTCTCATAATTATTCATGGTAAGACTAGACTCTAAAGTATTAAGACATTCTTTAGCATAATTTTCTTCAATAATGTCTAATTTTTCTTTATAAAGTGCTAATTCATCTTGATAAGAAGTTTTTATTTCACTATCCATTAGAAGATTTATCGCATAATAAGCATTTTTATAATTTTCACGAGTAATATCATTCTTAAAAATGTTTAAATATCGCAAGGCTGCTTCTTGATTAACAGCTTCATTTTGACGTCTTTCTTCGTTAGCTTTTTCGGCTTGAATATTTTCATAAGTTAAGATTTTATCTAAAGCGTTAAGGTTATACTTTTTAGGCGATGAAGCTATAACACTAGGTGAAAAGGTACTACGAATATCAATTGCAGTATAACTAGAAAGATTAGTGATAGTAAATGTCGCTTTTTCACTGCTATCAACGGTAACTAAGCCATTTAAAGGACCATGGGCCCAAGCTTTTAGTTCACCAGTATTTCCAGGAACATTAAGAGTTATATGCAAATAATCAATGTCTTCTGTAAATTCACTCCCGACCGCATTCCAGCCAAGCTCGCCAACATCATTATAAAGAATAGCCATATTTTTTAAGCGATATTTTAAATAAAAAGCTCTGTTCTTTTTAGAAGGATTATAAATTAAAACGTTATCCCCTTTATTAGTAGCGGTATTTACATAAACGCCATAAGTGCCTTTAGAGGCCGAAGTTGTTACTTCAAAAGCATCAATATTTAAAGAATTAAAGTTGCCATTAAAGTTAAGGTTAGCAGAGCCAATAGTTATTAATTCGATACCGGTACCATTGTGAACACTAGAACCGCCAAAAGAGGTAGCGTTTGGATTAAACAAAGTAGCCCGGGGATTGGTATAGTTAATTTTCCGTTCATAACCGTTATAAGTCCCACTAAGAGTAAAGTATTCTTCAACTACTAAATCACCATTAGCTTCGATAGTAGCATTAATATAATACTTCTCCACCCCATCATCAGCAAAAGCTAGGATTGGTAATAGTAAAAGGATTGGTAAAAACCATAATATTTTTTTCATATCACACCTATATTTTCTAATCACTATAATTGTATCATAGAAATATTAGAATATGTAAAAAAGAAGAACTTTTCAGAAAAAAATTAAGAAGCAAAGCCTTTTCTTAAAGAAACATTTCTTAAAGAAAATTAGTAACTAAACAAGTTTATTAAAAATATAATTATCTTATTCAACTTTTTAATAGACGGTATATAAATTTTTTTAAACTATATAATTTATTAGGTGGTTTCATGTTCAATAATATTAAAAGAAAATTAATTATTTCTTTTTTAACACTTTTTGTTTTAACTTTAGTCTATTTATTTCCAGCAGAACAAGATTATAAAAAAAGTACAACTTATAAAGATGTAAGTTACTCTAAAGTCTATCTTCTTAATAAAGATTTATTAGTAGAAACCAAAGTAGTCAATAAAAGTGGTAATGAAGTATTTGATAAAATCAAGGATATCATTAGTACTTTGACCATAAATAGTGATAAGCAAAAATATATTGATGATAATTTTAAACCTTTAATACCTGAAAATACCAAGGTTCTTGATATTACTCTGGTTAATGGTTTATTAAAGATAAATTTTAGTCAAGAGTTTTTAAATATTGATGCTTCCCAAGAAGAAAAAATGATTGAAGCAATTGTCTACTCTTTAACCAAATTAGATGAAGTTCAAAAAATAATGCTCTTTGTAGAAGGCAAAAAATTAGATTGTCTTCCTAATAGTAAAAAGGCTCTACCTTTAGAACTTACTAAAACTTATGGTATTAATAAGGTTTATAATGTTAATAATGTTTTTACTATGGATGTTTTAAATCTTTATTACTATATTAATATTAATGATGATTATCACTTAGTACCGGTCTCTATTTTTACTAATAATAGTGATGATAAGGTCGAAGTTATTATTGAAGAGTTAAAGGCTTCGCCAATTCATCAATCAAATTTAATGAGTTTCTTAGCTAGTAATGCTACTCTTTTAGATTATGAAATTAAAGAGAATACTATTAAATTAGAATTTAGTAGTTATATCTTGGATAATTTCTTTAATGACAAGCTAATTGAAGAAGTTAAGTATGCTATTAGTGCATCGTTATGTGATACTTTAGGGGTTAAACAGGTCGATTTTATTGTCAATGGTGAAAAAATTTAATTTTTTCACCATATTTTTAACTATTTTCTGTAATTTTAACTTGCAAATAGAACTCTTTTAGTTTATAATTTTAAATGTGCTGATTGATATGTTTCCATAGCTCAGCTGGATAGAGCATACGCCTTCTAAGCGTACGGTCGAGTGTTCGAATCACTCTGGAAACACCATTTAGAAATAATTCCCCGTAAATACGGGGTTTTTTAATGCCAAAATCACATAAAATGCACTTTGAAATCCACTTTTTTCAAAAAAGTGAAAAAAGTCCATAGATAAAGGTGATATTAGCCAAATATTTATGAACTTTTTTATTTTATAAAATATTTATCAGATAAGATTTAATTCTTTATTTTAGACTTAAAAGAAGAACTAGACAGTCATTAGTTCTTCTTCTTTTTCTTTTTGCTTTTCATCAACGATTTTATTGTATTTATTGATTAAATCCTGAACCTCAGTTAGACTACTCTTTTCTTGGTCTTCTGGAAGTTCTAATTTCTTGATTTCGTTGTTAGCGTCTTGACGAATGTTTCTTAAAGCTACCTTAGCATCTTCACTTAAAGCTTTAGCTTGTTTTACGTATTCTCTTCTCTTATCTTCTGTTAAAGCGGGAATAGTAATAATAATCATTTCGCCATTGTTAGTTGGATTAATGCCTAAATTAGCCGCAATGATAGCATGTTCAATGTTCTTTAAAGTACTTCGGTCAAATGGTTTTACAAATAATTGACGAGCTTCTGGAACAGTTATATTAGCAATGCTGGCAATTGGCGTTGGACTACCATAAAAATCAACCATTACTCCGTTTAACATAGCGGGATTAGCACGACCAGCTCGAATATTAATGTAACGTTCTTCAAGAGTCTCAATAGCCCTCATCATTTTCATTTCTGTTTCATCTAAGTTCATATATTTTCTCCTTTAATTTTAAATCTTTACAGTATCATTATAAGTGATATTTCCCGCATTTACAAGCAAATTCAGGTGGACATTAGCATATTTATCTAAATACAAATGATACACCTCTACTGTAACTTGATTATCTTCTTCATACTTCTTTTTTGTTTGAAAAATTTCTTTTTCAGTTAAAGAGCCAATTTTCATAATCTCTTCATCGGTTAGAATTTTTCCACTTTCTTTAGCAAAGGTATAATATTCTAAATAAGTTGGTTCATCTTCTTTAGTTATGTTAAGATGACCAAAACTAACTTCTAAAGTTAGATAATTATCGCTCTCATAAGTATTATATTTTAAAAAATCCGTCTCATAAATGTCTTCAGAACCAATTTCATAAACAATATCATTTTTGTTAATAGAAACATCACTTAACTTAACGATACTTGCCCTAGCCTGGGTCATTTTAGTATTTAAGGTATTTTCTAATGACTTAGCTTCTTCACTGTTGATATTAATGTGAATGCTTGGATAGCTTAAATCCAAAGCATAAGAATAAGTATCATCATCAGTATAATAAATATAATCTTTGGTAGAATCCTTCTTTATCTTAGTAGTAATTTTTTCTTTAATCAGATTATGCTTATTTTTAATGAGAAAATTGCCTCCAATTAAGAGAAGAAGAACAATCAGAATAAAGAAACTGACACTTAAATAATTACGTTCTTGCATTAGTTATAGATAACCTCGCTTAAATAAACATTAATTTTATTTTTGAAATTGGTTATAGCATCGCTATTCCAATAAGTAGCTGGTTGCATATCATAGGAAACTAAACTAGTTTCATCATCATAGTTAATAATCTTACCATCTTTAACAAAAATCAAAGCCGGTGTAAACAAGTATTCTGTTCCCATATCAGTTATTTTCAAGTATTTACTTAGTGCGTCTTCAATTTGTCGGAAATTCTTAGTCTTTTTCATCCGATCTTCAATGACATCATAATAATAAACTTTCTTAATATCATTTTCTTTTAAAATAGGATAAAGCTGTTTTACGTATTCTTGCATCCAATTGTTACTAGAAAAGCCAACTAAAATGATACCTGTTTCGCCATTTAAAATTTTCAAGACACCACTAGAGCCAACATAAGTAAAAGGGTTATCAGTAGGAATACTTTGGTATTCCTTACTAAATCTTTCACTATCAGAAATGGTACTACTGAAGTCTTTTTTTCCCAAATAGATGAAGCCCCAAATTAATAGAGCAAATAATATAAAATAAATTAATCCACGTAACTTCTTCATTTTTACTCCCTAATCTTTAAATTTAAAGACATAGCCTTCGATTTCTACGTCATCTTGAAGATTCGCCCCGGCATTTATTAGAGCCTCTTCAACACCCATGCCTTTAAGCTTGCGAGAGAATCTGGCAACAGACTCATCTTCAGTAAATTTAGTCATTTTAAATAGTTTTGTTATTTCGCTTCCAGATACACGCCACATGCCATCAACTTTTTTGATAGTAAATGGTAATTGAATTTCATATTTATAAACAACATGAGATGCATAGTCTTCTTCAGTATAAAGCTCATTTTCTTCGATACTTAAAACCATATCCATCAAGGTATTCATTGCTTCATCAATATTTTTTTGATACATAGCAGAAATAGGAATTACTTTTACTTCTGGATAAGCAGTTTTAAAGGCCTTCAAGTTAGCCTCAGCCTCAGGTAAATCCATTTTATTGGCAATAACAACCATTGGTTTTTGAGCTAGTTTTTTACCATATTTTTTAATTTCTGTATTGATGATTTTATAATCTTCGATTGGATTACGACCCTCACTACTTCCCATGTCAACGACGTGAGCAATGATTTTAGTACGTTCAGCGTGCCTTAAAAACTTTAAACCTAAGCCGATGCCATCGGCAGCACCTTCGATTAAGCCCGGTAAATCAGCCATTACAAAACTACGATTATCCCTTAATTTAACTACGCCTAAGTTTGGTGCTAAAGTTGTAAAATGGTAAGCGGCAATTTTGGGTTTAGAAGAGCTAATTACTGATAAAAGGGTTGATTTCCCTACACTTGGGAAGCCAACTAGACCAACGTCAGCAAGAACTTTTAATTCACATTTGATAATTTTTTCTTCACCTGGTTCTCCATACTCGCTAGTTTTGGGAGCCGGATTCTCATGAGTGGCAAAAGCTTTATTACCACGACCGCCTCGGCCGCCGGTGGCAACTGTATATCTTTGCTTATCGTGAATTAAATCAACAATTACTAAATTAGTACTGGCCTCATAAATAGTCGTTCCTTCGGGAACTTTAATAATAACGTCTTTAGCATCAGCCCCAGTACGATTAGAACCTTTACCATTCTCTCCTTTTTCGCCTTTAATAATTTTATTATATCTTAAATCCACTAAAGTTCTAAGACCTTTATCTACCTCAAAAATAATACTAGCCCCATGGCCACCGTTAGCACCATCAGGCCCTAAATTAGGCATACATTTTTCATGGTGAAAAGAAGTACAACCATCACCACCCTTACCTGCTATTAATTTAATTGTTATCTCATCTACAAACATTGTAAGTCACCTTCATTTCCTATTTATTTTATCAAAATCCTATCAAGAAGTCTAATCTTTTGAACGCACATTAAAGAAAAAACTTAGATTTAAAAAACTATGCTTTACATAAATCTGTTCATTTGACGCATAGTTTCTTTAATTTGTTTTTGTGATGGTTTTCTCCCCATACTGCTGAACATAACTTCAATCATTTTTTCATTAATTGGGGGATTTTTTTTCATTTCTTTTTGAATTAGTTTCCTTGTTATGACAAAGCCAATCACAAAACCAATAATAATGCCTAGTAAAATTAATAATATATCATGTAACATAAATTCATCTCCTAAATGTGATTTTACTAAACTTTGTTCTTTTAAGCAATACTTTCTATCCAAAAATAGTCTTGATTTTGAAAATCACAAGCAAAAAGATTGCTATTAGTTTTTAATTTACTAAAAAACTCAGGCTTTGGAGAAGTTGTTTCCATTATTAGATAAGCATTACCAATCTTTAGCTTAGTCTCTTCGTCACTATAATAATTATTATAGATATGCGTATTCATAAACTTAGTATAGTGATCATTATTTCGATAACTAGTAAACAAATAGTTATTAAGCTCAATTTTGTTAATGGGACTAACCATCTTTTCATACATATTAATACCATATTCTTGGTCACTTGTATTTAACATATAAATGTTTTGAAAGGTTTTAAAAAGGTTATAGGGACAGACTCTTGTTAATGTCTTAAATTCATTATTAATATTAAATATATAAAATTTTCTCAAAATTTATCACCTATTATAAGTATATCTTAAGAATATTAAAAAATATGTCGAATTTTAAAAGACCTACCTCTTCGGCAGGACAAAATATAGTTTTTTAGACTCTAAAGCTGGTTTAGGGTCATCTATATTATCTCTTTTGGAATATTCCAAGGTTTAATCTTGTTTCCAATCTATTTATAGATTACTAATACTAGTTACTTCTTAAATTAA
>CAKOON010000009.1 GCA_934098565.1 uncultured Bacilli bacterium
CCTTGTAAACCTTGAATACCTTGGGCACCAGCTTCGCCTTGAGGTCCGGTTGGACCTGTTGGACCCGTTGGACCTGTTGGGCCAGTTTCACCTTGTGGTCCGGTCGGACCGATAATTCCTTGGGGACCAGTGGGACCAGTTGGACCGCCACTAGGCCCAGCAGGACCGGTCGGACCAGTCGGGCCGGTAGTTCTAGCTAAATTTAATAATCTATCAACATCTAAACAACAACCATTTTGCATATTATTTACCTCCTAAAGTATTCTATGAATATAAGAGATAAATAACTACAATATTTATCTTATAGTGTAACTATTATTAACCATTAGAACTCCATAAATAAATAAAATATCCTGATTATTAAAGTCTATATAATTAGTTAAAATTTTAGGAGAAATATATCTTGTATCTACCAAGATAATTCTTTTATAACCAGAAATCATAAGAGGTATTAAACTACTAGCATAAGAGTCTCTAAAAACGATTAATTCTTTATCATTATTACTTAATGGATTATATAGTTCTAATAAAGCTTTACTACCATGTAAATAAGTATCATATTTATCTAAAGAAGTACTTACATCAGCATAAATACTTAATTCTTTATTAGTTATCATATCTTTTAGAATAGCTTCATCAAGATACTTATTATGTCCTATGAAAATATTATCTTTATTATTATTTTGAACTAATCTACTAGTATATACTCCTTGGAAAGAACTTATTTTTTCAAAAGTAGTATCTTCTTCTACTGAAAAATTCATAATACTTCCTAGATGTTTAGCAACTTTTAAAAGTTTTTCCTCTTGCCAATGGGTATCTGTCTTATAATAGTCATTAAGACTTAATTTATCAAAGATATTAATATATTCCCCTTTAATATTATTATTCAGCAAACTAAGTAGCTGATTATAATCAATCTTTAAGTTATTCTTATCAATATAATAAGACTTATCAGGAACAATTGTATAATAAACTTTATTATTATTAGTTAAATAATTATCTACAATATTATTTATCTTCTTAGTTAAATTAAGAACTGAATTGTTATTTAAAGGATATAAGTCTTCATAAATATAATCATTATATAACCCAATATTATTATAACTACCCTTTATTGCCAAATCCAAATTAATTTTTATCTTTCTAAAGAAGTCTCTTTGATAAAATTGATCCATACTATAATTTTCAAATTCTTTAAAATAAGACCCATCTAAGATTTTACTAATCTTAAAACTAGGTAAGGGAGCAAGATTTCTTCTTTCAGATATAGATACTTTTTTATTAGGAGTAACTAGATTTAGAAAAAAGAAAATTCCTAGTATTAGAAAAAAACTTAATACTATAATTATATTTTTTAATTTATCACTCATAGACACCTCAGAAACGAAAATACAAAAAAGGATTATAGGAATTATCAACTAGGTTGGCTGTTACAATAATAAGAAGAAGAAAAAGAAAGATAGGTTCAAGGAAATTAATCGCTTTTTTTAGAACGGGTTTAGTCTTTAACTTTTCTATTAGTACTTTTAAAACCGGAGTACTAAGGATTAGACCTAAAATAATGAAGATTTGATAACTATGAAGGTAATACTTAGTAGCAGTATTAATTAAAGGCAAGTTATTTAAGAAGAAAATATTTTTATAAATTTCTAGAGCTTCCCTTAAGGTAGCACTTCCAAAGAGAACAAAGCTTATAGCCACTGAAAAGATGACATAGAAATGTTTTAAAAACTTAGGAATTTTAGTAAGATATTTGGGAAAAATAAGCTTTTCGATAAGAAGAAGAAGACCAAAATACAGTCCCCAGAAGACAAAATTCCAAGCGGCCCCATGCCAAAGACCAGTAAGAGTCCAGACGACGATGATATTACGAACTAATTTTAAGCTACCCCCTCTACTACCTCCTAAAGGAATATAGACGTAATCCCGGAAGAAGGTTCCTAAAGTCATGTGCCAACGGCGCCAAAAATCGGTAATACTTAGAGCCGTAAAGGGATAATCAAAGTTTTCTGGAAAATGAAAGCCCAAAATGAACCCCAAGCCAATCGCCATATCGGTATAACCAGCAAAGTCAAAGAAAACTTGTAATGAGTAACAGATAGCATACATGATACTGAAAATGACACTTTTATCTGGACTATTAAGATAAGCCGTACAAAAAAGACCTAAAGAATTAGCAATAATCACTTTCTTACCAAGTCCTAAAATAAGTCTTTTGATACCAGAAGCCATATTAGAAAGGCTAATGTCTTTAGTATTCAAATTTTCCTTAATGGTTTCATAACGGACAATCGGACCGGCAATTAATTGCGGAAACAAGGCAATATAAGTAGCCAGATGAAAAATATTTTTTTCCGACTTAGTTTTATCTTTATAGACATCAACTAAATAACTAATTATTTGGAAAGTATAAAAAGAAATCCCAATCGGTAAGGCAACATTTAGTAAGGCAATATTAGTATGAAAAAGATTATTAAGACTTATTAAGATAAAATCTATATATTTAAAATAGCCTAGAAGTCCTAAAATAACAGCTAAAAATAACCATAAATACCAAGGATTTTTCTTAGTTTCTAAGATACGACCCCCAAGGTAAGCAATTATAATTTCAAAAATAATTAAAAAGAGATACTTGCTGTCACCATATAAATAGAAAATTAAAGAACTTAAAAGCAAGATATAATTTTTGTATTTATTCGGAATTAAAAAGTAGATAAGCAAGGTAATTGGTAAAAAATAGTAAAGAAAACTAATACTGGTAAATAACATAATACTCCTTTCTTTAGAAAAAGGCTTCCAAAAGGAAGTCTTAGTCAGCTATAGGACCATCACTCGGTAGAATGTCATCATCAAACGAGTTAGCTTTTTCCAAGGATTTATCAGGGGTTTTATCAAGGTATTTAAGAAATTCATCGTAAATGCTTTGAGCCCAATCACTATCGGCCATAACCATAAAAATGACATCACCACTGCTAGCTAGATACATTTTTTCAGCGGAAACACAAATCCATCTATTCATATCGATATTTTCTTGCATAGTTTGCATCATTTTTTCGACATTCGCATTTTCCGTTGTTTTAAGAACAGCGACTTCTAAAGCTTGAGCATTAATAAGAGGTTCTGAAGTAACAAGCGTTTTAATGTCATCGGTATTATCCAAGCCAGTTAAAGATTTAACTAAGTCTTTGTCCTTTAAAGAAATTTCTTTGGTTTCTAAATCAGGAATAGTATCACTTAGATTATTGTAAATAGTCTTTAGCATCCTCTTAATATCCGAAGCCGTTTGGATAGTTTCATTAGTTTTGGGTTTATTATTAAATACTAAGGCAATAGCAATTAGAAGGATAATAAATCCGACTAAAAGAAGACCTACTAATAAATTTTTCTTTTCTTTCATATTTTCTTTCTCCTAACTTTTTTATATTATTTCAAATTTTTAGCGTACAAAAGTAATTTTCCGACCACATCATCCATCGTTTCTCGATAACTATAGTGTATAACATCTTTTTGTCTATGATTAAAAAAATTATCAAGTAGTGGATAAGTACTTACTTTTGATTTAAATTTATACTTCTTTTCAATTGGACTACATAAGAAGATTTTACAACTGATGCTGCGATGTTGGCAAACACCATTTACTAAAAATGGACATGGTTTCTTATGAAAATAACAACAACCATTAATAGTAGCAAAGCATTTACCACTACGGTTACCATAACATTTATCACACTTGAAATCACACACTTTATGACTTATATTATCTAAAATAGTACACATTTCATCATAAATATACTCAAAACGGAGTTCTAAATCTTTAATATTTAAAGCTTTAACCATCTTTAACATCCAAAATTCTTTAGTGTCATAAGGATATTCTTTATCTTCAATATCAATTGTATACTGGTAATCTTTGTGATCATTTCTAATAATTTTCTTCATTTTTTTGTAGTCATTCATCGTTAAGTTTATTGTTTTCATATTTTACACCCAAGTACATTATATCAGATTAAAATTAAAAAGATAGGGCTTTTTTCTATCTTTTTAATTTTATTCATCCAAAGGAGTCATCATGTTTAACCCCAGCAGCCAATATTTCTATTACCACTAATAAAAAGGACTATCACTAATCCTTAATATTAATAAACTTCTTACGTTTATCCCAAAGTCTTAATAATTCTTTTAAACCAACACTGCCTAAAATAAAGATAGTTACATTTATAAAGTAAGTATATCTTGGTTGAATTTCAATAAGTAAGTATACCAAAGTATTAGTTATAAACAAAATATAGAAGTAAAACAAATTACTATTTAAGATTTCTTTTCTTTTAAAAGTAACACCAATAATAAGGCCAAGTATCATGAAGCCATAAATAACTTGGTTAATTCCCGATACTAAGTCTTCTAGAAGTTTATAAGAGATATTAAATCCCATAATATGCATAGTTTTATCATTATAAATACCACTACTTGACTCTAAAGAACCATTTAATACAAAATTATTAGTCTTACAAATAATAAGTTTGCTAACTTTTAGAGGATTATTAATTCTTTCTTTGATGACTTCTAATTCTTTAGATGGATCATTGACATAGATTTCATCATTAGTATCATATCTACCACAAGTATCTGGATTAGTACCTAAAACAAATTTCCATAAAGGATTATTATTCTTAAGACCATCTTCATTAATATGATTATTTACTAAATATCTAGAAACACATATATTTACAAGAAGATAAAAGAAGATAAAGATACAACATCTTAAAAAAGTTATAAAGACTCTCTTAGTTTTCTTGAAATCTCTTTTACTAATCTTTAACACTCGGTAAAGAAGATAACTAAAGAGAATAACAATACCTTCTGGTCTAATGACATTAGAAATTCCTAAGAGAATACCCGCTGTTATATAGTTAAATAGTTTATCTTCTTTGTTGTTTTTTAGTAAGAAATAAATACTTAAATAACTAAGAAAACTACTAAAGTGGTGATTTGATAAGACTGTTGCTGAGTATATAGAAAAAGGAAATACAGCATATAGGATCGATACTATTCTAGCCTCTTTTTCTCCTACTAAAGACTTAACCGTTCGATAGATAAAGTATGTAAGAACAACTTCATAGAAAATATTTAATCCTTTTAAAAATATCTCACTATTAATTACTCTTAACATTAAGGCTTCATATAGAACAAAGCCCGTCTGATAAGGCCACATCATAAAATAGCCAGTTTTTGAGAAACTATAGTCCCCCAAATTAAAAGCGTAGGAAGATTCTAATAAGACCTTAAAATCACTAGTTTGAGGAACATTAAAGATAATAATTCCTACTACTCTAACGATAATAGCTAGAAGTACTAGGTAAAAACTAAAGTATTTGAACTTATATTTTCTAATAGCATAGATGATACTAATAATTAGAAGAAGACCAATTAGAATATTATTACTAATTAAGAAAACGAGACTTAAAAGTATTGGGATTATGATACTAATATTCATAAATAACTTATCCAATTTAATTTTTTTTAACATATAAACATATCCTTTCTAATTAAAGTATAAATTAAATAAGCCAAATTAGCAAGATTTCTATTGGCAAGAGGATATTTTTGCGTTAAAATATAAAAAGGAATTGCCTAGTAGCCAAGTGGTAAGGCATCAGATTCTGACTCTGACATTTCGTGGGTTCGAGCCCTACCTAGGCAGCCAATTGTGATTATGAAGACCATTAATGGTCTTTTTTTCTGCTATTACTTCTTTCTTAAAAGGCTAAAAACTCTTTGAAAATCAAGAAAACTATATTATAATAGACAAAGAAAAGAGGAATATTATGACAAATAAAGAATTAGCAGACATTTTACTTCCAAAAGTCCATCATGACTATAAATATTATGAAGAAAAATATCCAGAAAGAGATTTAAAGGAAGGAGCTTATGTTACTCGTTTTGCTCCATCACCAACCGGCTTTGTGCATTTAGGAAGTCTAGCCACTTCTTTTATGGCTTTACAACTTGCTAAACAAACCAAAGGAATATGTTTCTTAAGAATTGAAGATACTGATGGTAAAAGAACGGTTGAAAATGGGGTTCAAGGAATTATTAATGACTTTAAAAGTTTAGGAATAACATTTGATGAAGGCGAAGGCTTTGGTGGGAAATATGGTCCTTACCTTCAATCAGAACGAAAAGATATTTACCAAGCTTATGCTAAAAAGTTAATTGAAGAAGGACTAGCCTATCCATGTTTCTGTACACCAGAGCATTTAGAAGAAATCAGAAGTTACCAAGAACATAAAAAATTAAGACTTGGTTACTATAAAAAATATGCTAAGTGTCGTGATTTAACAATGGCGGAAATTAAAGAACATTTGGCTAACGGTGATAAATATATTATTCGTTTCCGTAGTCAAGGGGACTTTGAAAATAAAATTGTTTTACATGATGCAATTAAAGGCGACATCGAAATGCCAGAAAACGATATTGATGACGTTATTATTAAAAGTGATGGTCTACCTACTTATCATTTTGCCCATGTTGTTGATGATCATTTAATGCATACAACGCACGTTACTCGTGGTGATGAATGGGTTGCTAGTTATCCAAAGCACCATGAATTATTTAAGCTTTTAGGCTTTAAAGAACCAGTTTATGCACATATTGCCCCAATTACAATTAAAGAAGGAACAACGGTTCGTAAATTAAGTAAGAGAAAAGATAAAGAAGCCGCTATTAGTTACTATCAAAAACTTGGTATTCCTACTCCCGTTATCAGATTGTACTTAGCTACCATTGAAAATTATGACTTTGAAGAATGGTATAATGCTAATCCAGATAAAGGTATTGATGACTTTACTTTTGAGTTTAGTAAAATGCCCATCGGGGGAACTTTATTTGATATTGAAAAGCTTAACAGTATTGCTAAAATTTACTTTAGTCGTCTAAAAAATACGGAATTATATGATATGACTTTGGCTTATACGAAAGAATATGATGAAGAATTCTATAATATCTTAGTTAATAATAAAGATTATGCTTTAAAAGTCTTTAATATTGAAAGAGATATCGAAAGACCTCGTAAAGATATTGCATCTTTAAGCGACGTAAGATTAGAATTTAGTTATATGTTTAATGAATTATTCTATCAAGATAGGAATCCTTATGCTGAATGCAAAGGATGTGATAAAGACATTGTTCTTAATTATATTAATGATATTTATGATGAAAATGATAATCAAGAAGATTGGTTTAATCATCTAAAAGAATATGCCGTTAATAATAATTATACAACAGATAAGAAAGCTTATAAGGCAGAACCAGACAAGTACAATGGAATGGTTGCTGACTTCTGTGCTCTTCTTCGTATTATCATTTGTAAGAAAAACCAATCACCAAACATTTATTACTTAATTAAATACCTAGGTAAAGAAGAGTTAGTTAAGAGAGTTAATAAGTTTTATACAGAAAAGTAATTAAATTTTAGAAGAAAAATCATTTCTTTAAGATAAGAAATGATTTTTTAGTCTTTAATATAAATTGTAAAATAGAAAATAATAAATATTTCAAAATAAAAGAGTCATGCCTTTAAACAGAAATTTTATTTTAAAAATAAAATTTAAAAAAGATATACTGTCGCCAATATACCTTAGTTAGTTGAACAAACACTACTATCATAGTTATCACTGATATAAATATCTTCATTAGAAGATTTATCTATACCTCTCATAGCTTGACACATGGTTATATAAACATCACCATTCTTATAGATAACAGTCCCACCATCTTTTAACATAGCCACTTTAGTACTATGTTTAACAAGATCATCTAGATAATTATTATCTACTATTAACTTTTCTTTGAGTTTAGTATTATCTTGATATAAAGAATAGACTTTTCTACCATCTCTTAACTCTAGTACTTCTTGATATGTTTGGACTTTTTCTTTGGTTGTTATTACTTGATTAATAGAGTTTCTTTGAAAATAAAGAAATCCTAGAATAATGGAAAGTACAATAATACTAATAATGCCAATAACCATTACAACTTTTTTCTGCATAATTACTCCTTCTATTAAATTATCCTCTAAGGAAGAGAAAAAGTTGCAAAATTATTATTTCTTACGGATAGTAATTTTATCCGAAGGTTCAAGATGACCAATTAAAAGAGAAGAATTAGGATCATGCTTACCCATATTTTCAGAAACACTTTCTTCATTAAAATTAGCATAACAATACTTGCAGAAATGACCACAGGTATTAAAAGCACCAATATCAATAATATTAACACAATTACATAAACCTTCTTTGCGGGCTTTCCAGTTTGGATATTTTTTACCCGTTAGAATGTAAGCTAACTCATGGGATAAACACTCTTCTTCATCAAAGCCATACTCGACAAGATTTCTTTTTTCAAAACAAGTATGAACTCTTATCCCGTGATGATGACAGATACGAGAAATATTTTCTCCAAGAGCTTGATAATCTTGTTCAGTAAACTCTCGAAAGTTTAAAATTTTTTCATTCTTGCGGACATTTTGATAGTTATCAATAAAAGAAATAATTATTTTATCAATATAGCCTTCTAAAAGTTCGCATAATCGTTTTATACATTTAATATGGTAATTAATTGAGTATTTATCATTTAAAAATATAGGATCATATCTTAAATAAACATGGTCTTTACCTAAACTTTGACTGATTTTTTGGATATCTTCAATTATTTTAATTTTATCTTTAACATGGGGTTCAATATCCGCATGATAACCAGTAACAGTTATATGAAATAAAATAGGTTTAGTAATATCTTTTAAATAAGGTATTATAGGAGTAGGATTTTTCGTACAGAAGACAAACATATCAACATCGTTAAAATAAATCCTACTAACTTGGTTGACATTGAAGGGATTTCTCACATCAACAAAGCCAGCTTTTAACCTATTGATAAACCAAGGTGTATAAAAGCCAATAATATCGGTACGACCACTAACATTTAAAATCATAAAAACTACCTTTCTTTTAGCGCTTACGGGTTAAACAAAGACCATCTTCCATGTCTTGAAAAATGTGTTCGACCATATTTAATTCATAAGTTTCCGGATACTTAGTAACTAGGTAATTACTAATATCATGAATACTAGGGTCAAATTCCTGATAAAATTCAATAAGGTTATGCCAATAACAATAATCAACAACAATAAGACCGTTAGAATGTACTAATTCGGCTTTAATCTTTTCTAAAAAGGCATGAACTTTTTCAGGAGTTTCTAAACCTTTCACCGTTTCATAATACTGTAAAACATTAGAAAGATAAATTATATCAAATTGCTTTCTTTTCCTTAAACCTAGTAACTTAGTAATATCCATATCATAAGCCGTAATTAAGTCTGTATTAAGATTCTTTCTTAGTATTTGATAAAAATGTTCATCAAAAAAGAAATTATATTGACTTTGAATAATAGAGGCACCAATTGAATTGCCACGAAAGAAATTACTAGTTTGAAGATTTATTCTTTTAGCATTTACATAGTCATAAAAACATTGCCAAAAACCGTAGCTTTGAGAACTAAGATTTCCTCTAACTTCTAAGAAATGCTCATAATCTAAAAATTGAGGATTATCCCGCATTAGAAATTGTTTATAACTAGAAGGATTATCATAAGTTCTGATGGTTGCCACCTTTAGTGCTAAAATATACTTAGCATATTTATTGATATCAAAGGTAGTTACCCTCTTAGCACCGAGAGCAATAGCGTTAAGAGCAAAGTCACCACTAGAGGTAACACAACAAATGTCTTTAGAGGCAACATCCAAATATTTAAAAACGCCTTTTAAAACTTCATTAGTTTCTAAATAAACTGGTGAATACTCGGTAAAATTGGCATTTTGATTGGAGTCGTTATGTGTTCTTAATAATTTTTTTAACTGCTGAAATTTATAAATTTCTTGAAAGTCAACCATATTTTCCGTTCCTTCTAAATATAATTAGTTATTTTCTTTTATTTCGAAATAATTGTCAAGTAGTCTTTGATAGATTAAGAAAAAAGTACTTAGTTTTGTTCTAAATACTTCTTTACTTCTTCTAAGTCATCTAAGTGATGTTTAGTATGGCCAATGATTTGATAATCTTCATGACCTTTTCCTAAGATTAATAAAACATCGTTTTTTTCTAACTTATCAAGGCCTTTTTGAATAGCTATACGGCGGTCAGACTCGACTTCGTAATTATCTTTCTTAACCCCTTTTAAAATGTCAGCAAGAATTTTTTCAGGATCTTCAGTTCGGGGATTATCACTAGTAAAGATAACATAATCACTTAAACGAGTAGCAATATCGCCCATAATTGGTCTTTTAAGGGGATCCCTATCACCACCGCAACCAACGATGGTATAAATATGACCTTTTTTATTTTCTAAAAATGAACTAATAATTTTTTCAACAGCATCGGGAGTATGAGCGTAATCAATAACCGCATATCCATCTCGGACTTTAATTTGTTCACAACGCCCTCTTGGGGCATAAATATCTTTCGTAATATTAATGATATCCGGAATACTAATGCCTAAAGTATTTAGAAGTCCTAAAGCTGTCAAATAATTATAAACGTTGTATTTGCATTTCAAATTAGTCTCGACCTGATACTCATGATTATTAGCTTTAAAGTTAATTAAAGTTCCTTTATCGGTCTCTTCATAAGAAATTATTTGATAATCTCTTCCGGTATAACCTAAAGTCTTATAGTTTTTAATCTCAAAGTACTTAGCATATTCATCATCATTATTAACAATAATAGTTCCTTTTAGTTGATCTAAAATAAGTAATTTAGCTTTTAAATAGTTTGTCATCGTCTTATGAAAATCTAAATGATCTTCAGTAAGATTAGAGAAAGCTTCAACGGTAAATTCTAAGCCTTCAATTCTTTTTTCTACTAAAGAATGGCTAGAAACTTCCATTACAAAGTATTCACAGCCCGCTTCAATAGCTTCAATAAGAAGACTATAAACGTCTAAGATTTCAGGTGTGGTGTTGTTTAATTCTCTTTTAACACCTGGCATATAGAAACCAATTGTTCCCATGTAAGCCGCTTTCTTGCCTAATTTTAAGAGCATTTGATAAGTTAGGAAACAAGTTGTAGTCTTACCATTGGTACCAGTCATACCAATTATTTTAATTTTATTTACTTCATCTTTATAGTTATCAACGAGGTACTTCTGTAACCAGGCTTTGGTATTAGGAACTACTAAAGTTGGAACGGAATAGTTGCCGTGTTCACAGACTATTTTAGTAGCTCCTAGTTCAATAGCCTTTGGAATAAAATCATGGCCATCAACGGTTAAGCCTTTAATAGCTACAAAAGTATCCCCAGGTTTAATTTTTCTTGAATCTGTCTTTATATTAATCATAGAATTCTCCTTTACTCCTATATAATAGCACAAGTTGTAAAAAATTTTAAGAAAACTATATGTCAAACTAAAATATTAAGTTTATTTTATATCGAAATCACTTAATTTAGGGATTTTTCTATTCTTGTTATTGGCAATGCTTAGTGATATTATTTAGTTCGAAAACTAAATTTTGGATTTCAGCAGCAAAGCTTGAGAACGCCACCCCTACTTCATTTCTACCGGTTGTATAATCATGTTTTTTTATATTCTCCAGGTCGTTCGCCATTGTTGTTATATCCGGTTTTATCGTATGTACCCTTGGTTAATATTTTATGAACTTTCTTTATTAACTCTTCAGTTATTGATTCTTTGGATACTATTTTTTTCAAAAGATATTCCATGCAATCTTTTTGATTAGTTATTTCATAAATTGCTCTTAGATCGTCAGTATAATTGATAATCTTACCATTTTCAAATATTTCTCTAGTATCATGATAAGTAATATTGGCATTAACATAATAAATATCTCCGTTTTTCAAGCTATTTCTCAACAAGTTGATTATATCATATTTTTTTAATTTTCTAAAAAAACATAGTTAACAAAAGAAAAAAGATATAGACAATTTTTATCTATACCTACTCTCCGTTATTTTTATCAGCAATATCTTTATAGAAATTATATCTTTCTTTAGCATTATTGATTTGAATATCTAATAATTCTTTAGCTAAAGTATCATCTTTTTTCATTAAACTACTATATCTTACTTCATTCTTTAAGAAGTCTTCATATTTCGTAAAGTCTGGTTCTTTAGAATCAATATATAATTTCTTTTCTTCAGGAACATAACGCATCAAGTTGACATAACCACAAGTAACTGCCAATTTTTCTTCATTAATGGAATTAGACATACCACCGTGAAGGCCTTGTTCAATACATGGGCAATAGCAAATAATTAAACTTGGGCCGTTATGAGCTTCGGCTTCTTTCATAGTCTTAATAGTTTGCATGAAGTTAGCGCCAAAAGAGATACTACCAATATAACAGTTTGGATATGACATTGCTATTCTAAATAAGTCTTTTTTAGCGGTCTTTTTACCCATATTAGCAAATTCTGCAACGGCACCAACACGACTAGACTTAGAAGCTTGGCCACCGGTATTTGAGTAAACCTCGGTATCAAGAACAATAATATTAACGTTTTCGCCACTTGACAAAACATGGTCAATACCACCAAAGCCGATATCATAAGCCCAACCATCGCCACCAACGATGAAGACACTGCGCGCAACCATATATTCTAAAACAGCTTTTAAGTCTTTTGGAATTTCCATAGTTTTTAGTTTATCAACTATTTCTTTCGTAATATCATAGTTGTTTTCATTTTCTAACCATTTATTTAGAAGTTCTTTAACTTCATCATTAACACAATCAATTGACTTAGTAATAATATCATGAATACGTTTTTTAGTATTCTTATAAGTTAAATACATACCATAACCAAATTCGGCATTATCTTCAAATAAAGAGTTAGCCCAAGGAATTAAATATGGTGTTGATGGCGCCGAACCACCATAAATCGAAGAACAACCAGTCGCATTAGCAATCACTAATTTCTCGCCAAATAACTGACTTAGCATTTTTAAGTAAGGAGTTTCACCACAGCCAGCACAAGCTCCACTAAACTCAAAACATGGTTTTTGTAGAGAGGCTCCTTTTAAGCTAAAGCGGTCATAAAGTTCAGGATTTTTATGGTCTTTAAACATTTTATCAGCATAGCTTTGCGTTTCATAAGTTGCTTCACCAAATTCTAAAGCTTTCTTACCAGCTTTACCAAGACAAACATTAATACATAAACCACAAGAAGTACAGTCGGCTTCACTAACCACAATTTCATAGTTATAATCGGTATGTCCGAGAACTTTTATCCCTTTCTCACTATCTTTAGCTTCAGTAATAATTGGTCTTATGACAGCATGAGGACAAACAGTCGCACACATTCCACATTGAATACAGTTTTCAGAAAGCCATTTAGGAACCATATTAGTAATTTTACGTTTTTCATTAGCAGCTAGACCATTAGGGAAGATACCATTTTTATAAGCCATAAGTTCAGAGACTTTAAGATTATCCCCTTCTCTTTTGTTAATCAAAGTAAAAATATCATCGTGAGTTTCTGTTTCTTCTAACCTCGTAAAGTTTCCTTTAACAAGAATAACACTCACAACGGCACTACTTAAAGAATTGATATTAGCATTAACGATGTCATCGCCTTTAGTGCCAAATTTCTTCCGAATAGAATCTTTAATATAATCTTCCGCATCATTGAATCCCATTAGTTTTAAGATAACGATTTCCATGATTTTACTTATTTTACCCTTAATACCATTATCTAACGCTATCTTATCAGCATCAATTAATAAGACTTTAATATTCTTATCTTTAATAATTTCTTTAGCTTTATTTGGTAAGATTTCATCTAATTCATGAGATTTTTTATTAGTATTAATTAAACAAATGCCATTATTACTTAAGGTACTAAACATATCAAAGTCTTTTAAATAAGCGTCTTTAGTAATAACAAGTAAGGATGGATGAGCAACATAGTAAGGAGCATTAATCTCTTTACTAGACATTCTTAAGTTAGAGACCGTAACACCACCAGATTTTTTACTATCGTATTGGAAATATCCTTGTACATAAAGATTTTTCTCTTCACCTAGATAATGCATAATATCTTTAGAAGTTGAAACCATACCATCAGAACCGTAGCCGTAAATTAGGATTTCTTTATCGGCTACTTTGATGTCCATTGGGACTTTATCTAAGCTTAGATGAGTTACGTCATCATAAATACCAATAGTAAAGTTATTCTTTAGATTAGTTTCTAGCATTTTATAAACACCGGCAATATCACTAGGAGTTGTATTTTTACTAGATAGGCCATATCGTCCGCCAACTATTTGAATATTTTTATCTTTTAGAGCGGCTACCACGTCAAGATATAATGGTTCCCCAATACTACCTGATTCTTTAGTACGATCTAAGACGGCAATTTTTTCTACGGTACTTGGTAAAACTTTAGTTAAATAATTACTACTAAAAGGACGATACAAATGAACTTCAATAAAACCATATTCATTCTTAGTTTTATTTAGCTCGTCGATAGTAAGTTTTACTGTATCACAGACACTACCCATAGCGACAATGACATATTTAGCAGTATCAGAGCCGTAATAGTTAAATGGTTTATAATCAGTATGCATAATAGCATTAATCTTTTCCATGTATTTACTTACGATATCAGGAATTTTATCATAATCAGTATTACGAGCTTCAACACTTTGGAAGTAAATATCTTCGTTTTCGGCCATACCCCGTTGGTAGCCACAACCGACATTTAAGGCCTGTTTCTTAAAGGCATTGACTTTATCGAAATCAATTAGCTTTAAGAGTTCATTGTCAGGTAATTCTTCAATGCTATTAAGTTCATGACTAGTTCTAAAACCATCAAAGAAATGTAAGAAAGGGATACTTCCTTCAATGGCGGAAAGGTGAGCAACAGCTGCTAAGTTTTGAGCATCAAAGACATTTGTTGATGCCAAAAGAGCAAAGCCAGTGCCACGAGTGGCATAAATGTCACTATGGTCACCAAAGATTGATAAAGCGTGGGTGGCAACCGTACGGGCAGCTACGTGTATAACCCCCGGTAAGCCTTCACCAGCAATTTTATACATATTAGGAATCATTAATAATAAGCCTTGAGAAGCCGTAAAAGTGGTTGCTAAAGAACCGCTAATTAAGGCCCCGTGCATGGCACCCGCAGCTCCCGCTTCGCTTTGCATTTCTACAACCTCAACTGATTCATTAAACAAGTTTTTCTTCTTTAATTTCAAATTATCAATATTACTAGCCATCGGACTAGATGGGGTAATTGGATAAATTGATGCTATCTCGGTAAAGAGATTAGCTATATTACTACAAGCAGTGTTTCCATCTACTATTTTTCTCATATTTTACCTCTTTTCTTTTACTTCTTAATTATATATCATCTTATAGGGATTTTCTATATCTAATCTTTAGTTAATGTTATAAAAAGTAAAAAAGGTATAATTATTCTAGATTTAGTTGATATGGAGCTGACCTTGTTCCATCACCAGATTTTACTAAAATATTTGATTTTAGATATAGGGCTGGATAAACACTATAATCATAGTAAGCGTTATGCCTGAAAACATTTCCAACTGTTGAATAAATAAAAAACACATGATAGTCATCCTTAGAATAAGGTGTTAAGGTCCATTGATTATAGTCAGTCTTATAAAGGTAGTCATTAGTATAGCAATCACTTACATTATCCCAATTATATAATGCTGTAGATAAACATGTTGACCGATTAGTAACCGAACTGCCGGCGGTCGCATAGCCATAATCACTTGGATACTTTAAACCTACTTTTCCTGTCCATGTTGCTGTATGTCCACTATAAACATCTGTTCCCCTTTCACTGGAATAAAAACCACTTGATGACAAACTTGTTGAACTAACACCACCTATATTCCATACCACACTCTCTATTGTATTTCTTGTTATATCATTTTTCAGCATTGTTGTATAATATGTTCCACTATTCAGATACTGTTGTAATGTTGCTGTGCTCCACTCATTAACATGGTCCCAGTCAAATATTCCAATGCTCTCATCTCTTATTATTTTAACAAGATTTTCTTTTGTTCCATCACTCTTTGTTATATTATTAAACAGACCAATAATCCGCCATTTTTCACACGTACTATCTGATTGATTATTATAATCACTACAGTTAAAGTATAAATAGTTACTGGGGTCTGCTCCTATATACCTGACGTTATTATCTGGGTCGTCTGTTGCAAACATACTACTATCTGTACTCATTGCAACATTTATTGCCTCAACTACGCTAGTTTTCTTAGTTTCAAAATAAATATTACACTTACTTTTTTGAGTCATATTAGTAGTAAGTAAACCCCATTTATCATTATCCCAAGTACCTATTGCGTCATTATCACAAACTATGTTTTTAACAACATAACCATCATTCTTACCAGGAATAGTCTTAGAATATTCGCCATCTATATAAGCTCCGATTGCATTGTCTAAATAAACTTTATTATCCTCAAAAATAGCATTTTTATTCAAAATAGTACACATCACAAGCAAAGCAATTATCAAACAAGGAACACCAATGTAGAAGTATCTTTCATACTTACACCATGCTCTCTTAAACTTCAATTTTTTTAAATACTTATCTTTGTCAAATTTTTTCATACATTCCAGAAATCCTTTCCATCTACAAACCGCTAACACTTATAGACTACCCAATATTAAAAATATCATACACTTTACATTTCTTGACACTTTTCATAGAGTTAGAAACTCTATGAAAATACACGGTGAATACCTAGCTGAAAGGTCATTTTGACCATAATTTTGACTACAATTAAACTTTAAAATTTGCCATTCACACCATTTCAATCCCAGCATTCACCTGAGATTGAAGGCTATTTCTTTGACTAAAAATTTGACTACAAAAAACACTTTTGGCTACTAAATTTAGACTTTAAAAAGCCCATTTTCTATGCTAAAATTATCTTATAAATTAAAAATACCAACGTATTTCCGCTTTCATAGAGTTTCTAACTCTATGAAAAAAGTCTTGCTATATGATTAGAATACCCAAGACTTTTTTTAATATACATAGAAAAAAAGATTACCTACAATGAAGCAATCTAAGAAATAATTTTAATAAAATTTAGCCTTCATAAGACTCATCAAATATTTTTAATATGTAATTAACAATGATATTAAGTTTATCAAAAACCCAAATACTACAAATATAAAAGACAGTATATAGTAAGATAGTACTAAAGTTAATTTGACTTAAATAGAAGAATGAACTATGGAAAATGATAATATAAACAAATAAAATTAATAAGATGGCATAAAGGATAATTCGATAAACATTAAATGGTCTAGAAATACGGGATAAATTAATAAAACCAGTGGTACCGGTCATAATGACTATTAAAGTACTCGTTAAGTTAGGGTCAATGTTAAATTCTCTTTTAAATAATAAAATCATAATAACATTAAAGACAACAGTTAAAGCAGGAGGAATACTCTTACTAACTACTTTTAACATGAAATTTCCTTTTACTAAGTTACGATTAGGTTCTAAGGCTAAAAAGAATGATGGAACACTTATAGTACAAGTAGTTATTAAACTTAGTTGAATTGGTAAGTAAAAATATTTAACTTTAGTTAGAATACAAACACAGACTAAAATTGAAGTAAAAATAGTCTTAATAAGAAGTAATGATGCTGAGCGTTCGACATTATTGATAGTACGACGGCCTTCTCCTACTACTTCGGGTAATGATGCAAAGTTAGAATCTAATAAAACTAATTGGCTAACATTTTTAGCCGCCTCAGTCCCACTAGCCATGGCAATTCCACAATCAGCTTTTTTTAAAGCTAAAACGTCATTAACTCCATCACCGGTCATGGCAACAGTATGACCTTGGCGTTGTAAGGCTTCTACAATCATTTTCTTTTGTTCAGGAGTAACACGGCCAAATACGTCGTATTTATTAACAGCTTCATCAATATTTTCGAGAGTTAAAACTCTAGCGTCGATGCCACTTGCATTTACAAGCCCAGCACGTCTAGCAATAGAAGTAACGGTCTTAAAGTTATCCCCACTGATAATCTTAACATTAACCCCTTGTTCTTGGAAATATTTTAAAGTATCTGGAGCTTCTTTTCTGATAGTATCAGCTAGAATAATAAATCCGAGAACCGTTAAATCTTTAGCTTCTTTTTGATTTTCAGACTCCTCGGCTAAAACAAGAATCCGATAATCACTATATTTATCGATGATATCATTATAATCTTTGACTTGGCTTTTTAAGACAAACTCGGGTGCTCCCAAATAGAAGTGGCCTTGATTAGCAAAACTAACAGCACTATATTTACGACTGGAAGAAAACTCGGTAACATTGATAACTTCCCAAGTTCCTTTTACATTATACTTATTTTGTAAAGACTGCATTGTATCATTAACACTCTTAAAGGCATAGCAAAAGTTACTTAGTATTTCATCAATTCTTTCTTTAGAAGCCTCAATTGGGACAATTTTTTCGACATCCATTTCTCCTGATGTAATCGTACCAGTCTTATCAAGACAGATAACGTCTACTCTGGCTAAAGTTTCAATACAATAAAGTTGTTGCACTAAAACATTATATTTAGCCAAGCGAGCAACACTGACGGCCATAACCGAACTAGTAAGCAATAAAAGACCTTCCGGTATCATTCCAATAAGAGCACCAACAGTATTAAAAATAGAACTGGTAATATCATAATTAGTAACTTCTAATTGATTAACAAGAAGTAATATACCAACAGGAATAATAGCAATTGACAAAACTTTTAATAGTCCTTCAAAAGAGGACATAATAACCGAAGTAGCTTTTTTTTCATACTTAGCTTCTTTACTTATTTTAGCAATATAATTTTCGGAACCAATGTGTTCTGTTTTTGCATAACAAGACCCACTAGTAATGAAACTACCAGATAATAAGGTGTCACCTGGTTTTTTGATAATATTTTTTGTTTCTCCCGTAATAAAGGCTTCACTAACTTCAACGGTACCATTTAAAATAATACTATCAACAACCACTTGATTACCCATCTTATACAAAAGACAATCATCCAAAACGATTTCATCAACACTAAGGAGTACTTCTTCCCCATCTCTTATAGCTAAGACTTTCGACTCAGATAAAACAGACAAGCGGTCAATAATTTTCTTCGAAATAACTTCTTGAATAGTACTAATGATACTATTAGCTAAAATAACCCCCATGAAAAGGCAGTTTTTTAAGGCATCAATTACTTGATGGCCATAGATACCGGCTCCTAAAATAGCACTTCCTAATAAAAGGTTTAAAAAATTAAAATAAGTACAAAAATTACTAATAATAATCTGTTTAATCGTTTTCGTTGGGGGAACGTCATTATAATTAACTAAGTTATTTAGAATTCTTTCGGCAACTTGGTCTTTATTAAGACCAGTTTTATAATCAGGATTATATCTTTCCATTGTTATCACTTCTTCGTCATTATCATACCAAAATTTATAAGATTTGGATATCAAAATTACAGATTATTTCATAAAAATTTTAACCAGCTTGGGAATAGCTACTTTATTACAATAACTTGCAAAGAAACAGCAAAAATGTTATTTATATTATCTTGATAATTAAAATTCGATTTAGCTTTAAAAAGTATTAAACCAAGACAAATACCAAGACATAAAAAAGCGATTAAATATCGAAGATATAAGGCTCGTTTTCTTTTTGTTTTAATTTTGTTTATTTGTTTATTATATTCACTCATAACTAACACTCTCTATCCTAAGATAAGTATAGCAAAAATTAAGATGAGAAAAAAGGTAAACACTCAATTATAAAGAGCACTTACCTTATTTTGATATTCTTTTAAGTTTTCTTCATCCGGTACCATGACATACAACTTACTCATTGGATAAGAATAAGTATAATCCATAGCTGAAGTTCCTTTTAAATTAACACTTTCAATAGTATAACTTGATGGCTTACTAATTTCTTTCTTAATAAAGTCCGTTATTTCTTTCTTACTCATATTAGTAATCATAGCATCATCCAAGACATCTAAAAATTTCATGTAGCTAGTAATTATTTTCGGACTCATGGCTTTTTTAATAAGCGCTTCTAAAACTATCATTTGGTTTTCTCCTCTGGTAATATCACCATCAGCAAAGGAATGTCTTTCCCTAACAAATGATAAAGCCGCATCACCATCAAGATGGTTAAGGCCTTTTTTAAATTTATAAGTCTTAGTCATAGTAGAGTCATAGATACCGGTTTCAAACGCATATTTACTGTTAACATCGATTCCTCCTAGTAAATCAACAATCTTCACTAAAGATGTAAAATTAAGGCGAACATAATAATCAACATTAACCCCAGTTATGCCTTCTACACTCTTCATAGCCGTATCAATTCCATAAAGGGAAGCATGAGTTAATTTATCTTTACTATTCTTTCCATAAAGACTCACATAGTAATCTCTAGGAATATGAGTCATCAAGATTTGTTTAGTCACAGGATTAACAGTTAAAACGATATTAACATCACTTCTGGTCTTTGTGGCTATTTTATTATAAGTATCTACCCCACTTATATAGATACTAAACGTGTTCTTAGTAATATCTATATTCTTCGTTTCAACATTAGTCTTGACAGTTACTTCATATTCATATAAACTCTTTGTACTACTAGCATAAGCTATATCATTTTCTCTTAAGACGTTATCTGTGGCACTACTTACTAAGATGGAAGGAATTTTTTCCATTAAAAGAGCAGAAGTCAAAGATGAGACATCATCAAAAGTAGTAGTATTACTAATCTTTTCTTCAATATTTTGGATAGCCTTAGTATAACCCTCATCACTAGACTTTAAAATGCCAATTTTATCTAAATCTTCTAAAGACGCCGTATAACTATTTAAAACAATAACTTTATAAGCCTCAATCTCGGTTTTCGAATGAATTTTATCTAAAAAACTATTAGTCTTTCCTAAATATATGGAGCCAACAAGCTCTAAAATAAAGAAAATAAATCCTAACAACAAGGCTACAATATGTTTTTGGTTAATATTTCTAATCAAAAGCAAAGCAATAAATAAGATAAGAAAACAAACAATAAGAAAATACCCCATATTAAGAATATTAGTTACATAAATAATACTTAAAAAGACAATACTACATATAAGAAGAAGAATATTAAATATTTGATAAAACTTTCTTTTCTTCTTTTTTTTCATAAGTTCCACCTCACTTCCAAATTATAACATATTTAAAAAAATATACTACTATTTAGATAGTAATATTCATTTTTTTGACTAAATTTGACAGAAGGAAGATATGATTTCTAAAAAGACTTAAAAGAGATATTGATTGAGGGAATAAGTCTAAAGAAGAAACTAAATAAGAGATAATTTTAAAGAAAAGGGATTCGATTTTAATGTTATTTAAATTCTTTTAAATAAGTATTTACATAAAGAAAATATTGTTTATTAGAAAACTTTAAGATATAATTAAGAAGATAATAAGGAGACTTCTTATGCAAAAATTTATTAATAAAATTAAAAAAAGTAATAAAGTATACTTAGTTATTTTAATAGTTACTTTGATAACCTATTTAATAGGATACTTTATCTTTGTTAAAAATATTGCAGTTTTAACAGGAATAGAGACATTGGTTCGGGTAATTCTGATCATTCTTTTTGGAATTTGGTTCTTAGTTTGGTTAGTTATGGGGCTTATTTATGTTTTTAACAAAAAATACTCCAGTTTTATTATCATGATAATCTTTACTCTTCTTTTTAATGGAATTTTCTTCATAGCAGGATATTACATTGATACCATCTATCATAGTATCGATAATATTAGTAAAGATACCGTTAACTACACTAGCTATTTAATTAGTATGAAAGATACAGAGTTCAAGGAAGATAGCAAAATCGGAATCATAAGTGATACCAATAACATTGAAGGTAATACATTAGCCAAAGAATTAATTACAGAAAAGAATTTAAATAATAAGTTATATCAGTATGATGATTTTTACATTATGCTTAACGATTTATACAGTGGCAAGATTGATGCTTGCTTTGTTTCTAGTAATTATGCGATTTTATTTGCATCAGAAGAAAAGTATCAAAATATTAAGGATGATACTAAGATAATTTATCAGTATAGTAAAGAGATGAAAAACCAAGATAATGTTGTTTATACCAATAAGAAGTTGACAGAGCCTTTTACCGTCTTAGTAATGGGTGTTGATAGTGAAATTAATGGTCTTAATACTAATGGAGCGTTTAATGGAGATACGTTAATGATGATTACGTTTAATCCTAAGACATTATCGGCTTCTATGTTTAGTGTGCCAAGGGATTTGTATGTTCCGATTAGTTGTCGAAATAATGCCTTATCAAAGATAAACTCATCGGCAGCTTACGGCACTAATTGTGTAATTAACACGATGAAACAACTGACAGATATTAACATTGATTACTATGTTAAGATGAACTTTAAAGGTGTTGTTGACTTAGTTGAGGCTTTAGGAGGGATTACAGTAAATGTTGAAGAACCTTGGAGCTGGTATAATGCTGGGGTTAACTATAATGGTAAGGTTTGTGAGCAAAATTCCAATCGAGAATTTGGGAATAAAGTGATTTGTATGGACCCTGGAGTTCAAGTCTTAAATGGAGAACAAGCCCTGGCATATGCGAGAAATCGCCATCAGTATTTAGGTTCAGACTTAGACCGCATTCGTCATCAACAAGATGTTATTGAAGCAATGATTGAAAAAGCAAAAACATTAAGGAGTTTTGATGATTTTAAGAAAGTGTTAGATGCTGTCAGTAAGAATATGGATACTAATATGACAACTGACCAAATTTTATCTTTATATGACGTTGGCAAATCATTCTTAGTTAATGCAATTAATGGTAGCGATGTAAAGTTTTCTATCTATAAGACCTCTTTAGAAACTTACAGTCTGCCAGTATTCTTAGGATACTCGACTACTTCGGCTTTGGGATATTATAAAAACAGTTTAGAAGATATTAAGACAATGATGAAAACTAATTTAGGATTAATTGAAAAGATTCCTAATAAGACTTTTAGCGTTGATTATAACGATGATTATACGATTAGGTATTATGGTAAAAAGTTATATGGGGATAAATCAGTGGCAACAATGCCTACTTTGATTGGCAAAAGTGTTGATTATGCAACAAGCTGGGCCGTTAGTAATGGTGTTAATCTAAATAAGATAGAAGTTTATGAAGGCGATGAACATTTTAACTATTTATATGGTGATGGAATTGTGGCTGATCAGTCGATTCATGTTGATTCGGTTATTGGAACTGGTACTAATCTAACGATTTATGTTAACAGAAGAGCTAGTAATCCAAGTAATGCCGTTAGTGATGAAAATAATAGTTTGGAAGAAAAGCCAACTCGTAATGAGAATGATACAGTTATAGAAAATGAGGAGTAAAGTTTACTCCTCATTTTTTTTGGCTTTTATATCTGTTGGTTTATAAGAAACAACGCTATATTTGTTGTCTTCCTGAGTCAAAATTATATCAACGGACTTATCATAGCCTAAATCGGTCACATAGGAAACCGAAGCGGTAATTTCATAAGCAGGAACACTCTCCTCCCCCATCTTATAAGTGATTGTCTTTAGGTCATTCATGATGACTTCGCTTACTTCTGGTAGGGCTTGTTTACGGTCATTGTAGGCATTATCTTCAATGTAGTCATAGAACTCTCCAATCACTTTATTGGTAAACATATCTTTTTTAGTATTGTTAAAGTACTGAGAACTGGTCACTTCATATTTATTGATTTTATTGTTTAAAGATAATAGGTCAATAATGAAAACTTTAGCTAGCTCTGTGATATAGGCGTTATCATCACGTTCTTCACTCTCCAAGATTGTTTTTAAGTTAGCAAATTCTTCTTTGTAATAAGAAGAAGCATTATCATTAATGTAGTAATTGTATGTTGGAATGTTGTTTTCAACTTTACTGACATTAACGGGTTCTTCTTTTCTTTGAAGAGTCCCATAAAAATAAAATATAATTCCAAAAATTAAAAATAAGGAAATAAGGGCAAAAACCATCTTAAAAATGTCACTTTTCTTCATATTTTTTAGCATAAACATCACCTATTCTTCTAATATACGATAATTATAACATAAATTTTAACTTTTTACTTGAAATTTTATGTATGATTTGATATTATTAAGTAGTCGAATGCAGGTGTGGTTCAACGGCTAGAATGCGACCTTGCCAAGGTTGAGACGGGAGTTCGATTCTCCTCACTTGCTCCAG
>CAKOON010000010.1 GCA_934098565.1 uncultured Bacilli bacterium
GACTCTAACCCTTTCAATTAACTTTCTCAACATTCCCATTTCTGGACCGGGCCCATTCCGGTCCTTTTATTTTGTCACGAAAAAATGTTGTTTTTTTTGCTGATGAAAGCCTAAAATTATGGTATTATATCAATGTTGGTTATTTTAAATAATCAACCCTTTAGCTTTAGAGCTGGTACCATTTCACAACTTACTCAAATCCAGCTCTATTTTTTTGTAAAGAATTCTAAAATTATAAATGCAGGAACACACAAAGTTCCTGTTTTTTGTTTTAAATTGAATTGAATACAACTTCAAGATATTATATACACAGTATTAGATGGTATTAGAGGTATATATGATAAACAAAACTTTGGACTACTATAATAAAAATGCTGAATCTTTTATTCAAGGAACTGTATCAGCAGATTTAAAAGATATACAAGACAAATTTCTAAAAGAATTATCCGGAAATAAAATATTAGATTTTGGATGTGGATCTGGAAGAGATACTAAATGTTTTATTGAAGCAGGCTATGATGTTGAAGCCATTGATGGATCTTTGGAATTATGTAAAAGTGCCAGTGCATACACTGGTATTCAAGTTAAACACATGTTGTTTCAAGATTTGGATAAACAAAATTACTATGATGGCATTTGGGCATGCTCTTCTATACTACATTTGCCAAAATCCGAATTAAAAGATGTCTTATCAAAAATGAGTAATGCTTTAGAGGATGATGGAATCATTTATACATCCTTTAAATATGGAGATTTCGAAGGTGAAAGAAATGGAAGATTCTTTACTGATTTCACTTTAGATATTTTTAAAGACTTCATTCACGATGTAGATACCTTAATGATTAAAGAATACTGGATTACAACAGATGTAAGACCAGGAAGGGAGGAAGAAAAATGGTTGAATCTACTCCTTCAAAAGACCCATTCTTAGTTGAACATACTGATTTTTCTTTAAGAGAAAAAATCAAATATCCAAATGGTGGAATATCTAATTTCTATGATAACGGAAAAGACATGGTGATTATTGATGAAGATATTTGTGAGCACAAGAGTAATGATCCTGTGTTTTCATATATGCTGATTACTGATAAACAAAATAATTATATGCATCAATTCAATCGAGTTTTCCGTTTCTTAGGCTATTCTCATTTAGAAGTGGATAAATATCTTTCTAGAAAAGAAATTGTATTGCCTACTAGTTATACAAGAAGTGTTGGAGACAGAAGTGAACAATCCGATGTATCTCCATTAGAATTACATTTCGAAAAGAGCTTTTCAAATGCTTATGGCATGAATGCACTTAAATATATTTCTAGAGAATATGGTATTTGCGATGAAAATGGAAAGAATTATTTTCTTGATTATTTTGTGCGAACAAAAGATGAAAAATATGCAGTGGAAGAAAATGGTGTAACATATCATCATCCTCAAATTATTGGTGAAGAAAAATATAGAAAACAATTAACAAAACAAAATACATGTGCCTCATGGGGAATCAAATTATTCCGTTTTTCTACTGAGGATTGTGCATTTGAAAATCGCATTGAAGATGATATTAAACAATATTTTGGGAGTGATGCTTCTAAATTTATTGATAATGGATTAAAAATAGACAGATCTGTTGAACTGTATGAACACCAATCTATAAGTTTACAAGAAATCCAGAAAAGAAGAGATGCTGGAATTAAAGCATTTTTGATTGTATTACCTACAGCTGCAGGTAAATCCAAAATTGTTGAAGAAGATTTACGTGAATTTGCCAAGAACAAGAAAGATTTTAAAGGATTAATATTAGTTCCAGGAATCAATATCTTGGCAGACTGGAATCAAAGAGTGCATAATTCTTTGCCTGAACTAGAAGATAAAATTGATATAAGAACCTATGCATATATGGCAAGACATTATACAGAGTTATCTTCAGATTATTATAATTATATAGTTGTTGATGAAGCTCACCATGCGGTGGCTCCAATGCTAAAAAGAGTTATTCAATATTATAATGCAGATTTCACAATAGGATTGACTGCAACAGATCAAAGACCAGACAAGAAAAAGTTAGAGACTGTATTCGGTAGTTATTCCACTTCTCTATCTTTAAAAGAAGCTATGGAAAAAGGAATTGTTGCCAAGGCAAATGTGTATCGAATTGAAACAAACATTGATCTTTCTAAAGTTCGTTTTAATGGTAAGGATTATGTAAATGCAGATTTAGAAAAAAGAATACGAGTAACTTCTAGAAACGAATTAATTGTAGATGTACTTAAAGAATATTTTACTACTGGAGAAGCCAGCTTACGCCAAGGTGTTATCTTTTGTGTTAATGTTTCTCACGCAAATGAAATGGCTCGTCTTCTTAATAAAGCAGGAATTGTTGCAGCAAGCTATACTGGACAAACAAAGAATCCTACATCTGTCATGGATGATTTCAAGAACAAGAAAATCCGATTCCTTTGTACTTGTAACATGATTTCTGAAGGATGGGATTATCCTGAGCTTGGTATTTTAGTTATGGCTAGACCTACTCTTTCTAAAGTTCTTTATCTGCAACAAATAGGTAGAGGCCTACGAAAAACAGATACAAAGAAAAATGTAATTGTGATTGACGTTGTTGATGAATATGGAGCTATGATCAAGGCTTGTAATATGCATACTATATTTGCCAATCCGTATTATGTACCATTTGGTGATATCACAATAACGAATTACACGCCTGGTGATATGTTAGTTGTGGATGGAATTGAAGAACTTATTGAACGTATTACGGAAGTGGATATCAATACATTTGAAGATAAATATGGTGATTATCTAAGCCAGGAACAGCTAGCACGAGAATACTTTATCAATACTGGAACTGTAACAAGTTGGATTAAAAAAGGAAGAATCAAGCCAAGTGTAGAATACAAGTTTGGAAATAAATCCTTATATTTATTTAGTCCTGATGATGTTGAAAAGTACCGAACAGAACTAGGCATAAAAGAACACAACAACGACACAATCAAACAAGACTTCTTTGAATTCTTAGAAGAAAGAGATTATTCATTATCTTATAAAATGCCATTCTTGTTGGCATTTGTGAAAAACGTTGATTCGATTGGTGATGCCAAAATAGATGATGTATTAAATGACTATATTGCCTTCTACCAAGACAGAATTGATAGAGGACTACAAGTAGATCGTAGTACATGTCCATACAATGAAACCACTCTAAAAGATAGAAAATCAATCTGTAGAAATATGTTAACAAATCCATTTGAGAAATTTGAACGTAAAAGATTCTTATATTACTCAAAAGATTTAAGCATTATCGCAATGAATCATGCTCTATATAGTAAGATGAACATAGAAGATTGGGATAGAGTTAAATCACAAATGCAAGAAGATTTAGAACACTATTATTCTGATATGGGTGGCATTTAGAAACTGTATCATTTGATGATATTGAATCTAACCCATATTTTCAAGCATCAACACTTATGATATGCTTAGATTACAAATTAAATCTTCAGAAAGGTTGGTAATTATCATGAACACTTTACTACGCATTGCACTTTACACCTAATAACACTACCATGACTAAGCTTGCAAATTATTTTGGTGTTTCAATTAGTTATTTGACAGGTGAATCAGATTATAAATCTGAACAAGAAGCAATGTGGGATACACAATGTAATTTAGAAGCATTGTCAGATGAATCAATTAGAATCGGAAAAGGATGCAGAATCCCTGTTCTTAGTCAGATTATTGCAGATGTTCCAATTGAATCTATTGAAGAAGTATTGGATTGGGAAGAAATTCCATTTAGACTTGCGAACACAGGTGAATTCTTTGGTCTTAAAATGAAAGATGATTCTATGTCACCAAGAATAGAATCAGGTGATGTTCTGATTGTGAAGCAACAGTCTGATGCTGAATCAGGTGATATTGTGATTGCACAGATAAATGGTAATGATGCATGTGTGAAGAAATTTTTTAAACAGGAAGATGGAATCATTCTTCAATCGTTCACCCCTTCATATGCACCAATGTATTTTTCAAATGATAAACCTGTTAGAATTATTGGTAAGGTTATCGAAAACAGACAAAAATATTAAGAAAGGATGAAATCGTGTGGCAATAAGATTTAGAAAAACGATCAAATTAGGAAAAGGTGTGAATCTGAATTTCAATAAGAATTCCGTTGGAATATCTGTTGGAAGTAAAGCAGGAAGAATCACTGTAAATTCAAAAGGAAGAAAGACAACAACCATACATACACCAATCAAAGGTGTCAGTTTTGTCAATACACAGTCATCTTCAAATAAAACACATTCAGAAGCTGTTTATGTTCCACCAAAAGAAAAGAAGGAACTGAAAGTAAGCAAAAAAATGATGCTTGCAACAATCTTTTTTGGATGGTTAGGTGTGCAAAGATACGCATCAGGTCAAATTCTTTTAGGTATCATTTATACATTTACTTTTGGATTATTTGGAATAGGATGGATTCATGATATTGTGAAAGAAATCAAATCAGTTATGTTCTAACTGTTCTTTGTGTTCTAGCTGTTCTTAGTTGTTTATCTATAATACTTTTATAAAGATAAAGAAATTTACTAAATTACTAAGAAAAATATAAGAATATATAGTAGTAATACACAAAGAACACCAAGAACAAAAAATAAGACCCAACTGTTTAAAATGATACCCAAAAGGAGGACAACAGCGCGACAGTTGTGATACTCGCTTGTAGGTACCATTTTTTAATTGTCCAAGCCTAATATCAGCTTCAAACCGTTTTTGGATATATGCCGCCCCTTAAATTCTTCTTGGAGAGCAAATTTACTAACCCCATCCAAATTTATTGCGCCATTTTAAAACGGTTTGACCATAAACAGGAGTTGTAATGAAAAAATTAATTTTATTACAACTCCTTCTCTATTTATTCTTGTACCAATTCAATGATCTGTGATTCAAATATATGATGGAATAAGGCAATGACTCGACCTACTCCTAGTACTGCAATTAAAGTTCCAATTCCGATTCCTAGTATTTTATGTGCAAATATTAAACCAATACATAGAGTGATACAAACACTTACACAATCAAACATATTTTTTGTAAGACCAACACTCTTATTAAATTTTCCGGCTAATGCTTGCACAATGCCATCACCAGGATTAGGAACAAACTGCATACTTAAAGACATGGCAGCTCCAACTCCTGTATAAATGATAGCCACAGCTAAGATTAGCAATTGAATACCAAATTGATTGGGTGTTGGAATATAAGCTGAAAAGATATTTAATAATCGAGTAAATATTAAGCTTAGTGGTAACTGTAATAAATCAGATATAATTCGGGTTTTATTCTTTTCACTTAAATGAATCCATATTTGTATAAACACAAACACTACGTATTCAATAAATGTTAAATCCCCAAAATTCAATCCTGTGATCCGTGAAATACTATAGGGTACAGAAATAATGGGAGATACACCTAAATTAGCCTTTGTATTTAGTGTTAATCCCAAAGCCAAAATAAACATTCCCACAACATATACAATTATACGCTTTGTTTTATTATTCAAAATCATCTTTCTTTCTTAAAAAACTAGGCAAATCGCCTAGTTTCGTCTTTATTAAAAATATGAAATATTGAACCCTTCTTCCAAATACTCTACATCAAGTTCTGGAAGCTTAGCATTAAAATAATTCACCATGTTTTTTAATCCACCAATTTCACAACCAACGTGATTCATTCCATCATCAGCAACTATAACTAACATTTCAAAGATATCAAATCCAGTGTTAAGTGCCTTCTTATTTTAAGAGTTTAACCACATTTTAATTGTCATATTACTTGACAATATATTTATAATTGTCACCACTCTGTTTAAACCAAGCAGGAACATGACACTGAGTAGCTTCATCCAAATACGTTAACATATATTCCATTCCAGGCTCTTCCAAGTTAAAGTGTCCCATACCAAGTGCAACACGATTCTTATCTAAGCAGCCACTATCACGAATATATTCAGCATAAGTAAAATCAATCAATTCCATAGTCAATAGACAATCAATATCACTCTTATCTGTATTCACAATTTGTTCTTTAGCATCACCAAATACATGGAATAATACAGCTGCCTTTTTGATTTTAGCCTGATCATTACCAATTAATTTAATACCATTCAAATTACAAGTATCAACCAATTGCTTAGCTAAATCCGTAGCTTCAACCGCATGATCAAATTCATAAGCAGTAGAACATTCAAGCGTATCATCTATTGAATTTACAGTATTCTTGATCATCTTATCCCAATTCATTTTCTTAGCTAAGCCAAGGAAAATTCCATCGATATAAGATCCATTATATGGAATTCCAGAATGAATATAATCATGATTTCTCCAAACAACAATTCCATGATTATCCAACAATTGCTTCTTTTCTAGATACACTTCATTTTTTGATTCTTCTAGCCAATCCGTATGATCACCATGATTCCAAAACAAAGCTTCATGACAAATAATAAAATTAGCACCTTTTTCAATCGCAAAACGAATTACATCCACACTTGCCCAACAAGTCGTTACAACACCTGTACACTCTTGATTGGCATCCCCATAAAGAATTTGATCTCTTGTAGTTGCCTCATCAATCGTTCCATATCCCTTATGATATTTTTTAATATTTTCAATCATTTGACTAATTTGCATAAATTTCTCCTTCTATAAAAGATACTCTTCTAAGAAATGAGCAGCACCATCATGATTATTGTCTTCACAAATAAAGTTGGCCACTTCTTTTGCTTGAACAACTGCATTTTGCATTGCTACTCCTACACCAGCCCATTTCAACATTTCCACATCATTTCCATTATCGCCAATGGCTAACACGTTTGATGAATCAACATTTAAATATGTGCATAGTTTTTCTAAAGAATCTTTTTTACTTGCTAATTTTTCTGTGATTTCCAATCCGATATTTCCAACTTCAAAAACATTTACTTCAGGAAAGCTTCGTTCTATATCCTGTTTTGCAATTTCTAAATCACATTGACTTTTAAAACGAATACCTATTTTCAAAACATCTCTTTGATCTTTTAATATATAATCGTATAAATCAACTATATCTAAATCTTTGTAATCTGTTTTAAAATCTCTTTTTAAATTATTCTCGTAAAAATCTTTATTTAAACATCCAAACACATGTGTACTGCATTCATCATTACGATGAATATATACAAAAGTATCTTCACGAGTATAATTATCAGCAATTTTCGCTGCCACATTATATGGAATTAAAGATTCAAATAATCTCTTCCTTTTTAAGCCATCTGTCACAACAGCTCCATTAGCAGAAATCACATACCGTATATTTTCTACTTTTAATATTTCTTCCCTCAACTTATAGAATCCACGACCAGTTGTTGG
>CAKOON010000011.1 GCA_934098565.1 uncultured Bacilli bacterium
CTACTACTATGTTCATTTTCTATGTCAGCTAGTATAACATAGAATTTAAAATAACCCAATGTAAAAACATTTTTTCGTTTTTGTATTGTAATCTCTATTTAACTGTAGTATAATATCACAAATAATATGAAATGGAGATGAGTAAAATGCAACAATTAGAAAAAACTTCAAACTATACAAATGAAACCTTTGAAAGTATCAAACATATTGATGAAACTGGAGCCGAATATTGGTATGCTAGAGAATTACAAAAAATTTTAGAATACACTGAATGGAGAAAATTCGAAAATGTTATTAACAAAGCAATTATCTCTTGTGAAAACACTGGTATCAGCCGATTTGAACATTTTGTCGGCGCCGACAAAATGGTGTTAATTGGTTCTGGAGCCAAAAGAAAACAAAAAGATTACAAACTAACTCGCTATGCATGTTACTTAATTGCTCAAAATGGTGATAGCAGAAAAAAAGTCATAGCTCTTGCCCAAACATATTTTGCAATTCAAACAAGAAAACAAGAACTTACAGAAAAAGAATACTGTATGTTAACAGAAGACGAAAAAAGATTTTACCAAAGAAATCTAACAAGAAAAGGAAACTATTCACTTAACCAAGCCGCAAAAAACGCAGGAGTAAAAAACTTTGATAAATTTCATAATGCAGGATATAAAGGATTATATAATGGAGAAACTGCTGACGATATAGCAAAAAGAAAAGGTCTACGATATAGAGAAGATATTTTAGATAATATGGGAAGTGAAGAGCTTGCAGCAAATCTATTTCGTATTACACAAACTGAATCAAGATTAAAACGAGATAATATAGCAACTGAATCAGCTGCCAATAAAACCCATTATGAAGTTGGCTCAAAAATAAGAAATACAATAAAAGAACTTGGCGGCACTATGCCAGAAGATTTACCTACTCCTGAAAAAAGTTTAAAACAATTAGAAAAAGAAAAGAAAAAATTATTAGAAGTCAAATAAAGTTTTAATTCAAAAGTCACGGCCCATCTATATTCTAAAACAAATGTGCCGTGCCTCACCAATATATAAATTAATTATGCTTCCTGTTTCCTCATATAAATAACCTTAACAAAATTCATAGCAATAAACTTCTTTTGTAGCTCGACAATCACTATAGGAAGTAATGAAATAGCAATTGTAATAAACCATTGTGTCTGAGTTAGTGGAACTAGTTTAAACACATCAGCTAATGCAGGAACTAATACAACAATTGTTTGAACTATAGCCCCTAATACAAAACTCCCAATCAAATACTTATTCTCAAATAACCCAATTTTAAATATAGATTGTTCACTTTTTATATTAAAACTGTGGACAAGTTCCAATAATCCTAAAGAAACAAACGCCATTGTTCTTGCAACCTCTAAATTATAATATTTATTTCCTATTCCAAATGCAATAAGAGTCAAAACACCAAGCATAATCCCTTCAACAACGATTTTATTCCATAATCCATCTGCAAAAATACCTTTTTTGTTATCAATAGGTGGTCTTTTCATAATATCTTTTTCAGGTGGTTCTAATCCTATTGCAATTGCAGGCAAAGAATCTGTTACTAAATTAATCCATAATAATTGAATTGCCAATAATGGTGATTTTAAACCAAGAACAAGGCCCATAAATACAGTTACAATCTCCCCTATATTTGTTGCAATTAAAAAGTGAATTGCTTTTTTAATATTATCATATATATTTCTACCTTGTTTTACAGCTTTAACAATCGTAACAAAATTATCATCTGCTAATATCATATCAGATGCATTTTTAGCAACATCTGTGCCGTTTTTTCCCATTGCAATTCCTATATCTGCACATTTTAATGCAGGACTGTCATTTACTCCATCTCCTGTCATAGCAACTACATTTCCTGCACTTTGCCAAGCTTTTACTATTCTAACTTTGTGTTCTGGAGTTACTCTTGCAAATACTGAATAATCTTTTATTTCTTTTACTAATTGTTCTTGTGAAATTCTATCAAGTTCTTTTCCTGTTATTGCCTTATCACGTGGTTCTAAAATATTCAACTCTTTTGCAATTGCTTTAGCTGTTGCAATGTGGTCACCAGTAATCATGACAGTTTTAATTCCTGCTCTTTTACAAGTACGTACCGCTTCTTTTACACCTTCTCTTGGAGGATCTATCATTCCAATTAAGCCAACAAAATTCAAATTATCTTCTAATAGATTCATTTCTGAACTTCTAGGTAAACTGTCAATCTCTTTATATGCTACCGCAATTACTCTTAAAGCCTTTTCAGCCATTTGCTGATTTTCAACTTCAATTCTGTGTTTTTCCATACTCATTAAATTACATTTATTAAGTAATATATCTGGAGCACCTTTGGTTATAACAAGGTATTTTCCTCTATTTTTATGTATTGTTGTCATCATTTTACGGTTTGAATCAAATGGAATTTCTGCCACTCTTGGCATTTCTTTATATAATTCATTTTTATTCAAATTATGTTTAAGTCCATTTTGTACTAATGCAATTTCTGTAGGCTCTCCATTTACTTTTGTTTGTCCATTTTGATGAATAATATTACTATCTGTACACATTGTAGCCAATTTACTTGCTAACATTGTATCTCTAGCTTTTATTTCTACAACAGTCATTTTATTTTGAGTTAAAGTTCCTGTTTTATCTGAACAAATAACATTACTACACCCTAATGTTTCAACTGCTGGCAATTTTCTTATTATACTATTATTTTTTGCCATTTTGCTTACACCAATTGATAGCATAATCGTTACAATTGCAGGTAATCCTTCTGGGATTGCTGCAACAGCTAACCCTACTGATGTCATAAACATTTCAATTGGGTCTATATGTTTTATCATCCCTATAAAAAATATAAGTGCACAAATTACTAAACATACTATTCCTAATGTTTTTCCAACTTGTGCTAACTTCTTTTGAATTGGCGTCTCTGGAGTTTCATCTTCCATAATCATATTTGCAATTTTACCTACTTTTGTATTCATACCAGTTTCAGTTACTACTGCTTTTCCATGACCATTTACTACAATACTTGCCATAAAAGCCATGTTTAACATGTCCCCTAATGGCACATCATTTTGCGCCACCATATCAGCATTTTTTAATACTGGCTCTGTTTCTCCTGTTAAACTTGATTCTTCTATTTTTAAATTATGACTTTCTAATAATCTACAATCTGCTGGTACGTAAATTCCTGCTTCCAATTCTACAATATCTCCTGGCACTAAATCTTCTGCATGGATTTCTTGTACTCTTCCATCTCTTATTACTTTAGCTTTAGGCGGAGTCATTTGTTTTAATGCTTCTATTGATTTTTCTGCTTTTGCTTCTTGTATTACTCCCATTAATGCATTAAACACTACAATTGCAATAATTATTATTGAATCCACATAGTCATTTTCTCCTTGAAAATATGAAGTAACCGCTGATAAAATTGATGCTATTATCAAAATAATAATCATAAAATCATTAAATTGTTTTATAAATTTTACTAATAATGTTTCTTTCTTTTTTTCTTCTAATTTATTACTCCCATATTTTTGTTTTCTTAAAAGTACTTCTCTTTGTGATAATCCAACACCTTGCTTTGTCCTTAGTTTCTGTACAACATCTTCTTTTCTTAAAGTTTCCCACATAATTTTCCTCCTCGTTAATCTCTTTAGTTTAATTTTATGTGGCTTGTCTTTAATTTATTACTCAAAATCTTCAATAACTTGATTTAATTCTTCTTTTCCATATATCTCTAATCCATCTTGCATATTAAGTAAATCTGTTTCTGTAAGATATTCACTTGAAATATTAGTTTTTTCATAAAGAGTTTCTGTTCCGTCATTATTTACAGTATATACAACAACTTTTCCATCTTCTATTTTTAGTTTAAAATGTTCCCCACAAACATCATCAAATTCTTTATATAATGTTATTTTTCCTTTTTCAAATCCTATTACTTCCCAATCAGAATATTTTTCTTGAACTTGTTCTTTTGTTAAGTTTACTAATTCTTTTGGTAGCTCTACATATTCGTTTATTGTATGGTCACATTTTGTATAATATTTTTTTAATATTAATATTGCGTTTGCAGCTACTTTTTCTTCTGTTGATGATACTTCTGTTGTATTCTGGTTTGCCATCTGCTCTTCTTTATATTCTTCTGTGCATTCATCTTCTATTTTTTCCGATATATAAGTATTTGTTTCTGGTATTGTTTCACTTTTTTTATTTTGCCTTACTATAAAGTATGTTGCAATTCCTGCACATATTGCTAATACTACACTTATAATTATGATTTTCCCTGTGTTTTTCATTTTTCTCACAACCTTCCGTTTTTCATATTATTACCAAGGTTGTAATTTTTATACAAAAACTCCTAATTATTCTCTTTTTCACTTTCTATATACTTATATGATATCTTATTGCTTTGACTTATAACAGATTCTCCAAGTTCACCTTCTAATTCATCTCTTGCTATTTTTGCAATTTTCCCTCCCTTTTTAGCAACTTTTATGTTTTCTCTTAATCCTTGTGGTTTCTTTTTCTCTGTAATTCTTTTAGTCGCTTCTTCTGACAAATCAGTTAATATTAATTCTATATTATCCATATTATCTCTTAAATTTTCTTTTCTCAGTCCTTTATATTGTTTATATTCTTTTGCGGACATTCCTGACCAAGCTTTATAAATTTCATTAGTTAAAATTGCATATTCAATATTATCTTTAACTCCGTTTTCTTTCCAGAGATCTGTTAATTTTTTTCTCTCTTGCAAAGCTTTCATTCGTTTTGAAATCCATTCTTCTTCATATCCTTTTTTTCTATACAAATCAATTGCTCTTTGCAAAGTAATCGATGGATCAAAAGTCTCGTTAATCCTCTCCTTTCCTAAATTAGCTAACCATCTCTTTATTGGTTCTGCATTTTTTGATGGAATAGATTCAATAATCCTAAACATTTCTTCTATGTCACATACATCAGTCATTCTATATTTTCCATCTTGCGCCTTTAGTTTCAACTGGTGACATTTTGTCACCAGTTCATCTCCTTCAAGTTTTAATCTTTGTTTTAATTTATTCCAATACTTTCTTCCATCCTTACTGGCTGTTACTACTTCCACTATATCAACAATACTAATATAATATTTTTCTTTTTTCTTATCCCATACTGTTCTTATAGTTTGAGTATCAAAAATTTTGTTAATTATTTTAATTTCTTCATTATTCATATCTTAATCTCTCCTTATTTTCTCGTTTAATTTTGTAACTCTGCTTAACTCGTATCCAAAAAGCCTTCTATCCTCACTTTATTTCCATCAATTATAATCATTATTTCTCCAGAAATATCAGTCCTATAAATCTTCACATTTTTATCATTCAAAGTTTCCAAAGTTTTCTCAGAAGGATGTCCAAACTTATTATCTTTGCCTACTCCGATAACAGCATATTTAGGATTAACTGCGTTTATAAATTCTTTTATAGAAGAAGTTTTAGAACCATGGTGGGCAACTTTTAAAATATCAGCTTTTAATAGCTCTTGTTTATTAATATATTTTGAAAGAATTGCCTTTTCTGCAATCTCTTCAATATCACCTGTAAACAACATTGAAAAATTCTTATATATTAGCTTACATACTAACGAATTATTATTTATAGCATTATCAGAAATCATATTTGTGCTTGTCGGCCATAATACATAGAAATATAAGTTAGTCTCAATTTGAATTTTATTTCCGGCTTCTACTACATGTGCATTAACTTTCTTCATATTAACTATTCTTTGGAATTCTTTATAATTCTCAGAAGATTCATATTGCTTCCCTATAATTACTGTTTCTACTTTAATTTCTTGTAAAATATGTAACAATCCGCCGAACATGGTCGTTATCAAAATGGCTAATTAGCATGTAATCTATCTTTTTAATCTTTCTAGCTAATAAATAAGGTAACAATGTATTTTTACCAACATCATATGAACTACTACCTCCACCATCTATTAGAATTTTCTTGTTATTAGGTGTAACTACCAATGTGCTATCTCCCTGCCCAACATCTATAAAATAAATTTTTAAATTATCTGGAATTTTGTTAATTGAATAAAATACAATGACTAAAATAATTATTAATATTCTGATTTTCTTAAAACATGGTCTTAACTTATACCTTAATAAATATAAAGTATTTTTGATTCTTTCTTGAGTTATACTGCAATGTCTTTGATTAAAAATTTTATACAAATAAGCTAAAATACAGACTGTAAAATAATATAAAATAACTTGATAAATATCTGGTGTTATGACTTTAAAATTTGCAATATTTATTTTTGAAATTATTATTATTCCATATAGTGGAATCTCAATTATCTTTGCAAGTGCTATACCTGCTTTTATTGAAATTAATGATATTAAAATTTGAATAAAACCGCCAATTACTATTATTCCTATTATACAACTAAGCAATAAATTAGTTATTAAAAAACCTAATCCAGCACTATTAAAATATAGTGCCATTATTGGTGCGATGATAATTTGAGCTGAAATTGACACAGATATTATTGAAATAATATTTTCACATTTTCTTTGTACTCTTAAATAAATATATTTCCATTTTCTATTTCTTATTTTAAAGCTTTTTATTACTTTTTCTATAACTGGCTGAAAATATATTATCCCT
>CAKOON010000012.1 GCA_934098565.1 uncultured Bacilli bacterium
GCAACTAAAATTGTTCATTTAATACCAAATAGTGAACTTGAAGTATTACAAGGATATTATCACGGAGATATTAGCATCAATCATGCAGATGATTATGTTGAAAGAGTAAAGAGGTTAGTTCGTTAAATTACAATAAGTATAGCAGATAGTTTATTGCAAATTATCTGCTATAATGCTATTATATTATTAGAAAATGTAAAGTAAAAAAAGAAAAGAGAGATAAAAAATGAAATTAGGATTATTACTTGAAGGCGGAGCAATGAGAGGTTTATATACAGCTGGAGTATTAGATTATTTTATGGAAAACAATATTTTAAAAAATCAAATGAAGAATTTTATGTAGTAGTAACAAATGTGGAAACAGGAAAACCAGAATATGTTAAAATAGAAGATTTAAAGAATAATGATGAATTAGAATATTTAAGAGCATCAGGCTCAATGCCGTTTGTTTCAAAATGATATAAATAATCATGTTCATAACTTGAATTATATAGATATGGCTTATGAAATTTTAGATACAGAAAAAGAATTTAATAATGTAAGAATTTTATATAAAAAAGAGATAAAATATAATGATAAGATTAAAGTTTATAGTAAAGAATATAACAATAAATTTTATTTTAAAATAATGGATGCAGATAATAATGTTGTAAATTCTTTATTAGAAATGTGGTAAAATACATATAAAAAATATTTAGTATAAAATTACATTGGGGGTAAAAAATGAATAAAAAAGATTTTATAATAATTATTGCAATTATCATAGTTGCCAGCATATTAGGAGCAGTATGTGGCAAATTATTTTTAGATAATATAATATGAAAAAGAAAACGAAAATAGCAATTTTCATCTTAACATTTATTATTACATTTACAATAAGTGCAATAATAAGAATACAGTTATTAGGAAGTGCTCCAATGAAACTAATAAAAGTAAATTGGGATGAAACAGTTGGAACAATATATAAAGATTTAGAGTATGAAAATAAAAACGGAAATAAGTATGATTTATATATACCAAATAATTTAGACAAAAATAAAGAACAAAATTTAATTGTTTACATACATGGAGGAAGTTTTAATTCAGGCTCAAAAGAAGATGGAGATTTATGGTGTAAATATTATGCATCAAAAGGCTATATTACAGCAACAATAAATTACACTCTGCAAAATCATGGAATGGAAGCAACTATAAATCTAATGAATAAAGAAATAGAAAGTTCAATTAAAGCAATTAAAGAAAAAACAGAAAGTTTAGGATATAATGTAACTAAAATGGCATCAAGTGGAGTATCAGCAGGTGGAACGTTAGCAATGAATTTAGCTTATAACGGCAATTCCGTAATACCAGTAAAATTCGTATTTCAACTAGCAGCACCTACTTATTTTGAACCATCAGAATGGGGATTATTACAGAAAGTAAATAAACTAAAATCTGATGAAGAATTTTATGAGATGATGGTAGGTCTTCCATTTGATGAAAATGTATCACAAAAAGAAATAGATAAGATTTCTCCTGCCTCATTAGTAACTGAAAATACAGTTCCTACTTTAATGGGATATGGCTTAATAGATCATTGTGTTCCACTAACACAAAAATATTACCTAATAGATGATTTTAATAAATATGGTGTAAGTTATGATTATATTGAGTTTACAAAATCCAATCATGGAATGTATAATGATTTAGATAAAATGCAAATATTTATTGATAAATCATTAGAATATTGTGATAAATATTTTAAATAAAATTATGAATATTTTAAAAGATTAAAATATTAAATCAAAAGGCAGTACAAACTGTCTTTTTTTAAATTTCTAAAAAAAGTATTGACTTTTTCGTCTTAACTGTATATACTGTATATATACAATAAAGAAAAGAGGAAAAGCTATGAATATTATAATAAGTAATTCAAGTAATACTCCAATATATGAACAAATCAAAGAACAAATTAAAAACAAAATAGTATCTAATGAGTTAAAAACAGGAGAATTGTTACCATCAATTAGAAATCTAGCAAAAGATTTAAGAGTAAGTGTTATAACAACCAAAAATGCTTATGATGAGCTAGAAAGAGAAGGGTATGTAGAAACAATACCAGGAAAAGGAACTTATGTAGCAAACAAAAATATAGAGCTAATAAAAGAAGAACAATTACAGAAAATAGAAAATTTAATAGATACAGTAGTATCTCTTGCTAGAATAAGTAATATTTCTAAAAAAGAAATACAAGATATGTTAGATATATTATATGAGGAGGATTAATTGAAATGGAAAATGTATTAGAAATAAAGGATTTATGCAAAAAATATAAAGACTTCGAGCTAAAAAATGTAAATTTGGAATTACCAAAAGGAATGATAATGGGATTAATAGGAGAGAATCGGAGCAGGAAAATCAACTACAATAAAGGCGATTTTAAATATAATAAATACAGATAATGGCGAAGTAAAAATATTTGGATTAGATAATAAAAAAGAAGAAAAGAAAATCAAAGAAGATGTAGGAGCCGTATTAGAGGATAGCTTTCTATCAGAACACTTAAATCCCATAGATATAAATAAGATAATGAAAAACTTTTATAAAAATTGGGATGAAAAATTATTTTTTAAGTATGTCGAAGAATTTAAGTTACCAAAAAATAAAATATCAAAAGAATACTCAAGTGGTATGAAAATGAAGTTAAAAATTGCAACAGCACTTTCACACCATCCAAAATTATTAATATTAGATGAACCAACATCTGGACTTGATCCAGTAGCAAGAAATGAAATATTAGATATTTTCCAAGATTTTATACAAGATGAAGAACATTCAATATTAGTATCAAGCCATATTACATCAGATTTAGAACATATTGCAGATTATATTACATTCATAAACAATGGAGAAATTGTACTTACAAAAACAAGAGATGAACTATTAGAGATTTATGGTATTGTAAAATGTTCAGAAGAAGAATTTAAAAAGCTAGATAAAAAAGATTTTATAAAATACAGAAAAAGTAAATATGAATATGAAATTCTAATAGAAAATAAATTAGAGTTCAAGAAAAAATATGATATTCAAGTAATAGATAAACCAACAATAGAAGACATAATGGTAATTTATATAAAGGGGGAAAAATAAATATGAAAAGCATAAAAGGATTAATTGTAAAAGATTTACTAAATCTAAATCACTATAAATTTTCTCTTTTTGTTATGGTAATGATATTTGTAGGAATTGGAGTAGCAGATGCGAAAACATTAAATTTTCTACCAATAATGCTTATGACAATGGTAGGAATGATAGGACTATCTACATTTAATTATGATGAAATTTCAAAAGCAGATAAATATTTATTAACACTTCCAACAACCAAAAAAGAAATAGTGAAAGCAAAATATATATTAATTATAGCAATGATTTTGTTAGGAGCAATTATATCAATTGCTATAACAACAGGAATAAACTATGTTATTAATAAAGAAATAATGAATTTAGAAGCAATATGTGCAACATTAGTAGGTGGATTCTTTGGAATCAGTTTAGTTGAGTGTATTCAAATTCCTAGTGTATATAAATGGGGTGCAGAAAAAGGAAGAATACAAATGTTTATATTAATAATATTAGTAACAGGATTGATAGGGGGAGCAATTTATTTATTAACAACATTTGGTATTGGAGTTGATTTTAATAATATTATAGAATTTATAAAAAACTTTGGAATATATGTAGCAATAATATTTATAGGAATAATGTATTTTATTTCATATAGATTATCATGCAAAATATTTCAAAAGAAAGAATTATAAAGCTATAACCTACGAAAGTAGAGGCGTTGGTGTAATAACAGGTTACTGGCTTGTGAAAAACAATGAAGCAATAAAAGAAGAAATTGATAGAAGATAGCTTTAAGGTTCAGAATATGGCACTCATTTTGGATATAATATTTTATATCTTACAAAAATGTAAGATTATTGTAAGATAAAACGATGGAAATAATAATAAAATGATGTTATAATATAAATATTAGTTATAAAGATATAGCTGATAAAAATAAGTAATCACAAAAGTTAAGTAATTGATGTGACAAAAAAATCGCATAAAATATGATTTATGCTATAAGCTGAAAGGAAAATGAATTATGAGCTTTTTAGGAAATGTATTATGGTTTATCTTTGGTGGATTTTTTAGTGGACTTTCTTGGTTCATATCAGGAATTTTATGGTGTATAACAATAATAGGAATACTTTATGGAAAACAATGTTTCAAATTTGCAAGTTTGTCATTTGCACCATTTGGCAAAGAAATTGAATATGGTGGAGGAGTTCCTTCTTTAATTGCCAATGTGATATGGATAATTTTCTTTGGTATACCAATGGCATTAGAAAATCTACTTTTTGGATGTCTATGGTGTATTACAATAGTAGGAATTCCATTTGGACTTCAATTTTTCAAGATTGCTAAATTATCTTTAGCACCTTTTGGAGCAAGAGTAGATTAGGTGTAATTGTAGTATATGCGATTTTTGTGGAAGAGTGTAGTTTGCTCTCCAATTTTTAATGTTAAACTTATATCTTACAAGATTCCTATTATATTTGTAACAAGTAGAAATAGTTCAATGGATGAATTAAATGGAATTATGCTAGGTGGGGATGACTATATGGAAAAACCATATAATGTGCCTGTACTATTAGCAAGAATACAAAACTTGTTAAATAGAGTTTATCCTAAAGAACAAAAATCAAGTAAAGTAGAATATAAAGGAATAACATTAGATATTCTAAAATCACAAGTAAAATATAATGATAAAGAAATTGAATTAACAAAAACAGAAATTAAAACATTATATTATTTACTTAAAAATACAGATAGAATTATAGCAAGAACAGAGATTATAGATTATTTATGGGATAACGAAGTCTATGCAGATGATAATAGTTTAAGTTAGGAAAAGTAAAATGAGTTATCAATTATCAGATAAAACTAAAGAATTACTTTCAAAAAGAATAGGAATACCTTATGAAAAGTTAATACAGATGGAAGATGAAGAAATAGATGCGTATATAGAACAAAAAACAGGAAAGAAAATTACTTGGCTAAAGGTGCAACAAAAGTTGATGGTTTACCAATTAGAACTATTGAAGATGTGGATCAAAGAATGGATGAAATGGTTAGCAAAGAAGATAGTGGTTGGGACAGATAAATCATAAATTTATGATTTACTAGATTTATAGTAATTTGTATAAGAAATTATATTAGTAAATGAAATAAATTTAATAAAAAATTAATTGTTTTTGTATATATAT
>CAKOON010000013.1 GCA_934098565.1 uncultured Bacilli bacterium
ATTGCTAAAATATAATATCCATATCTTGTTGAGCTATCAACAATTTTATGAGAATTTATTTTTTCTATAGGACTTACATAATAAATATATTCTGGGTGTTCTTTTTTTACTTTTTCTAATTCTTCTACATCAGATTCTGTAAAAATGAAATTGATAACCGCCTTTTTAGGTTCTACAACTTTTGTAAAATCTGGTGCATTTCCTAAAGCAACATCTATAACCATTTTTAAAAAATCATATCCTGTTGAAATTTTTACTAAATCTGAGCCTATGCAATCTCCACCCATTCTAGCTCCAATTTCAATTATCTTTACTTTTCCATCAGATGTAATTTTAAATTCTGCATGTGATGCTCCATTTGTAATTTTTAAACTATTTAATCCTGCAAAAACTTCTTTTTTTATTTTCTCTACCATTTCTAAATCTAATCCTGCTGGTTGAATGTGCCCTGTTTCTATAAAATGTGGTGCACCTGTTGTTCTTTTTCTTGTTATTGCTAATAAAGTATGTTTACCATTATACGAAATACTTTCAGCACTAAATTCTTCACCATCAATATATTCTTCTATAATAGCCATTTTTTCAAATGAAACCTCTATTGCATTCTCTATTGCTTTTTTTAATTTTCCAGATTCTACTTCTTCCCAATTCTCTATTTTATTGATTGATCTGCTTCCAGACCTGTCTGTTGGTTTTACAATAATTGGCATTGAAAAATTACTTATTTTAGATATTTCTTCTTTTCCTGTACCTGCCACTTTTGCAAATTTAGGAACTGATACTCCATTTGTTAAAAATGCATTTCTCATTTCATATTTATTTGTAGATAATTTTGTACATTCAAGGCTATTTCCTATAAGCCCTAATTTATCTGCTAAATAATTTACTGTTAATGTTGCCAAATCTGATGCAACTGAAATAACCGCATCTGGCTTTATTTCTTTACATTTATCTAATATCTTATCTTTTTCTACTATACTTATTGGATAAAAATAATCTGCAAAATCAGCACCAACAGCCCCTTCAGCCCAAGCAAATACATGCGTTTCATACCCTAGTTCTTTAGCTTTTATTATGAGTGGCATCTGAAAATTATTTGCTCCTATAATAACAATTTTTTTCATTTAGAAACTTCCTTTCTTCCACTTGATTAGTGAATTAATTAGTTTTTTCATAAAATTCTTTTATTGCTTTTATTACTTTATCTTGTTCTTTTCGAGTTAATCCATAATACATTGGCAATCTTACTAACTTTTCACTCTCAGCTGTTGTATATTTATCTTCTCCATTAAACCTTCCAAATCTCTTTCCTGCAGGAGAATCATGTAATGGAATATAATGAAATACAGATTGTATTTCATTTTCTTTTAAGTATTTAATCAGTGCTGTTCTTTCTTCCAGATTTTTCGCTTTTATGTAAAACATATGTGCATTATGAGTACTATATTCTGGAACATATTGCAATGTTATTTTTCCACTATTTTCTAGTCCTTGTAAATTTTCTTTATAATACTCCCATGCAGATAATCTTGCATTATTAATTTCTTCTGCCATTTCAAGTTGAGGATATAAATATGCACAATTTAATTCGCTTGGCAAATATGATGAACCATAATCTACCCATGTATATTTATCAATTTCTCCTCTAAAGAATTTATTTCTGTTAGTTCCTTTTTCTCTTATTATTTCAGCTCTTTCTATCAATTCTGGATCATTTATTACAATAGCTCCACCTTCTCCCATGCTGTAATTTTTAGTTTCGTGAAAACTATAACATCCAAGATCTGCAATTGTCCCTAAATATTTTTCTTTGTATTTAGACATAAAACCTTGTGCCGCATCTTCTACAACTTTCAAATTGTGTTTCTTAGCAATTTTCATAATTTTATCCATATCTGGTGAAATTCCTGCATAGTGAACTACTGCAATTGCTTTAGTTTTAGGTGTTATTGCTTCTTCAATTTTATTTTCATCAATATTCATTGTTTTAGGATTTATATCTACAAAAACAACTTTTGCCCCAACCATAATAAATGCATCTGCTGTTGATACAAATGTATATGATGGCATTATTACTTCATCTCCTGGTTGTAAATTCAACAAAATTGCAGCCATCTCAAGAGCATCAGTACAAGATGTTGTTAATAATACTTTTGTGGCATTAAATTTATCTTCCATCCATTTACTACATTTTTTTGTAAATTCTCCATCTCCACAAATTTTTCTACTTTTTATTGCTTTTTTTATACAATCTAATGAACCTTCTACATAAATTGGTATATTAAATCCTATCATTTTTATCCTCTTCTTTCTATTTTAGTTATAAGCCGGTATTACATATGAGAATATCGCTTTAAATGATATTGCAATAATTAATAACATTATCATTATAATTATAATATTTCTTATTTTTTCTGACTTTATAAATTTTTCTAGCATCGTCTGAATTCCATTTACCACAAAATACACAAATGGTATTATAATTCCCATTATATATCTACCCTGTGGTTGAAAATCACTTGTATATGAATATATAATGCTTAAAAGTATTGGTATAATAATTGCTATTACAAAAATATAATTTAAAATATATTTACTTTTTTCCTCTTTTTTATAAATAAATAAATCTTTAAATTTTAATAAACATCCAAGTCCTCCTATTAACCAAAGACCCAAATATGAATAATATATTTTATTTGACATTAATATACTATGATATCCGAATATTCCCACAAAACTTTTTGCTGTTGTATTAGCCCATGCATCTTCATCTAACATGTGCCAAATGCTTTCATTGCTATTTTCTGGTGTTTTTCTTAATGATGGCTTATATTGTTCTAAAGCATATTTATTTCCATATTCATTTTGTGTTTTGGTCCCTAATATATCTCCATCATAAATTATTGCATTCCTTACAAACCACCAACCTGCAACTGCAAAAGCTACACTTGCTACTATTAAAGCTTTTTTTGCAATTTCTTTTGTACCCATTTTGTTCAAAACAGCTGAACTTAAACAAATTAATACACTACATAAAATATATCCATATGCATTGTAATATGTTAAAGCACAAAAGCCAACTGCTCCACCTAGTAATATACAATGTTTTATTTTCCAATTGCTTTCCAATCCTAATATCCATAAATAAATTATCATAGATATTGCTAAAATTGCAGTTGAATCATTATTTATATACGAAGCTAAAAATGCAGTTATTGGCTGAAATGCAATAAATACTATAAATAAATATTTGTAAATTCTTTTATCTTTAAAAAGTTTATTCGCAATCTTTATTACAAAGTATATTGTCAATGTCATACTTATTGTACTTACAAGCCTTGCCGCTACTACTAATGCAAATTGTTGTGTAGTAAAAATTGATGCTATCTTTACAAATACTGCACAAATCATATATGTAAGAATTGGTTGAAACGCATACGAAATTCCCCAAGCTGAATCTCGTATACTTTCATCTCTTCCATCTGGTATTGAATTATGTTCTGCAATATATTTACAAATATCCCATTTCATTTTTTCGTCTGGGCATGAATTATATGGTTGTGATACTGTCCATATTAAATAATAACCAAATAAACCAATTAAAAATATAGCCATTATAATTTTCTTATTTTTTTTGCATATTTCTAAAATTTTATCCATTGTTAGTTTTTTCTCCCTTTTCCACTTTTTCTATAATATATGGTGGTCTTTTTCTTGCTGCATCAAAAGTTCTCCATAAATACTCTCCAAGTATTCCAATTGATAACATTATAATTCCAAATCCCACTAACATAATTATAATAATTGACGCATATCCCTCAACATCAATTATTCCTGTCATTTTTTTATAAATTATAATTACCAACCAAATTAGTGCTATAAAAAAGCTTAAAATTCCTACTGTAGTTATCATTTTTATAGGAAAATATGAAAAACTTAATAGAGAATCATATACTAATTTAATTTTTTTAGATAATGTCCATCTTGATTTTCCTATTTCTCTTTTTTTTCTAACATATGGAACAGTTGATGTTTCAAAACCTGCCCATAAAATTTGACTCATTAATGAAGTGTTGCATTCTTGAATTTTTACTAGAAAATCTATAACCTGTCTGTCTATTAAAAATGAATCAAATCCTCCTTTTGGCATATTATGTAATGCTAGTTTTCTCATTAAAAATGCATATAAATTTGAAAATGCTTTTTGCGTAACAGGCTCATCTCTATCTGCTCGTACAGCTAAAACAACTTTACTTCCTTCAATATATTTTTTAATCATATCTAATATCATTTCTGATGGCTCTTGCAAGTCAGCAGCTTTCCTTACAGCGCAATCTCCAGTGCATTGAGACAATCCTGCCAAAATTGCAGAATGTTCTCCAAAATTTCTTGATAATCTTATTGTTTTTATATTAGAATCAATTTTTGCTAGCTCTTTCATTACTTTATACGAATTATCTTTTGATCCGTCATCAACAAATATTAATTCATATTCTATTCCTTCTGGTAATTTTGTAAGTACTTTTTCCTTTAAGTCAGCATATAATGGCAAAAGATTATCTTGATTATAATATACTGGAACTACTATTGAAATTTTTTTCATATTCTTATTTCATTTCCCTTCTTTTAATTTTACCACAATATATCAATCACAATATATCAATTTAATTAAATGCATTTTACTTACGAAATAAAATGTTTCAAAAATTTTCCTGTATAACTTTTCTCGTTTTTACAAATTTGTTCAGGAGTTCCTACAGCAACAACCTCTCCTCCGGCGTCTCCACCTTCAGGGCCTAAATCTATAATATGGTCAGCTGTTTTTATCAAGTCTAAATTGTGTTCAATAACTATAATAGAATTTCCTGTATCTACTAATCTTTGTAGGATGTCTACTAATCTGTGGACATCTGCAATGTGTAATCCTGTTGTAGGTTCATCTAAAATATATAAAGTCTTACCAGTAGCACGTTTTGACAATTCTGTTGCAAGTTTTACACGTTGTGCTTCTCCTCCTGATAATGTTGTTGATGGTTGTCCTAACTTGATATATCCAAGTCCTACATCATATAATGTTTGGATTTTGTTCTTAATTTTAGGAATATTTTCAAAGAATCCTAATGCCTCTTCTACT
>CAKOON010000014.1 GCA_934098565.1 uncultured Bacilli bacterium
ATATAGATATGTTGAAATAAGTAAATCCATAACCAAAAGATATATAGAAGCATTACCAGATATTAATATTGATGAGGTACCTATTTCTGAAATCAATAAAATTTCTTCATCAATTGAAGTTAATGATAGAAAGTACACTGGTTTTAATATTTTAGAAAAAGATACTTTAAAGTTATTTTCTATTATATCTTCTGGCGAGTATTTAATTAATGGTTTTTCAAACAAATTAATTAGAGAAAAATATTTTTATAAAGAAATAACCAAGAAAGACATTAATAAACTTACTCGTATATTATCTAAATTAAAAGCTCATGGGATAATTAAAAAAGTAGCTAGAAAAAATAAATATTATCTAACTACTAATGGCAGAAAAATTATTAATAGTATATTGATCTATACTAGAAAAACTTTATTAAACTAAATCTACAAATCATATTTGTAATGGGGTAAGGGGAAATCTGCCCATTTTATTATATTTGCTAAAAAACTTGTTTTATTTTTAACTATTTTGAATGCAATAGCATATATTTTTTTAATTTAAACTATTATTTATGCTTTAGCAGTTGGTTTTGATGCAGATTCTTTTAATCTACAATCAATTAAAAAGACATTTTCGTTGACTATATTTTCAGTATCAGTTGATTTTAATGTTTTTAATGTTTTTTCATATTCCTTATCGTTAAAATAGAAGATTACTACAATGTGTTTTTCAGTACCATTTGCTTTCTTGTATATTTTTACTTGTTCAAATACGTGATCTAAATTTGTATTTTTTGCCAATTTAAACTCAATAACAGTTACATCAGCTGAACCCATCGAAATTACAAAATCAGCAGGACCTCTACCATTATTAGTTTCAGCATCATCCTTAAATATACTTTTATGCCATACAAATTTAAACATTCTTTGTAAATCATTTTCAGTAGTTATTATTTGTTCATTTTCATTGTAGAAAAGCTTATAACAATCATTATCTTCTATCCTATGTTTAAAAAACTCAATTCTTGTCTTTGCTTCTTCATATGAATTACTACTACTATTAAATAATTCTTTATTTTTATCTATTATATTGGCTAAATACTTAACATTTTCATCAAATTTCTTAAGTTGAACTGAAACTTCATCTAAACTCTTACTTTTGATTTCATCCTTACTATTTTCTTTTATTCTAACATAATAGTCATATATTTCTTTATGATTATTAGAAAACTCTTCGAAGCATTCTTTTTTAATTTTATTTTCTTCAGATTGTTTTGGTTTTATATTTAAATTTTCACATTTTGCATGATATTCTTGAATAGCTTTATGTAAATAATCATTCAATTGTATTCTCAAAGAATCGTTATCAATACTTTCACGCACCAAATCCATATTTTTTAGAAAGTCTGTTCTATTTATAGATGGTTCATCAGCTCTTAACATATCTTTTGGCGTAAGTAAAACATACTCTTCTTTTCCTTTTTCATTTATAACATATGGCAAATAATATTCATTTGAAGTAAATGTCTCTGTTTCATAATTAAATCCATCTTTTTCTACAATGAACTTTTTTGCTTTTTCAGTAATATATTTTTTTGTAAATTTTTCAGTGTATTTGCATAAATAACCTTTTATTAAATTTACAGTCATATCACTTATTTTATCCTTACCATTTCCAGGATATAAAAGCATTATTTTTTCTGAATGTATACCATCAGATATATTGTTATTATTTAATACAAATGAAATATTTTCATATAATATTTTACCAAATCCTACATCTAATGCTTGACCTTTATTTCCCGACATTGAAAATCCTAACCAATTATTACAAACTTCTTTAAAAGTAAACCAAGTTTTTATTTCCTTATCATTAAGTTCGTTTTTTGCTTTTTTAGATAAAAAATACATATACTTTATAATATCTTCATGTAATTGCTTATATTCTTTCTTATTACTATTAAAAATGAGTATAGGATCTATAAACATAGGCATATCCGCTACTAATGATATATCTATAGCTCCATATTTTTGTATATCCTCTAATTTTACATCAAAATATTCTGAAAACATATAGCACTCCTTTCAATAAAAAAAGTATCATTCTATTGAATGATACGAAATCTATTATAATTATAGCATATTTAAATAATAAATCCTATTATAATTAGATCAAAATTCATAATATAACATAAAATATTTTCATTTTTAATAAAAACTTAATTAAAAATGCTAAAAATTATAAAATATATGGTATAATAATCGGCGCAGGTGGGAAATATGAGAATAATTGAAGATTTAAAAAAAGATGAAGTATATGTTAGACTTTTAGCGAAATTTAATGATGAAGGACCATTTACATTTGGAAAAGATTATCAAACTACAATTTATTGTTACAAAGAAGGAGAAACTATACCAATGGATTATAGAGCACTTGGAAAATATATAGATGCTATCCATTATAATAAATTATCTCTTTACGATGTTCCAAAGTCATTAAGAACCGAAGAATTCTTTGCCAATACTTTTTACTATACTTATGATTATATTAAAAATAATATAGAAAAATTTGATAGGAATTTCTTTAAAGATCTTATAATGACAGATGGTGGTTCTTTAATATTTGATAAGAACTGTTTTGAAATTATGCCAATTGAATACATTGATGAAGAAATGGTTTCTTTAGCTATATTAAGTGGTACAGATTGGAGTTCATATCGTTGGTTATTAACTGTTAACAAAAGAAAGCCACAAGTTTTAAGTGAAGATGTATGGAAATTAGCCGCTAGACTATATGGCGGTAGAACTTTTTCTGATATTTTAACTATTACTCCAAAAGAATATCAAGACAAAGAATGGTATCAAGAATTATTTAAATGTAGATATAATTGTGGATGCAGATGTGATGGTAGAGATACATATTTAAGTAATGATGATAGAACAGTTTTAATGGATTATGTTCCTAAAGAAGTATTAACTCCAGAATTTTTAATAGAATTACTTAAAGATAATCCAAAGAACATTGCAAAATTTAGTGAATATGCACTTGAAACTGAAATCAATATAGGAACCGATAAAGATGGAAACCCTATTAAAAAGAAAATATGGCAATTTGTAATTGAAAATGATGGTTATTTAATTGATAGTATAGATTTGAACGAAGAAAGAGTTTCCTATTTTAAATCATTATATGATAAAGATTCATCAGAATACTTTTGCTTTAAATATCATTATAGAGATTGGAAAAGATCACAACAACCTAAAAAGCAAAACAGTAATACCAACTTAGGATTAGTTTTTATGGAGGCTATGATTTATGCTATGGAAGGTGATGATCCTTCTAAGGCAATAGATAATGAGGTAAAAAGAAATAGATATAGTATGAAACAAAGCACAGATTTATTACCGATTTTTTACAATGGCTCTGTACCTAATGAATATAAGAAAGAATACGATTCAGAGGAATATTTACGAATGATGTATGAAAAATGTGGTATAAAAGTATTAGAAGAATACGATTACTTACTTTATAGAGTAGAATTGCCAGAAAACTTTACAATAGAATATGATGGATATTTTGGTGTTGTTAAAGATAATAATGGTACAGAAATAATTTCATTCCATAGAGATGATAAATTTTACGATCGTACTGCCGAAGTAACAATGATAAATGAAAGTATTATTAATAACGGATTACAACAATTGGATACACCAAAAAGATTGTTAAAAAAATAATAAAGATGACAAAGAGTTTATCTCTCAAAGTCATCTTTTTCTTTGCTTAAATCTAATTCTTCAATGTCATCATCATCTAAAACATTATCATCATGCATTTCATTAACTACATCGATATATTTATCATCTTTATCATATCAACTATGAAGCTTATCATGTAAGAATGATATTAGTTTTTCAAATTTATTTTTCCAGTAATCAAGGGTATCTTTTAAATCATTTATTTTAGATTTTAAAAATGATATTTCATTATCTTTTTCTTTAATAGTGTTATTTAGGGTTTTAACTCTTAAATTAAGTGCCTCATTATTTTCAGTAAGAGTTTTAATCTTGCTGTTTTTATCTTTTAATTGTTCATGAGCATTTACTAATGTATTAGATAGTGTTTGTATTTTATCATATTCTTTATTAGTGTTATCAAATTGTTCGATAAAGTCGATAAAATAATCTTTATCTTCTTTTGATAAAATATAATTATCTTTATTAAGTTTAGATGTTTTTAATTTATAAATTTTATCTTTTATATCTTTAGAGTTTTGTTTTAACTCTAAAGATTTTTTGTTTGCTTGTTTTAAGTTTTCAGTATTCTTTTCAATTTGCTTTTTCATTTCGATATAGTTATCCATATCAGATACATGAATATCTCTATTTCTACCTTTTTGCTTTTGTTTTAAAGTAGAATCTAAACTATATACTTGGTTAAATTTTTCAATACATAAAGTTCTCATTTTATCTTGTAATCTAATTAAAGATTCTTTAGTAAATACATCAGATTTACCAACTTGTTTTTTCATGCCATTTTTATTTTTATATTTAATTGGAACACCAACAATATGTAAATGTGGACTTGTTTCATCATAATGAATTATTGCACTAGCTACTTTAAAATTAGGAACTAATAATTCTAAATCATCAACTTGTTTTTTATAAACTTCTGACATTTTCTTTTTAAAGTTTTCATCTTTGCTATCCCAATATTCTTTATCTCCCAGTTCTAGTATTATTTCACAAGCAAGATCCTTTTTCTCATTATTAGATACATTATCAAAATAATTATCTATCATACGACTTGGTCTAGATTGTTTAGAATTGTATTCTAGTCTTGCTTCTTCAAACTCATTTAAATATAATTCTTTAACATCATCAAGTGGAGAAGAAGTACCTCTCACTATTTCTATTAAGTCTTGTTCATTATCATATTTTCTATAATTATGTTTATCTACTTTTGATAATTGTCTTACATTTTGAATAGCATTATTTGGTAAAGATGTTGTTCCACTTAAATTATTTTTACCTTTTTGTTTAGATATATTTTTTCTATTTTTATCACTACCTAAATGTAATGAATAAGCAAGTTCTGACATAGTTTTCCT
>CAKOON010000015.1 GCA_934098565.1 uncultured Bacilli bacterium
CCGGACATTTCTGAATTTCATCAAAAAAAACAACTGTTTTATGTGGTTTACAATTTTCCGGCATTATCATTTTCAATCTAACCAAGAAATCTTCTGCACTCATTTTTGCATTTAAGTACTCAACCATTTCAGGATGATCAATAAAGTTTATTTCAAACTTAGTGTACTCACTCTTTTTAATTTCATCTCTTATGAGCCAGGTTTTCCCCGTCTGTCTAGCACCAGTTACCAGTAATGCTTTATTCGATTTTTTTAACCAATCACCTATTGCCACAGAATCTTTTCTATACATATTATTATCCTCCAAATACAGAATATATCATTTGCCCCGCTTTTTCAATTAATTTTTATAATTTTTGCCCCGTTTTGCTAGTTTTATTTATTATATTTTGCCCCGTTTTTCTAATTACCTTAACTTTGCAGAATTCACATTCAATTATGTTCTTAACCCAAATTTTTTAAAACTCAAAGTTTTAAAATAAGGCCCTGTAAAACATGGCTAGGAGCAATTACGTTTTTTCTTGTATCCCTTTTACACTGAGCTACATAAACGTAGACTCACTACTAGAACATGCCAATATGCCACCTACAGATCGTGTAATGAATGATTCTTGTATTGAAACATTGTTTGGATTAAAGTAATACACTAAAGACACTAGTGAATTAGTTTCTTTTACTAATATAGTGTATATCTTTACGCTATTAGCTAATGGATTTGCATAAACACTTCTTTAACGCTATAATACAGATACAGAAAGACTACTGGATACAGTGGTCACTCTGAATTAGTCTAATGTAAAGACACTAGTAATTCGTTGTGCGGACGGGAACTAGTGTCTTTTACATTTTTCTATGATAATCAATGTGATTCTTAGTATTTCTACTAGTGCCATTAAACACATGGCAACATCAATATATAGATATATATAGACATCTTCTCCTCTTACAAAAAAATTGAAGGATCTGTCGAGAACTCAAGCAGATTTCTTTTTTTAATTCAGAGGGTTCACCGTTACTACATCCAGTAGCACTTCTAATTATAAAACTTCAATGTGAAAACATTATTAATTCCGGTAAATTTGTTGCTTTTTATTCAAATCAAAAAGAAAAGAGTAAAATGAATCATTTCATTCTACCACTAAATATCATTTTTCAATCAAATCCTCTATCTTACAACCAAATACTTTAGAAATACGATACAACTTATCTACACTCGCTTTATTTATGTCCTTATTTCTTTGTTCATACAACTGAATTGAACGAAGACTTACACCAGAAAGATTGGATAATTCTTGTTGCGTATACCCATAAGTAGTTCGAATACGCTTTAAGTTTGTTTCCACATAATGCTCTTTCATTTTCGAATCCACAATATCTACAAACTTAGAAATATCCGACTCATGAAGTGTATAATACATTCTTTTTAAATCTTCAAAACTTAAAACATTAAATATCTCTTTAAAACTTCGATCTGAATACCATTGGTAATAAGCAACAGCCCAACCAATCCAATACTCACATGAACGACTATAATTTTCTTCAGGTTCAATATTCAACTCTTTTTGCATGGTCTCAAATACAATTTCATGTACAAGCTCAATACCACTTTTACCCGCCACACAAGCAGGCTCCCCATTTTCAATACGTTTACTAAATGAACTTACAATAAACATCTTCACAAAATCATCGCTTGAAATATGACATGTATTAATGGCATAATCAAAGGCATCTCCCAACATTGTTTGTGCATGTTTCAAATACATTTCAAAATACGAATGAATTCTCATCTTCAGCATCCTCCGTCATCACGCAACTAACTCTTGCTTTAATTATATACTAGAAAATGAATAATTCGTCTCACTAGCACTTTCAAAACACCAAAGCTTTAAGAAATTTCATACAAAACTTTTATTCTAAACAGTTTTAACACAAACTCTCTTTCCAGAAAACGCAATTCCAAACTTCAATATCTTTTCGATTCCCTCACTCTTCATCTCAGAATCATATTCCATACTATTAATTTGACAAATAGCTTCATCTGCCAAAAGTGCTAATTCATTCTCATCAAGACTTTTCTTCCACTTAAGCTCCATAATCATTCCAGGATGATTATCATCTCTAGGCATTAGACAAATGTCAAATCTTCCCTTACCAGACTCTCTATTTGATTTGATTTTATATTGACTTTCCATCATCGAAATCAAACCTAAAACCAAACCATGATAGAGTGATTCGCTAGCCGTATCATAGAAGCTAATTGCGTTATCCATATATTCTGCAATGGCTTTTTCCAATTTTGCATAATCATTCAAGAACAAACTTTCCGCAATCTTATCTGCAGTCGTTCTTGAAACTGCACCAATCTGCATTAAATGTGCCAAAACCTCATTTTTATAAACGGAAGCTATCTCTTTATTAGGTATAGATACCTGACATAAATAAGAACCGTCTGCCTGTAATTCTTTCGTAGTGGTTTTCAAATACCCAGCCACCAATAATAAACTATAGATATTAGCCGGATCATCTGTGAGTGAACGATAAACAACATTTTGATCAATTCTTGCCAAAACTTTATCTCCAAGAATCAAAGAATAAAGTTTTTCTGTTATATCCTCATCCGCCACTTTTAAAACATCTTCCAAAATCTCATTCTTTCCTGTATTTACCCAATATGCCTGTGGAACACACCCCTTCGAAATATAATTGATTACAGACCACGGATTATATATTTCTTCATTTCCAAACAAATATCCATCATACCACTCTTGAAGTTCACTCTCTTTTTCAACAACTCCATAATAATCTAGCATTTCACTTACTTCTTCATTTGTAAATCCAAAATAACGATCATACGCTTCATCCATCACTGAATTCACAGTTAAATTATTTAATCCACTAAATATACTTTCTTGAGCAATTCTCAAAATTCCTGTTAAAAAACCATAAGAAAGATTTTTATTATCTTTAAAAGCACCTGAAAAGAAGTTTCTCATAAAACCAATGATTTCATCATAGAAATCCTTAGAATAGCCTTCCTGAATGGGAGTGTCATACTCATCAATAATAATGATTGGAGCTTTATCATAATGAGTCGCAAGCATTTTAGATAACTTTTCAAGTGAAAAAGACAATTCCACTTCATTTTCCGTTGCACTTAATACTTTATTAAAAAATTCCTTCTCATAATCCGATATTCTATCACTACTCAACAATTCCTGATGCCTTCCATATTCTTCTTGAAGAAGCGATTTAATTTTCTCTACAGTGGCCTGCCAAGAATCAAACTTTACATCTTTAAAAGTTAGGAAAATCATAGGATATTTACCTTGATGCGCTCGATAGCCTTCCCCACACTTCCAAATATCCTTATCTTTAAAATATTTAGACGTATCCTTATCTGTCTTTTCAAAATATACTCTAAGCATATCCATATTCAATGTTTTTCCAAATCTTCTTGGCCTAGTGAATAATGAAACCAATGACTTTTGATCTAAAAATTCCTTAATCAACATGGTTTTATCCACATAATAATAATCCGATTGAGCACGCACATAATCCGAAATACCAATAGGCAAAGGCTTTCTAGCTGTGGTCATCTCTCTTTTACTATATTCACCAGTTGAAATCCTACCATCTACTGGCTTTTGAGCATTATCTGGAATCTCCCAATTTTTCCCATTCTTAACAGCACCAGGAATTCGCCCAGATTTACACAAACTTGAAACCGCACGAACACTAATATTCCAAATTAAAGCCATTTCTTTACAAGTCTTCATGTGAACACCACCAATCTTACTACTATTAGTATACCCTATTATTCGGAACTATGTCGATTTTTTTCGGAAGTATGTTAGGAACAATATCAATTTATAATGATATTCTTCCTTTTAAAGAAACAAAAAAGGTGCAATGAAGCACCAAGTTTTGTGAATTAGAATAATAATTGTAATCCCATCACAATGACCCACATATAAGCACAAGTCTTAGGAATCATCAATAAACCAATCTTTGGTTTTGTCTTAGACCACAATGTAACTGGGATGTAGCAATCAAATGAAATAATGATGGCTGCAACCATACGATTCATATGTAAATCGTACATATTTCCTGAAATGGCATAAAGAAGAATCACACCAATTCCAGTCAGGGCAAATACGGCATTACGAATCACAGACAACTTCCTGTTTCCTTCTTCACTCGTCCAGTTATTCTGTGGTAAGAAACATACTACAATACGAATAATAGCTGAAATCCAAATCATAGCCTCCACCCAAACTGGTGCAGTCAA
>CAKOON010000016.1 GCA_934098565.1 uncultured Bacilli bacterium
TTATCGTTTTAAACAACTAAATCACCTCTGCCTTTCCGCCTAGGGCTTCGATTTTTTCCTTAGCAGTTGCAGTAAATTTTGTAGCTTTAACATTTACTTTTTTCTCTAAAGTTCCTGTTGCTAATACTACTATTCCGTCATTTATTTTTCCGATTATTCCTTCTTCTACTAAGCTTTCTGCTGTTACATCTGTTGCTTTTGATTTGTTTAGCATTGTTAATGTTACTTCTGTATAGTTCTTAGAGTTTCTATTTGTGAATCCTCTTTTTGGTAATCTTCTATATAATGGTGTTTGACCTCCTTCGAAGCCTCTTCTTACTCCACCACCACTTCTTGCTTTTTGTCCTTTATGTCCTCTTCCTGCTGTTTTTCCATTTCCAGAACCTATACCACGTCCAAGTCTTTTTCTGCTTTTCTTTTCTACAGATGGTTTTAATTCTCCTAATTTCATTTTTGCACCTCCTTATTTTTAATTAACCTTTAGTTTTACATTATATCTTCAACTTTTTTGTTTCTCTTTTTAGCTACTTGTTCAATTGTTTGCATACTTTTTAAACCTTCAATAGTTGCATATACAACGTTTCTTGGATTGTTTGTTCCAATAACTTTTGTACGTACATCTTTGTATCCTGCTAATTCTAATACTGGTCTTACACTTCCTCCAGTGATAAGTCCTGTACCAACAGCAGCTGGTTTTAGCATAACTTTTGCACTACCGAATTTTCCAACAAATTCATGAGGTACTGTTGTTCCAACAATTGGAACTTCTACTAAATTCTTTTTAGCTTCTTGAATAGCTTTTTTGATTGCATCTGGTACTTCTGCAGCTTTACCATTTCCAATTCCTACATGTCCTGCTCCGTCTCCTACAACTACAACAGCACTGAATCTAAATGTTCTACCACCTTTTACTACTTTTGCAACTCTATTAATAGCTACTACTTTTTCTTTTAATTCTGGCATTTTATTTTCTTCCATTAGAATTCTAAGCCTCCTTCTCTTGCGGCTTCAGCTAATTCTTTTATTACACCATGGTATATATATCCACTACGATCATATACAACAGTTTTGATTTTTTTAGCTTCTGCTCTTTTTGCGATTAAAGCTCCAACTTCTTTAGCTGCTGCTATATTAGATTTTTTAGTTTTTATTTCTTTATCTAATGTTGAAGCAGATACTAATGTATTTCCTGCAACATCATCAATGATTTGTGCATATAAATTTGTGTTACTTCTGTATACACATAATCTTGGTCTTTCTGCTGTTCCAGATACTTTAGTTCTAACTCTAGCATGTCTTCTATTTCTTTCTAGTTTTCTATCTGTTTTACTAACCATTTTAAACTCCTTTCTTAATTTCTATCAAATTTATATTGTACATCTTTAGTAGATAATCATCAATTTTAATTATGCTGCTAATAATGTGCAAAATGATAAATTTAATAAAAATTTATTTTCCAGTTTTACCTTCTTTACGTCTAATAACTTCTTCAGCATATTTGATTCCTTTACCTCTATATACTTCTGGTGGTCTCTTTGTTCTGATATTAGCTGCTGTTTGACCAACTAATTCTTTATTGATACCTTTTACGATTATTGTATTTGGGTTTGGAACATCAAATGTTATTCCTTCTGGTGCTTCAAAAATTACTGGGTGAGAATATCCTAATGTTAAGTTTAAGTTATTTCCTTGTTTTTGAACTCTATAACCTACACCATTTATTTGTAATTCTCTTGTGAATTCTTTTTCTACACCTTCTATCATATTACTAATTAAAGTTCTTGTTAAACCATGTAAGCTTCTGTTTTTTGCTTCATTATTTGGTCTTGTAACTTTAATTGTATTATCTTCCATTGTTACAGAAATATTTTTATGTATTTCTCTTTCTAATGTACCTTTAGGTCCTTTTACAGTAATGTGTTGACCGTCTATTTTTACTTCTACTCCTGCTGGTACTGCGATAGGTTTGTTTCCTATTCTTGACATTTTCTTTTCCTCCTTTTTTGTAGGGTTTTCGCCTAACGTTTATTTGCCTTAGCATTTTCGCATTTAGGTTGATTTTAAAATTACCAAATGTAAGCTAATACTTCTCCACCAATTCCTGCTTCTCTAGCTTCTTTGTCTGTTTTTAATCCTTTTGATGTAGAAATTATAGCTATACCTAAACCATTAAGTACTTTTGGTAATTCTTCTTTACCAGCATATACTCTTAGTCCTGGTTTACTTATTCTTTTTATTCCATCGATAACTCTTGTTCCTTTTTCATCATATTTTAATGTTACCCTGATGATTCCTTGAGTTTCGTCATTTATTAATTCAAATGATTTGATATATCCTTCTTTGAATAAAATTTCAGCTATTGCTGTTTTCATTTTAGATGCTGGAATATCAACTGTTTTGTGCTTAGCACTGTTAGCATTTCTTATTCTTGTTAACATGTCTGCTATTGGATCTGTAATGTTCAATTTACTTTCCCTCCTTCTTTTGACAGGTGACACATTGCGAATCAATGATTACCCTTTTTTATATTTCTTATATTTTTGTTCTATATATTACCAACTTGCTTTTTTTACACCTGGAATTTCACCTTTGTGTGCTAATTCTCTGAAACATACACGGCAAATTCCATATTTTCTAATGTAAGCATGTGGTCTACCACAAATTTTACATCTATTATATTCTCTTGTTTTGTATTTTTGTGGTCTAGCTTGTTTTACTTTCATAGATTTTTTAGCCATTATTTTTTCTCCTCCTTAATTTAAGCTTTAAAAGGCATTCCTAATAATTTTAATAGCTCTTTTGCCTCTTCGTCTGTTTCAGCAGTTGTTACGAATATGATATCCATACCTCTTAATTTGTCTACTTTATCATATTCAATTTCTGGGAATACTAATTGTTCTTTTAATCCCATAGAATAATTTCCTCTTCCATCAAAAGAATTTGCAGAAACTCCTCTAAAGTCTCTAACTCTTGGTAGTGCTACATTAAATAGTTTGTATGCGAAATCATACATTTTGTCAGCTCTTAATGTAACTTTACATCCTACATGTGCTCCTTCTCTTAATTTGAATGCTGCAATAGATTTTTTAGCTTTAGTGATCATTGGTCTTTGACCTGTAATTTGAGCTAAGTCATTCATTGCATTTTCTAATGATTTAGGATTATCTTTTGTATCTCCTAAACCGATATTTATAACTATTTTGTCAAGTTTTGGAACTTGCATAACTGATTTATATTCAAATTTTTTCATTAATGCTGGAATTACTTCTTTTTCATATTGTTCTCTTAATTTTTCCATTACTAGTTATTCCTCCTTTCAATTCTTATTTTATTTTAGTTCCACATTTTTTACAAACACGAACTTTTTTACCATCTTCAATTTGATATCCAACTCTAGTAGCTTTTCCACATTTTGAACATACTACGTTAACTATTGAACTGTTAATTGCACATTCAACTGGGATTATTCCACCTTCTTCGCCTTGTCTTCTAGGTTTGATATGTTTTTTTCTAACATTTACACCTTTTACAACTACTTTTGAGTCTTTAGGCATAACTTCTAATACTTCTCCTTTTTTACCTTTATCATTTCCAGATAAAACTTGGACTGTATCTCCTTTTTTGATTTTCATTGAGTTTAACCTCCTTCTTCACTATTTATTATTATAGTGGATTATAGAACTTCTGGTGCTAATGACAATATTTTCATATAATCCTTTTCTCTTAATTCTCTTGCAACTGGGCCAAATATACGTGTTCCTTTTGGTGTTTTATCATCTTTGATTATTACTGCTGCATTTTCATCAAATTTTACATAAGAACCATCAGCTCTTCTTAAACCTTGTTTTGTTCTTACTATTACAGCTTTAACTACATCACCTTTTTTAACAACGCCACCTGGTGTTGCTGCTTTAACAGAGGCAACTATTACATCACCGATGTTAGCTGTTTTCTTAAATGATCCACCCATACATCTGATACACATAATTTCTTTTGCTCCAGTATTGTCAGCAACTTTTAATATTGATTGTTGTTGTACCATGATTTATTTTCCTCCTTTTTCAAGAATCTCAACTACTC
>CAKOON010000017.1 GCA_934098565.1 uncultured Bacilli bacterium
ATGCTGTAAACTTTACAAAATTAACAAGAGAACAACAATTAGATGTAATTAATAGAACAATTCATGAAAGAATTTAATAAGAGATAGATATAAAGATTTAAGAATTTCTATATAATAGTGATTCTTAAATCTATTTTTTTGTCTCAAATAAAAACATTATAAAAATTGACATAATTTACATAATGTGATATAATAAAAAAATGGAAAAAAGAGAAATAGTTTGAATGAAATGAAAATATTATTAGTAAAGTTTATTCAGACAAAAGAAAGGATATTTTATATGAGTGTAAAATTAAAACCACATAATGATAAAGCATATACAAAAGTAAAAGAAATGTTTGAAAAAGGAAATGAGGCAGCAGTAATTCATCCAACTGGAACAGGAAAAAGTTATATTGCATTAAAATTAATAGAAGATAATCCAGAAAAAAAGATAATATATTTATCACCTTCTGCAGCAATAATGCATCAACTAAAGAAAAACATGATAAGTGAAAAAGTAAACTTTAGAAATTTAAGTAGATGTACATATCAAAAATTAACAACATTAAATAAAAACGATCAATTAAATTTAAAAGCAGATATAATAATATTAGATGAATTTCATCATTGTGGTGCAGTAGAATGGGGAAAAGCAGTAAGAAATTTAATAAAACAAAATCCACAAGCTAAAATATTAGGATTATCAGCAACTCCAATTAGATATTTTGATGGAAATATTGATATGGCAGAAGAATTATTTGGGAAAAATATAGCATCAGAAATGACATTTGCGGAAGCATTAGATAAAGGAATATTACCAGAGTTTGAATATGTTAGTGCAATGTATGAAACTAAAGGACAATTATTAAAATTAAAAGAACAAATAGAAAGCTCTAAAATGGCACCAAATAGAAAAAGTGAAGTAGAAAAGATGTTTAATGAATTAGCAAAGCAATTGAATGGTCAAACTGAAAACTTGCCTGAAATTTTAGAGAAGCACATGACAAATAAAAATGGAAAATATATTGTATTTTGTTCTAATATAGAAGAGATGCAAAAAAGGATTAAAGAAGTAAATGAAATCTTTGGAAAAGTAAATCCTAATATTAAGATATATAATGTTTCTTCAGCGGATGATTATAGAGAAAATCAAAGAGTGTTAAGAAGATTTGAAAATGATAATGATGAAAGTTCTTTAAAGTTAATGTTTTCAGTAAATATGTTAAATGAAGGATATCACATTCCTGATACAGATGGTATAATAATGATGAGACCAACTAAGTCTCCAACTGTATATATGCAACAAATTGGAAGGGCATTGACAACATGTAATACAACAAGGAAACCTGTTATTATAGATTTAGTGGATAATTTTGACTCAATTAGAGTAATTGAAGAAGTAACAAGCCAATTAAGAAGTAAATCAAAAAAATCTAAAAAAAATAAAGAAGAAAAGAAAACAAAATTTAAAATAATAGATTATACTAAAGGAAGTTTCGAAATATCTAAAAAAATAGAAGAATTAACAAATAAAAGAGGGTTACAAGTATCTGAAAAAATTGATTTATTTGAAAGATATTTGAAAGAAAATCCTAATGAAACAATTCATTATGATACTATTTTTGATGGATATCACATTGGTCAATTTCTTATCCAAATTAGACAGGCAATGATATATAGTAAAAGTGGTTTTTGTAAATATACTCCAGAAGATTTAGAAAGAATGGAAAAACTAGGGTTATTATATAAAGCCAAAGATACAATAGCTGACAAAGTAGAACGTTTAAAAGCATTTTGTAAAAAATATCCAGATGCCTTTTCATATGTTCCTCAATTACGAAAAGAATTAAATGATGAGGAAATTAAAGAACTAGATGAAGTAAAAGATGATTATGATTATATAAAAGTAAGAAGGTCTAAAGGAAAATTATCTAAAAACATAGAGGAAGAATTAACTAAAAATCATATTGGTGGAATATTTAAATCAGCAGAAGATATAGAATTTGATAAAAAAAATAAAATCTCACCAAAAGATAAAGGATTAATTTTAAGAAAATTTGGAAGTATAGATAATTTTAGAAAAGCATATATTGAATATATGGTAAAACTAGCTGCTACAGAAAATGATAGTGAAAGAGCTAAATTAAAAGAAGAGAGTGAAGATATTATTGAAATAGCTTCTAGAGTACCATTAGTAAGATACTTTTATTTAGGATCAAGGAATAAAGAGGGACTATTAAAATTAATATTACCAATATGTGATGAAAATTTGGAGAAAACATTTATATTATATACTGTTGAATCTTCTATAAGAGAAATATTATCTGATAGGTATAGAGATGTTATAGCGTTAAAATATGGATTAGCTTATGGATTATCTTGTGGAATAATGTTTAGGTTGTCAGAAGATGGAGATATTATTGAGGAAAAATATGGATCAGCTGAGGATGAAAGAAAATGTTTTTCTACGGCAGAAATAGCTGAAAAACTAGAATGTTCAGAATCATATATATCATATTTATTGAGATCTGGATTTAGGAGGTTAAAAGGCAGAGAAAAACGTTTAAATTCGTCTTTGTCTAGACCATCAGAAAGATTTATTAGAGAATATTTTAAAAGAATTGACATTTTTGAAAATGAAAATCAAGAACTATCAGATGAAGATAAAGAAGAATTACAGAAAATATGTGAAGAGGACCATATTGTTGAAGAAGAAAGAAAAGAATTAGAAGAAGGGGAAAAGAGAAAGTCATTAGAGGGAAAGAGAAAAAAAGAAGAGTTGATTGAAAAATATGGTGGAAATGAAGCATATGCATTTACAATTGAAGAAATAGATTTGTCTGTTCGTACATTTAACATATTAAAAAGATCGGGTATTAATCTAGTTATAGATATTGTTGAGGCTAATAGCACAGGAAGATTAATAAAACTTAGAAACATTTCCAAAGGTTGTATTGATGAAATAGTAGAAAAACTTGATGGTTTGGGAATAAAATTAGAAGGCGGTTGCGTTGGAATAAAAGAAGAAGAGGCTGTAGATAGTGCTATAAAAAAAATAAATGAACAAAAAGGACAAATCCAAGAATTAGATGAAAAAATCACTCAATGCAAAGAACAAATTTTAGAAGAACAGAATAAAAGAACAGCAGAAGGTGACCAAAAATAATGAAAGATAAAAAAGAATTCTTTGAAATATATCAAAAAATAAAAAATAAAGAAATTAACATTACAACATTAGATGCTAGAACAGCATCTAGAATTTTGCAGATGCTTAATGAAGAAATTAAAATAAATGATAATAGAATTGAACAAAAAAAAGAAGAATATAAAAAATTTTTAAAAATACAAAAAAGACTTCATAACTAATTGTTATGAAGTCTTTTCTATTACATAATAAATGCGAAAATAAAAAATTAACGATTATTATCATCATCATAGTAGTTAGTTCTTCTATTATTAGAAGAAGCATAATACCAAATTAGAGCAATAATAACAGCAGCTGCAATAGCAATTATAATCCAAGTCCACATAGTAGAATTCATACCTAAGAAATTAGCTGTGTTTGAATCTGTTGCTGTTCTAGTAGCATTATAACCTGTAGTATTTCTAACTGCTGTATTAGCATCATTACCAATACCAGTCA
>CAKOON010000018.1 GCA_934098565.1 uncultured Bacilli bacterium
TGGGTAGGAAGATATGAAACAAGTAGTATGAGTAATAGCACAACAGAAAATTATATAGCATCAAATAGAATTCAAGTATCAAGTAAAAGAAATACAACAAATGGAATAGGAGATGTAACATGGTATAGGATGTATGCACAGCAGAAAATATATTCAGAGTTAGCATTAGAAAATAAAACAACTAGTAGTATGATATGGGGAAGTCAGTGGGATCAAATAATGATATGGATGAAAGAAGAAAAAAGTTCTGATCAAGCACCATCAAGAGGAAAATATTATGTAACAAATGGGGCAGGAAAAGGAAATTATTGGACAATAAGTGGAGTGAAAAATGATGTTTATTCAGGAGTAGCCCCAACAGGAAGTCAAGATGCTTATTCTACAAAGAATATATTTGATTTAGCAGGAAATGTTTTGGAAAGGAGCCTAGAGGCCTTCGACACCACCAATCGAGTTATACGTGGGGGCTATTACGTCAATACGAATGCCAACAACACTAGACCAGACCTTCGTGTCAGCTTCAAGCATGGTACTGTTGGCGATCGCTCCAGTGGTTCCCGCCTTACACTTTATTAAGATGTTTAAAAAGTAAGATTATGTAAAATAAGTAAGTTAAAAATCACTAAAAATACTAGTAAAAAAATGATAATTATGATACAATAAAGTCATTGAAAGAACTAGATTTGGAGTGATTTTTTATGTTAGAACATAGATATAAACAAATAACAATATCAGAGCACATATCATTGTATGATAAAATAATATCAAAAGACCATTTTTTAAGAAAATTAAAGGAAAATCTAGACTTTAGTTTCGTAAATAAGTTAGTAAAAAAAGAATATAGTGAAACATATGGAAGACCGGCCAAAGAGCCAGAAATGATGTATAAATTATTATTTCTTCAAACAAAAGATTTACTATCAGATAGAGAAGTGATAGAAAGAGTAAAAACAGATATGGCATATAAATACTTTTTGGATTTAAACCCAGAAGACGAAGTACCAAGTTATAGTTTATTATCGATATTTAGAAATACGAAAATAAAAGATGAAAACATATTGGAAGAAATGCTAAAAGAAACGGTAAGGCAGGCAATAGAAAAAGGAATAATAAAAAGTAATTCAATAATAGTAGATGCTACCCATACAAATAGTAGAACAGAAAAAAAGACGCAAACCCAAATATTAAGAGAATTAAGCAAAATTTGAGAAAAGAAATATATAGAAGAGAACCAGAACTAAAGGAAGTATTTCCAATCAAACCAGATGATGCAGCAACATTAGATGAAGAAATAGAATATACAAAAAAACTAGTAGAGAATTTAAAAGAAAAAATAACAGAAACAGCAAACAAAAAAGTACAAAAAAGATATGAAAAAGTAAAAGAGATGTTAAAAGACGAAAAAATAAGAACAATACAATCAGTACAAGATATAGATGCAAAACAAGGATATAAAAGTGAAGACAATGATTTTTTTGGATATAAAAGTCATGTTGCAATGACGAAAGAACGAATAGTAACAGGGCTAGAAATAACAAGCGGAGAAGCACCAGATGGAAAGTTTTTACCAAATCTAGTTGAAAAAAGTGAACAAGCTGGAATAGAAGTGAAAGAAGTAATAGAAGACAAAGCATATTCAGGAAAAGAAAATTTAACATATGGAAAAAGCAAAGGTATAAAAATAATATCTAGAATGAATCCAATAATAACAAAAGGACTCAAGATAAAAGATGATGGGTTTGAATATATAAAAGATGCAGATACATTAAGATGTCCAATGGGACAATTGGCATTTAATAAGATACTAGTACCAGGGAAAAAATACAAAGATGGATATAGAAGTCCATCTTTGTTATACAGTTTTGCAAAAGAAAAATGCAAGAAATGTTCAAGAATGAACGAGTGCTTAGGGAAAACACGTGATAGAGGAAAAAGATATAAGGTAAAGATATTGATGGGAGTACATAAAGAACAGGAAGAATTTGAAAAGACAGAATATTTTAATGAAACATTAAGAAAAGAAAGATATAAAATAGAAGCAAAAAATGCAGAAACGAAAATAGCACACGGATTATGTAAAACGAAATCAGTGGGCTTATCCTGCATGCGAATACAATCGTACTTAGCACATATAACTGCTAATATAAAAAGAATAATCAAAAAAATGGATGAAGTATCAGCCTAAATATAGGTAAGTTCATCCATTTTTTTGATTTAATTAATTTTTTCTATATACTCTAAAAAAGACATTAAAAATTGTAATTTTAAGAATTTTTAAAGAGGCTTTTTTAAACATCTTAACACTTTATTAGCAGAACTGAGTGCTAAAGTCGTGAATTAGAAAGAGGAAAAAAGTATTTTTATAAGTAGGCAGTTGAAAAATAATCCCAACATTCGAGGATGTAGAATATGGTGTGTGAAATATAAAAAGCACACTATATTCTACACCCTCATTCAATATTATTTATATAACAAAAATGTAGAAAAATAAAAAAATATGTTATAATCCTGAATTTGACACTTTTTTGAAAGAAAAAAACATGTAAGCTAGACAAATACTAGCTTATAGGATAAATTTATTCGAAAAATGCGTACCTAAATTATTTTTTTATGTATCAATTATTTCATATGCAGTATACTTCTCTTCAAGTTCTTTTTCAAGATATCTATGAAGCACAAGTGATAAGAAACAAGTGGTAAAATGTGCTGTTATCCTATCATCTCTACTTAAATATACTGGTATAGCTTTAAATTCACTTTTCATTATTCTAAAGCTTTTTTCGATTTCCCATCTTCTTTTATTTACTTTTATTATTTTTTCTGCAGAATCTTCTAATTTACTTATATCATATTCTTTTAAATCTTCATTTAATCTCCAAACAATAGGAGATAACGCCCATTCTTTTAAATGTTTTTTTATTGTTTTATAGATTGTGTTGTTATAAATGCTCGATTTTCTTTATCATAAAATTTTCTATTATTAACTGAAGCAAGACCATCATCTGTACATACTATAAATTTTGATAGTTCAAAATCATCTAATATTTTTTTGCTCTGTTGGAGTTAAAGTTGTTTGTTCATTGGTATTACCAGGTGTTATATTAAAAGCAAGTGGAATACCATCTCCGTCCATAAATAATCCCATTTGTACTATAGGTGTATTACGATGTTCTTTTGATGGGTCATATTGTTTTAAGCTATCATCATCTTCTAATTTAAAGAAGTAAGATGTAGTTCAAAATTAGGTTGTTCGATAAAATTTTTAGATAATTTGTATGTTTCTAATTTTGATGAAGGATAGATAATTCTTCCATAAAGTAGTTTTGATAGAATGTTATTTAAATCATATTTAAAGCTATATTTTTCGGATATTTCATCATATATTTTTTCCTCCGTATTAAGATATAGTTATTTTAGTACAATACCACACAATACGCGAGAAGAAAAACGAAAAATTTACAAAAAAATAAACGTTTTCAACACTTACAAAGATTTTTATATAAAAAAGTGTCAAACATCTATAATTATTCCAAATAATGATATATGTAATTAACAGGGATTTAAGAAAATCCCTGTTTCTATTTTATTGAAAACATT
>CAKOON010000019.1 GCA_934098565.1 uncultured Bacilli bacterium
TTTGATTGTCAGAAAGGATTCTATTTTTTATGATAAGTTGTATATTACTTGCTATATCTGTTAGTATAGATGCTTTAACACTTGGAATTACATATGGTATAAAGCACTCTAGAATTACTAAAATTAGCAATTTAATTGTTTTCTCAATTGCATTTGTTTCAACAGCATTGGCAATTTTTCTTGGTAAACATATTTCAAGATTATTTTCACCATCTGTTGCAACATTTATTGGTTCTGCTTTATTAATTTTACTTGGAATATATTCTATTTATAAAAGTTTTAATAAAAATACAGAAGATTATGATTTAGATCATTCAAATTCTATTGATAAAAATGAGGCTATTTTATTAGCATTAGCAGTTTCAACTGATGCCAGTTGTGTTGGACTTAGCTGTGGAATAATTGGTATAACTGGATTTGTTTATCCACTTTTTGCTGCATTATTTCATACTATATTTATAAATTGCGGTAATATTATTGCATATTCTGCTAGTAAAAGAATTAAACTTTCAGATAAATGTTTAGCAATATTTTCTGGATTTGTTTTAATTTTAATTGGATTAATAAGATTATAATATAAAAGAGACCTCTTATGAAGTCTCTTTTACTTTTCTAAAACAATTCTATATGCTGATACAGGTGGCATTTCTATTGTATATTTATTATTATTAATTTTCCTCAACTTACTACTATCTATCTCTACTATTTCAGAACTCTCTGAAGTTATTCCATAAATTGTTACTTTTTTATATTTTTTATTATTTTTCTTCAATTCTATATTAATCTTTACATCTTCATTCATATTATTATTTGTAAGAATAATATTTAATGTTTTGTCTGAATTATCTTTTGCAGCAAATGAACATACCTTAGAATTGTCACTTGAAACTGTTCCAATTAAATTTTCTCCAACATTTCCATGTGTTCCACAATTTGTATACATATTTATTGCAGAATATAAATAATCACATTCTTTATCCCAATATGCTGTAGCTAATCCAACACCATATTTTGCAAATGTAGCTAAATATTGAACTTCAGCAATTCCTTCATATATTGTATTTCCGTTTTCCTCTAAAACTGTATTCTGTTATTGCAATATTAGTTCCTGGAAAATATTTATCTATTGATTCTTGAATTTTTGGTAAATATGGCAATTCATTCGAATACCATTTTCCAACATAACTGTCTTCAATAAACGTAGGATCATATAATGTTCTAGATGCCTGTAATATTTTTTCTGGAGTATCACATGCTTCAGAATAATAATGTATATCAAAATAATCCAATAATCTTTCTCCTGCTTCTTTACTAGCCTTTTTCATTTCATCTAAATAATAATCAACAAACCAATTATATCCCTTTTGTTGTTTTAAATTTCCCCACTCTTTGTATTGCTCTGTATCTTTTTCTAGTGCTAATCTAGAATATGCTGTTGTTCCAAATAATGCTGGCCCAAATACATCAGCATTTGAATCTAATTCTTTTATAACCTTTGAGAGTTCTATTGATTTTGAAATCAATTCTGTCATTGTTGTTTTTTCTGGGTGTGCTAAAGAATGAGTAGAACTCCATAAGGCTGGTTCATTATCTAATGAATATCCTTGTATTCCAGTACTTGTAGTTGAATCTCCTAATTTTTTTATAAGATAATTCAAATACTCATCCATATACACAACTCCATCAGTTAAATCTGGTGTTAAAGACAAACTTACTTTTTTTCTAAATTCAACTTTACACCATCTTTTAGAAGGTGCTTTTTCACTAGATGATACTATTCCATTTTTATCAGCAGAAACATATCCTAACATCTGCAATGTAGCAATTTTATATTTAACATTATGGTTATTTGCTTCTCTTATAAATTCAAGTGTATCTGCTCCTGGAGTTGTTGAATTTGTTAAATATGTATCAGAACTATTTTTCCAATCACTTCCAGCATTAGAATAATTATTTTCCCAATTATATGTACTTCTTCTGTTTCCTCCTTCTCTTGCTGAAATAACTGTTACTTTATCTAAATCTCCACCTTGATTTATTCCATATATATATTGGCTTATTTTTTTACTTTCTTTTCCTAAATCAATTTGAACATTTAATTCATTTTTTCCACTTTTTTGTTTTTTTATAAAAATTATTCCTAATAATATAATAGAAAATATTATCAATAAAATAATTATATTCTTACTTTTTTTCATTTCTCCCCTATTCAAAAAAACCTAATTAACCCATTTTGTTGATACTTGTGTTCCATTTGATAAATAGACTTTTTTTCCAAATCCCCAAAATGCATTTTTTCCTATTTTCTCAAGTTTTAATGTGCTTGGCAAATGTAAATCAACATTAATTGCTGTTGCATTTGAAAACGCCTTTTCTTCAAGCTCTTCAACACCTTCTGACATTACAATTTCTTGTAATTTTGTCATATTTGAAAATGCTCCTTTATCAATTTTTGTAACACTTGAAGGAATGACTACCTTTTTCATTGATTTTACATCTGAAAAAGCATATGCTCCTATTTCTGTAACACCTTCTGGTATGTTTACTTCTTCCAATAATGTACAATTTTGAAATAAGTTATTAGGTATTATTTTTAATGCTTCTGATAATTTACATGATTTTAATTTTGTACATTCAAAAAAAGCTGCGCCACTATGAAAACTTTGCATATTATCTGACATCTCTATATTTTCAATCACATCATTATTTAAAAACTCTCCACCATCTATTGAAGTAATATTTTCTAACATCTTTATGCTTTTCACTTTTTTATTGGCTTTAAATTTATGATCCTCCGTTGTATTTGGTGACTTTAATTTAAAAGCATCATGTCCACCTGAACAATTTTTTAATGCTGTTACTGTATATACATCATTTTTATATAATATATATTCTGGAATTGTTATCTCTTCATCTTCTCCATTATAACCACATATTCCGAGCTCTTTTTTATCAACATCAATAGAAACCCAATCCCATACTCCATCTTCACCACAAATCGCAAAATCACCTGTTGCAAGTGATATTACATTATCTTTATTAATAATAATTAATGTTTGACTATCATTTATTTTTATATGTTTATTTTTTTGTGGGTCAAATCCATTTTTCTTTAATTCTTCCATTACTTTTTCTCTTTGTTCCTCAAAAGTAAATGAAGTATTATTTTCTAAAGCTTCAGCTTTCATTTCAGATATTTTTATAGATATTATTTCTTTTATTTGACCAGCCATATTTCTATATCTTGCCTCATTTGCTTTTGTTGCTATTCCACTATTTCCTGTTAATGCTGATATTGTTACTCCTGCTAATATCAGCATTACAATTATTGTTACTGCAAGAGCAATTAACGTTACACCTTTTATTTTCCTATCTTTCATAACAAAATTCCTCCTTTGTTTCTCAATATATTATTATACCTCTTTTAATTTCATTGATAATAATTTTGAAATACCCTTTTCTTCCATTGTAACACCATAAATAGTATCTGCTGCTTCCA
>CAKOON010000020.1 GCA_934098565.1 uncultured Bacilli bacterium
ATAGTCGGAGGAAAAGGTGAATTGGAAGATTGGAAATTATCTGAACGATTTTGTCAGAACTGTGGGAAAAAGATAAAGGGGTACAGGAATATTAAGGGTGTGGTAAAGCAAGTTTGTCCGAGGTGCGGTGCCTTATATATAGGTAAGCAGGTCAGCAGACGAAAAGAAGTGGTAGAGATAACCGCGCCGGAGGGCGAGAACATTTTTTAACTTAATAGTGAATAACGACGGTTAAGGTCGGTCGATTGAAAAAGCATCGGGTAAATGTAAATCCTTAATCAGGTCTATTCGAATAATATCGTGTTAAACCGCAAAGGCGAGAGGCTCGGTAAACGGACTTAAAGTATAAGTCTGTTTATCGGGCTTTTTGTTTTACTTAAAAAAATTTTGGAAAATTTTGAGAAATTTTTTATAAGCGGAAAAATCCCTTCCGCTTAAAGACTGAAAATAGGGGTGTCGAAACGAAAAAGGAGGTGCATAAGTGAATACGTTTGAACGCCGTATGGAAATCATTGATATTCTCTCGGAACGTAAGAAAGAGCAAGTGTATAATCTTGCTTTTGAACTTAACGTGAACGAAAGAACCATACGAAACGATATTTACGAACTTTCGCTTATGTATCCCATAGATACGAAAAAAGGTAAAGGCGGTTGCGTGTTCGTTCAGGACGGATTTGTGTTAAGAAGAAGATTTTTAACGGAGAAAGAGAAATCTTTGTTAGAAAAACTATCCGAAACCGTTTCAGATGAAGACGCGGCAACTCTGATGACAATCGTAAAAAGTTTCGGCAAGAAAAAATAGAAGGAGGAACCGGAATGATTATCAGAAAACCGTACTTTTGCGCGGGCGCAGATAATGTGTACAGAACAAAACATTATATCGTTAAGCAAAAAATAAGCGTAAGCGTCGGCAAAGGTGAAGAAAACGCTATGATAAGCACCGATACGTATTATTTGCGTAACGGTCAAAGGGACGAGCAATACGAGTTATGGTTTTCCGAACGTGAAAGAATCGACGGGAAGAGAATCGTTACCGCATTGCACACGCGGCGATATATAGATTAAGCCGCAAAAACCATAAGAGAACAGCGGAAACGCTTTCTTGATATGCAATCGGAAGCAAGGCATTGTTCGGGGTGAGAGATTTAGGCAAAAGTGGCCACAGCCTGAAACCGCCCGAGAAAACGAAACGTTTTGTTAAAGTCCTTGCAGAAGATAGCAAAACTACAATTTAATATTATTATTTTCGCTTCGCTAACGGCAACACGGGCATCAAAAAACGCTGTGCTATCGGCTATACGGGTAAAAAATAAAACATTAAAAAGGAGTTTAGGAATGCCTAAATATAACGACGAAAGAAAATGGATGACGCCGAGTAAACGCGCGAAAGGATATGCGGAAGAACGTAAGTCCAGAGTCCATATGAGAGGAAAAGACGAAGGCAAGGAACTTGACGATTACAATAAAGGTTTAAGATCCGGCTATTTGCTCTGTCAGTCCGACCATGCAGGTTCATTTAAGTATCATGAGGCTATAAAGGCGGGTAAGAGCAAGGAAGAAGCAAGAAGAATTTCCAGACAGAAAGGAAAAGCCAAATAAAGAACAGGAGGATAAAGAAAATGGCTAAAAAACAAATCGTGGTAGAAAGAGAAACGTTTAAGATGGGCGAAAAGGAGTTTTTCTCGTATTTCGTCAAAGGTAACGTAAGGGGTAAGGACGTTAAAGCGGGAGTTATTCCCCCTGACAAGGGCGGATACGTAGTTCTCGACATCGTGTTCGGGAATGCGATGAGCGCGGAACTTACCGTAAAACCGTTCGAAATAAAAGACGACGGCGGTAACGTTATCAAGGGCAATACGTACGGAGTAAAGTCGGTTGACGAAAACGGCAAGGTTTACGAATGTGCGATTAAACCGGCAAGGGCATCCGATAAGACTTTGCTTAATATGCTGCTTGACTAACTAACAACCAGGTTTGCACGGCTTGTTTTAGGTATAAAAGCCTGATATAAGCCGTGTTTTTTATTAAAAATTATAAGGAGATTTATATGAACAGCAAATCAAAAAACACAAGGCTGACAGTAGTTTTATGGGTATTGGCGGTGATAGCCGTTACGAGTTTGTGCTTCGGCGCATATATGGCGTTTTTCAGGAAACCCGCCGACGACATTAACTTTATTGAGAATACGGCAACCAACGAGAACGGCGAAACGTTAAACGACGGTAAAGTTCACCCTTTACCCAGAAATATGTTGTTTTCGGCAGGGGTCCGCAGCCTTTCTGCAGATGAAAGCGAGGTAAACGTTATCAGCGCAACGGTGTCTGCAACAATTAAACCTGTAAACGCAGGAAACAAAGCCGTAGACTGGACTTTGCAATTTGTGAACCCGGAATCCGAGTGGGCGAGCGGAAAAACGGTTTCGGATTACGTTACGGTAACGCCGAAAGAGGACGGCTCGTTGATTGCTACCGTGTCGTGTCATCAGGCGTTCGGGGAACAGATACGACTTACGGTTACGTCGAGAGATAATCCCGAAGCAAAGGCTTCGTGCAGAATAGACTATAAACAGCAACTTACGGGTATTGAAATAACCCTGGCTCAGGAAGGTAAAGAACCGACGGTAAATAACTCATCGAAAGCAGGTACCGTATTTGCCGATTTTGAAAACGAAAATCCGCTTAATATTACGTATTCTTATCAGAAATCGGACGTTTATACCAGAGCGCTCGAAGACAACGAAATAGATACGCCCGTTCTAACCGTAGAATACAAAGCCGCGTTTACCGAAGCGTTAAACAAAGTAAAGGAAAACAGCGCAAAAATTCCTGCGGTTAATAATGTCGGAAACGGTTATTCGTTAAACCTTTTCAGCAAAGGGTTCATCGACGAAGAATATACGCCTGCGGAAACTAACGCGATAATAAAGGCTATAAAATCTAACAAGTATTTTGCCGTGATATTCTATTTTACAATCGCAGACAAGACAATCGCGAGATATTCTTTTACGGTTGACACGTCGGCTATAGAAAACCAGATGCGCGTAGAAGGTCTGGAGATCGGTTCCGATGAGATTGTTTTCAGCGAAAATATGCAGACCTATACCATAACGTATTTAAGGGCGGGCGGCGCTAACGAGAAGACTTTGTTTGAAATCGGTTCGGAATACGGCTTAAGTAAAGCGGACAACGGCTTCTATCCCGAAACGTACACTTCCGGAGAAAAGGTAAAAATAAGCAATCTGAAATCATCGTTCAGTTGTAGCGGCCCCGGTGGGGATTATCATAACAACAAAGGCAGCGGGCATGCGGAATATGAATTCAAAGGCTGGTATCTGGATAACGAAAAAACCATACCGTTCAACGGTATTTTACCTGTAGGAAC
>CAKOON010000021.1 GCA_934098565.1 uncultured Bacilli bacterium
TATCTACTATATCATCTTTTGGCATATTTTCAAGCTTCTTTTTATCTAAATCAAACATTATCATATACTTAGTCATTACATCTTCTTCTGTGCCTAATTTCCACGTTAAATTAACCTGCACAATATCTGTTTGCTGATTATATTCTTTATGTGCAAGTGCATGAGACTGATATGTATTACAAATATAAGCAGTATTTCTTGGATTTAAGTACTTTTACTTAAACAAAAATTGAATTTTCGAATTTTTTTTATGCAAAAATTGAAATTTAGCACAATTTAATATTTTTAAAAGAAAAAAAGTTACAAACTTGTAACTTTATACTATTCTATATTACTCATTAGAATTATCTTTATTACTATCATTAATACCATTATTTATACTTTTAGCAATTGTTCCTGCAGCATCAGCAACTGTTGGAGTTATTTTTTCAATACCTTCTTGCATTATTGGCATAGATTGTTGAGTAGTATATGCAGAAATTTCTCTTCTATGTGATGTTATTATTAAAGATAAACCTATAATAGTCATTGTAGATCCAATAAATGACATGAACCCGCCTAAAGCAATGAAACCAAAGCTTCCAAAAACGCCTTTAAACATTTGCGTGTCATCTCCATCCACAACATCGGCAGACTCAATACCATTAACGAATGTATTACCAAAACCTGTAAAACCAAATATTATTGCAACAATTCCAAGAATTAATATAACAATACCAATAATTAACACTATTTTCCCTATACTTCTTACTTTTTTATTATTTTTTTGATATCTTTCTTCACTTAGATATTTTTCATTTTCCATTTTTATTACCTCTTTATTTCTTTTTAAAATTCTATTTCATTATTTATATAATCTACTATTTCATCAACATTTAATGTAATTTGTGCCATTGTATCTCTATCCCTTACTGTAACTACTCCATTATTAATTGTTTCATCATCAATAGTTATACAAAATGGTGTACCAATAGCATCTTCTCTTCTATATCTTTTACCAATGTTACCAGTTTCATCATAAGTACACATAAAATGTTTACTAAGCATTCTATATATTTCTTCTGCTTTTTCTTTATGAAATTTTTTAACAAGTGGTAAAACTGCAACTTTATATGGCGCTAAATAAGGTTTCAATCTCATTATTTCTCTTGTACTTCCATCTTCTAAAGTTTCTTCATCATATGCTTCACATAATACCGCAAGAACTGTTCTATCAAGTCCAACAGTAGATTCAACAACATATGGAATATATTTTTCATTTGTTTCAGGATCCAAATATTCCATTGATTTTCCCGAATACTCTTGGTGTTGACTCAAATCATAATTTGTTCTATCATGTGTACCATTTATTTCACCAAAACCAAATGGGAACTTATATTCTATATCACATGCTGCTGAGGCATAAAAAACTAATTTATCATGATCGTGAAATCTTAATTTTTCTTCAGGTAATCCTAAATCCATAAAGAATTTTTTTGCATATTCTTTATAATGTTCATATATTGGCATATCTTCACCTGGTTTACAAAATAATTGATGTTCCATTTGTTCAAATTCAATTGTTCTAAATGTAAAATTACCTGGTGTAATTTCATTTCTAAATGCTTTACCTATTTGACCTATACCAAATGGCAACTTACTTCTTGTAGTTCTTTGAACATTTAAAAAGTTAACATATTCACCTTGAGCATTTTCAGGTCTTAAATATACCTTACTTGTATCATCTTTTATAACACCTCTATTAGTTTCAAACATTAAGTTAAATTCTCTAATATCAGTAAAATTTGATTTACCACAATTAGGACATTTAATATTGTTATCTCTAATATATTTTATCATTTCTTCATCAGTCATAGTATCAGGTTTTACATCATCTGTAAATCCTTCTATTAAATGATCTGCTCTATGTCTTGTTTTACATTCTTTACAGTCAACTAATGGATCTGAAAATCCACCAACATGCCCACTTGCTACCCAAACTCTTGGATGCATAAGAATTGCAGCATCAAGTTCATATGAGTTATCATTTTCTTGAATAAATCTTTTTCTCCAAGCATCCTTTACTGAATTTTTTAGTCTACTACCAAGTGGTCCATAATCCCAAGTATTAGCAAGTCCTCCATATATTTCACTTCCTTGGAATATAAATCCATATTGTTTACATACATTTACTATTTTATCCATAGTTAGATTTTCCATATTATTTCATCTCCATCTCTATTATTATTTATATTTTCCTTTATATTGCAAAAGGATTAACATCAGTTATTTTAATTCTAAACAAAGCTGTTTCTTTTCTTCTTTTTCTATAAATTCGTTATGTTTGTATACCATATCTGCATATTTTCTACATAAATATTCTGGAAGTTCTATTACTCTATTACCATCACTAAAACCATATTTTAATTCGTAATAATTCCAAATTAACTTTATAATATTAGGATTATTATTAATAAATTCTTTTAAATATTCATCTAAAAAATCTAAATCAAATTTTGATATTTTTTTATGATGTATTTCCATTAGATTTAAATGTACTACTTCCAACTCATTTTCTAAATCATAAGGTTTAGTTATATGATGTGTCCCATAAGATGATTCATCATCATAAAATTCGAGCAAATGCCCTTTATAGCCTTTATAGCATGTAGTAATATGAATCAAATTTTTATCTGATACTTTATCTAAAAATTTTAATCGGTCATTTTGGTATTTGTCTAATATTAAATTTAATATATTTAAATATTTATTTGATAAATTAATAACTAAATGTCTGCCTGAAGTGCTTGAAACAATTATTTCTCCGCCATTTTGTTTTATTGAACGTATTGTATTATTCCTCAAAAAGTACTTAGTAATTTCTTCTATTTTCCCTCCATCATTTAATCCATCAATTGTATCCGTTATATCTGGTGTCGAAGTTTTTAATAGTTCCATATTCTTATACTTTTCATCTGGTATTGCACTAATTACTACTTTCCCATCTTTTTCTTTCATTCTAATTTTCTTATACATATTAGAATTAAGATGTTTCTTACCAATATATTTCATATAACACCTCCATAAATTAAAAGATGATTCTTTATAATTTGTAAGGACTCAAAAATTATGAGCGGTTCCACCTTACTTATTCTTTAATAAGAATCATCTTTGGGTTATATAGCTGTTTAAGTTTCCACACTTAGTCATCGCTTCTTTATCAAATTCATTATAACATATTTTATTTTTATATGTATACATTTTTTATCGATTTTAAGAAATTTTTACTTTTT
>CAKOON010000022.1 GCA_934098565.1 uncultured Bacilli bacterium
CTTTTACCTAGTGATATCCAGAATCAATTGATTAATGAATGGAGACAAATTGGACTGGGGTCGCTAGAAAGAGAAGTACCTGTTAAACCAGGATTATATGAGATGTTGGATTATTTAGAACAGCATCATATTAAAATGGCTGTCGCAACAACGACAAGAAGAGAATTGACGGAACAAAGATTAAAAAAAATTGGTGTATATAATCGTTTTGACTATGTCCTTTGTGGGGATGAGGTCACAAAGCGTAAGCCAGATCCAGAAATTTATTTAAGTGTTTTAAAGAAAATGGATACAGATGCAAGAAACGCTCTAGTCTTAGAGGATTCAGGTGTCGGTGTGGAAGCGGCTTATAGAGCAGGTATAGATTGTATTCAAGTACCGGATTTGATTGCTCCAACAGAAGTACAGGAAAAACAGACAATTTGTATTGTCAAAGATTTAATGGAAGCTAGAGATTATATTCAAGAGAACAGGATATAAAATGCGTCATAATGATTTTGAAAATACACCCATGATAAAACTGGTCATGGGTTTGGCCATACCGAGTATGATTGCGCAGTTAGTCAATATTTTGTATTCCATTGTCGACCGTATGTTTGTAGGTCAGATTGAAGAAGTAGGAAATATATGCTTGGCAGCCGTTGGAATATGTGGTCCAATCGTTACTTTATTATCGAGTTTTGGAACCCTTGTTGGAATTGGTGGTTCCATTTGGCTATCGATGTGTTTAGGTCAAAAGAATGAGAAAAGGGCCAGTCAAATCTTATATAACAGCTTTGTGATGTTGGTTGTTCTTTCCCTTTGTTTAACACTTGGATTCATTCTTTTAAAACCCAATCTGATCTATTGGTTTGGAGGCAGTGATGTCCTATATCCATATGCCAATACCTATCTTACAATCTATACATTAGGTACTTTCTTTGCTCTAATGTCGATTGGGTTGAATTATTTTATCACGGGACAAGGCTATGCCACCATTGCGATGTTCAGTGTATGCATTGGTGCCATCACAAATATTATTTTTGACTTTATCTTGATTCGAACACTAAAGATTGGCGTAGCCGGTGCTGCCATTGGTACGGTTGTAGCTCAATTTTTATCGTGTATGTTTGTGCTTTGTTTTTTAAGATTCAAATCAAAAATTAAATTGAAAAAAGAAGAACTATCTATAGATAAGATGAAGCACATTGTTAAACTTGGTTTCTCACCATTTTTGATTCTCGCATCCGATTCAGTCATATTGATTGTGATGAATATGATGCTTCAAAAGTATGGTGGTAGTATGGGCGATGTCTATATTTCAGCCATTACTGTAGCTCAAAGCTATTTTTTATTGATTACTGGTCCACTTTTAGGTATTAGTTCAGGAACACAGCCAATCTTTGCGTATCATTTTGGTTCACGCAATTTAAAGAAAATCAAAGAAGCCTTTAAAATCGTAATTTCATTTGCGTTTTTATTCTGTCTTGTCATGTTCATTATTTCAATGTGCTACTCAAATGTATTTGTAGCCATGTTTACAAGTGATGCCATGACAATGCCAATCGCAGATAGGGCTATTAAAATCTTCTGTTTAGGTATTTTAATGATGTCTATTCAATATGTTTTAGTGGATGGAATTACAGGATTATCGAATGTAAAACTATCTTTGTTTTTATCATTAAATCGTAAGCTGATGTATTTGGGCTGCACATGTTTATTACCTGTTTTTTTAGGGGTTTCTAATATTTTCTATGCACAACCAGTAGCTGATATTTATGCAAGTATTGTGACTATCATTTGTTTTATAAAAATCATTCCTTCTTATTTAAAAAGTCATGGTGTACAATAAGGCTAGGTGATGATTATGTTTTTTAGGAAAGAGAAAAAGATGAATGTTCCAGATTTATGGAATTTTATGACTTCCTTAAATAAAAAGGATAAGGCTTTGTTTGAAGAACTATTAGATAATGATAATGAACCCTTGGAATATAAGGGAGATGTCAAACAGGGAGGATTATTAAAGAATAAGAAGATGATTGAAAGAAGGGTCATTGAAAAAGAAGAGGATGGAAGATTGCGTGATTATACGCAATATCGTATTCAGCCAGATGTATATGAAGTATTAAAACCTTCATATGATCAGTTTTATTCAATTATTGGTGATTAAGCTTGTAGAAATACAGGCTTTTTTTCTTTAAAGGTGCAAACCGCAAGACAAAAAAAGTCCTTAAAGGTGCAAATGGATGAATAAAAAAAGTCCTTCTAGGTGCAATTGGAAAAGAAAGCTTGCTAAAATAACTTTAGATAAAGCATATTTGATAGTCGGCAACAATAGAATATACATTTGAGTATTTATTTAGGTTAAATCATACTTTTTCTTTTTGTCAGAGTGAGAAGATGAGTTGTTAAATGGGCATGATTATTGGTTGATTGAAGCAGATTGCGAGTAAGTATGATGTTGAAATTGTAGTTGATGAAAATGAATACTATAAGACTTCTTCATTAGAAAGTAAGGGCTATGCATATGTGAAACAAACAGTGGAAAAAGTATTTGACTATGCCGCTGCTGTACCATTTATTCTTCCTACAGGAACGGATGCGAGACGTTTTACTTATATTTGCGATGCAGTCATTCGTTTTGCGCCTATTGATATTGACAATCAACAATATGCTTCTGTTCATTCAGAAAATGAAAACTTTAGCATAGACAAGTTAAGTCTAGCGGTTGAATTTTACAAGGAATTGATTAAGAACTATAGATAATAAAAAAAGGAAGCAGTGTCGCTAACAAGACTGCCTCCTCAAAACGTATGTTTTTCCTAGCAAAAATAGTTTATCACAAATTAATAATAGATGTCAATTGCATCGAATAAATAGTCAAATGTAGCTTTCAATTTTGGATTAAAATCATAATTGTAATCTCTATAAACTCTTTTTTTGAAAAATATTAATTGATTCTTGATTTTTGATTTTACACCATCGCT
>CAKOON010000023.1 GCA_934098565.1 uncultured Bacilli bacterium
ACACATAGAATGGCAGAAGCTAATAAAGCATTTGCTCATTATAGATGGTAATAGGAAAGGAATTAAATTATGGCTCGTGAATATAGTTTAGAGAAAACTCGTAATTTTGGGATAATGGCCCATATTGACGCAGGTAAAACTACTATGACAGAACGTATCTTATTCCATACTCATAAAATCCATAAAATAGGAGAAACTCATGATGGTGCTTCTCAAATGGACTGGATGGAACAAGAACAAGAACGTGGTATAACTATTACTTCAGCTGCAACAACTGCATACTGGAAAGGTTATAGATTAAATATAATCGACACTCCAGGTCACGTTGACTTTACAGTAGAAGTTTCTAGATCACTTCGTGTATTAGATGGTGCGGTAGCACTTCTAGACTCTAACGCTGGTGTTGAACCACAAACAGAAACAGTTTGGCGTCAAGCTGATGAATTCAAAGTTCCTCGTATAATTTTCTGTAATAAAATGGATAAATTAGGAGCAAGCTTTGAAATGTCACTTAAATCAATTGGAGAAAGATTAGGGGTAAATTATGCACCAATCGAATGGCCAATTGGAGCTGAAAGTGAATTTAATGGAATTATTGATTTAGTTACAATGAAAGCTTATCATTATGATGGACAACAAATTGAAGAACCAACTGAAATTGAAATTCCTGCAGAATTAAAAGATATAGCTGATAAGAAACGTTCAGAATTAATCGAATCAGTTGTTGAATTTGATGATGCTTTAATGGAAAAATATCTTGAAGGTAATGAACTTACTGTTGAAGAAATTAAAGGAGCTATCAGAAAAGGTGTTCTTGAAGTTAAATTCTTCCCAGTAATGTGTGGTACTGCTTTAGGAAATAAAGGTACTAAATTATTACTTGATGCAGTTATAGATTATATGCCAGCACCAACAGATATTGAATCAATTAAAGGTGTTGACTTAGATGGTAAAGAAATAGTAAGACATCCATCTGACTCTGAACCATTTAGTGCATTAGCATTTAAAGTTATGACAGATCCATTTGTTGGTAGACTTACTTTCTTTAGAGTTTACTCAGGACATTTAAGTAGCGGTTCTTATGTATTAAATGCAAGTAAAAATAAGAAGGAAAGATTAGGAAGAATTCTTCAAATGCATGCTAACAACAGAACTGAAATTAGTGAAGTATTTACTGGTGATATAGCTGCAGCAGTAGGATTTAAAGATACTACTACTGGAGATACATTGTGTGATGAAAAACATGCTTGTATTTTGGAATCAATGGAATTCCCAGAACCAGTTATTGAACTTACTGTTGAACCTAAATCAAAAGCTGATCAAGATAAAATGGCATTAGCTTTACAAAAATTATCAGAAGAAGATCCAACATTTAGAGCTTCTACTAACCATGAAACTGGTCAAACTATCATAGCTGGTATGGGTGAATTACACTTAGATATCATCGTTGATAGAATGAAAAGAGAATTTGGAGTTGAAGCAAACGTTGGTCAACCACAAGTTTCATATCGTGAAACATTAACACAAGCAGCTGAATGTGAAGGTAAATATATTAAACAATCAGGTGGTCGTGGACAATATGGTCACGTATGGATTAAATTCGAACCAAATCCAGATAAAGGATATGAATTCGTTGATGCTGTTGTTGGTGGTGTAGTTCCAAGAGAATACATTCCAGTAACTGATAAGGGATTACAAGAAGCTATGAAAACTGGTGTTCTTGCTGGATTCCCAATGGTAGATGTTAAAGCAACATTATTTGATGGTTCATATCATGATGTTGACTCATCTGAAATGGCTTATAAAATAGCTGCAAGTATGGCTTTAAAAGAAGCAAAAAATAAATGTAAACCAATATTACTAGAACCAATTATGAAAGTTCAAGTAGTAGTTCCAGATGAATATCTTGGAAATGTTATGGGAGATATTACATCTCGTCGTGGTAAACCACTTGGTCAAGAATCAAGAGGTAATGCATTAGCAATCGATGCAATGGTACCACTTTCTGAAATGTTTGGATATGTTACATCATTAAGATCTAATACTCAAGGTAGAGGTAACTATACAATGGTATTTGACCATTATGAAGAAGTACCAAGAAATATTTCAGAAGAAATCATCAAAAAATTTGGTGGAAATAACTAAAAGTATATAAACTAAAGGAAAAATACTTGCTATTTTTCCTTAGTTGATATAAAATAAATATGTAATTAAATAGAGGAGGAAAAAATTATGGCAAAAGCAAAATTTGATCGTTCAAAACCACATGTTAACATTGGTACAATTGGACACGTAGACCATGGTAAAACTACATTAACTGCTGCAATTTCAAAATGTTTAGCAGGAAAAAATGGTAACGAAGCAGTAGATTTCGCTAACATTGATAAAGCACCAGAAGAAAGAGAAAGAGGTATTACAATCAATACAGCTCACATTGAATATAGTACTGAAAAAAGACACTATGCTCATGTTGACTGTCCAGGACATGCTGACTATGTAAAAAATATGATTACTGGTGCAGCTCAAATGGATGGAGCTATCTTAGTTATAGCTGCAACTGATGGACCTATGGCACAAACTCGTGAACATATCTTATTATCACGTCAAGTTGGTGTACCTCGTATGGTTGTATTTATGAATAAATGCGACATGGTTGATGATGCTGAATTATTAGATTTAGTTGAAATGGAAATTCGTGAATTATTAAACGAATATGGATTTGATGGAGATAATACTCCAATTATTAGAGGATCAGCTCTTAAAGCACTTGAAGGAGATCCAGCTTGGACTTCTAAAATTGACGAACTTATGGATGCTGTTGATACATGGATTGAAACTCCAGTTCATGATTTAGACAAACCATTCTTAATGCCAATCGAAGATGTATTTACTATTACAGGACGTGGAAC
>CAKOON010000024.1 GCA_934098565.1 uncultured Bacilli bacterium
TATTGTATATAACTCAATTAAATATTAACAGGACATATAGTGAGAGTTTATATTTCTACCATTACAAATTACTATTTGTTAATTTCTATTTAAAATATTTTTCACTATATTGTAGTGATTTATCAATAAACTCTTGCATTTTATCTAAATCATTATACATACCATGATTTGATTTTGGAAATTCAATATAATCATATGACACATTATTCTTTTTTAAAGCATCTATAAGATAAAACTTTTGATTAATTGGTACACAATGGTCAATCAATCCATATCCCATTAAAGTTGGTACAGTATTTTCATTAACTAACGATGCAGGGGAAATTTTTTCAATATATTTAATATATTCATCATCTTCAATTTCAAATCCAGTCATCATTTTGATAAATTCACTGCTAGTTTTTATTTTATCAACTTTCATCAGTAATTTCCAATCATCAGGATTAAAATATGTTGGTCCTGCAAGCTGAAAAACAAATTTTACTGGTATTGCTGAATTGTTGTTATATGCCAAATTCATTGCAAGTGTTCCACCTGCTGATACTCCACTAGATGCCATTCCTACAACATTATATCCCATTTTTTCTAATTGTTCTTTCATGGCTTTTATGGAATTTTCTATTTCTTTATTCATTAAATTTATTGATGCCTCTAATCCATGGTTCTGTAAGGTATAATCAACAGTTGCTGTAATATATCCTTTTGAAGCATAAAACTTACACCAAGCATCACCATCTTCTTTAGAACCTGAATTAAAACTTCCACCATGAATAAAAAGAATTAGGTATTGTTCCTTATTTTTATCTAAATTGGCTGGAATATATAAATCATAATTGTTTCCATTATTATTTTCATAACTTAAATTTTTATAAATTGTTCCTACTGTGTCATCCCATTTTACTTTTATTAGTTTCATTGGAGCACTTCCTAATAAATTTATTCTTACAATAGCACTTGCTATAAATACAATAATAAATGTGATAACATAAATTAATATTTTAGTTTTTGTTCTCATATTATATTATCCAATAATAATTTGCCACATATTGCTCCAAGTATTATGGCAATAACAATTATTATTATTAAAAGAATAATGTCTTTCTTGTTCATCTTTCACCTCTACAAATTACTATTTATCTAACTAATTACTAAATTGTAATTTAGCAATTACTTATTATTCTTTTCTTTCCAATAATCATAATCTTTAAAGCATTGTAACTTTTTTTCCAAATCCTTTAAATCAGGGTACTCTTTGCTTAATGTTTTCATATTTCTGTACATTGCTAATCCATAACCTTGCTCATTATTCTTTATTAAAATATCTGCACATTTATTTAGATAATTTATTGTATTTTCTCTGTTGTATTTTGTTTGAGATAATAATGCCACACAATAAGCATGTCCTATAATATCAAAATGAGCATCTGTGTTATCTACATAGAAATAATCTTTTATAGCATTATATACTGCTTCTACTAATTCTTTATCATTAGTATATTTTTCCATTCTCTTATAATCATTTAAAGTTATAGGTGCATGAATGAATTTTGCTAAATGTTTGCAAAAAATATTTACTCTTTGCAATAAAGATTCATCAGTAACTATTTGTTTTAATCTTTTAGTAATATCTCTATTAGAGCAAATTCTTTCTAAATCTGTCATATAATCATCTCACTTTCAAATTGTAATTTATCGAATCAATTTCATATAAATAAATTCCACTTATATAAGAAAAATCTACATACTATTGATAAAATTAAATATATAATTGGCTCATTTTTAGATAATGTAAAGTCATTTTCTTCTTTATTTTCTCTTTTAAATAATTTTACAAAAACTTTATATATAATGAATCCAATAATTGCCCCTATTACATTCATTAGCAAATCGTCTATATCAGTATTTCTTCTATTGAATAATTGACAAAATTCAATAGAAAATGAAAATGCTAAACTTGTAAATATAACTGGTTTTATCTTTCGCATATTCTTCCAAATTAAAGGTAATAAAAATCCTAGTGGCATAAACATTATAATATTTAAAATATATGTCATTGCTCCTTCAGAAGAAAAAGGAATAAAATTTATTTCTCCAAGTCTTATTATACTATCATATCTACCAATATCCCAAACACTACCTATACCTACTGCTTCAAAGCATAATAAAATATATATTAAAAAAATATATACCCATATTAAATGTTTCTTATTTGTTTTTTCAGTTGTCTTTTTAGATTTAATAATTATAATTTGATATATTATACTAGGTATAAAAATACATAAAATTGGATATATCATCCCCAACAATAAATTCATATAAACACCTCTTCCTCACAAATTACTATTTGTCTTTCACTTCTTAGTATTATAACATATTATTTTTATTTTTTAAATGTTCCACCAAAATATTTATGTATCAAGGCTATTTCTTTATCTTAGAAATAACCTTTTTTATTTTAGTATATAGAATTAATATTCCTATACTTAATTTTAAAATTGAAATCAACATACTTACTCAGCCTTGAAATAGTTAAATTGAGATGATTTACTCCACTCGTATGCACTCCACATATCTGTTTGATTAGACGCTGGATCAACCATAATAACATTATTACCATTTACTCCTGTGACTGCAACCCAATGTTGATTTCCCGGTGTTGCTCCTTTTACTTCTTCTGTTACAAAATAACCTGCATTTACATATTGAGTAATTAAGGCTAATTTTTCACTTCTGCTTTTTCCTCTTAAATTGACATTACCTACATATTTAAAGTTCGGAACAACTTTACTAATCGGTCCATAATATAGGTTTCCTCTTTCATCAAAACCTCCATTTTTATTTAATGCTTCTACAAATGTTCCCGGATTAAATGGTTCTATATTTGGTGTAGGTACTCCTGACTTTTC
>CAKOON010000025.1 GCA_934098565.1 uncultured Bacilli bacterium
TTTACTAATTTATTGCACTACCATTAACATATAACATTTAACGAAATGGTATGTTTTATTACTCGTACCAACCACAAGCGAGAAACATTTAAATCATCACAACTTTATTCTGTTCCAAGCTTTTTTGAACATCAATAACTCTTTGATTTTCAGAACCTCTCCACTCAAGTTTAGGATTATGTTGTTCATCAACATATTGGCCATCAACAAGGACATCTAAATATTTAACAACCTCTTTATCTTTTAAATCCTTGTCAAACTTAAAACCAGACCAAGCCCAAACGTTTTTCTCTGGATACTTTTCTTTAAAAGCTTTAGCAAGTTTAGTAGTCCCATTAATATTTTTAGGATGCATTGGTTCACCACCTAAAATAGATAAACCTTCTACATTTTCATTATCACATAATTTTAAGATTCTATCAATTGTGCTATCATCAAAATCTTTACCACCATTAAAATCATGAGTTTCAGGATTAAAACAATTTTTACAATTAAAGCTACATCCTTGCATAAATATTGATACTCTAACACCTGGGCCATTAGAAATATCCATCTTTCTTATTTTATTATATTTCATTTTACTCATCATCCTTATTATCAATGTGAAGTACTCTTTCTTTTATCTCTTGAGTTCTTCCTTTATTCCAGAAATTACTTCCAATATACCCACAAGTTCTTCTAGCAACATTTAATGTATTATGATCTCTATTTCCACAACTTGGGCAATACCATTCCAAATTTTCATCTATTAATATTTCTCCATCAAATCCACATTTTTGACAATAGTCTGATTTAGTATTTAATTCAGCATACATTATATTATTATATATAAATTTAATTATTTGAAGCACTACTTCTATATTGTCTTGTAAGTTAGGTGTTTCTACATAAGATATAGCACCACCTGGACTTAATTTTTGGAATTCACTTTCTAGTTTTAATTTAGAAAATGCGTCAATTTCTTCAAATACAGGAACATGATAAGAATTTGTTACATAATCTCTATCTGTTATTCCTTCAACTGTTCCAAATCTTTGTTTTAAACATTTTGCAAATTTATATGTTGTAGATTCTATTGGGCTTCCATATACACTATAGTCTATATCTTCTTTTTCTTTCCATTCTTGACATTTGTCATTTAATTTTTGCATTACTTCTAGAGCAAATTCTTCTCCTTCGCCATGATCTGTATGGCTATGTCCTGTCATGTATTTTACACATTCATATAGTCCTGCATATCCTAATGAAATTGTTGAATAACCATGGTGTAACAATTTATGAATAGATTCACCCTTCTCAAGCCTTGCTAAAGCACCATGTTGCCATAAAACTGGTGCAACATCACTTGTTACTTTACTTAGTCTTTCATGTCTTAATTGTAATGCTCTGTGGCATAGTTCTAATCTTTCATCAAATATCTTCCAGAATTTATTCATATCTTGTTTTGAAGAAAGTGCAACATCTGGTAAATTTATTGTAACAACACCTTGATTAAATCTTCCATAATATTTTCCTTTACCTTCAACATAGTTCTTAGCTTTTGATATATTTCCAATGCTCATCATTCTGTCTGGTGTAAGGAATGATCTACATCCCATGCATGGATAACAATCTCCCTCACCTTTTTCATTTATTTTTAATTCTTTCATTACTTTTTCTGATATGTAATCTGGTACCATTCTCTTTGCTGTACATTTAGCTGCAAGTTCTGTTAAGTACCAATATTTGCTGTCTTTGTTTATATTGTCTTCTTCAAGAACATATAAAAGTTTTGGAAATGCTGGTGTTATATAAACTCCTTTTTCATTTTTGAATCCTTGTATTCTTTGTTTCAAAAATTCTTCAATTATCATTGCTAATTCGTCTTTATATTCTTCTGTTTCTCCTAAATACATGCATACTGATAAAAATGGTGCTTGTCCATTTGTATTTGTCATTGAATTTACTTGATAATTAAATGTTTGAACTCCATCTTCTACTTCTTTTCTTGTATCTTGCTTAGCAAATTTTTTACAGTCTGCCTCTTTTAGATTTCTTGCTTTATATTTCTGATAATATTTATTATAACTATCTCTTACAAAAGGTGCTAAATGTGAAAGTGAGACTGTTGCTCCACCATAACTTGATGATGTTACTGCAAGTATTATTTGTGTTGCTATTGTTGCTGCTGTAATAAATCTATGTGGTTTTTCTATCATTACTCCATTTATAATTGTTCCATTTTGTAACATATCATCTAGATTTATAAGTTCACAATTGTGCAAAGCATTTTGTGCAAAATAGTCTGCATCATGAAAATGTATTATTCCTTCATCATGTGCTTTTACAATATCTTCTGGAAGTAAAAATCTTCTTGTTATATCTGTGCTTGTTATTCCAGCCAAATAATCTCTTTGTGTTGTTACAACTTTTGCATTTTTATTAGAATTTTCATTATTCCAATATTCACTTTCTCCTTCAATTAATTCTTTTATTGATTGATCTGTTGTATTTGCTTTTCTAACAAGTTCTCTTGTATATCTATATGTAATATATTTTTTGGCTAATTGATATTTTTCAAGTTCCATTAATTTTTGTTCTATTATATCTTGAATGTCTTCAACTAGCATTCTTTTTTTATCTAAACTTTCTATATATGCTATAACTGTGTGTAT
>CAKOON010000026.1 GCA_934098565.1 uncultured Bacilli bacterium
GCTTTTACCGAAACATTTGTATAATCTTTTCCAGTATTATTTGTAACAGTTACTTTGTATTTGATTGTTTGTCCCTCATAAATATTGCTGTCATTAGACAAATTCGAATTTCCAGATATTGCAACTATTCCAACTTGTAAATTAGATACGGTTTCTTGATAATCTAATTTTTCTATTACAGCTGCTTTTTCTATTTTGCTTGTCGTCTCCAATATAATTGTTGAACTATTACTTTGTTCAGTTCCATTAAAGTTATATGTAACTTTAGATGCTAAAGTACCTTTCTTGTTGTATTTTAAATTTTCTGGTATTGTTACAGGTACATTTAATTTTATTACCTCTTCTTTATCCATTTCATCTACAACTACTTTATAACTTACTGCATCTTCTTTATATTCTCCCCAACTGTCATCTCCTGCTTCTGCGTCTTGTTTATTTGAATATGTTATTTTTAATTTGTCATTATTTGTTTGTATTTCTTTTAATTTTGCTACATATCCTTCTTCACTTCCATCTGATGGGATTTTTCCTATTAATGTTACATTTGTTACTTTTTCTCCATAGTTATTTAGTAACGCTGTATTTAGTACTAGATTTTTTGCTTCTCCATTTGTTCCTAATTCTCCATATGCTGTCTCTTTATCTATTGTTACTATTGCATCTCCATTGTTGTTATAATTTTGTATTTGGTTATATATCATTATTCCATATTGTGATTCAAAGTTTATTCCTGCTGTTTCTGTCTTTTCTTCATTTTTGTTTTCATTCCAGTATTTCATTTCTATTTGACTTGCTTTACTTGGTGTTAATTTATCTGCTTCTACTTCTAGTTTTAAACAGATTTTTGTTCCTCCAGAAATATCGTATTTTGTTTGTTCTCCCTTAAATTGTAACTTGATTTCTGCTTCTCCATTTCCGTTTGTACTTAAGTTTGTACTTTCTATCTCTAATCCGTTTTTATATAATGCTGCATATTGCGCATTTTTTACTCTTATTTCCTTTGGTAATTTTATTGTTACTCTTGGATTTTTATACAAGTCTTTACTTTCATCATTTGCTTCTAATGTTGCATTTACTGTTATTTCTTGTTTTTCTGCTACTGTTGATATTTTTGTTACATCTAAACTTATATTTGCTTTTGTTTCTGTTTCTTTTAATCCTATTACTTTTTCTGCTACTTTTCCATTTACTGTTACTTTTTCTTTTATTCCTGTTAAACCTTTTATTTCATCTCTTCCATATCCTGCACTCATTATTCCTTTTGTATTTTCTATTTCTAATGTTCCTATATTTTCTGCTTTACTTGTTTCTAGTTTTATTTCTTTTTCTCCATCTTGATATGTTATTACTATTTTTCCTTCTTCATTTGCTTCTGTGTCTTTGTTTATACTTTGTAGTACTGTTCCATCTCCATTTTGGATTTCTATATATCCATCATCTCCGAATATTTTTTGGAATTCATCTTTCTTTATTTTTGTTTCTTTATATACTATGTTTGCTTCTTTTTCGTTTTCTCCTTCTATATATGTTGCTGCTTTTTGGTCTATTTCTAGTTTTTCATCTGCTTCTACATAGTCTACATTTACTTTGTTTATTTCTGTATAGTCTCTTTCTTCTCCTGTATATATCTTTCCTTTATATATTTCGTTTTCACTACTTTCTATTGTACTTGATACTACTCCATCTATTTCTTCTTCAATATGAACACTTTTATTTTCTTCTATTTCTCTATCATCATATAGTTTCATTTTGTCTTTTACTTGGATGTCTTCATTTGCTATATTTTCATTTGGATTTAACACATATGTTACTACAAACATATCTTCTGCTTCTTTTTCCCAACTTATGTTTTCTGTATCTTCATTTGATACTTTTATTGTTAGTCTTTTTTCGTCTTTATTATATTCGTAGTTTCCTTCTCCAAATTCTGCTTTACTATTTGTTCCTTTTATATCTCTTGCTGTTACTTTTACTTCTTCTACCTTTTCTGGAACATTTAATGTGATTTCATTTGTTTTTACCGGATAGCTATTGTTATTTACTTTGCTACTTATAAGCATTTGTACAAGTCTTTTATTTTCTCCGTTCACATCATATACTGAATTTGTTAATAGTTTTCCATCAAGTTCTACTTTTGTTTCTTCACTTGATTTCCACTTCATTCCTACTTCTGCTGTTCCTTTTATTTCTACATATTTATTTTTTTCAACATTTTTACTGTTTATATATTCTCCACCTAGCTCTACTTTTGTCTTTCCATTTAGTCCACTTTCTTTTATGTTATTTTCTTTTTTGGCTTCTATTGCTAGTTTTATTGTAGCTGTACTTCCTGCATTTAGTTGGTTTAATTTTACAGTATTGTCTTTTATTTCAGCTACTTCTTGGCTTAGTTTGTCTTCTTTTATGTTGAAGTTATTATCAGATATTTTTATTTCTCCATTATTTAAATATCCTTCATTTTTTACACTTACTTCTACATATAGATATTCTTCTCCATCTATACTAGCCTCTTTTTCTCCTACTTTATCTCCATTCTCATTTTGGAAATATGCATTAAATTCTACATTTGCATGATTTGTCTTTACTTCGTCTATTGCATAACTT
>CAKOON010000027.1 GCA_934098565.1 uncultured Bacilli bacterium
AGGTGCACAAATCCTCTTAATTTTATTTATTATCCTTTATATAAAGCACTTTATTAATATCAGAATATGTTACCGTGGCAAATAAAAAGCACTTTCTTCATAGTCAAAACTCCTTTATTTATAGCATTCTTCAGAAGATAAGAAACAGTTGTTTTGTTGAACCCAATATAACTTCTCATATCTTCTTATAACCTTTTATATCTTCACATTTAAAAGGTGCATACTTTCTGTTACAAAAAGTATATATCATTCCATAAATAATCGCCAATCCTAAAATAGAATGGTTATATGTCAAAAATAGTAATTAAAAAGGACAAAATTTTTGTCCTTTGTATAACATATTTTTAAATTCATTATCTTAATTATAATATACAGTAATTATCGGTTTTAAAGTAGATGGTTCTCCTTTTTCAGCATCATAATAAACTGTACTTTGAATTTTTGATCCAGCAGCTAAATTTGAAACATAATCATTTCCTTGATATAAAATAACACCTGAACCATCAAGGAAATCTAACTGGATTGAAAGCGAATCAATTGTATATTCAGTTGTGTTTTCAATAATTGCTGAATAATATGTTGTGTATTCATCACTTTGACTTTCATCTTTTGTATATTGGATTGATTCTTGCAAATTATCTACAAATTCTTGAATAGCAACTTCCTTTTTTGCAACAGAATATTGAGAAAGAAAATCATCTAAATCGCTCTTATATTTTGAATTTACAGTCAATCCATAATCTTTTTCGAATTCGTGAATTGCTAAAGCTCTGTAGTTATATCCTAATTCCCACGTTTTTGCTTGGTTAGTATAATCATCAGTCCCAGCATATTGAATTCCTTCTTCTTGTAATTTGAGTCCTTTATAATATGTATCAGCAACTTTTTTCAAATCTTTATCCTTAAATTTGTATTTGCTTTCTTTTCCAACAGCATCTGTTTCAGCTTTTAGAAATTTTGTATATGCTTTTTGTAATTCTGCACTTGAATAACTATCAGTGTTTTCATTATCTGCCAATTCCCATCGTGCTTCCAATCCTTTTGATACATTTAAAATAAAATCTTTATCAGATGGTGGTCCCTCTTTTTTTGGCTCTGATGAGCATCCTGCTAGCAAGGAGACTGCAAGTGTTGCAGCCATAAATTTGTGTAATAATTTCATATTTGTAACCTCTTTCCCCTAAGTTGGTTTCATTATATCATTGATTCAATTTTTTTAATAGATATAACTTTAATACTGATTAATATGCTAGTATAATATTGTAAATTACTTAAAAATAGGAGAATTTTGATATGTATAAGATTTTTAATGTAGGTTTAATTATTTTGCTAGGTATAACTATGTGTGCTTGTACAGATACAAAAAGCAATCGTGTTGATGAAGCACTGGCAAAGAAACAGAAAGAAGAAGAAAAACTAAAAAAGAGAATAAATAAAGATAAAACAAAACCGGTAATTACTTGCTCGGATGAAAATCCAACATTTGAAGCTAACAAAACTATTGACTTCGATCGTTTATTACTTTCCTTAAAAGCCGTGGATAATGTAGATGGTGATATATCAAAGAAAATCAAACAGATTAAATCAGATATTGTACAGCACCAGGAAGGCGATTACCATATTGAATATAGTGTAAAGGACAGTGCAGGAAATAAAGGTACATATTCCTTACCAGTTAAAATTATAAGTAAATATAATCCAATGGAAAAAAATAGATTAAACAATGTTTCTAAAGCATTTTTTACTGTATCTGCAAACAAAAATTTAACTGATTTATATTTTCCAAATATTATTTCTACAGAAAGTGGAAATACGATATTAGTTGAATATGGTGGAGATGATAATCGAGGAGAGTATCAATATGGACGAATTGTATATTATTCTGAAGATGGTCATTTAGAAGAATTATCTGAATATGCAAGTTATCCAAATGATTTTCAAGGTCAAAAATATGAATATGATGAGGAAAATGTAAAGGATTTTATAAAATACTATCATCTGGATTGATGTTTTAGAACTGATAAAACCACTTCAACAATAATGAAACAATACTAAAAACATACATTTATATATGACATCTAAGACTTAAAAATAAATTTCCATAACATTTATAGCTCACCTAAGGTATCTGTATACTTAAATCCAAAAAACCTCACTTTTATATAATTTATCATATTCAGAAGAAAATAATAAATCATGAAACTATAGAATTAAAACAAACCCCACCGAGTTGCGCATGATAAATCAGAGACGTGATGGGGTCTGTTAAAAATATTATTTGTGTAGAATTAAAGACTCATAAGGTCTAAGTGTTTTAGTTGTAGTTGTACTATCTTCATAATTAGAAAGTAAGATCTCATAATCACTTAAATCCATATCAAATGTGCAATCCTTACCATAAAAGTTGCTTAATACAAGTAATTCTTCATTATTTAATACTCGTTTATAGGCAAAAATCGCATCATCCTCTTCAAATAATGGAACATAGTTTCCTTCTTGAATAATGGCATATTCTTTTCTTAAAGAAATCAATTTTTTATAGTGGTAAAATACCGAATTCGTATCATTCAATGCATTTTTAA
>CAKOON010000028.1 GCA_934098565.1 uncultured Bacilli bacterium
GTATGATTCTCACATACCCAATAATATTACTTAATTTCATAATCCTCCTTATTCATAAACATCATCTCCTTTTGCTTGGATGATACCTCTCTTAAAATGTATGAGTCAAGTCATTTACTATAGCAAGTTTTGTCTATCATCCCAAAATGATTCATAATTTAATAAAATATGAAATAGCAGGATAAGAAGATGGTGTAATAGCACGCGCTTTTCCTTATAAAATAAGGACTTGTGTATACACCATTCTTATTTCGTACTTACGAAATTCAACCTACAAAATAGGTTTATATATAGGATGATTATTAAACAAGTCTTTATATTATAAGACATTAGAACAATAAAAAAACATCCTACTATCTAATTTTCGTTAGATTTTATAGGATGACTTTTTTATTTATTATTATTATTCATTTAAGTACTTTTCCATTATTGATGCTATTAATGCTTTAGATTCAGGCAGTAACTCATTTATTTTATAAGGATAACTTGTATCTGCTTTACTAATAATGGTTTGTTTTAATTCTTCTGGTATTTTATCAATTAAATCTTTGCTAAGCCTAATTAATGTCATATAGACTTCTGTATATATTTTTCTTTCTCTATCCATACTATAAACTCCTTCCATTACTTCTAGATGGAAACTGACTAAGCATTTCTTGAGCCTTTAATAAAAATTCCATATCTAAATCATTTAATTTTCTTATACAATCCTGTATCGTCATTTCCCTTTGTTTTGAAGCTTCGCTCACTTTAAATCTAGGTAATATCGGTGATAAATTAACACATGATAAAACTTCAGGATTAACAACCTTATCACAACAGATGTTATCTCCCATTAACATACTACCTCCCTTAACTATGTCAGAAAATATATAATTTTCATTTGAATAAAGGGAATTATCACTCATTGATGAAAAATAGAAACTTTTCATTCTATTTATATCATCATTATCTTCCAACGAACTAATTGGTACAAATGCTAAATAAGGTTCTGTATTGCCAAATTTATTCCAACATTTATTAAAAAAATCCAAAATTTCTTTTCTATCTTCTTCACTCATGTTATTTTTTTCAATCAATTTTGTTATTGTTAAAAGACAGGTTTCATAATCTCTGTTTGCATAACCATGTTTATTCTCTTCTGGTACCAATCCCCATGCATAGCAATGGTTGCCTCCACAGAATTGTCCAAACCATTCAGGGGAATCAGCATAATGTAACATACTGTGTGGATTACTATCGTAAAACCAACCATTTTTTTCATTTTTGATATCTAATGTTCCCCAACCTAAAGGATTATCATTACCATATTTACTATAAATTGAAGCAATATGCATAAGTTCCATCTTATTTTCTTGTGAAGATTGTGAAAATCCAAGTCCATATTTCATATTATTTTCTATTGCCTTACTATTTCCAGCATGAAAAACATAACCATTTCTAACAAAATTTTCAAAAGCATAACTAATAATAGCTTCTATTTTACTATCAATTTCATGATGTGGAATTCCTATTTTATCAGCAATTCTTAATTTTAAAAATTGAATTTGTTGTTTTTCATCAGTTAAGTGCATATATTCTTCAATGCCTTCTGATTCTTTAAACAAAACACAATAGCCAATCATTCTAGAAAAATTTTTCTCTTGCAATTCTTTTTCATCATATGTCATTTCTCTTTTTTTCATAAAATAATATTGGATTAAAGCATTATTTAAGCATTCAGATATAATTTTTCCAATATCAATATTCATTTTATCATCTTCTTCCTTATTATAAATTAATACAGTTTTATTCTATACATTTTAATTATACCATGTTTCTTTATTATTTTATTAAAAAATACTCATTATTCCCCATAAAAATCGTATCTCCTTTTTGAACTATATAAGTTGTTGTATTTTTTTGAAGTGGTATTGCTAATTTTTGACCTACTGTTAATATTGTAGTTGATAAATTGTTGGCAGCTATTAATTCTGCTGGTTGAATATTGTATTTTCTTGATATCGAATAAATTGTATCACCTGGTGTTACGATATATGTTATTGGTGTTGTTATAGTATCTTCTATTACTTGGCCTGATGGAATTAAGAGGGTTTGACCTATTGTTAAACTATCTTTACTTAATTTGTTCAGCTCTTTTATATTGTTTACAGTTGTGTTATATTTTTTTGCTATCGAATATAAGGTATCACCTCTTTGAACAGTATAAGTGTCTGTTAGATTTGTTGGTTGGATTTTTAAAATTTGCCCTACTTTTAAGTTATTATTTGTTAAATTATTGTCTTTTTTTATATTGTCTGGAGTTGTATTATATTTTTTGGCTATGGAATATAAAGTATCCCCACTTTTTACTACGTAAGTCGTGGTTTGAGATTCCTCCGGTGGTATGTATGAAAGACCTTTATATGTTAAAATAGCTTTTATGACTGCTTCTGCTAATTCTTTGTAGTTATTATTTAGAAAATCAAAGTTATTTTTGTTGTCATCAATAAAACCATATTCTACGATTAGTGGTTCTGTTTTACCTG
>CAKOON010000029.1 GCA_934098565.1 uncultured Bacilli bacterium
GGAGTACCTCCTTATCCTGCTGCAACATGTATATCAATAAATGATGAAGTAATACATGGAGTTCCATCAAAAAAGAGAGTAATAAAAGATGGAGACATAGTAAGTGTTGACTTAGTATCATTAAAAAATGGATATAATGGGGATGCTGCGAGAACATTTTTAGTTGGAAATGTATCAGAAGAGGCAAAAAGACTAGTAGAAGTAACAAAACAAGCATTTTTTGAAGGAATAAAATATGCAAAAAAAGGAAATAGAATAGGGGATGTATCACACGCAATAGGTGAATACGTAAAATCACAAGGATATTCTGTTGTAAGAGAATTTGAAGGACATGGAATTGGAAAAGAAATGCATGAAGAACCAGAAATACCAAACTATGGAAAAGCAGGAAGAGGAATAAGACTTGAACCAGGCATGACTCTAGCGATAGAACCAATGGTAATACAAGGAAAACCAGACATTTGGGAACTAGAAGATGGATGGACAATTGTAACACAAGATGGAAGCTTAGCAGCTCATTATGAAAATACAATTTTAATTACAGAAAATGAGCCGGAACTATTGACAATACTATAAAAATATTATATAATGTATGAGTTAATACTAAAAAATAGAATATTATGGAAAGTTTATGCTTAAAAATATAAATTTTCTATATAAATATAACTCTTTAAAAAGGAGGTAAAAGGACTTGGCAAAAGAGGATGTAATAGAAGTAGAAGGTACAGTAGTAGAAACTTTACCAAATACAAATTTCAAAGTAGAACTTGAAAATGGGCATCAAATATTAGCACATATTTCAGGAAAACTAAGGATGAATTATATCAAAATTCTACCAGGTGATAAAGTAAAAGTAGAATTATCACCATATGATTTAACAAGAGGAAGAATCACTTGGAGAGCAAAATAATAGACAACAATCAATTAACCCAAATAATATATAAATTGGAAAAAGGGTAATCACCAGCTCACACGGGGAAGGGACATATCTTATCCCTAGAGGAATACCGGTGAAGAAGATGTGTCCCTTGTCCATAGCAAAGGAGGGAATAAAATGAAAGTAAGACCATCAGTAAAGAAAATGTGTGACAAATGTAAAGTAATAAAAAGAAAAGGTGTAATTAGAGTTATATGCGAAAACCCTAAACACAAACAAAGACAAGGGTAACCTAAAAAGTTTATAACACAAATGAGGTAGCGGCTGTTAGACTTGAAAAAGTTTACATATCAAATTTGTGTTTATATATATGTCCAAAATAAAACTTAAAGACTAGCAAGAGCTAGTGCATTTCACCTTTAAGTAAAAATAGGACAACACTTAAATAAAATTCAAACAAAAAAGAAGAAAAATTTGGAGGTGTAAAAAACATGGCTCGTATAGCAGGAGTAGACTTACCTAAAGAAAAAAGAGTAGAAATAGGACTTACATATATTTATGGTATAGGAGTAGCTAGCTCAAACAAAATATTAGCAAAAGCTGGAGTAAACCCAGACACAAGAGTTAAAGATTTAACTGATGAAGAAGTTAATAGCATAAGAAAAGTTATTGACGAATCATACAAAGTTGAAGGTGATTTAAGAAGAGAAGTAGCTCTTAATATAAAAAGATTAACTGAAATTGGATGCTACAGAGGATTAAGACATAGAAGAAGTCTTCCAGTAAGAGGACAAAGAACTAAAACTAATGCTCGTACAAGAAAAGGTCCAAGAAAATTAGTAAGTAGATCAAAGAAAGATGTAAAATAAGACTTTTAAAACAGTGTAAAACTGTTATATAAGGAGGGAAATAAGAACAATGGCTAACAAAAATGTTGCAAAAAAACCAGTAGCTAGAAGAAATAGAAAAAACATCGATAAAGGTGCTGCACATATTCATTCTAGTTTCAATAATACAATAGTAACAATAACAGATACAAACGGAAATACAATTTCATGGGGAAGTGCTGGAGGACAAGGTTTCAAAGGTTCAAGAAAAAGCACACCATTCGCAGCTGGAGAAGTTGCTGAAAAAGCAGCTAAAGAAGCTATGGAACATGGATTAAAAACAGTTGAAGTATATGTTAAAGGTCCAGGAGCAGGTAGAGAATCAGCAATAAGATCTTTACAAGCTGCAGGATTAGAAATCAGTAGCATCAAAGATGTTACACCAATCCCACATAACGGATGTAGACCACCAAAAAGAAGAAGAGTATAATTTTTTATATTTAGGTGGATTATAAAAAGAAATTTAAAATTAAGAATATAAATAAAATATAATGAAAGAGGTGTAAAAGATGGCACGTTATACAGACGAACAATGTCGTATTTGCCGTAGAGAAGGACAAAAATTGTTCTTAAAAGGTTCAAGATGTTATTCTGACAAATGCAGTATTTCTAGAAGAAATTATGCACCAGGACAACACGGACAAAAAAGAGCAAAACTTTCTGAATACGGAAC
>CAKOON010000030.1 GCA_934098565.1 uncultured Bacilli bacterium
TGTATCTGATTGATGTTGCCGATAACACCGATACTCTTAAATACTTCTGCTCGTTCCTTATCCTTTACATCTGCATAGAAACGCTTTGTAACGGATGGATCTGAATGACCTAACACCTGCTGAATAACATTTATGTTAGTTCCTTTGGAAAGCATATCTGTTCCGAGAGTTCGTCTGAATTGATGGCTTGTAAGGTTGTAGTAATCGCCGTTGGCATATTTGATGTTGTTATCTTTGATGAACTTATCAAACCATACAGTTCCAAATGTTCTTTGTGATATAGGCATTACTTTACCAGCACCTTTTCCCACAGGCACTCGCCAAATCATCAGAATCTCTTTATCCTTTTCATCAGCTTCATCACGAAGTTCTGCGGTAATCTCTATCAGTTTCTCTATCGCAGCTACACATTCACTTCTGACAGGCATAGGGGGCTTGTCTTTGTGTCCTTTATGCTGAGTCCACTCGATTGTGTATCCATTAATCAAGTGTGGCTTAATACAGTCAATACGCAGTTTTAAGAGGTCACCAATACGCATCCCTGTCGATTGTAGAATGATAATGCCATACTTTAGATATGGATTTTCTTCTTTTTTAAGAGCCTCATTTATCTGTGCTACAACATCATCTGGAATAAAGTCGATTTTAAGTTTACGATTAACACCGATATACTCATTTCCTGTAAAGATTTCTGTCACAGGTACATCATTAGGTCTGTGAAGCTGACACCAACGAATGATAGATTTCAATGCATTTAAACCGTGTCTCTGCATCTCTGTTCCAAAAGGCTTTTTTGTTCTTTCTGAAATGGTTGTATGCAGATAAGAAATAAAGTGGTCTACATCAGTATTAGTTAATTCTTTTAATGATGTGATATTTCTTGTATCAGCAAACCTAATAAACTGAAAGAACCAGACTTTAACCTCATTGTATAAGCTACTTAAAGACTTATTTCCAACCCTGTAATTCTGCCAAACATAGTCCTTTACAACATCCTTGATTTCTTCGCTTGAAATATAGGAAAAATCAAACTTAAAGTTCCTTCTATAGTGCTGTGAGTCATTGTTATTGTCAACGATGTTCCATACATCACCATCTGGTCTACTTGCCATCAGGGTCACCTCCAATCAATGTACTCTGATTCCAATACCTTGAAAGGCTGTCCTCAATGTACGGATTAGAGAGATGTGTGTACTTCTGAGTAGTAGATAAATGTTCATGTCCCATAATCATTCTTACAACACTTACATCCATTCCAGACTGTACTAAGTTGGAGCAAAAAGTATGTCTTAAATCGTGAAAGTTGAAATCAATTCCGATTTCTTCCTGCACCTTTTTAAGTTTGTCATAGGCTGCACGATAAGTAAGCTGTTTGCCAAGCTGTCTTTTCTGCTCTGATACAAAGATGTAACTATGGTCTGTATCAATAAGATTTCTTTCTTCCATGATGAAATCGTCAAGTTCCTTTATTAGTGACATAGGCACATACAAATCTCTGGTCTTACCCTTTGACTTTATCTGCCGAAAACAGCCTACTAACTGTGACATATCCGGAAGTGGCACAGAGTCTATTTCAAGGTCTAAAACCTCTTGTATTCTTGCACCTGTAAGATAGAGCATCTTGTATAAAAGGATGTCTCTACGCTTGTCCAAACGGTTTAAAAACAGTTCCATTTCATCATCAGTAACAAGATTTATCTTATAATCACTTTCCTTTACCTTGAAGATTGACTGCTTTGTTTTATTATCAGACTTTGTGTGTTCCAAGATGCCTTTAAAAGCATTAAAAGGTCTGTTTACATTATGCATCAGAATAGGATTATCTATTTCCTGCATATCTGCTTCAAACTGATAAAACATATGGATTGTACTCAATATACGATTGATTGTTTTATTAGTCCTTTTACTTTCCTTGTTAAGAGCTATGACATCATCATCTGATGCCCTTAGATAGTCTATAAACTCAGCAATCATCTTAGGAGTAACCTTGTCATACTCATAACCACTATCATTTAAGAACTCCCAATAGGTTCGTAAATCACTTCCACTTGCCTTTAGTGTATTAAGAGCCTTATCCTTTTGTCTTTGAAATTTCAGATAATCGTGTACTGGCTTTACAATTCTCATCTCATTATCCAGTAGAACAACTGTCCACTTTCCTTCACGTTCTATAACATGTAGTTCCATGTACCTAATACCTCCAATACATTTGCGATATGTCTATAATGTCAAAACACCTCTTATTACTTTATATTTTACCGTCAACAGAACATATATTCAAGTATTATTCTACTGTATAATAATTATTTGATATTCAATTTTTAAGGTACACATACTTTACAATGATATATCCTAACAAACCCTTATATTTACTGAGTTTATTAGGATATATTTATTATTTAACTTACTATACATTAACTACTAAAGATAACAT
>CAKOON010000031.1 GCA_934098565.1 uncultured Bacilli bacterium
GGAAGAGATGTAACAGAAGAAATGGAAAATAATATTTGGGATTATAAGTTAAATTATAACATTCCAAATGGAGAAAATTTACATGATTTTGAAAAAAGAATCGATGAATTTTTTGATGATATAAAAGAAAAATATCATGACAAAACTATTTTAATTGTAGCACATGGAGGAATTGCAAAAGTTATAAAAGCACATCTTTATGGTATGCCAGAAAGTCAAAATTTAGCAGAAATTTCAATGAATAATTGTGAGATAATAGACGCTGAAATATAGTTTATAAAAAAGAATTTTTATACTTTAATGGTATGAAAGTTCTTTTTCGTTGTGTTTTATAAGGAGATTTGGTATAATATTTTGGGAGATGAAATCAATGAAAGAATTAATAAAAGTTGTAGCTAAAAAGTTATTCATATTATCAATAATATTTAACACAATTTATTCATTAGCTGATTATGGAGAAGCTTATGTTTTATCATATTTTGGAACAAGCCCATTAACATTAGACAAAATAACCAAATTAACAATATGGATTTGTATTATAGATATAATAATGCTATTAGCAGGAAAAGTAGCTTCATATATTGATAATGTAAATAATATAAAAACTCAAACAACAATTCAAAAATATTATTTTAATAAATTACAATCTATGACAATGGAACAAATATCTAATACACATACAGGATATATACATAAGCTAATAACTAATTTGTCATTTTATTTTTTTGAAATGACATGGCAATTTGAATCTAGTGTAATACCATTGATTATTGGTGGAATATCAATATTATTAATGGTATGTAGACAATCAATAATAACAGGAATAATATGTATTATTGTTTCAATATTAGCAGTAATGTTAAAATACAAAATGATAAAAAATAAACAAATATATCAAGAAAAGGCAAATGAAACAGAGTCAAAATATAATGCTACATTTGTAGATTTTATTCAAAATATTATAGCAGTCAGAAAATTAAATATAAGAGATTTTTGTAATAAAAAAATTAATGAAAATGAAGAAGAATATTTGGATGCAACAAAAGCTAATGTAAGAAAGAGAACAAATGCTAATGGAGTATTTACAGGGTTAATAAATTTATTATATATAGTTGTTTTAATAAGTACTATAATAATGGTGAAAAATGGGCAAGATGGGCTACCATATTTGTTATTTTATATGTCAGCACTAGGAAAATTGTATTGGAGTTTAAATAATATGGTTAGGCTATTAGATATGGGAGAAAGGTTTAAAACTTCTAAAAAGCAATTAGATGAATATTTTAAAAATATTAAAGAGATAGAGATACTTAAGAATTTTAACAATATAAAATTAGAAGATGTTAAATTCTCATATACTAAAGATTCAGCTCAAATAAAAATACCAGAATTTTATTTGGAAAAAGGTGACAAAATAAGTATAATGGGAGAATCTGGTCAAGGAAAAACAACTATAATGAATATTTTGGCTGGATTATATCCATTAAATAAGGGAAGGCTTCTAATAGATAATAAAGAAATAAAAGATGTTAGATTAGATTTAGTGTTTGTATCTCAAGAAGTAGATTTATTTGATTTGAGTATTAGAGATAATTTATGTTTAGGAAAAGAAATTCCAGATAAGAAAATATTTGAATTACTAGAAGAAGCAGGATTAAAAGGATGGTATGATGAATTACCAAATGGATTAGATACAATTGTAGGAGAAAGGGGAATAAAATTATCAACAGGTCAAAAACAAAGACTAAATTTAATTAGAGGAATATTAATTGATAAAGAATTATATTTCTTTGATGAGCCAACATCAAATTTAGATATATTATCAGAAGAAAAAATAACGAATATGATTGAAAAATATTTAAAAGATAAAACATATGTGATAGTTACACATAGACAAAAATTAAAAAGTTTATGTAATAAACATTATATTTTTGAAAATCATGAAATGAGAGAAGAAACAGATGTCATTTTAAATTAAATATAGTAGAGCAGTTTTATACTGCTCTTTTTATTATGAATAAAAAGTAAAATAATGAATAAAATTAAATATCAGACTCAGGAGGTAATTATGTTTTTGGTATTTAATAAAGAAAAAATTCAAACATATATAGTATCTGTGTTAACAGTAGCAGTATTAATAACAATTGCAAATGTAGGAAAAGTTGAAACAATTCAAACATCATCACAAGAAAAAGAATTGCCAATTTATAATGTTCAAACAGACGAAAAAAAGGTAGCATTTACAATGAATTGTGCTTGGAACGCAGATGATATTGATAAAATATTAGAAACATTACAAAATAATAATGTGAAAATTACATTTTTTTTGGTAGGAGAATGGGTAGATAAATATCCAGAGTCAGTAAAAAAGATTGCAGAAGCGGGTCATGAAATTGGAACACATAGTAATACACATCCAC
>CAKOON010000032.1 GCA_934098565.1 uncultured Bacilli bacterium
CTATGATTTAGCAATTTTTAGTAGTAAATTGTTTAATTTTATAGATATACAATAATAATCAAAAATACCTCAAAAAAACGACACACGAGAATCGATTTTAAGCCGTTTTTATTTTTAAGACTTATAGTTTGTTGTTGAAAAAATACGGCAAATATAGAGAAATAGGCATTTTGAAGATTTTAGATAAGATTTAGATAGAAGATCAGAAATTATAAAAAATTATTGAAAAAAATTTATAATTAAAGATAAAAATTATTTGAACATTAAATATGCAAAATAAAATAATTATATAATAAGTAAATATATTAAAGCCAAAGGCTTGAAAGTACTGAAATTACTGGGTAGGACTATAATCATAGTCTATATATTTTGCTCCTACTCCTTTTTGCACAAAACTTTGATTTTGTGCAATGTTAGATAATATTGAATCAAGTTAAAAATAAGTATATTCCCTACTTAAAATATAAATTTAAACATTTAACCTATGTCCTACTTATACATCAAAAATAATGATTTGTCAACATATATTTTTTCGTTTTATATTATTTGTTTTATCTTCAAAATCATAATTTGAATTATAAATTGCTTGTAAGACTTGAAATAAAAAATCTACATCAAAGTTTTTCTTTTTTAAAAATTCTTTTTCTGCAGAAATCAAAATATTTTGATTTATAACAAATTTATAAATTTCTAAAGATTTTAAAATTATATCAAAATCATCTTGATATAACTCTACCTCTACCCTTCCTAATAAATATGCAACCAAAAAAGAGATATTGATTAAATTCAATACCTCGTAATTTTTTATTATTTAATTTTTGTAATGTTGCTAAAGTAATTTGATTTACTTATTATAAGTTGTCACACTAATCTTCAATTACTTCTATTGATTTTATTTTTAATTCATCCAAAGGTACATTTGAATTTTCATATTGTACTTTTACAATTTTCTCTTTTTGCAAATTTCCTATTATTTCAGAATTTTCTGTTATATATGCTTTTACTGCAAATGGAAAATTATAACCAGTGTCAGAATGAGTATCATCTTCTAAACTATATTTTAAATAAACATATCCTGCTTCTACATACTCATCACCAATAGTTACAACTGAAGAATATGTTCTTTTTCCAGTTAACGCATCTTTTTTCATTTGATTATAGTCATTTGATTTTAAAACAATAATCGAATTATCTTTAGTATCAAAATCATTCTCTCCCATATCATAACCTTTTTTACTTAAATCTCCACTACAAATCAATATGTCTCCTTCTTGTATATAGCTTGTATCATATTCTTTCAATGTAAAATAATCTAAACATTTTTGATTTTTATTATTAATATTTGCTCTAGTATATTCTTTCATTTCAAAACCAAATTCTCCAAAATGTTGTCCATTAAATATATAAATATATCCATTATGATTTAGTTCCACTATTCCTTGAATAACTGTATCTTTAATTACTTCTGTAGTTTCATCTTTTTTTGACATATCATATATAATGTTTCCTTCCGTATCATAAATAACAGAATCGTTATTAGAATTTTCAGTTTTATCTGATTTTTTATTTTTATTAAAAAATACTGCACCTAATAAAAATATTACTAATAAAGTACAAATTACAAGGATAATAATTTTCTTCTTCATATACAAACCTTCTTTCTACAACTTACTAGTTATTGTTATAATTTGCCTTGAAATTATTTATTGGTTTTTATACCTTCTTCTAACAATTTTTCAAATATTGTATATATTTTTTCATTCTTCTTTTTTATATTTATTGGTCTTAAAGTTTTATCCGTAAAACAATGTTTTGTCCAAGCATTTATAACAATTTTTTCTGTCTTTTTATCAATAACATTATAAGTTACTGTCATTCTTACTCCATTAAATTCAGTTATTTTAGGTTCTATTGTAATTATATCTCCACTTGTTATATGATATTTGTATTTACAATTGACTTCTAATGTTGGAATAGTATAACCTAATTCTTCTAATTTTTCCATTGATATATTCAGTTCTTCTAACCATCTGCATCTTGCCTCTTCTAAAAATCTTATATAATTTGAATGATGAACTACTCCCATTTTATCTGTTTCATAATAGTTTATTTTTCTAGTATATGAAAAACTCATCTTTTCCCCTCCAATTCAGACAAGAAATTACTATTTTTTATTGTCTGCCGTTTAATAAAACAAATTTCACTTTTAAATTATTATCTATTCATTTCATATCTTGTATTTGGCCCGTTTCTGATTTTAACCAAAACACCATTTTCAACTAATTTATTTAATATTGTTGAGGTAGTTGTCTTTTCTTTATTAATTAGTG
>CAKOON010000033.1 GCA_934098565.1 uncultured Bacilli bacterium
GATTTCCACAATTAACGAAGAAAGTGTGGAAAACAGCCATCAAAAGTGGCAAAATTAAACCAGCAATACCAATCATGCCAGAGCCTAGACTTACACAAGAGGCATCAACAGCAACTGCTAAACCTAAAATAAAAGCTTCTTTAGCATCAATATAATTAGAACCGTCTGTATCAAAATTTGTAGATGTATTATTTGGGCTTTTAAAGATATTATAAATTCCAAGTAGTATTAAAAGTGATGCACCCAATATAGCAGAAACAACAGGAGAGAAGAGAGTAGAGATATAATGTCCTATAAATACAGAAAGCCCAGATAAACAAAATAATGTGGTAAAAATTATTAGATTACCTGATTTAGACATTTTGGTCTTTTTTATTCCATATGTAATTCCAAGACCTAACGCGTCTATACTTGCAGATAAAGCTAATAGAATACATTTAATAATCATATTCATATCCTCCTGTAGTAAGATATGACAAATAATTGCAAAAAGATACAAAAAAAGAATACTCACTATTCAAATGAGTATTCTAAAATTTTATTTTATATTTCTTAAAGCTTCAACTCTATCTTCAATACTAGGATGTGTAGACCATAAACTAGAAGAAGATTTTTTACCTCTAAAAGGATTAACAATATACATATTTTCAGTAGCATTATTAGCAACTTTTAATTCATTTGGATCACCAGAAATTTTAAGAAGAGCTGAAATTAATCCATCAGGATTTCTAGTAAACTCTACTGCTGTTGCATCAGCTAAAAATTCTCTTTTTCTAGAAATTGCAAGTTGCATTAATTGACCAAATATAGGTGCTAAAATTAGAAAAATTAAACCGATAAACATTAAAATTGGATTGCCATTATCATCATCATCTCTTCTTCTTGGGCCGCCCCAAAAAGTAATTCTAGTAAACCAATCAGAAAGTATAACTACAAAACCTACCATTACAGAAACAACTGCAGAAAGAAGGATATCATAATTTTTAATATGTGACATTTCATGTGCTAAAACACCTTCTAATTCATAGTATTCTAATTTGTCTAATAAACCAGTAGTAACACATATAACTGCATGTTCTGGATTTCTACCTGTTGCAAAAGCATTAGGTTGAGCATCTTCTACAATATATAATTTGGGTGTAGCTGGTAAACCAGAAGATACAACTAATGAATCCAAAATGTTTACAAGTTTCTGATTTTCTTCTTTAGTAGCTGGTCTTGCTTTATTAAGACTAAGTACGATTCTATCACTATAATAATATGAACCCCATGTAGAAATAATGGCAAAGATCATTGCAATTACAATTGATGTTTTGCCTAAATCTAAAGCCATACATATATAGTAAACAATTATGGCAATAAAGGCTAAGAATAATAAAATAATAAACCAAGATTTCATTTTATTTTTTTTAATATCTTCAAACATAAAGTTTTCCTCCTATCAAAAAAGTTTGGTTTGTATAAAAACAGAACCAAACTTAAGTAAATTAATTATTAAAGTCTACTTTAACATTTTTTCTAGCTTCATCACTTTCTGCTGCAAATAATTCTCTAGATTTAAAGTTGAACATATTTGCAATAATATTTGAAGGGAAAAGCTCTAATTTTGTGTTATATCTTGTAACACTGTCATTGTAAAATTGTCTTGAAAAAGAAATTTTATTTTCTGTGTTACGAAGTTCTTCTGATAATTCTGAGAAGTTTGTGTTTGCTTTTAATTCTGGGTAATTTTCTGAAACTGCCATTATAGTTTTTAGGGCTCCAGAAAGTTCGCCATCTAATTTTGCCTTTTCACTAACTGTTGAAGAATTTGCCCATGAAGTTCTTAATTCTGTGATTTTTTCGAATGTTTCTGATTCATGTTTCATGTATCCTTTTACAGTTTCTACAAAATTAGGGATTAAATCAAATCTTCTTTGTAATTGTACATCAATTTGGCTCCAAGCATTATCAACTTTTTGTCTAGATGATACTAGCCCATTGTATACTGAGATAACCCAAATTACTAATAGTACAATTATTGCGATTGCTATCCACATAGAAATACCTCCTTTGCATTTCATTTTTATATATCTTAACATATATTGTTCTTTTTTACAATAATTATTTTGATTATTACAAGAATTCTTGGTATATGCTAATCGCTTCTATTTACTTTTTAGAAGAGTTACAAAAGAAATAAATAATAATTGTCAATTTTTAGAATAAAACGTCTTTTTATAGGAAATAAACTGCTAAGGTTTTTTCTTTAAGTTGTATACTTAAAGATATAATAATTCAAATTCATTATAGCAATAAAGGCCTTTAGCGTCA
>CAKOON010000034.1 GCA_934098565.1 uncultured Bacilli bacterium
TTCCTCCTAATTAAATAAATTTGGATGTGGTTAATAGTTTTAGTATAAACTATTAGATATGCAAACGCATAACGCCATAATTATAACAGGGATATAAAAATAAGTCAAGAAACATACTTGATAATTGTGTAAAACTTATGATTAATTTATGATAATGTCTTAAGTAATAACTTTTGAAAATGTCCCAAATAAATTATATAATGTGTCCGAGGTGACACAAATGAGAAAGGTAATTTTAAGAATGAAAGAACAAGAAAAATATGAAGTTATAAAAGAGTTAGTTGATCATAATGGAAATAAAAATAGAGCCAAGCAAAAACTTGGACTCTCTATAAGACAAATAAATCGTTTAATTATCACTTATAAGGAGAAAGGTAAATCCGGCTTTGTGCATGGCAATCGTTCCAAAAAACCTGCTAATTGCTTAGATAAATCAATCTCCGACTCTATTATACTACTTTATCGTAATAAATATCAAGGGTTTAACTTTAAACATTTTAAAGAATATTTAGAATCTGATGAAAACATTACTATTTCTTACTCTTGCGTTTATCATACTTTAATGAATGCTGGTATTACTTCTCCTAAGATTAGGAATGCTACTAAACGTAGGTTAGCTAAAGAAAAATTAGAAAAAGAAAAGAAATTAATTAATAAATCTCCTGATGAAATTGATGTTATTGTTAATCATGAAGTTGCTCTTGAAGATTCTCACCCAAGAGGTGAAAAGCCTAAATATTTTGGCGAAATTACTGAAATGGATGGCTCTATACATTTATGGTTTGGCGAAAAGAAATCTTGTCTACACTTAGCTGCTGATAAAGCTACTAATACCATCGTTGGTGCTTATTTCGACTGGCAAGAAACTCTTAATGGTTATTATAATATCTTTAAGCAAATACTTGAAAATTATGGTATTCCTGCTAAATTCAGAACTGATAATAGAACTGTTTTCTACTACCATATGTTAAATGAAAATAAGCGTACGTCTGATAAAGATGTTTTAACTCAATTTGGTTATGCTTGTAAGCAATTAGGCGTTGAATTAGAAACAACTAGTGTTTCACAGGCTAAAGGTCTTATTGAACGTGATAACGGCACTTTTCAAGATAGATTAATAAGTGAATTAAGGCTTAATAATATTACTACAATTGATGAGGCTAATAAATACTTACAAGACATTTTTGTGTCTAAATTTAACACCAAATTCGCTTTAGACCATAAAAAATTCAAATCAGTATATGAGACCTCTCCTTCACTTGAAACAATCAATTATACTCTAGCTATTTTGACACCAAGAAAAATTGATAATGGTAATTCTATAAAGTATTATAATAATTACTATCAGCCTTATGAAAATGGCGTATTAAAGTGTTTTAGTGCCAAAACAGAATGTCTTGTTATCAAGGCATTTAATGGAGAACTATTTGTTACTATTTATGATAAAATTTACGAATTAAGGAAGCTAGAAACACATCAAAAGTATTCATCAAACTTTGATATAGAGCCTTTAGAAGAAAAGGAAAAGACAAAATATGTTCCTCCAATGAGCCATCCATGGAAGTTAGCATCATTTTTGCTACAAATGGAAAAAGCACATACTGATCATGTATATGCTTAATTTTACATAAAACGGGAATTGTTTTTCCCGTTTATATTAAAAAAATTTTAGGACATTTTCAAAAACTATTGACAATGATTTTTGAATATTCAAAAAATTTTTATATTTATTATTACTGAAAATAAATTTGCAATATTATGTAAAATATGTATGCAAAAATAGTAACTGGAAATAAATATGACCGCAAAATCGCTGCAAGTCATAATTTTGAAATGTATAAAGCTAAAGGAAAGGCTAAAGATATTGCAAAGATTGAAACTGATTTTATTCAACATAATCATGTAGGATGTTGTTTACACTATGCATTGGCTCTTTATAATCTTTTATATGAAGCAGGATATGAGGTTTACCTTGTAACTACTCCAGAAGATGATGGAGATAATCATGCGAGTGTCTGCTATGCTTTAAATGGTAAAAGATATATCGCTGATCCTGTAGAAACTGTAATTACAGGAGACTTCAGTTATATTCGAATTCCTTTTGAAAAGTTTAAAAATGAAAATGCATGGCTTAAAGTTTTTGAACCTAATGGTATGTATGGAGAGGAATTATTCTTCGAAAACTTCCTTGCAAACTGCTATAAAGAATTTTATAAAAGTTAAAGGAAGGACTAAAGGATACTAATTGATTCAGAGCACTATGGTATCCTTTTTTATAGTTTAAAAAATG
>CAKOON010000035.1 GCA_934098565.1 uncultured Bacilli bacterium
AGCAAGAAATGCGATAAAATCATTATAAAAGAAAGTATAATAAATTTAATTTTTGGAAATAATAACAAAAACATTAAGAGAGGAAAATTGTTATGAAAAAGAAAATTATATTTATTATACTTTTATTAGTTTTAGTAGTAATTTTTGATGTTGTATTAATGAGTTGGAATTCAGAAGTTGAAGCATTATCTAAATATGGTTCAAGAGGAACAGAAGTAAGAACAATACAAGAAAAATTGAAAAGATGGGGGTATTATAGTGGGTCTGTTGATGGAATATATGGAAGTCAAACAGTTTCAGCAGTAAAGAGTTTCCAAAAGAAAAATGGATTAACAGTTGATGGAATTGCAGGAACACAAACACTTAAAGCAATGGGAATAACATCTAGTTCATCATCATCTTCTTCTTCAAATAATTCATCAAATGTAAATTTACTAGCAAGAGTTGTTTATGGAGAAGCAAGAGGCGAACCATATACAGGGCAAGTTGCAGTAGCAGCAGTAGTTCTTAATAGAGTTAAAAGTAGTAAATTCCCAAATACAATATCAGGAGTAGTATATCAAAATGGAGCATTTGATGCAGTAGCTGATGGACAAATAAATATGACACCAGATGCAACTGCAAAAAAAGCAGCACAAGATGCTTTAAATGGATGGGATCCATCTTATGGTGCAATATATTATTTTAATCCGAGTACAGCTACAAATAAATGGATATGGTCAAGACCAATGACTGTAACAATAGGAAAACATAGATTTTGTAAATAAAAATAAATCGACTATGATGAAGAAATATAATAGCAGATAATTATTGTCAATTATCTGCTATTATGCTATAATAAAATTGGTAAGGAGGTAACATATATGCCTAATAATATGAGAAAAATAGTAGATGAATTTATTAAAGAGGTACAAGTATTACTTGGCGATAGAATTAAAAGTATAATTTTATATGGTTCATATGCAAGAGGAGATTTTAATAAGAAATCAGATGTAGATTTAATGATTTTAACAGATTTAAATGAAAAAGAGATAGAAGAGTTTAGAAATGAAATATGGGAAAAATGTGCGGATATAGAAATTGATGAGGGAATTGTTATTTCGCCATTAATAAGAAATATAGACGAATTTTATTCTTGGAGTGATGTAAAGCCATTTTATATTAATATTTTAAAGGAAGGAGTGGTTTTACATGGAGAAAAGGACTAGTATAGAATTTGCAAAATATAGACTTGAAAGAGCAAAAGAAGAATATGAGACGGCGCAATTATTGTATAAGGAAAATAAATTACTAGCTGCAAATAATAGAGCATATTATTCTATATTTTATTCAATAAGGGCAGTATTAGCAATGGAAAAAATAGATTTTAAAAAACATAAAGATGTTTTAGCATATTTTAATAAAAATTATGTAAAAACAGAAATTTTTCCGAGACAAATAGGAAGAAGAATTGTTTTGGCATCGAAAGTTAGAGAAGATAGTGATTATGATGATGAATATGACCCAAGTAGTGAATCTACGTATTCACAAATAGAAACATCACGAGAATTAATAGAATTAGTAGAAAAATATCTTAAAAAATATGAAAAAATATAATATAGTTTTTAGGAGGGCGCAATATGAAATATTTCAAGAAATTAGTAGGAGAAAGAATATATCTATCACCAAGAAACAGTGAAGATGTAGAACAATTCACAGAATGGTTAAATGACTTTAACACAACAGATTATATCGGAAGAAGTGGAGCAAGTGTAACATTAGATATGGAAAAAGAATACTTATCAAGAGTGAGTAAAGACACAGCAACATTTGTAATAGTCACATTAGAAGATGATAAAATGATAGGAACAATATCATTAGAACAAATAGATGACATAAATAGAAATGCGACATTGGGAATATTTATAGGAGATAAAGATTACAGAGATAGAGGATATGGAACAGAAGCAATAAGACTTATATTAGAATATGGATTTAGATATTTGAATCTACATAATATAAAATTAGATTTAATGGAATTTAATGAAAGAGCATTAAAATGTTATAAAAAATGTGGATTTCAAGAAAATGGAAGAAGAAGAAAATGTAAGTTTATTAATGGAAAATATTATGATAGTATAAGTATGGACATATTAGCTGAAGAATT
>CAKOON010000036.1 GCA_934098565.1 uncultured Bacilli bacterium
ATTACAGGTAACTCAACAAACCCAACAAGATTCCAACATCCAGTTGCAGGAACATATAAGAAAGAAAGACTAGAAGCAGGAAAGAAATATTTCTCAGTTGCTTCAGGTGGTGGAACAGGTAGAACACTTCACCCAGATAATATGGCTGCTGGACCAGCTTCATATGGTATGACAGATACTATGGGAAGAATGCACTCAGATGCACAATTTGCAGGTTCATCTTCAGTACCAGCACATGTAGAAATGATGGGATTAATCGGTATGGGTAATAACCCAATGGTTGGTGCATCAGTAGCAGTAGCAGTAGCAGTAGAAGAAGCTATGAAATAAATTATATAGTATATAAATGAAAAAAAAGGCGAAGTGAATGATAAACTTTATCAATTGCTTTGCTCTTTTTGATTAACTTTTTAACAAGTGTTTCATAATATAGATAGAATAAAAATGAGAAAGGAATGAATTATTATGAAAAATTATTTAGAAATTGAAAACATAAGAGCTTTAGAGGTATTAGACTCAAGAGGAAATCCAACCGTACAAGTTACAGTAGAATTAATAGATGGATCAGTTGGGGTTGCAATGGTACCATCAGGAGCTTCAACAGGAGCATTTGAAGCAGTTGAATTAAGAGATGGAGATTCATCAAGATATATGGGAAAAGGTGTATTAAAGGCAGTGGAAAACGTAAATACAATAATAGCACCAGAATTAGAAGGAATGAATGCATATGACCAACCTGAAATAGACAAAGCACTTATCGAATTAGACGGAACAGAAAATAAAGGAAGATTAGGAGCTAATGCTACATTAGGAGTATCTTTAGCAGTTGCAAAAGCAGCAGCAGAATCATTAGGAATGGAATTATATAAATATATCGGTGGAGTTAATGCAAAAACAATGCCAGTTCCAATGATGAACATTATGAATGGTGGAAAACATGCTGATTCAACATTAAGTGTTCAAGAATTTATGATTATGCCAGTTGGGGCAAAATCATTTAAAGAATGTTTACGTATGTGTGCTGAAATTTACCATACATTAAAGAAAGTATTAAAAGCAAAAGGATTAGGAACAGGTGTTGGAGATGAAGGTGGATTTGCACCAAATGTTAAAGACGAAGACGAAGCACTTCAATTAATTGTAGAAGCTATCAAAGAAGCTGGATACAAACCAGGAGAAGAAGTATGCTTAGCATTAGACTTAGCAGCAACAGAAATGTATGATGAAGCTAAAAAGATAGGAAAAGAAGGATGCTATCATTTCTGGAAAATTAACGAAACAAAAACATGTGATGAAATGATAGACTTCATAGCAGACTTATGTGAAAGATATCCAATAATCTCAGTAGAAGATGGATTAGCAGAAGAAGACTGGGATGGATGGAAAAAACTAACAGACAGATTAGGAGAAAAAGTTCAATTAGTTGGTGATGACTTATTTGTAACCAATATTAAGAGATTACAAAAAGGTTTAGATTTAGGAGTTACAAACAGTATCCTTATAAAATTAAACCAAATCGGAACATTAACAGAAACATTAGATGCTATTGAATTAGCAAAGAAAAACGGTTATACAGCTGTTGTATCACACAGAAGTGGTGAAACAGAAGATACAACATTAGCTGATGTTGCTGTTGCTACAAATGCAGGACAAATTAAAACAGGTGCTCCTTGTAGAACAGATAGAGTTGCAAAATACAATAGATTATTAAATATTGAAAATGAATTAGATGATATTGCAATATATCCTGGAAGAAAAGGATTAAATAAATAATTGAATTAGCTTGTAAACAGAACGTTACTTTTGTAGTAGCGTTTTGTTGATTTTTATTGAAAAATATATTATAATATGTAAGTAAAACCAAAAATAGAAAAAAGGAGGAAGTTCTAATGAGACTAGAACATATGAAACGGTGGTTTTGTGAAAAACTAGAAAGTATGGGGTTGATGCCGAATGATGATGTAAATGATGAGGTTGACCAAGAAAATAGTTTAAATAAAAAAAACATATTAGATGAAAAAACTCTAGCAATAATGAACTATTTAGAAATGTTCAAAAATCAAGAGATTATTAGAACAAAACCAGTAAGAAATGACTATTCTTATAC
>CAKOON010000037.1 GCA_934098565.1 uncultured Bacilli bacterium
GTAAATGCCGCAAATAAAGATGTCATCGCATCCTTTTCAAAGATGACTGGGCATGTACAGCTTGGAATTGGTGCAGCCCCTAATTTATTTAAAGCTTTATCGCAAACACGAGATACAAAAGAATCCAAATCATATTGTTTAAAGTCATATACAACTTCAACTAAGCTAGCATCCTTGATTTCTTCATTTTCTTTAACGACAACACTAGCAACAATGTACTGCATTTCATCGGCATCTTGCACATCCATACCTAAGCTATTCACAATACTGCGACTTCCACTTCCTTGTGAATATCCTAAATATCCAACTTGAATAACACGTGGATCATAGGCTAGAATCTTAGTTTCTAGGGTTTGAAGAACTTCTTTCACATATTCTGTGCTTGCCATATTCCAAGTCACATCTTTTTTTACATATTCAATGGGTTCTGGCTTTCTTAATGAATCCGTTTCCTCATTTGAAATAATATGTGCTTGTTCAATCAATGACTTTAAAATGATTTCACACTGATCATCATTTACTTCTTCCAAAGCCATATTGGCCATTTTTCCATCTACAATTCCACGAATACTTGTACCCGTCACTTTACTGGATACTAAAGTATCCATTTGTCCTTGAAACCAAGTCATTTCTTTTTCAACCGTTGTAGATTGATAGATTTCAAATTCCTGGATACCTAGGCCAAGTGCTTTCTCAATCCATAATTGTTTATTCATTGGCCGTACCTCCTACTGTAATTTGTGAAACACGAATGGCTGGCTGGCCTACATCTGTAGGAATTGAACCAGAGCTAGAGCCACACATACCTTGTCCACGCTCTAAATTTTTACCAACGCGATCAATATTAAATAGGATATCCGCACCATTACCGATTAAAGAAGCTCCTTTTACTGGATAAGAAATCTTGCCATTTTCAATTAAATAACCTTCTAATACGGCAAAGTTAAATTCACCGGTTTGTGGATTTACACTTCCACCACCCATTTTTTTCGCATACAATCCACGTTTGATTCCTTCAAACATTGCATCAAAATCATCATTTCCAGCGGCAATATATGTATTTGTCATACGTGAAGTTGTTTCAAATTTATAAGACTGACGACGTGAACTCGAAGTCGATTCAAGCCCCATTCTTCGACCATTCAAACGATCGACCATATAACTCTTTAAAATACCATTTTCAATTAATACACGTTTTTGTTGAGGATTACCCTCATCATCTACGTTTTGTGAGCCCCATGCATTTGGAATTGTTCCATCATCAATCGCCGTAACTTTATCACTTGCGACTTTTTGACCCAATTTATTACAGAATACACTCTGATTTTTACTTACAGAACTTGCTTCTAGGGCATGACCACAAGCTTCATGGAAGATGACTCCACCAAAACCATTATCAATAATGACCGGCATCTTTCCAGATGGACAATCTTTTGCCTCTAATAATACTAATGCGATTCGACTTGCTTCTTTTCCAATCGATTCTGGCGTTCTTTCTTCAAAAAATTCAAGACCCTTACTTGCACCTGGTGCTTCATAGCCAGATTGTAAGTTTTGACCATCTTGTGCAAAAGAAGATACAGACATTCGACAACGAATTCTTGTATCATGTACAAGTCTTCCTTCACTATTTGAAATCTGTACATTTTGGCATACACTTGCCAACCCTACAGATACTTTTTGAATCTTATCCGAATAGGCCTTTGCAGCATCATTTGCACGTAACATTAAGGCAACTTTCGATTCTAAAGAAGCTTTGACAGGATTTTCCTTGATAGGATGACGATTTTCATGTTTTTCTTCAACTAAAGAAATAGATACAGATTTAGCTTCTATGCCAAAGCCACCACGCAAATCATCCACTAAGGCATTTAATGATTCTTCATTGGTTTC
>CAKOON010000038.1 GCA_934098565.1 uncultured Bacilli bacterium
TTATAGGTGAAAAGTATGGAATTTCATGAAGGAGATTTAGTTACTCGTAATAGTTATAAAAATGATGTTGTTTTTAAGATCCTTAGTATTCGGGGTGAAGTTGCATATTTAAAAGGGACACAAGTAAGACTTTATGCTGATGCACCTTTAGAAGATTTAGCAATTTATGAAGATGACGATAGAACTGTAGAAGAAGATGAAATGCTTAGTGATAGATTTCTTGGGGACTATTTTTACTTACCTGGTAAGGTGCTCCATATTGATGCTGATGCTGATTATTTAGCAAGATGTATGCGTTTTTATCAAAATAATAAAGTAATGGCGGTTGGTAAAAAGATTATAGAAAAAGAAGTTCCTAAACAAATTAAAGACTTATTAGTAGATTATCAACCAGATATTGTCATTATTACTGGGCATGATGCTTATTATTCAAAAAAAGGTGATACAAAAGATATTAAAAATTATCGTAATACGAAGTATTTTGTAGAAGCTGTTAAAGAGGCTAGGCGTTATGAAAAGAGTCATGAAAAATTAGTAATTATTGCTGGAGCTTGTCAGAGTAATTATGAAGAGTTAATTAAAGCAGGAGCAAATTTTGCTAGTTCACCTAAAAGAGTAAATATTCATGCCTTAGATCCGGCTATAATTGCATGTGTGTTGGCAACAAGTGAACGTAACAAGGAAATTGATTTAGTTAGTTTACTTAAAAAAACTAAGTATGGTGCAAGTGGCATGGGAGGAATTATTAGTAATGGTATGATGTATGTAGGATTTCCAAGATAAGGAGGATTATGAATTTAGATATAGTAAGAGATAAAATTAAAAGTTATCTTGATAAGGACGTGGTTATTCATGTCTATGGCATGCGTAATAAAAATAATACCTATAGAGGAGTTTTATCAGGGGTATATCCTTATGTTTTCACAGTTAATATTGATGGTACTGAAAAAAGTTTTAATTATGCCGATGTTATAATTGGTGATGTGGTTGTAAAATTAATGTAAAATGCTTGAATTTCTTTATATTATGCTATAAAATGATATTAGAAGTTAATCATAACTTTAAGAAGAGGAGTGAAGATGATGAAAATTACATCTGTAAGCGTTCGTAAAATTACGAAAGAAAATTCACGATTGAGAGGAATTGCATCAGTTTTGATTGACGATGCTTTTGCTGTTCATGACATTCGTATTATTGAAGGAGACAATGGTTTATTTATTGCTATGCCAAGTAGAAAAACAGCTACTGGAGAATATAAAGACGTTTGCCATCCTATTAATCCAGATGTTCGTAGTGAATTTACAGACGCAATTTTAGAAGAATATAAAAACACTTCTGATTAAAAGTTCTAGTTAAGCTAGAATTTTTTTTAATATTTAGCATATATTTTTATAGGTGAAGAATATGGAACAAGCTAGTATTAATTTAGTTAGTAGTAGTCATGAAGTTAAAATAATTGATAGAAGAGAAATATATTTGACAGGTGTAAAAAAAATTACTAGTTTTGATGAACAAGAGTTTTTATTAGATACAACAATGGGGGTATTACTTTTAAAAGGCAATAATTTAGAATTATTAAAATTAGATACACATGATGGTAATGTTCGTATTAAAGGTAAAATAGTAAGCTATCAATATTTAGATAAAGGTGAATCAAAGAAAAAAGAAGAAAGTTTTATGGCTAAGTTGTTTAAGTAATGACAGTAGAGTTACAGATACTTTCTTTTTTGGCTTCCTTAGTTTTTGGCTTTTTCTTTTCAATTCTTTCTAAAATTCACTTTTTCTTTATTAAAAAGTTAAATATATTTTGGTGGTATATATATACTTTCTTGTTTATGAGTGTTATAAGTCTTTCTTATATATATCTTCTTTA
>CAKOON010000039.1 GCA_934098565.1 uncultured Bacilli bacterium
TCTATATCTTGCATTTGAAATTCATCAGTTTCACGAATATAGATTATTCCATATCTATATTCTTTCATTTTTATATCAGGATCTATTTTACAATAATCTTCCATTGGGAATATTCTTACAATAGCACGATTATCTTGTAAGAAGTTGAAATAAAAAACTCTATCTTCAACATAATAAGTTGCTTCTTCAAAACCTACATCATAATATTGTCTTAATCTCATAATATGCTTTCCAACTTCTTCTTCAGGTAAATAATTACTAAATCTCAACTCTCCAACTAAATTACCAAATAAAGTAGGAGTTTTTATATCAATATAACCTGCTTGAACAAGTTCATTACAAGGACGACATATACTTTCTCTAAATCTAACTTCATCAACTATCATAACTTTATTCTTTTCAAGCAGAGTAATATCATCTACATATTTCATAATTATATCTGATTTTTCTTCTCTAGTATAATCTTTCCAAGTTTTAGTTCTTTCCTTATATTCATCTTTTAATTTAACTTTATTGATAAAGTCGATATCTCTTTTTAATAAAATGTCTTGTGGTGTAAATTTTAATTCTTCAGTAATGTTTGTAGTATTAAGTTCACTTTGTATTTTAGAAATTGCTTCATCAACAATTTTCTTTTCGGCATTATATTCTTCTAAATCAAATGCACCAGAGATATATGCTTTTCTAATTCTATCTAGTTTAGCATTTTGTTTATCAAGTTCTTTTTCTAATAGTTCTTTTGGTTCATCAAATTTTTGTTTAATCATAGGTAAGAAGAATTGATTAACAACACTATCATATTCAACAATTTCATTAATAAAGTTTTCAAAATATTCTTCAATAACATTTTCTTTTAAATTAAGTTTACAATCATTACAATAATAGTAATAATAAACATTTCCATTTTTCTTTTTAGTTGCTTTACCACCCATTAAATTATTACATTTAGGACAACGAATTTTTTGTAAGAATAAATAAGTTAAAGTTCTTTGATATGCACGAGAGTTCTTTTTCTTTTGTGCTTGGCAATCTTCCCACATTTCTTTACTAACTAATGGCTCAACTACATTTTCATAATAAGTGGGGTGTTTTGTTCTTTTACCATGAACGAAATCGCCTTTATAAACTTCATTTTCCAATATTGCAGTTATAGTTGAATCTCGCCAATTAGTTTTACCTAATACTTGTTCTTCATTTAAGATATTACTTATTGTTTGATAAGAGTTTCCATTATAATATAATTCAAATATTCTAACTACAACATCTTTAGTAGAGTAGTCTATTACAAGTTTTTTGTTTTCGTGTTTATAACCTAATGGGGCTTGACTTGGTAAATGTCCTTGTTTAATTGCTCCTGCTAAACCAACTTTTGTTCTTTCACTAGTTCTTTCAATTTCATTTTGAGATACTGACATAAGTAATCGAGATATCATTTTACCATTTGCATTAGTGGTATTAACTTCATCATTAGCACAATCTATATAAGCATCATTTTCATCAAGAAAAGTCATTAACTTTTCCCAATCAAATATACTTCTTGTTATTCTATCTAATTTAAGGGCTATTATAGTGTTAATTCTTTTAGATTTAATATCTTCTTTTAATCTTTCAAATTCTGGCCTATAATTACCTGTTTTAGCACTAATTCCAGCATCTTCATAATAATCAACTATCTCATAACCTTTAAACTTACAAAATGTTTCTAATCGCTCTTTTTGTTCTGGTAAACTAAAACCCTCACGTGCTTGATCTTCAGTTGAAACTCTTAAATATAGTCCACATAAATTTTTAACTTTGTTTTCCACACACAACACATCCTTTCTTCAAAAAAAGAAGAGATAAAAGCAATAGAT
>CAKOON010000040.1 GCA_934098565.1 uncultured Bacilli bacterium
TATAAATTGTATGCAGAAGAAAGAAATAATCCAGGTGAATTTATGCCAATTGAAACAAATGAATATGGTACAAGCATATTTTCATCAAAAGATTTATGTTTAATAAAAGAACTTCCAGAAATAATAGATATGGGAGTTGATAGTTTAAAAATCGAAGGACGTCTAAAAACAGAATATTATGTAGCAAGTATTGTAAATGTCTACAGAAATGCAATTGATGATTATAAAAAAGACCCAGAACATTATGATGCAGAAAAATACATGAAAGAAATTGAAAAAATAAAAACAAGAGAATTAACAACATTCTATTTTAATGACAGAAAAAACAAAGATATTCAAGAATATGATGGACATCAATATAATGAAAAATATCAATTTGGTGGAAAAGTTGTAGGATATGATGGCGAAAAAGCAATTATAGATATTCGTAACAGATTACAAGTAGGAGATACTTTAGAAATCTTAGTTCCAAATCAACTTGAAGCTGTTCAATTTAAAATTGATAAATTATGGGATTTTGAAACTGATGATGAAATGGATGTGGTTAATCCAGGAGTTAAAGATCAAAAAGTAAAAATGATGTTACCAATTAAATGTGAAGAAAATTGGATAATTAGGAGAAAGAAATAATGAAAAATATAAAAGACTATGATTTGCCAGAACTAAAAGAAGAATTTGTACAAATGGGAGAAAAGCCATTTAGAGCAGAGCAAGTATTTAAATGGCTATATGAAGCCAAAGTTACAAGTTTTGATGAAATGACAAATTTATCATTAGAATTAAGAGAAAAATTAAAACAAAATTATGAAATGCATAATTTCAAAATATTAAAAAAACAAGAATCATCAGATGGAACAAAAAAATATTTATTTGATGTACTAGATGGAAATGCAATAGAAACAGTATTAATGAGTTATCACCATGGTTATAGTATATGTGTATCATCACAAATAGGATGTAAAATGGGATGCAAGTTCTGTGCGTCAACAGGAATTAATTTTATTAGAAATTTAACATCAGGAGAAATCGTTGAACAGATTCTTGCAGTAGAAAGAGATAATAATATAAGAATTTCTAATGTAGTATTTATGGGGATTGGAGAACCATTAAATAACTATAGTAATGTAGTAAATGCAATAAGAATAATAAATAATCAAAAGGGAATAAATATAGGAGCTAGACACATAAGTGTTTCTACAAGTGGTTTAGTGCCAGGAATATATAGACTTGCAGATGAAAATATTCAATGTACATTATCAATTTCATTACATGCTACAAATAACGAGAAAAGAAGTAGTATGATGCCTGTAAATAATGCATTTCCAATAGAAGAATTAATGCAAGCTTGTAAAGATTATATAGCAAAAACAAATAGAAGAATATCATTTGAATATGCATTAGCAAAAGATAATAATGATAATTTAGAAGATGCAAAAGAATTAGTACATCTTTTAAAAGGAATGTTATGTCATGTAAACTTAATACCAATTAATAAAATTGAAAATGGTGCATACTCTAAAAGTTCAAATGAGAATATAATGAAATTTAGAGATTACTTAAATGACCATGGAATAGTTGCTACAATCAGGCGTGAGCTAGGTTCAGATATTGATGCAGCTTGTGGACAATTAAGAAGAAAAAATTTATAATAATTAAATAAGCAAAAAATAGGACTTCTATTGACAGAAAAAAAAGAAATGTGATATAACTAACACAAAGAAAGATACGAGGTGAAACGATGATAATAGCTTATGCAAAATCAGATATAGGAAAAGCTAGAGAAATGAACCAAGATGCGT
>CAKOON010000041.1 GCA_934098565.1 uncultured Bacilli bacterium
ATTCAAAAAAAGATTATCAAGACTATGTAGAGAAAAAATCACCTAATTCACCAATCTGGAAAAACTGTTTTAATGCTTTTTGGGTAGGGGGATTAATTTGTTCAATAGGTCAAATAATTATGGATATATGTAAATATAGAGGGCTTTCTCAAGAAACGTCAGGAACTATAGTTTCTATTTTATTAATAGCAATTAGTGCATTTTTAACAGGTCTTAATATATTTAATAAAATTGGAAAATTTGCAGGAGCAGGTTCATTGGTGCCAATTACAGGATTTGCAAACTCTATAGTTTCACCTGCTATGGAATATAAATCTGAAGGATATGTAATGGGAGTTGGAGGAAAAATGTTTACAGTAGCAGGACCTGTGCTTGTTTTTGGAATCTCGGCATCTATTATTGTAGGATTAATTTATTTGATTTTTAATACTCAAGCAATTACATTAGTTTAATTTAGAAAGGAAGAAAATTATGCAAAAATTAGGAAAACAAACAATAAAATTTGATACTCCACCAGTTATAACAGAAGTAGCTTCAATAGTTGGTCCTAAAGAAGCAAATGGACCGTTAGCTAAATATTTTGATCAATGTTTAGAAGATGAGTTTTGGGGAGAAAAAACTTGGGAAAAGTCTGAAAGTAAGATAATTAAAGAGACTGTAAATGCAGTAATTGCAAAATCAGGAATAGCAGTAACTGAATTAGAATATTGCTTTGCAGGTGATTTATTAAATCAATGTATTTCATCGAGCTTTGGATTAAGGGAATTAAACATACCATTTTTAGGAATATTTGGAGCATGTTCAACATTTGTGGAAGGTCTTAGTTTAGGAGCAATTGTTACAGAAGCATGTGCACAACATGTTATATGTGCTGCATCAAGCCATTTTTGTAGTGCAGAAAAACAATTTAGATTTCCGCTGGAATTGGGAAATCAAAGACCACAGACATCTCAATGGACTGTTACAGGTGCAGGTTCAGCGATATTGTCTAAAACAGGAGAAGGACCATTTATTACACATATAACTTCTGGAAAGATTGTAGATATGGGTATTAAAGACGCTAATAATATGGGAGCTGCAATGGCACCTGCTGCACTTGATACATTAATCTGTCATTTTAAAGATACAGGTCGAGCTCCATCATATTATGATGCAATTATTACTGGTGATTTAGGACATGTAGGAAAAGAGATTTTGACAGAATTAGCTTTAGACAAAGGCTATAATATAAAGTCAAATTATAATGACTGTGGTGTTATGATTTTTGATAAAGAAAAACAAGATACACATTCAGGTGGCAGTGGTTGTGGATGTTGTGCTTCTGTATTTTCAGGTTATTTTTTCAAACAGTTAAAAGATAAAAAAATTAAAAGATTATTATTAATTGCAACTGGTGCATTAACTAATTCAACTTCTTCTCAACAGGGAGAAAGTATTCCAGGTATTGCACATGCAGTTAGTATTGAAATGTAGGAGGTGGAATTAATGGATTGGTTACAAAGTATTTCTTGGATTGGTTTACTAAAATGTTTTGTTGTTGGTGGACTTATCTGTGTTATTGGCCAGATATTAATAGATAAAACCAAATTGACACCTGCTAGAATTTTAGTTACTTTTGTTACAACTGGTGCTATTTTAGGAGGACTAGGAATTTATCAATATCTTGTTGATTTTGCTGGTGCTGGTGCAACTGTGCCATTAACTGGTTTTGGATATAATCTTGCAAAAGGTGCTATAAAAGGTGTTAAAGAATCTGGAATTATTGGAGCTTTTACTGGTGGTGCTACTG
>CAKOON010000042.1 GCA_934098565.1 uncultured Bacilli bacterium
ATCTAATTTATTTCCTGTTCCCATACAAGATATTATTGGAATGCTTAGTTTTTCAGCCCTAACTACTAATTCTATTTTAGCTGTTACTGTATCTATACAATCTACTATATAGTCTATAGAATTATCAAGTATCCCTTCTGTTTCTGGCATAAAGAATTCTTGATGGATTTCTACATTTGCATTTGGATTTATGTCTAAAATTCTTTGTTTTGCTACTTCTACTTTAGCTTGTCCAACTGTTTTTCTTGTTGCTAATATCTGTCTATTTAAATTTGTTAAACATATTTTATCATCATCTATTAATACAAAGTTTCCAATTCCTGCTCTAACAAGTCCTTCTAAAACAAATGAGCCTACTCCACCTAAACCAAATATTGCTACTTTTGCATTATTTAATTTTTCTACTCCTGCTTTGCCTATTACTAATTCTGTTCTTGAAAATTGGTTTAACATATTTTGCCTCCTCCTAATACAATGTCTCCTACATAAAATACAGCTGATTGCCCTGGTGTTATTGCTCTTTGTGGTTCATCAAATATTACTTTTACTTGATTTTCTCCATTTTGTTCAATTGTTGCTTTTGCTACTTTTGAAGAATATCTTGTTTTTACTTCTACTTCTATTGGTTCTTTTATTTCGTCTATTAGCAATAAGTTGATATCTGTTACATTTATTTCTTTTTGATATAATTCACTTTCTTCTCCAACTATTACTTCATTTTTTAATGGATTAAATCCTATTACAAATAAAGGTACTCTATATGATATTCCTAGTCCTTTTCTTTGTCCAATTGTATAGTTGTACAATCCTGTATGTTTTCCTAAGATTTCACCTTTACTATTTACTATATTTCCTTTTTTAGGTTTTAAATTTGAATTATTTTCTAGGAATTTTTTATAATCTCCATCAGGTACAAAGCAGATATCTTCACTATCTGGCTTGTTTGCAACTTTTAAATTATTTTCTCTTGCTATCTTTCTAATTTGTTCTTTGTCCTCAAAATCTGCAAGTGGGAATACTACATGTTCTATTAATTCTTTTGGAATATTCCATAATACATAACTTTGATCTTTTTTCCCTGCATTTGATTTTTTTAGTACCCATCTACCATATTTCTCACTATATTCTGTTTTAGCATAATGTCCTGTTGCTATATATTCACATCCTAATTCTTTAGCCTTTTCCCACATATATCCAAATTTCATATATTTATTACATTCTATACATGGATTAGGTGTTTTGCAATTTGAATAACAATCTATAAAATCTTGTATAACATGCTTTTTAAATAGTTCTTTACAATTGTCTGTAAAGTGTGGTATTCCTATTGAATTACATACGTTTTTGGCATCTATATATGTGTTTATATTACAACAACTACTTCCTGTAAATAGTTCTAATGTTATTCCTATTGGTTCATATCCATTTTGTTTTAATAATAAGGCTGACACACTACTGTCTACGCCTCCACTCATTCCTAATAATACTTTTTTATTCTCCATTTTTTTACCTTTTCTTTATATTTTAATTAATGGCAACAATTTATTGTTCCTTTTCCATTTTTGTCATTTTTATTTAACATATCTTCTATTGTGTGCCATGCTAAAAGTGCACATTTTACTCTTGCTGGCATATTTGATACATTTTTAAATGCTATAGCATCTTCTAATTTTTTTAATTGTTCTTCATCTGTTGTTTCTCTTTTTATCATTTCTATAAATGTTTTTATAATCTCTTTTGCTTCTTCTATTGTTTTTCCTCT
>CAKOON010000043.1 GCA_934098565.1 uncultured Bacilli bacterium
CTTCTCTTCTGTGATAACCATTCTCACATTTACTATGCCCGATTTTCTAGACATGCAAATTCCTCCTTTTCCTATGTAGTCAATAATCAAATTCTATTTTATTATACATCAGCTTCTATAAAACCTCAAGGCTTTTTTCTTCTTTTTTTATTACATTTTCATTACATTTGTAATATTTTTGTAATATTATTTAAAACTATCATTTACTCAAATATTTTTTTTATTTCTTCATGTCTCTTAATTTTTAAAGTTGTTGTTTTAATTAATTCTTCTTCTGTAATAATCATTTCTCTAACATATTTATATTTTGGCATTAATCTATTAACATCTTTAACTTTTCCCCACAAGAATTCTCTTATTTCATCTTCTCCCTCTATATTATACAGCTCTTTAATAATTTCTTTATCATAAACAATTTTTACGCAAACTTTGACATCTCCATCTTCTTTTTTCTCATAAACAAATGATTCTTTTATTCCTTCTACTTTGTTTAATAATGTTTCTATTTCTTCTGGGAATACATTTTTACCATTATTTAATACAATTACACTTTTCTTTCTTCCTGATATGTATATAAATCCATCTTTGTCTATTCTTGCTAAATCTCCTGTATGGAACCAGCCATCTGCATCTAACGCATCTTTTGTTGCTTCTTCATTTTCGTAATATCCTAACATTATTGATGGACCTTTTGCCATTAACTCTCCTATGCCTTCTTCATCTGGATTGTCAATTTTTACTTCTACACTTGGAAATTTCTTTCCTATTGAGCCTAATCTTCTACATTTTGGTGTTTCTGCTGCTATTACTGGTGCTGTTTCTGTTAATCCATATCCTTGTTCAACATCAAATCCTAAATCATTAAATCCCTTTTCTGTTTCAGGATCAAGTGCTGCTCCTCCTGTTACAACTAATCTTAGTTTTGGACCTAAGCTTTCATGTACTTCTTTGAATAATTGTTTTCTTAAATCTATTTTTACTTTTAATAATAAATTAGAAATTTTCTTTCCTTTTTCTAAGTTTTGTAACTTTCCTTTTTTCTCTATTGCTTTCATTACTTTTCTGTAAATTATATCAAACACTGCTGGAACTGATATCATCGCTGTTATACCAAATTCTTTAATGTTATCTGCCATATGTTTTACACCTTCACAGAATGCTATTGAACCACCAATAGATATTGGATATAAAAATCCTACTGTACATTCAAATACATGGTGTAATGGTAAGAATGATAAAAATCTATCTTCTTCTGTTAAATCAAATCTTTGAGTTATATCCATTACATTTGTTACTAAGTTTTTATGTGATAACATTACTGCTTTTGACATTGCTGTTGTTCCAGATGTGAATAACATTATTCCCATTTTATCTGCATCAATTTCTGCATTCAAATATGTTGAATCGCCTTCATTTAATAGTTTTTTTCCTTTTTCTATTAATGCTTTTTCTGAATAGATGCCTTGTGTATTTTCTCCTAAATCCATTGATATAAAATACTTTAAGTTTGTATTCTTTTTATCTCTTAATGTTCCCATTATTGTGTCATATTTTGAAGAATATATAATAGCTTCTACTTGTGAACGTAGTATTAGGCTTTCAAGTT
>CAKOON010000044.1 GCA_934098565.1 uncultured Bacilli bacterium
GCCTAACGTTGCTACTATTTTACTACCTAAAGACATTATAATACCTGCTAATATAACTCCAAGAGTAACGGCTGAAATACTAGTCTTAAAATCAAGATTTAAAAAGCTGGCTGCTAATGTTCCTGTCCAAGCTCCTGTTCCTGGTAATGGTATTCCTACAAAAAATAGTAATGCAAAAAATATACCACTATTACCAGCTGATTCTTTTAATTTTGCTCCGCCTTTTTCACCTTTTTCTAAACACCATGTGAAAAATTTTTTCGTTAGTTTTTTGTCTTTTCCCCATTCAAGGACTTTTCTTGCAAATAAATATATAAATGGTACTGGAATCATATTTCCTATAATTGCTATGGGATAATATAATGATATATTTAATCCAAGACTTTCTGCTATTGGTATGGCTCCTCTTAATTCTACTATTGGAACCATAGATATAACGAAAACTATGATGTATTTTACGATTAATGGTAAACTTGCCATTTGTGTCCTCCTTTAATAAAACTTATTCTATTTTACTATAACATATAAAAAAGTCAAGGATATAGAACAAAAAATTATTGTTACAATTTACAGTTAATAAAATTTATATAAATAAAGTAGATGTGAATTGCAACAATATTTATGAAAAAATATGTTCAAACCATTGACAAATGCAACATTTTTATGCTATTATTAGATATGTATGACTTTATAAAAATGGATTTTTGTGCCATTTGAAAAAATATAAAGACAAAATTAATTCACAATAGTTAAAAATTAGAAAAATAAGAATTATGGATATGGAAATAAAGTAAAGAGATTGTGGAAGCAGACAATCTTCTAAATTTTACGGAAATATGTATTAAGAAGAGATTTTTCTAAATAAAATAAAACTTTAAATCTGCTTAATATTTTTTAAGGAGTGATTTATTTGAAAATCAAAGATGTTCAGTTCGGAAGAACCACACGAAAAGACTTTTCAAAAGTTGGAGACTACATAGAAATGCCAAACCTAATCAAAGTACAAAAGGACTCATATGATTGGTTCTTAGAAGAAGGATTAGGAGAAGTATTAAAAGACATTTCACCAATAGTAGACTATACAGGAAATTTAGTTCTAGAATTTTTCGATTATTACATGGAAGACAAAACAAAATACACTGAAGAAGAAGCAAAAGAAAGAGATGCAACATATTCAGCAAGATTACACGTAAAAGTAAGATTAATAAACCGTGAATCTGGAGAAATCAAAGAACAAGAAATCTATTTAGGTGATTTTCCATTAATGACAGAAAGTGGAACATTTATCATAAATGGAGCAGAAAGAGTTGTAGTAAGTCAGTTAGTACGTTCACCAGGATGCTACTATGATGAAATATTTGATACAAAAACAGGAAAGAAAACATACACATCAACAGTAATGCCATTAAGAGGTGCATGGATAGAATATGAAACAGACGGAAACGACATGTTCTGGGTACGTGTAGATAGAACAAGAAAAATTCCTATCACAACACTATTAAGAGCACTTGGTATAATATCAGATGACCAAATAAGAGACTTGTTTGGAGAAGAAACATTATTAGAAACAACAATCCAAAAAGATCCAATAAAAACAGG
>CAKOON010000045.1 GCA_934098565.1 uncultured Bacilli bacterium
CCTTTCTACAAGCGTTCTAATTATATCATTGCCTGTGACAATTTGTCACTTACCACCCATTTGCAAAAGAGGAGCTTATATTTATAGATTTTTCTAATATATCTACAGAATTGTTAGAAGTATTCAATGATATTTCGGATTTGGATATATTCTTCTTGCGATTACAAACAGTGACAGGTATTAATTTGATAGTATCTAACTCTGCCATTATTTTTGACGAAGTTCAATTTTTTCCAAAGGCTAGACAAGCTATTAAACATCTAGTAAAAGATGGAAGGTATCATTATATTGAGACGGGGTCACTGATATCAATTAAGAAAAATGTACAAGATATATTAATTCCTTCTGAAGAACATAAAATTAATGTGTTTCCGATGGATTATGAGGAATTTAATTGGGCATTGAAAAAAAGTACGGATAGTATAAGAACTTTAGTCGAAAAGAATGTTGCTATAGGTGATATGACAAACCGTAAGTTAATGCGTGATTTTCGTATTTATATGGCTGTTGGGGGGATGCCTCAAGTCGTTTCTACTTACCTACAAACGAATAATCTTGATGCAGTAGATAAAGAAAAAAGAGATATTATTTCTTTATATGAAGATGATTTAAAAAAAATAGATCCTTCTGGTAGATTATCTGATATTTATGCTTCAATACCTAGTCAATTAGCATTGAAGAGAAATAGATTTAAAATAGCAGAAGCAACTAAAAGCCGAAAACAAATTAAAGATGAGGAACGTTTATTTGATTTAATTGATTCTAAAATCGTTTTACCATGCTACAATGTTGCACAACCTAGTATTGCTTTAGCACAAACAAGAGATCCAGAAACTTTTAAATTGTATATTTCTGATATTGGATTGTTCACAACAATGATATTTGATGGTGGAAAAGGATTATCTTCAGATATTTATAAAAAATTGTTGAGTGATAAGTTATCAGCCGATTTAGGCTATATGTATGAGAATGCAATCGCACAAATCATTGTAAATAGTGGCAATAATTTATACTATCATTCATGGAGAAAAGAGAATAGTACTCATAGTAATGAAATTGATTTTTTAATACGTTCAAGAAATAAAATTATTCCAATTGAAGTAAAATCATCTGCAACAAAGAGTCATATTTCAATGGATGAATTCTGCAAGAAATATTCGCATGAAGTAGGACGAAGATTCTTGTTTTCACAGAAAGATTTTTCGAAAGATGGGATGTTGGAGTTAAAGCCTATTTACGCAGTTCCATTTTTGTTAGAAAATCTTTAAATAAGGTATTCTAATCTTTGGTATAATAATAGAGTTGAAATGAGGTAAATAAACTTATGGATGAAAATATAATTGCCTTAATTGCGAAAGAACTGAATATTGCGATTTCACAAGTTAAGAATACATTAGAATTATTAGAAGAAGGAGCTACCGTTCCTTTTATTGCACGTTATCGTAAAGAACGTACAAAAGGTTTGGATGAAGAACAAATTCGTGTCATTCAAGAAAATTATGCGTATCAAGTAAATTTAGCTAAGCGTAAAGAAGAAGTCTTGGCTCGTATTGAAACATTAGGTAAATTGGATGATGAAAT
>CAKOON010000046.1 GCA_934098565.1 uncultured Bacilli bacterium
TATGATTCATTTATGATAATGTCTTAATATATCATTTAGGAAAATGTCCTAATTTTAAATTTGTGATATAAGTATATCTGATAAAAATATTGGAGGTACTTATGAGAAAGGTAGAATTAAGAATGAATGAAGAATATAAATATAAAATTATAAAAAAATTAATTGAAACAAATGGTAATAAACAAAGAGCTGCCATTAAGTTAAAAAGATCTGTTAGACAAATTAATAGAATGATTGCCGGATACAAGAAATTTGGTAAAGAATTTTTTATTCACGGAAATCGTGGTAGAAAGCCTGTAAATGCTCTTTCAGATGATTTTAAGACTCAAATAGAGTTATTATATACATCTAAGTATTTCGACTGTACTTATACAGCTTTTAAAGAGTTCCTAGAAACTAGAGAAAACATCTCTCTTTCTGTTGATGAGGTTAGAGTTATCTTACGCGATAGATATATCTTTTCTCCTAGAACTCATAAATCTACTAAAAGAAAATTTAGAAAACAACTTGAAGACGATATTAAATTAGCTTCTAAAAAGGAAAAAATTGCTTTACGAAATAAATTAGTTATTGCTGAAGAAGCTCATCCTAGACAACCTAGATGCCTATATTTTGGCGAAGAACTTCAAATGGATGCTTGTATACATCCCTGGTTTGGTAATTCTAAATTTGCTCTTCATGCTGCTATTGATGATGCTACTGGTCAAGTTGTTGGTTTATATTTTGATAAAGAAGAAACTCTTAATGGGTACTATCAAATAACTCATCAAATCTTATCTAAATATGGTATTCCTTATCTCATTAAAACTGATAAGAGAACTGTCTTCGAGTATAAAAAGAAAGCATCTTCCAAAGTTGAAGAAGATACTTTCACACAGTATGCCTATGCCTGTAAACAATTAGGCATACATATTGAAACAAGTTCTGTACCAGAATTTAAACCACGTGTGGAAAGACTATTTCAAACTCTACAACAAAGACTTCCACAAGAACTTAGATTAGCCCAAATCTCTAACATTGATGAAGCTAATGAGTTCCTAAAATATTTTATAACCCAGTACAATAACAAGTTTGCTTTGTGCATTAATAATATCAAATCTGTATTTGAAAATCAACCCTCTGAAGAAAAAATAAATTTAACTTTAGCTGTATTATGTCAAAGAGTTGTGGATTGTGGACATTCAATTAAATTTAAAAATAATTATTATAGGTTTATAAATAAATCTGGATGTCCTATTTATTTTAATAAAGGTACAAAATGTGTAGTTGTACAAGCTTTAAATGGAGATTTATATGCAACAATAGATGAATCTATATTTGCGTTAGAAAAAATATCTGAAGTACAGGCAAAATCAGAAAACTTTGATGATATAGAAGAAATAAAACCTAGAAGAATATACATCCCAAAGATGATTCATCCTTGGAAAGGAAAATCTTTCGAAGAATTTGTAAATACTCAAGAACATAGAAAAGAAAATGTTGCTTAAAATATTAGCACTAAATTCAAAAAAATTTAGTGCTAATAAATAAAATTTTTTAAGACATTTTCAAAAATGATTGACA